>NZ_JAGEMF010000002.1:0-1589360 GCF_040148805.1 Thalassospira sp. NFXS8 | reverse complement strand
CAATCAATTGAGGCCAAAACCCCAACAAACCAAAAGGTCCGTCGTCTCCAGGATGCACAGACTGTAGCGCCATAACGCCGCCCGCGCATCCCTTCCTACTGATCAACAATGTCAAAGAACTCCGGGGAAAATCCCCGCCCCGACCAGTCCGCGTCGCCCTAGTAACCAGCGCCGCACCCCGTCGGTGGAGGCGGGTTATAGGCCCCAGTCCGCCACCTGTAAACACCTTTTTTAAACAAAAATCACGTTTTTTGGAAAAAACTGCGCTTGGCAGGCAGAAGGATAACCCAAGAGGGAATGTCGACAACCACCCCTCCCGCACAGCGCGAAACCGACCTGCTACGACGCGGTAAACACGCCATTTATGCGGGGTAACCTTAGGCCGAGATGGGGAAATTACGGATCAAAGACGCCAATTTACCCCGAAATGAAGGCAGCAAAAGCCAGTTGGACAACAAACATCACACATCTGATCGAGATCAGGGCGATGTCAAAGCAACAGGCATATTAACAAGAGAGAAACTGCAACATATCATGCAGATGAGAGACCTGATGATTTTCACATATATATAGAGAGCCCCCTTCGCTTAATGACCCAAGGTGCGATGCGGTGCTGCATGATGGAAAGGCAACAAGGTTATTGCGATAAAAAGACGACCATTTCAGATCGTTAAATCATTGCCATTTTCCTGCCATTGTCGCCGGGCAGATGGCGCCCGCCAGCAACAGAATTTTCAGCAGGATATTCAGCGAGCCTCAATACTTCTTAAACCTTCCTGCTGGCACACTGCTTTTGGCACCTTCAAATACAAAACCCGGTAATTGGGGTTTCATAATTGCCTGCCGTTTTGTATAACATTTCCGCCGATGTTGCCAAAAAGAGCAACTCGTTGGGTACACTGCATTTTTGATGACAGGGGAGATCTACGGCGATGGCCGGAAGACAAATCGTATCGTTTGCTGCGCTTGCGGCCATCATTGGCGGGACAACCGGCTATATTCTTTCTGACGCACAACAGGGACACCATAGTCCGCTTTCTGCCTATGCAGCAGAAACCACGACCATGCCAAAACCGGCAATGTCACCGAAGCACCAGACCACACGGGAAATTGCTTCTGTTACGGAAACGGTTCCCGTGGATGAAGGTTCCCAAAAAAATTCGGATAATTCATCACGGCAGGACACTGTTGTGCTTGAAAAGGGATCGAACCTGATGGCGGTTCTGACCGGGGCCGGACTTGAGCGGTCGGTTGCCTTTGAGGCCATTGAGGCTTTGCGCGATGTTTATAACCCGCGCAAATTACGCGCCGGTCAGGAATTTGACCTGGTTTATGCCAGCGAAATCAGCGGCGACACCGGGGATCTTCTTGATACCTTGCGCTTTCAGCCCGACGCGGAAACCATCGTTTCGGTATCACGCACCGATGACGGTTTTAGCGCCTCGACCGACAAGGTAGAACTGGTTAGTTCACCCAATGCGACCAGCGGCACCATTGACCAAAGCCTGTTTATGGCCGCAGAAAAGAACGGCATGCCGTTGTCGGTTCTGATGGAAATGATCAAGCTTTATAGCTATGACGTCGACTTTCAGCGCGATATTCAGCCTGGCGACAGCTTTGAAGTCATGTATGACGACATGAAAAACCCCAAAGGCGACCTGGTTCGTCACGGGGATATCGTTTATGCCAGCATGAATATTCGTGGCACTGATTATCGCCTGTATTCCTATACCGACAGTGATGGCAATCAGGACTTTTACAACGAAAAGGGCGAATCGTTCCGGCGTGCGCTGATGCGGACCCCAGTAAATGGGGCGCGCCTGTCATCCGGGTTCGGGATGCGCAAACACCCGATTCTGGGATATAGCCGCATGCATCAGGGTGTGGACTTTGCCGCCCCGACCGGTACCCCGATTTTTGCCGCCGGTAACGGCACCATTGAACGCATTGGCAAGGTTGGCGGCTATGGCAATTATATTCGCCTGCGCCATAACAGCACCTATGAAACCGCCTATGGCCACATGGCACGGTTTGCCAAGGGACTTCATACCGGATCACGCGTCAAACAGGGCGATGTCATTGGTTATGTCGGCATGACAGGTAGCGCCACCGGGCCGCACCTGCATTTTGAAATTCTGAAAGCAGCCCATCAGGTTAACCCGATCAGCGTGAAAATGCCGAGCGGCCGGACCCTGACCGGGAAGGAACTTGACCGTTTTCGCAACAATTCGGAGCAGTTGCAAAAGCAATATGCCCAATTGTCGATCGAAGGTGCGAAGGTTGCCAGTGCCGACTAAAACGATTTAACGATTTGTCATTCTTTCGAACCCTGCCAGTTCCCCCTGGCAGGGTTTTCTTTTTGAACGTCTTTCCAAAATTTCGAGGAATATATCAGTACCGGGCACAGGAAACCGATCACTGGGAAAACGCCTGAAGTTCGCCCAACATCACATCATAAAATTCGCGTGCAACACCTGATAATGGATGCACATTCGAGGTGATGACCTCTAGCGGTTCAAGAATTTGCGGACGAAAAGGCAAAAGCCTGACATTGGACAGGTTAAATGAGTCTGCGAACAACCGGCAATTTAGCGCATCGACCAATGCCACCCCGACCCCGAGATTAACAAACGACAACGCATGAACCGTTGTATGAACCTCGACCGCCCGATTGAAAACAAGCCCGCGATCAGCATAAATCCTTTTTAGGGCCTTTGTTGTCGCGTTTTCAGAATCAAGAGTGACCCAGGGAGAATCGGCTATAATCTCGGGTGTCAGGGCGTCGTGATGTGCTGCCGGATGATCCTTGTGAATCGCACAATGACATAACAAATCCATCGCTACCGATTCATGGCTGAAAGAACTTTGCGATTTATCGACAAGCCCGATCTGATATTGGCCGGTTGATATTCCCTGACGAATCACCGAACACCCCGCCTGATGCAAACTGACCTGTACACCCGGATGTTGTTTTAAGTACCGTGCAATCAATTCGGGCAGGAACCGGTAAGACGGGCCAAAAATGCTGCAAATACGCAACCGGCCAGCCTTGTTGTTTTTTGCCGCTTTCAGGCTGTCATCAAGATGATTAAGGCTCTGAAGCAAGGTATAAACTTCGTCATGAAGGAAATGGGCCTCGTCTGTCGGGATCAGTTTGCCATTACTGCGAGCAAACAACCTGTAGCCAATATCGTTTTCGAGATTGGTCAGCATTTTGCTGGCAGCGGGCTGGCTAACGAAACTTCTTTCGGCGGCCCGGGTGATACTGCCGGTGACAAAAACCTCGTGAAAAATCCGCAAACGTTTAACATTCATCAACATAACTCAAAGTTATAACCTCATTAAAAACATTCAATATCATTATTCAAATACTTAAACTAGCATCAGATCAGGCGTTGGATCAGAGCGCAGCAAAAACAAAAAAAGTGCGATACCAAATTGCACTGTTTCAGTCTGGGAATATGCTTCTGCGGCGAACGCCCAATGAACAAGAATTTTTAAAACAGGGATTCAAAATGAATAAAGTGAAGTCAATTGTGGCTGCGGGGACCGCAATTTTTGTGATGCAAGTCGCAACGAGTTCGTCGGCCATGGCACAGGAACGCACCAGCACCCTGCAACAGGTAAAAGATCGCGGTTATCTGAGCTGTGTGATTGGCAATTCCTTTCCCGGATTTTACAGCCTTGATAAAGACGGCGAATGGCAGGGCATGGACATTGACATGTGCCGCGGCGTTGCCGCCGCCGTGTTTGGTGACGCGTCAAAAGTAAAATTCATGCCGGTTCAATGGGCACAAAGTTTTACGTCTATCAAAAGTGGCGAAGGCGACATGCTGTCCAAAGGCATGACCTGGACACTGTCGCGCGACACCAGCCAGGGCCTGGACTTTCTTGAAACCTATTTTTACGACGGCCAGGGTTTCATGGTGCGCAAGGATCTGGGCGTGAATTCGGTTAAAGACCTGAAAGGGGCAACGGTTTGTGTTCTTACCGGGACATCAAGCGAATTGAACCTTGCCGATTACAGCCGCACCCACGGACTGGACCTTAAAACCGTGGTATTTGATGATTCGGCAGTTCGTAATACCGCATTTTTCAATGAAAACTGCGATGCCCTGACCAATGACAAATCGGGCCTGGCGGCACAACGTTCCGCCGCACCAAACCCGGACGATTATGTTGTCCTGCCCGAAACCATTTCAAAAGAAGCCCTGTCCTTTGCCGTCACCCAGAATGACAGCGAATGGGCCAACATTGTAAAATGGACCTTTGAAGCAATGGTTGCGGCCGAAGAATATGGCATCACATCGGCCAATGTCGATGAGATGAAAAACAATTCGGCCAGCCCGGTTGTTCGCCGTATCCTTGGCACAGAAGGCGACCTGAATACCGGACTTGGACTGTCGCCGGACTGGGCATATCAAGTGATCAAGGCCGTTGGCAATTATGGTGAAATTTATGCCCGCAATGTCGGCCCCGACAGTGTTCTGGGCCTTGAACGTAAAGGCACACTCAACGCCTTGTGGCAGGATGGCGGGCTGATGTACGCCAAGTCTTTCCGTTAATACGCATTGGTCCTTGCATTTCAGGCAGGTCTTCGGGCCTGCCTGTTTCAAACCTTTCAAGGTTCGGTTTCCCGGCATGATCCCCACCCCGATACAAAAGCCGCACAAATCCCCGCCGGTGCGTTCTGCCCCCAAGCTGGCAGGGCATCGCCCGCTGGTTACTTTTTTAAATAAAGATGCAACACGCGCGGGCCTTATTCAGGGCGCGGTTCTTTTCCTTGTGCTTTTGCTTTTTCTTTATCTGTTTTCAAATGCAGCCCATAACCTTGACCGACTGGGCATGGTTTTCGGTTTTGATTTTTTAACCGCGACCGCAGGGTTCGATATTAGCTGGAGCCTTATTCCCTATGACCCCGGTATGAGTTACTGGCGGGTCTTTTTAGTGGGCATTACCAATACGCTGGTATTATCGGCGGCGGTTATCGTGTTTGGCACCCTGATCGGCACTATTGTTGGTATTCTTCGCCTGTCGCATAACCCGCTGGTCGCACAACTAGCACGTTGTTATGTCGAGGTTGTTCGAAATGTGCCATTGCTGATTCAGATTATTTTCTGGTTCACTGCGGTTTTTTCGGCACTGCCACCCCCGCGCAAGGGATTTGCCTTTGGCGATGTCTTTTTCCTCAACAATCGCGGGTTCTATTTCCCCACCGCACAGTCAGATATTCCTGCCATATGGTTTGTTATTGCGGTATGTGCCTTTGTGCTTGGCGGTTGGTTTTTGCGGCAACTTGCCCGATCGGGCAATGATAGCCGCTCACAAAAATCCCGGGCCGTTATGGCCGGTTGGGGATGCTGGGCTGCTTTACTGATCGCCTGCATCGTTGTCCTAGGCCGGTTTTTAACCTGGTCGGTCCCTGCCCTTGACGGATTTAACCTTGAAGGCGGGCAATATATTCCGGCTGCGTTCGGTGCCGCCTTTGTTGCCATGACGGTTTACCGGTCGGCGGCAATTGCCGAAACAGTTCGCGCGGGGATGCAATCCATTGACAAGGGGCAACACGAAGCTGCCGCAACAATCGGTTTTTCCCGGTATCAAACCCTGCGCCTTGTGCTGATCCCCCAGGCGGTACGAGCCATTATTCCGCCTTTGGCAAATTCGTGGCTGGTTGCCGTGAAGGATTCATCGCTTGCGGTTGCGATTGGGTTTCCCGAAATCGTGTCGGTTTTTATGCAGACCTCGATCAATCAGACAGGGCGCGCCATTGAAATCATATCAATGGTTATGGGTTTTTACATCGTGGTCAGCCTGAGCATTTCCTATTTGCTGAACCGCTATAACGCCCACGTGCAGTATAAGGTCAGATAAATGAGCAACAAAACCGGGCTAAAACAGTTCGTTGCGAAACCTGCACGTCTGCCAACCCAAAATGATCAAACCATCATCCGGCGCATTCACAGCCGCTGTTTCAACACCATCGGCAACAGCATACTGACAATCTCGGTTGTAGTTCTGGGCTGGTATGTTATCAGCGCGGCCCTTGACTGGGCTGTGTTTAATGCCGTGTGGCATGCCAGCACCCGGCGCGAATGCATGAATATCAGCTCGGAGGGGGCATGCTGGGCCGGCGTGATAAGCTGGTTTAACGGGCTGATTTATGGCCGCTACCCAGCAGACCAGCAATGGCGGATCAATCTTGGCTTCATCCTTGCCGTAATGTGGCTTTTCCCGCTGAGCTGTCAGAAAATTGCCTATCGCAACTTTATCTTGCTGTCATGGATCGGATTATATCCGTTTTTCGGCGCCTATCTGTTTCTGGGTGGCACCTTCGGGGTCGATATCGGAGTATTTCATGGCGTTCTGACCTGCCTTGCAAGTGGCTTTTTCATATTGCTGTATGCAAACTGGCTTCTGGCGATTTTAAACAAACCGCATCTTTGCGAAATGTTTCAACCGCTGGCATCGCGTCTGTTTAACCGCTGGTCACAGCCCCTGTGCCTGGTTTTTGTGTGGCTCGTCCTTAGCCTGCCTGCGGCGGCTGTTCTTTCGCAGGTGCAATTGCAACCCGTGGCAATCGAACGGTGGGGCGGACTGTTCCTGACCCTGATCATCGCCACCTTCGCCATTACCATGTCCATCCCCATTGGGGTAATCCTGGCACTGGGGCGCCAATCGACATTGCCGGTTGTTCACTGGTTATCGCTTTTGGTGATCGAGCTTGTGCGTGCCGTTCCCCTGATTACGGTCTTGTTTATGGCTGTAACGCTGTTACCGATTTTTCTGCCCAGTGATATGGAACTCAACAAGCTGTCGCAGGTTCTGTTTGCTGTGTGCATTTTTGCCGGGGCTTATATGGCGGAAAATATCCGTGGCGGTTTGCAAGCCATTCCACGCGGGCAATATGAAGCGGCACAGGCGCTTGGCCTGGGATACTGGTTCACCATGCTGCTTATTGTATTGCCCCAGGCATTGCGACTTATGATCCCCAATATCATGACATCGTTCATCAGCATTTTAAAAGATACCACGCTGGTATCCATTATCGGGCTGTTCGACATCATGCTGATGGCGCGCAACATATCAAACGACAAGGACTGGATCGGGCTGCATACCGAACCCATTGCCATGATCTCGATCCTGTTTTTTGTCCTTTGCTACAGCATGTCGCAATACAGTCTTAACCTTGAAAAACGCCTGAAGGTGGATCGCTCATGACTTTGCAGAACCGTTCGGCGACCACCCCGGAGCCCCATGGCCGCGCAATCGAAATTAGCGGACTTAACAAATGGTATGGTGCCCATCACGTTTTGCGCGACATATCGCTTGATATTGCGGAAAGCGAGATCATGGTGGTGTGTGGCCCCTCAGGATCAGGAAAATCAACACTGATCCGGTGCCTTAACCATCTTGAAGAATATCAGGAAGGCGAGGTTTCGGTATTTGGTCACACATTGCAGCGCAATCCCCAAAGTGACCGTTATATTCATCAGACCATCGGCATGGTCTTTCAAAGCTTTAACCTGTTCCCCCATTTAAGTGTATTGCAAAACTGCACTTTGGGCCTGACATGGCTTCGTAAAAAAAGCGACAGCGAAGCCCGCGACATCGCCATGAGTTTGCTCGAACGGATTGGAATTGCCAATCTCGCAGATCGCTTTCCCGGGCAAATTTCGGGTGGGCAGCAACAGCGCGTTGCCATTTCCCGGTCCCTGGCGATGGAACCGAAAATCATGCTGTTTGACGAACCGACATCCGCACTTGACCCGGAAATGGTCAAGGAAGTGCTTGATGTGATGGTTAACCTTGCCAAAACAGGCATGACGATGGTGTGCGTAACCCACGAAATGCAATTCGCCCGCCAGGTCGCCGACCGCGTCGTCTTTATGGAGGATGGCGAAATTGTCGAAGTCGGACCGCCCGAACAGGTTTTGCTCAATCCGCAATGGGACCGCACGAAGGAATTTCTCGACCATATCCTTTAGCTGATCGCAGCCTGCAAAAACAACCACGTCAAAAGAACGGAAAATGATCGAAATGTTGGCAAAACATTCATCGAATTACACCCATGCGCCTTATTGGCTTGAAGATACGTCGATCAAGGCTGCACCCGCGACATTTCAACACCAGGATCTTCCCGCTTCTGTCGACGTGGTTATTGTCGGTGGCGGTTTTACCGGCTTGTCCGCGGCCATAACCCTGATCCGTGCCGGTTTAAAGGTTGCCCTGTTTGAAGCGGGACATTTAGGCAGCGGTGCAAGCACCCGCACCGGTGGAATGCTGGGACCAAGTTTTAGCAAACTGGGTGTTAACGGGTTGGAACGCCATTACGGGCGCGATCAGGTTCATGCCTCGATCAAGGAAAGCCTGGTCGCGTTTGACTGGCTGGTAAAATTTATCCGGGACGAACAAATTGATTGTGACCTGCAAATATGCGGGCGGTTTCGCGGTGCCAGCCATCCATCACATTATGCCGGGCTGGTTGAACAGGCAAACGAACTGGCAAAAATTGTCGATTTCCCGGCAATTGAAGTCAGCCGTAACGAACAGATGCAGGAAGTTGGCAGCAACCGTTATTATGGCGGGCTGGTTTACCCAACCGACGGTGCCGTGCAACCGGCAAAGCTGTTTCGTGGATTATGCCAAATTGCCCAAAAAGACGGTGCGATGCTGGTTGAACAAACGCCCGTGCGTCATGTTGAAAAGCAAAACGGGAAATTTACCGTTCGCTTTGACAACGGCGAAATCAAAGCCGGGCATGTCATTATCGCCACCAACGGCTATACCGGTGGCGCATTTTCACAATTCAAGCGGCGTTTGATCCCTATTCGCTCGGCCATCATCGCAACAGAGGAACTGCCAGAGGCTGTTATCCGTTCTGTTTCGCCCAAATTGCGTTGCCACGGCAGCACCGAAAGACTTTCAGCCTATTATCGCCCCTCGCCCGATGGCAAGCGCATCCTGTTTGGCGGGCGTGCCTTTGGACGCGGGGACCGGCCCGACCTTTATTCACACTATTTGCGTAATTTTATGGTTCGGTTATTTCCCCAGCTTCAAACTGCAAAAATCGATTACGCATGGTCTGGGCTGGTTGCCTACACCTTCGATCATGTGCCCCATATTGGCGAGCTTGATGGCCTGCATTATGCCATGGGCTATTGTGGATCCGGGGTTGGCCGGTCAAACTATTTCGGGCGCAAAATCGCCCAAAAAGTTATGGGCCTTGCCGAAGGCCGCACCACATTCGAGGATTACCCGTTTAAGGGACGCCCGTTTTATTATGGCAATCCTTGGTTTTTACCTGCGATCATGAAATGGCATGAACTTGCCGACCGCATGGGGCTATAGCCCGGGGCCAACTTCGCCAGATACCCCGGACACCAAGCTGTAGCCCCCAAAATGTCATCGCGATTCGCAGTCACACACAAACAAACGCCGGAGGTTTCAATGAAATCTCCGGCGTTGTCTTGATAATTATATAATGCCCGAATAAAGAAGCCTATCGGTACACAATGCAACAGGCCAGACTATCAAGCTGCATCGCGTTCGAATTGCAGTTTGGCCAGGCGGGCATAAAGCGGGCTGGTTTCAAGCAATTCATGGTGCGAGCCAATAGCGACCAGTTGTCCATCGTCAATCACAGCGATACGGTCTGCGTGCAGCACTGTCGACAGACGATGTGCAATGACCAGTGTTGTGCGCGACTTCATGATGGTTTCAAGCGCCTTTTGCACCACCTGTTCGCTTTCGGCATCCAGCGCGCTGGTGGCTTCGTCAAGCAGCAACACAGACGGGTTACGCAAAATGGCACGGGCAATGGCAATACGCTGGCGTTGACCACCGGAAAGACGAACACCCTTTTCCCCCAGAAAGGTTTTAAACCCGTCGGGTAAACGATCCAAAAACTCGCTGGCATGGGCTGCATCGGCCGCAGCCCTTACATCGGCGTCTGAAGCATCGGGGCGCCCGTAACGAATGTTTTCCCAGGCGTTGGCAGCAAAAATAACCGGGTCCTGCGCAACCAGCCCCAAACGTTCACGCACAGCAATGGGATCAGCCTGTCGAATATCAACACCATCAAGCGAAATCAGCCCCGAAGCCGGGTCGTAAAACCGCAGCAGCAATTGGAAAACAGTGGTTTTACCCGCACCGGACGGGCCAACCAGCGCCACAGTTTCCCCTGCATGAACATCAAGCGAAAAACCGGTCAGGGCGGAACGATCAGGCCGGGCGGGGTAATGGAAGGTAACATTTTCAAACCGGACATTACCCTGCGGGCGGTCTGGCATGGCCACCGCATTGGCCGGGGCCGCAATGCCAGGCCGGGTATGTAACAGGGCCACCAGCCGTTCGGCGGCACCGGCGGCACGCTGCAAATCACCAATGACTTCGCTGATGGCACCGACAGAACCGGCCACCACAACCGCATAAAACACAAAGGCCGAAAGTTCCCCGGCGGAAATCGTGCCATTCAGCACATCATGCCCGCCGATCCACAAAATAACGCCAACCGCACCAAACACCATAATAATGACCACGGCGGTCAACAGGGCACGGGCGGAAATACGTGAAATAGAGGTTTTAAACGCCCCTTCAACATACCCGTTAAAGCGATTGCTTTCGATTTCTTCGTGGGTATAGGCCTGCACCGTGCGCAGTGCATTGATCGATTCTTCGGAAAAAGCACTGACATCGGCGATGCGATCTTGCGAGTCCCGCGACAGACGACGCACCTTGCGACCATAAAAAATGATCGGCACCACCACTAACGGCACGACCAGCAAGACAAGAGCCGTCAATTTGGGGCTGGTAATGGCCAACATCGCCAGGCCGCCGACGAACATAAGAATATTGCGAAGCGCAATAGAAACACTGGAACCGATAACCACCTGCAACAGGGAAGTGTCGGTTGTCAGGCGTGACAACACCTCGCCGGTGCGGGTGACTTCAAAAAAGCCGGGATCAAGACGAATGATGTGAGCATAAATCGCCCGGCGAATGTCGGCGACAACGCGTTCCCCGATCCAGGAAACCAGATAGAATCGGGAATAACTGGCAAGCGCCATCAGAATGGTGAAGCCTAAAAGCACAAATAACGCCTGGTCAAGAAGGCCGCCATTGCCATCGGCAAAGCCCTTGTCGACCAGAAAACGCAACCCGTTACCCAAAGCCAAAACCGTACCCGACGCCACAATCAGGGCAAGGGAGGCACCAGCTATTTGTAATTTATAGGGTTTAATAAAGGGCACAATAGCCCGCAAAGAGGAGAGATCCCGGCTTCGATCACGATCTTCGAGGCGGGGGGACTTTCGCGGAGAGGTCGCCACGGCAATATTCCAGTTCTGTAATATCGACAGGAAAACGCCGGACCAAGGATTTAGTCCAGCGCGATCTTGTGCCCGGTCTTAACGGCAAGATCGGCAGCAAGCTGTTCGTGCAAGGTTGTGGCCCCCCGGGTGGAGCGCCAGCTTTCGGTGTCTTCGTCATAATCATAATGGCTGGCACCGCTTACGGGTGAGGACATCCAGATCTGACGGTTAAGGGCGTGTTTGTTAATGATAAACTGTTCACCCGAATCGAGTTCGATCGTTAAAATACCGGCTTCCAGATCAACGTCAATCTTGTCACCGATTGCATCATCAACAACATCAGAGATGGTTTCGATGGTCTGATCCGCAAGGCGATGAAAAAAGGTTTCTTCAAGAGGCACAATCAAACTCCGTCTGTCAGGCGGGAGGGCGTGTTGCCGTACCCGTGATCGTTTTGGTCCGTTGGCGCACCATACTATATAAGGTGAAGCGTGCAAGTAGACATCATCAATGACGGCAAGGAAATCCTGCGTTTTGCCTGATCCGAGATATTTACGGTGACAGGGGTTGCGCAGTTGGATTTTTTCGCTTATACACCGCGCTTCAAATTCCGGAGTGATAGGCGATGAAACAAGACATCCATCCCGATTACCATGAAATCACCGTTCAGATGACGGACGGCAGCACCTACACCACCAAGTCGACCTGGGGTAAACCGGGCGACGTCATGAAGCTGGACATTGATCCGAAGAGCCATCCGGCTTGGACGGGTGTTCATCGTCTTCTTGACAGCGGTGGACAGCTTGCCAAGTTCAAAAAGCGTTTCGCTGGTTTCAATATCGGTAATAACTAAGAACACAAATCGCGTTTTTTGCGATTTATGGGATTATCGCCCGCTGCATCCAAAAGATGCGGTGGGCGTTTTTCTTTTCTGCGCCATCTTTATATACACGCTGACACGCCTCATATGCCTTACCAAACTATGGTATAGTTCAACGTTTCTTGCCATACTTGAACCGGGACAGAATGATCGAGGCGGGTAACATGTATGTCATGCCGTTTTCGCGGGGGCGCGAGGTATGAATCAGATGGTCGCGCGCAAGCAGATCAGCTATGAAATCTATATAAAAGACAGAATGGGCAAGTGGGTTATTCATGCCCACTATACCGGTGCGCAAAAAGCGATTGCCGAAGAGGAAACCCATCAGCTTGAGCGTGAACAGCATGTGATGGCTGTCAAGCTGATCCGCGAGGTTTACAGCAGCGAAACCAACAGTGCTGACGAATATATCGTATATCAGACTCGCGATGCTGAAAGCCGCGAAAAGATTGCGACCTCGCGTGCTGCCCATTCCATCGAGCAGGTTGCCGACCCCGCCCCCGACGAAAACAATGACACTGCCCCGGCTGCCAAAACAAAATCAAAGCCGCGCAAAAAGAAGGATATCGGCCTGATCGGGCTGATTCTTAAGCTGCTACTGGCTTTTTGCGGGGCTATAGCCATTGGGCTTGCGGTTATGCTGGGCTCGGCACGCTTGCTGGAATATCTGCCGGGCATGGGCTATCACATCAGCCAGGGGGTGTTTGAAAAGGCCAACTTTTTTGCCTTTGTCCTTGGGTTTGTCGTCTCAATTACGCCCATGACAATGGCTCTGACCCGGCAGTTTCGCAGCTCGTCACGCAGCCGCAAAAAAGATAACACCCCGGACCAGGCCGCAGTCGCCCCGACAATTCCCAGTGGCCCAACCGACGAACAAATGCGTCAGGCCCGGGCCGAGGCCCTGCGCCGCAGCCTGGAAGAAAACCGTGCCGCTGCCAGCGACGAACCGGCCAGCACCCCCGCGCCCCCTGACGAAGATGACAGTGAAGCAACAGGCCAGCCCGAACACCCCGAACCGGAAAAAACCCCGGCCTTGCAGGCAACCCGGCAAATCATGCGTGATTTTATGGCGGGGTCGGTGATTGCAATTAGCGAGACCATGCCACAAATGGATGCCTATCATAAATTTGGCATCAATCTGTATGTTGCCGGGGCGTGCGATGCATGCAGCGAGCGCAACGCCCTGCCGCATGATAATGGCCGCACCATTTTACGCGATTGCATTTCAGCCCTTGGGGCCAACGGCAAAATGTCGGAAACCTTTTGCAACAGCGTGGATCAATACCTGCTGGAACCCAAATATAACGATATGTATGGGGCGGGACGCGATTCTATGCTGAATTTCATGAAAGATGAAAACAGCATTTCGGTGTCTGTCGCCCATGCCCTGACTATCTGGTCGGAAAAACCGGCCCCGACAACACAGCAACCGGGTAAAAAAATTCATGCCCTGATGTTCACCGATATTGTCAATTCAACCCGGTTAACCCAGGAACTTGGCGATACTGGCGCGCAACAAATGATACATGCACACAATAAAATTGTTCGTACGGCACTTTTGAACAATTACGGAAAAGAAGTGAAACATATGGGGGACGGCATAATGGCCGTTTTCCCGTCGTCCAATGCGGCCGTTGAAGGTGCTATTGAAATTCAGCGGCAAATGGCCCGATATAACGCGACGGGAAAACTGGAATTCCATGTTCGCATTGGTATCAATGCCGGCGAGGCCCTTGCCGAGGAAAACGATTTATTCGGGGCGGTTGTGCAACTTGCGGCACGGGTATGTGCAGCCGCCACCGGCGACGAAACACTGGTATCACCCGCCGTCCGGGAAACATATGCAGGCAAGCGAGCAACCTTTACCTCGCGTGGAGCACGAACAATGAAGGGTTTTGACACCCCGATCGAAGTTTTTGCCGTAACCAGCCGCACCAAATAGGCGCTACGATACGATCAACACCTGTTGGAACAGCGATGACGACGGGGGACGGATACAGTATCACCGTATCATCAGGATCCCCCTTATATCGCAGTCCAATTGCCCGGCGCCTAGCCGAATGCCCAAAGCACCCGCCAGCCGTTCCTGTATTCATCCCGAAATGGCAATTGAACGAAAGTAACCCAAAGCAAAAGCCGCCTGTGGCAACCCTTGCAGGGCTACAGGCATTGTCGCCGTCAATCCGCCGGGCGATGCCGGGCTGCGACCTGCAATTCCATACGGGCCGCGCGCATATAAAGCGAATGGGCACGATCCATTAAATCAAGCAAAGCCGGGGTTATTGTTGAACAACGATCACGGTCATCCTGAATGCATATTTTAATATCAACCATCAAATCGTCGCCATCAACCGCATCCGACCAGTCTATTTCACCGGCCTCCACCGCGCGAACCGACAACAGCCACGCCATGGAGCGGATCAGCCGCGTGGTCATACGCATTTCTTCGCGGAACTGGGCAATCGCGCCATCGCTTAACAGGTCTAGCCTGTCACGCTTGCGATTGGCAGACAGGTAGTCCCGGGCCTCGACCAAAAGGGTCAGGGCCTCGTCATAAGTCTTGGAAAACGGCACGATGACAAAATTGCTGTCATAGTTACTTTTTCCACGCAATGGCGGCGGATCATATGTCATCCACCGTATATTGGACTATCTGGAATGTAGTTCAAGCATCAAGGGTACCAAAAGACGAAGAGGCCGCTCCTGATAAGAGCGACCTCGCCTCAACCTGCTAAACTTGCCGGACTGTTTTATTTTTTGCGAATCTATACTCCCGGCTCCGGCTCGGTCAAGCGCATAAGTGTCAAAAATGTGACTATACGTATTAGTACGTATCCTCAGCATAAAAAAGAACCGCCCTACCAAAGGGCGGCCCAGTTTAACAGGGAGGCATCGAAACATCACGTTCGACAAGGGTAAAACTGAACCCTTAATCTTACATATAGATCGGCAGAATTAACATTCAATGAACCCAGGGTTTATTTTATCATTTAAGTGACACCCTAATGAACTTTCATTGAAATATTCAGGTTCTAAAAAGGGCTTCGGCCCCTTTGCGCACACCGTCGCGGCGCACCAGCGCCTGTTCGACCCGTTCTATTTCCGACAACAGGACGGCTTTGTAATCAGCCAGGTTTTCAACAGACATATCCTCAAGGTCGCGCGGAATACCCACCGGCATCCCCGCGGCTGCCTGAGCCAGAATATCGTCTTGCGCCATCATCGCCCTCCGTCGTTGCTGTTCCAACAGGACACATCAAAAAGCCTTGCCGCCGGTTTGGGTCGCCCGTCCGATCCAACAGAGCGCAACATCATGGCAACAAAAACCTTTCATATCTCGAACTGAAAACTAGATAATGATCAAACATCCATTTCGCCACAAAGGACAAGACATGAGCACGCAAAAAATTCCTGACACCATAAAAATCATCGCAATTGAAGAAAGTGGTGAAAACGGGCGACTGGTTACACAAAACGGGCCGTGTCCCCGTCCCGGTCCTGGCGAAGTCCTGGTCAAAATTGCCGCAGCCGGCATTAACCGCCCCGATTTGATGCAAGTCGCAGGCATGTATCCGCCGCCGCCCGGCGCATCCGATATCCCGGGGCTGGAACTGGCCGGGCAAATCGTTGCCTGCGGGGATGATTGCGGTGAATGGCAACCGGGTATGGATGTGTGCGCGCTGGTAACAGGCGGTGCCTATGCGCAATATGCGGTGGTCCCGGCGCAACAATGCCTGCCAGTACCAAAGGGGTTATCCCTGACCGAAGCAGCCTGCCTGCCTGAAACGTTTTTTACCGTCTGGCACAATGTATTCGACAAGGCGCAGTTGCAGGCGGGCGAGGTATTTTTGGTCCATGGCGGCACATCGGGCATTGGCACCACCGCCATTCAAATGGCAAAGGCCATGGGTGCGACGGTGATTGCCACAGCAGGTAGTGATGAAAAATGCGAGGCCTGCCGCAAGCTGGGAGCAGATCACGCCATAAACTATCGCGATCAGGATTTTGTTGCCGCCGTAATGGAAGCAACCGATGGCAAAGGGGCAAATGTCATCCTTGATATGGTGGCTGGCGATTATATCGACCGCGATTTCAAATGTGCAGCGCAGGATGGCCGCATTGCCGTGATTGCCTTTTTACGCGGCCCCAAGGCCGAAACCAACTTTTTGCCGTTATTGCGCAAACGCCTGACCCTGACCGGTTCCACATTACGCGCCCAGCCTGTTGCCGCCAAAGGGGCGATTGCCGACAAACTGCGCAAAACCATTTGGCCACTGATCGAAGAAGGCAGGATAAAACCGGTAATTTACCGCGAGGTTGCATTTGACGATGCCCAGCAGGGACACGATATCCTGAAAGACGGGGCCCATATTGGCAAAGTCGTGATCAAAATGGGTTAAGATGCCGGTCCAAAGGCCGATTTTAACGTTTAAAACGGGCAAATCGGACCTGCAAAAATATTATTGCCCCTTAATCGCAACAGAATGTTGCTTTTAGGTGCGCATTGACCGAAAAGAACGCAGTGGTGCGTTGGGCATTCGCGCGCGGCTAACCGTTGGTTGGCCTGCTGCGTTGCCGATCCACCAAAAGAGATTATATTCTGGGGCAGATATTGCCGCGTTTTGGGGCTTTACCCATCGCCGGTCTCCAGAAGTTAAATGATAACAGGAGGAATTATGGCTCAGCCCCTCATGCCGAAAGCAACTGCTGTATGGCTTATCGACAATACCGGCTTGTCATTCCGGCAGATTGCCGCCTTCACCGGTTTGCACGAGCTTGAAATCCAGGCAATCGCCGATGGCGATGTCAGCCAGGGGATCGTCGGGCGTGACCCGGTGGCAAATGGTCAGTTGACCCAGGCAGAAATCACCCGTTGCGAGGGCGACCCGCGCGAAGTTCTCAAGTTGGCAAAATCGGACCTTCCGCGCCCGCGTTCGCAAAGCAAAGGTGCGCGTTATACCCCGGTTTCAAAACGCCAGGATCGCCCGAATGCCATTGCGTGGCTGCTAAAGCACCATCCGGAACTTGCAGATTCGCAGGTTTGCAAACTGATTGGCACCACCAAGGATACGATCGGCAAAATTCGCGATCGCAGCCATTGGAATTCGTCCAATCTTGTACCGCGCAATCCCGTTACCATGGGTCTTTGCACCGAACTTGACCTGGAAAAACAGGTTGTGATCGCACGCAACAAAAACCCGGAAAAAATTGTCCGCGATGTCGAGCCCGATCCGCTGCCCGAAGAATTGCAGATCAAACCGGAACCCGATTTTCCCGGTGCCGAAAAAGAGAAAAAAGAAGAACGTGGCAAGTCTTCTCACGATTACAAGGAAGCTGCCGAGAACCTTTTCCGCAGCTAACCCGATCAAATCAGTCAGGCCGCCGAAAGGCGGCCTTTCTTTTTGGTCAGATTGTTGGTTTCATATGAATGCAGCCGAACCGTCATATTATTGAAACGCGCCTGCATTAGCATTCATTCGCACCTTCAAACAGGCCGATAGAAAAACAATTTTATGCAAAAACGCCCAACCGAACGTCAGGCCAGTATTGTAGAAACAGTCCGCGCTGACGGATTTCGTACCATTGAAGACCTTGCCGAGCGTTTTCAGGTTACAGCACAAACCATTCGCCGCGATGTAAATGCGCTGTGTGAAGAAGGTTTATTGCGCCGTCGCCATGGCGGAGTTGAACCAGCCCTGGAACACGAAAACATCGCCTATCGCGCCCGCAAGGTTTTACATGTAAATGAAAAACGCAAAATTGCGGCCCTGGTGGCGCGTCACATTCCCGATGGAGCATCATTGTTCTTTTCCATCGGCACCACACCGGAACTGGTTGCCAGTGCGCTTTTGCAGCACCGATCCTTGCGCATATTTACCAATAATCTGAATGTAGCCTACGTTGCGGCCACCAATGACAGCTTTGATGTTACTCTGATTGGCGGTCGCCTGCGAAACCGTGATCGCGACGTTCTAGGCCCCGAAGTCGAAACTTTCTTTAACAGTTATAAGGTTGATTACGGCATTTTCGGTGTTGGCGGCATAGACCCGGATGGCAGCCTGCTTGATTTTGATGAACAGGAAGTGCGCGCCCGCTCGGCCATTCTTGCCAATTCACGGCAGAATTATCTGGTGGCAGATCACACCAAATTTGGACGTAACGCCGTGGTACGCGGCGGCAATATTGCCCAGGTAACAGCATTTTTTACCGACACGACCCCGCCCGACCCGATCATCGCCATGATCGAAAAAACCGGTGTTGATCTGCATGTGCCCGAACCAGGTGCCGAATTTCCAACCTTTTATGTTCCGGACGATCATTGATACCTGGTGGAAACTGGCAAGGGGCAACGTGGACGTTAATTGACAATAATGAACAGGGCGCATGACCAGACATTAGGCGCGCCTAATTGCCCAGTTGGTTAATTTTTTAATGGCACCTTACAAAACCATATTCCCCAGCCCGGCGGCCTGTATCCCGTTATGAACCGCCCGCAACCCGGCTGTGAGGGTTTTATCACGACGCAAAATAACCGCCAGTTCCCGCCCCAAATCCGGCAACAGGGGCCGCGACACGACAGGCAGGCGCGTGCGCCCTGGCACCACCGCCATTGATGGCAATATTGAAGCCCCAAGTCCCGCGCCAACAAGTTCCTTGATCGCCTCGACACTGCCAAGTTCCATAACCGGGCGCGCGGCCACATTACCGTCTGCCCGCAGCCACCCATCGGCAATGTTGCGTGTGTTTGACCCCTGTTCAAAAAATACCAGCGGAAACCCCGCCAACACCTGTGGGGTAACAACATCGCCAACATTGGCGTCGGCGGCAAAAATTGCCACAAACGGGTCTTTCATAATCGGGGTTATATCCAGGGCACGGCTGTTTACCGGCAGGGTCACAAACCCGATATCAAGGTCGTTATCCTCAACCAGCCGGGTCATTTCGGCGGTATTGCCGGTTTTTACCGAAATTTCCAAATCGGGAAAACGATGCTGAATATCTGCCAGAACAGCAGGCAAAAAATATATGCAGGCTGTTGCCCCGCAACCGATCCTTACCCGCCCGCGCACACCATCGCCAAACGATGCCACAGCATCCAGTGCATCACGAAGAGCATGGTCGATCGGCCCGATATGCGCACGCAATGCCTGGCCCGCCGCCGTTGGCATGGCACGTTTGCCAATGCGTTCGATCAGTCGAACGCCAAGCCGTGTTTCCAGCAGCTTTACCTGCTGGCTGATTGCGGGCTGGCTTAAATTCCGGCGTTCGGCTGCGGCCGAAAAACTGCCCAGATCAATAACATCGGCAAAGGTTTGCAGGTGATCCAGGTTAAATCCGCGCACTATTGGTTTTCCTTATGGTTTGTATAAATAATCAAACACATACTTATGATAAAAACCAATCTATATTTTGCCAATCGTATCCCGCCACCCCGGCGCAACCGGCAAAGAAGCTATCTGATGAATGATCGATCCGGCACCGAAATAGCAAGCATACCGCCAACGGCCAGCAACAGCCCGGCCTGCCCCGACGATACCATTATCGCGCCAACACCTGCTGCGCCCGTTTTGGTGCGTGATGCAACCGTTTTTGATATTCCGGCAATTACTGCAATTTACCGGCAGGCGGTTTTGGAAGGCACAGCCTCGTTCGAAGAAATCGCCCCGGACGAAAACGAACTTGCCAAACGCCAGCAAGCGCTAATCGCGGGTGGCTTTCCCTATCTGGTTGCGATTGAGGAAACCACCGGTGATTTATGTGGCTATGCCTATGCCGGGCCATATCGCCCCCGCACAGCCTATCGCCATACGGTAGAAGATTCGATTTATGTCGCCCCCGCCCATCAGGGCAAAGGCATTGGCAGCCTTTTAATCACCAGCCTGATCGAACAGTGCGATGCCGGGCCATGGCGGCAAATGGTCGCCGCGATTGGCGACAGCCAGAATTATGGTTCTATCGCCCTTCACCGCAAACACGGGTTTCAACCCAGCGGCACATTTTACAATGTGGGTTATAAATTTGGCCGCTGGTTAGATTCCGTTTTAATGCAGCGCCCGTTAAAATCAACCACACCCGTAATCCCCGCACCCCAGAAACCTGCAGCCCTTTCTGCCGCTGGCCCCGCCAATGCCCCCTGCCCCACATCTTCGCCCACACACGCAAAATGATCAGCGCAGGTCTGGTGATCCGGCTTGGCATTGCGCAATTGATCAGTTGGGGAACGGCCTATTACCTGATTGGAAATTTTGGTAGCCGACTTGCACAACAGCACGGCTGGAGTGACACCATTATTTATGGCGGTTTTTCGCTGTCGTTGCTGGTGATGGGGGCCGTCTCGCCGCTCTGTGGCAAACTGATTGACCTCCACGGTGGGCGCCTGGTGATGGCGGCCGGGTCGCTTTTTCATGTGGCAGGCTGCATAACCCTTGCCTTTGCCGGTAACCTTGGCTTCTATTTTCTGGCGTGGGTTATACTGGGCATTGCCATGCGACTTACATTATATGACGCTGCATTTGCGACATTGGCCCGCATCGGTGGCATTGCCGCGCGGCGTAGCATGGGGCAAATCACGCTATTTGGCGGATTGGCCTCCACCGTATTCTGGCCGCTGGGACATTATATTGACGTTCAGTTTGGCCTGACCATTGCCCTTTTAAGCTATGCCGGGTTTGCACTGCTAACCTTTCCGCTACATTTATCCCTGCCATCGGGCACGGGAAACAATACGGCAAAGGGTCACGTCTCCCCAATATCGCATCACACTCAAACGGCCCAACCAGATGAAAAGCGCCATCACACTCCCCTTGCACCTGCGGGCATCCCGGTCCTGACAAAACATCAACAACTGGTGTGCGGCGTGCTATATGCCACAATCATGTCGCTGATGAATATTATCAACGCAGCAATGTCAGCCCACATGATTGCCCTTCTGGCGGGGCTGGGGCTGATTGGTGCGCAAGCAATTAACATCGCCAGTTTGCGCGGGTTCGGGCAACTGGCATCACGACTGGCCGATACCCTGTTTGGACATCACATCAGCCCGGCTGTGGTTACCGTCTGCGCGTCGTTATTGCTGGTTCTGTCATTCATCGTTGGGTTGGCTGCGGGCATTTCGCTGTGGCCTGCCGCAGTTTTTGCGTTGTCTTTCGGGGCCGCCAACGGGGTACTGACCATCACACGGGGAACATTGCCCTTGGTGATTTTTGATAGCAGCCACTATGGCAAACAGGTGGGCACGCTCTTATTACCGGGCTTTGTTTTATCAGCATTGGCACCGTCGCTGTTTGCAATGGCCATAAACCGGTTTGGCGCATCGCCGGCTATGATCATTTTGATCACCCTGTCAGGCGGCGCGTTTCTAGCATCGCTGATATTGTATTTATATATCACCCGTCATAAAAAAACCGCCCGCCCCTAAACGGGTAGCGGACGGTCAAGGGTATTCGGGCCCAACAAGGGTGTGCAGGTGGGACAGGCCCGAACGGGACCATGAATTGCCCGGCATAAAACCGGGGCCAGCAAGGCATAAGCAGAACCGCATACACGATATTGCCAAACATGACAGCAACCTGCCTGACCGGGGAAATCACCCCTTAAAAACTCCCGGTCCGGTCTTGGCCTTCCTGCTGTAAACAGGCAGATAACGATGGTTAACTTGCCCCGTCACGGGCATAGCCGATATCACGCAGGGCATCGGTAATTTCAGGCAAAATACCCGGGTCATCTATTGTGGCCGGTGTTTTATAAGCCTCGCCATCGGCTATCGAACGCATGGTCCGGCGCAAAATTTTGCCCGACCGGGTTTTGGGCAAGCGGTCCACGATTGTTGCCTGTTTAAAAGCGGCAACCGGGCCAATCTGGTCGCGAACCATGGCAATCACCTCGGCGATAATGTCGCTATCGGCGCGGTTGACCCCGGCCTTTAACACCATAAAGCCCAACGGCACCTGGCCTTTAAGATCATCATGCACACCAATAACTGCACATTCGGCAACGTCCTGATGGCCCGATAAAACTTCTTCCATCGCCCCGGTCGATAAACGGTGCCCTGCGACATTGATAATGTCATCGGTACGCGACATGACATAAATATAGCCATCTTCATCAATAAAACCGGCATCACCAGTGGCGTAATAACCGGGATATTCCGCCAGGTAGGATGAAACAAACCGGTCGTCATTTTGCCACAGGGTTGGCAGGGTTCCTGGTGGTAACGGCAATTTCGCAACCAGGGCACCAATTTTGCCCTTTGGCAATTCCCGGCCACCTTCATCAACGACCTGCACTTCCCAACCGCAAACCGCCACCGTGGGCGAGCCATATTTGATTGGCAATAATTCAATCCCGCGCGGATTGGCACAAATCGGCCAGCCGGTTTCGGTTTGCCACCAGTGATCAATCACTGGTACGTGCAAATGCCGTTCTGCCCATTGCAATGTATCGGGGTCCGACCGTTCACCTGCCAGATACAGCGCATCGAAACACGAAAGATCATAATTTTTCAAAAGTTCGGCATTGGGGTCATCGCGCTTGATGGCACGAAACGCTGTTGGGGCGGTAAACAACGCCTTTACCCCATGTTGCGAAATCACCCGCCAATACGCCCCGGCATCGGGGGTTCCCACCGGTTTGCCTTCATACATAACGGTGGTGCAACCCGCCAGAAGCGGCCCGTAAACAATATAGGAATGCCCTACAACCCAGCCAACATCGGATGCAGCCCAGAAAACATCGCCTGCCGAAACGCCGTAAATGTTTTTCATCGACCAGTGCAAAGCCACCATGTGGCCGCCATTATCACGCACAACCCCTTTGGGCTGCCCGGTGGTGCCCGATGTATATAAAACATAAAGCGGGTCGGTTGCGGCCACCGACACACAATTTGCCGGGGTGGCTTTGGCGCATTCATCCTGCCAGTCAAAATCGCGCCCGGCAGTCATTTCCGCCTGGGCCTGGGGCCGCTGCCACACAAAAACAGCATCGGGTTTGTGGGTTGCCTGTTCAATTGCGCGGTCCAGCAGCGGTTTATAGGCAATCACACGGCTGCCCTCGATCCCGCAACTGGCCGACAGCATCATTTTCGGTTTGGCGTCATTAATGCGGGTTGCCAGTTCGTGCGCGGCAAAACCGCCAAACACCACTGAATGGATCGCCCCGATCCGCGCACAGGCCAGCATCGCCATCGCCGCCTGCGGGATCATGGGCATATACAAAATAACCAGATCACCCTTGCCCACACCGTGCGCCTGCATGGCACCAGCCAACAGCGCCACCTCATCGCGCAATTCACGATAGGTATAGTGGCTTACAGTATCGGTAACCGGGCTATCATATATCAGGGCATTCTCGTCGCCCCGGCCATCATCAATATGGCGATCCAGCGCGTTAAAACAGGTATTGATAATGCCCCCGCCAAACCAGCGGGCGGCAGGTTTGGCTGTTACATCAACAACCTGATCCCATTTTTTATCCCACGACAGGGCATTGGCGGCCTCGGCCCAAAAGGCATCGCGATCGGTAATTGAATGGGCGTAAACATCCTGATAGCAACCCGGCATTAGTATTGTTCCTCCCGCTTGGCGGTCATTTTGACCATTTTTTCATGACCGGTTTTTCTGCCTCCTGATACAAAGACAATACCGGTTTCGTGATGGCCCGTTAATTCCGCATTATAATACCTATTTACGGATAAAACATCCCTTAGACATTGGTCGATTCCGATCAGGGTAATCTGGAATGATGCAAAGGTGCCAAACGCACAAAGGCGGGATGGGGGAATAACTGGGCTGAGCCAATTTAAAAACGCCGGGCCACGGCACCTAAAATCCGCGGAGCATTGTAAAATGGCAGCTGATTTTTTAGCCGGCAATTCATCGGCTAAACATAGTTGCCGCCTCACGGCGTGGGCACAAACCGGAGGCGGCGAAAAGTAAAAGGGGTCGTTCTTTACATCGGCAGAGGGCACCCTGGCTGGTTCAAACCTGTGCCCGGTCCACCGGGAACTGCATCATCCTTTGTCAGTGAGTGATCCGGTTAATCTCGTCTTTGATTTCAAGCTTGCGCCGTTTGATACTTGAGATTCGCGATAAATCAGGGGACGGTCGACACTGCTCCGTATGGAGTTCATGTTCGAGCGTGGCATGTTTGGCAGTAAGAGCTTCGATATGGGATTGAACGCTCATTCGCCTACTCCTCATTCCTGATATTGCCCACAACAAAATGGTAGTAATTCTGTAACGTGATTGCCAGCCTTTCCGCGCACAAATCGTTCAATTTTTATGCCCTCGCCCTAACAACCTGTCGCAAAACTGCCAATAATTGGCGGTGTTTCAGGGGGTTCAGCCTTTTTAGCCTAAACAGAATTTTTTGAAATTATCTAAAAACACACCGCCACCCTGTCGCGGTCCGGTTTTGCTCTCCACCCCACAAAATACATCGGCACATCACGGAAAAATGCGGGAAAATCAAAGCCATCACTCAAATGAAACATCACTGTCCGATTGGCTACGTTAAAGTCTATAATCTGCTTCACACCCTTATTTTCAAGGCAAAGAAGGACAATGACACCATACTAATCCACCCAAAAGTATCGAGTCGCATTTTTACCGAACCGACAAGGCCAACCGCATCACTGGTATTCCCCTCATCGTAACCTCAAACAAACGGCCAATATCACAATGATCAATGAAAGAGGATTGATCCCCCCAGTTTACATCGCGCATTGGCATCATTTCCCGGTCAATGCAGTACAGATGCAACAAACACCGGAAACCCTGCATTTCCCTGCTTAAATACCTAACGCCTGGCAGGGACAAAGCCGCGTAATTATCACTTTTTAAAAATCTTTAAAAAAGTTATAGACGACTGGTCTAATCGCCGCTATATCTGCGGTTATGAAAACCGACACGAAAAGCACCGACATTCGCGACAAGATCCTCGACACCGCCCAGACAATCATGAGCGGCAAAGGCTTCTCTGCAGTCGGATTAAACGAAATCCTTGCGGCCGCAAGTGTCCCCAAAGGCTCCTTCTATCACTATTTCCAGTCGAAGGATGCATTTGGCGAAGCCATGCTGCAACGCTATTTCGATCGCTACCTGAAAGGTATGGACGAACTGTTCGGCCAACCAGGTTTAACCGGCGCGAAGCGGCTGATGCTATATTGGCAAAACTGGCTAACGTCACAAACGACATGCGATCCGCAAAGCAAATGTCTGGTTGTGAAACTTGCTGCCGAAGTCGCCGACCTGTCCGAAGCCATGCGGGTTGTTTTGTTACATGGCACGGGCAAAATTATCAGCCGACTGGCTGGAATAATTGCCGAAGGCATTAAAGATGGGTCCCTTGCCATAAACGCAGATCCGGGACCCTTGGCCCAGGCCCTGTATCAGTCGTGGCTGGGGGCCAGCGTAATGGCGAAAATCACAAAGGATGACAGCCCGTTAAAAGCCGCGATGGCGACAACACAACTGCAGTTACGACAAGACACTTTGTAAAAGCACGGCCCCCGCCACCCTGTCAGAGGGTCGCATAACTTTTCTTTGTTATTTACCACCATGCTAGACGACCGGTCTATTTTAAGACCCTTAATCCGCCCCTGAAAAAAGCCGTTTCGGGCCGCTTCCAATCCCCGAAAACCCGGGATCATTCGCAGGACAACGGCAGAACCATTGCTCTGCACAGTTTACAACCCCAGAAAGGGAACAAAAATATGAAAGTCCTCATGGTATTGACTTCGCATGACACACTGGGAAACACCGGCAAAAAAACCGGCTTCTGGATCGAGGAACTTGCCGCCCCTTATTATGTTTTCAAAAATGCGGGGGCTGAAATTACCCTGGCTTCACCCAAAGGAGGCCGCCCGCCGCTGGATCCCAAAAGCAACGAGCCTGACTTTCAAACCGATGACACCCGCCGTTTTGAAGCAGACGCCACCGCCATGGCGACCCTTGGCAACACTGTAAAGCTGGCCGATGTGTCACACGATGATTATGACATCGTTTTCTACCCCGGTGGCCACGGCCCCCTGTGGGACCTGACCGAAGACCGTAATTCTGTTGCCCTGCTTGAAAGTGCCTATGCTGCGGGCAAAGTCGTAGCACTTGTCTGCCATGCCCCTGGCGTTCTGCGCGATGTCAAGGCACCCGACGGTACCCCGCTTGTTGCAGGCAAAAAAGTAACCGGCTTTACCAATTCCGAAGAAGCAGGTGTTGGCCTGACCGATGTTGTGCCTTATCTGGTCGAAGACGTGCTGAAGGAAAAGGGTGGCCTTTATTCTGCTGGCGATGACTGGGGTATTTATGTTGTTGCAGAAGGCAAACTGATCACGGGGCAAAACCCGGCATCGTCAAAGGAAACAGCTATTCTGGCCCTTGCCACCCTGGCACAGAACCCAAAATAACGGGCTCTGCGGCCCTGATCGTCGAGCAAACAACCGCCCCGGCAGAACTTGCACTTTACCGGCCAAACGCTCCCCCTTAGTCCCGTTTACACCATTATCCTTCAAGCCGGGGTGGCAGCTTGCCAATCAGGAAACGCAGGGCTTCATTACATTCATCCTGGGTCAAATCAAACCGGGACGGCGACAGATAGGCGCGAAGGGGGGCCGTCCTGTCCTGATTGGCTTCTATGGTTTCAACCGCAGCACATAGCAGTTCCTGCTCCAGCCGTTCAGCAACAAGTTCGTCTTTTTTGAGCTGTTCGCGCAGGGCCTGCACCCCGACCGATGGATCGTCGCGCAAATAGCGCCGTGTCGTTCGAAGCGGCGAAATCACATTGTCGCGCCAGGCCCGCACCGCATCTTCCAGGGCCGAAATACTATGGGGAGCCTTGTCTTGCAGGCCCAACCAGGCCAAAAACAGCAACAAATTAACATCCAGCCCACATTTTTCCTGTAATGACAGGCACATAGGGGCAATTCCCGGCCGCCCGTAAAAGGCGACCGTAAACTTCCATAACCCTTTCGCGTCCATTTTGCTCGGCCCTGTTCTGGCTGCCACGTTTATATCGGGCAAACCGGTTTTTTTGATATTTTGATATTTTGATATTACGGTAAATTTGGTTTATTTACCGTAATATCCTATCATTACTTTACACGGTTTTCGCGGCTCTTTTCGTTTTGGGCGGCGTTCCCATATAGGCTCCCAGGCCAATGGCCGTTGAAACCATTGTTTCCCCGGTATCAACCAGACGCGGCCCTGTAATAACATCGGCCATCGGTACATCCACCACCCGGCGCTGTTGCCACGCCACCACACGGTCAAATTTACCCTGGGCAATCAGGTCGACAGCATGAACACCAAAGGTTGATGCAACCAGCCGGTCCCGCGGTGATGGTGTGCCCCCCCGTTGCAAATGGCCCAATACCGTTACACGCGTTTCCCACCCGGTCCTGTCGCCAAGTTTTTCGGCCAGCCAATGGCCAACCCCGCCATACCGTGCCTTTTGCCCGTCATGCCCGGAAACCACAGCTTCGCCCTGATCGGTTTTAATGGCTTCGGCAACAATCACCAGGGCATGGTTACGGCCGCGCTTGCGAATGTTTAAGCAATGCCGGGCCAAATCTTCCAAATCATAATCCATCTCCGGTATCAAAATGGCGTCGGCACCTCCGGCTATCCCGGCAAACAGGGCAATATGCCCCGCATCGCGGCCCATAACCTCCAAAATCATGATCCGTTCGTGCGAGGCGGCTGTTGGTTGCAGCCGGTCCAATGCATCCACCGCCACATTGACCGCAGTGGTAAAGCCCACCGAATATTCGGTATGGGCCAGATCATTGTCGATGGTTTTTGGAATCCCAACCAGGTTAATCCCGCCTTTTTGCGCCAGTTCGCGCAAAATTGCCATACTGCCATCCCCGCCAATCCCGATAAGCGCATCCAGACCAAGGGCCTCATATCCGGCAATTACTTCGTCGGAACGATCAGAAAAACTGCCGTCCGGCATCGGGTAATGAAACGGATTACCCTTGTTAATTGTCCCCAAAATGGTGCCACCCAGCCGCAACATACCATCGTTATTTACATAATCGTTAAGTGGCATCACCGCAGGCGGGCGCTGCAACAAGCCATGTGTCCCCTGGCGGATCCCCACAACATCCCAGCCATATCCCAGCACAGCGCGGCGCACCACGGCCAGAATTACCGCATTCAACCCCGCGCAATCACCACCACTGGTTAAAATTCCGATCCGCATCAAACATCTCCCGTTGCTGTTTTCCATCGCTTTTACCGGGCGCACGATGGAGGCCGCACATTATTCGTGTGGGTTCACGCCCGCTTTCTGATAGTATTACAGGCAGTTCGCGTTGATAAATAAGCTGGATCAAAAATGGACGAAATCAATCAGATCGAGATTGAAAAAAAATTGGCTACTCTGCGCGAGGAACACCGCGACCTGGATGTCGCCATTACCGAAATGGCGAGCAATCCGCGCCATGACCAGTTGCGTCTGGTTCGGTTAAAAAAACGGAAATTGGCGTTAAAGGACGAGATCCGATATGCCGAGTCGCAAATTCTGCCCGACATCATTGCCTGATCTGCGCGCGCAAAACCACACTGCCAGGTGCTGTTCCGGCCGGTTTTACGAATAAAACTGTGTAACTGGCTTATGTTCCGTTTTGGCAATATCCGCGATATTGCCCAGCTGTGCGCAAATGCTTCCCTGCACCACACCCGGGCCGCCAGTGTAAAAACATGCCACACGCGCACTCGCCACAGGAACTCAAATCACCGGCTGACGGGTATATTTCAACCGTGCGTTCGCTTTATTCGGGCAGGTGATTGCCGGAAAACTGTGCCATCGACCACCGCAATTCCCGGTCTACCCCGCCCATAACAGTGGTTACGCTCTCGCCCGGGCCAATTTGATAGACCCCGAACACCAAACGATAATCCACCAGTTGCCCGTCCCAGAAATATGAGGCGCGCTGCAATTGTTCGCCAATTGCCTGTGACCGGCGCCATCCCTCGGCGGCGTCAACGTTATACAGCAGGGCGGCAAAATCGTTGCACCCCAGATACCCCAACTGATGCGGCGGTTGAATATAAACGGTTAAAAACTCGGCCAGCTGGGCGATCATCGCATCTTTGCACGATTGACCATAGGTTTTGGAAAGATTTTCCAGATCGGCAATTTCGCATAACAGCAAGCAACGCGGTGAAACCGGCGGTGGCGAAACCGAAATTTCATTTTCCAGAATCTGCATAAAGGAGGGTCGCGACAACAGGCCGGTAAACGGGTCCTGCGAAGATCGCCGGGCAAGTTCCTGCTGGTGCTTTTGCACCGTTTCAAGTTGCGTTACCAGCGTATCAACCCGTGTCATTAACCGCGACAACGCGCGTTCAACGGCAGGTGTAATCTGTTCTGATGGAATCCCTAAAAGATTGGCCGGGTCCATTGGGGTTCGGCCTGCATTGTTGCCTTGCCCGCCACCCGACGATGAACCGTCACTGCCCGAACCACCCTTGTTGCCATCGCGGCCATCAAGGCTGTCACTCAACGAATAGCTTTCTTCGCGGCCACCCGGGGTGGCACGGCCATATGCCTGCGTCGCATGGACTGCCTGTTGTGCGGCGGGGTTCCGTCCCTCGGAACCGGCCCCAAAGGATGACGATGCCATCCTTGCCTCGGTGACTTTCATGTCGGGTTCTCGCGCTACCTGCGTTTTGGAATGGCCTGCATGGCACTCTTCCACACTGCATCTTATAACATCTTACGGTAGAAATCCATTACAGACATACTATACTGATAGATATTCAACCCTTGGGAGGGTGGACTGACATTTCGGCAAAAATAAGGACATATCGCATAAACCAGCACCCATTGAGCAATTTTGCCGGTTTTGCGCAATTTTGGCCTCTTATTCACGGTGTCATGCTTGCATGGCGTTACGACCTCCCTATAATGCGGGCCTTCGCAAATTACGTCATACAAACGGAGCCCCATCATGAGCGACCCCCGCCCGGCAATCGGCATTATCATGGGCAGCCAGTCCGACTGGGAAACCATGAAAAATGCCGCCGATATTCTTGATACGCTGGGGGTCGCCTATGAAACGAAAATCGTTTCGGCTCATCGCACCCCGGACCGTCTGGTTGAGTATGCCAAAACGGCAAAATCCCGTGGTTTGAAAGTGATCATTGCCGGCGCAGGCGGGGCCGCACATTTGCCCGGCATGGCTGCCGCCATGACGCCACTTCCCGTTCTGGGCGTTCCGGTGCAAAGCCGCGCGCTTAAGGGGTTGGACAGCCTGCTATCGATTGTGCAAATGCCAGGTGGTGTGCCGGTGGGCACATTGGCAATTGGGGCAGCAGGGGCAAAAAATGCCGGTCTTATGGCTGCGGGCATCATGGCCCTGATGGATGATGCCCTGGCAAACCGTCTGGATGCCTGGCGTCAAAGCCAGACTGATGCGGTTGCCGAGGAACCGGTTGATCCCGCAATCTGACCTTGCATTATGGCGCATCGGGTGATGCGCCTTTTTTGCATGTATTCCTTTTTGCAGCTGACATTATATATTGCCATCGCGCACGAACCGTTATCATGTGCATAAATCAATTGGCCGATCCGCAAATAACCCGTTCGCGCCCGCCTTTCCGATCCGAGGATTTCATGACCCCTGATTTTGACAAACGCATTATCGCCCCCGGCGGCACCATTGGCATTATGGGCAACGGGCAACTGGGCCGCATGGCGGCCCTTTGTGCTGCCGAACTGGGATACCGCGTGCATGTCTTTGGCCCCGGAAAAGACAGCCCGACGCAGCAGGTGTGCGACAAGGCAACCGTTGCCGACTATACCGATTTCACAGCACTTAAAGACTTTGCCAACAGCGTTGACGTCGTGACATTTGAATTTGAAAATGTCCCTTACGATGCCGTCAAATTGTTGTCGGGCATGGTGCCGGTGCGCCCGGGGTGGCAATGCCTGCATATTTCACAAAACCGTTTGCGCGAAAAAACCTTCTGCAACGAACATGGCGTTGGCACAGCCCCATTTGCCGCCGTCCGTTCCCTGGCTGACCTTGAAGCCGCAGTTGAAAAACTGGGTCGCCCATCGGTCTTAAAAACCACGGAAATGGGCTATGACGGCAAAGGTCAGGTAAAAATCACCGACGACACCAACCTTGCGTCTGCCTGGGTCGACATGAATGGCAGCGAAGCCATTCTCGAAGGTTTTGTCGATTTTGAACGGGAATTATCGGTCATCGTCGCCCGTGGCATTGATGGCAAAATGGCCTGTTTTTGCCCGGTAGAAAACCGCCATGCCAACCACATCCTTGATGTCACAATTGCCCCGGCACAAATCCGCGCGTCCCTGCGCGCAGAAGCCGAAAAAATTGCCAAAACACTGGCCGAAAAAATGGAATTTATCGGCCTTCTGGCCGTTGAAATGTTCGTGACCCGCGATGGCAAACTGCTGGTCAACGAAGTGGCCCCGCGCCCGCATAATTCCGGCCACTGGACGATTGATGCCTGTGTTACCAGCCAGTTTGAACAGTTCATCCGTGCGGTATGCGGCCTGCCACTGGGCGACCCGGCCAACCATTCCGACGCGGAAATGAAAAATTTGCTGGGCGACGACATTGATGCCTGGCAGGCAATTTTGTCCGACCCGGATGCCAAACTGCACCTATATGGCAAGGCCGAGGCCAAACCGGGCCGTAAAATGGGCCATGTCACCTGGCTACGCCCGGCAAAAACTGCAAAATAAAGCAACCCGCGTTACCGGGCGGCACGATCCTCGCCAAAGACAATACCCCGTCGCCCCGTTACCCGGGTTGCGGGGTATTTTTATAACCATAAACATCCCGCCCAAATAACCCGGCAACCTGCATCGGGCCATCATCCCCTACCCCGTTTTATCCAGCCCCCACTGCCAATGGCGGTTTTGCAGCATTTGGCAACACTGCGATACTTGGCCTGCTCCCTTAAAACCGGCACATCGGCGAACATTTCCAGGGCGGCATAATCTGCCTGCCAAAACTGGCATTGCTTTTGCTGATATCCTGGCAGGTCATATGTGAGGCAACGGACGATGCAAAAACTTTTCTCCACGCTGGCAATCCTGATGGCGATCCTGCTTGCCCCCGGCATTGGCGGGGTCGCACGGGCAAGTTCATTTAATCCGGGCGCAGCGGGTTTCCCCACTGTCCTTCGCGGGGACCAGCTTTTGTTTGGCGCCATGGCAGTCGATTTGTTTGGCATTCGCGCGCCGCAACCCGGCACGGTTTGCAGGGCAGATAACATCTCGTTTCAATGTGGTGATGCCGCCGCCCAGGCCGTACGCCGAATTGTCCAGGATTACGCCGTTTCGTGCGAAAAAGTATCCGACAGCCAGCTTTTCCCGATGCTGACCGAATGCCATATCGGCCAAAGCGACCTGAACCGCCTGATTTTACGCGCCGGATGGGCAATGGTTGATATGAATGTGTGCGACACCTATGCCCGTTGCAAAACCTATATCGCCGATCAGAATTTTGCCCGCGACAACCACAAAGGCATGTGGATGGGCACCCCGCCCGCATCGCTGATTGCTGCAACCAAAAAATCCGAGACCGTTACCAGGCCCGGTGCAAAAGCTGCCATTCGCAACGCCATTTTTAATGTCGACCTTGCCGCCGAAATGAAAGCCCAACAGGAACCGGACCGGACCCTGATCAGTTTTTTAATGCCCTGAGCGGCGCGAACGAACAAACGCCCTGCATCCTGAGCGCGACCTAAAACAAAACCCCGTTCCCGGGTAAATCGGGAACGGGGTTTTGTTTATCGGGTTAAAACCGACCTGGCCAGACAGGCGGCCCGCAAACCAAACTTACCGCACGCCGCCAAACTGGCGGGCGATGCGGCCCGGTGTAGGAACGCAGGATGCTATTTTACGGCCCAAACGCAACCCGGTGCCGGCAACCTTGCCTGCCTTGCCCAGGCTCGCCTTAACCTTGGGAATCATCATGACATTGCCAATCCGGCGGTCCATAAATTCCCAGGTTGCCTGATGTCCGTCCGATGTATCGTCCAGCCAGTACATCAGGGTTGATCCATAAACCCCGGCCAACAGCCCACGTTTTGTGTACCAGTTATGGTCAGTCGATGTATCGCCTGCCGCCTGCCACATCAAATCAACTGTTTTGGCCGTCATACGCAGGCTTTTGGGCAGGTTTTGCGGCAGGGACAAATGTGCAACAGCGGCACGCACCGCATCCTTATGCGCTTCGGCCAAATCCAGCCGTACCCGAATGGCAGCACCGATACGCTGGCGAATTTTCATCGATTTGATATCCATCGCCGCCAGCCGGTCCATCATGTCACGATCGGTCAATGCCACATAATGTTCAATCACCTGGCCAACACCTCCGGGGAACAGGCGGTCCACTTCCATAGGTGACCAGCCCAAATCCTCGGCAGCGGTGCGCAAGGTTACCTTGCTCCAGCCATCAAAGGCCACATGCTCTAGGGCGGCACGCACCAGATCATCACGCTGCCGGGCAATACGGGCGAAACTTTCCTCAACCGACATATTATTTCTCCTGTTGCACATCGTCTGGGTCGCGCCCGGTTGCATCTGCTTTATCAGACGAAACATCGGGCGGGTCGCGGCGCAATTCTTCGGTAAATCCCATCAGGGTCATGTCTTCCATACGTTCAGGATACATGACTCCGATCAAATGATCATATTCATGCTGAACCACACGGGCATGGAAACCACTGGCGGTCTTTTCCACCCGGTCGCCATTTTCATCAATGCCGCGATAGCGGATTTTGCGCCAGCGCGGCACATAGCCCTGAAAACCGGGAATCGACAGGCACCCTTCCCAACCGCCAACTTTTTCATCGTCATCCACCGGTTCAATTTCGGGGTTGATCAATACGGTTAACGGAACTTCGCTTTCGTCGTCATCGTCGCTCGCACGACTGGGCGGTACAAAAAATATCATCACCGCCAACGAATGAAACACCTGCGGGGCTGCCAGTCCAACACCGCCAGCATCCTTCAGGGTTTCAATCATATCGGCAATTAAGCGAATGATTTCAGGGTCGTTCGGGTTTTCAACCCGGCTTGCAACCTTGCGCAAAACCGGGTGGCCCATCCGGGCAATTTTTAATATCGACATGGGCTTATTATCCGGTCAAACCATGTTTGCTGCCAAGAACAATCTTATATTAAAGCTTCGGAACATTTTCCAACCAACGTCAGGCGCGATATCTAACGCTGCCCTCTTTCCTTTTTATCCGGTTTGGACTATATAACCGCCACGGCCATGTTGGCCGCTTTAGCATCCGGTTGGCAAATCTGCCTTCCGGCTTATTGTGTATTATTGAAAGGAGCGTGGTTTCCGTGCAGGTAATCGTTCGCGACAACAATGTCGATCAGGCTCTGAAGGCGCTTAAGAAAAAGATGCAGCGCGAGGGCATTTTTCGTGAGATGAAACTTCGTCGTCACTTTGAAAAGCCGTCGGAGAAGAAAGCTCGCGAAGGGGCGGAAGCAGTCCGTCGTTCTCGCAAGCTGGAGCGCAAGCGCATCGAGCGCGAAGGCTTCTAGTCTTTTTCACTTTCGGGGTTCCTCGAACGTGACTGTACGGTCGGTTTTGCTTAATCAGTTTTGATTTTTCAAAATCGGACCCGTGCCGAAACCCGCCGTGGCGCAAGCCTGGCGGGTTTTGTGTTTTTATACCTTATACCTCTAATTTCAGATCAGGCTGCTTTGCAGATCGAGTTGCCGCCATCAGCCAGCATGGCGGTTCCGGTGACAAAACTCGACGCATCGGATGCCAGGAACAGGGCGGCTTTTGCAATTTCTTCCGGCTCGGCAATCCGGCCAAGTGCATGAAACTTTTCCACCATTGCCCGTGCTTCCGGATCATTGGCATAGCTTGCGGCCATCGGGGTATCCGTTCCGCCGGGCAGCAACGCATTCACCCGCACATTGGCCCCGCCATATTCCACCGCCAGACATTGCGCCATGCCGATAAGCCCCATTTTGCTGGCGGCATAGGCCGTCATACCCGGCAGTCCGATGGTATACCCGACAAAGGTGGACGTAAAAATAACCGATCCGCCACCACGCCTGGCTATTTCGGGCATCTGATGCTTCGCCCCAAACATCGCCGAGGTCAGGTTGGTGCGCAGTGTCTGGTTCCAGTCGTCTTGTTCAATATCGACCAGCGCCCCGGGCGATCCCAACGTCCCGGCATTGTTAAATCCGACATCAAGCCCGCCATATTCCCCAATGGCCGCATTGACCAGCGCCTTGGCGAAAGCCTCGTCACAGACATCGCCGGCAAGGGCAAAGGCCTCGCCGCCCGCAGCGGTAATTTCACTTACAACGGCATCAAGCCGATCAACATTACGCGCACCAAGAACAAGCTTCGCCCCCTGGGCAGCAAATAGCTTGGCCGATGCCGCGCCGATCCCGGAATTGGCCCCGGTGATAATCACAACCTTGTCTTGAAGTAACATAATCTTTCCCATCCATCCGGCACCGACCCGAAGGTATGCGGTGCAATTAACGATGGTGGAAAGGTATGCCAGGCCCCGAAAATCTACTCGCCAGTTTCGGACGCGGCGTTTTAATCGTATTCAATTCCCTGAAACCCGGCCCTGTATTTGAACTGGCACGGGGGGTTTGTTTTTTAAAACCCGAACCACCGGGCCAAGACACCATTGCATCAAAATGCTGAAACGCTATCTTCTTTCTCATAGCTGACATGCCTGATCACAGGAGTATGACGTGCCGTCCCACCTCCCGACACGGATTTTACCAAACACTGGCAAATCTCACCTTTTGCGCCCCCTGCTGGGCATAGCATTGGTGATGACACTGGTATTGTGCGTACCGGACAATACCGCCCTGGCGCAAAGTGCATCCCCACAGGCAGCGCCAGCGGCAAAGACGTCAACATCCGATGCAACATCCACATCCGGGCCCCCGTCAGACACAACAGGCAGCGACAAAACCGGCAATGCCAGCACGGCAAAGGACGCTGCACCCGCACCCGTGCCACATTGTGACAGCGATCATATGTCGCTATGCGAAGATACCAATGAACTGATCTGGTCAAAGGGCTTTGCCGACCGTGTTGGTGCCTTTGTCGGCCCGGGCACATCAAGCTGGCTTGCCAATAATGCCAGCCGGATTGACCAGATGATCCAGGTCTTGAGCGGCCCGCCGCAGATCCGGCAAAAAATCGGCGATGATTTATGGCTTTATGGGGCCTGCCGTGCCCATAGCTGCCCGGAAAAGGGCGCTGTGATTGTGACTGGCAAAGGCAAAATCACCGCAACGGCCATTTTGCATTTTGCCTGCACCACCACCTGTCAAGATGACTATACCCTGTCCATCATCGGCAACGACGGCGACAAATCCCTGTCAGATGAAATCGAAAACTGGGCGAAAACCACCCTTGCCGATGACGCAAAAGCTTATAAAAAGGCTAACCCGCCTAAAATCGCCAAAATAGAGCATCTCGGCGCGAATGGCACACCGTCACCGCAAACTTCCGATACAACACCCCTGGCTTCACAACCAGCCTCCGCCGCAACGGCTCCGGCAACAGCAACGACCAAAGCCCCGGCCAAGTAGCAGACCGAACCGGCCTACCCGGTTTATGGTAATTTTTGATCGCCCAGTAACCAGTGAAACAAATGCCCAATCCCACCCGCATTACCTTGCATTGCGTCAGTGGGCTTTTCGCGCACCAAAAGGCCAAATTGCGAACGATAAACCGTATAAGTGGTACTGGTGGAAATATCAGTATAGGTCGAGCTGCCATATTGCGCGTCAATCAGAAAATTCCACGGCAACAACCACGTTCCAACCGACCCGCTATATTTTGATGCCAGGTCATAGGCCCGATGTGGCCCGGCATTTTGCTGTTCAATATCGGCGTAACGCCCTTCCAGCCGCTCCAGCCGATAACGCGCATCCATGCCTATAATATTGGCCCATGGCTTTAATTTCACAAATTGCGCATCGACGCGCCATTGATCGCCATAAATTATGTATTTGCGCGGAATATCCTCGCCCGGCAGCCGCAAATAGGCGTTAAACTCTTCGCGCCCGGTCTGCTCGAACGTCACCTCCGCCACCGGCATTTCATCGGTCAGGCGGGTATATGTCAGCACAATCCCGGCAATGGATAACGCAAGTGCCAACGACAACAGCACAATGGCAAACAAGGAAACCCTGACCACACGAAGTTTCAAACGACATCCACCGTATCAGCCATAAAAACCTGCATCAGTGTCGCCCAGTCTGTTTTTACAGACAAGCCCGAATGAGCCCCGCACCAAAACCACATAACTGCGTAAAACCGCCCCGATTTCGCAAAATTCTCCTTTCCTGTTTCCTGATCGTCTTTAGACGCCTTATAAGTTATTTATAATTTATCGCATTCTCACGCGGACAGTACCGGCCTAATAATCAGGAGACATGGCGTTGAACTTTGAAACATGGCTGGCATTCACCACTGCTTGCATCGTCTTAACGCTAATCCCCGGCCCCAGTGTTTTGCTTGTTATCGGGCAATCGCTCACACGGGGGAAAGCGGCCGCCATGATGTGCATTCTGGGCGATGTTATCGGCAGCATAGTGCTTATGGGCCTGTCCTTTGCCGGTGTAGGTGCCATCCTTGCGGCTTCGGCCCTTCTGTTTCAGGTCGTAAAATGGGTTGGGGTACTTTATCTCGCATGGCTGGGATACAGGCAAATCGCCGAAGCCCGCCAAACCCCGGCAGAAGATGAAAACATCACCACACCGGGCCAAGCCCATTCTGCCTGGCGCAGTTTTTGGGCGGGCACCATTACCGCCATTCTGAACCCCAAAGCCATCATCTTTTACATGGCATTTCTTGCCCAGTTCATTAATCCGCAGGCAGATTTAACAGCACAACTGGCTATTCTGACCCTGACATCCAGCATGGTCGTCGTTGTTCTTTTAACATGTTATGCGCTGGTTGCCGCCCGCGCCCGCCAGGTGTTTCAAAGCCCTGTTGCCAGAAAGCGCATGGGATATACTGGCGGCACCTTTATGATTGGCGGCAGCGTTTTAATGGCCACAACCCGGTAAACTTTGCAGTCAGCAAAGGACTACATCAATTTCAACCCTGAACGCAAACCACGTTCCGCTCTGTCGTGCCGTTCACACACCCCGGGTTACGGCAAAACCGTCAAATGTGGCGCGGGTGATCTGGAAATAACGGCACAGCTCATCGCGTTCGCGGGCCGGGGCATAATGCCACCGGTCATCCGCCTGTGACATGCCCCAACACCGCATCACACCAAAGGACGCTTCGTTTTCAAGCTGCGCCCCCGCCTCGATCACATCAACATCCAGCATTTCAAAAGCAGCGCCAAGCACAACAGGCCCCATTTCGCGCAAATACCCTTTGCCCTGTGCGTCCATCCCCAGCCAGTACCCGGCTCCGCTTTTTTTGGGGTCATCCGCGTCGCGAAAGATGCTGACACAGCCAACAATCGCACCTGTATCTCGCTCCTCGACAGCCAAAGGCAACATTTTGCCTGCCCGGGCGGCTTCGCGCTCGCGTAAAATACGCGCACGGGCCTTATCCATGGTAAATGGAAGCGACCACGATGCCAGCCATCGCGAAATTTCCGGCACCATCAACGCCGACACCATCCCGGCATCTTCCAATTGCATACAGCGCAGTTTCAATCGCGGTGTTTCAAAGATGCAATCGCGAAAATCGGCCATAATCGTTTTCCAATGCTTCCTGCAACCAGCCTGCAACCACGGCGTTAAAAGGCATAAAAGGTCGCCACCTCATTTAATAAAAAATCCCGATGCAAGGCGAGGGTTTTATCAACGCAAAAAGGGCAGCCCGAAAGACTGCCCTTTGCTTTGCGAACCGAAAGTTCACTCATTCATCAAGCTGATTGACGATTTCCTCGCACATTTTTTTGGCGTCACCAAACAGCATCATGGTGTTGTCCTTAAAGAACAGCTCGTTCTGAATACCGGCATAGCCCGCCGACATGCTGCGTTTGATAAACAGCACCGTTTTGGCTTTTTCCACATCCAGCACCGGCATGCCAAAAATGGGCGATGACGGGTCGGTTTTGGCGGCCGGGTTGGTAATGTCGTTTGCACCGATGACAAAGGCCACATCGGCGGTGCCAAAATCGCGGTTGATTTCGTCCATCTCAACAACATCATCATAGGGCACACCGGCCTCGGCCAGCAGAACGTTCATGTGGCCTGGCATTCGTCCGGCAACCGGGTGAATGGCATAACGCACCTTCACACCTTCGGCCTTAAGAAGATCGGCCATTTCGCGCAGCGCATGCTGGGCCTGCGCCACAGCCATGCCATAACCCGGCACGATGATGACGCTGGAGGCGTTTTTCATAATGAAAGACGCATCATCGGACGAGCCCGATTTTACCGGCCTGTCGGCATCGCCACCGGCGGCCGCGGCACCGCCTGCTTCAACCCCGAAACCACCGAGAATAACGTTAAAGATCGAACGGTTCATGCCCTTGCACATGATGTAGGACAGGATCGCACCCGATGCGCCGACCAGTGCACCGGTAATGATCAGTGCGTTATTTTGCAAGGTAAAGCCAATGCCGCACGCCGCCCAGCCCGAATAGGAATTGAGCATCGAAACCACCACCGGCATATCGGCCCCGCCAATGGGAATGATCAGCGTAATCCCCAAAACCAGCGCCAGAACAACCGCCAACCAAAAGGCCGTATGGCTTTCGGTAGTCACAAAGATGATGCCAACCACGATAATGGCAATGCCAATACCAAGGTTCAGCAAATGCTGACCACTAAACTGCACCGGGGTGCCCGATACAAGGCCTTGCAACTTGCCAAAGGCCACCAGTGACCCGGTAAAGGTAATGGCCCCAATGGCAACACCCAGGCCCATTTCAATCAGGCTGGCGGGGTGAATTTCGCCCACCGTGCCAATGCCATAGGCCTCGGGCGAATAAAGTGCCGCCCCGGCCACAAACACAGCGGCCAACCCGACAAGCGAGTGAAACGCCGCCACCAGTTGTGGCAGGGCCGTCATTTTGATTTTAAGGGCGATAATGGTGCCAATCGACCCGCCAATCAGAATGCCAACAATGATGGTGGTGTAAGATAAAACCTCTGGCGAGGCCAGAGTGGTGAAGATCGCAATTGCCATACCGACCATGCCCAGCATATTGCCGGTACGGGCGGAATCAGGCGATGACAGGCCGCGCAAGGACAGAATGAAGCAGACCGAGGCGACCAGATACAGGAAAGCCGACAGGTTTTCCGACATGATGTTTCCCCTTCCCTACTTCTTTTTCTTGAACATCTGCAACATGCGTTGCGCGACGATGAAACCGCCAAAGATATTGATCGATGCCAATACCACGGCAACAAACCCCATAACCTTGGAGATGTTCATATCCACCGGGCCAGACGCCAGAAGCGCGCCGACAATAATCACCGATGAAATGGCATTGGTCACCGCCATCAGCGGCGAATGCAGGGCGGGTGTTACTTTCCACACCACGTAATAGCCAACAAAGCAGGCCAATACAAAAACTGTCAGGCCCATCACCGTTGGGCTGACACCGCCAGAGGATGCCGCATGTGCGGCACCATTTGCCATGTCATGTGCGCCCGCTGCCACCTGATCGGCCAACTTGGCGGCTTTTTCGGCCAGGCCAAGGGCGGCATCGCGCATGTCGTTGGCAGACTGGGTTAAAGATTGATCAGTCATCGGAAGCCTCCCCCGACGGTTCCTGGGCACCAAATTTCGGATGAACGATTTTGCCGTCATGGGTTAACATGGTGTCGGCAATAATCTGGTCTTCGCGGTTAAATGCCAGTTCCTTTTTTTCGCTATCCACCATCAGGGTCACAAAATTCAAAAGGTTTTTGGCATACATCGCGGTGGCATCAGTCGGAACCGAACTTACAATATTGGACGGACCGATCAGTTTAACGCCGTTATCTGTGATGATGGTTTCACCCACCTTCACCCCGGCAACATTACCGCCACGTTCGGCTGCCAGATCAATAATGATCGAGCCATCCTTCATGCCCGCAACCATGTCAGCGGTAACAATTTCCGGGGCCGGACGCCCGGGAATAAGGGCTGTTGTGATGACAATATCGGTTTTCGCCAACACGTCTTTCAGCTTGGCCGCCTGCTTTTGCTTGTAAGCGTCCGACATTTCGCGGGCATAGCCCCCCGCAGTTTCGGCCGTTTCGGCTTCGTCATCCTCCACCTCGATGAAGGTACCGCCCAGTGACTGGACCTGTTCCTTTACCGCCGGACGCACGTCAAATGCCGAAACAACCGCCCCCATGCGCTTGGCCGTGGCAATTGCCTGCAAACCGGCAACACCCGCCCCCACAATAACAACACGGGTCGGGGCAAGGGTGCCTGCCGCTGTCATCATCATTGGAAAAATACGGCCAAATTCATAGGCCGCGTCAATTACGGCACGGTAACCGGCAAGGTTTGACTGCGAGGATAAAACATCCATCGACTGGGCGCGTGAAATGCGCGGCACCAGTTCCATGGCAAAGCTGGTCACGCCGGCTTCGGCCATTTTACCAATCAGTTCGGCGCGGTCATAAGGCTCGATCAGCCCGATGACGGCAGCCCCTTTTTTATAAGTCGCAAGCTCGTTGGTTTTGCCTTCGACCATCGGCGGGCGAACCTTCAGCACGATGTCGGCATCGGCCACAGCGGTCTTTGCCGTTTTGGCAATGGTTGCTCCGGCATCGGCGTAACGATCATCCGCAATCGACGCATTTTCGCCTGCACCGGTTTCGATCACCACCTCGAATCCCAATCCCGTAAATTTCTTAACGGTATCGGGCGTGATGGCAACGCGTTTTTCACCGGGCCATATTTCCTTTGGAACGGCCAGCTTCATCGCGTCGTACCTCCTTCCCTATTTGAACAATCCTGTCTGGTATGTCAGTCATTCGTTTATTGTAGCGTCCCTGTTTCCGGGACTTTGGTATTGTTTTATTAAACCCTTGTCCGGCGCCCCGGTCGTTCCTTACTTGCTAGCACTGCAACCCTGGCTGCAACGGCCCCTAGCCCATTTCCCGCGAAAGGGAAAATTCGGTTCAGGACGAAAAAAGGCGGTTCTTCTGAATTAACAGAAGAAACCGCCCACTTTCCCACCACGCTTTCCGAGGCAACAAAGCCTTGGTGACAAACCGGGTCCCACCCGCCGATGGTGCTCAGGACAAACATTCACCAGCGCCCCGCTTTGTCTGCGTTGACCGAAAGATGCGATTTTCTTCTCAAGACCTCAACAGCAAAACCATATAAAAATCACACTTAACTTATTTTTGGTTTACAATACTCAGCAGGGCAAATATGCGGAAAACCACACACACCTTTATCTGAATGGAACAGGTGCCATTCCAGAAGAAGCGCAATCAATCCCTTGATTTCCAACAATTCTTGCCAAATCACACCCGCGCAAGGGATTAAATACGCCCCACCAATACACCCGGAGGTTTTCATTAAAGTCGCCACAACGCAAGCAGGGATAGCAAAAAAATTTACGCCGCCTCGTGCCAGCCTTCCCGGACTTTTACCTTCAAATACAGAAATTTATCCTTTGCCCGGAAGAAAAACCCTGAAGATCGGGAAATTATACAAACCCGAGTCTGTAGCCCCGATGGTTCCCCGAATGAAATTTCCACAACCCGCCCGATAGTGCGTCCTCCTGAAACGACAAAAAGCCGGATCACATCATTGTGCCATCCGGCTTTCATCTGTATTTATGGCTGTCACAGGGGCAGGACCTCACACAAGGATTTGTTGTACAGGGTTACTTTGCCGCCAATGTCTTTCTGTCGGGTAAAAAGATAATGCCCAGCAGAATGTTTTCATCAATGCCGGTTTTCTCTGCCACCTTATAAATCGATTGTTCCGGTGTTGCGGCAATACCTTGCCCGGCCAGCTTTGCAATAATCACGTCCGGTTGGTTTCCGATAACCGCCGCCAGTGCCGATAACGGGGCAAAGACCAGGGCTTCCTCAATCGGGCGTTCCAGTTGCGGGCCGGTAATCAGCCCCCATGAAAAACACGACAAAACAAAAACAATCCCGAAACCGGCAGCAAAAATAGTACCCGACCGTGACTTCAACCGACTTTTGAACGGTTTGAAATTAACAAAAATATGCGCCCCGGCCCCGATCAGAAAAAACCACGAAAACCACTGATGCACTACCGCAGTTAACCCGTCTTCAAATTCAAAAAACAGCATCAGGCCGGTTCCCGCCATCAATAGAAAGGCACCGATGGTTAGTTGGGTCGCCCAGCTGCGCAAGAAAGCCATTTTGGTCATGCCATCAAATCCTGTTTTGGCCGGGCCACTTGTAAATCTGTGCAATTTACCGTGGCAATGTCGGCATACCTTCTATAATAATGTGTAATATGCACATAACAGAGGCCGGGTTGATGTCAAGAAAAAGCGTGCAAAATACACATATGAACACGCAGATGCGCAACCTGCACGGTGCGCTGATCGAAATCATCAGCGTGATGAACCGCCCGCAGCGCGATGATGCCATGATCCGCGAGGCAGGCATCACGCTTGACCGCGCGCTGTTTCCATTACTGGTTCTGGTGGAAAAACTTGGCCCGATTGGCATTGTTGACCTGGCCGAACGGGTTGGCCGCGACCACACAACCGTCAGCCGTCAAATTGCCAAACTGGAAAATCTGGGCCTGATCACACGCCAATCCGGCGCGACAGATAAACGTGTACGTCATGCAATCATTGCCCCGGCAGGCAAACAAATGACCGACGCCATCGACCGTGCCCGCGAACGGATCGGACAGGCTATTTTCAATCAATGGGATGAACACGACCTTAGCGAACTTGTCCGTCTGACCCGCAAATTCGCCGACGCCATCAAAGACCCGCAACAAGCCGAAAGCTAAGATACGCAAGCAGTTAAAAGCACCAAGGTCAGGGTTATTCGGGCCGAACCAGCCCCACCTGTTGCAGGGCTGCTTCCTGATTGCCTGCCAGTTCGGCTTCATTAAAATCGCCGACCAGATCGTGGAAAATGCGAAACCAGTTGACCTTGGCATCGAGCCTTAAAAAAACTGATCCCAAGCCAACCGCAGCCCGGTCTACCAGCACAAATTCACGCGGCGGCTTTACCCCGCCCAAACGGCGCAATTCGGCATGAACCTTGCCCGCCACTTCGGCCCCATAGGCGACCGAATTGCTTTCTTCCATTTTACGTTCGCGGTCATCAAGCAGCGGGCCATACACAAACCCGGCCCAAATATTTAAAACATCAATCAATTCATTTGAAAGGTTGGTAAAGCCCCAGCTTTCATAGGCCGCCACCGCCTTTTCGCGGTCGCCATCACGCAATGCCTGATAAAGAGAAATCACAGCACCAACAAAACTGGGCTGAAACACGCGGATACAACCAAAATCCAGCAAATTTACGCTAAGGTCATCGCATAGGGAGTAATTGCCCAAATGCGGGTCGCCATGAATAACGCCGTATTTATAAAATGGGACATACCAGGCGCGAAACATGTTCAGCGCCACCTGGTTCCGCTCTTCCTCCGACGGATTACGATCCACAAACGATTGCAGTTTACCGCCCTGAAGCCAGGTCATGGTCAGCAAACGCCGCGTCGTCAGGTCCCCCACCGGTTCAGGTACATGGACATGGGATTCGTCCCGAAGCATATGGCGATATAACGCCATCTGTTTGGCTTCGCGTTCGTAATCCAGTTCCTCGCGCAGGCGCGCGGTTAATTCCAGCTGGATGTTTTCAGCATCAATTGCACTGTCATATCGGCGATAAATGGCAAAGGCTGCGCGCAGCTGTTTTAAATCGGCCTCTACGGTTGCCGACATATCAGGATATTGCAGCTTACAGGCCACATCGCGGCCACCGGGCAAAGTGGCCTTATGCACCTGCCCCAACGATGCCGCCGCCGCCGCGTCCTTGCCAAATTCGGCAAATTTGTCCTGCCAGCCAGCCCCCAGTTCGGTGCGCATCCGGCGTTTGACAAACAGCCAGCCCATCGGCGGGGCATCGGCCTGCAACCCTGCCAGCGCATCGGCATAGTCACGCGGCAGGGCATCGGGGATCGTCGATAATATTTGCGCCACCTTCATCAGCGGGCCTTTGAGCCCGCCAAGGGCGGCGGTTAGATCGGCGGCATAACGCCCGTGATCAACCTCGGTTCCAAAAACCTTACCAACCGCAAGGCGCGTCGCCAGTTTCCCGGCTGACGCCCCCACGCGAGCATAACGACGCACGCGTCCGCCAAAACGATTATCTTCGGATTGGCGAAAATCGTCGTCGTTATCATTGCTCATATCAGGAAAGTTCCTCCAGCTCGTCAATCAGACGTTTGATCATGTTCAGGCCGCGCTGCCAAAATGCCGGGTCGGATGCATCCAGCCCGAACGGGGCCAAAAGTTCCTGATGACGCTTGGTACCGCCCGCTTTGAGCATATCGAAATATTTATCGGCAAAGCCATCTTCGGCATTTTGATAAACATCATACAGCGAATTCACCAGGCAATCGCCAAAGGCATAGGCATAAACGTAAAACGGTGAATGGATGAAATGCGGGATATATGACCAGTAATATTTATATTCCTCGTCATACCGGATCGCATCTCCCAGACTTTCCTTCTGTACGTCGATCCAGATCTGGCAGATCTCCTCGACCGTCAGTTCGGCTTCGCGACGTTTGGAATGCACGCGTTTTTCAAATTCAAAAAACGCAATCTGGCGCACCACAGTGTTGAGCATATCCTCAACCTTGCCTGCCAGCATGATGCGGCGCATTTTCGGGTCGGTTTCGGCGCGCAACATCGACTGGAAAGTCAGCATTTCGCCAAACACCGATGCGGTTTCGGCCAGGGTCAGCGGCGTATCGGACAGGAAATAGCCCTGTTCGCCCGCCAAAATCTGATGCACACCGTGGCCAAGTTCATGGGCAAGGGTCATCACATCGCGGGTTTTACCATGATAGTTCAGCAACAAATAGGGGTGTGCTGACGGCACAGTCGGGTGGGCAAAAGCACCCGACGATTTACCGGCACGCGGCGGAACATCAATCCAGGGGTTATCAAAAAACCGTTTGCCAATATCGGCCAGGTTTGGTGAAAATTCGCCATATGCCTTCAAAACGGTTTCGCGCGCTGACTCCCAGTCAATCTGGCGGTCGTCATCTTCGGGAAGGGGTGCGTTACGGTCCCAGTAATCAAGCTGATCAACGCCAAACCATTTGGCTTTCAGCTTGTAATAACGGTGCGACAAATCCCCATAGGATGACGTAACCGCTTCGCTAAGTGCTTCAACAACATCGTCTTCCACCTGGTTCGACAGGTTGCGTGCACTAACCGGCGTTGGGAAACTGCGCAAACGATCGTCAATTTCCTTGTCTTTCGCCAGGGTGTTGGTGATGTGAGCCAGCAATTTAATGTTTTTGCCCAAAACATCGCCAATTGATTTCGCGGCAACCTTGCGGTCCTCAACCTTGGTTGATGACAACATATTGGCCGCATCCGACATGGTCAGGTCCTGACCATTGATCGGAAAACGCAGTTCGGCCATGGTTTGATCAAACAAACGGATCCATGCCCCTGAACCGGCCACTTCACGTTCATGTAAAACCTGTTCAACTTCGTCCGAAAGCTGATGCGGGCGGAAAGACCGGTTTTCATCCAGCCACGGACGATAGCGCGCCAGGGCATCACTTTCGTCGTATTTGGCTTGCAATGCACTTTCGTCGATGCGGTTTAATTCCAGCCCGAAAAACAGGGTAAAGCTGGAAATGGTGGTCAGTTGTTCGCGAACACCCTGGTAAAACTGGCCAATTGCCGGATCGCTGCCGTCCCCCGCATGAAGAAGGCCGGCAAAAGACCCGATCTTGCCGCAAATTTCGGAAATGCCTTCATATTCGACAATTGCCGCGGCCAAAGCATCGCCGGAAAGACCGGCCAGTTTGCCTTGATAATCCTTCTGGAACGCCTCCGAACGCTGTTTGGCATCGTCAAGATCTTTGCGAATGGCGGGGTCTTTGGCATCCGCATAAAGATCGCTTAGATCCCAGGTCGGCAGGTTCTTGTTGATCGCGTTCATTGGTCCTCCAGATAATTCGGAACATAAAAGGCTTTGCTGCGATATAAGACAAAGATATTTTAATCGCCAGCATGACGCGGCAAAAAGATCAAAAACAGTTTATCTGATCACCGTTTCGATGGGCTTCGTACAACATATATATAAGAAAACGATTACAGGGAAACGCCATGACGCAATTGCAGGATTATGCCAACTGGCAGAACTTGCCGATGATGTTTTTTGATCTGGCAAAACATCATGGCGACAAACCACTTTGGTGGACCAAATCGTCAGAAACGGGTGAATTTGTTTCAATCAGCTGGCGTGAAGCTGCCCATCAGGTGCGCGCACTTGCCCGTGCGCTGTATAAATCGGGGGTGCGCCCCGGCGACCGCGTTATTTTATTGTCAGAAAACCGCACCGAATGGGGCATCGCCGACCTGGCGATTATGTGCGTTGGCGCATTTACCGCCCCGGCCTATTCAACCAACACCGAACGCGACCATCTTCATATTATCGAGGATTCCGGTGCCAGCCTGGCAATTATATCGACCAAAAAACTGGCGCAGCCGTTTTTGCATGGCGCACTGGATTCCGGCCGTTGCCGCCACGCCATCACGATCGAGGATTGGGGCCAAAACTTTGTTGGCGGCATTACCATTTCACGCTGGAACGACATGATCGACGAGGGCAGCGCCCTTGACCACGACGTGGACGCCTGGGTTGCCAATATCAAACGCGAAGATACTGCCTGCCTGATTTACACATCGGGCACCGGTGGCGCCCCCAAAGGCGTGATGCTTAGTCACGGGGCCATTATCAACAATTGCGCAGGCGCGTTCGATATTATCGAGACCCTGGGCATTAAGGACGAAGTTTTCCTGTCGTTTTTGCCGCTGTCGCATTCCTATGAACATACTGCCGGCCTTTATTTCCCCATCAGTATCGGTGCGCAAATTTACTATGCCGAAAGCCTGGACAAACTGGCTGCCAACATGGCCGAAGTCCGCCCGACCATCATGACAGCAGTGCCCCGCCTGTATGAAATGCTCTATCAACGCCTGAGCCGTACACTGGAAAAAGAAGGCGGCTTTAAACTAAAGCTGTTTAACCTGACACTGCGTCTGGGCCGCAAAAAATATGAAGGCACCCGACTAAACCCGATTGAATGGGTCCAGAATCTGGTGTGCGAACTGTTGTTACGCCGCAAACTGCGCCAACGATTTGGCGGTCGCCTTAAAGCCATGGTCTCGGGCGGGGGGCCGTTAAACTACGAACTGGGTGTTTTGTTTGTCTCGTGCGGGTTGCGCATTTTGCAAGGTTACGGCCAAACCGAATTTAGCCCCGTTGTGTCGTGCAATCGGGCCGAAAACAATAAATTACGCACCGTTGGCCCGCCAATGGTGGGGGTTGAATGCAAAATTGCCGATGACGGCGAAATTTTGCTGCGCGGCGAAAGCATCATGAAGGGGTATTGGAACCTGCCCGATACAACCGCACAAACCATTATCGACGGCTGGCTGCACACGGGCGACATCGGCCAGTTTGACGATGAAGGCAGCCTGATGATTACCGATCGCAAGAAGGATATTATCGTTAATTCCGGCGGGGATAATATATCGCCCCAGCGCATCGAAGGGTTGCTGACCCTGGAAACCGAAATCGCACAGGCCATGATCTATGGCGACAACCAGCCCTATCTGGTTGCCATTTTATCCCCCGAAGAAGACGTAATGCGAGATTTCGCCCGCGCCCATAACCTTGAAAACAAGATCGAAACCCTGGCCGAAAACGAGGATTTCCGTAAAATGATCCGCAAGGCCGTAGACCGGGTCAATACCCGCCTTTCAACCATCGAAAAGGTACGTAGCTTCACCTTTGCCGACAGCGCCTTTAGCATCGAAAATGAAATGCTGACGCCATCGATGAAAATTCGCCGTCACAAAATTCGTGCGGCTTATGAACAACGCCTGGTGTCCCTTTATCAGCGCAAACGGCAAAGCTGATTGCGGCGTATCATCCCCTCGCCCGGTCTATTCCGGCGAGGGGATTCCTCGCGCCATTCCTTTCCGGCCAGCTTTTATTTAGCATGATTTTGGCTGTTAGCCCGGTGCATATCGGGTTGTGTTGGCTGCAAGGCATTCGCGCTTTTTATACAAAATCAACCATCCACCGCCACCACCAAACGGATTATAAACAAGGTCAAACCATCGCCCAGATTGTAATCGCGCAATAAATCCGTCATAGTGAGTGAATGAAAAACAAACGGAACCACCCGGAATTTCTTTTTCAAATTCAGGCAGCCGTTTTGCTCCTGCCCAGGCTTTGTTATGCCCTGCCGGTTTATCGTTTCATTCCGATCACACGCACGTTTCTGATCATTGTCGCTTGTGCAGGCTCGCTGATGTGGCCTGCTACGTCTTCTGCGCAGCAGGTTTGCCGTAACATCAACGTTGGATACAGTTATTATCCACCATTTTCCTATCAGGATGCAAATGGCCTTGTAAAAGGTGCATCGGTTGAAGTCGCAAAGCGTGCCTTTAATCAAATGAAGGTTGATGTCACACTGGTACAAATGCCATGGGCCCGCCTGTTACGAGAAGCACAGGACGGATCGATAGATTTCATTGCTGCGGCCTACCGCACGCCGGACCGCCTTGCCTGGGCAACATATAGTGATGTTCCCATTGGCTATGAACGCATTGTTGTTATCCATGACAGCCACACCCGTTTTGACGAACCCACACTTAATGATTTACGACGCAAGAAGGGGCTTTTGCGCCGGGGGGACAGTCACGGCCCTGAAGTGGACCAGGCCATTGCCAAAAACATCCTGACAGTCGACGAAATCCCCGAAATCGAGGTTGGCTTGCGAATGCTTGATGCCGGGCGGGCGGATTATTTATTAACAAGTGACGCCGTTGCCCGGGATATGTTGCGTCAGCATCTATATCCCGACCTGTCATTCAGCCGGGTCAAGGTGGCTGGCGAAGCCCTTTATGCCCTTTTTTCACAGCAAAGCCCCTGCGTTGCACTGGCGGATCAGTTCAATCAAACCATCCGCAATTTACACCGGCAGGATTTAATGCCGACCCTTCTGGTACAATATCTTAAATCCGTTGGGTCCCCGCTGGTGGTAGAGCTTGCATCGCAATCACCCACACAGGATTTGGGAAATTAACCCGGCCTGTTGCCAAATCCAAACCATCCGCACCGGCCCCCAAACATCGTTGCACAGTTGCAGTAACGGTAACGGTAGCACACGCATTACGCCTCATAAGGTTAGGCTGGTGTGATATTGGGTAATCTGCGAAATTGCATATTACCCTTTCGCTAAACAGTTTGGATCTTAACGCTATGACGTCCCCGAACACCGATCAGTATTTATTGCTAATCCGGGGCCTGCCGGGGTCGGGTAAATCAACGCTTGCACAACAATTGTGCCAAAACGGCGATCTAATTCACCTTGAAGCCGATATGTTTATGGTTGATGGCACCGGAAAATACCGGTTTTCACCTACAAAACTGGCCGATGTCCATGCCCGGTGCGAACGCGAAACCCGCACCCACCTGGAAAACGGGCGCAGTGTGGTTGTGTCCAATACTTTCAGCCAGATTTGGGAAATGCAACCCTACTTTGATATGGCAGCACAAAGCGTAATTCCGGTTCAAATCATTGAATGCCAGGGTCAATTTAAATCCATCCACGATGTCCCGGAACGCGGTTTAACCGCCATGCGCAATCGTTGGGAAAAACTGCCCCGCAAATAAGCCAACGGCCCGGCGTCTGCCAAACAGACGCAAGGCCGCCATTTTTTCTTCGCTTATATAAATTGATGCTGAAATTTATTGTGCTGCCGAGAAAACCTTCTTCAGCACATCGGTCGTCCATTGACCCGGATTATTGCGGATCTCGCCTTCCTGTACTGCCAGATAATGAAACAGGCCTTTCATGGCGGCATCGGTGGCATAATCGGTAAGGGATGTTTTCACATCAGGCATCATTGGCAATTTGTCATATTGCCCCAGCATCTGATCGTAAAGCTGCAACGCGCCAGTATCGGAAAGGGCGTCATTCATCACCGGACGCATGTCATTGGCAATTCTGGTACCGGAAACCTTTTGCAAATAGGCCGTTGCCGCATCGTCCGGCCCTTGCAAAATGGCCTTGGCATCGGCAACAGTCATTTTTTTGACGGCATCAACCAGAATATCACCGGCGTTATCCATCGCACTTTCAGCGGCACGGTTCATGCGCAATTCAATTTCATCGCCGTAACTGCCCATTCCGGCCTTGTTTAACAACGATTGTGCCCGCTTCACCGTATCAGGCAGCGGAATGTGCGCCACCGGGTCCGTATTAAAACCATCCTTGGCACCTAACATCGCGGTTACAGCACCAATTCCTTTATCAAGGGCCTGGCGCAAACCATCATCGACCATCCCTTGCGACAACGACGACACTGCGCTGTTCGTACCTGTCGTGGTGCCAGATGACGCCGACGAAGACGTTGTATCGCCTGACGAGGACTGGTTGTTCATCACATCGCCCAGCGCCTTCTTGGCCGAACTGAAAAACGAATTTTCCGCCTGGGCAGGAACAGCAGTTAAAACAACGCCGCCAGTTAAAATGGCAGCACCCGCAACACAGGCAATTTTACGCGACAACAAGGTCATTCAAGGTTCCCCGACCAATGAAAATGAAACATCCATTGTATGTGATAAATCATCACGGCCAAATTATGTTTGTAAAATAAACAGTCAAGCTGGCCAAAACTGCGGCTTATCCGTCAGCAAGTTCAACTTTCTTGCCATTTAGCAACAAGACACCGGCCTCGGCCGAAACCGGCACCGTTGCCCCGTCATGCACCACGCCTTCCAGAATTTGCATGGCCAGCGGGTTCTGCAAATACCGTTGGAACACACGTTTAAGCGGGCGGGCACCATAAGCCGGGTCATACCCCTTGTCCGCCAGCCAGCTTTTGGCGAAATCGTCCAGCTTCAGCGTGATCTTGCGATCGGCCAACAGCTTTTCCAAACGGCCCAGCTGGATATCAACGATATGATCCATCTGGGCGCGCTCCAGACGATGGAACAACAGGACTTCGTCCAGACGGTTCAAAAATTCCGGCCGGAACGACGCCCGAACCACTTCCATGACCTGGCTGCGCACTTCGCCGCTATCATGACCTTCCCCCTGTGCCGCCAGAATTTCGGACCCCAGGTTGGATGTCAGAATAATCAGCGTATTACGGAAATCCACTGTGCGGCCCTGCCCGTCGGTCAACCGTCCTTCGTCAAGCACCTGAAGCAGCACGTTAAACACATCGGGATGGGCTTTTTCCACCTCGTCAAACAGCACCACCTGGTACGGGCGACGACGCACAGCTTCGGTTAAAGAACCGCCTTCTTCATAACCAACATAGCCCGGAGGCGCGCCAATCAAACGGGCCACCGCATGTTTTTCCATGAATTCCGACATATCAATGCGCACCATGGCCTGTTCATCGTCAAACAGGAACTGTGCCAAAGCCTTTGTCAGTTCGGTTTTACCAACCCCGGTCGGACCTAAAAACAGGAACGACCCAATCGGACGGTTCGGGTCCTGCAACCCGGCCCGGGCCCGACGCACCGCATTGGAAATGGACCGGACGGCATCGTCCTGCCCCACCACGCGCTTGCGCAGGACATTTTCCATATCAAGCAGCTTTTCACGCTCGCCTTCCAGCATTTTATCAACCGGAATACCAGTCCAGCGCGACACCACCGATGCAATATGCTTTTCGGTAACGGCCTCGTCTTTCATACCGTGGGTAGGATCATCCTCTGCCTTGGCCAACAATCGTTCAAGGGCGGGAATTTCCTGATACTGCAACTGCCCGGCCCGCTCCAGCAAGCCGTCACGCATGGCGCGTTCCAGCTCGCCGCGCGCCTGGTCAAGCTGTTCCTTGATATGCGTCGACGCCGCAAGTTCGCTTTTCTGCGATTCCCACTTTGCCGTAAGTGTCGCAGACTTATCTTCAAGTTCGGACAGTTCCTTGTCCAACCGGCCCAGCCGGTCTTTTGATGCGTGGTCTTCCTCTTTTTTCAGCGCTTCGCGTTCAATTTTCAACTGAATGATCCGGCGGTCAAGCTCGTCGATTTCCTCGGGCTTGGAATCCAGTTCCATCCGCAGGCGCGACGCCGATTCATCCATCAAATCGATGGCTTTATCGGGCAAAAACCGGTCGGTGATATAGCGGTTTGACAAGGTTGCTGCCGCCACAAGGGCCGCATCGGCAATACGCACACCATGATGCAGTTCGTATTTATCCTTGATCCCGCGCAAGATCGATACCGTGTCTTCGACAGTCGGCTCGCTGACAAATACCGGCTGGAAACGGCGGGCAAGGGCCGCGTCCTTTTCAATATATTTACGGTATTCATCAAGCGTGGTGGCACCCACACAGTGCAATTCGCCCCGTGCCAGCATCGGTTTTAGCAGGTTCGATGCATCCATCGACCCTTCCGACTTGCCCGCCCCGACCAGGGTGTGCAACTCGTCGATAAACAAAATCACCTGTCCGGCTTCAGCTTCGATTTCGGACAAAACCGCTTTCAGCCGTTCTTCAAATTCACCGCGAAACTTGGCCCCGGCAATCAACGCCCCCAGATCAAGCGACAGCAGCTTTTTGGTTTTCAGGGTTTCAGGAACATCACCCTTCACAATGCGCAAGGCAAGGCCTTCGGCGATGGCTGTTTTACCAACACCGGGTTCACCGATCAGAACCGGGTTATTTTTGGTCCGCCGCGACAAAACCTGAATGGCCCGGCGAATTTCTTCGTCCCGGCCAATCACCGGGTCCAGTTTGCCCTCGCGGGCGGCTTCTGTCAGGTCGCGTGCATATTTTTTAAGGGCATCATACTGGCTTTCCGCCCCTGAACTGTCCGCAGTGCGGCCTTTGCGTAAATCATTGATAACGGTGTTAAGCCCCTGTGCCGTTACCCCGGCATCTGCCAGAACCTTACCGGTTACCGATTTGGTATCCAGGGTTAAGGCCAGCAACAAGCGTTCCGATGTGACATAACTGTCACCGGCTTTCTGGGCAATTTTCTGGGCTTCATCAATCAGGCGGGCAAACTCGCTCGACAGGTAAACCTGGCCATTGGCACCGGTCACTTTGGGCAGCTTCGCCAGTTCCTGTTCGGTGCGTTGCAGGGCAAGTTTAGGGTCCCCGCCCTGCGCCTTGATCAGGTTGGCCGCAAGGCCTTCCGTATCATCAAGCAACACTTTAAGCAGGTGAACCGGCACAAATTGCTGATGATTTTCGCGCAAGGCCAAAGTTTGCGCCGATTGCAAAAATCCTTTGGACCGGTCGGTAAATTTCTCAAATTCCATTATCTGTCACTCCTTGAGCCAACAGGGGCCTTCAGACGAACCTTCTTTGAAGCATCCGTCACCATAGATGGGCATCCATCCTGCCATTACCATAAAGGAACAGCAGGTGAACATCCTTGATATGTCTCAAGCCTTGCAGCGCGCAAGTACCTGACTGCCCAATCGTACAAGGTTTTTCATCTGGCAAAAATTGCCAAATCAGGAACCCTTCGCAAAACCGGTGCATCCATTTGAAACACTTCTTTATTCTATCACAGGCACCGCAACATCCACCGATGTTTTCAGCGTGGCCAAAACGACCTTCTTTTAAATTGTCCCTGTCAAAAATCAGGACAATTGCGCGCTTGCCGTTCGCCTGCACAGTCATTAACGTCACCCTGTCAAAAGAAAAACGGGCAGCTTAAAAATAACTGCTCGCCACAGGAAACAGGCAAATTAGAATGGCAAACGGTGAACTTGGCGCAATCATGCGCTATCCGGTCAAAGGGCTTCGCGGCGTCGAAATGGCATCAGCAACAATTGATGCACACCACATGCTGGCAGATGACCGTCGCTATGTTCTGGCAACCAGTACATCACTTGGTCAGGGCGGGCTGGATGGCTGGGCGCGCAAAAGCAATTTCCTGCAACTGGTCAACACGCCCAAATTAGCCGAACTTGGCATTGAATATGACGATGCCACCACCACCCTTGCCATTTCACGCAATGGCCGCACCATTTGCAAAGGTAACCTTGAAAACGCAATGGGCCGCACCGTGATCGAGGATTTCCTGAGTGCATTTTTAAAAAATGATATCGCAGGCAGCCCTAAAATCATGTCGGTGCCCGATACGCATTTTGGCGATAAGGAAGCCCCCTATATTTCGCTGCTTAACCGCGACTCGATTAAGGATTTTGGCGACCGAATTGCCAGCCAGCATGTGGACCCGATGCGCTTTCGCGGCAACTTTCTGGTCGATGGCCTGCCGGCATGGTCCGAACTGGAATGGGCCGAAAATCAAACCATCACCATTGGCGATGTTTCATTTCGCATGATCCACCCCATTACCCGCTGCAAAGCCACCAGCATTAACCCCGAAACCGCACAATCCGACATTAATGTGCCGTTATTGCTGCGCAAAGGCATGAACCACCTGTTAATGGGGGTCTATCTGGAGGCAACCAGCAGCGGCACCCTTAAAGCTGGCGACAGCATCACGGTGGGTTAACCTCGCCTGTTACGGTTAAATCGCCATAATCAAAAACAACTAACCAAAACCGGGGACACCCGATTTTAACGGCCACAGCAAATATCGCCCGCCAGCCTAAAAAGTTGGCGGGCGCGTTGCCAGACGCCTGAACACATCGTCGTTCGCCCAATGCAAGCGCATGGCCCGAATAGGGGGCAACCCTTTACAAAACAGCAATTGTTCCGTTTCCGGCAACCTTGCCACTTCAACCGATTTCAACATGGCCTGTTTATCTTTGGCGCGCAAATGTACTGGCACGTCGCTGTTGCCGGTACGGTTGCCGGTGTCGGCAAACCGTGACATGGCGGTTAAACCAGCGGCCCAGTCCAGGTCGAACGCCCCGTCCTGACCAAATATTTGCACAACATCGCTGCGGCCCACCACATTTTCCCAGTTATGGCATACATCCATAACCGCACTAACCCCGGTAAATGATGGCCACAATGTTAAACCGGTATTGCCATTCCCGCCGCCACCGCCCAGCAATCGTTCAAGCTGCACCAGCCGCCCCAGGGCTTCAACCCTGTCTAGCATCACCAGAAAAGACGAGGTTTGCCGCCCCTGCTCCCGCCCTGAAACCAGTGACAGCAAACATCCCAGTACCACCCGCGCCCATGTCACCAATGGCTCGTCATATCCTTCGGGGGGGCTGCCAATCACAAAAATTGAAACCCCGCGCAAGGTAATGTCTTCAAGTGTAAAGCTGGTGGTGTTGCAGGAACTCTCAATTGCCGATATTTCAAACACGGCTGTTGCCTTGCGGCACGCATCAAGGATCGCATCGCGGCGATCATCTGACATATCCATAATTGACAAGGCAATGTCGGAAATACGCCCTTCGGTGGCATCGATATCGATCAATTCGCCCAGCAAGGGGTAAAACCGATGTGACGGCAATGTCAGGCTGCGACGCATTTCGTTTAAATTGCGCGACGTGGCATTGCTATGACGCTGGGTATGTATAATTAACCCCTGCAATAATACCCGTGCCACCCTTGCATCCTGCGGGTCGAGGTCACGAATAAATTGCGGAGCCAGCAACAATTCCGCAATCATACCGGCGTCGGAAACCATGCCTTCGCCATCCGGGCGCATAAAATCAAGCGGGTTAAAATGGTCCGGCGTGCTGCCGGACTGGCCAAACGGGTCCAGCACAATCAACTTCTGTCCCAGTTGCGCCCGACGATCGCGAACGGCCTTGCATACCAAACCGTTTTCTTCAAATACCAGCAAATTATCCCGCGTGGTCAGGGCATTGGGAATAACGCTACTTTGGTAAAAATCAAGCGATGCGTTACAAAACGTCATTAACCGGCGACAGGCCTGCAACCCGATCAAACCCGGACCATCCTTTAAACGGGCAAGATAAATCTGCGGGTCCGGTTCCAGCACCCCGGCCTGTTGCAGGGTTTCTGCGTCGGCCCAATGGCCTTCTGCTTCTGTTATCACCGGCTCCTGCGAGGGGGTAGCTGATGCATCGGGCAATAACGGGCGATCCTTGAAAAAAGGAGCCAGCAACAATACAAACAGCCGCACGACCATAGGAATCACGCCACATATCATGCCTGCCAGCACAAGGGCATTATCGCGCGCGATCATGCCAATCACCACCACCAGCGCGCCAAGCCCAAGTAACAAAACCAGTATCACCCTGAAGCCCGCTGGCCCCATCGCAACCTCCCCGATCGTCCTGTTTTTATATGGTGTTTCGTACCGTTCCGGCAAAATCACCATCGCCTTATTCAAATATACCCGGCCTGCTCCCAACAATCACATATCGGCAGGCTTCCCCAGCCTCAGCCATCGGTTCGTCACACCACTCACAGCGCGCGCATCCAGCCATAACTGGTGCGCTGTTCCGGCTGTAGAATTTACTCTGTCCCCACATTTACAGATGAACCCGCATTGCAAACCCGGCAATCCGATGCAGCACCGCGCACGCCCATACCTCGGTATGAGTATTCCTTATACCGACAGCGATACGGAATGCACAAACACTGTTTATCGGCTTGTCAACACGCTGAAAACAAACCAATCGAATGGATTTAACCGGTTAATGGAAACATGTTTTAAACAAAAAACCCCGGCCACATCGTGACCGGGGATTTTTTAGAACAACCTGACGCAATAGCGCCGATTGATAAATCAGGCAGAAACCTTTTCGGTTTCGGTGTCGTTGCCGCCACCTTCTTCGCCATCTTCGCGCGAACCAACCCGGCTACGACCGCGGCGGGCCGTCGGATGACGCCCCCGGGTCCGGGTGGTAGACGCTGCACGCTTGCGCGGTTTTTTATCGTCGCCAGCGGCATCGGCGTCACCATCGGCAACGGCATCGGCCGGAGCATCACCGTCACTTGCCGCCGGCTTTGCAACAGCGGCGGCTTCGTCGCTGCTGGCATCGTCGGATTTGGCACTTGCGGCGGTTTTACGCGGCGCACGTGGCGTTGTTGTCCGGCGCGCGCGTGTTGCACGCTTTGGCGCAGCTTCTTCACCGGCATCCGAACTTTCTGCTACCGGGGCTTCAACTGCGACAGCGGTTGATGCAGCGGGTGCTTCTGGGCTCGGCGCGGTGTTTTCGGCAGCGGCCACGGGGGCCGCATCATCGCCCGCAGGGGCGGCGACATCTGCCTTCTTGGGCTGGCGCGGGGTACGTGCCCGCGGCGTGCGCGGTGCCCGTGCCGGTTTTGCATCGTCCTGGCGGGTATTGGCAGAAACGTCATTACGACGTTCGCTGTCATCCTGCTGGTTTTGTACCGCAGCATTCCCAGCATCACCTTCGGCACTATGCGCACCATTGCCCGCACTGGCAGCTACACTGTCTTGCGACGGCGTATCGTCGGCCCGGTTATCGGCGTTGTTGTGGCGATTGCCACGCTGGTCATTATTGTGACGATCGTTGTTATTACGATCGTTATTGTTGTTGCGGTCGTTATTATTACGGTCGTTCCGCTCATTGCGTTCCGGACGGGGTTGCGCTTCGCGGCGCTGGTTTTCCCATTCGATCGCAGACTGCAAAATACGGTAATAATGTTCGGCATACTGGTAGTAATTTTCCGCCAGAACAGGATCATCCGTGCAGTCTTTAGCTAGCGAAACATATTTCTCGTAGACTTGCTGGGCATTACCGCGCACGCGCCCGTCCGGACCGTTACTGTCAAAATTTTGAAATTTCGGATTTACAGGACGTTTATTAGGCTGTGGCCGCCCGCGCGGACGTTTATTGTTATTTCTCATATCAACATACTGTTGGCGTTGAGGACACCCGTGGGCAGCGTCATCGCGCCCCGGAACCAATCCGTCTGAAAAAACACATTTCCCGAAAAACAGTACCGGCCAAACGGTACCGTCAGAAATCAACCGATGACCAAATATAAGGGAACGGAGATTTGTTACTGTTTACAGGGGAACACGGCGCAATTAGAAAGCGCGTCAGGCACCCGGCCTGCTCAGGACAAACTATATGGCTTGCAGGCTTATTCCAACTGTTTTTTTCCGTTCTTTCGTTTTTTTTACAACTACGTTTCTGTTAACAGCGCAGGGCTATCCTTTTCCAGCAAACACAACTGCTTACTGGATGCTCAATCGTTCGGCCTTGCCAAATTAAAAGGCAAACAGGGGGCCATTTAACCAAAACCGCAGTCCTGAAATGCCGTTAGCCCCGTTTTTGTCCACCCACACACCGTATGATACCACCAAGATCACGCCGGTATTGAATGTTTCCAAAACCCTGCTGCGCCAGCAAGTGATGGACCGCTTCTTCCTGCCCCTGGCCAATCTCGAAAATGACCCAGCCCGCACTGCGAACCAACTGTCCGGCAATCCTTGCCAGCTTGCGATAGGATGTAAGCCCGTCCGCGCCATCGCTCAGGGCATTAAACGGGTCAAAATCACGAACCTCGGGGGCCAGCCCTGCCATTTCGCTTTGGGCAATATAGGGCGGATTTGACAGCATGATATCAAATCCGGCGGCCTTTGTCTGCGCATCAAGGTCACAATCCCAATCTGAAACTACAAATTGGCTGCGCTGATTAAGCCCCAAGGCAACCGCGTTTTCCACCGCACACTCAACGGCCCCCGCACTGATATCCACGCCCACACCCTTGGCACCTGGCACATCACCCAGCACGGAAAGCAACAAACACCCTGTTCCCGTGCCAAAATCAATCAGATCCGGTTGTGTTAAATCAGCTGCCAGCTCAATCGCCCATTCAACCAGTGTTTCACTGTCGGGGCGCGGGTCCAGGGTATCGGCGGTGACTTTGAAACGATGGCGCCAAAAATCGCGCTGGCCAAAAATGCGCGCAACCGGTTCGCGTGTGCTGCGTCGTTCAATCATCTGGCGAAACGCCTGGGCATGGCCCGCCGTAACGACGTCTTCGGGCCACGCCATAATCCGGCTGGCATCAACATCGCAGGCCGCGGCCAGCAAAATGCGTGCATCAAGGCGGGCCGTATCACAGCCAGCCTGTTTTAGCTGCGCTGTCGCCTCGGTCATCAAAGAACCAAGCGTATCGGCTTCCTGCGGGTTCATCCCCGAACTCAACTTTCGATTTCGGCCAGTTTTTGCGCCTGATCTTCAGAAATCAGCGCATCAATCATTTCATCTACCGATGGCCCGCCGGTTACAAAATCATCTAACCGGTACAGGGTCAGGTTAATGCGGTGGTCCGATATGCGACCTTGCGGGAAATTATAGGTGCGAATACGTTCGGACCGATCCCCCGAGCCCACCTGCGATTTGCGATCCGCCGCGCGGGCAGCATCCTTGGTTTCGCGTTCGTGATCATACAAACGTGTCATCAGCATCTTCATGGCCTTGGCCTTGTTCTTATGCTGCGATTTTTCTTCCTGGCACGCAGCAACCACACCCGAGGGAATATGGGTCACACGCACGGCACTGTCGGTGGTGTTCACATGCTGCCCACCGGCCCCCTGGGACCGATAGGTATCAATGCGCAAATCCTTGGGATCGATATGCACATCAACGTCTTCGGCCTCGGGCAAAACGGCAACCGTGGCAGCCGATGTATGAATGCGCCCGCCCGTTTCAGTTACCGGCACACGCTGTACGCGGTGAACGCCACTTTCATATTTCAGGCGCGCAAACACCCCGGCCCCCGACACATTAACGACAACTTCCTTAAAACCGCCCAGATCGTTTTCGTTGGCGTCCATCAATTCAAACCGCCAGCCTTTGTTCTCGGCATAACGCTGATACATGCGGTAAAGGTCGGCTGCAAAAAGGGCCGCTTCCTCGCCGCCCGTTCCGGCACGAATTTCAAGAATGGCATTCTTTTCATCAGCCGAGTCCTTGGGCAACAGCATCAGCTTTACGTCGTGCTCTGCCTCGGGCAATTTCTCCAGCAGTTCCTGGCGTTCGGCCTCGGCCATCTCGCGCATGTCACGGTCTGATTCCGGATCGGCCAGCAATTCCTTTACCCCGGCCAAATCATCATGCAAGCGCTGAAAGGCTTCAATTTTTTCAACAACGGGCAATAATTCCGCATATTCCCGCGACAATTTGGCAAAGCTGTCATTATCACCCGCCCCCCCCGACAACAGGGATTTAAGCTCGTCAAACCGGCGAACAACACCATGCAGTTTACCTGGGTCCAAACTCACTCTTTATTCTCCTGATCTGTATTTGTCGGTTCCGAAGTATCGGCATCGTCGGGATAAAGCGGAAAAAGCCGCCCCAACAATTTTTGCGCCTTAACCCATTCCATCGTCCCGGCACCACCTGTTGTGGCTGCTAGGTCTTTAAGGGCTTGTGTGGGTGCATGCAACAGCCGATTAACCAAAAGCCGGGTTGCCTTTTCGGCATCGCCATGGCTTTCGGCCAATGCCGCTGCGCGCACTGCATCAAAATGCTGGCGCAATTCGGCAAGGGCCGGGATCGCGGCGCGCTCGGCACGCACACGAACAAAATGGTCAACCTCCGCCTCGACCATTGCCCAGGCTTCATCGGCTTTTTCCTCGCGCCCGCCACGCCCCTGTGCAGCAATATTTTCCAGATCTTCCAGGCGATAAAAAAACACCTCGGAAATATCGTCAACCTGCGGGTCAATATCGCCGGGAACGGCGGTATCAATCATTAAAACAGGGCGATAGCGGCGACGCTTCACTGCGGTTAGCGCAATATCATGATCAATCAAATACCGCCGCGATCCACCCGCCGTCAGCACGATATCGGCCTCGGCCAGCAAACGTTCAAGATCGCCCATATCCGACCAGTGACATTCCAGCCGCTTGGCCACCAGGCGCGCCCGGGCCGCCAAACGGTCCACCACCATGATGCGTCCCATGCCGCGTTCGGCAAGGGATGCCGCAATCAGTTCGCCCATATCGCCCGCACCAGCCAAAAGCAGGGTACAATTGGCAATATCCCCATGCAGGTCGCGCGCCACCGATTGCGCGGCAGCCGCAATCGAAACAGCCCCCTGCCCAATCCCGGTCTGGCTGCGCACCCGTTTGGAAATGGCATAGGCAGTTTGATAAACCTGTTCAAGTTCCCGGCCCACCAGCCCATGCATCCGGGCAATTTTATGGGCATCCTTGATCTGGCCAAAAACCTCGGGCTCGCCAATAACCAAGCTGTCAAGCGACGCCGCCACAGCAAAAACATGCTTCAGGGCTTCCCGCCCTGACCGTATATATAGCTCTGCTGCCAGTTGGTCCCGGTCCAGATCAGCCCACAGGGCCATCAGGTCAATCACCCGTTCGCGGCCACGTTCGGCCTCAAACGCCAGCAAATGAATTTCAGTACGGTTGCAGGTAGAAACAACCACCGCCTGCCCCAGCCGGGCCTGGTCAATCACGCCCAGAAACTGGGGCAAACGGGTTTCGTCGATGAAAAGGCGGTCGCGCGTTTCCTCACTGGATCGCCGATGATTGGTTCCAACCACCATCAAACGGTCCAGCGGCCAGTCTCCGGCTTCGTCGCGTCCCGCCGCCTCATTCACCCGGCACTTACCTTTCGCCAATCACACCGATCAGGCTATCAATCGCAACTTCGCGCTGCTCGCCTGCATCAAGGTCACGCACCATGGCAACACCCTTTGCCAGTTCGTCATCGCCAATGATGACTGCCATTTTGGCATTGGCCTTATCGGCACGCTTCATGCGTTTTTTCATATTGCCCGCATAACCCAGCTCGACAGCAATGCCGGCTTCGCGCAATTGCTGCGCCAGTGTGCGGCACCGGCTTTCGGCGGCGTCCCCCATCGGGATCAGAGCCACCGGGCGCGGCGCAGCAGGGGCTGTCCCCACCATCATTGCCAAACGTTCAACGCCGGCTGCCCAGCCCACACCTGCGGTTTGCGGGCCACCCATGGTTGACACCAAACCGTCATATCGGCCACCGGCCATTACCGTGCCCTGTGCGCCCAGCGTGCTGGTGACAAATTCGAAACAGGTATGGCAATAATAATCCAGCCCGCGCACCAAACGCGGGTTAAGCTGGTAATTAATACCAATATCGCCCAAACCGTCGGTCAATTGCTTGAAAAACGTCTTTGAATGTTCGTTCAGATATTCACCAAACAGCGGCGCATTTGCCACCAGTTCGCGGTCGCCTTCATCCTTGGAATCAAGAATGCGCAGCGGGTTTTTATCCAGACGGTTGCGGCTGTCTTCGGACAATTTATCAAAATGCCCTTTGAAATAATCCACCAGCACATCGCGATACGCTGCCCGGCTGTCGGGGTCGCCCAAGGTATTCAGTTCCAGGGTGATGTTATCCCACAGGCCCAGCGCCTTCAGGATATGCGCGCCATAGGCAATAACCTCAAGGTCGCCGCCAACCTGTTCAACACCTAATAATTCCACACCGATCTGGTGGAACTGGCGTTGTCGGCCTTTTTGCGGGCGTTCATAACGGAACATCGGCCCGTAATAACACACCTTTACCGGCGATAATTGCTGCATACCGTTGGAAATATAAGCCCGTGCGATCCCGGCGGTGTTTTCAGGACGCAGGGTGATTTTCTCGCCACCGCGATCCTCAAACGTATACATTTCCTTGGTCACGACATCGGACGTATCGCCAAGGGTGCGGGCAAAAACGTCCGTAAATTCAAAGATCGGCGTGGTCATACGATGATAACCATACAGCTCGCCAATGGCGCGGGCCGTTTCCGCGATATGGTCCTGCACCCGGTTTTCTTCGGGTAAAAGGTCATGTGTGCCACGGACGGGTTGAAGCGATGCCACGTTTGATCTCCGATATTCTTGGTGTTTTTCTATAAAGGGATAGTCATATACGCACGAAAATAGCCTTCCGCCGGGGTGGCGGAAAGCCTTAATTCGGCAAATACAACGCTATTCAGCCGCTGCCTTGGCTGCTTCGATTTTTGCAGCGCGTTCTTCAACCAGCTCGACGATATGGTCGACCATTTTTTCGCTGCTAACATTATGGTCCGGCTTGCCCGAAATATACATTTTGTGGTTGCCACCGCCGCCACCGGTAAGCCCGATGTCGGTTTCACGCGCTTCGCCCGGTCCATTGACAATACAGCCAATAATCGACAGGGAAATCGGCGTTGAAATATGGGACAACCGTTTTTCAAGTTCGGCCACGGTATCAACCACATTAAAGCCCTGACGCGCACAGGACGGGCAGGAAATAATCTGCACCCCGCGCGTCCGCAAACCCAGCGATTTCAACATGTCATAGCCAACATGGATTTCTTCCACCGGGTCAGCCGACAATGACACCCGCAAGGTATCGCCGATACCGGCCCACAGCAAATTGCCCATGCCAATCGATGATTTTACCGTACCGCCGCGCAGGCCCCCAGCCTCGGTAATACCCAGATGCAGCGGGTAATCGCAAGCCTCGGCCAGGCCATAATAGGCAGCCACGGCCAAAAACACATCCGATGCCTTAACCGATATTTTGAACTCGCGGAAATCCTGGTCTTCCAAAATCCGCGCATGGTTCATGGCACTTTCAACCATCGCTTCGGGGCAAGGTTCACCGTATTTTTCCAGCAATTCCCGTTCCAGCGACCCGGCATTCACGCCAATACGCATCGAACAGCCATGATCCTTGGCCGCCTTGACCACTTCACGTACCCGTTCGGTCGATCCGATATTCCCCGGATTAATTCGCAGGCAGGCCGCACCGCTTTCGGCGGCTTCGATGGCGCGTTTGTAATGAAAATGAATATCGGCAACGATCGGCACGCTAACCTGTTTGACAATGTCTTTCAGGGCCAGCGACGATTCCTGATCCGGGCAGGATACACGCACAATATCGGCACCGGCTTCTTCAAGGCGGTGAATTTGCGCGACAGTACCCGCGACATCCGTGGTCAGCGTATTGGTCATGGATTGCACCGAAATCGGCGCATCACCGCCAACTTCGACAGAACCGACACGAATTTTACGGCTTTTGCGGCGTTCGATATCACGATAGGGGCGGACACTCATTTGCGGATCCGTAGCCTTTGTTGCAACACAGTGAACTGTAGGCCTGTATATAGCTTATCACCGGCGCAGAAGAAACCGTCGCGCTCAGCTTTTTCGCGGTGTTTTTATGACAGGCACGAAAAAGGCGGCCCGGGGTATGGCCGCCTTTTAAAATAAAGACCCTTTAACGAACTGTTATTGTGTCTTTTTTTCCGTCAAAGAAGCCAGAATATCGTCCGGATTCAGTGAATAATTTGAAATCACCTGACCATAGCTGCCAATCGAGACATTTTTCGTCGCGTCCACGCTGATCGACAAGGCGCCAGCATTGCCAACTTCAAGTTTAAGACCATCGCGATTAGGCACACGATAAACATCGCCCGCACTTAACATCCGGGTTAGCAAAATATTGCCATCATCCTCGCGGATACGGACCCAGCTGGTTTCATTGGCCGAAATGGTCACGCGGCTATCGGCATTGACGGCACCAAAAACACGCCCGCCACCAGCATCACCAACTTCGGGTGCCGCCGGAACAGACGCCACTTCCGGGGTGCCTGCCGTTTGCGGCGCATTGGGTGCGCGCGGCGGCAACGGAATATTGCCCTGGTTAGGCATCAACGCGGCACTACCTTGCGGTACGGCATTGGCATTGGCGTTGGCATCCGCAGTACCCGACGGCAATTCAGGCGCAGCCATGGGTGCCGCATTGGCGTTTTCATTGCCCGAAACCGGTGCGGTTGCCGCATTCGGCCCTGCCGATGCCGTCTGATCCGGCATCGCATCGGCCGGGACATCACGATTTCCCGCCTGCGACGACATCACATCAAAATCCGGCTCGGCAAACATGCCCTCAACGGGGCTGCCAATGGCATCATTCATGCTTTCCGACGCCTGCGCAGATGGCGAACCGCCCATACGCGGGCCAACTTCGGCCGCATGGGCCTCGGCAGCATTTTCCAGGGTCCGTTCACGTTCGGCGGGAGCAGCGCTGTTATTGTTCCCCGTATCGGGTATGGCCGTATACCCCTTCATACTATCGGGCAACGGCTCTACCAGATCGGCAATTGTCTTGCCCTGGCTTGATAAATAGTACCAGCCACCATAAGCAACGATCCCCAGCACCGCAGCAATCAGCATCATGGCACCACCGGGCACACGACTTTCCTGCACCGGTTTGGGAAAGCTCAGCTCGCTGCGCACAGCGGGCGCGTTGCTTTCTTCCTTGTAACGACGAACAATTTCCTTGCCGTCCAACCCCAGATGTTCGGCATAGCCCTTAACAAAGCCCAGGCCATATGGCCCGCCCGGAAGCGCGTCATACTGACTGTTCTCGATCGCTTCGAGGTAAACTTTCCGAATCCGCAAAAGCTGGGCAACCCCTTCAATGGTCTGCCCATGCATCGTCCGGGTGTGGCGCAACAGCCGCCCGACATTCACTGCTTCAGCGTTAAAATTAACCTGTGGTTCCATACTCATATCATTTGATGGCGCACTTCCGGGCAACGGCTTGAACCGCAAACGCCCTCTTGGTGGCACACCCAAATGATCTTCCTTTCGCTTTCCGATCGCCAACTCCCGCACCCCCACGTTACGATCCAGCAACAAACTAGCAAATACCCCAGCCAAAAGCGATTTTTTTTAAAGTTTTACACCGTGATCTATTGCGAAAGCCTTAAGACGGGACCTAAGACTTTTTTTAGGGCTGTCGAGGAGCGACAAAACATATTGTTCAACACTTTTTGCGTTCATGCTCCGAACCATTTCCTTGACCGGACCAACCGATGCCGGAGCCATCGACATACGCCGTATCCCCAGACCAATCAAGGCCATCGCCTCTAACGGGCGCCCGGCCATTTCACCACAAATGGTCAGACGCACATTATGATCGTCACACAATTTCACCAGGTGCCTTAAAAAGGTAAAAACACCCGGCGACAATGTGTCATAGCGACCTTCAAGGCGCGGATTCCCACGATCTGCAGCAAACATAAACTGAAGCAGGTCGTTGGTCCCCACCGAAAGGAAATCCACCTGACCCAGCAGACTTTTCGCCTGCCAGACCAATGCAGGGACTTCCAGCATTGCCCCGACCTTAACCGAGCGTGGCACAAAACCCCGTTCGGCTTCACGTTCCAGTTGCCGGTCCAGCAGTTGTCTGGCGGTCATAAATTCGGCCACCTCTGCTATCATCGGAAACATGACATGCAAATCCCGGTCGTGGGCAGCACGGATCAGCGCACGCAACTGATGCACCAACACCGCCGGTCTATCCAGGGTTATCCGGATAGACCGCCATCCCATGGCCGGATTTTCCTCTGTCATATCCTGCCAATAGGGCAATAATTTGTCACCGCCGACATCAAGGGTCCGAAAAACCACCGGCCGGCCTTCGGCCTGCTCGAAAATACGGTTATAAAGCCGTGTCTGATCCTCGATATCAGGCATGGCAGATCGCACCATGAACGGTATTTCCGTTCGATACAGACCAATGCCATCAGCCCCGCTTTCAATCACGTGGGGCACATCAATCAGCAACCCGGCATTGATGTTCAGCGAAATGTTAATATCATCGCAGGTTTGCGCAGGCAAATCGCGCATCTGCGCATAAAGCGCCTTGCGTTCAGCCCGCGCCTTTAACGCCCCGTCAATAACGGCGCGGACATCCTCGCTGGGGCGCACAAATAACTGGGCATTGTCCGCATCAACAATTAACGGGTCACCACCTTCAACCTTGTCAAGAACGCCCTTTACCCCGCCCAGAACCGGAATGTCAAGGGCACGCGCCACTATCGCCACATGCGATGTATGCGATCCCTCCTCCAGTGCCAGGCCCCGCAACCGGGTATGATCGTAATCAAGCAATTCCGCCGGGCCGATATTGCGCGCCACCAGAATAATATCATCGGGCAAATCGCCAAATGCCGGGGACTGATACTGTCCGGACAAATGCTGCAACAACCGGTTTGCCAGATCTTCCAGGTCATGCAGGCGTTCGCGCAAATAAGGGTCGGTCACCTGCGCCATGCGCGCACGGGTATCATCATGCACCTTTTGCACGGCGGCTTCGGCGGTCAGGCCGGTGTTAACGGCTTCGGTAATGCGGTTTAACCAGCCGGTATCCTTGGCAATCATACGATAGGCATCAAGAATATCGCCGGGGTCATCGCCCCCGCCAACATCAAATTCGCCCACCGCCTCGACCATGCGGTCAAGGTGTTTTTGCAAAACCCGCATCGCTTCGCGCAAGCGCGTTAGCTCCTCTTGCGGGTCTTCGGCCACCATGCGGTCGATAACAATGCGCGGTTCATGCAAAACCGCAATGCCCTTACCAATGCCCGGGGCCAGCCGCGCCCCCGACAGGCGCAACGGCAACAAGGCAATGCCATCCGCCGGGATCAACTCATCCCGATTGACCAGTTCGCCCCCGGCGACCATTTCGGCCAGCACCATGGCGACGTTTTCAAGGGCTTCCTGTTCGTCTTCGGTATATTGGCGTTCGGTACGGTTCTGCACCGCCAAAACCCCAATAATGCGGCCTCCGCGCAAAATCGGCACGCCGATCATGGAATGATAAATTTCTTCGCCTGTTTCCGGGCGATAGGCAAAATTGGGATGCGATTGTGCATCGCGCAAGTTAAGTGGCCGCGCATGGGCGGCAACATAACCGACAATCCCCTCGCCGGTGCGCAGACGCGTGCGATGCACGGCTTCGGCGGCAAGGCCACAAGTGGCAAAAAGTTCAAGCACCTCGCCCGCCCGCATCACATAGACCGAGCACACTTCAGCGACCATATCCGCCGCAATAATGGTCACGATCTTGCCCAGGCGTTCTTCAGCGGTCCCCGGTCCGGCCATAACGTCGCGCACCCGTTTTAACAGGCGACGCGGACCAGTGACTGCGGCGGGCGATATGCTCATCAGATTTAAAGGTCTCTTTGTACGAGGGACTGAACGGCCTGATCGACCAGTTCGGCCAGAATTTCAGAAACCGGCTGTTCTTTCTTTACCATACCAACCGACTGCCCCGCCATGACAGATCCGTTTTCAACGTCTCCGTCCACAACGGCGCGGCGCAGGGCACCTGCCCAGAAATGTTCGATTTCAAGTTGCGCTGCCCCCTGTTCTAACTGACCCGCACGGAACTTTTCAATAACTTCGCGCTGAACATTCATAAAAGCTTCCGTACCCTTGTTATTCAGGGCGCGAACCGGAATAACCGGGAAGCGGTCGTCAAGCTGCACAGTGGTAACGGCTTCACGCGCACTGGCGCGGATAAACGCCTTTTTAAAGGCCGGGTGGGCAATACATTCGCTGGCACAAACCAGACGCGTCCCAACCTGAACCCCTGCCGCACCCATTTCCAGAAACGACGAAATCGCTTCGCCGCGGCCAATACCGCCGGCACAGAAAATTGGCACATTGCGAATTTCGGGTAAAATTTCCTGGGCCAGTACAGTTAACGATACCGGGCCAACATGGCCACCGGCTTCACTGCCTTCAATTACCAGCGCATCCGCACCCGACCGGGTCAGTTTTTTTGCCAGCACCAGCGCCGGAGCAAAACAGATAACCCGGGCAAATTCCTTAACCGCCTTGATCGAATTTGACGAGGGCAAACCACCGGCCAACACAACATGGCCAACTTCCTGTTCCCGGCACACCGCAATCAGGTCGTCAAGCTGAGGATGCATGGTGATCAGATTAACGCCAAACGGTTTGGCGGTCATTTCCTTGGTCGCGGCAATTTCGGCGGCCAAAAGTTCCGGCCCCATCGACCCACAGGCGATCACCCCAAATCCACCGGCATTTGATACCGCAGCAACAAGGTGACGTTCGGAAACCCACGACATCGCACCGGCCAAAATGGCGTATTCAGTGCCCAGGAATTCCTTGCCGGGCGCCCACAATTTTTCCAGACGGTTGCGCGCTGCCGCAAATTTCGGATCGTTCATATAGTTGTACCCCAATGCAGAAATGCAGGGCACCGCATGGTCCCTGCTATTTCATCATAATGGTCGAAACAAAATGTTCCAGCCCAGATATGTATTAAATAACGGCCCCTTAACACTGCCTTAATTGCCAAAAACAATCCGGCAGCACATCGGGCCTACCCTTGGAACCTAGTCGGCATCCAGCCCATAGGCCGTATGCAGGGCACGAACGGCAAGTTCGGTATATTCTTCGGCAATCAGGACGCTTACCTTGATTTCCGAGGTTGAAATAACCTGAATGTTGATACCCTTGTCAGACAGGGTTTCAAACATTTTACGTGCCACCCCGACATGGGAACGCATACCGACACCAATGATCGAAACCTTGGTCACATCCGACGTGCTTAACAGCTCCTGATAGGCGATCTTTTCACGATTGCCTTCAATCACCTGAAGCGCACGTTTGAACTCGCCACGCGGCACGGTAAAGGTCATGTCCGTGCTGTTGCCATTTTCCGATATGTTCTGAACGATCATATCGACATTGATGTTGGCTTCGGCCAGCGGGCCAAAAATGGTTGCTGCCGTGCCCGGCTTGTCGGCAACCTTAACCAGCGTGATCTTGGCTTCGTCCCGGCTATAGGCAATTCCGCTAACGACTTCCTGTTCCACGATTTCGTCCTCGTCTACAACAAGTGTACCTTCCGCATCACTAAAGGTCGAACGGACCTGCACCCGGACGCGATGGTTCATGGCCATCTCGACTGAACGGGTTTGCAGCACCTTGGCCCCAAGCGATGCCAGTTCCAGCATTTCTTCGTAGGTAATTTTTTCAATCTTGCGTGCCTTGGGCACAATGCGGGGATCGGTTGTGTAGACACCTTCAACGTCAGTATAAATGTCGCAACGGTCTGCCCGAAGGGCTGCCGCCAGCGCCACCGCCGAGGTATCGGACCCGCCACGTCCCAGCGTGGTAATACGGTTATCTGGCGCAATCCCCTGAAAACCGGCAACACATACCACTTCGCCGCCATCAAGGCGTTTGTCAAGTTCGGTTGTGTCAATCGATTTGATCCGGGCCTTGGCATGGGCGCCATCGGTCTTGATCGGAATTTGCCACCCCAGCCACGAACGTGCAGGGACATCCATGCTTTGCAGCGCCATCGCCAGCAAACCAACTGTCACCTGCTCACCCGACGATACAATCACATCATATTCGCGCGCATCATAAAGCGGCGAAATTGTATCGGCCCAGCCCACCAGTTCATTGGTTTTGCCCGACATTGCCGAAACGACAACCGCAACCTGGTTCCCTGCGTCCACTTCGCTTTTAACGCGACGGGCAACATTCTTGATCTTTTCAACGTCGGCGACAGATGTGCCACCAAACTTCATGACAATACGGGCCATGAAAATTCCCCGTTATGCTTGCCTTTACATCTCGCCAGCCGAAATGCAAGGTCTTGTGTTTCCGCCAGTTTCCGGGTCACGGACCTGCAAGGTTGCAAGCCCCCTGATCAGGGCGGCGATATCAATACTGCCATAATGACCGCGAAACAAGCATGAAGGCAGTGTTAATCCGGCCCAAGGCTATATTTTAACCATCGATCTTTCACAAAACCTGAAATAACGCATAATCCAGTCAGCGTTTTGCAACAACTGCGAAATTATCATGCGTAAAAACCCGCAAAACTTCAACTACCAGCCCCTGCGCCCCCAAACCGGAGCCCCAAATGCCCGTCACATCGGCCACACACCCGCGACAACATACATCTGGCAAACACCCCGACCAGGCAGGCATTGCCACAACATCGGCACAAAAACTGGTGATGTTTGATGTTGGCGAAACGCTGATCAGCGAAACCGCAATCTGGCACCGCATTGCCCGTCATCTTAACCTGCCGTCTTTTACCGTTTCGGCTGCGGCGGGCATCGCACTGGCGCGCAATTGCGGGTTCGCGGCAATCCTGAAACAGCTGGGCGACTTTTCTGCCATCCCGGGGGAGCCCTGGCGTGGCCCCGATTTGCTGTCTTTTACCATTGACGATCTATATGACGACGCCTTACCGGCCCTGACCGACCTGCACAAACACGGCCATAAGGTTGGTATTTGCGGTAATCAGCCTGCATCATCGGAACAGGTGTTGCAGGCTTTGCCCTGCCATATTGACTGGCTGTCAAGTTCGGCACGGCTAAAATGCAAAAAACCCGACCCCGCCTTTTTCAATGCCGTTATCGAACAAACCGGCCATGACCCGGCCGATATCATTTATATTGGCGACCGGCTGGATAACGATATTTACCCGGCGTTACAACACGGGATGGATGCAATCTGGCTGTTGCGCGGGCCGTGGGCTTTTGCCCAATGGCAGCAAAGCGGCATACCCGATGGTATCCGCACCATTCGCTCACTTGCCGAACTGCCCGCTTTACTCACAAAATAACCACCAGCAGAAGCCCGCCCAGGAAAACCGGCCATGCCCCATAATGCACCTGACAAAGCAGGTTCCCCATCCTCAAACCTGACCCCCGGCGATTTTCGCAAAATAGCCCACCGGTTACCACGACCATCTCAAGCTGCCGCAATCAACATGGGGGCATCCGGGACGCATGGCACACCATCGTCAAACAAAGTCGACATTCACGGCCTGTCACGCCTGGGAAAGCTGATTTTTCGCCAAACCGAAACCTTGCAGGATTATGTCGCCGATTTCCCGGCCATCGCATATCTGATCGACGGGCGCAAAACCGTGGGCACCAGGCCCGATGCGCCCCCTGGCGAAACCATGATACCCGGCCAGATTTTGCTGATCCCGGCGGGGCTTCCGCTAACGGTGGTAAATTACCCCGATCTGGAAACCGGGTTATATAGCGCACTGGTGCTTGAATTTTCACCCGACCTGATCATGCGATTTATTGCAGCCTACCCCGAAATTCGCGACATTACCGCCGCCGCTGCGGCACCCCAAAAGCTGGTCATCGCCCCCAAGCAGCCGCTTTTACGGTCCATGCTGGCGGTCATGTCACTGCTGACCGCCCCGACCAGCCAACATGACCGCATCATCATCCGTCACCGGTTAATGGAGGTTTTACTACTGTTGGCCCAACACGGGCAGGCAGGGCCGCTTTTGTTACTTGCCACCACATCCACGATAGAAGACAGACTTTTGGCCCTGTTTCGCCTTTCCCCGGCACGCAAATGGCAAAAACCACAAGTCGCCCGTCACCTTGGCATCAGCCCGTCGTCGATTGACCGGCATTTAAAGCAGGCTGGCACCAGCTTTCGACAATTGCTTGAAGGGGAACGTATGACCCATGCCGCTACCCTGCTGGCCCAAATACACACAAAACAATCAACCACCCCTGCCCCAACGGGCGTTGATAGATCTACACCACATCAGAAAATACCGAACATACGGGTCGTTGCTCCGTCTGCGCCGCCAATCACCATTGCCGATATCGCCTTTCAATGCGGGTATCAGTCGCAATCCGCTTTTGGGCGGGCCTTTTTGCGCCATTTCGGCCACAGCCCGATGCAGACGGTACAAAACATGGTGTGATCCGCACATATGATGGAGTTCAAAGCTGATAACCTTGATGGATCGACACATACCGAACCATCAGGAAACCTGCCATGAAAACCCTCTGCACTGCACGTTCCCCCGTCAATACGCCTTGCGCCCCAAAACACCGACACCTGCAATTTTCCGCCATGGTTGCCTTTGGTGTCGGCATTGTCCTTACAATGGCAGCAATAATCCGGCCCGCATCAGCGCTGGAATTACACAGCAGCGACTTCGCCGATAACGGCCCATTGGCTGATGCACAGGTTTTCAACGGCTTTGGCTGTAAGGGCGGCAACATATCGCCAGCCCTGTCCTGGTCAGACGTCCCCGATGGGACCAAAAGTTTCGCCCTGATGGTGCATGACCCGGACGCACCAACAGGCAGCGGCTGGTGGCATTGGGTCGTTACCGACATCCCGGCAGACCGACGCAGCCTGCCGCAAAATGCAGGCGATGCAACAAATCCGAATGCAATTCCCGACGCACATCAATTAAAAACCGATTTTGGCCTGGCTGGTTATGGTGGTCCGTGCCCGCCGGTTGGCGATGCACCACACCCCTATCAGTTTACGTTATTTGCCCTTGATGTTGCCGCACTTGAAATGGATGCCAACGCCAGCACAGCACTGGTCGGTTTTATGGTGCACGCGCACACCATCGCCCGCACCACCGTAACCGGTACATATGGCCGCCCGGGCAAATAACCGCTGAACGCATGGCGACATGCAAATTTCCCGCCGGTGCGCGGATAAAACACTTTACGGTACAAGCATATGGTTGCGCCAAACCGGCGGCCCGCGTAAACAGGGCAGGCATATACACATTACCTGTTACGCGCCGCCGGAGCCCTGCCATGTCAGCCCACACCAACCGCACTGCCAACCCTGACGAAATTTCACGTTTTTCTGCCATGGCGGATGAATGGTGGAACCCCGAAGGCGTGATGAAACCGCTGCACAAATTTAATCCGGTACGGTTACAATTGTTGCGCGATAATATTGCCGCCCATTATGGCCGTGACCTTAATGATATCAACCTGCTTAACGGGTTGGATATCATTGATATTGGCTGTGGTGCGGGCCTACTTTCCGAGCCGATGGCGCGGCTGGGCGCAAACATGACGGCCCTTGATGCCGCAGAAAACAACATAAATGTTGCCCGCGTGCATGCCAAACAGGCCGGCCTGACCATCGATTACCGCCTTGGCACACCTGAAACGATGGTTGACGAAGGCCGCCAGTTTGATGTGGTTTTAAATATGGAAGTCATCGAACATGTCGATGACCCGGCCTTTTTCATGCAAGCCTGTGCAGCACTACTTAAGCCAGGTGGCATCATGTTTATCGCGACCCTGAACCGTACCCTTAAATCGCTGGCACTGGCTAAAATTGGCGCAGAATACATATTGCGCTGGGTACCGGCCGGGACGCATGACTGGCGCAAATTTGTCAAACCGTCAGAATTATCGCGCTATATCCGCGATTGCGGCCTGCAATTAACCGACATCACCGGCATTTCCTATAATCCGGTGCAGGATAAATGGCAGCCTGCCCCGCACGATCTTGACATCAATTATCTGGCGATCGCAACCAAGCCATCCCTTGACGAATTGTAACGGTAACGTTGTCATGCCTTTGTCCGTAACGCCTGCCCGGCTTGAAACACAACGCCTGGTTCTGGAGCCCTTCGGGTTGCCCGAACATATTGCGGCATGGTGCAAAATGGATATGGATGCCGATGTCATGCGTCATATTCGCCAGCCCAGCCCCGATATAGCCAGTGCCCGCGCCCGGCTGACCCAGGCCGACGAAGGCACCCCGGCCATTCTCGGCAACTGGGGTGTCCGCGAAAAAGAAAGTAACACCATTGTGGGCCGCGCCCTGTTACGCTGGCTCGCAGATGATAGCGGTGTTGAAATCGGCTATCGTCTTGGTCGTGCCTGCTGGGGCAAGGGATATGCCACCGAACTGGCACAACGTGTTGTCGCACATGGCTTTGAAGACCTTGGTCTTGCCGTGATATGCGGGGTTTATCAAACCGGCAATCTGGCATCACGCAAGGTTTTGGCAAAATGCGGCATGAACGATGCCGGGACAACTTCGGTTCATGGTGGTAGCGCAAAGCCACTCATGAAAATAACTGCCGCCACATGGAAGAACGGGCCAACAACAACGTTTGCCTGATACAATTTTAACGGATCAGGAAAAACCGGTCATGACCCAACAACCCACCCTTACCACCGATCGACTGGTGCTGGAGCCATTTGGCGACGCCCATGTTCCGGCATTGGCACGTGCAGATATGGATGCGCGCGTCATGCGTTATATCCGCGCGCCCAGCCCCGATTATGAATCGGCCAAGGCCCGTATTTGCCAGATATTGATGCGTGACGATGGCGTACTGGGCGTGTGGGGTGTTCGCCTGCGCGATACAGCCCAGGTAATTGGTCTGGGTATTTTGCGCCCGCTTCCCGATGATAGCGACATCGAAGTCGGCTATCGCCTGTTGGTGCCGCACTGGGGCAAGGGATATGCGACTGAAATTGCCAAATGCCTGACCAATTACGGTTTTGGCACCCTGAACCTAACCAGCATCGTCGCAACATTTGATGCTGAAAACGACGCATCGCGCCACGTGCTGACAAAATGTGGCTTGCGCGACGATGGCATGACAACAGCCTATCATTCAGCAGGCACACCGCTGGTACGTCTGAATGTTGAAAACTGGTCAAACGATGTTGCCGGGCCTTCTATGACGGCAACGGCGGTCAAAAACAGCTGACTGGCACAAAGCCCGATATCTGTCACAACTGATCTATCCGGTATCCCTTGCCAACTGACCTATGCGATCAGGGCGCAAGGGATTTTCCGGTATTCACATTACAACGGGTCAGTTCTTTTTGGATTTGTCCTCGACCCACGGCAAGGCATGCACATCAATGCCTTCATCCACCAGTTCGGTGGCTTCCTTGATGGTTGCTTCGCCGTAAATGCCGCGTTTTTCAGTTTCACCATAATGGATTTTGCGGGCTTCCTCGGCAAAACCGGTGCCTACATTTTCGCAATTGGTTTCGACCTGGGCGCGAAGTTCGCTCAGCGCCTTGTGGGTTGCCTCGGCAATAGCTGCCTTTTTGCGATTTTCTGCCGCCGTTTCCTTTTGCCGTGATGTCCGCAGGCGCGGCGCCATCAGGGCCTTACTCACCTGGTCAGACCCGCACATAGGGCACGAAAGCTCGCCGCTGGTCGATTGCGCCTCGTATGTCGCACTATCGCGAAACCAGCCTTCAAATTCGTGGTCATGGTTACATTTTAACTGAAACAGAATCATGATTGCGTTTGGTCAAGTCACGTTAAAGGTATGTGAACAAAAAAGGGCTCTTGCCGATATATGGCGATTTTATCGCAAAACACCAGCACTACCATGCAAATGCTGCGTGTTTTCCGGTCATGGCCGCATGCCGTTTGTTCTCGAATGTCCCGAATATCCCGAACAAAGCATCAAACGTCCAAAAAACGATCAGCCGTGACACCAACAAACGCACCCTGCACCCTCTCGGCTCCGCAACCCGGCGTTACCACAAGTTAAACAGCCAGAACGCCCCCAAAACAGGCCCCCCCCTTGAAATAGCCGACAAGGCCGGATTTTTCGGCGGTATTATCCGCATTTTGGTGCCAATCCTGAAGATGAAACAGCTTCAAAAACAAACAATCAAAGATAGAATACTTCCTAAAATAAATGCAAATGTGAAACAGTTCACATTTATTCCCGGATCTCGATTTTAATCAAACAATTTCAAATGTTTATATCGTTGAAAAATCCCGAAACCGAATGTCACCATGCGATAATGTTTCTGTCACAGAACTGTTGCACACACTTCCTATAATCCCGGCGCGAACCAGGGGGCCTTGCCCCCTTCATTGTTTCACAAGGGGGTAAAATTGATGAAACGCGTTCTTTGGGCCACCGCACTTGCCAGTTCCATGTGCTCTACCGCAGCTTTCGCTGCTGACAAATTGCCACAGGCAGAAAACCCGTATTACACGGCAGCCCAGCAAGAATTGCAGATGAAACTGGCTGACAAACCGAACACCAACAAAGCCAAAAACATTATTTTGTTTGTTGGCGATGGCATGAGCATCCCGACCGTCACCGCAGCGCGCATTTTTGAAGGCCAGCAGCGCGGTGTCGACGGCGAAAGCAACAGCCTGGTATTTGGTCAGTTCCCGAACGTGGCCCTGTCGAAAACCTACACCAACGACGCCCAGATCGCAGACTCGGCCCCGACCGCATCCGCAATGATGAGCGGCGTTAAGTCAAACAACGGCACCATCGGTGTTTCAGGCGATGTTAAACGCGGCGATTGTGCTGCACAACTTGCCCACCCGACCGTCTCGCTGGCAGAGCGTGCCGAACTGCTCGGCATGTCAACCGGTGTGGTTTCCACCGCCCGCCTGACCCACGCCACCCCGGCCGCGACCTATGTTCACACCGCCGACCGTAACTGGGAAAGCGATGCCGACCTGTCGGACGATGCCAAAAAGAACGGCTGCCCCGACATTGCATCACAGCTTGTTGCCTGGGCACCGGGCGACGGTTTTGAAGTTGCCTTTGGCGGTGGTCGCCGCATGTTCATGGATAAAACCATGGCCGACCCGGAAGACAAGGGCAAAACCGGCCAGCGTACCGATGGCCGCGACCTGACCGCCGAATGGGTCAAACGTTATGGCAATGAAGGCGCATTTGTCTGGAACGAAGAACAGTTCAAAGCCATTGACCCGGCCAAAACCAAACACGTTCTGGCCCTGTTTGACCGCTCGCACATGGAATATGAAGCCGACCGCGCCAAGGATGCCGGTGGCGAGCCCAGCCTGGCCGAAATGACCGAAAAAGCCATCGACATGCTGTCGCAGAACGACAAGGGTTTCTTCCTGATGGTTGAGGCCGGTCGTATCGACCATGCCCATCACGAAGGCAATGCTTTCCGCGCCCTCGAAGATACCGTTGCCCTGAACGATGCTGTTAAAATGGCCCTGTCGAAAGTGAAAACCGACGACACCCTTATCATTGTTACTGCCGATCACAGCCACACCATGACCATTTCGGGCTACGCATCGCGCGGCAACCCGATCCTTGGTCTTTCCGAAGAAAAAGGCGACGATGGCAAGCCTTACACCACCCTTGGCTACATGAACGGCCCGGGCGCCCTGAAAGACGAACTGCGCGCCGATCTGACCAATGTTGACACCCAGGACCCCGACTTTCTGCAGCAGGCCCTGGTGCCGATGAGCAGCGAAACCCATGCTGGTGACGACGTTGCGATTTTCGCGACCGGCCCGTCAGCCTATCTGTTCCACGGTGTTGTTGAACAGAACTTCATCTATCACGTCATGGATTACGCCGCACAGGTTGAAAGCCAACTGGCAAAGTAAGCCCGACGACGTTGATCTTGCAAAACCGGCCGCAAACAATGCGGCCGGTTTCCTCATTTGGAGGTTTGGAAAATGACTTGTGATCGCCGTTCATTTTTGGCCGGTGGCAGTGCCGCCCTGTTGGGCCTGATGGCAGCCATTCCGCTCGCCCGCGCCGCCGAAAGCCTTAAAATCCGCGATATTTATAAAACCCAGGACGAATTTTCCGCCACCGCCAAAAACCTTGTCGGAAAACGGATCGAAATTCCCGGCTTTATGGCCCCGCCGCTTAAGGCCGATGCCAGTTTCTTTGTCCTGACCAAACGCCCAATGTCGGTATGTCCGTTTTGCGAAACCAGCGCCGACTGGCCAAACGACATTGTTTTTGTCCGTATGCGCGAAAAACTTGATGCCGTTCGCTTCAACCGCCCGATCATCACTCAGGGTGTTTTGGAGTTGGGTGTTGCCAAAGATCAGGAGACCGGATTTGTCAGCCTCGTCCGACTTGTCGATGCCAGCTTCGACCTCGTCTGAAACCGCGTCTGCCATCAAAACCGGCAAGAGCGACAACAGCGACAACAGCACAAGCCCGCCTCTTGCGATAAATGATTTGTCGCTTGGTTTTGCCAAACAAACCGCCCCGATCCTCTCGCTGCCCCATCTTGTGGTTGCGCCGGGCACCTTGTTGGGCGTCGCCGGGCCTTCAGGGTCAGGCAAGTCATCCCTTCTCTATTTGCTAAGTGGCCTGTTGCGCCCGACAAAAGGGTCGGTTCACTGGGGGGATACCGATTTGACATCCTTGTCCGAAGGGGCATGTGATACCTGGCGGCGCCAGCATGTCGGTTTTATCTTTCAGGATTTCCATCTGATCGGTGAATTGCCGCCACTGGAAAATGTTTTGCTGCCTGCCGGGTTTCATGGCTGGCGCATCCCCGCCGATTTGCGCGCACGTGCAACCACCTTGCTTGATCTGGTCGGAGTTCCCACCAATCGCGGGTCGGTGGCCGATTTATCGCGCGGCGAACAGCAACGTGTCGCCATTGCCCGCGCATTGTTGTTTGATCCGCCCATTTTGCTGGCCGACGAACCCACCGCCAGCCTTGATGCCGTTGCCGCCGATAATTGCGCCGACATTCTGTTTGCCTATGCCCGCGAAAATAATCGCACGCTCATTGTGGTCAGCCATGATCACACCGTAATCGACCGGTGCACGCGTGTATTACAGTTCGAAAAAGGCCGGCTTTTAACCAATGCAGAGGCCGCATGAACCCGTTTCCCATCGTTTTCGCCAGCCTGCGCCGCCATTGGGTGATGAATATCCTGTTCATCGCCCTGATTGCCGTGGCCGTGGCCATTGGTGTTGGCATCACCGCCCAGGAACGCGCCCTGCGCCAGGGCAGCGCCCATGCCGCCGACAAGTTTGATATTCTGGTGGCCGCCCCGGGCAGCCATACCGACATCGTCATGAATACCATTTTCCTGCGCCCCTCGGCGGTAAACCTGCTTGAAGGGCCGATATGGTCAAAGCTGCTAGATGACGACCGGGTGGATTTTGCCGCCCCGCTGGCTTTTGGCGATTCCTGGCACGATCACAGCATCGTTGGTTCCACCGCCCAATTTATCGACTATCTATCTGGTGGCCTGCGTGATGGTGCCATGTTTGCCGACCACGAAGAAGCCGTGATTGGCGCTGCCGTTCCCCTTGAAATTGGCGACACATTCGAGCCTGCCCACGGCCATGGTATTGAAGCCGAAGAACATCATCATCACGATGTGAACATCACCGTTGTTGGCCGTATGAATGCCACCGGCACCCCCTGGGACAGCGCGATTATCGTGCCGGTCGAACAGGTATGGGAAGTTCATTCGCTTGCCAGCGGGCACGCCGAAAACGACCATGATGAAGAGCATGAGCATGAGCACGCCGCCACCGGCAGCACAGAACATGCAGATCATGACGCCCATGATGACGATGCCACCCATGAACATGAACATGAGCACGAACATGAGCACGAAACCGTAAAACTTGGCCCGCCCTTTGATGGACTGGACCTGCCCGGTGTTCCGGCAATGGTGGTGCATCCCAAATCAATTGCGGGGGCCTATGGCATTCGGTCCAGCTATCGCACCGATCACAGCACGGCGTTTTTCCCTGCCGAAGTCCTGATCGAAATGTATCAGATGCTGGGTAATGCCGGCGCCGTCATGCGTTGGATGGCGCTGGGCACACAGGCATTGGTGGTTGCCGCCATTTTGGCCGCCGTGCTGGCGCTTATGCAAATTTATCGCAAGCAATTTGCGGTTTTGCGCGCCCTTGGTGCCCCGAGGAGCTATATTTTCGGCTCGATCTGGCTGTATGTGGCGATTTTGGTGGTCTTTGGCGCCGCCATTGGGCTGGTGCTGGGTTGGGGTGTGGCACAGGCCGTATCACAGGTTTTCACCGCAGAAACCGGCATGGCCATGACGGCCACCATTGGCAAGCCGGAACTTGGCCTTGCGGCTGGCTTCGTGATTATCGGCTTTGCCCTGGCTTTGGTTCCCGCCTTTATGCTCTATCGCAAACCGGTGGTCGAAGCCCTGCGCGGATCATAACAGCACGCCATTAATCGTGCATAAAACACCAAGGACCGGCCCCGAAAGCCGGTCCTTTATTTTATTAAAAGCACAATCAGGCCGGGCTGTAATCATGGTCATTACGCAAGGATGGCACCATCGCGCGGACTTCATTCACCCGTTCCAGATCAATTTCAGCCGTGATAAAGCCCGGCTCAGTGCCGCCATCGGCCAAAACAACACCCCACGGGTCAATAATCAGGGAATGGCCAAATGTTTGCCGGTCGCCAGGGTGGTCACCACACTGGGCGGCAGCAATGACAAAGCAGCCGGTTTCAATGGCACGGGCGCGCAGCAAAGTGTGCCAGTGCGCCTGCCCGGTCGTGCGGGTAAAGGCAGCGGGGATGGTTAACACCGTTGCGCCCGCCTTGGCATAACCGCGAAACAAATGCGGAAACCGCACATCATAACAAATCGCCAAACCGATATCGGCCTGATCGGTTTTAACCAGCCGGGCGGCATCGCCGGGGCGAAAGGTTTTGCTTTCGCGGTAAGACTCGCCATTGGCAAGGTCCACGTCAAACATATGGATTTTATCATAGGATGTCAGAACTGCCCCGTCCGGGCCAATCGCATAACAACGGTTGGCAACCCGGTCTTCACCCGGCACGCTAACGTGAAGCGACCCGACAATCAGTGTGCTTTCAAGTTCGCGCGCCAGATCACTGAAAAATGCCAGCGCCGGATGATCCTTTTCGGCATAGGCGGCGGCACGCACCTTGTCGCCACCAAACGACATCATCGATACATTTTCGGGAAAGGTAATTAACCGCGCCCCGGCTGCATGGGCATCGCGCGCATAAATCGCCGCGCGCGCCAGATTATCATGCATGTCATCGCGGCTGTTTACCTGAACACAGGCAGCGGTAAAACGGGTCATGGTTAATTCTCCTTATCCGACGACGCCGGTTATCATCAATTTACCCAACAATAGGCAGCGAAAGCAGCGGGAGAAAGTCCAAAAACAAAAAAGGGGCGGCCCGCAATATGCGCAGCCACCCCTTTTTCAAGTTCGTCTTGATTATGCCGAAAGCATTTTATCCAGACCGCCCTTGGCGTTCAACGCCATCAGTTCGTCGCAGCCACCAATATGTTCATCATTGATAAAAATCTGCGGCACACTGGTTTTGCCACCGGCACGGTCCATCATTTCGCGTTTGCGGCGCGGTTCCATCATCACGTCGATCACGTCGTAATCGGCATTTTTCTCATCAAGCAACTTGCGGGCCCGCTTGCAATAGGGGCACCAGTCGGTTGCATAAACTTCAATTTTCGCCATCGATTCAATTCCTTTTATTTCGGGCTCCTGACCCGGAATATCCGTGTGTTGGAAAGGTATATAACAGATAATTTCGCGTTCGTCAGCGTACCACCCGCGCAATTGTGATCAGGTCCACCTGCATGGCTCCGGCTTTTTTTAGCACATACGCACAGGCCGCCGCCGTGGCCCCTGTTGTTAAAACATCATCCACCAGCACAATTTTGCGCCCGGTCACGTCATATTTCGTCGCCATTTTGGCCGATATCGCAAAGGCCCCCTGCACCTCGCGCAGGCGGGATGTTCGGCCCAGCCCGGCAAGGCTGCGGGTTTTGCGTTTACGGGTAATCAAATCGGGTGCAAACAAAATACCGGTTTGTTTTGCCAGCGACGCGGCCAACAAACCCGACTGGTTATAACGGCGCATTAATAACCGACTGCGATGCAGGGGGACGGGTACCAGCAACGTGGCATCGGGCCAAAAATCCTGCCCGGCCTGCATCATCCAGCGGGTTAAAAGCGGGGTTAGATCGGTCCGGTCACCATGCTTATAGCGCAACACATAATCCCGGCTGCCATCATCATAAATCAGGGCGGCGCGGGCCCGATCATAAGGCGGGGTATGGCGCAAACATGGGCCGCATAAAACACCTTTGGCATATTTTGCATCCCGCGCGGCCATTTCGTCGGCGGGGGCTAGCATTTCCACCGGCATCAATTCAAACGGATACCCGCAACAGGCACAAAAAGGCGGCGACACAAACCGCAACGCCGACCAGCATTCGGCACACAGCGCATGGGGGGCATCACTGATAACGCCACATCCCCCGCACCGCGCAGGCAACAAACCGCGCAAAATTGCCTGCCAAACCGCCGTGCCTACCCGCTTAAAGGGCTGACGATCATGGTGCGCATCCACCTTCTGATCCTGATTATCCATTCACCCCGGCTTCTCCCCCTGTCTGCAGCCGCCCCTGCCCATGCAACGCTACGCTACAATACTTATTCGTATTGACGAACAGCAGGATTTGCGCGCAAACGCTTCGTTGCAAAATCAATAAAGGCCCGCACCTTGGCCGATGCCCGCCGCCCTTCGGGATGCACCAGATGGATCGGCACTGGGTTTTCGTCATATTGCTCCAGCACCGTTTCAAGCTGGCCCGATGCCAAAGCCGGACTGATCTGATAAGACAACAATCGTGCAATGCCCCAGCCGTCAAGGGCTGCCTGCAAGGCTGCATCCGTCGCATTGGTTAACAAGGTCGGCTGAACCACTACTGCAACTTTTTCCGTGCGGCCAAACCGCCATTCCTGGGTGGTTGGCGGGTTGGTGGTGCCAATAATGCGGTGCGCGGCCAAATCAGCCGGTTTTTCAGGCCTGCCATACCTTGCAAAATAGGCAGGGGCGGCACAAACCAGCCGTTTAACCGCGCCAACCCGTACCGCACTTAAACCTGAATCCGTCAAATGCCCAATACGGACCGCAAGGTCCATGCCCTCCTCAACCACATTCACCACCCGGTCAAGCAACAAGACCTGTCCGCGCATACCGGGGTTTTCATCAAGAAACGCCATTAAAATCGGCATGACAAACATTTTACCAAACAGAACCGGAGCCGTAACAGTCAGGGTGCCGGTTGGCGTGGCATAGGCCCCCCCGGCGGCCGCTTCTGCCTCGGCCAGATCATCAAGGATACGGCGGCAATCGCGCATATAACGATCCCCCGCTTCGGTCAGCTTTACGCTGCGCGTGGTGCGGGTCAACAATCGCGCACCGGTAATTTCTTCCAAAAAGGCAATGGCACGGGTCACCGCAGGCGGGCTCATACGCAAATCACGCCCGGCCTGGGCAAAACTGCCACAATCCGCCACCCGAATAAAAACCTTCATCGCTTGCCAGCGGTCCATGAATTACCTTTCTATGCCACGTGTGAAAGCGCCGCCTTATTATTCCCCAATACGGAACAGTACATTCCAAATACTCTATCTTAACTAACATAATTGAAACAATCATAATCATTTCATCAGCCGTTCCCTGCACCTCCTTTCAAAGGAAAATGCTATGAAACTTTATGATTTTCCACTTTCCGGCCATTCCCACCGCGCCCATCTGTTCTTGTCCCTGATCGGTGCCGACTATGATCTGATCCCTGTTGACCTTGCCAATGGAGAACATAAAAAGCCGGCATTTCTGGCGTTAAACCCGTTTGGGCAGGTGCCCGTACTTGAGGATGACGGCGTAATCATCCCCGATTCCATCGCCATTATGGTTTATGTTGCCAAAAAATACGGCAAAACCGATTGGTTGCCCGAAGACCCGCAACATGCCGCCCAAATCCAGCGCTGGTTATCTGTCGCTGCCGGTCAAATCGCGTATGGCCCCTGTGCCGCACGCCTTGTCACTGTGTTTGGGGCCGATTTCAACACCGATGAGGTCATTGCCCGGGCGCACAGCATTTTAACGCTGATTGATGCCGAACTTGCCAACCGCGACTGGCTGGTTACCGACCGGGCGACCATCGCCGATGTCGCACTTTACAGCTATATCGTGCAGGCCCCGGAAGGCAATGTCGATATCAGCCCCTATCACAACGTGACCAAATGGCTTCGCCAGATCGAGGCTTTGCCGGGCTTTGTCCCCTTTCCGACCACCCAAGCCGGTTTGCGCACAACCAGCTAACCTGGCCCGGTCATCACCAACCCGCATTTCAAACGCCGAACACGGCAGGCGGCCCCGTTTTGGGTGCCGCTGCCCCTTGGTGCCTGCTTTTTCAGCAAAGGTAATTCCCATGTCGATGTCATATTCCAAGCCAGCGTCTGAAACATGGCATGAAGGTGAACGCACCCTTCATCAACACATGGGAATTACCACGCAAATGGCCGAAATCGGCAACCGTGCCATTCGCGACCATATGATCGAACAACACCGCACCTTCTTTGCCAAACTGCCCTTTGTGGTTTTGGGTACTGTCGATGACCGCGATAATGTCTGGGCCACTATTCGCACCGCCTCCCCCGGCTTTATGCGGGCAAAAAACGACACCACATTACACATCAACCTGTCCCCCAACAGCAATGATCCGGCCCAAGGCGGCCTTGCCAATGGCAAATCAGTCGGTCTTTTGGGAATCGAGCTTGAAACGCGCCGCCGCAACCGCATGAATGGCCGTATTGCCAATTTTGACGATGCCGGATTTGAAATTTCCGTTCATCACAGCTTTGGCAATTGCCCGCAATATATTCGCCTGCGCGACCATTATTTCCTCTCCCAAGGCACTGCTGCCAACCCGGACGAAACCGTAACCCGTCTCGACCATACCGATGATTTTTGCCAAAATCTGATCAAAAATGCCGATACGTTTTTTGTCGCCAGCTATGCAGACCGCGCCACGGAAACCCCCGGTTCCACCTCCCACGCACGCCGCGAAGTGGATGTTTCACACCGGGGTGGCAAACCGGGCTTTGTCAGGCTTGACGACGATGGCGGGCTGACCATCCCCGATTTTGCAGGAAACCTGTTTTTCAATACGCTGGGTAATATTTTGCAAACCGGACGCGCCGGGCTGATTTTTGCCGATTTTGAAACCGGCACTATTTTGCAACTGACCGGCCGGGCCGAAATCCTGCTCGACAGCCCCGAAATTGCTCATTTTCAGGGGGCTGAACGCCTGTGGCGTTTTTCCCCCACTCACATCGTTATTCGTAAAAATGCACTGCCCCTGCGCTGGCACCCGCGCGATGGCGGACAATCCCCAAACAACCTTTTAACCGGCACCTGGGACGAAGCCGCACAGCGTGCCATTGCATTACGGATGGCAAATCAATGGCGGCCGCTTGAAGTTGTTCGCATTGTTAATGAAAGTCGGTCGGTGAAATCATTCCATCTGGCCCCCGTTCGCGGGCATACGGGCACAAACGCACATGAAAACACGGGCGAAAAGACTGGGGAAAAGACTGGGGCAAATACGCAACATGCCATTTCCAGCACATTAATCCCGCCTGTTGCCGGCCAATTCCTGCCCATTCGCATCACAATGGCCGATGGCAGCAAACATGTGCGCACCTATACGCTGTCCTCGGCCCCAACTGACCGGAACTACCGTATCAGTGTTGCCCGTCAAAACGGCGTATCGCGCCATTTGCACGACACCATTGCCATTGGCGACATCATCGAAGCCCGCGCACCACAAGGAAACTTTGTGCCAGACATCCAATCAAACCGCCCGATTGTGATGATGGCAGGCGGCATTGGCATTACCCCGTTCATCGCAATGATGCGGCACATATTATACGAAGCCCATCGCGCCCGGCGCATTCAACCCTGTTGGCTGTTTTATGCCGCACGTAACAAACAGGACCGTGCCTTTGAACACGAACTGGCCGAACTCGAACAGGCATCGCAGGGCATGTTTAAAATCATCCGGGTTCTGGGCGACACCAACAATGCCCTGCCCCACCGCGATTATGATGCCAGCGGCTTCATCGACATGGACCTTTTACAATCAGCACTGCCGTTTGATGATTACGATTTTTATCTGTGCGGCCCGCCGGGTTTCATGCAGGCCCTGTATGACGGACTGCGCAGCAAAAACATTGCCGATACCCGCATCCATGCCGAGGCCTTTGGCCCTGCCAGCTTAACCCGTACGCCAGATGTTTCCCCGGCAACCGGGGCATCGGACAACGCCCCGCCTGCCACCGTTTCCGATGCCCCGGTTGAAGTCACCTTTGCCCAAAGCGGTAAAACCGCCCATTGGCATCCCGACAAAAACCAAACCTTGCTGGACCTGGCCGAAGCCGAAGGCCTAAGCCCGGATTATGGGTGCCGCAGTGGAAATTGTGCAAGTTGCAAGGCCGCAATTATCAGCGGCGATGTTGCCTATGCCAACCCGCCTTCGGCAAGTTGCGACAATAACAATGCGCTTTTATGTTGCGCCATGCCTGCCGCAGGCGCCAGTGCCAAACTGGTTCTTGATGTCTAGTGACATCTGCAAGGTGCATTCATATACGTATCATGATTGATACAAAAATGAATATGCTGTGCCATCAAACCCGCCGCGCGGTCGGGCCATCCGGCCCGGTCAAACCGATGATCCATTGCACGGCTGCACTGTGCGGGCTATTTAAAGGGCAAATATAGCATTCCGCACAGTGGAGCCCCTGATGAGCGATCCGATTACGGTGTTTGATCGCCGTATCCTGAAAATGCGCCGCGACCGTGCGGCAAACCGGTCGCAGGATTACAATTTTCTGTTTGCCGAAACAGCCGAACGGCTGGCCGACAGGCTGGACGACACCACACGCAGCTTCCCCACCGCGCTTGATCTGGGGTGCCATAGTGGCGAGTTGGGCCAGATCCTTGGCAAACGCGGCGGCATTGAAACACTTTTCCAATCCGACATTTCGCTGGGTTATGCCCGCAACGCCCAAAATGGTGCGGTCAAACACCCCACCCTTGTCGCGGACGAGGAATTTTTGCCGTTTGCCCACGGGTCGCTGGATTTGATCCTGTCGAACCTGTCGCTGCACTGGGTGAATGATTTGCCCGGTATGCTGGTTCAGGCCCGGCAGGCACTAAAACCCGACGGGTTCTTTTTGGCATCAATGCTGGGTGGGGAAACGCTAAAAGATTTACGCGATGCGCTGATGACGGCCGAAGCCGAAGAAGAAGGCGGGGTATCACCGCGCATCTCGCCGTTTATTGATGTCCGGGATGCTGGCGCGCTTTTGCAACGCAGTGGCTTTGCCCTGCCAGTGGTTGATATTGATGAAATCACGGTGGATTACCCCGACGCACTAAAACTGATGCGCGACCTTGCCGGTATGGGCGAAAGCAACCTGATTTTAAAACGCAGCAAAAAATTCACCAAACGCAGCACCCTTGCCCGTGCTGCCGCAATTTACCACGACCGCCACGCCCGACCCGACGGACGGGTAAATGCCCGTTTTCAGGTGGTGTACCTTACCGCATGGTCACCCGATGAAAGCCAGCCCAAACCCCTGCGCCGTGGCAGTGGACAGGTTAGCCTGGTTGATTTTTTGGGCGATGTGCCAGACAAACCAAAGCCGGTAAACTAGGCCTTACTTACCCCCTTGAACCATCTCGCGAATTTTCGTGGCCTTTTCAAAATGATCAAGCTGGTGGGTTTTGATCCACCAGTTTGCAGCCTCCATCAACAGGTCGGGGTCATCATTGCGGTTGGCAAAAAACGCATAAAATGACAAGCCGACATTTGGCCCTTTCTGCGCGATTTTCCTGTCGCAAATTTCAATGATCTTTTGGCGAAGGCTGTCTCGCATATCTGATCCTTTGAACACCTTTGGGCATCAGGGGGGTGATGTATGACCGAAATGCCGTGAAATTGGCACGATGTTTACCCGACACACATGACAGGTTCTGTCAGGACAGATTTTTGAAAGGCCGACCATGCACCTGCCCTCACCGCTTATCCGTGGCAAACTGATCCAGCGTTACAAGCGTTTTCTGGCCGATATTGAACTGGAAAATGGCGATGTTATCACCGCGCATTGTGCCAACCCCGGTGCGATGACCGGGTTAAAGGATGCCGGGCTGGCTGTGTGGGTTTCAACATCGGATAACCCCAAACGCAAACTGAAACATAGCTGGGAGTTATGCCAGGTGGGCGATGCGATGGTGGGAATTAACACATCCCACCCCAATGCCATCGTCGAAGAAGCCATCCTTGCCGGAAAAATCCCGGAACTGGCGGGTTACGAAACCCTGAAACGCGAAGTTAAATACGGGCAGAATTCGCGGATCGACATTTTACTATCCGACCCTGACAAAGGCCTGTGTTACGTCGAAATCAAAAACGTGCATTTAAAACGCGATAATGCCCAGCCGGGCCTTGCCGAATTTCCCGATGCCGTCACAAAACGCGGCGCCAAGCACCTTGATGAAATGACCGAAATGGTTGCCCAGGGCCACCGTGCCGTCATGCTTTATCTGATCCAGCGCACAGATTGCGACCGGTTCACGCTGGCCAACGATATTGACCCGCATTATGCCGCCCGTTTCAAGGTTGCCACATCACACGGGGTTGAAGCCATTGCCTATGATTGCGCCATTGATCCATTATCGGTCACGGTGCGCAACAAGCTACCCGTTTTGCCGACCGGTTAAAGCGCATTACATCTGGCACACAGATTAGCGATGTTTTGTCGCCCCGGCCCTTATCTGATCCAGACTGGCAACAAGATCACTAAAACGGTCACCCTGTACTTTTACATGGGCAAGCAGAAGGGCCCGTGTCGCTTCCGCGTTCCCCCCCAGAATATTTTCAATGATCGCTTCATGTTCATCAAAAGACGTCTTCATACGGTTGCGCACACGCAACTGAAGGCGGCGATAGGGCCTTAGGCGCCGATGCAGAAAGGCACATTGTTCGTTCAAAAAGCTGTTTTGGCTGGCGGAATAGATGACGTGATGAAAAGCCTCGTTTTCATAATAATAGGCGTCGGTATCCTCATTGTCGGCTGCTGCCTGGCATCGGTTATGCGCGCTTAAAAGCTGTTCTTTATCGTCGGCCGTATGTCTTCGCGCAGCCAGGGCACCTGCCATCCCCTCAAGTTCAGCCATCACCTCAAACATCTCAAACACATATTTGGGTCCGTGATCGGCCACAACCGCCCCCCGGCGCGGTCGAAATTCGATCAGGCCGATAGCATTTAATTGCATAAGGGCCTCTCTGATCGGGGTGCGCGATACGCCAAATCGGGTGGCTAACTGCGTTTCATCCAATCGTTCGCCGGGCGCAAAATCTCCCGTAAGAATCCCGTTCTCAATATCGTCTCTAAGCTTGTGAAATGTGTTTGTCGTCATTCGATACACCGCATACGTATTTTTACTTTTTGTATACAAGAAAGTTGACTCTGCACACAAAAACAACATTAATTTTAGCGTGCAGATAATAATTCAACCAAAAGGGAGGACACTATGCACAAACGCAGTAAAAAAATTGCACTACCAGCAATGCTTGCACTCGGTGTTATTAGTATCGGCACTGCGACTGATGCCAATGCCCGGGTAACCAATTTTGAAATCACAGCAAAAAGCGCGGCTTTTGAAGGTATGCCCTTCCCCGCAATCGGCACTTATGACCGCATTGATGCCAAGGCAACCTTCGCCGTCGATCCGAACTCTCCTCGTGTGGCCAACATTGTCGATATTGACAAGGTTCCTGTTAACCAGCAGGGCGAAATCGTATTTTCGACCGAGGTTTCAATTCTACAACCGACAGATGCCAATAAAAAATCCGGTTTGCTTTTCTATGAGGTCCCAAACAGGGGACGTAATCTTAGCTTTATGCTTTTAAACCGGTCAGCATCTTCAGATATCCCTGCAAAGGCAGGTGATGCCGGTGACGGATTTTTGATGCTGCGCGGCGACACTGTGGTGTGGTCGGGCTGGCAAAGCGATTTACCCGCCTCAGCCATCAATCTTGACCTTCCGGTGCTTAACGACATTACCGGTCCATCGCGCGAACAGTTCATTTTTGACAAACCGGGTACAACCGGCAAAGGCACCCTGACCTATCCCGCCGCCGACCTGGACCCGACAAAAGCAACCCTGACCGTTCGCGAAAATGAAAATGATCCACGTACAACCCCGGCCGGGCTGTCCTTCACTTATATCAGCCCCACCGAAATTGAAATCACCCGCCCCGAGGGCATGGATGCCGGTGCCATTTACGATTTCGTTTACCCGGCCAAAAACCCGGTTCCGCAAGGGCTTTCTTTCGTTGCGACCAGCGATGTCATTTCTTTCCTGCGGGGCAATCCGGGCCACGATGCCCGGGACCCGTTAACGGGCATCAAGCACACAGTGGGACTTGGCATTTCGCAATCCGGGCGTTTCCTGCGCGATTTCATTTATCAGGGTTTTAATGCTGACGAAACCGGGGCCAAGGTTTTCGACGGTGCCATGGCGCATATTGCCGGTTCGCGCAAAACCTTTACCAATTACCGTTTTGCCCAACCGGGCCGGTATTCACGCCAACATGAAGACCACGACTATCCCGGTGATCAGTTCCCGTTTACCTACACCGAAACAACCGATCCATTGACGGGCAAACAGGATTCCATCCTTGACGTCTGCGAAAAAACAGACACCTGCCCCAAGATCATGCATACCGATACCTCGACCGAGTTTTGGCAGGCCCGCGCCTCACTGGTTACAACATCGCCAGACGGCAAACCGCTTGAGATGCCTGAAAATGTGCGGCTTTATTTTATTGAGGGCGCGCCGCATTTCAATGGCTGGGCGACTGAATCAAAAATGGATCCGGTTTGTCGTTACCCCACCAACCCGCTAAGTGCGGCCCCGGTTATGCGGGCCTTGTATGCGCGCATGGCAGACTGGATCACAACGGGTAAAACACCGCCCGCCAGCCGCTATCCAAACCTTAAAGACGGCACTTTAACGCCGCTGGCCGATTTCAAAATGCCAAAATTTGGCGACACGGCCCCGGTGCCGGCCTATAACACATTACAGGTCATGGATCATTCAGCCGTTCCGCCCAAACGCGGTGCAACTTACCCCGCATATGTCCCGCCCGTTGATGCCAATGGCAACCCGACCGGTGGTGTTGCCCTGCCTTATGTCGCGGCACCTTTGGGCACCTATGCTGGCTGGAACCTGCGTAATGACGGCTATGCCCCGGGTGAATTATGCAGCCTGACCGGGCTTTTTGTGCCCTTTGAAAACAATGCATCGGGCGATGGCCGCAAAAGCCTTGCGCAACATTATCAAAATCAGACCGACTATTTGGATAATGTTCGCGCAGCATCGCAGAACCTGATCAGGCAGGGCTATATGCTGCCTGACGACATCGATTATGTGATGGATAAAGCCAGGGCCCAAAGCGTTAGTCTGCACAATTAACGAAACAGGGCACACGCGGCGGGTGCATGAACCGTATTCTCATGCACCCGCCATCCATACCCTGGGCTCGCCTTTATGGCGGGCTTTTTTTCATGCCGCAAAACCGGCATAAAAATAATCAGAGCCCCTCAATCCTCCATTCGGGAAAGCGTGCCACGATCGCCCCTGATTAAATATTTTTGCCCACCCCCACTTATCTGTGCAATCAAAACAGGTATTAACAACCGCAGCAGGCCCGAATTTTGGCAAATATGATCCATAACAAAGCATAATTTACAATAATGGGGGCATATTGGCCTTTTAACCTGGTCCTGTTGCGCGCCCGGACCTTGCTTCTTGGGCCTACAACGATTATTTCATTAGGCTGCAAAGCATTATCGGTGAGAAATGGGGCCCGCCCCATAAGGATCGCCAACACAAGGAGAATTCGGTTGGCAAACGGCAAAGTAAAGATTCACGGCCCCGAAGCATTTGAAGGCATGCGCGCCGCCGGACGGCTGGCTGCGGAAGTGCTGGACTTCATTACCCCCTATGTCGTGCCCGGCGTAACCACCGGCAAACTTGATGATCTGTGCGATCAGTATATTCGTGATCATGGGGCCGTTTCGGCCTGCCTGAATTATCGCGGTTTTCCCAAATCCATTTGCACATCAATCAACCATGTTGTGTGCCATGGCATTCCCGGTGATAAAAAACTGCAAAATGGCGACATCATGAATATTGATGTTACCGTTATTCTTGATGGCTGGTATGGCGACACCAGCCGCATGTATATTGCGGGCACCCCCAAGGTGATGGCGCAACGTTTGGTAGACGTAACCTATGAAGCACTATGGCGCGGCATTCGGGCGGTAAAGCCCGGCGCGACACTGGGCGATATTGGCCATGCCATTCAGTCCTATGCCGAATCTGAACGGTTTTCGGTTGTTCGTGATTTTTGTGGTCATGGTCTGGGCCAGGTTTTTCACGATGCCCCCAATATCCTGCATTATGGCAAACCGGGCGAAGGCCTTGTTTTGGAACCTGGCATGATCTTTACCATCGAACCCATGATCAACCAGGGCACCTACGAATGCAAGGTTCTGTCCGATGGCTGGACGGCCGTTACCCGCGATCGCAAACTGACAGCACAGTTTGAACATTCGCTAGGTGTGACAGAAGATGGCTATGAAATCTTTACCACATCACCTGCCGGAATGGAAAAACCACCCTATGCCATCAGCGACGCGGCACAATAATACGCCGCAATAAACCAGCAATGGTTCGGTAAATGAATAAAAGGCAGACCGGTTCAAAACCTGGCCTGCCTTTTTTTATTCAGCCGCCATTGTCACCTTTGGCACCTCGTTTACAAGAATGCGCAACCGCCCATCCACCCGGCGAATACGCAATTCGCGATATTTAACCAGGTAAACCAACCCCACAATTGCCGCGGCAATCCCCGACAGGGCCGCCACGCCCAAAGCCCAGCGCGGCCCGTATTGATCGGCGATCCAGCCGACAATAGGTGCGCCAATTGGCGTGCCGCCCATGGCAATTGCCATGCGAATAGCCATAACCCGCCCCCGCATCATCGGATCGGTTGAAAGCTGGATCAGGCCGTTACTGGAACTCATGAAAGTCAGGGCGGCAATACCAATAATCACCAGCGAAGCGCCAAACAGCCAATAGCTTGGCATAACGGCCGCAACGATACATCCCACCCCGAAAACCAGCGCACCATAAAATAACAGACCAATTTGCGGTGTGGCCCTTTGTGCTGCAAACAGCGCCCCCATGACCGTCCCCACAGCCATCATGGATGACAGCATGCCATATTCCCCGGCCCCGGCATGAAAAACCGTAACCGCCATTGTCGAAATGAAAATGGGAAAATTCAGCCCGAAAGTGCCAATCAGAAACAGCATCAGAAAGATCGCCATCAAATCGGGCCGGGCAGCAACATAGCGAAAACCGCTGACCAGATTACCCCGCCCGCGCAAGGGGCGCCGGGTGACATTCAGTTCCCCGGTTCGGATCGCCATTAAAGACCACAACACACCAATAAATGACGCTGAATTTAACAAAAACACCCAACCCGTACCCACGAATGCAATTAAAACACCGGCAACCGCCGGGCCAATCATGCGAGCTGCATTAAAGGACGTGGAATTAAGGGCGATGGCATTGGACAAATGGTGTTCCGGCACCAGATCGGAAACAAAGGTTTGCCGCGCGGGTGCGTCAAAAGCGGCAACACAGCCCAGCAAAAAAGCAAAAACATACACATGCCAAAGCTCGATCAGGCCGGTTATCGTTAGCAGGCCAAGCCCCAGGCCAAGCAATCCCATCAGGGCCTGTGTCACCATCACCAGTTTGCGACGGTCAAAATAGTCGGCAGCAAAACCGGTAAAGGGCAACATCAACAACTGCGGGCCAAACTGCAGCCCCATGACGATGCCCACGGCCGTTGAATTATGGTCTGTCAGTTCCGTCAGAACAATCCAGTCCTGGGCGGTGCGTTGCATCCATGTACCGGTGTTGGAAATGATCGCTCCGCTGGCCCATACCCGATAATTATAAACCGCCAACGAACGAAAGGTGCCTTTCATCGGGTTTTTCATAACAGCCCCCCGCATAATCGGGCGGAATAATGATTAGCCCGAAATTGCCGGGACCATTTTTTTTGTGTTGTCATTTCCCGGCACTTTCACGATCAAAACAGGCAATAATATCGGCAACTGTTCCGGTTTCGCCCAGGCGCGGAAAAACGCGCGTCACGCTGTTAACATGGGCGTCTTTGTTCATATCGGTCATGGCGTCGACCGCCAATGTCACATTCAGCCCCAGTTCATGGGCCTGGCGTGCCGTGGATTCCACACCGATGCTGGTGGCAACACCACATATAACAACCTGTGTTACACCCTGCTGGGCCAGATAATCAGCCAACCCGGTTTTGCTAAACGCACCCCATGTATGTTTGGTTACCAAATGGTCGCCGGTGCCTGCCCCCAGTTCGGGGGCCAAGTCGGCCCAGTCTGGCGGGAATGTTGCGGTTCGGGGTGGTTGTTCGTTACGACCCGGTGCCATGCCCGCAACATTGACCAGCACCACGGGCAAATTGCGCGCCCGAAATTCCCCACTCAGTTGCACCGATTTTGCCAATACATCCTCGATCGGATGAACTGTCGGATAAGCCATAATGCCTTTTTGCAAATCAATCACGATCAGGGCAGTTTGGGGATCAAGAACAGTAACAGACATGGGGCGCAATCCTTTGTTAGGGCGAATTTGGGGGCGCAGAACCGGGCACGGAAAAACAACAAGGCAGGGTGCAGACGGCCGTTTTGACAGCATGGCGGGCACTATTTGCAAACACAACAGATGCCGGGGGCATCTACAGAAGCATTAAAAAAAATCGGTCATTTAAGGGCGCCGCAGTCAGGTTTCTGGGCAAACCGGGCACAACATGCCAAGGTCATATCGCAGCAGGCAAAACCCCAAGGAACGGCATAACGAAACTGGATGGCGGGAAGGCCGATGGATCATGGCTTGCGGCTTGAAAGTGATCGCCTGGCTTTCGGCATTGCGCCGGGTGTTAATATCGCAGTCTGGCGATCTGCCATTTGCCGGTTTAAACAGTGGAAACAGGTATTAGCTATCAACAATCCGGCGTAACAGATTGGTGGCATCAGAAAGTGTTTGTTGTTCCTCGTCTGAAAAGTTTTCCAAAATGGCATGATAAAGCCAGTCTTCGCGCACAGCGCGGCTGGCCTGCATCCAGTCACGACATGACCGGGTTAGGGACAGCAAGGTTTGCCGCCCGTCATTCGGGTCCGGGTGGCCGACAACCAGCCCGGCATTCACCAATGCCGTAATATGCGCCCCCATTGATTGCGGGCGCACACCTTCGGCGCGGGCCAGCACCGTTACGGTTGCGGGGCCATCTTTTTCCAAATAACGCAGCACACCTTTTTGCGTCCAGTTCAGGTCGCCCAAATGCGCCTGCGCGCGCAATTTACGCCGCAATCTGCCAATAATGGCATGCAGTTCGGTGGCCAGGGCAAGGGCGGGTGTTGGTGCGGGCAAGGAAGAAGATTGTTCGGCGTTATCTTGGGTGTTTGTCATATCATGGCTTTCACATACAAAGGCAATCTACCAAGTTTACCTTTCTATATTGGTGAAAATAGACGAAGCCTCTGTATTGTCAAGCGCACCTGATAACAATTTTAAAATCATCAATTAAGAACCGGAATGTCCGCACCATACCTGTGCGACAAACAAAAACGGCCAGCCCCGCATATGTGCAAAGCTGGCCGAATAGTCTGTAACGTTCGATAAAAAAGAAAGTTACTGCCGTGTGTCGCGTTTTATATGGCGCTTAACAAAAGCGATGCGTTAACGCCACCAAACCCGAACCCGTTGCACAAGGCATGTTTCAAATCAGCCTTGCGGGCATGGTTGGGCACAAAGTCCAGGTCTTCCAGGCCTTCATCCACGTGATGCAGGTTAAGGGTGGGGGGCAATATGCCGTCGCGCAGGGCCAGCGCTGTAAAAATCGCCTCGACACCACCTGCAGCACCAAGCAAATGGCCAATTGCCGATTTGGTCGATGAAATGGGAAGATTGGGCAAATGATCGCCAAATACCCGGCGCAAACCGGCAACTTCGGCCCGATCCCCCACCGGCGTGGATGTTGCGTGCGCATTAACATAGCCAATATCGGTCGTCCCAAGCCCCGCCATGCGCAAAGCTGCCTGAACCGCCAATGCACAACCCGATCCGTCTTCGGGGCCTGCGGTTAAATGATAGGCATCTGCACTGGTGCCATAACCGGTAATTTCCACCAGTGGTGTTGCCCCGCGGGCCAGCGCATGTTCCAGCGTTTCAATTACCATCAAACCGGCCCCCTCGCCCATGACAAACCCGTCACGGTCGCGGTCAAACGGGCGGGATGCCTCCTGCGGGGCGTCATTGCGCGTTGAAAGGGCACGGGCAGCCGAAAAACCACTGACTGACAAGGGATCAACACACCCTTCGGTACCGCCCGCCAAAACCACATCAGCTTCACCAGACCGGATAAGGCGAACACCATCACCAATGGCCTGCAAACCGGCAGCACAGGCTGTTACAGGGGTGCCAATTGGCCCGCGAAAACCGTGCTTTATCGACACATTGCCTGCGGCCATATTGGCCAGGAAGGAGGGCACGACAAAGGGCGAAATCCGTGACGGGCCGCGCTCGATCAAGACTTCCTCGGCATGGGTAATTACCGGCAACCCGCCAATACCGGTACCAATGACGGTTCCGGTGCGATCCCTGGCATCCTGATCAAGGTCAACCCAGCCTGCCTGCGTCAAAGCCTGCCCGGCGGCCGCAAGGGCATAAATGGTAAACAGATCAACTTTTTTGCGGTCTTTTTTGGAAACCACATCGTCCATATTCAACCCGGCAGGATGTTCGTTTTGATCGGGCACCAGGGCGGCAAATTTGGTTGATAAATTGCTACTGTCAAACCGGTTATGGGTCACAATACCGGATTCACCGGCAATCAGCCGTTGCCACACAGCATCAAGGCCGCATCCCAGGGGCGTCACAAGGCCCATTCCGGTCACCACTATCCGCTGCGTCATCATGCCCTCGTCTTCAAATAAAAAATGTTGATCAAAATTCTCAGCCAATCCTGCCGATTAATGCCAACGCCTGCTGGGTTGCCTGCCAGGTATCAGCCCCCATTTCCTGATGGATGGCAGATTGCAATTCTTCCCAAACAGGCACGATCTGCCTTACCTTTTCCACCCCTGTCGGGGTGAGTGAAAAAATCTGGGTTTTGCCCTGCCCGGTTTGATCCGGGGCAATCATACCCCCCCGCTGCAATACTGCAAGGTTGCGCGTTAACGCACTGCGTTCCAGGTCCATCAGAACAGCAAGATTGCTGATCGACTGAAAACCGCCCCGGGCAATACAAAAAAGCAGCGACGCCTGCGTTGACTGCACCCCAAACGGTTTTAAGCGCAAATTATAACGGCGCGTTATGGCACGCGCCGCCTTGCGGCTTTTTAACACCAAACATTCATCAATCAGGGCTGCGGGCAATGGTATTGTCATTTCAACTGCCTAACCTGTGCATATACACAAGTCAAACAAATTCACATTTCCGCGCAATCACCCTTCGGCAATGAACGCTGCCACTGGACAGCAGCGGCATGGCAACGCAAACTGCACCTGCAACGTCAAATTGCATCAACGCAGGAGCCTGCCGTGAGTGCCGAAAAACCCCGCAATCCTACTCAATCCAACATTGATGATGGCAGCCGGATCTATTTTGATCCTGCGGGCGCATTGGCAGACATTGCCCCTCAGAATGACCAAACCCCCGGGTCGCAGACGGCAACGACCCCTTCAGCAATTCCCCCTCGGGCGATAAACACGCCCCAAAAATCGTCCCGTGCCAACGCCCCCCTTCGCAAAGAAACGGGCGCATCCCGCACCACCGGCACCCCCGCGTCTGATGCAAGGGGGACACCTGAACCAACAATGTCCACAACAGCCGCAATGGCGCCAGAACCCGCAGCTTTACCTGCGGAAAACGCGGAAAACAAAGACCAGCCACCCTCAACGGCGGCAGTCGCCCAATCGTCGGGAAAAGCACCCAAGCCCCATTATTTCGGCCACCGCCAACGGTTGCGTGAGCGTTTTTTAAAAGGCGGAAGTGCGGCACTCGCCGAATATGAATTACTGGAATTATTACTGTGCATGGCCATTCCCCGCGGCGATGTTAAACCACTGGCAAAATCATTGATTGATCGTTTTGGAAATCTGGCCGGGGTGTTGGCAGCCAGCCAAAGCGAACTGGCAGGATGCAAGGGCATTGGCGAGGCGACAATCGCCGCCCTAAAAATTGCCGAAGCCAGCGCACAGGTTTTATCCCGGGAACGGGCGATGGCATTGCCCGTCATCGCATCCTGGGAACAATTGATCGATTATTGCCGGGTGCGGCTGGGTCATCGCAATACCGAAGAACTGCATTTGCTGTTTTTAGACCGTAAAAACCGCCTGATTGCCGATGAATGCCACCAGCGCGGCACGGTGGACCATACCCCGGTTTACCCGCGTGAAGTGATCAAACGCGCGCTTGAACTACACGCATCGGCCCTCATTCTGGTGCATAACCACCCCAGCGGTGATGCCACACCCTCACGCGGCGATATTGATATGACCCGCAAAATTGTCGACGCCGCCAAGGCGATGGAAATCAACGTGCATGACCACATCATTGTCAGCCGGGCGGGCTATAATTCGTTTAAAACACTGGGGCTTATCTGATGCCAATCATCGGGCAGATTTCGATTGTGGTGGCGGATTATGACGATGCCATCGCCTTTTATTGCGAAAAGGCCGGGTTTGAGCTGATTGAAGATAGCGATATGGGCAATGGCAAACGCTGGGTTTTAATCGCGCCACCACGCGCCCCGCTCAACGCAACCCGGATTTTGCTGGCCCGGGCGGTGAACGACAGTCAAAAACGCGCTATCGGCCAGCAAACTGGCGGGCGGGTCGGCTTTTTCCTGATGACGGATGATTTTCAAACGGATCATACGCGCATGGTCGAAAACGGCGTTCGTTTTTTAGAAAACCCACGCCACGAACCCTATGGCATCGGTGCCGTGTTTGAGGATTTATACGGCAACAAGTGGGATTTGTTACAACCAGCCTAATCCCGAACTTTCAGCATGTTTTGAAAATCCGGGATCATTTCCTGGTAAATCGGCAGGGCCGCAGCACCACGTGCTGCGGAATAAGTGCTGGCATCACCAATCAGAACCGGCAAATGATCGCCGGTGGGTGTCGGACCATCCGCCTCTTGCAGCCGGGTGACTTCCTGCCAAAGAGCATACAGGATCGCTTCAGGCAGCAGCCCCCCCAATATAACCGCCTGCGGATTCAACATGCTTGAGATAATCTGGAAGGTCGTTGTCAAATGCAATGCGGCCTGATTAATCCATTTCCGAACCGGTATGTCATCTGGTGACATGGCAGAAAGCCGGGTCAAGGTCGCATCATGAACCAGATCGTCGCGATGGCCCGCATCAAATTCTTCGTACAAGGCCAACAGCGAAACATAACGTTCAAGGCATCCCTTGCGCCCGCAGCCGCATTGGCGACCATTAACCTGTATCGGAATATGGCCAATCTCGCCTGCCGCCCCCTTGGCACCACGAATTATTCGGCCATCAAGAAACAATCCCGCGCCCAAACCAACACCGATAAAGATATAAACGAAATTATCAAGGTCGCGCCCGGTCCCGTAAAGCTTTTCCGAAATGGCCGCAGCATCAGCATCATTTTCGACAAAAACCGGGCAGCCCGCCTTTTTTCGCATGGCACTGGCCAGATCAAAACTTTCCCATCCCGGCGCAATGCCGGTTGGCCCGGCGATGCCGACGGGGCCCGGCATGGCAATGCCGATCCCGATATTACGTTCGGGATCCAGACCGGACTTCGCAATTATCTCGTGACTGGCAGCAACCAGAAGGTCAACGGCCTGATGAGGATCGGGATGTTTGATTTGCTGGCTAAACCGGCAGCGCTCTTCACCCAGAAGGTCCACAAGGACGGCATCAATTTCCGTACCATTTAGCTGAAAGCCAATGGCAAAACCGCCTTCAGGGTTAAGGCGATATGGCCGGGCGGGCTGCCCCCGTTTTTGCCGAACCGGTTCACCCGCAAGCAAAAGCCCGGCTTCTTCCAGTTCGGCCACAAGGTTTGAAACCGCCTGGGCAGACAGATTGGTGATGCGGGTAATATCAGCGCGCGACAGGCCGTCACGGCGTCGAACGGCATCGAGAATGGCGCGGCGATTGTGACTTTTAGCATGCAGAAGGTTGGTGCCGGTTACATTTTCAGACTGTTTTTTTATCATCACCATTGCCCTCCCTAAATTTATCCATTATTAATTACATCAAATTGAATTAATAATAAAGCCTGTGATCAAAAAGATCACGTCTCAGTCATTGCGTATCTCATTTATCAGGGAGATAAGAACATGAAGATCAGGAATATCCTAAAAGGGGCTGTTTTCGGTGTCTTTGCCATTTCCGGCGCTGCACATGCCGCAGATGTCACGCTAAATGCGCTGTTCATGGCCCAGGCGGCCTATAGCGAAGACGACATTCGCAACATGACCGCTGACTTCAAGGCGGCCAATCCTGGCGTCGATGTCAATGTTGAGCTGGTCCCCTACGAGGCCCTGCACGACAAAATTGTGCTGTCGCAAAGTGCCAATGGCTATGACGTTGTTCTTTATGACGTGATCTGGCCTGCAGAATTTGCACAATACAAACTGTTGGAAGACGTAACAGACCGTATTGATGACAAAACCCGTAAAGCTGTTCTGAGCGGGGCCTGGACGACGGTGGAATATGACGGCAAATATTATGGCATGCCTTGGATTGCCGATACAAAGTTCCTTTTTTATAACAAGGACATGCTGAAAAAAGCCGGGTTTGATCATCCGCCCGCAACATGGGAAGAACTTGAATCCCAGGCCAAGGTCATCAAGGACAAGGGGATTGTTGATTATCCGCTGGTCTGGTCGTGGTCACAATCCGAAGCCGCAATTTGCGACTACACCACCATCCTCTCAGGCATGGGCGGCAAGTTTCTGGATGCAGATGGCAAACCGGCCTTTAATACAGGCGGCGGCCTTAAGGCATTACAATACATGGTCGGGACCATCAATGATGGCGTGACCAACCCCAATTCGCGCGAATATGCCGAAGAAGATGTCCGTCGCGTCTTTTCAAGTGGACAGGCCGCTTTCGCACTTAATTGGGGCTACATGTATAATCTTGCCAATGATCCGGCCGAAAGCCAGGTTGCCGGCAATGTTGGCATTGTTCCGGCACCGGGCGAAGCAGGCGTTTCAAAGGCGTCGGCCGTCAATGGGTCAATGGGCCTTGGTATTCCCAGCAAAAGCACGCACAAGGAAGAAGCCTGGAAATACATCCAGTTCCTGACGTCGCAAAAAGTGCAAAACAAATACGCCAAGCTCAGCCTGCCGGTCTGGGAAGCATCCTATAGCAATCCCGACGTGATCAAGGGCCAGGAACCGTTCGTCAACGCAGCAAAAACCAGCTTTGCCGTGATGGCACCGCGTCCCACGATGGCATCCTATCAGGAAGCATCGGCTGTTTTGCAAGAAGCCCTGCAAAACGCCATGCTCGGCACGACGTCCCCAAAAGATGCGCTTGACGACGCGGCAAACAATATTGCCGATCTTCAGTAACCCTTTTGGACTAACCTGGCCCCTGCCTTCATAAGGTTTTATCCTGAAGGCAGGGGACGCCCCATCAGCCCCAACGGCGCTGCGTGATTATAAGCACGACTGGCAAGTTCCTGTTCAAACCCCGCCGACATAGATGCCGGGGTTTGACGGCCAGTCATTATCACCAGCATTTACGATGATTTCCAACCGGAGCCGGAACCACCGCCATGATTTCCCATCGTAAAACGGTGACGGCGTGGCTATTGCTGACCCCGATGATTGTGATGATCCTTGGGGTCAGCGGATACCCGTTGATCAAAACAATCTATTACAGCATGACGGGTGCCAAACTGGTCGCCCCGGAACTAACCAACAATTGGGTCTGGTTTCACAATTATATTCGTGCCTTGTCCTCGGCCAATTTCCGCGAGGCCATTTGGCACACCACCTATTTCGCGGTAATTTCAGTCGGCGTGGAAATGATCATCGGCGTGATGGTCGCCTTATTGCTAAACGAGGTTTTTGTTGGCCGCACCTTGCTGCGTGCCATGCTGATCCTGCCCCTTGCCCTGCCCACCGTGGTTAACGCCATGATGTGGCGGCTTATTTATAACCCTGATTTTGGGGCGCTGAATGCACTTCTGGTGCAATTCGGGATGCTTGATGCCTATCGATCCTGGCTGGGTGACCCGGCAACCGCCCTTGATATGGTGATTGTTGCCGATGTCTGGAAAAACTTCCCCCTGGTCGCCCTGATCGCGCTGGCCGCCCTGCAAACCGTTCCCAAGGATTTATACGAGGCCGCAACCCTGGACGGCGCAGGCATGTGGAACCGGTTTTGGTGCATTACCCTGCCGGCCATTATGGGCCCGCTTAGTGTGGCGCTGGTCTTGCGCACCATCGAAGCCTTCAAGGTGTTTGACATTATCTATGTCATGACCCGGGGTGGCCCGGCCAGCAGCACCAAAACCGTCAGTTTTTATGTCTATCAGGAAGCCTTCGCCTATATGCGCGTCGGATCGGGGGCCTCCTATGCCCTGATCGTGGTGCTGATCAGCGCCTGCCTGATTGCCGGTTATATGTATCTGATCCGCAAGCACGGAGAGGCCTGATCATGCAAACAACCCTGGCCAAAAAAATATGTATCTATCTGGCTGCTGCCTTATTGGCGCTGGTCATTGCCCTGCCCGTCTTGTGGCTGTTTATCATGAGCATCAGTTCCTCCACCCATCTGACAACCCTGCCCCTGGAATGGTGGCCCGATAGCCCAACCTTGGAAAACTATCGCAGCTTGCTGATCTATGCCGAAAACACCCCGTCGCAAAGTTTCCTGTATGCCATCCGTAACAGCATTTTCATTGCCCTTGCCGCAACCGGGTTATCGATTTGTGCGGCCATTCCCGCCGCATACAGCTTTTCACGCATGCCCGGCCCGCGTCGTAAAAATCTGCTTTATGCCGTGATCGCCATCTTCATGCTGCCGCCCGTCGCCCTTGTGTTACCGCTTTATACGGTCATGAATGCTTTGGGGCTGCTTAACACGCATTTTGCCCTGATCGTGGTTTATTGTTCCATCCTGCTGCCCTTTGCGACCTGGCTGTTAAAAAGCAATTTTGACACCATCCCCGGCGATCTGGACGAAGCCCCCATCATTGACGGCGCCAACCGGTTACAGGCAATCTGGTATGTCATCCTGCCCATCGCCCGCCCGGCATTGGGGGCGGCGGTCATGATGTCGGTTCTGCTGTCCTGGGACGAATTTTTCTATGGCCTGTTATTCACCAACGACATTCGGTCCAAAACCATCACGGTTGCCATTGCCGACCTGGCCGCCGGGCGGGTTGCCGATTACGGCCTGATTTCGGCCGCCGGTATTCTCGCCGCTGTCCCGCCGGTTATTTTGGCCTTTTTCATGCAAAAAACCCTGGTTTCAGGGCTGGCCAGCGGCAGTGTTAAGGGATGAATGTCATGCGTAAAACACCCAACACCCGCCAGCCCGACCCGGCCCGCGACATCATTTCCATTGGCACAATCAATATCGACCAATTGCTGGGCCCGATTGACCATTGGCCCGATCATGGCACCGAAACCGTTTATCCCGATTATGAAATGCGGGTGGGCGGCGGCGGTGGCATCTTTGGTGCGGCCCTGATGGCGCTTGGTGCCAATCAGCGCATGGTGGTCAATATCGGCAATGATGAAATGGGGCAGTGGCTTAAATCGCAATTCGGCCCGCTCGCCGATCACTGGCATCACAGCAACACGGTGACATCCGTTACCATTGGCCTGACCCATTCCGACAAGGAACGAACCTTTTTGTCCAACGAAGGGCACAGTTCTCTTTTTGATGCCGACATGGCCCGCAAAATGCTGAAAAATGCCACGTTAAAAGGTGCCATCGCCCTTTTGGTCGGCAATTTTTTAATGCCGCGCCTGGTGCCGGAATGCACAAAACTGTTAGGCGAATTGCGTGATGCGGGTGCCATTGTCGCCCTTGATACCGCCTGGCCCACCGGCGGCTGGACCGATGATGTGCAACGCCATATGCAAAACTGGCTGCCGCTGGTCGATATCCTGTTAATCAACGAGGCCGAAGCCGCCGGATTACTGGGCATTCCCATTGATGATTTCACCACCAATGTGGATGCCCAAATGCGCGCAATCAGCAACAAACTGGCACCCGGGGCGATTGTGGTCGTCAAACGCGGCCCGCACGGGGCATCGGCCTGCACGGGACAACAAGTCCTTCATGCAGCCCCCTCTGGCAGCGTCAATGTCATTGATACCGTCGGGGCGGGCGACTGTTTTAATGCCGGCTTCCTGCTGGCCTTTCAGCGCGGGGCATCTTTGCTTGATTGCCTTCATGCCGGTATCGAGGTTGCGGGCAAGGCCATTGCCAGCCATCCGCGCCAATACCCCACCCTTGCCGATTTAAATGTCCGTATTCGCACATTGCTGACATCGGCCCCTACCCCCCAATCAACAAACGATCACAAGACCTTCGATCAAGTGGAGAACGGCTGAGATGTCATCAATATCGTTGTCAAATGTCACCAAGACTTTTGGGGCTGCCAACATCATCAAGGGCGTTGATCTGTCGATCGAAGACGGGGAGCTGGTTGTTTTTGTCGGGCCGTCGGGCTGTGGCAAATCCACATTGCTGCGCCTGATTTCCGGGTTGGAGGAAATCACCAGCGGGCAAATTCACCTTGGCAAAAAGCGGGTTGATCATCTTTCGGCGGCCAGCCGCGATATTGCGATGGTGTTTCAATCCTACGCCCTGTATCCGCATATGACGGTGGCGGAAAATATTGGCTTCCCGCTAAAAATGGCGGGCAAGTCAAAGGCCGAGATCAAGGCCAAGACAAACGAAATCGGCACCATTTTGCAATTATTGCCGTTATTTGAACGCACCCCCAAACAATTATCGGGCGGGCAGCGCCAGCGTGTGGCGATTGGCCGGGCGCTTGCCCGCGATCCACAAATTATTTTGCTCGACGAACCGCTATCCAACCTGGATGCCGCCCTGCGTGTGGATATGCGCATGGAACTGGCCCGCCTGCATCGTGACCTTAAGGCCACCATGATTTACGTGACCCATGATCAGGTCGAAGCCATGACGATGGCCGACCGGATTGTGGTGCTGCGCGACGGGATCGTCGAACAGGTTGGCTCCCCGCTGGACCTTTATCTGCACCCGGTGAACCAGTTTGTCGCGGGCTTCATTGGCTCGCCCAGAATGAATTTCTGGGATGCCACAACCAATAAAAACGGTGACCTTGTGTTGCCATCGGGCACGGCCCTGTCCTTGCCGCACAAATTAACCGCCCATCAACCCGTCACGGTTGGCGTGCGCCCCGAACATCTTGTTTTAGCAGCCGATGACAGCACAGCCGCCTTGCAGGGCACCGTTTTGTCGGTCGAACATCTGGGGTCGGACACATTTGTTCAATTGCATTGCGGTTTTGGCGACCCGGCACAGGTTGACATCAATGTCCGCTTTGCCGGGATCGTTCCCGTCCGCATTGGCGAACGCGTGAACCTGTCGGTCGCATCGCTGGATAACTGGCATATTTTTGATGCCGAAGGGATCCGGGTTGAGGCGGCACAATAACAACTTCCCAATCGGCGGGGGCGCCCTCTAAAGACACCGGTTGCCGCATAGATTTGCCGATGAATGCCACTAGGCCGGCACGATTGACCATACCCCGGTTTACCCGCCCGAAGGGTTCAAGCGCGCGTTGGAACTGCACACACCGGCATTGATCCTGGTACATAACCACCCCAGCGGCAACGCGCGCCCCCGCCCCCGCCCCCGTCACACGGCAACATCGACATAACCCGCACAATGATCGCGGCCACCAAGGCCGTGAAAATCAATGTGCATGACCACATCATCGTCACCTGGGCGTGCTATAATTCGTTTAAAACGCCGGGGCTGATTTAACCGCAAATCATGCCCCACATCCCCCAAATGCCCCACGTAAATAGTGCCATCAATCAAGGCAGTTCAGAGCAACGGCGCATTGCTTTGGCTCAGCCAAAGTACAGATTGCAACCACGCATCCCACCGGTTTCGGTATGGCTTTTTGTCGCCCGCCTTTGACGCAAAAGCCGTGCGTCTCGCTTTTTTGTATCAAATTCAACAGGCCGACATGCGCGAGTTCTGGTACGAATTTGGCGTTGACAACACACCCTTAAATCAATATTGGATACAATTATGATTTCGGATACAAACAAAACACAGGCAGAATCGATTGCCGACAAAATCAGGACCTTAATCCTGAACGGCACATTTCAACCCGGTCAGCCATTGCGACAGGAGGCGCTATCAGAACATCTTAATGTCAGCCGCACTCCGTTGCGGCACGCCTTGCAATCACTTGCCGAAAACGGACTGGTTGAAACAACCGGATTTAAGGGGGCTCGCGTTGCAAAGCCCGACCTTGGAATGGTCGATGATCTGTTTGAAATGCGGATGCTGCTTGAACCGCTTGCCCTGAAATCGGCCTTTCAACACCACACCAAACTTGATTTTGCCGCCGCCGAAATGGCGCTTGATGCCGCCGAAAACGAACAGCAGCCCTCGCGCCTTTCCGATTTGAACTGGACCTTTCACGACGCGCTATATCGCCCCTCGAACCGACACACGCTGTTACGCACCATAGAACATCTCAACAGGGCGTCGGCCCTTGCCGAGGTCATCGCAAGCTCAATTGTTGCCCGGCCCGAAAAGTCGGCGGCGGAACACCGGCAATTGCTTGAAGCGTGCAAAAAGGGCGACGAAACCGGCGCGATTGTATTGCTTGGCACGCATTTACAATTGGCCCATCATGACATTCGAAACAGGAACCCTAGGGAATGCCCATCATCAACAGAATAGCCGAATTTCACACCGAAATGAGCCAGTGGCGGCATCATTTGCACGCCAATCCCGAACTTTCCTATCAGGAATATGAAACCGCCAGATTTGTTGCGCAAAAGTTACGATCCTATGGGATCGAGGTCACCGAAGGCGTTGGAGGAACCGGGGTTGTCGGGGTTCTTTATGGCAACAGAAAGGGCGCCCGCTCTATCGGGTTGCGTGCCGACATGGACGCATTGGCAATTGAAGAACGCAACGATTTTGCCCATCGTTCGGTAAACAAGGGCGTTATGCACGCCTGCGGGCATGACGGGCACACCACCATGCTGCTGGGTGCGGCGCGCTATCTTGCCGAAACCAAAAATTTTGCAGGTCGCGTTGTTTTTATTTTCCAGCCAGCCGAGGAAATGGGCGGTAAAGACGGCGGCGCAGCCCGCATGATCCGCGAAGGCCTGTTTACAAAATTTCAGTGCGACGAAATTTATGGCATTCACAACTGGCCGGGAATGGATATCGGCACCTTTGCGGTAAAAGCTGGCCCGATGATGGCATCAGGCGACAGCTTTGAAATCGAGGTAACAGCAACCGGAATGCACGCCGCCCAGCCGCAAAAAGGGGCTGATGTTGTGTTAACCGCCGGGCACATTCTGGTCGCCCTTCAGCAAGTTTCCGCGCGCAACATAGACCCCCTTGACGCGATCGTTGTCAGCGCAACACAAATTCACGGCGGCGACGCCTATAATGTTTTGCCAAACAAGGTAACCATTTGCGGCACGGTCCGGGCATTTTCGCCCGCCGCACGCGCCGCCGCCGAACCGGCAATACGCCGGATTATCGATGGCATTGCCTTGTCAACCGGCGCGCAATGCAACCTCTCCTACCATCAGCAATATCCAACCCTGATAAATTCGCACGCAGCAGCCCTTACGGCCGAAGCTGCCGGGTTATCGGTATTTAACAAGGTTGATACAAATCCGCCCCAAACAATGATTGTCGAGGATTTCGCCTTCATGCTTGAAGACCGGCCCGGATGTTACGGCTGGATCGGCAATGGCCCGGATGACAATGCCCGTATCCTTCACAGCGCATGGTTCGATTTTAACAACGACGCCCTGCCATATGGCGCATCATACTTTGCCGCCCTGGTCGAGGCCCCCTGAAACCAGATATGACACACGCCCTTTGGGATGCCAGGGCCACCCGCCAATATCGGCCTTAAAACAGTTGCCCCACCCGACCACACCAGCAAATGACCCTGCTGCCTGCCACAATACCGGCTGGCAAAACAACAACATGGCGCAAAAACGGGCCCTGCCCACACCAGGCGGCGGGGCCTGATGTGATTTTATTTCTGCTACGCTCAGTTCAAGACCAATGTGGGAAAGTTCGGTTGCATCAAACAGGGCTTCGTTTACACCATTACCGCCCAAGAGCGACATCACAGGCGCGATATCCTCCCGCAGGGTTTCAGCAAAACCGACATCGCCCCCTATCGCAAGATTGAAAAATAAAAGTTGTGCCCATAAAAAACACCCGGCCAGAATGACCGGGTGTTTGGGGCGATAAAACCCGCAAATGTTATTTAAACCCGGCCACCGCATGGGGCACATAAGGGGCTTCAAGCCGGGCGATTTCATCATCACTTAACCCCAGCGTCATCGCCGCAACTGCATCATCCAAATGATGCGGTTTGGATGCGCCAACAATGGGTGCTGTAACGCCGTCTTTTTGCAACAGCCACGCCAAAGCCACCTGTGCGCGCGGAACCCCGCGTTCTTTGGCGACCTCACCGACGGCATCAACCACTTTATGATCGGCATCCTGTGTATGTTCATATAACCGTTTGCTGACTTCGTCCTTTTCATCGCGATTGGTTTTTTCATCCCAGTCGCGGGTCAGTTTGCCGCGAGCCATCGGGCTCCACGGGATCACGGCAATTTTCTGATCGGCACAAAGCGGCAGCATTTCGCGTTCTTCTTCGCGGTACAGCAAATTCAAATGATTTTGCATACTGACAAACGGCGTCCAGCCATTGGCGCGCGACACATATAACGCCTTGGCAAATTGCCACGCATACATGGATGACGCGCCGATATAACGTGCCTTGCCTGCCTTCACCACGTCATGCAGGGCTTCCAGGGTTTCTTCAATCGGGGTGCCATAATCCCAGCGATGGATCTGATATAGATCTACATAATCGGTACCCAGCCTTTTTAAACTGGCATCAATTTCATCAAATATCGCCTTGCGCGACAGGCCCGCCCCGTTGGGGCCGGGGCGCATACGGTTAAACACCTTGGTTGCCAGAACCACATCTTCGCGACGGGTAAAATCCTTGATCGCGCGGCCAATAATTTCTTCCGACGACCCGGCAGAATAGATATTAGCCGTATCAAGAAAATTAATCCCGGCTTCCAGGGCCTTGCGAATAATCGGCCTGCTTTCGTCTTCAGGCAGGGTCCAGGGGTGCGGGCCACGATCAGGTTCACCATAGGTCATGCAGCCCAGGCACAGGCGCGATACTTCCAAGCCGGTAGAACCAAATTTAACATAGTCCATATGCCGTCTCCTGTCTGGAAAGGCAGCAAAGCCCGTATCCGGCAAAAACCAAATATCAGATATTTAACCAATATTGCGGATAGCGGCGCGTGCTGCCGAAATGATGAGATGCCCCATCATACCCAAAATTTTCCGCACGCAAAACAGTTGTAATAATTCTTGCCAACATGCCAACACATTAAAATTCTGCGCCAACGCCCTGGCATTGCCAAACCAGCGCACCGGCAAAATCATCCCATTCATCAAGATAACAGGTATCGGCAGGTAGCCGCAGGGCTGGGTCATTAATGGCTGTACATTTGAAAATGGCCTCGTAAACGCACCATTGCTGGTAAAAATCAAACTGGCGCGGGTCATTTTCAATCTGCCGCATCCGGTTTTCATCCAATTGGTTCGGGTCCACCCGCCGCCCTGTGCCAAACAACCATTTTTCCAGCCGGGATATGTTGCGCCCCGGGTCACGATATTCAACATCAATACCAACCTGGCCCGTGCGACAAAAAGCCACGGCGAAAATATCGCCGCTATGGGTGATGCTAACCCCATAGGACCCGGCACCACTGGCCCGTTGCAAAACCGGTTTGCCGTTATCATTGCGATGATAGGACAAACCGGTTTCGCCGGTAACATTTGCCGCCAAATCGCACACGGCAACACGGGCACGCTGCGACGTCACCTTGCGGCGCAAAACCCGGTCCCGGGGCAAATTTTCCAGCCTTTGCCACGCCCAAAAGACGTTCCCGTTAAAGGCTGTTTTGATCTGCATTTGCCCGTCCCATTTATCAAATTATCAAACAGACCACACTACTGCCCTGTTTACTTGTTCTGTTTCAATGCCCTACAACAGGTTATCAAATGCTCAAAAGCAACCCGCTGCGCCTGTCCAAACGCATATTTTTAAACCCAACCTCAAACATTTCGCAATAAGGAGCCCCCTTCATGATGCGTTCAGTCAAAATTGCCATGTTCAGCATGTTAACCTTGCTGGTTGTTGCCTGCACCGCCCCGATTGCCCAGGTCGAACGTCAACCCTTTCCCGACGCAGCACAAAACCTGACCATGGACCAGATTGAAGACGCCATCATCACGGCGGCCACGGCACGCGAATGGACTGTCAAAAAACTTGCGACCGGCAAATTAACCGCCACCTACGCCCCGCGTGACCATGTTGCCAAGGTCGAAATTGATTTTACCCAGCACGATTTTTCAATTCTGTATGTGGATAGCACCAACCTGAAATATAGTGGTGGCACCATTCATAAAAATTATAACCGCTGGGTCAATAACCTGAAGATTGATATCCAGCGCGAAGTTGCTGCCAAAGTGGCAATGTCTTCGTAAGGAACAGTTCCAAGATGCAATCTATCCCGGTTTATATTCCCAAATGGGCGCTGTGGCAGGATCACGCAGAATACCCTACCCTGATGACACATATGTCAAACGGGCAGCCAACCGGGATAGATAAAAAAGACCTGGCACGGGGCATTGCCCCTGCCTGGCGTCGTCGTCTGGACCTGTTTGGCCGCGCCAGCGCCGAGGTTTTAGGCCGCGTTCTTGAAGGTGCAAGCACCGATGACGTGCGCAATACCCGGGTTGTTTTTGCATCCCGACACGGCAATATTGAACGCACCCTGAAACTTCTGGGCCAGATTGCGCGCGAAGAAATCCCTTCGCCTGCCGATTTCAGCATGTCAGTGCATAATGCCCTGGTCGGGGTTGCCTCCATCAATTGGGCCATTACCCAGTCACACAGCGCCATATCAGCCGGAAATGACAGCTTTGTCGCCGCCCTGACCGAGGCATTATCGCAATTGTCGGACGATCCGCACAGCCCGGTTGCCATTGTCTATATCGACCTTGCCCTGCCCGATGTATATGCCCAAAACGACCCCGAAGGCACAAGGGGCACTGCCTTTGCAATGATCATGACATCCCCCCTGGCTAACACCGCGACCACACCCGCGCCGGGTGCCGCCTTTTGTTTTGAACCCCGGCCCGTCGCCCCCGATGAAGTCGCCCCGCAGCCACCATTTGCCCGCACCCACGCCCGCATGATGGCGGACTTTTTAAAAAACAATCATCCCTGCGATACCCCGCCGTCCCCCCCCGCGCCGACATCGTGCCTTTTGGCCGGGCGCAGTTTTGCATGGCATATGGTGCGCAATGGATAAGGTGCGGTTCACCTTGGGGAAAGTGGCCTATAAAACCAGTCAGGCATGGCGGCTTTTTGCCACCGGTATGGCTTTTTGCCTGTTTGGCAGCGGCGCCCTTTTGCTGGCCCTGACATTGTTTCCCTTGCTGATGTTACTGCTGCAAAACCGGGCAAAGCGGCGCAAGGTGGCACAACTTGTTATTTGCCGCAGTTTTCGACTGTTCTGTTTCATTCTTGATGTTACCGGGGTCGCATCGGTACATATCGAAGGCCGCGAAAAACTGCTGGCCGCACATGGCAAGCTGATTATCGCCAACCACCCCACCCTGCTTGATGTTGTGATTATTCTGGCACAAATGGACCGCTGCCAATGCGTTGTAAAACACCAGTTGTTTCGTAACCCGTTTATGGCCGGTGTGGTGCGTGCGGCCGGGTTTATTCGCAATGATGACAACCCCGAAAAACTGGTTGCCGATGCTGCCCGCCATTTGCGTGAAGGTGATTGCGTGATGATTTTCCCCGAAGGCACACGCACCGCCAGTGGCGAAAAACTGGGTCCGTTGCAGCGCGGTGTTGCAAATATTGCGATTACTGCACCTGCCGACTTGATTCCTGTGATTGTGCGCTGTAATCACGATACCCTGAAAAAGGGGACGCCGTGGTACCGCATACCACCATCAAAAATACGATATAATGTTCGTGTCGGATCGACCATATCCGCTACGGGGGGAATTGACCTGTCAGACGTGCGCGCCCGTCGGGCCCGTGCATTAACGGCGGTCATAAAACACTATTTCTGCAGCAGGCTAAACCATGACCACGCTTGAGAGCGAACTGAAAACCTTCATTATCGAGACCCTCAATCTTGAGGATCTGACTGTCGAGGATATCGACAGTCACGAGGCCCTGTTTGTCGAGGGGTTGGGCCTGGACTCGATTGATGCACTGGAACTGGGCGTTGCCCTGCAAAAAAAATACGATGTGCGCATTGATGCCAAAAGCGACGATGTGAAAACCCATTTTGCATCCGTGCACAATCTGGCAAAATTTATTGAAATGTCGCGGGGGAAGCCATGACAGTCACGACATTGCATTCGCGCCAGGAAGTGTATCAGCAATTGCACGATTATCTGGTCGATCTGTTTGAAGTACCCAGCGAAAGCATTTCGCCCGATGCCCGCCTGATGGAAGACCTGGATCTTGACAGCATTGATGCCGTAGACCTGATCGTCAAATTTCAGGAAAGGGTCGGCAAGAAAATTCCGGCAATGGAATTCAAGTCGGTGCGCACGGTTGATGATGTGGTCGAAAAAATCCATGCCCTGGTCAATACCTAAACGGGTTTTTGCCGGGCTACTGGCCCTGATCGGCCTTGGCTATCCGGTGTTGGCATATTACGGGTTAACCCGTTTTTCGGCCCGCTATCTTCTGTGGGGCCTTTTGGGTTTGATTGTGGCGCGTGCGGTGTTGTTTCTGGTATCAGCCCGTATTGCAGCGGCAATTGTTACCCTGGCGATTGCCGCACTTATTGCCGTTATTGGCTATTACGCGCAAATGCAGGCTTTGCGACTTTACCCGGTATTCATCAGCCTGGCGCTGGCCGGGGTATTTGGCGCAACACTTAAATATCCGCCCCCCATGATCGAACGGTTTGCCCGCCTGCGCCATCCCGATCTTGATGATTATGGCATTGCCTATACCCGGTGCCTGACCCGTGTATGGGTGGGTTTTTTCGTGGCTAATGCAGCCATAAGTACCGCCACCGTTTTATGGGGCACACTGGAACAATGGACAATTTATAACGGCATTGTTTCCTATGGGCTGATCGGGATTTTATTTATTGGCGAATGGCCGGTACGCCACTGGCTGCGTCGTCGACATGAAAACAGGAAACAGGGTCAATGACCGGCTTTTTAACAGCCCTGATCACGCAAGACGGGCCAAATATCCCTGTTTGCCTCGAAGGTGACACCTGTTTTTATCGCGATCAACTGGCCGCCAATATTCATGAACTTGCCCATTATATCGGCCAAGGCAATGTTAAAAACATTGCCCTTCACTGCCAGTCCGCACGGTTATTTTTAACCGGCCTCGCCGCCATCTGGCAGGCGGGCTGCCACGCAATTTTACCTGCCAGCGACAAGCCAGGCTATCTGGAGGAAATTGCCAACCAGTTTGACCTGTTTCTTGACGATGCCAAAATCAGTCACATTCTGGCATCATTCACGTCCACCCCGCCCAATGACCATGCCGCCTTACCCGCGCCGGGGCAATGCCGCGCGACATTTTACACGTCGGGTTCGACGGGCGCACCAAAGGCAGTTTGCAAGACCATGGCACAACTGGAAGCCGAGATGGCCATGCAAACCCCATTATGGCAAGCCAGGTTAAATCCTGATGCCCGCATTTTAGGGCTGGTATCGCACCAGCATATATACGGGTTGCTGTTTCGCGTGATCTGGCCGGTCATGACCGGGCGGGTTTTTATCGCCACGCAGGCCCGTTTCTGGGAAGATATCATTGCCGATATCAAAACCGGCGATATCATCATTGCCAGCCCGGCCCATTTGCAACGTTTGCACCCGGACCTGAACAAGGCCCCACACCCGGCCTGTATTTTTTGTTCTGGCGGGCCGCTGGACCAGCCATCCGCCGCGCAAAGCCACGCCACCTTTGGCGTTTGGCCAACGGAAATCCTGGGTAGCACTGAAACCGGCGGCATTGCCTGGCGCCAGCAAACCATCCCAGACGCCCCATGGACACCGTTGCCCGATGTTAAAGCCGCCGTAAACGAGGCTGGCTGCCTGATGGTTGCCGCCCCCCATATTGACGGCGAAAACTGGCACCATACCGAAGACCGCGCCGTTTTTGACAAAACCGGAAAAACACACCGGTTCCGGCTGCGGGGCCGGGCCGACCGGGTGGTGAAAATCGAAGGAAAACGCATATCGCTAAGCCGGGTTGAAACGCATTTAAAAAACCACGACTGGGTTGAAGATGCCGTCGCCCTGCTGCCCGACGAAACCGACAATCGGCTTGCCGCCATTGTGGTTTTAACCCCGAAAGGGCAAACCCGACTGGATCAACTGGGCACCTTTCGCGTTGGCCAAACGTTACGTTCCCATATTGCGCATCACGAAGACGACGCTGCCCTGCCGCGCCGCTGGCGGTTTGTGAACACCATCCCCACAGACAGCCAGGGTAAAAAACCGCTTCATGTGCTGCGCACCCTGTTTGATAAACCCGCCCCCCCGGAAACCATAGCCGCCCCGATGCCAGTTCCGTCAAAAACACATGCCATATCAAACCAGCCCATCGTGCTTCCGGCCATCACCGGGCAATCCGTTGAAAATGATCTGGCCCGGTTTGACATGCGTATAGAACCGGAACTGCTTTATTTTCAGGGGCATTTTAACGGGGCACCAGTATTGCCCGGCGTTGTGCAATTGCATTGGGCCGTTCATTATGCCCGCATCGCTTTCGATATTGTGATCACACCACACGAAATAACCCAGCTAAAATACCGCAAGGTCATTTCCCCGAATGACCAGATCCATCTTATTTTGGAATGCGACCGCATTCGAGGTCAGGTTAAATTCACCTATTCTGGCACTGACACCAGTTATTCCAGTGGTATCATCAAGTTTTCAAAGGCGGACTGATGCAGTCTTGTGCGGTTATTCCTACCCATAACCATCATCGCCCCCTTGCCGATGTGGTGGCAGCGGTTCGGGCCTGCGGCCTGCCGGTGATCATTATCGATGACGGGTCCGATGCCCCGGCGCGCGATGTCATTGCCGCCCTGCATGATCCGAACAATGCCGTCACTGTTCATCGGCTCGATGAAAACGGGGGCAAGGGCATTGCCGTCATGACCGGCTTTGCCATTGCGCAGCGCCAGGGATTTACCCACGCCCTGCAAGTCGATGCCGATGGCCAGCACGACCTGGACCGCATCCCCGATCTGCTGGAAGCATCCCGTCTGCATCCAAATGCCATCATCACCGGCAAACCTGTTTATGATGACAGTGTGCCGACCGCACGCAAGCTGGGCCGTTGGGCAACCCATGTGTGGGTATGGGTCGAAACCCTGTCCCTTGCCATTCGCGACAGCATGTGCGGTTTTCGTGTTTACCCTATCGATACATCGCTTGATGTATGGAAACGCGAAGGCGTCGGCGCAAAGATGGATTTCGACACCGAAATTATGGTGCGACTGTTTTGGCGCGGAGCCGATGTTATCAGCATCCCGGTTCGGGTTATTTACCCGGAAGGCAATATTTCCAATTTCCGCCTGTGGGACGATAACGTGCTAATTACGCTGATGCATATCCGGCTGGTGCTGGGGATGCTTGCACGCCTGCCCGACTTTGTTTTACAGGGCGGAAAATGGCAACCCGACGCCACCAGGAATAATCCCAATTCCCGGGCTGCTACCGCGTCCAACAAACGCCATAACAACCGGAGCCAGCACTGGGCTGATATCGACGAACGCGGCATGTATTGGGGAATGCGGTTTTTAGGGTGGGTTTATAAAACCGGCGGGCGTTATTTGTGCCTGGGTGCGATGTTTCCGGTGATTGTTTATTTCTTTCTGACCGGCGAAACCGCGCGCAAGGCATCGCGAAAATATTTGCGAAAAATGGCACGGGTAAATGGCACAGCCCCGCCACGCTGGCGCGATAGTTTTCGTCATTTCTGGTGTTTTGGCGAAGCTGCCCTCGACAAGGTTGCAGGGTGGTCCGGCGAAATGAAAATGGATGATGTTGTTTTGCCCGATGGGCATGACGGCGTTTTTTCCTATTTGCCAAAGGACCGGGCAATTATTTTGCTGGTATCGCATTTTGGCAATATCGAAATGATCCGCGCCCTTGCAAGCCGTGACCGCGATTTTCGCGTTAATGTGTTGCTCCATCAAAAAAATGCCGCCCGGTTTGGCAAGGTTTTGCAAAAGCTGGCGCCTGAATCCCAGGTCAATCTGATCGAGGTTAGCGAAATTGGCCCTGATACCGCCATCATGCTAAGCCAAAAGGTAGAACAGGGTGAATGGGTCGTTATCGCCGCCGACCGCGTGGCCATAGGTGCGCGTGATAAAACCGTGATGGTGCCATTTTTGAACGACCCGGCCCCCCTGCCACAAGGGCCCTTTATTTTGGCCCATTTGCTGGGATGCCCGGTTTATATGGCTGCCGCCTGGCGCGAAAACGGCCGGTTTACAGTGGCCTGGGAAAAACTGACTGACCGCATGGTGTTACCACGTGGAAAACGCGTTGAAGCCATCACAAAATATGCAACACAATATATGAACTGGCTGGAACCGCGGGTGCGCGCCCATCCGATGCAATGGTACAATTTTTTCGATTTCTGGGCCCGCCCAAAGGATAAAGATGACCAACAAGAACAATAATACCGTCCTCAATGTTGAATTTGGCCGCCAGAAACTGACCATCGAAGATATCGTCAATCTGGCCGAAGGACGGGCAAATGCCGTTCTTTCCACCGACCCGGATTTTCGCACCCGCATTCAAAAAGGGGTTGATTTTCTGGATCGGGAATTGCGCGAACATGGCCATATTTACGGGGTGACCACCGGATATGGCGATTCTGTCTTGCGCCGTGTCCCCCCCGAACTGGTTGACGAACTGCCCTTGCATCTTAGCCGTTTTCACGGTTGCGGCCTTGGCAGTGAATTGTCCATCCCCGCCAGCCGGGCCGTTCTGGGCGTGCGCCTTGCATCGCTATGCAGCGGATATTCCGGCGTAAGTCCCCAATTGCTGGAACTGTTAACCGCCTTTTTTGATCATGGGATCACCCCGATCATTCCCGAAGAAGGGTCGGTCGGTGCCAGTGGCGACTTAACCCCGCTTTCCTATATTGCCGCCGCCCTTGTTGGTGAACGCGAGGTTATGATGCAGGGCGAACGGTTACCCGCCGCCATCGCGCTTGAAAAAGCCAATTTAACGCCGTTAACCCTGCGCCCGAAAGAAGCCCTGGCCATTATGAATGGCACATCGGTCATGACAGCGCTGATGTGCCAGGCCTTTGCCCGTGCCGATTATTTATGCCGCCTGACGGCACGCATCACATCGCTTGCCACCATCGCATTGCATGGCAACCCGGCCCATTTTGATGCCCGCCTGTTTGCCGCCAAACCCCACCCCGGCCAGGCGCAAGTCGCGGCACATATCGCACGCGACCTTGCCTATCTGGGGGCAACCTATCAGCCCGCCCGTTTGCAGGACCGATATTCCATTCGCTGTGCCCCCCACGTGATTGGCGTTTTGGCCGATATGATGCCAACCTTTCGCGTCACGCTGGAAACCGAACTTAACAGCGCCAATGACAACCCGTTGATTGATATTGATGACGAAACCATTTTGCATGGCGGGCATTTTTACGGCGGGCACGTCGCCTTTGTTGCCGATGGCATGAAAACCCTGATCGCCAATCTCGCCGATCTGATGGACCGGCAACTGGCATTGCTGGTCGACACCAAATTCAATCATGGCTTGCCGTCCAACCTGTCAGGTTCGGCGACGGAACGCGCGTCGATCAATCATGGTTTGAAGGCCGTGCAAATCGGGGCTTCGGCATGGACGGCGGAAGCCCTTAAAAACACCATGCCCGCCAGCGTTTTTTCGCGTTCGACCGAATGTCACAACCAGGACAAGGTCAGCATGGGCACCATTGCCGCGCGCGACTGTTTGCGGGTTTTGCAGTTAACCGAACAGGTGGCATCAGCCTTGCTGATTGCGGTGCGACAGGCAATGGTTTTACGTTTGCAACAAGGCAGCATTTCGCCTGATCAGCTTGGCGATGATGTCACGGGCTTTCTGGCTGCCCTTGGCGACGATATCGCCTTTATCGACGAAGACCGGCCCCTTGAAAGCACCTTGCGCACATTAACTGACCGCATACAGGCCCGCCATTGGCCACTTTACGTCGCTGATAAAGTTAACGAGGCAGCAGCATCATGATCAGCGCCAGCGTTACTGAAACCATCCAGTTTTATCACCTTGATCCAATGAATGTGGTTTGGCATGGCAATTATGTGCAGTTCTTTGAACAGGCCCGCTGTGCGCTTCTCGATCTGATCGATTATAACTATCCGCAAATGGATGCGTCGGGCTATGTCTGGCCGGTTGTCGACATGCGGGTAAAATATGTGCGCCCGTGTCGATTTGGGCAAAAAATACAAACCACCGCCACATTGATCGAATATGAAAACAGGATGAAAATCAGTTACCTGATCACGGATGCCCAAACTGGCGAAAAGCTGACCAAGGGTTTTACCATCCAGGTTGCTGTTGAAAAGGCCAGCGGCGAAATGCTGTTTCGCAGCCCCGATTTCCTGATCGACAAGCTGGAGGCGATGAATTGACCTTTGCCCGTATTATGCGTTCCCTGCTTTTGGCCGGGTCGGTTATCTGTGCGCTGGGTACACCCCTGACCGTCCATGCTCGCCCTGGCGTCGTCGCCCTGGAAAAGAACCAGTATTTGCGCGGTGATTTCACCATGAACCGGCATCTAAGCGGATTTAACGACGGTTTAAAATCGCAAGGCGAATTCGTGCTGGTACCTGGTGCCGGCCTGATTTGGCAAACCAATGCACCCTTTCCCGGTACCACTGTTTTGGGGCCGGGCGGCATTGTGAACATTGATGCCGATGGCGACCGTACCCGTCTGGGCACCGGCGCGGCGCAATTTGGCATTTTTGTTGATCTGATTTCATCGGTATTGGCGGGCAATTGGTCGGCGCTTGAAAACCGGTTTCATGTTGAATTTTCACCGCCCGGCGATACCACATGGCAGGTCAAACTTACCCCGTTTGGTGAAAGCGCGATTGGCGGGCAAATCACCGATATTATTGCCACCGGCGATACCTTTGTCCAACAGGTACGCCTGAACAAACCCGGTGGCGATTTTGACGATATCACCCTGACCCAACAGCACGCGGAAAACCTGCCCCTGCCCAAAGAAAAAGCCGATCTTTTGCCAAAGGCTGCCTCTAAATGACAGGTCGCCACGCCACAATCTGGATTATGTGCCTGGTAATGGCTGCCGCCTGGTGCGCCTGGCAAATTGGCGGCGGTCACACCCGCATTGATGCCGACTTTATTTCGCTAATCGGGCAGGAAAACCCTGACGATACCGGCAAATTTAACGACATCAACGCGGTACGCCATATTTTGGCACAAGATTCCCGCCAGGCCATTTTTATGGTCTCAGCCCCCAATCGCGACCGCGCCACAAATGCTGCGGCCGACCTTGCCGGGCGTTTATCATGGATTAATGGCACCGAGAAAGTCACCACGCCAGATGACCGTGCCGGTCGCCTGCCTGAATTAATGGCATTCTTGCAGCCCCATGCTGCGGCCCTGCTGTCACCGCAGGACCGCAAAACATTACTGGCCGACAAAGGCGGACAAATTTACCAGCGTACGGTGCAAAACCTGTATTCGCCTGCCAGCACCGTTAACGCCAGATCCCTGCAACAGGATCCGTTTTCATTATTACCGCAATATCTGGGCGCACTGGCCGGTTATATGGGCGAAGGTGGCGGTGTTGTCTCGCAAAATGGTCGCTATTACGTGCCGGTGGTGGCATCCCTTGATCCACGACTGGCGGGGTCGGACCGCGATGCTCAATGGGTTGGCGATGCCAACACTGCTGTAAACGCCCTGAACCGCAATTCAGACATTAACGTTACCCGCACCGGCCAGGTGTTTTTTGCCGCCGCCGAAGCCAGCCATGCCAAGGCCGATGTACAGCGCATTGCCCTTTTGGCAACCAGTGGCATTGTCTTTATGGTCGGGTTGGTTTTTTTTTCGTGGGGGCCATTACTCGCCGCACTCATTACACTGGCAAGTGGCATTCTGGCGGGTATTACTGCCATTACCATTATTTTTGGCACGGTCCATGCGATCGCGATGGTTTTTGGTTCCAGCCTGATTGGGATCGCGGTTGATTACGCCCTGCATTATGTCAGCATCGACCCGGCACGGGGCAGCGCACACCAGCGATTACGCCTTATTTTACCGGGGCTGACATTGGGCTTGCTAACATCGGTTGTCGGGTTTGCCGCCCTGTCAATCAGCCCCACAATCCTGTTAACCCAGATTGCAATATATTCGGTTGCCGGGTTGATTGGTGCCTATCTGACGGTGATTTTTCTGTTGCCGTTTTTGCCGGTGCAACCGGTGCGCAATTACCTGCCGATCCGCCGCAGTGTCGCGATCTTGCAATATGTGCAATATCGCATTACCCCGCCCACCTGGGGTCGGTTATCGCTGGTGGTGATTATTCTGGCGGGCTTTGGTGCCAGCACCTTTTTTATTAAAGGCGACGACAATATTCGCAATCTTGGCCGCGGCAATACCGACCTGATTGCGCAAACCAATACCATCCGCCACATTCTGGGCATGGGGGCCAGCCCGATGTTTTTACGCATTGATGGCCCCACCGCCGAAAACCGCCTGCAAACCGAAGAAGCCTTGCGCACCCGTTTAACACCCTTGCTAAAAAACGGCGCACTGGATGGCATGGTGACCCTTGCCGATATTATCCCGTCACAAAAACGCCAGGCCGAAAATATTGATCTGGTCAAAACCGGTTTGTATCAGCCCTATGGGCAAAAGCTGGCTGCAATTGTACCGGTCGATCTAAAACTGCCGTCATCAGCGACATCATCCTTTTTGCTGCCCGATGACGCCAGCCTGCATGTTTTGCCCGAACTGGCAAATTTGCAATCAGGCGACAGCGATCTGGTCCGCCTGCGCGGTGTGCAGGATGTGAGCGCGCTAATAAACGCCCTGCAGGACATCGACAACGCCCATTTGATCGACCCTGCCAGTGCCATTTCCAAACTGTTCGGGCAATATCGGCACTGGGCCTATCTGGCCCTTGGCGTTGCCATGTTTGCCGCTTTAGTGCTGGCGATGTTCCGTTATGGGTTACGCGATGGCATTTGTGTTTTTGGTGCCCCTGCCGGGGCTGTTTTATGTGCGCTTGCCGGCAGTTTTGCGCTGGGCGTACCCCATAACTTTTTCACCACCATGGCGCTGTTTCTGGTTTTTGCCATCGGGGCCGATTACGTATTGTTTTTGGCCGAAAGCCGCCACAGCAGCCACGATCAGGATACCAGCCTGGCAGTATTGCTGTCACTGATCAGCAGCGTTCTGGCCTTTGGCCTGCTGGCAACCAGTTCAGTACCACTGGTCAGCGAAATTGGCATTGTCATTGCCATTGGCCTGATTGCGGCCTGGATACTGGCCCCGGTAATGGCGGGGCGACGCAGTGCCAACCCGGCAGGCATACCTGATGCGCAGCAAACCAACCCCGACACCCTAATGACGAAAGATGGCACAGCCGATGACCAAATTTGATATTGCCATTATCGGTGCCGGACCAGCCGGAGCCGTAAGTGCAAAATTCCTGCATGACGCAGGATTGTCGGTGATTGTGCTGGAAGCATCCCGTTTCCCGCGATTTGTTATTGGCGAAAGCCTGCTGCCCTTTTGCATGAATGTGCTGGAAAAATGCGGGCTGGCACAAACCGTGGTCGAGCATGCCAAACCCGCCGCCTTCCAGTTTAAAAATGGTGCCGCCTTTGCCCGGGGTGACCAGCATTGCAGCATCGATTTTCGCGACCGGTTTGAAAATGATGGCTGGGGCACGACCTTTCAGGTTAAACGCGGCGAATTTGACAAAATCCTGATTGATACCGTGGCTGAAGCTGGCGTTGATGTACGCTTTGGACACCGGGTTATCAATGCCCGCCTTGCCGACGGGGACTGCCAACTGGATTTTGAAAATGACACCGGAGAACACGGCACAATTCATGCCGGTTTTGTGATCGATGCCAGCGGATATGGCCGGGTCATTCCCAAAATGCTGGGACAGGCAAACACCGCCACCATGCTGTCGCGCCGCGCCCTTTTTACCCATGTGCGCGACAATATTACCGACGCCACCTATGATCGGGAAAAAATCCTGATCACGGTGCATCCAACCCGGCACGACATATGGTACTGGCTGATCCCGTTTGCCGATGGCACGTCATCACTTGGCGTGGTTTACCCGCAAGATAATACCGACACGAACCGGAAACCGGATGATGCCGCCCTGTTTGACCAACTGGTGGGTGAAACCGGCCTAGGGCCGCTTTTAGGCCGGGCCGAAAAAACCCGGCCCCTGGGGGCGATTGACGGATACAGCGTCACCACCGACCAGCTTTATGGCAATGGTTACGTTTTATTGGGAAATTCGGCAGGCTTTCTGGATCCTGTCTTTTCCTCGGGCGTTACCATTGCAATGTATTCTGCCGAACTTGCTGCCAAAACCCTGATCAACCGCCATCAGGGCCGCGATCCGGACTGGGAAAACAGCTTTGCCCGCCCCTTGGGGGCAGGCATTGCCACGTTCAAATCCTATGTCGAAGCGTGGTACGATGGCCGCCTGCAACAGATTATTTTTAACCAGCCCGAACGGGACCTGCAGTTAAAACGCATGGTCGTTTCGATTTTGGCCGGATACGCCTGGAATATGGAAAACCCGCTGGTCGCCAAGACAGACCGTTATTTGAACCTGTTACACGAGTTATGCCTGTGAAAATTGGTCACGCCCTGATAATCGCCACAGCGCTGCTAACAACAGCCTGTGCAAAACCGATGGAACTGCCGTTTGATCTTGGCTCGATTGATCTTGGTGCGTTTGATCTGTCAAATTCCGCGCAAAAAGAACATGTCAAACGGCACGAGGCGGCGTTAAACGCGGCTGAACCGGACCATATCGTCGCGCTGAATGGCGATAATAATGCCCTGTTTGTGCTGCCGCAAATACCGTGGCCGCTTGATGCCAACAAGGTTGATGTAACCCAAAAAGTCCATGCCACCTGGCAAAACGGCCAGTCTGCCGATTTTGAAGCCCGCCTGAGCCTGGCCCCTGGCCATGTCCGCATGGTGATGCTCGACCCGATGGGACGCCGCGCCATGCAAATCAACTGGAGCCGCACCGAGCTTGATTTTCAACGCGCTGACTGGATGCCAGCCGCCTTTGACCCGGCCCGAATGCTGGCCGATATCATGATGGTTTATTGGCCGACCGAAATTCTGCGCGATGCCCTGCCATCCAACATGGTGCTGGTATCCAATCCCGATAATCGCCAGATCGCGGTGATTAACGAAGATGATGACAATACCCCTTATACAACCATCAGCTATCCGGCAAATGATCGCTGGCAGGGCGATGCCAGCCTTTCCAACATTCGCGATGGTTATGCCTTGCACATCCGTTCATCACGGATCGGCACGCAATGACGACGCGGCGCTTTTCGGGGGATAGCGCCACGCCTGAAAATAACGGCATCAAACCGGGCAGCGCTGATGAACAAACCACCAGCCAGCGCCGCCCGGTCAGTTTTCTTCATGCCCTGGGCATTGTTTCAGCCCTTGGCATGAATTGCGAAGAAACCCGCGACACCCTGTTTGGTGATCGGCCCGCCAACATGGTAACAAGCAATAATTTTTTGCCCGACCGTGCCGTCACCGTTGGCATGGTGCCCGATGAACCCGCCGCACTGCCCAAACATTTGCACCACCATGATACCCGCAACAATCGCCTGCTTTGGGCCGCCACCGGTCAGATCAGTGAGTGCATTGAGGCAACCATTGCCCGCTATGGTGCCGGGCGGATCGGTATTATTCTGGGCACCAGCACATCGGGCATTGATGAAGGCACACAATCCTACCGGCACTATCTGCAACAAGGGGCCTTGCCCGGAAATTTCAGCTATGCAGGCCAGGAAATTGGTGCCCCGGCCGATTTTTTGCGCGAAGCCCTGGGGCTAAATGGCCCATCCTATGTTATTTCCACGGCCTGTTCTTCCAGTGCCAAGGTATTTTCGGCGGGGCAACGGTTGATCCAGGCCGGAATATGCGATGCCGTGCTGATTGGCGGGGTGGACAGTTTATGCAGCCTGACCATTGCGGGCTTTGCCGCCCTGCAATCCGTCGCGGCCGGGCTTTGCACCCCCATGAGTACCAACCGCGATGGCATTAACATTGGCGAGGGTGCTGCTGTTTTCATGATGCGGCGTGACGAGGCCGATATTGCCTTGCTAGGGGTGGGCGAAACCTCGGATGCCCATCACCCCAATGCGCCCCACCCCGACGGTATTGGGGCACGTGCCGCCATGCAACAGGCACTTGATCAGGCTGGTTTGCAGCCATCGGACATTGCATATTTAAACATGCATGGCACCGCAACCCCGCTTAACGACAGCATGGAAGCCAAAGCCATTCATGACCTGTTTGGCGATAACGTCCCGGTCAGCTCGACCAAACCCATGACCGGGCATACATTAGGCGCGGCCGGTGCCATTGAAGCCGCGATTTTATATCTGGCCCTAACAGATGTATCGACGGGTGGTCGGGATGGGCAAAGCCACGGCCCGCGCCTGCCCCGCCATATCTGGGATGGTGCCCGCGATGATAACCTACCCGACCTTATGCTGGTCACCGATCAGAACAACCGTGTTGCGCCGGGTGAAAAATACGCGATGCTCAGCAATTCCTTTGCCTTTGGTGGCAGCAATGCGGCCGTTATTCTGGCAAAAGGCTGGCATCATGCCAGCGCACCTGAAAACATATCGTAGAACGACAATGACCGCCGACTTGCACAAGGCCAACACCATGTCCATTCCGCCCGCACCACCTTCACACCCGGCATTTCCGCCGGTGGCAACACTGGTACCGCACGCGACCCCGATGCTGCTGATCGACCGCATCCTTAATGCAAATGATGACAGCATGACAGCCGAAGTCACCATTCAGCCCGACAGCATGTTTTGCGACGCAAACGATGGCGTGCCGGGTTATGTTGGTATTGAATATATTGCGCAAACTGTTTCGGCCTATAGCGGCTGGCGTGCACAAAAAGCAAGTGCCAGTGCCAGTGCCAGCGATGCCAAACCCAAAATCGGGTATCTGTTAGGAACGCGCAAAATGACACTGGCAGTTGATGCATTCAAACCCGGTGACCGGCTGGAAATTACGGTGAAAAACGTCTTTGAAGACGGCGAAATGGGCGTGTTTGACGGCACGGTCCGTTGCCACCAACAGGTGATTGTCAGCGCGCGTGTAAACGTGTATCAGCCAGACACGTAAAAGTTAACAACCCGCCATTCCAAATATATTTCGACCACAAACCGTAAGAACCCATGACAGAAACCATACTGGTAACAGGCGCAAGCAAGGGAATAGGGGCAGCAACGGCCCGCCGTCTTGCCCGCGATGGCTTTGATATCATTGTTCATTATCATTCAGACCATGCCGGCGCACAGGCCGTATGCGATGATATTGCCGCCTGCGGCCAGCAGGCCCGGCTCATGCAGTTTGATATCGCCAACCGTGACCAAACCCGCACTGCCATTGAACAGGATATCGCCCAATATGGTGCCCCTTACGGCGTGGTTCTTAATGCCGGGCTTACCCGCGACGGGGCATTTCCTGCACTGGAAGATGACGATTGGGACATCGTGATCAACACCAATCTGGGCGGTTTTTACAATGTCGTCAAACCACTGGTCATGCCGATGGTGCAGCGGCGCAAACCGGGGCGGATTGTGGCCCTCACATCCATTGCCGGGCTGGCAGGCAATCGCGGGCAGGTTAATTATGCCGCATCAAAGGCAGGCATTATCGGCGCGGTCAAATCGCTGGCACTGGAACTGGCGAAACGCAATATTACGGTTAATGCCGTGGCACCAGGCATTATCGAAACCCAAATGACCGCAGATCTGCCCGAGGCCGACTTGCGCGCCATGATCCCGTTGCGTCGCTTTGGCAAAACCGATGAAATCGCAGGGACCATTTCATTTTTATGCGGTCCCGATGCCGCCTATATCACCCGTCAGGTCATCAGCGTGAATGGCGGCATGTTATGAGCCAGCCTTCATCTGCATTTCCACGCCGCGTGGTTGTAACCGGCATGTCGGGCGTCACCGCCCTTGGCAACAGCTGGCCCACCATCCGTGCCCGCATGGAGGCAGGCGAAACCGGCATTTGCCGCATGGATGACTGGGATGGTAAATATGATTTGCACACGAAACTGGCTGGCCCGGTTAATGATTTTTCCCTGAAAGGCCAGTTTAACCGTAAACAGTTGCGCAGTATGGGCCGGGTGGCACAAATGGCACTGGCCGCCACCGACAGCGCCCTGGCCGATGCCGGTTTGCGAGACGAAACCGCCATTTTACGTGGCGGGCGAATGGGCATTGCCTATGGGTCATCCTTTGGCAGCACCCCGCCGGTTTTGGGCTTTACCCGGTTATTTGAAACCGGATCAACAAACGGCATTACAGCAACCAGCTACATCCAGATGATGAGCCACACCGCCGCAGTTAATATTGGCGTTTTATATGGTATTTGTGGCCGTATCATTCCCACATCCACCGCCTGCACATCGGGCAGCATGGGTATTGGTTATGCCTATGAAGCCATCAAATATGGCATGCAGGATGTGATGATTGCAGGCGGGGCCGAAGAACTTTGCCCCACCATGGTCGCGGTGTTTGACACATTATTTGCCACCAGTACCGCCAACGATGATGCAGGCCACAGCCCCCGCCCCTATGACGCACGGCGTGACGGGCTGGTGATTGGTGAAGGGGCCGGCACCCTGATTTTGGAAGAATACAGCCACGCCAAGGCACGCGGCGCACCGATTTATGCCGAAATTGTCGGTTTTGCCACCAATTCCGACGGGGCGCATATTACCCAGCCTGCGGCTGATAAAATGCAAATCGCCCTGCAAAATGCCCTGACGGATGCGCAACTGTCAGCCAGCGATATTGGCCTTGTTAATGGCCACGGTACTGCAACTGACCACGGCGATCTGGCCGAAAGCATCGCTACCCGGACCGTCTTTAACCGTGCAGTGCCCATTCACACCCTGAAAGGTCATTTTGGCCATTCATTAGGGGCCTGTGGCGCCATCGAGGCGTGGCTGGGCATTGAAATGATGCGCGAGGGACGGTTTGTCGCCACCGCCAACCTTGAACAGATCGACCCGAAATGCGCCGATCTGGACTATATAATGGAAACGCCAAGGTTGCTTGAAACGGACCATATCATGTCCAACAACTTTGCTTTTGGCGGCATTAACACATCGCTTGTGCTGCGCGCGGCCGATGCAATGGTCAAATAAATTTGGGCAGCACAATTTCATGCGCTGCCCAAATACTATCCATAACCTGACGTTGGGTTAAAACTGGTAAACCAGCCCCAAACCAACACCATAAATTACGTCTTCATCAATGATCGAGCTGTCCTTGTATTCGTCAGGCAAAAAGGTTGCACTGGCATTGGCGCGTACGATCATTTGTTGGGTCAACTGATAGCCAACCGATGCATCAAGATGCGGCAAAAAGGCGCTGTCGGCGGAATATGCCGCGCGATCGGCACGGGCTTCGCCCGGTTCAACCCCGACATAATAATTGTTCAAATCGGAATCGCGCCACATAACACCGCCGCCCACTTCATAGTGAAAACGCCCGGTCTGAAACGGCACGGTATAGGTGGCATCGGCCTGCTGGCCTTCATGTTCACCACTTACATCGTGCAAATATTCGATATGGGCATCACCTGGGCCAACCTTGCGGTCATAGGCAACACCGGTTTCAAACGCCCAGTCCCGATCATGCAAACCACGTAGATACGAGCTGTCATCATCATCGAACGGCTTTTGGCGCAAGTTACCCAAAATCGAAACACTGCCCCAGTTACCCTGAACAATTTTCGCCTTGATCCCGTCGATCCCGACATGCAGACGTTCGCTATCAAAGCTGATCCAGGGCAAGCCACTCAGGTCATAGTCATCAGCACCCCGATAGGGCGATGTCTCGACATTGCCAACCGCACCCAACTGCCAACGACCTTTTAACCACTGATCGCTATAGGACGCGTTCCCGGCAGAAATACCGTCATGATTGGGCATGGTGGTTTCGGCATTATTCCCTGCCGACCCATTATTATGCAGCATGTCATTTGCCGGGTTTGGCCCCGGCTGAGACATAGGCGGCTTGTCCTCGGCCCGTGCCGCAACAGGCAGAGCAACCATTGCCATGCACGCGGGCACCAGGCAATACCGTATATGATGCAGTCTCATGTCCAAACGAGTTCTCCGTTATTGGTCATTGTGATCGGATATTGAACGATTTTGTTGTTTGCTCAGTACCGTGTTGATCAGACCAATTTGCCTGTTTTATGGCAACCTGGCGTCCTTGCGGGTAATCTCGGTCGCCAAATGACGTCCTATTGCGCATTAGGACGTTACGTTTTCCTTACGGCGCAGGCTGCTTGGAGTTTCGCCAGTGATTTTTTTGAATGCCAAATTGAATGTCGATTTTGAATTGAAACCAACCTCCAGCGCCACATCAAGAATGGGCCGATCAGGCTGATCAAGCAAAATACGGCGGGCTTCGGCAATACGGGCGCTGTTTACATAGTCAAAAAAGTTCTGACCGATATGGTGATTCAAAACATAAGATAGCTGGTTGGGGGAAATACCAACGGCACGCGCCAGTTTTGGCAACGATATCATCGGGTCATGCAGCAGGTCGCCCTGATTATGAATAACCTGTAAGCGTCGAAGCGCACGCTGGGCGTCGTCCTCGTCAAGAAGGGGGCGTGGCAAGGTATCAGCCCCCCCGCGCGCGCGTTCTTCCGTACCGGGCTGGATACCATCGGCCCGCTCCGCAACCTGTTGTGATGCCTTAAATACAGCTTCATCCGGGCGCGAAACCGCCTCTGGTTCAACCGCCGCCTGGTGCCTTGAAGCCGAGTCGCCGTGTCGGTTTAGCTCCGATTCGTTTTTGTCCAGAAAGTGACGAATCGACGACTCTGGAGCCCCTGAATTTCCGCCATTTATTTTTTCAGCATCACCTTTATCATATAAACTGCTTAATCCCGAATTTGCCCCATCTGATGATATTGCCCCGGTAACCACGGCATTAACATTACCGTCCCCCTCAAGATCATTCGCAAGACGATCCCCGTCGGGATCGTCCCAATCGGGTAAAACAAAAACAACCTGCTGGGTGGCAAGGGTGTAGCTAAGCCAGAAAAACACCAGCAAAAATGCCACGTTCAAAAACTGGAATGACCAAACTTCATTTTGATCGTGCAAATCGCCCGCAACTTTGGGAACAAAGAAGACCAGAAAAATAAATAATACACTGCCAAGCACATTACGCAGCCATCGTGCCATGTCATCGCGCCGGGCCCCCAGTTGTTTTTGCACCTGCCGAAAATAACGGGCAGCAACACGCCACAACAACACGACATAAATCACCGCTTGCAGGTTGATCCCGAAATATATGGTATTAAAAACCCCGGACATTAACGGACTGCTGGCTGCCGCAAGTTCATAGGTCAATTGACCATTGGCAGATGGTACGGGAATACCGATCAAAAGCCAGAACGTCAAATTTGCCACAACCGGCACAATTGCCAAATGCCATCCATACCGGATTCTAACCACACCGGCTGCTTCGCAAAAATACAGATAGATTGCCGGGGCGATAACGAAATTAAACGGTTGAAAAATCAGCTCGCTATAATAATTGACCGAAATCGAGCCAAATACGTCAACAACATCCTCAATCAGGTTAGCACATACCGCTGCGATAAAAAGAATCATCCAGCGGTTAGCCCGATAGGCCCTGCGCCCTTCAGATAAAAGCAAAACGCAAAAAAAGGCCGCCTGTAAAAGCCCCAGAACCGAGATGAACATCTCGACACCCTGATAGAAACTGACTGTATTCAAAATATTTCCATCCTGCACACCCGGTATGTCCCTTTCGCCTGCAACTATAAATCACGGGCATCAATCATGCTGGCTAGATTGTATCTAATCTATATGACCGAATGCATTTTTGCGCGTCCGACCCTGCATAAACGGACGCACTATTCCAATTTTTCAGCCAATTTCCACGTCACGAAATAATCAAGACCCGTGTGTTGCCCCAAAAACCACTCCCGACCGCGAGATAAGGCCCAGGTAAATAAACCTTGGCGTTGACTATATCGAACCATCATACTACAAACCAATATATATCGAACTGTCATATATAGTGCATCATAGAAAGTAGCAGTTACAGTAATGGACATTCGGTCGTTATGCCTTGGCGCCCTGATGGCGGGCGACGCCAGCGGATATGAAATTCGCAAGATGTTTGAAGATGGCGTATTCAGCTTTTTTCAAATGGCATCACTAGGGTCGATCTATCCTGCCCTGACAAAACTAAGTCAGGACGGGCTGGTTACCTTTACCGAACAGGAACAGGAAAACCGCCCGGATAAAAAAGTTTACCGCCTGACGGCGGAAGGACGGCGCAGCTTTTTGCGCACCCTGTTTCAAACCCGCCCCGGCGAAGATCGATACCGGTCCGACATTTTGTTCATGCTGTCTTTTGCCGATGAACTTCCCGTGGAGTTGTGCGAGGCCCTGATTGACGAATATGCCGCACGCCAGGAATTAATGCTGGACCGCATTTCATCACCGGACAAACACGCCAAAACCAGCCCCGATGCCACAGAAAACGATGCCGCGCATCATGATGCCGGTTGTGAATTCATAAGCGGATTGGGCGATGCAGTTTGCCGGGCAACGCTGGATTTCATTGCAAAAAACAAACAGCCATTTTTGGCCGACATTCGAAAACGCCGTTCGCGGAAACCCTGACAGGGTCAATCCGCGCTGAATAAAACGACGACAGAAAACAACTTAGGCACAGGTCTTTTAGGAACGCGAACCCAATGAATGCTTCACGTTTGATCGCAATTGCGCTGATGGTCGGCGCTGTTTTATGGATTGGTTCAAGCTTGTTGCCAGGTGAAGACCCCGCAGCAGCAAATACCACGGATACCGCAGCAACCGGCCCCGAAGCGGGCAGTGGCTCAACCAGCAATGAACCCGCCCCTTCTGTGCGGGTTATGGCATCGCGCGCCCGGGATCATGTCAATGAACTGGTCCTGACCGGCAGCACCGAGGCCGCCGTTAAGTCCGACATTCGCGCCCAGACATCATCACGCGTGATTGAAATTGGTGTGGAAAAAGGCGCACGGGTTAAAAAAGGCGACGTTCTGGTGCGCCTTGCCGCCGATGACCGCCCTGCCCGCCTTGACAAGGCCCGTGCCCTGGTGGACCAACGTGCCCTGGAATATGACGGTGCCCTAAGCCTTGCCAAAAAGGACTACCGGTCTAAAACCGGGGTCGCGCAATCCAAAGCCGAGCTTGAAGAAGCCCGTGCCGATTTAAAGGCCATCGAAGTGGAGCTGGCACAAACCACCATCCGCGCCCCGTTTGATGGTGTCATTGAAACCCGCCCGGCCGAAATGGGGAACCTTATTTCAATTGGCGATACCATTGCCACAGTGATCCAGGCCGATCCCATGCTGGTGGTCGCCCATGTCCCGGAACATTCAATTGGCCTGATCCATGTTGGGCAAATGGCCCATGTGCGCCTGTTTGACGGCAGCATCAAACAGGGTGTCGTGCGCTATACCGCCCTTGCCAGCAACAACGAAACCCGCACCTACCGGATCGAAGTTGAACTTGATAATCCCGATTTTGCCATTCCTGATGGCATGACAGCGGAACTGGTTATTCCGGTTGGTTCGGAAAAGGCCCATCAGATTGCGTCATCATCGCTAACGTTAAATGACGACGGCGAATTGGGCGTGCGCGGCGTTGAAAACGACAAGGTGGTCTTTTATCCGGTAACATTGCGCGGCGGTGATCGTGAACATGTCTGGATTACCGGCCTTCCCGACCAGATCGACCTTATTGTGGTTGGTCAGGACTGGGTTAAAGAAGGCACCACGGTAACCGTTGACCGGATTGATCATATTCCAACCAGCATGCAACAGGGCGGAAATACGAACAAGTCCGCGACAGGCACCGATGCCGCCATGCCGACCCCGGAAAATTCTGCGCAACAGCCGCAAAATGCTGGCAACTAGGTTGCAAGCGCAAAGGAAATTAAACCATGTCTCTTATTGATCTTGCGCTGAACCGATCACGCACCGTCATAATGACACTGATCCTGTTGCTGGTCGCGGGTTGGGTTGGCTATAACGCGATCCCCAAGGAAGCCGATCCGGACATTCAAATTCCGATCCTGTATGTTCTGATGAACCATGACGGCATTTCCCCCGAGGATGCCGAACGCCTTTTGTTACGCCCGATGGAGCAGGAACTGCGCACCATTGAAGGTGTAAAGGAAATGCGCTCACAGGCATATCAGGGCGGCGCATCGGTAACACTGGAATTTTACAGCGACGTCGATATCGACGATGCGCTGGCCGATGTACGCGAACGAGTTGATATTGCCAAATCCGACCTGCCCGACGATACCGACGACCCCGAAGTTCACGAAGTTAACCTGTCGTTATTTCCGGTCCTGGTGGTAACGTTATCGGGGGAGGTTCCCGAACGCACATTGCTGCGCCTTGCACGTAACCTGAAAGACGATATCGAAGGCGTGCCAGCAGTGCTGGAAGCCAACCTGGCTGGCGACCGAGAGGAACTGGTAGAATTTGTCATCGATCCGATGAAAATTGAAAGCTACCGGTTAAAAGGGATCGATATTGTTTCCCTGGTGCAAAATTCAAACTCGCTGGTGGCAGCAGGTGCGCTTGATACCGGAGCGGGGCGTTTTAACATCAAGGTGCCGGGCCTGTTTGAAGATGTCGATGACATTTTAAACATGCCGCTTATCGTTGATGGTGATTCCGTTATTCGCTTTCGCGATATTGGCGAGGTACGCCGGACCTTTAAGGACGCCACCAGCTTTGCCCGCCTTAATGGCCGCCCGGCCATTGCCATTGAAGTCTCCAAACGGGTTGGCGAGAACATCATTGATGTGATCGATGCGGTAAAAAACATTACCGCCGAGGCCGCCCAAAGCTATCCTGAAACGGTTAAGGTCACCTATTCACAGGATAAATCATCCGACATCCGCACCATGCTGACCGACCTTCAAAACAGCGTCATCCTGGCCATTTTGCTGGTGATGGTTGTGGTGATCTGGTCGCTTGGCTGGCGGTCCGGCCTGCTGGTGGGGCTTGCCATTCCCGGATCGTTCCTGACAGCCATTCTTATCCTGTGGGCGCTGGGCATGACGGTGAATATCGTTGTGCTGTTCTCGCTGATCCTTGCTGTTGGGATGCTGGTTGACGGGGCCATTGTGGTCACCGAATATGCCGATCGTAAAATGCTGGACGGGCTGCACCGCAAGCAGGCTTATCCCCTGGCTGCCAAACGCATGGCAATGCCCATCATTGCCTCGACCGCAACAACACTGGCCGCCTTTTTGCCCCTGGCATTCTGGCCTGATGTGGTTGGCGATTTCATGAAATTTCTCCCCATCACGGTGCTGTTTACACTTAGTGCGTCACTGGCGATGGCCCTTATTTTTGTGCCCACCGTCGGGGCGTGGTTTGGCAAACCGGGCATGGCGGCGAATGACGCCCTTGATGCGGTTGCCGCAGGTGAAACCGACAAACTTGAAAAACTGACCGGGGGCACCGGCTTTTACATCCGTATTTTGCAGGCCTCGCTCAAGGTATACTGGCTGATCATTCCGTTGGCCTTTGTCATCCTGATTGCGGTTTGGATGGCGTTCGGCATGTTCGGCAAAGGGTTTGAATTTTTCCCATCAGTTGAACCTGAACAGGCTGCTGTACAAATTCGCGCCCGGGGCAATTTGTCCTATTATGAACAGGACGCGTTGGTACACCAGGTTGAAAACCGCATTCTTGCCCTTGATGACCAGTCCGAAACCGGCCATCACTGGTTTGATACAGTCTATAGCCGCGCCGGGGCATCGGCCCAGGGCGGGGATGATGCGCCCGAAGACGTGATCGGTGTGATCCAGCTGGAATATGCAGATTGGCAGGTGCGCCCCAAAGCCAAGGAAATTGAACATAAAATTCTTGAAGCCACCCGCGACCTTGCCGGTATTCAGGTTGAAATCCGTGCTGCCGAAGCGGGCCCGCCGCAGGGTAAGGACGTTCAAATCCAGTTGCGGTCGCACTATCCCGAAATTCTGGATGCAACATCAGCCGAAATCATGGCCGGTTTGCACAAGCTGGGCGGGCTTTATAACTTTGAAGATGGCAAATCGCCCCCCGGCATTGACTGGGAATACAAGGTTGACCGTGCACAGGCGTTAAAATTTGGTGCCGACATCGCCACCATTGGCAACACGGTGAAGCTGGTAACAAACGGCATTTTGTTTTCAACCTATCGCCCCGATGATTCGACCGAGGAAATCGATATTGTGGGCCGTTTCCCGCAAAATCGCCGCACCCTTGAAGAACTGCAACGTTTGCAAATTGTAACCAACAAGGGGCTGGTACCGGTTTCAAACTTTATTACCCGCACAGCAGAGCCCAAAACCGGCACCCTGCACCGGGTTGATAGCCGCCGCGCCCTGACTGTTAAAGCCGACGTTACCGAAGGTATTCTGGTGGATACCAAGGTACAGGAGGTAAAGCAGTGGCTAAAAACCCTCGATATCGACCCGCGTGTCAGTGTCGAGTTTAAAGGGCAGGATGAAGAACAGCAAAAATCGGCAGACTTTCTAAAGAATGCCTTCTCGGTGGCGCTGTTCATCATGTTCATCATTCTGGTGACCCAGTTTAACTCTATCACCAGTTCACTTTTGATCATGGTCGCAATCATTATGTCGACAGCGGGGGTACTGGGCGGATTATTGTTAACCGGGCAGGCCTTTTCCATCGTCATGAACGGGATTGGCATTGTGGCGCTGGCAGGCATCGTGGTGAACAACAACATTGTTCTGATCGATACCTATGACAGATTAAAATTAACCGCTGACAGCATCGAAGACGCCATCTTACAGACCTGTGCGCAACGTTTGCGCCCGGTGATGTTGACCACCGTCACCACCATTCTGGGGTTGGTGCCCATGGTGTTTCAAATCAATATCGACTTTGTTACCCGTGAATTCTCCATTGGGGCACCGTCAACGCAATGGTGGGTGCAACTGGCAACGTCAATCGCCTTTGGTCTGACGTTCGCCACGGTCCTGACACTGGTCTTTACACCCTGTGCCCTGTTGCTGATTGCCAAATCTGGCAGGGCATGGCGGCGCTGGCGCGGTAAAAACACACCAGCCCCGACAAACTCCTGATCAATTCGGCCAATTAACCCTTTGATCTGGCAATAACATCAAAACAAAAAGCTGCCCCGAACAAGGGCAGCTTTTTTGCTATCACTTGGAACAGGTCCAATCTATACTATAGAATAGATTATGTGTTGGTTACGCTACCGGAGGATGGGCCGGAGCATACGACAGGGAAACTGATTGCGATGGGGATGAGGGTACAGTGCCTCACCATAACAGCTTGCATATGTGCCAATTTGTTATGGGGCATCAGCAAGGCTATTGCCCAACCCGAATTAAGCTGGGCCATTCCGACATTTCCACCCGCCTATATCGAACAGGACGACAAACTTGTGGGCTATGCGGCCCAAACGCAAGACTGGCTGATGGAACGCCTGCCGCAATATCATCATACCCTGAAAAAAGTACCCCTGGCGCGCCTTCTGGCTGAAATGCGCAGCCCGCAACTACACTGTTCGCTAACCCTTATTCCGACAGAAGAACGCCGTCAGTATATCTATTTCGCCAAGCCGATTTTAATCAGCCTGCCGCCTTCGGTCGTTATTCTTGCCCGTCAAATGCAGGTTTTCCGCCCGTTCCTGAATAACAACAACGAAATCGACATTAACCGCCTGCTGGCAGATACCAACATCTCGACAGCCATTCGCCTTGGCCGTTCCTATGGCGATTATATTGATGCTGCCGTTCGCCAACATATAAACCAGACCAATATTATAACAATTGGCAGTGACGAGAAATTCATCCAGCTGCTGGAAATGGGCCGGTTGGACTGGGCAATGTATTTACCCGCCGAGGCGGAATTTCACCACCGGGAAGCCAACTATCAAAACGAAATCATCTCGCTGCCGATTGCGGGTGTCAGCCCGCTCCTTAACGCAACGATGGGATGTTCAAAAAACGCTGCCGGCAAACAGGTCATTGATGCGGTAAACGCCATTCTCGATACTTACCCGGAAATGCCCTGGACACAGTTCTATAAGGCGTGGCTCCCGCCAAAAGACCGTATGCGTTATCAGAACATTCTTAACAGTTTTATGTCCGCCAAACTTTTACCGGTTGAGAACCCGCCCTCCTAACCCGCCATGCGGCAAACAAACCAAAATCAACAGCGATTTTGTAGCGCGCTGTCGAGGCCTGACAGCGGCCTGCACCTGGGCAAAATTGCAATTTAACTCCCCTTTGCCTGCCCGTTTTTAATCAAAATAACTGTCAAAGTTTCAGCCCCAAAAACAGGCACACCTAAACGCAACATCAACCTTTGCGTTTATATTTCAATTTTAACTTGTTAAAATATTGAATTATCTGCAATTTATAAATGCTGCCTTGCACGGGTTGGGGGCTTGGAACCCGGCAGCCGGGGACATCATAAAATACACCACACCTGCGCGCTGTGCCGGCGGCACCTGTTACTATTCAAATAACAAGTTTAAAAAATGGAGAAACAGATGTTTGGGTTGCTTCGGAATTCTGGAAAATACGGCGCCATTCTTGCTGTGTCGGCAATTTTTTGCGTGACGGGTGTTAAAGCCTCCCATGCTGAAGACACAATAATTTCCAATATCGAAACTTTTGCATCAAGCTTTTGCCCGGCAGATTATCTCGCAACAAACGGCGCTGAATTGATCATCCAGCAATACCCTGCTCTCTTTAGCCTGATTGGCAATCGTTTTGGGGGTGATGGTATAAAAACATTCAAACTTCCCAAAATCACAACCCTGACCGATGATAACAAAGTAAAACTGACGTCATGTATCGTCGTAAACGGCGTTTATCCGGCCCGCCCTTAAAACAAACGGACAGGTACGTTTTCAGGTTTTGGTACATCCATCATAACATCTCTGACCGGGGCTTGCCGGTTAAGCCAACACTGCCCAGGGCATATCCACCTGCAATACCGGTGCCGGGGCATCATCAATATCTGATCGGCGTTGATAACCTGCTTGCAGCAATTTGGATTTGATCCATCAGGGCCATCGCCCTTTCGCGGTGAAAATGAAGTTATCGTCCACGGAAATACCCAGGCATAGCGAAGTGGCCCTTTTGGCAATACAATAGAAAAAAGGCCAGTCACATCAATTGACTGGCCTTTTCTGATAAAACAGCGCAATTCCCGGCAGCATCACCTGCCAACAGGAACTGTTGCCCCTATTTTCAATTCTGATGTACGCGGTTCAGACCATCTTCGGGGTCGTCATCAGTTTGGCCCAGGTCTTCTTCTTCTTCAAGTTCGTCGGAACGGCGCTGTTGTTCAACACCCATGCGGCGATAAGACCGGAAACTAAAGAAGAAAGTCACAAAATAAACCCCGGCAATAACCGACAGGGTTAACCATGGTGACGATACCAAAAACGCCACCGAAGCCCCAAAAGCCAGCATCAATGGCAAAACCCACGCCCGTGGGACTTTAACCTTCTTGAAGCTGAAAGTCGGCATCCGCGACACCATCAATACTGCAATCAGCACAATGTACGGGGCAGTAATAAAGGGGCTGTCAAAAATGCCAACGCCAAACTGAAAACTTAACACCATCGGCCACATTGACAGGGCCGCAGCGGCCGGTGCCGGAACACCGGTAAAGAACCGATAGGCCCATGTCGGCATTTCCGGTTCACCCAGCATCTGGGTATTGAACCGCGCCAGTCGCAACGACATGCAAACGGCAAACAACAGGCACAAGGCCCAGCCAATGGGCCCTAACTGGTGCAGGGACCAGAAATACATCAACAGGGCCGGTGCAACACCAAAACACACAAAATCCGATAATGAATCAAGCTCTGCGCCAAACCGGCTGGATGCGTTTAACATTCGGGCCAAACGCCCATCCAGCCCGTCTATAATGCCCGCAATCAAAATAGCGGTCACCGCGGCTTCCCAATGGTCCTGCATGGCAAACCGGATCGAGGTCAACCCGGCGCACATCCCCATAAGGGTTGCGACATTGGGGGCCAACCGCGACAGGGATAATGCCTTGAAACGACGTGGCCGGTTGCGATCAGGACCCTGGGCCATTAACGCACCTCCCCGGTGGCCGGAACAGCAGCGATTGCGGCAACATCGGCCAGCACGGTTTCACCTGCGACAGTCAACTGACCAACACAAACTTTGGGTTCAACACCCACGGGTAAATACACATCGACGCGCGACCCAAACCGGATCAGACCAAAACGTTCGCCCGCTTTAAGGATCGACCCACGGCCCACATCACACAGAATGCGCCGGGCAACCAGACCGGCAATCTGAACCACGCCAAAATCGCGGCCATCCTTGTCGCGGACCAGCAAAATCTGGCGTTCGTTATTTTCCGATGCCTTGTCCAGCTCGGCATTAACAAACTTGCCCGGAACATAGGCCTCGCCCACAATTTCACCATTGATCGGCGAGCGGTTAACGTGAACGTTAAACACATTCATGAAAATCGAGATACGCGTGCGGGGTGACTGGTCTTCAAGTTCCAGTTCCTTGGGCAGCGGGGCTTGCGAAATCATGCAAATGCGGCCATCAGCAGGCGCAATCACCAGATCATCGCCAATCGGGGTAACCCGGTCAGGATCGCGAAAGAAATAGGCGCACCACAAAGTCAGGATAACGCCAATCCAGCCCAATGGCTGGGCGATCAGAAACAGGATCACGGTCACAGCGGCGAAAATCGCAATAAATTTCCAGCCTTCGGAATTGATCGGCACAAGAACGGATTTCAAAGTTGTCTTCCCTGGTTGCAATGCGACGGGCCAATCAGTGGCACGTCTGGCATGTTCTTATCATTGGCGATCCATCCCCTTCAACAAGGGGGATCATCCAACGGCGCTTTTTTCACCCTTAACCGGGTATTTGGCCCATCTGGCGGCCTTTTCACCCGGTTTTGGCGAACCATCGGCAGCAAGGTTGCCCCGTTGCGGGGCCAGTCAACACTCAGGCAGCGTTTCGCGCGAACCCTTATTTTGCAGGTGCCACTGTGGCACGCCACAGGGATAACAGCAATCCACCATCAAAACGCATACAACACACAGCCTGGCAAGTGCCATGTCAGCCGTCGGCATTTTGCATTTGCCTGCCCGCTTCACACAGCCCGGTAATAACGGCCAGCCACAACACAGCCCGCCCATAATGATACGTCCGCTGCATATAGGGACCAATCTGGCAAAGTCGATGGTACGACAAGGCCGCAATACGCAAAATCGCGGTATTGCGGCCTAAATCAGCAAATCAATTGGATGTTTTTTCTTCCGGCAGCGCAAAAATCTGGCCGGGATAGATCAGGTCCGGGTCACGGATCTGGTCTTCGTTACGGTGATAAATAACCCAATATTGAATACCATCACCATAAGCACGCCGGGCAATCCGCCACAGGCTGTTACCGGGCTGCACAACATACCGCTTACCGGGTTCCATCGCCTTTTTGGCATCAGCCCGTTCAAACGGCAATTCGACACGTGCAACCACCTTGCCCTGTTTATCAACCTCGTCAGCGCGCAGTTTGTACTGGCCCGGGTTGATATCGCTTTCCAGCGTCAAGGCCCAATCGCCCTTGTTGTCAGACGGGGCCGTGCCAACAAACCTGTTATCAAGATAAACACGAATATTGTGGTCAGGGTTTGCATCGCCCGACATCGCAACCTGGCCTTTGTCGTTATAATCAACAACACCAACACTTAGACGCGGCATCGAAGATGCAATTTCAGGCTGGCCTGCATCCTGTGCTGCCTGATTGGCAGCCTTGGCAATTTCCTTGTTTTCAGGAACCGCGCCAGGCCCCTGCATTACTGTTGCCGGACCTTCCCCTTGCGACGGTACACGCAAGGCAATAATCGGCTGTTTGTCGGTTTTTGCATCCGGTTCGGCCTTGTCGCTTTTTTCCGCGACCATCGGTGCAGTGGTTTCCTTGGCCGGGTTTTCCGGGATCAGAACAACCACATCCTCGTTGCCCGACTGAACCTTGCCATCCTTGTCTTCGCTTTCGACAGACAATTCACGATCGCCCGGTTGCAGCGGTTTTTCCGGCAAAATAACCCATTCCCCGCGGTTATCGGCCGTCGCTTCCCCGATCACGTCCTTGCCTTCACGTACCCGAACCTTGGTATTGGGTTCTGCGCGCCCGGCAATAACCGAATTTCCATCCGGGCTGACGCGCACCACGTCAAAGCTGGGATCGGTAACATCCGGTGCCTTGCTGTCATCGGCAGGTGTATCTGTTTTGCCCGTTTCAGGCGTTTTTTCGCCGGCCGGCTCCGTGCTGCTTTGTTGCTCAGGCGCGCTAGACACCGTATCGGCGTCATCGTCGCCAGCGCCCGTAAGCGTATAGTTGAGCACAATGGCGGCAATGATCAGCAAAACGCCGATAATGACGAGGATATAAGGTCGTTTCACCGGAAAATATCCTTGAACGATGGTTATCTTTTATTCGCCGAAGGTCAGAATTGCATCAATGCGCGGCATTGCAGCATGAAAAACGAAATCCCGTCCCCACCCCCGACACGGTTATCGGAAACTTGTACTACTTTCATCGCACAGTTTCCATACCGTAACAAAGCCGGAAATGCATCAAGCTGTTGCAAATGCGTCAAATTGCACATCAAAAACAGTGATTTTGACCTGTCAGGCCGAATTTCACCGCATTAGTTGCCTGCTGAACGGCAGTCATTCACCACGAACAGGCCCAATCGGCAGAAAATTGATCATGGGGCCGTCATCGCCGCCCCGATAAAGGCAACAAGGGCCGCCATGCCCACCGGCATCGCCAGCACCAGCACCCGGACAATAGCACCGCCCGCCCACAAAATACCGACATCACGGCCCGATGCCCCGGCGGCGTCAACACGATCAAGGCGCAAGGCGCGTTGCAACAAAACCGTTCCCGTGCCCGAAAACATCACCAGCACCAGCACACCATGCGCCACCAGACTGGCGGGGGCGCGCAAAATTGCTGTTGCCCCGGCCACCATAATGGCCCCCACCATCGATAACCAGACCGCCGCCCGGTATTGCGGTGCCGCCTTTTCCGATATCAGGGCAATCAACAATGCAATCGCCATCGCCCCGTGCAGAATTTTCAAATCGCGCAGGCCAAATTGCACCGCAATAATACCCAACCCCAGCACCAGCGCCAAAAACACCGACAACGCCCCGGGCCCCCGGTCTCCGTCGGCAAGGGCGCTGGTAACCGATTTGCTTTTGCGGGTTGATGTTACTTTGGTTGTTTTGGCTTTGGTCTTTTTCGCGGTTTTGCCCCCCTGCCCGCCATCCTCGGCGGTGTCGGTAAAATCGGGCAGTGTAACAAACGCCAAAACCAGGGCGACCGCCAAATACGCGGCCCACGCCAGCACCGAAACAATATGCGCTGTTCCGGGTAAGGTTACCTGCCCCAGAAGTGCCGCTGTGCCGCTGGTATCATCGCCCAAAACCAGCCAGCCACCGCCAACAATGATAATACAGGCCAAAACCGATGCGATCCGCGCCGAAAACCGGGCAACATCAATCATAATGCCCGCAAGCCCGCCAATTAAAATAACGGCCAAAACCGCGCCCGCCCCGCCGCGCATACCTTCGGGCAGGCCAAGGGCAGCAGGCACCGCCACCAGAATGGCAGGAATAATGGCAGATAGCACCATGCGCCTTGCAACAGCGCGATCAAGCCCCAACCACAGGGCCAGCATCAAAACTGCGGCAATAACGCCGGAAACAAGGATGGCAAACCAGAACGGACTGTCGACAAACACGCTGTATGAACCTGCCTTTATTATTTTCGATCTTTGTGTATCGCACTGTTTCCAATCGCAGCATGCCGCGAACCGGAAAATGCGGGATCGCCACAATACGATATATTACGGCACAAATCGGGCTGTGCTTTTGCGGGCAAAAATTGCGCGACGCAACATTTTACCTGTTTTCGCCCCGCCAAAACCGGTTTTGACATCAAGATATCATTGACGACGCAGGCATATCATACGCTAAGCTGGGGATGAAAGGGACATTGAAGCCGTATACGGCTTTATAACTTCCTTTCCTGCAACAAGATAACAACAAGGCAGGCCGCCATGACGAAAATAAACTCGATTTGTGTGTTTTGCGGTGCATCTAACGGTGTGAACCCCCAACACAAGGAAAACGCCATCGCCTTTGGCAAAATGATGGCCGAACGCGGCATTACCCTGGTTTACGGCGGCGGGCGCATTGGCCTTATGGGCGCTGTCGCCGATGCCGTGATGGAAAATGGTGGCAATGTTGTCGGTATTATTCCCGCCCATCTTGACGATATCGAAGTCGGCCACGCCGGTCTTTCGGAACTGATCGTGTGCAAGTCCATGTATGAACGCAAAGTGGAAATGTTCCGCCGGTCGGATGCCTTTGTCACCCTCGCCGGGGGCCTTGGCAGCCTTGATGAAGCATTCGAGGCCCTAACCCTGCGCCAGTTGGGCATTCACGATAAACCGTTGGTATTTTTAAATGCCCTGGGATACTGGGACAAATGCCTGGCAATGATTGAAGGCATCATAGACGAAGGCTTTGCACGGCCCAGCAACCGACAGCTCTATTCGGTAACAGATACCCTTGAAGGCGTGTTTGAAAAGCTGTCTGCCGAACCGGGACCAAAATTCGACCCGAAGGAAAAACTGCTTTAAGCGGTATTTTTGAACAGTTTAATCCCGAACCAAGGCCCCGCCCGGAACCCGCAGCGGGGCTTTGGCTATTTGGGCCGGCTTGCACAATCAAAACAGCACAGCGAATCGCGCGACAAGCGCATATTTTGCGCCCTCAATCGCCCATCTGGCAATGCAATTTATATTAAATTTAATTAAATTAGATATTTGACATAAATCATGGTTAACAGTGGGTTACAGTGATGTTGTGATGGCGCTCATACTTGAGAGAGGGGAACATCATGACAACCACCCGCACTTTTGTCCGGCTGCTTGGGGCCAGTGCCCTGTGCATCGGATTTGTTACCAGCGCCCTTGCCGCCGACAAGGACGATAATGCCGCCCTGCGCAAAGCAGCCGGAGACTATTTTGAGGTCATTCCTTCGGCTGTTCCCGCAGTCAAAGGCAATGCCGTCACCCATGAAAAAGTCGAACTGGGTAAAATGCTGTTTTTTGAAACCCGCATTTCGTCCAGCGCCCTGATTTCATGCAATACCTGCCATAATCTTGGCATGGGCGGTGACGACAACCTTGAAACGTCCATTGGCCATGGCTGGCAAAAAGGCCCGCGCAACGCGCCGACCGTTTTTAATGCCGTTTTCAACATTGCCCAGTTCTGGGATGGCCGTGCCGCCGACCTTAAGGCACAGGCCAAAGGTCCGGTTCAGGCCGGTGTTGAAATGGCCAGCACCCCGGACCGCGTTGTAACCACGCTAAAAAGCATGCCCGAGTATATCGAGCATTTCAAAAAAGCCTTCCCGGGTGAAGCTGACCCGGTAACGTTTGATAACATGGCCAAAGCCATCGAAGCCTTTGAAGCCACCCTGATCACCCCGGCATCCCGGTTTGACCAGTTCCTTGAAGGCAACGACGTCATCCTGAGCGATCAGGAAAAAGAAGGTCTGGCCCTGTTTATAGATAGCGGCTGTGCATCTTGCCATAACGGCGTCAATGTTGGCGGTAACGGATATTATCCGTTTGGCGTGGTTGAAAAACCCGGTTCCGACATTTTGCCCCCCAATGACAAGGGCCGCTTTGCCGTAACCCACACCGCCGATGACGATTATGTTTTCCGCGCAGGCCCGCTTCGCAATATCGAGCTGACAGCCCCCTATTTCCATACCGGCAAGGTCTGGGATCTCGAACAGGCCGTTGGCATTATGGCAACCAGCCAGTTGGGTACCGAACTTGACGATAAATCAATTTCGGCAATTGCCGCCTTCTTGCGGACATTGACAGGTGAAGAACCCCGGATCGTATACCCGATCCTGCCGGTCAGTACGCATTCAACACCCAAACCCGTTGCCATGTCGGTTAACAACTAGCCGGCGTCGATAACCATATCCTGCTGATCTGGCAAATTCGGCTTTGCCAGATCAGCTATACAGCCAGCTAACCCGCCTGTCGCCCGCCCCGCGTTGGGAACCGGGCGACTTTTTTTTCGGGCAAATTGCCCTGCCTGCGCGCTTATATCAACTCATTGTAAACATGCGTTACGGAAGGCTGGCCAGGCGCAATGGTATCGACAGCTTGTAAAGCCATTGGCAAAGATATATCAGCCCGCCTGCCACCCCGGGGGCGCCATTGATCGATGCCATGCAAGGATCGTCTGGTATAAAAACCACAAAAATCAAACACCGGCAAACCAGTCATACCCCTGATTTTCCCAATACCCGCCGGCAAAACTGTTGGTTACCTCGATCGCCCGTAAATTTTTGGCGCTTTTAAAACCCAGTTTGGTGGGAATACGCAGACGCACCGGTGCCCCCCATTCCGGCGTTAGCGGTTTTCCAACAAATTCCAGCGCCAAAATCGTTTGCGGGTGCAGGGCACTCGCCATATCAATGCTGGTGGTATAATCGTCAAAACAGGTAAATTTTACATATTTTGCCCGCGTATCCGCCCCAATTTTGCGTAAAAACATTGCCAGCGGCACCCCGCGCCATTGCCCAATCTGGCTCCAGCCCTCAATGCAAATATGGCGGGTAATCTGGCTTTCCTGCGGCAAGGATTGTAACGCATCAAGGGTCCAGGCTTTTTTATCCGTAACCTGCCCCGCAACTTCCAGCCGCCAGTCATCGGGAACGCCGCGTACCTGCCAATCGGGGTAATAGGCATTAAAACGGAACGGTTCGGTAATGGCACTGGCGGGATAGGTTTGCGCCAAACGGGCGGGGTCGAATAATTTGGCCTGTATTTTGTCATCAAACCGCAAAATCGCCTTCAAGGCGGCATCAACCCCGCTGTCGGTCGACAAATTACACCCGGTTAACATCGCAAGCCCACCCAGCGACAGCGAACCGCGCAAAAACGCCCGGCGGCTAAACCGGTCCAGATCGGCACGAATATCATCTGGTGTAATGACCGGTTTACGACGTTTTTCAAGCATCATTTGCCTCCTGCGGGTCGGATGGAACGGATTTGAACATGGAAACAAGCGTGCGCGGTACAATCGCCACCAAAGCAAGATGGACGACAATAAAACCAACGATTAAAATCATCATTGCCAAATGAATGTTACGGGCCAGTACAAAACCGCCAAATAGCGAAACCAGCCCGCCAAACTGCACCGGTTTCCAGATCGACATGCCTGTCAAAACCTCGATCACGAGAATGCAAATCACACCGCCATACAACAGGCGTTGAACAGCATTGTAATGACCGGTCTTATGGGGCAACCGCAGGCAAACTGCGGCCCACATGTCCCGCAGGAACGCTTTGGGTGACGGTGGCGGCAAATCGCGTTTGAAATGGCCCGAAAAAATGCCGTACAGCACATAGGCGGCCCCATTGATCACCAACAACCACATGGCACTAAGGTGCCACGCCAGCGCACCGCCCAGCCACCCGCCCAATGTTGCCCATTGGGGAAACAGAAACGGCAAGTCGGGCGAGGCATTGTAAATTTCCCAACCGCTGAACAACATGCAGCAAAGGGCATAAACATTTACCCAGTGCATGATGCGCACAGGAAGGGAATGCGCGGGTCGCGTCGATGCTTGCGCAGGATTTTTCATAAAAACCACCCTTTTGAAAACCGGTTTGCCGGCAAACGACCCGTTAGGTGGGGCAAGGCAATAATGCACAACGCACATACCCCACCTGAACAAGCCGGATTTTGCCGTTTACATCGGCGGGACAACGCCATCTTTACCAACGGCAATCAACTTGGCCGTGGTGTTATCGCCATCCTGAATAGCCACGATGAAAATGCCTGCACCCGCTGCCAGATCGGCCTTTGTACCGGCCTGCAAGGCAACAATCGGGGCGGTTGGCGGCACAAGAACAGTTTGTTCACCGCCCTTATAGGTGACATTTAAAACGGTAAGTCCGCCTTTGGCCGCAGCAGTGGTTACATTGCCATTGGTCATGGCACTGTTAACATCGGTTTCACCCGAACTGGTAACGGTGGCAACATTGCCATTGGTCATGGCACTGGCTGTGGCCGCACCGGCGGAAAGGGTGGTGTCGGAAATTTTGTCCCATGCATAATGGCCTTCGCCAGCGCCCCGCATTTCCGGCGGAAAGATTGAAACTTCAAGGGCAATCAGTTTGGAACCAATTTCTTTGGTGGCGGTGCCGATATAACTGCCTTCTTTCAGGTTATCGAGACTGGATTTAACCACCGCAGCATAATGGGTCTGATCATCCAGAGTGACAGTAATATCCTTGTCATCGCGGGTATGAACAACCAAAGATTGCGGGTTAAGTGTTGTAATTGTGCCGCGCAAACGGGTTGGCGCGGGATCTGCGCTGGCAAGAGGTACAAACGCAACAGACAGGCCCAATGCAGCCAGGGTAATAGCGATAAAAGGTTTCATTTTAACTTCCTGTAGATTTGGGGGACGGGGGAAACGCGGTGAACTACTTGCTGAAAACCGGCTGGTTTTAGCCAAGCAGGTTCGTTTTCCCGTCAATGGTGCAACCAGTTGACGGCAATGGAAGGCTGGATGGGACGCATTGATCTGGCAGGCCAGAACACAAATGCGCATCGCAAACAAATAAGATTAAAAATGGTGAAGACGGCAGGCCAGGTTGCCAGTGCGGCATTATCGCCCGGCAATGCCCCGGGCTATTTTTCTGGCCGCTGCCAATTCTGATTTACGTCGGATCGTTACGGGGGGCCATCAACAAGCAACCTTTCAAGGGCGGGCCACGCACTTATCCCATAGACGTCAGGGTCCCGCGCGGCACGTGCGGAAATCATCGACCCGTGAACCAGCGTCATTAACATACGCGCTTCTGCCTGGGCCCCGGCCCGCAAATGCACGAGCCCCTTTGCCTCGGCCCGAAGCATCACCTCTGTCAGCCAACCAGCCAAATCATCGAAATGCCCCTGGACTTCATCGGCAACGCTTTCGGGGATTAACGGCAATTCAGATGCCAGCATCACACAAATGCAAAATGGCAACGGTCCTTCGTGCAGGCAACGCTCCCAAAACTGGACAAAAAGCCGCAAAAGCTGAACCGGGTCGTCAATTTCGGCGGCCGCCAAACGAAGCTGATGGTCGGATTGTGCGCGATAACTGACAACAACAGCCTTCACCAGGTCGGCCTTCGCCGGAAAATGGTAGTGAATGCTGGCATTGGTCACACCAAGGGTTTTGGCAATATCGGCATAGCTAAAACCGTTATAGCCGGCATTGGCAATCAGCGAACGCGCAAGATCAATAATTTCGAGGGCTTTGGGCGATGTTTTTTGGGTCATGAAGAAAACTTACTTACTAGTTAGTAAGATGACAATCATCAAATCATGATCCCGAATGTCCCCGGTCGTGCAGCCTTGCCCGTCAGCCCAAAGCGGGAATTAAAATTTATTAATAAAATCAATATGATAAATGAAAAATGCCATCCGTTATCAGGGACATTTCCCGCATCACACCTTTCCGTGAGCTTGTTGTGAGCAGTCTTTTTCATGCTGATTGGGCCCGAATTTACAAATCCGCAAGCACGAATCCTGATCATTTCAGCGCGCAACATGCCCCACCTGCCAGACATAACGACAAAACAGGAAAGATGCCGCCGCATCGCCAAGCATATTGAGGTAGCCCCCCAATAGGCAGCCCGGCGGCGTTTTACGAGGAAGCCCGCGCAATTTCAGCCAGATAGGACCGCACAACCGGTGATGCATGATACCGCGAGGATAACAGCGCCCCGCGTGACATTTGCCGCGCCCCCAGCAGCGGGCGATAACAGATATCGGCAATTTTGATTTCGGCCAGTGTTTCTGGCACCACCGCAACACCCAGCCCCGCCGACGCCATGGTAAGCACCGTTAATGTATTGCTGACATGCACCACATGGGCCGGCGCATCACCAAGAACAGCCGATATATATGCCAGATGATCCCTGTCAGTGTCGCTGGCAGCATAAATAACAAAGGTTTCATCGCGCAAATCAGCTGGCGAAATGCGATCTTTCGCTGCCAGAGGATGATCGGGTGACAGGGCAACAACAAACGGCCAGGAACCGGTTTTCTGACGCAAAATTTCAGGATGTTGCGGGTCGTCAAAATCGGGCACATAGCCGATATCAAGCATCTGGTGAATAATCTGTTCAGCCTGCACGCCCGGGGGCAATTCAACCAGATCAATTGTCACAGCGGGGTAAACCTTGCGAAACTGCCTTAAATCCCGTGACAAAGCCCCGCTAAAAAACGCGTTGCCGACAAAGCCAATTCTGATGACACCAAGCTGGCCACTGGCGGCGCGCCTGGCCGCCAGCCGCGCATAATTTGCCTGGGCCATAATTTTACGGGCTTCTGGCAAAAAAATACGCCCAACGGCAGAAAGCGCAACATGGCGGCTGGTGCGGTCAAACAAAACAGCGCCCAGTTCATCTTCCAGTGCCTTGATCTGAATACTAAGGGCCGGCTGGGCAATGTTCAAAGAAGCAGCCGCGCGACCAAAATGCATTTCTTCGGCCACTGCCAAAAAATACCGTACATGCCGCAATTCCATGACGCCCCACATTCATATAATTTATATATCAATATGTATATTTACGGCATTGGAATTTATTAATCAAACAACGGAGCATGAGGTATTCCTTCATAACCGGAGTTCCCGCCATGTCTTTAGCTGCATCTGTTATTGCACCACGTCGTATTGATGTTCATCAGCATGTTATTCCCCCTGTTTGGGCACAGGCCCTGGGCAAACATGGCGGCGATCCATCGGGGTGGCATATGCCTGACTGGTCCCCAGCGCAGGCGGTTGAATTTATGGATCGTTTGCATATTCAAACCGGTATTCTGTCACTCACCGCGCCCGGTGTTGCCGGTTGGCACGGGCAGGAACGCCGCGATATGGCGGCACGGGTCAATGACTACAGTGCTGAACTGGTGTCCACGCAACCGGCCCGATTTGGCAATTTCATCACCTTGCCCTTGCCCGATATTGACGGCACCCTGCACGAAATTGACCGTGGCTTTGACAGTTTAGCGGCGGACGGCGTTGTTTTACTTACCAATTATGACGGCGAATATCCCGGCGATGCCAGGTTCGACCCGATTTGGGTCGCCCTTAATGCCCGCAAGGCTGTTGTCTTTGTCCATCCGACCAAACCCTTTGGCCTTGATGTGATTGCCGGTATTCCCGCCCCCACGCTTGATTACCCTTTCGACACCACCCGGCTGGCGGCACAACTGGTGTTTAACGGCGTAACCCGCCGCTATCGCGATGTAAAAATCATTCTGTCCCATGCCGGAGGATTTTTACCCTATGCCGCCCAGCGCTTTGCCGAACTGGCAACTGCCTTTCGCAGCGACATTACCGACCCGGCCACTATCCTGGAGGAATTTCGCCGGTTTTATTTTGATACGGCCCTGTCATCCAGCCAATATGCCCTGCCCAGCCTAACGGCATTTGCAAAACCCGGACACATCCTGTTTGGCAGTGATTTTCCCTATGCCCCGGCCCGTATCGGGCAATCGTTTGCCAACCAGCTTGATGAAAACACCACCTTGTCAGTTCAAACAAAAACAGCAATTAACCGCGACAATGCCCTGTCGCTGTTTCCCCGGCTGACACACGCAAAATAACCGCTGACAAACCTTTAAGCCGCGTTATCCGCAGGCTATGCCAGGTTACATTGATGGCTGGCATGGCCTGCTGCCCCGCTTAACAACAATTGCCGTGCTTTAAACTGTTCGGCCACCCAGTCTCCGGCAATACGAATACCTTCGGCCTTGCGTAAATCGCGATGCACAATCAGCCAGATGTCGGAATTTAACACTGCAATCGGTTGTGAAACACGCACCAGCCCCGGGTCTTTATCGCCCAAAAAACAGGGCAAAATGCCCGCCCCTACCCCACTTCGCACGGCGTGTTGCAGCATGGGCGTTGTTCCGGCGCGAAAAACCGGTTTGGCATCGCCCAGATGTCCCAAAATCCAGCGCTGGCTTTCATATAAGTCAAATTCTTCGGCAAAGCAGGCCCAGGGGGCATCGATAAAAATGCGATCTTTGGTCATTGCCAGCATTTGTGCCGCAAGGGCGGGGGCCGCATAAACCGCACAGCCGATCGATCCCAAACGCCTTGTGACAAAATCGCCGGTTAAGGGCAAACCATGGCGTACAGCAAAATCCGCCTCGCGTTTGGTTAACAGCTGGGTATCGTCAGACTGGCGAATTTCCAAAAACAAACCCTCGGGCCGCTGGCCGATTTCACCCGCCAAGAACAAGGCCGACCACGGGCTTGCTGTCAGGCGAACCTGCCGATCACGCACACCGGAAATGGCGTCGCCGTGCCGGTGAAATGCCAAAGCTGCTGTTTCCATCGCTTCGGCCCGCGGCATTAAATCGCGCCCGGCATCGGTCAGGCGTAATCCTTCGGGTAAACGGTCAAACAACGTAACGGCAAGGTCGGCCTCAAGTGCGGTTAAGTGACGGCCAACAGTGGGCTGGCTAATGCCCATTTCCAACGATGCCGCGCGCAGGCTTCCGGCACGGGCAATGCCCAGAAACATGCGAATATGGTCCCAGTCCGGTGTTTTTCCTGGCTGCATCCTGGTCCTGCCCCGTTTGATTTATGGGTTTATACACTGTCGGCCTGCCCCGTTTGTATCAGGCAAATTCGCCCTGCCCCATATCAGGTAAAGTGATACAAAAATGAATAGCCACATCAAAAATACAAGTATAGATATTCATTTCTGAAACGGCAACACTGGGCATAATCATACAAATTTGAGATTTTTCATATGCCTGTTGTCTTATTGCTTATATTAACCACCGTCACCTGGGCGAGCCTTTTGGTCGCCAATCGCGTTGCATTACTGCAATTTCATGCCGATGCCTATGCGATGACATGCTGGCAACTGGCTTTTGGCGGGTTGGCGCTGATTGTTTTATCACCGGGACGTCCCATTCCCTGGCGTCAATTTGCCTTGCCGGTAAACTGGTTTTACGGATTTTTACGTGTCCTGACCGGCGTAAGCTGGACGGCGGCCCTTATTTACATTTCATCGCCACAAAGCGGTATTTTATCGCAAACCGGGATGCCGATGGCCGCACTGGCCGCAACCTTTATTTTGGGGCGCCCACCCCACAAAAGCGAATGGTTTGGCCATGCTGTATTATTGATCGGCGCCGGATGGATGGCATTTCACTTACCCGGTGGTTTCACCAACCCCGCGGTGTGGTTGATGCTGGCAAGCGAGGTAACCGCCATTTCATCATCGGTGGTGGCGGAAAAACACCCCCATAACCAGGTCACCGACAGTTGGGCACATTTACGCTTTACCGGGGTTTTGCTGCTGATCACGTCTGCCATGTTTTTGATTTTTCCGCCCTTGATCGGCATAGTGTCGCCCATCGACCTGCCGTCGCTCTCCCTGGAAAATTTCTTTGGCCTTCAAACTGTTTTGTGCGGACTGGTAATCGGGGTTTTGCTGCGTGGTCCGGCTATGGTGTTAACACTTCGATCTATCAAACTGGCCGGCATTGAAACCTATATTCTGGCCACCAGCTTTTTGCCCTTTATTTTATTGGCCATCGAGGCCGTCGCCGCCCGCTTTACCACCACCCCCAGCCCCAAACCCGATGGTGTTTTCTGGGTCTGTGCCGCACTGGTAGTAAGCGGCATTGCCCTGATCACGCTAAGCAAACGGCGCGGGGCCAAACTACGGACTGCGCGCCTGGCTGCCAGCACTCAATAATTCACCAGGGCGCGTTGGCTGGCTCACAAGCAAGCCGACAGTACAGCGCAAATACCGGTTTGACATTACCCCGGCCCCAAAACCAAAACCCCCGAACCACACCGGACAAGCCGGGTAATTCGGGGGCATGGCAAACCGCACAGGCGGGGTCGGGGGGGAAGACCTTGCGCGGTTTTGTCGTCAGGTCCGAACCTGTTGGGAAATGGACCAAAGGGGATATTAGTGTGCGGGTGCGGCAGCCCCCGGTGTTTTTGGTTTTTTCGCCAATGGCAACAAAATCAGCGCGACCACAAAAGCCGCCGCCATAACCAGATGCACATCGTTAAAGGCGATCATGGTCGATTCACGGGTCAGAATATTGCCAATTGATTTCATGGCTGCTGCCGCGGGTTCGGCCACCCCCAGCGACTGATACCGTGTGGTAAGGGTATTTAGGTAATGCTGATAAACCGGATTGGACGGATTGATATATTCGGCCAGATGCGTCCAGTGCAGGTCGGACCGGTTATCCAGCAATGTGTTGATACAGGCCAGCCCAATGGCCCCGCCAAGGTTACGTGTCAGATTAAACAGGCCTGATGCATTCTTGATTTTATCATGCGGTAAAGTTCCCAATGCCAGATTGGTAATTGGCAACATACAAAACATCAAGGCAAAGCCACGCACGGCCTGGGGAACCAGTAATTCATCAAAGCCCAGTTGGCTGTTTTGAAAACCGTTTAAACCAACACCCAACGCAAACAGCGCCAACCCGAAACCCAGCAACACCCGCGGTGGTAAAACCCGCATCAGTCGCCCGGCAATCGGCGCGGACAGGAACTGGCATATTCCCGTTACCGCCATAATGGTGCCGATTTGCAAGCTGTCAAAACCACGCACCCGCGCCAGTTCAAGCGGCAAAATATACACACTGCCATATAAACCGATCCCCAGCGTAAAGCTGAAAATACACCCCATGGAAAAGTTGCGATCGGTAAACGAGCTTAGATCGACAATCGGCTTTTCATAGGTGAACATCCGCCACAGGAAATACAGCCCCGACAGGGTACAGATCACCGCGCCATACGTAATGGCCCGGTCATCGAACCAGTCATTTCGCGGTCCTTCATCAAGCACATATTCCAGACTGCCCAGAAACGCCGCCATTGCCACCAGGCCTTCGATATCAAAGCCTTTCAGCAAGGAACGATCCCCTTTATCGATGCGCAGGGTCATTGCAACAACGGCACCAACCAGAAGACCGGGTACAACATTGATCAGGAACAGCCAGTGCCACGAAAGCGACTGGGTAAGATACCCCCCCAAGGTCGGGCCAACAGTGGGGGCCATGGTTGCGATCAAACCAATGATCACGCTGGCACCGTTTTGGCGGGATTTGGGGAAAATAATATAGGTGGTGGCAAAAACCGTTGGAATCATCGCGCCGCCAAGGAAGCCCTGCAACGCCCGAAACAGGATCATGCTGTTGATGGACCACGCCATGGCGCTAAACACGCTCATGATCGTGAAACCGGCAGCGGAAAGCACAAACAGCCAGCGCGTCGAAATCAGGCGCGATAAAAAGCCCGACAGCGGAATCATGACAACTTCAGCGATCAGATAGGATGTCTGCACCCAGCCAATTTCATCGGGGCTGGCCGACAACCCGGCCTGAATATCTTCAAGCGAGCTTGCGACAATCTGAATATCGAGAATTGCCATGAACATGCCAATGACCATCGCGATCCAGCCGATAAAATGCAGCGGGTCAACGTGATCAGGGCCTTGCGGGGCACCGCCGCCAACCTTGGCACCACCGCCCGCGCCGCCGGATCCCCCGGCACCGCCAGATACAGACGGAGACGTTGTCGATGACGATGACAAGGACGAGGAAGATGACGTCACAGGCAGCGACGATTCGGACTGTGATTTTGCGGCCTGCTGGTCATTGCCTGCTTGCGCCGGAATATCGGCATGCGAGCGCGTTGACGAGGCAGAACTGATCACGGACCGGTCTGTTGCACTGGCACGCAAGCTATCGTCCTGATCACGCGTGTCATCGGCCATTATTGCAACTCCGATACTTCACGAACCTGGGCCTTGGAGGGCGCAAGCCCGGTACCCGCAGCGTGCATTTCGCCCGATGCGTCGCGCACATCAACATTCACCACCACCGACAGACCTGGACGCAGGGCGTCGGCCACGGGGCTGGAATCCAGTTTGATACGCACAGGAACACGCTGGGTAATTTTGGTGAAGTTACCCGTGGCATTTTCTGGCGGTAACAGACTGAACTGTGCGCCGGTACCCGGGGCAAAACTTTCGATGACGCCGGTAATTTCCGAGTCAGGAAAGGCATCAACTTCCAGTGTCACTTTTTGCCCTGGTGCCATATGGCCGATCTGCGTTTCCTTGAAATTGGCAACGGCGTAAACACCGGGCAACGGCACCAGAACCAGCAATTGCTGCCCCGGCTGCACCAAAGCCCCCAACTGCACCGACCGGTTGCCGATTACACCATCAAACGGGGCGGCAATACGGGTATCGTCCAGCGATTGCTGCGCCAGATCAAGATCGGCGCTGGCTTCGGATACCGCACGTTCAGCTTCAATTTTTTGCGCTTTCAGAACTTCAAGCTGGCCCTGCTGCACAGCAAGGGTTGCCTTGGCGGCATTTACCTGGGCAATGGCCTTGTTCCGGTCGGCAACGGCGTAATCATATTTCTGGCGGCTGGCCGCACCTTTTTTAACCAGGTCCTTATAGCGGTCAAAATCTTCGCCGGTTGTGTTCAGGTCAACCTTTGAAATGGCGACATTTGCGGCAGCCTGGTCAATAGAGGCCTGCTGCAGGGCAATTTGTTTGTCCATTGTATCAAGCGCGGCCATGCGCGATTCAAACGCAGCCTTGGCCTGATTGTACTTGGCCTGATAATCTTCATCGCCAATCACCATCAAAAGGTCGCCCTTTTTGACGGTCTGGTTATTTTCCACCAGCAACCGGTCGATATAGCCCGAAACCTTGGGCGAAATTGCCACCTGGTCGGCATGTAAATAGGCATTGTCGGTTTCTTCGTGATAGCGCCCCTCGGTCACCCAATAGAAACCGTAATAGGCAGCCCCACCAATTGCAGCTATCGCAATAACCGGCAGCAGGATTTTTTTAACGTTCATTTTGAAGCATCATTCCTTTTGGTATTGATTAGTACCATTTGCTGCAATATGGTACTGCTCAGTACCCCGGTCAAGAATTAAATTGATCAAAAATGGAATGGCACCTTGTCCGAAAACAAAAAAATCGATCCGCGTACCGAGAAACGGCGCGAAGCAATCGTTGAAGCCGCACGTGAACTTTTTTGCGAACACGGTCTGGCTGGCACAACACTGGAAATGATCACAGCTGAAGCCGGAGGCTCCAGACGAACGATCTATGAATTGTTTGGCAACAAGGACGGCGTGTTTGAAGCGGTGATTCGCAATTGCACAGGCCGCGTCACCAAAATTATGCGCGACCTGCCAATTTCGCAGCAGCCCCTGCGCGAAACGCTGATAATATTTGGTGAAACCCTGATGACGGTTTTAACCCAGTCCGACACGCTGCGTTATATGCGCATGTTTCTGGCCGAAGTTCCGCGCTTCCCCCATCTGGGCAGGGTATTTTATGAAACCGGCCTGATGACCGGTCGTCGCCTGATGTCGAACTATTTTGAGCAGCAAATGCAACAAGGCACCTTTCCCAAAGGCAACCCGGAACTGGCCGCAAGCTTTCTGATCAGCCTGATCAAGGCCGATTACGATATTCGGCAAATGGCGTTCATTGGCTGGGAACCGCGCGTGCCCGATTTAAAACAGCATGTGACAATTGCTGTCGATATGTTCCTGGCCGGTTACGGGTTGGGCGCACCGATTGACCCGGGCACTGCCCCATCCTCGCTTTTAAGCCCCCATGACGCAAACTTATCGCAAAACTGACCCGGCAAAATCAGGGGCGAAATTATATTGGCGATAACACCGGAACCACCAAATTCCAAAGCGTTACGCCCCTGGATACCGGGCACGTAAATGGCCAGGGCAATTTAACGTATATGGCGACGAAAAGAACTTGCGAGGGAAGTTAAGGCAGCCTATTTGATTTTGCGTTCGCATCCTGTATGTTGCGTTCTCCCGACGCGGCCAGGGCGCTCCCTCGCGCGCCGGATGAAGTTTGACCCACCTTGTCAAATGGCAGCCGCGCTGATACCTGGCAGCGGCCAGAAAGGGAGTATTCTATGAGCAAGATTCAAGTTAAGAACCCGGTCGTCGAGCTTGACGGCGACGAAATGACCCGGATCATCTGGGATTTCATTAAAAACAAACTGATCCTGCCCTATCTTGATATTGATCTGAAATATTACGATCTGTCGGTTCAGAAACGTGATGAAACCAACGACCAGATCACCATTGATGCCGCAAATGCCATCAAGGAACATCGCGTTGGTGTTAAATGCGCCACCATCACCCCTGATGAACAGCGCGTTGAAGAATTCGGCCTGAAAAAAATGTGGAAGTCGCCGAACGGCACCATCCGCAACATCATTGGCGGTACCGTTTTCCGCCAGCCGATCATTTGCTCGAACGTGCCGCGCCTGGTTCCGGGGTGGACCCAGCCGATCGTTATTGGCCGTCATGCTTTTGGTGACCAGTATCGTGCGACCGACTTCAAAGTGCCGGGTGCCGGTAAACTGACCATCAAGTTCCAGCCTGCTGATGGCGGCGAAGCCATTGAACATGAAGTGTTTGATTTCCCGTCTTCGGGCGTTGCGATGTCGATGTACAACCTTGATGACAGCATCAAGGGCTTTGCACGTGCCAGCCTGAATTACGGCCTTAACCTTGGCTGGCCGGTTTACCTGTCAACCAAGAACACCATCATGAAAGCCTATGATGGCCGTTTCAAAGACCTGTTCCAGGAAGTTTTCGACGAAGAATTCGCCGACAAGTTCAAGGCTGCCGGCATTACCTATGAACACCGCCTGATCGACGACATGGTCGCCTGTGCGATGAAATGGAATGGCGGTTTCGTCTGGGCTTGTAAAAACTACGACGGCGACGTTCAGTCCGACACCGTGGCACAGGGCTTTGGCTCGCTGGGTCTGATGACCTCTGTTTTGATGACCCCGGATGGGCAGACCGTCGAAGCAGAAGCTGCACATGGCACCGTGACCCGCCACTATCGCCAGCACCAGCAGGGCAAAGAAACCTCGACCAACCCGATTGCGTCGATCTTTGCCTGGTCGCAGGGCCTTAAATATCGTGGTGAGTTTGATGGTACCCCGGAAGTCGTCAAATTTGCCGAAACCCTGGAAAAAGTCTGCGTCGACACCGTCGAAGCCGGCTTCATGACCAAGGATCTGGCATTGCTGATCGGTCCGAACCAGAAATGGCTGACCACCACCCAGTTCCTCGATAAACTGGATGAAGGTTTGAAAGCTGCGATGGGCCTGTAATTGCCCGGCAGTTTTGCCCAACTGATAAACTCCGCCAGATTAATTTCTGGCGGGGTTTTGTTTTACAATGCAGGCTTTTCTTCAGATGGCCTCAATGCTCGCTGCCCCAATGTTCAGGGTTGGGCCGTAGAACGAATAATAATTTCGCCAACATCGACATCATCGGGTTGTTCAATGGCAAAGGCCATGGCGCGCGCCACCGCATCGGGTGACATACCAAAATCTTTTCCCGCCTGCGTTGCGCTATCACGCAAGGCCATATCGGGAATATGGCTGGCAAAGGCGGTTTGGGTCATACCCGGTGAAATAATGGTAACGCGAAAATCCTTACCCGCTTCTTGCCGCACCCCTTCGGACAGGGCGCGCACGGCAAATTTGGTGGCCGAATAAACCGATTGCACAGCAACAGTTTTATGCGCTGCCGTTGACGCCGTATTAATAACATGGCCCGATTTCTGACGCCGAAATATCGGTAAAACCGCTGCAATACCGTAAAGCACCCCTTTCAGATTAATATCGACCATTGCATCCCAATCATCGACTTTCAGATGATCCAGTGGTGAAATCGGCATCACACCGGCATTATTGATTAAAACGTCAACCCGGCCAAAAGATGTCAGGGCCAGATCCACCAGCGAAGCCACCTGTTTTGCATCGCGCACATCCACCGTCTGACACAGGCTGTTGCCGCCCGCAGCCGTAATTTCATGGTTAAGCTGGTCCAGTCGGCCCTGCCCGCGGGCGCCCAAAACAAGCTTCGCACCGCGTTGCGCCAGCAAGCGTGCGGTTGCCGCCCCGATACCGCTGCTTGCCCCGGTTAAAACAATAACTTTTCCTTCAATCCCCGATAACATGGCAGTTCCTTTCACGGCCGATTTCATATTTGCAAAGGGAACAGCACATATTGCTGATCACGATCAGATGATCTATGCATCAGCATCCAGTTTTTTATATTGATCGTCTAAAATATCGTGGATCCTTTATCGCAAATATTCGCCCTGTTCGAGGTTCGGTCCGTCGCCACTGCCCGTTTCGAGGCCGGGGGCGACTGGGCATTACAATTTCCAGCCAAGCCATATTTGAAATTCAACGCTGTTTTGCGCGGCAGTTGCTGGATCACAATCCCTGACGCACCCCCAATAAAACTGCGTTGCGGCGATACCTTTTTAATGACAGATGCACCGCAATTTGTGCTTTCAAGCGCGCCAGATCTAACCGCGCAGGAAGCAGCCCCGGTATTGTTACAGGAACCGCCCAATATTTTGCGCTTTGGCGGGGATGAAACAGTTTTGATCGGCGGCGGTTTTATTTTTGCCGATAGCGACACACAATTTCTGCGGCATATTCTGCCTGCGTTTATGCATATTCCCGCACAGCAGGAAATGGCGGAAATATCGCGTACCACGTTGGGGATGCTGGACCAGGAACTAAGTCTGCAGCCGGGCCAGATGGGGGCGTCGGTTATGACGCGACGGCTGGCCGATATTTTACTGGTGCAAGGGTTACGGGCCTATAGCAAACAACAGGCTGGTGCAAAAATAGCGGGCTGGATTGGCGCGCTGGCTGATCGCCATATTGGCAAGGTGCTGTTTCAAATTCATAACGACATTGCCCGTCAATGGACATTAGGCGATATGGCAAACATTGCAGGCATGTCACGGTCCGGATTTGCCTTGCGGTTCAAAACATTGGTGGGGGAAGCCCCGCTGGCATATATTGGCATGTGGCGCATGCAGGTTGCACGTACCGAGCTGCGCAATCCACAAACACCCGTTATCGATATCGCCACCCGGCTTGGCTATGGATCGGAAAGTGCATTTGGCAATGCGTTCAAACGCGCATTTGGCACGTCGCCCCGGCGATACTGGCAGGAATACCGGCAAAACGGCCCCACATTTAGCACCAGCAACGCCAATCTTTTGTCGCCCGGACGTTAAAATACATTCCGCCAAGGCTGATAACTATCAGCACAGCGCAGACAAATATGCTTGCCCTCTAATCCATCCGGCCCGATCAAAAAAAACCCCGCCAGATTACGTCTGGCGGGGTATTAGTTTGCACGTGTCCCAACGAGCGGCAGGGCTCAGAAACGACAGAATCACACGTTTCGAGCCGTCAGGTGCCGCTGGTCCCGGTCGTGCTTCCCGTGACACCGTTTACGCCTTGCGGCGCGACAATGGCGGGGCATTTCCCGTCATTGCATAATTTCGTTGCTGGCTCATTCGCCACCAGGTCATTTTTATGCCCGGTTTTTTGCGGCGGTGTTTGCCAACCGTCCCTGATAAACTTGCGTTCCTGTTCCAAACCAATGTCCGACCCGGCCGGTGCGCCAAAAACGTGCCATATGACATGGGGCAGTTCCCCCGCCATGCCTGGAATATCCCGAATACCGGGCGGCAAATCGCCTAACGCGTTTGCGCCCTGATCATTGTATCGGGACCCGGCATGCCCGCTTGCCACCGTGTCACTTTTCGGCAATGAACCATTGTCTGGCGCACCAACCGTGTCGTCCCCATTGGGAGACGGGCCACATGCAGTATCGAAAGAAGCACCTGCATCCGACCTTTCCGTACTGCCCGCACATGTCCCGGCCCCCGCCAGAATATGAAGCGCGCAAATTTCCTTGTGCCTTGCCGTTCCCGCCGTCTGCGTGGCGATTGGCCAAAAGCCATCACGCGCCGTATGGGCCGACAAGGGCGTTACCGCCAAAACAATCGTTGCAACGCAGCTAACTGTGCCTTGCAATAACCATTCAAGCAGCGCCATCTGTCCCTGGGCCATCCGCTTTCTCCCGATGCGAAACCCTGATTTTGTCTGCTCTTGAGGGAACAACGTTCACGTTGCCCTAATTCTTCCAAAAACTTTTTAAAAAATATGCGGAATAAAAATTCGACCCGGTACGTTGTCCCATTAACCGACTTATATGGATGCCATGCAGACAGATAGGTTCGACCCGGCACTGCGTGACGAAATGTCCCGCCTGTTGCCTCGCATACTTCGTTTTGCCCGGTCCCTGACCCGCGATGCTGCAACCGCAGAAGACCTGGTGCAAAACGCCTATATGAAGGCCGTTGAAAGCCTTGCGCAATTCGCACCCGGCACCCGGCTGGATAGCTGGATGTTTAAAATTGTGCAAAACACGTGGATAGATGAAAAACGGCGCGCACAACGGGCGGGAAACGTTATTTCGCTTCAGGATGCGCGCGAGGCAGGAATGCCGGCTCAGGGCCACGGGGGAAATGATCGCGTATTTTTGCGCGCAGCCCTGGCGACCCTGCCAGCAGATCAGCGATCGGCGCTGACGCTGGTACTGATTGAAGGGTATAGCTACCGCGAAGCTGCCGAGATATTGAAAGTGCCCGATGGCACCGTGATGAGCCGCGTCGCCCGCGCCCGCCGTGCGCTGGTTGATTTACATGACGCCGATCACGCTGTGCCACCGCGCGATATAAAACGGGGGACTCCATGACAACAACCCTTACGCCAAACGACGATTTGCTAATATCGGCCTGGCTTGACGACGAATTGGACCCGCCTGCCCGGCTTGAACTGGAACAACGTCTGGACACAGACAAAGCCCTGCGCGAGCGCCTGGAAATTATGGCGCTTCAGGCTGATATTCTGGAAAACCCGGCCGACGACACGGTACCGTTGCAACTTCAAAACCGCATCAATACCATCCTCGACACTGCCTTTGGTATGCAGGCATCATCGGCCGATATATCAGCGCGCCCGGGCAGCAATGTGACACCGGAAAAACACGATACCGATCTGCGCGACATCACGATGCTTTCGGCACCCGAAATGCAGAACGACGAGACGGATGACGTGAACAATAACGACGCGACACCGCAATCGCTGGTGCGACGCGAAAATGGGCAATTGGCACGTTTCATCGCGCATCCCCAATCCGGTCAGTCACATAAAGTTGGCCGGCAAATAGCAACCAGACCGAACGTAAATTATGGTAAAACACGGAACACTGGCGCAAAAACACCACGCTGGTGGGCTGGTGCCGGCATTGCTGCCGCCATTGCCGTGGCATTTGTTGCAGGCGGCTGGTATGGGCGCACAACATCGCCGATTGACCCGGTAATTGCAGCCAATAACAGCGATACCAAGGTGGATAATGCCGGGCTGGATATGCTGATTAATGAAACGCTGGAAACCACGCAAAGCGGACAAATCAAATATGCCGCACTTGCCACCAATTCGGAAAAAATCGGCAAGACCACCATCGAGCCACTGCGTACCTTTCAGCTTCAGGGCCGATTTTGCCGCGAATATCGCGCCGACATTGATTTGGGTCAGGATAAACCGATTACCTTTTTTGGCCGCGCATGCCGCGACCCCAAGGAAGGCTGGCAAACAGTATATCGCCTGTTCCCCGGCTCGTCCGTGGATTTAGGGCCTGAGCCCTTGGCCGCACACCAAAACCTGTAATGCAAATCGCATTTCAGACAAACAGCCATAAAAATAACGGGCGCAGATTTAAATCTGCGCCCGTTATTTCATTTAAGGCATATTTTCCGCAAAGGTGCTTAAACCAGTGCGTGGGTTCAACCTGTTGCTTTGGCCCGCACAAACCGGCCTTTTTGAAAATCTTCAAAAGCCTGCATCAGTTCTTGCCGGGTATTCATCACAAACGGGCCATGCCGGGCGACCGGTTCATTGATCGGGGCAGCCGCAATCAGCAACATCCGCCCGCCTTTGGCGCCACCCTTTAACAAAACCGAGTTGCCGTCTTTTAAAACTGCCAAATGATGGGTGGCAACCGCACGACCGGCAACTTCGGCATCACCGATAAACACATAAACAAACGCGGCATGACCATCTGGCACTGGCAACGTAACCTCTGCACCTGGCGCCAGTTTCACATCCATAAAGACAGGCCTGGTGGCAATGCCCGAAACCGGGCCGGTTTTGCCAAATGCCTTGCCTGCGACCAGGCGAATATCAACGCCCCGATCCGGGCTGATTTCCACAACCTGGTCGGCTTCAAGGTTTTGATAACGCGGACGGCGCATTTTGTCTTTGGCAGGCAAATTAATCCACAGCTGAAAGCCCTGCAAAAGGCCGTCTTCCTGCTCAGGTGTTTCGGAATGGATAATCCCGCTGCCTGCTGTCATCCATTGTACCCCGCCCGAACGCAAGACACCTTCGGACCCAATACTGTCATTATGGCGCATCGCCCCTTCGACCATATAGGTTACGGTTTCAAAACCGCGATGCGGGTGTTCGGGGAAACCGGCGATATAATCATCGGCCTTATCGCTGGAAATGGAATCAAGCATCAGAAACGGGTCAAGCATATCAAGGGCGGGCGACCCGACCGAGCGTTTCAGGCGCACACCGGCCCCGTCAGATGTATCCATCGCCCGGATAATACGGGCAACCTTGCGACGTTCAAGGGTATCAGTCATTTTTCATTCTCCGTGTCCGGGACCGGCACCAATGGCATCATCGGTGCGGTCAATTGGCACTGTTTTCTGCCCTTAAAATCGGCCTGATCGGCACAATTAACAAGGCCCGATGCAGCACCGGATTGTTTCCCGTTGCGAACAATAACAACCTGGCTGCAGCAAAATGCATCGAAAGACCGGAAACACAGCAGGCTGCCCGGTATTTCCAAGGGGCAGCCTGCGACAAAATATAAAAACGTAGGGTTATATTCGTATCAAACCCGTTCTAGCTTGCCAGTTTGGCAGCAAGTTCAGCAACATGTTTGCCTTGGAAACGTGCAATTTCAAGTTCGTTTTCCGAAGGCTGGCGCGAACCATCGGCACCGGCCAGGGTTGTTGCACCATACGGGGAACCGCCGGTAATTTCGTCCATATTGGTCAGGCCAGAACAGCTATATGGCACACCGACAATGACCATGCCGTGATGCAAAAGTGTGGTGTGGGTTGAGGTAATGGTCGTTTCCTGCCCCCCATGCTGAGTGCCGGTGGAGGCGAAGACGGAACCGATTTTGCCAACCAGCTTGCCCTGCGCCCAAAGGCCGCCGGTCTGGTCAAGGAAAGCCCGCATCTGGCTGCACATATTGCCAAAACGGGTAGGTACACCAAAAATAATCGCGTCATAATCGGCCAGTTCGGCAACGGTTGCCACCGGCGCATCCTGATCAAGTTTGGCACCTGCCCCCTTGGCAACGTCTTCGGGCATGGTTTCAGGCACCCGTTTGACATCAACCGTGGTGCCAGCCACACCGCCAGCCCCTTCGGCAATGGCCTTTGCCATTGTTTCGATATGCCCGTACATCGAATAATACAGCACCAATACTTTTGCCATTCCACGACTCCTGTTTAAAGGTTGCGACCAGTTTCTGATCATGTCGCAGGTATGATGGGCTGTTTGACGACCAACAAAAAGAGCGTGATTGGAAACAGTGTATTTCGCTACAAAATAGCGAAAGGGCCGGAACATTTCTGTCCCGGCCCTTTGGTTTTAATACCAATTTCCTGCGTGCCGGCAAAAAGTTTATTCCGGGGTCGCCGCCAGATAATCTACCACCTGATCGGGGAAGTCGGTGAAAACACCGTCGATCCCGGCATCATCAAATACCGCAGTCATGACAATGCGAAAGTCCCCGGCCCATGCCGGCAACTGATCGGCGCGCAGGGTATAAACATGTACGGGCAAATGGCGGCGCTGGGCAGCAACAAGGGTGGGTGTCATCACCGCATGGCCATCCTCGCTTAAGCCCGATATCACCTGGTCAAGCGAGGGGCCAATGGCATCCACCACCTTGGCCATTTCGCCAACACCCTCGTCGGTTTTCAGGAAATCGAAATCAACATTCGGGGCAATTTTCCAGCTATTTTCACCCAAAAGCTGAACCATACGGCCCTGATATTTAAGCTCGTTGCGAATACGTTTGGTTTCGTTCCAGTCAAAACACTGGATATATCCATTGGATTCGCGCGTGCCGTAGCCCCATTTTTCCATCACCTTGATCACGGCTTTGGAAATATCCTGCCCTTCGGAGCGGTGCCACGCCGGGTCTTTAATCTCGGCATAAACGCCAATATCGCGATCAGTGGACTTGTTTAAACCCTGGATCAGTTTGATTTCTTCTTCAAAGGTCGGAATTTTGAAAATGCCGTATTCCAGGGGAAAACGCGCGCCATAAACCTGCTTGCCGGTTTTGGCATCAACCCGTTCATGCACATTAAGGGTTTTCAATTCGGCCAGAGTAAAATCAATCGCATAAAACCGGCCATCCTTGCGGTGCCGTTTGGGGTATTTTTTGGCGACATCGGTGGTGGTATCAAGGTAAATATCGTGCATCACCACCGGCACACCGTCCTTGGACATCACCACATCCTGTTCGATGAAATCCGGGTCCATGCCATAGGCCAATGCCACCGCCGGCAAGGTATGCTCCGGCAAATACCCCGACGCGCCACGATGCGCGATCACAACATGATCATCGGTTATGGCCTGTGCCCTGGCCCCCGACACGGGCAACAGGGCCGCACAAAATAGTCCGGCTGCCAGCGCCATTACCTTAAACATCTGCAACTCCTTAATCCCGAAACGATTTTGCGCGATACTGACGCGCCCAAGCGGCAGGATCAAGGCAGTTCGATGGCATTGTTCACTGTTTATGGTATGGCACCTTCCGGCTCAGGCCATTATGCCCGGTTGTCGGGACAACGAAATGAACAGCAATTACCGGACAAAACGGCGCATTTGCCCGATAATCTGTGCGTTCCTCTGTTACACCAGCAATTTTGCGGCAATTTCGCTCAGAAAATCGGGTAAAACCTTATAACAATAGGGGGCATACAACCGTTCCAGGCGCTGATGATATTCCCGTCCCCACGGGCCAATATTAACCACCGGATATTCCAGCGCATCGGCCACCGGACGATCGACCAGCTCGCCCACAGGGGTGCTTTCGGCAAGAGCTTTCGATTCGTCACTTTCTGGACACTTTCCGAAAAACGACATATCGGAAATACCGCCAAAATAGCCCCGATCAATGATTTTGGTATCATGGCGGGCTTCAATCACCTGCCGGGCTTCGTGAATGGCATCGATAAATTCGCGATCGAGCGACCGGGTGGTATCAAGATGTACGGCAGGGTAATGCAGGCTGGCATTACCGATTACAATTGCCGGAGCCGAAAGGCGAGCCTCCGCCATTGCGGCTTGCACCAGCATGCGCGAACGCAAAAGTGGATTATTGCTATAACGATATTCTTCTTCCACCGCGCCAATACGGGCAAGGGCCGCATCGCCGCCCACATCGCGGGCCATTTCAATTAAGCGCGCATAGGAAACAACTGCCAACGGGCGATAGGCCATCGGGCCGGGTTCACCATTGGCCTGTGCATGGATTTTTGCCCGTTCAAACAGCCGGGTCAGCGCCCGGTTGGCGGCACCCTCAACAATCTCGCCAAACTCGGTCAAAACGTCGGTGGATGTTCTGCCTTGTATCAGCCAGTTAAACGCCATCCATACATGTTCAGGCGTGGTGACTTCGTAATTTTCACGCAAATCACGGCATTCAAGGCATACCGGCGGCGGGGCCATAACATTGCGGGCCATGTCGGAAAGATCGGTATTTCCCTCAATCATCTGCATAATTTCGGCACTGATAACATGGGCACTAATGCCATCAAACGGGTATCCCACATGGGTGGGCTGGCCAACAATCATGGCAAAGGGCATTATTTTACCGATGGAGCCGTGAAAAATCGCCCGGCCAATGTCGCCGTTTTCATAGTCGCTGCTGGCATCCAGATTAATACCGCCGACAATATCAATCCCCCAGCGGCGCACGAGTTCAGGCAGCGCATTGCGCAGGCTGCGCATCCCGCAGCTATTGCGTTCTTCATCCGGGGTTAAAAACAACACCACATTGCCGGTGCGATCTGCCTGTTGCGAAAAATGCTCTAAAAAGGCAATCCCGGCGGCATCGCCACTTTTCATGTCCAGCAAGCCACGACCGGGAATAAAATCGCCGCTTTGCAAATCTTTTAACGCCAGTTTTTCCTTGGCCGTCAGATCGTTACGCGCCGATAAATCCTTGATCAGGGCCGTGCAAAGTTCATCTGGTGAAAAGGCGAGGTCTTGCAAGTCGTGGTAATTTTCAATCGACACCACATCAAAATGGCCTGCCATCGCCAAGGTTTTGCGCCCCTGCCCGCGTACCAGCGCCACCACATTTTTCGCCATCGCCGTGCCATTGGCCACAAGGTGACTGTCAATCACCGCAATATCGTCAGGGTTTTCCTGAAAATAGGGAATTTCGCGCAGCAGCCCAACCAGCCTGTCAGCAAAATCGGCCTCGTCCTTGCTGCCAGTCACACTGGGCCAGCGGGTCAGGCGTTCGGCAATTTCGCGGGTGCGGGCTTCGGGGGCCCAAGGGGAAAATATGGTCGTCATGGCGGTGCGCTGCCCTGATTTGTTGGTATTGGTTAAGTCAAATTACCCTGTCATCAGATCAATAAAAACGTCAATTTTGTGCAATTTCAGGATACAAACTGCGTAAATCAGCTGATAAATTGCCGAAAACAGCAACGGACCCCAAAAATGGACGATCTGGACCGCCGCCTGATTGCCGAATTGCGCATCAATGCCCGCGCCTCTGTGCCCAAACTGGCCGACCTTTTGGGCGTGGCACCGGGCACGGTAAAAGCACGCATGACCCGACTGGAAGAAACCGGCGTCATTGCCGGTTACACCGTGCGATTGCGCGAAGATGCCAGCGACGGCACCATTCGCGGGGTAATGATGATGGAACTCTCAGGCCGTAACGTGAAGGCCCTGGTGGCAACATTGCGCAAAACCCTTGGCTTTCGCGCCCTTCACACCACCAATGGCGAATGGGATTTGATTGCCGAGGTTGAAGTAGGCAGCCTGCCGGAATTTAACCGCATCGTTACCCATATCCGCAGCATGGACGGCATTGCCAAAACCGAAACCTATTTGTTTTTGGGGCCTGCGTGATTTCTTAGCACGGCAAAACACGGATCAAACTGGTTTACGACGCACAAATTTCTGTTCCAGAACTTCACGCCCCCATTGCGTCCCCGGCCATTCGTCTTCCAGCACAAAACCAAAAGATTCATAAAGCCTCCGTGCCGCATCCAAACCACGGAATGTCCACAGACGGGTATTTTCAAACCCGGTATCATCACAAAACCGAAGTGCTGTTTGCAACAATTGCCGCCCGGCCCCTCTGCCGCGCAGGGCATCGTCCATCATGAACCAGCGAAGATGGGCGGTATTGTCGCCTAAATCCGCGCCATCAATGGCAATCGACCCTGCGATACGCCCCCCTTCCATCGCAGCCCAAATCTGGTTACATGGCATATCAAGCCTTCCGAAAAACTCTGCCAGCCCCGATGCAACCCTGGCCTCGAAAAAGGCACCGAAACCCTCGGTTCGGGCATAAAAACGCCCGTGCATTTCCGTCACCTTGCCAATCAGACCGGGCTGATAACCGGGCATGATTTGGATGTCGCTTGCATCGACTTCCTTACCATTTTGTCGGTTAGCAGCAAGGCCTTCGGCATAGGCAACCAACCCCTTCCGCACGGTTTCATGGGCCTGTTTGGGCAAATGTGAAAGGGCTGCGTAAACCTGATTGCGACCATAATGATTGATACGGCTTAACGTTTCACGTCCCTGATCGGTCAGGTGCAAAACCTTTGCCCTTCCATCCCCGGAATGGGCTTCTTCCGTTAATTCACCCGCCCGGATCAGCTTTTGAACCAGTCGGCTGATGCTCGATTTATCAAGCCCCAATATGACCGCAAGATCAGAAGCCTGTAACGCACCATGACGGCCAATTTCGATCAGACTGTGAACGGCAGACGGTGACAAATCGGTTTGGGCAAGGGTTGGTTTCATAAAGCCAAGCTCGCGTACCATCCGGCGCGACGCATCACGAATGGGGTCAATTATTGCGTCGGATATTTCTGCCATCTCGCCCTCATATGGTTGCACAATGCAACTATATGAGCAAACAACTTATCTGGCAAAATAATTCGCGCCGTCCGTTTAAGACCACATGGTAAAAACGCCGCCCTCTCGCCGGGCATGACAGGTCTATTTGGGGAAAGACGGCTGAAAACCTGAAAACAGCATGAACGCCCTAGCGGTTCAACTCGCCTGTCATCCGGTCCAGCCCCTCAAGGGTTAGCGGATACATCCGCCCTTCCATCATCTTATGCAAAATCTGGATCGAGGGGGTGTAATGCCACCATTTTTCCGGTTGCGGATTGATCCAGGCGGCATGTTGAAAATGATCGAGCAAACGCTGCATCCAGACCTGCCCGGCCTCGGCATTCCAATGTTCGACCGAGCCACCGGGATAGGTGATTTCATAGGGGCTCATGGTGGCGTCACCGACGAAAACCAGTTTGTAATCGCTGGAATAGGTATTGATCACATCAAGGGTGGACACCTGCTCGCTCCGGCGGCGGGCATTGTCTTTCCACAGCCCTTCATAGGGGCAGTTGTGGAAATAATAATATTCCAGATGTTTGAACTCGGTTTTGACCGCCGAAAACAGTTCTTCACACACGCGGATATAATCATCCATCGAACCGCCGATATCAAACAGCATCAACACCTTAACCGCATTGTGCCGTTCGGGCCGCATTTGCACATCGAGCCAGCCCTGCCGGGCGGTTGAACGGATGGTGCCCGCCAAATCCAGCTCGTCGGCCGCCCCGGTGCGTGCCCATTTACGGAGTTTGCGCAAGGCAACCTTGATGTTGCGGGTGCCAATTTCAACGCTGTCATCCAGGTTTTTAAATTCGCGCTTGTCCCACACCTTAACCGCACGGCGATGGCGCGATTTATCCTGACCAATGCGCACCCCTTCGGGATTATAGCCATAGGCCCCAAAGGGCGATGTACCCGCCGTGCCGATCCATTTGTTGCCGCCCTGATGGCGCTTTTGCTGTTCTTCGAGGCGCTGCTTTAAGGTCTCCATCAGTTTGTCCCAGCCGCCCAGCGACTGGATTTGCGCCTTTTCTTCGTCGCTTAAATATTTCTCTGCCAGCTTGCGCAACCAATCCTCGGGGATTTCCGCCGAAATTTCGTCCCCCGCATCCGCCAGACTGGCTAGCCCCTTAAAATGCGCGCCAAAAACCTGATCAAACTTATCAAGGTTGCGTTCATCCTTCACCAGCGACGCCCGGGAAAGATAATAAAAGTCCTCCACCGAATATCCGGCAACACCCTTCTCCACCGCCTCAAGCAGCGTCAGATATTCCCGCAAACTGACCGGGACGCGGGCCTCTTTGAGCTTGTAGAAAAAGCCGGTGAACATCGTATACTCACCCCAATCAAAAGTTATCCAACAACAGGAGGGCAGTCATGATCGAACTGGCGGAAAGCCTTGCGTCAGAAATTCGAGCAAGACACAAAGACTCACCCGAGAAAATCTCCAAAATTCATGCCTTACTGGGTGACATAATACCTCAGATAGATGCAAACATTCACTTCTTTAGCAGAAATCACAACTTTCATTTAGCCATTTCATTGATCGTTCTTCTAGATATGTCATGGCAAGTTCTCAGAAAAAACCGTAACGGCGTACAAAAAGATGATGAGTGGATAGAAAATTTTGTCCCAAATTCACCTCCTGAATTCGAGGAATATGTAGACAAAATCCTGTATCGTGAAGATAGAGCGATATTTGAAAATGCGAAGTTTGTGTATGAACTCCATACAGCTATTCGGCACCCTAACGATGAGTTAGCACAACTTCTTGAGAAATACCCTGGGCTATTCCATGATCCGTGGCCTGAAGAGCGTTCACGTAAGCTGTTACAAGCCGCCGAAAATATGCGCGAGATCTTTCAAATTATTCTTGAAAATTTAGATAATTCCTCGCCTTGGAGATCACCACAGCAATCTGTGTGACTTCAACGATTTTTCGTCGGTCTATAAGAATAGCAGCATTTGAGTTCACAGCCCTGCTTGGCGTACGGGCACTTGACCAGCACAACCAATCGGTATTTAATGTTCATTAAATTATACACAATAACTTTAATGTCAAATTTAATGAACACAATAAAGAACCATGAAACGCAAAAGAAGCTATTCACGCGCCACGCATCACGCGCTGTCTATTTTGGGCAGCATGATCCGCATTGGCCGCACCGAACGCAACATGACAGCGCAGGAATTGGCAGATCGCGCAGGCATTAGCCGCACCACCTTGCACAATATTGAAAAAGGTGCGCCGGGCCCCGAAATCGGCACGGTATTTGAGGTCGCCAGCCTTGTTGGCGTGCCACTATTTGATGCCGATAACCGGGTTTTGGCCCTGCAAGATGCCCGACTGCGTGAAAAACTGACACTTATGCCAAAAGCAGTGCGCCCGGTGACACAGGAGGTCGATGATGACTTCTGATGTAAGCGATGCCAGCGAAGCCTATGTCTGGATATGGTTGCCCGGCGAAACGGAGCCCGTGGTTGCCGGTCGCATAACACAAGACGGAGAGCGATTGGTTTTCACCTATGGGGCAAGTTATCGCAGCCGACAAAACGCCATCGCAATTTACGAACCGGAACTGCCACTTCGCCAGGGAACAATCGCACCCTTAGCTGGCCTTTCAATGGCAGGCAGCCTGCGCGATGCTTCGCCCGATGCCTGGGGAAGACGGGTGATCATGAACCAATTGACACGTCAAAAACCAGATGCGAGCCATATCGCACATTTCAGCGAACTGACCTTTTTATTGCAATCAGGTTCCGACCGGATCGGTGCACTGGATTTTCAAACATCTGCAACGCACTACCAGCCCAGACTGGCCGCAGAAGCAACACTGGATGACTTACAGGCCGCAGCAGACCATATCGAAAAAGGCCTGCCCCTCCCCCCGACACTGGACCAGGCGATAAATCATGGCACATCGATTGGCGGCGCCCGCCCCAAAGCCCTGATCGAGGATGTAGAGCGAAAATTTGTTGCCAAATTTTCAGCCAGTTCAGACCTTTATAGCGTCGTAAAAGCCGAGTTCATCGCCATGCGCCTGGCCAAACATTGCGCGTTGAATGTTGCGCCTGTCACCCTGACGCGGGCAGCTAACAAAGATGTTTTACTGATTGAACGATTTGATCGCGTAAAAAGCCAGCAAGGCTGGACACGACGCGCAATGGTTTCCGCCCTTACGCTGCTGGGCCTTGATGAAATGATGGCACGATATACCTCCTATGAGGATTTGGCTGAAATCATCCGTCATCGTTTTGCAGCACCCAAAGAAACCCTCAAAGAGCTTTATGGCCGGATAAGTTTTAACATCCTGTGCGGCAATACGGACGATCATGCCCGCAACCACGCGGCCTTTTGGGACGGCAATATGCTGCACCTAACCCCGGCCTATGACATTTGCCCACAGGGGCGCACTGGTAACGAGGCCACACAGGCCATGTTGATCAAAAATGACAACCGGGCCAGCACGCTGGCAAGCTGCCTTGCCGCCGCGCCCGACTATCACCTGCGCAAAGATGAAGCCGCATCCATCCTTGAAAGGCAGATAACCACCATCGCCGCGCAATGGGACGCTATTTGTCAAACAGCCCAACTGTCGCCGGTTGATCGCACCCTGTTTGCCGGGCGGCAATTTTTGAACCCCTATTGCCTTGAGGGCCTTGATCATCGTCATAAAGGCCTGAAGGATGCGTTCTTACAGGCTCGCGCCAAAATCATGGTCTAAAAACCAGACTTTAGCGCCGCCGTCCTGTTTTCTTAACGTCCTTCGCGCCGCGCCATGAAGGCCAGGCGTTCAAACAGATGCACATCCTGTTCGTTTTTCAAAAGGGCACCATGAAGTGGTGGCACCGAAGATTTGGCGTCTTTGGCGCGCAAAGCTTCAGGCGGGAGGTCTTCGGCCATGAAAAGTTTTAGCCAGTCGAGCAATTCGGAGGTTGAGGGCTTTTTCTTAAGTCCGGCGACATCGCGCATGTCGTAAAACAGGTTCAGGGCCTCGCTGACCAGCCGTTTTTGAATATTGGGGAAATGCACATCGACGATTTGCGCCATCGTTTCGGCATCGGGAAAGCGGATATAATGGAAGAAACAGCGCCGTAAAAAGGCGTCGGGCAGTTCCTTTTCATTGTTCGAGGTAATAATCACAATCGGCCGGTTGGTGGCTGTGACCATCTTTTGCGTTTCGTAAACGTAAAATTCCATCCGGTCGAGTTCCTGAAGCAAATCGTTGGGGAACTCGATATCGGCCTTGTCAATTTCATCGATCAGCAGAACCGGGGCTTCATCGGCTTCGAACGCTTCCCACAATTTGCCTTTAACAATGTAATTGGCAATGTCATGCACCCGTTCATCCCCCAACTGGCTATCGCGCAGGCGGGAAACGGCATCATATTCATACAGGCCCTGCTGGGCGCGGGTGGTGGATTTGATCGACCATGTGATCAGCTTTTTGCCCAGCGATTTGGCGATTTCCTCGGCCAGTACGGTTTTGCCCGTGCCCGGTTCACCCTTGACCAAAAGCGGTCGCTGCAAGGTGATTGCGGCATTGACCGCAACCATCAGATCCTCGGTCGCAACGTAATTTTCCGTGCCCTGAAACTTCATATCGTTCTGCCCTGCAACATAAGTTGACGTTTACGTTAACCTACGCTGCTGACAAGCATTGAGCAAGGGCTGTGGCAACAACTTACCAACCATGTTTCGGCATGGTTGGTATCATCACCAATATGCGCCACTCACGGCGTAAAGATCATTTGATCGCGCAAACGCTGGGCAATGAAGTCTACACACAGCCGTACCTTGGCGGCAACATGGCGCCGATGGGGGAAAACCGCGTGAATAGGCGATGCCGGAAGGGCGATATCGGGCAGCACTATTTCAAGTTTACCAGCTTCAATATCCTCGATCACATCCCAGATCGATTTAATCACCAGCCCCGCCCCTTGCACAGCCCAGTCATGGGCAATTTCACCATCGTTACACGATAGCTTGCTGGCAACACGCACGACCTGCCCGTCGGCAAAATGCCAGTGATCATCGGCGGCAGTGCCAAGCAAAATGGCGTCATGCCCTGCCAGATCGGCAAGGGTTTTGGGCCGCCCCCGGTCGCGTAAATACCCCGGCGCACCGACAATCACCCGATAATTAGGCGCGATCTGGCGGGCGATCAGGGCAGAATCCTGAAGCGCACCAAAACGAATGGCAAGGTCATACCCCGCATCAACAATGTTTACCACTGCATCGCTGGCATCAAAATGCACATGCAAATCGGGATGTTGCACCTGAAACGCACGCAAAATGGGGGCCAACCGTTTGCGCCCGAAAGCCACGGTTGCCGTTATGCGCAACCGGCCACGAACCGTATGGCTGCCTTGTGCTGCCTCGGTTTCGGCATCGGCAAGGTCTGCCAGAATTTGCACACAACGGCGATAAAACCGCTCTCCCTCGTCGGTCAGGGCAAGTGTGCGGGTGGTCCGGTTAAGCAAACGCACCCCCAGCCGGCCTTCAAGCCGGGCGAGCCTGCGGCTGACAACAGGCAATGTCATGTTCAACGACCGCGCAGCCGCCGACAGACTGCCATTCTCAACCACACGCACAAAAATCGTCATATCGTGCAGGTTATCAGCCACGTGTTATTCTTTCATTTTTTGCAATAAACTCTGTTTGAATTTAAGCATTCTTTCGCATGGCAGACAAATATAGAATATCGCCATACAGTCAAACACATGACCAGCACACAGGTGTCGCCATGCAAAACCTTGAAAACAAAAACGTCCTGATTATCGGCGGAAGTTCCGGTATTGGTCTGGCAAGCGCAAAAACAGCCCTTGCCGCCGGTGCCAATGTGACTATTGCGTCGCGCAGCAAAACCAAACTGGAAGCCGCCCGATCCGACTTGCAAAAAGACTTAAATACGCAGCAGTCCCTTGGGATTGCCGTACTTGATACGGGTGACAACGATGCCGTTATCAGCTTTTTTGCCGCCAACGCCCCATGGGATCATATTGTAATTTCAGCGGCGCAAACGCCGGGTGGGCCCGTGCGTGAACTGGCCCTTGAAGATGCCAAAACCGCCATGGAAAGTAAATTCTGGGGGGCTTACCGTGTGGCACGCGCCGCCCGCTTTGCCCCGGCTGCCAGTTTAACTTTTGTTTCGGGTTTTCTGGCCGAACGACCATCGCCCAAGTCTGTTTTACAAGGGGCGATTAATGCAGCACTTGAGGGCTTAACCCGGGGGTTGGCGTTGGAACTCGCCCCGATCCGGGTTAATGCAGTGTCACCTGGCATGATTATAACCCCACTTTGGGACCGGGTTGGCACGCGCGAGGAGCGTGATGCGATATTTGCCAAAACAGCAGAAAGCCTGCCGGTACAGCGGGTGGGTGAGCCAGGGGATATTGCCAATGCCATTCATTATTTAATGATTACGCCTTTCGCCACCGGATCAACGGTCCGGGTGGATGGCGGCGGCGTCATCGCCTGATACGTCCCCAATCAGGCAGGAGCCTTGCCCGGCACCCCAAGGTTAATGACCAGGCGTTCAGCCCCATGCCCGAAACAGCCCTTGCCTGAGCCAATTTAAAAATTATGTTGATACAATGCCTTACCCCGTAAAGGACCACGATATGAAAATTGACCTGACAGGAAAAACCGCCCTTGTTACCGGATCAACCGAAGGTATTGGCTTTGCCATTGCTGCGGGGCTGATCAGCGCGGGTGCCGAAGTTATCGTTAATGGCCGCAAGGATGACAAAACGGCCAAAGCCGTTGAAAAGCTGAAAGCGCAATTCCCTGATGCCACCATTCACGGTGTTGCTGCCGATCTGGAAACAGCCGAAGGATGTGACAAGCTGGTTAAAGCCGTGCCGCATGTGGATGTGCTGGTAAACAATGTGGGTATTTTCGGCCCGCAGGACTTTTTTGAAACACCAGATAGCGACTGGCAGAAATTTATGGATGTTAATGTCATGTCCGGTGTCCGTCTGTCGCGGGCCTATTTGCCGGGCATGGAAAAAAAGGGTTGGGGACGGGTCTTGTTCCTGTCATCTGAATCCGGCCTTAATATCCCCGCGGACATGATCCATTACGGGGTTACCAAAACAGCCTATCTGTCGCTATCACGTGGCCTTGCCAAGCGCATGGCTGGCACAGGGGTCACCGTTAACGCCATCCTGCCCGGACCGACCCTGTCGGAAGGGGTGGTTACGATGCTGGCTGACGATGTGAAAAAGACCGGCAAGCCGGTTGAAGACGTCGCCGCCGATTTTGTTATGTCGGCCCGCCCGACATCGATCATCCAGCGCGCCGCCACGGTCGAGGAAGTTGCGAACCTGGTGGTGTATGTGGCATCGCCGCTATCATCGGCAACAACGGGTGCTGCCTTGCGGGTTGATGGCGGTGTGGTCGATACCATCGCCTGATCTGCCTTATCCGAGCTGACAATACGCAGGATCAAAGCCAAATATTCACCCCCGTTCCAGCCCGAAAGCCGGAACGGGGGTGATTTGTTAGCCAGGAAGACGGGCGTGAGGGAACGCGGGGGGAGACCGCCTATTCCCGACCAACAAAACTTTGGGATTGATAAGCAACACGAACAGCACGCCGCCGGGGAAATTCCCCGTTTACATAACGATGCACCGCAACAAGCAAATCTTCACGCCACGGGGCATCGGGAAAAGCGGCCAGTTCGGCACGGGCCATCATGATGGTTTTCAGGCGATGCACGGGTTCAATATAATCGCTGCACCCATGGTTCAGCACACGGTCACGCAACAGCCCCTGCAAGATGCTTTCGCCATCCTGATGCTCGTCAATGCCCGCACTGGCGGCATAATCGGGCTGGTCCGGGTCGGTGTTAATGTATTTAACATTGCGACCAATGAAACAGCCGATTTGCAACAGGCCATCGCCCCATAATTCGGGCATTTCGGTTGCCAGTTCGCGCACCGCCTGCGCGGTTGTCAGGGCGTGGGTAACATCCAGCCAGTTTACATTCGTGCCAATCGGCATGTTGGTACGATACATAACGCTTTGATCAAAATGGCGTACCTGCCAGGCTGCCGCCCCCAGCAAGGCATGATAACACCCTTGTACGTCCCCGGCCGAACGGCGCACACGCGCCAATACCCGCGAAACAGGCAACCCCAGAAAATCATCCTTTGTCACCGGATCACTGCCAACAAGGCTGTCCCAATCCTTGCGTACAACATGAAACGCCCGAAATTCGGGGATCAAATCTTCGCGGGTCACGGTGCATAAATGCCGGGTTAACGGCAAAAGCAGGCTTTCCAGTGCATCGGCACCCAATACCGCCAGTAACGGGACGACCTTGGAAACATAAATTACCGAATGACCAAACCCGGCATAATGGCGCATGGCGCAACGGGCAAAAGCCGGGCGCAGATCATCCCATGTCAGGCCCGCCGCCATGGCCCCACGCACCAGGGCCACTGCGGTATTTTCATCTTCGGCCTCGACCGCACGGGAAAATTCGGGTTCGGACCAATCCGCCACGTCCGATGTAAACGGATAAACCGGTCGATAGCTGCTATCCCAGGCGATATGTCCGATGGTTTCAGCAAGGCTGGCCAAACGTTCGGTATCGTCTGTCAGTTCGTCACGATACGCCAGCCAGTCCGCCGCGCCCGGCATGGCGTGGGTGGTGCCATATTCAAACCGGTCCATGCGCAGGGAAAAGGCCGTTTTAATGGCCGCAAGCGGGTCCACACCGATCTGCTCCAAACGTGCCATTTCACGGCACAGTCGGTCATAATCATGTTCGTGCAAGGCAACATCAAGATTTGCCAGAATTTCAGCACGTTGCTGGTTTTGCGGCGGGTCGGTCATATCAAGCTCCACAACGCCATCATCGGTAACACGCACCGGATAACGGCGGAGTTTATCGCCGCCGACCAGGGTATCGCCGCTTTCAAGGTCGAACTTCCAGTTATGCCAGTTGCATGTCAGCACACAGCCCTGCGCCATAGAGCCTTCCATTAACGGGAAACCTTCATGCGGGCAGCGATTGTTGCAGGCATAAAGCCCGTTTTCGGTTTGAAAGATCGCAACCTGGCGACCATTGATGCGCACAAGTTTCCGCCCGTTTTGCGAAAGATCGGCCAGGGTTGTGGCGGCCTGCCAATCGCCGTCTGATGTGGCATGTTTTGCAACATCAGACGAAACCGAACCCGTCGAGGTCGGGTCAAAAGAAGGGTTTTGAGACGGTGTTGTGGCGGGTTGTTTTCCCGGCTGGACAGACGATGACATGGCGGCCTCTTTTATAAAGATTATTCTTTCAAAAACAAGCTACGCCGCTTTGCTTGCCTTTTCAATAGAATTTTCTTTATAAATACAACATGACAAAACGAAATCCCAAAGCAGCCGACGGGGAAACCCGCCGCGCCATCCTTGATATCTTGAAAAAGAACGGTCCGTCGCGTGCCGACCATATGGCAACATCCCTTGGGGTGTCGTCGATGGCGGTGCGTCAGCATTTAAAAATGTTGATGGATCAGGGTATGGTCGACGAACAACAAATTGCCTCGCCCAAGGGGCGCCCGGCAAAATTATGGGCACTGACCGCACATTCAAACACGGCCTTCCCCGACGGGCATCAGGAACTGGCGGTGTCGTTAATTGACTGTATGCGCGACAGTTTTGGCGCAGAAGGACTGGCCCGCATTGTAGACGCCCGCGCCGAACAACAAAAAATGATTTACCAGACCCGCCTGCAAAGCTGCGCCCCCGACCTGGAATCCCGGGTTCGGGCACTGGCCGCTGCACGTGACGCCGAAGGATATATGGCCACCACCCTGTACGAGGAAGACGGCACACTTCTTCTGGTGGAAAACCATTGCCCGATTTGTTCTGCCGCATCCGCGTGCCGGTCGCTATGTGCAAAGGAACTTGATGTGTTTCAGTCCGTTTTGGGCAACACCGTTATTGTGGAGCGAACAGATCATATTCTGGCAGGGGCGCGGCGATGCGCGTATCGTATTTACCAGCGCACCTGATCGCCCCCGCCAAAGCTGACCCAAAGCCAGCCCCAAAACCGCCCAATCAAACAGGACACTGCATATGACCACGGCTGATTTTACCAAAATGGGTTTGGAAGCCCTCTCACAAGGGCATTATGACGCCGCGATCAATATGTTGCGCCAAACCCTGGGGCGGAACCAGGACGACCTGCCCGCCCGGTTTGGCCTGGCCGAAGCCCTGCACCGGCGGGGAAATTTAACCGAATCGATTTATGAATATCGCAGTGTTTTGCGCGCCGACCCCAACCACCAACAAGCGCTGCAACAGTTGGCCGAGGTATATTTGCTGTCGGGCAAACCCCGCGAAGCGTTAAACAACCTTGATATTGCCCTGCGCAGCAACCCCGGCGATCCGGATTTGTTAACCGCACATGGCATGGCGCAGCTTGAACTGGGCCGCCATCACACAGCACTTGCCGATTTTCACAGTGCATCGCGCCTGCGCCCCGGCGACGGCATGATCCACCATATGATCGCCCTATGTTACCGGGCAGCAAAAGACAGCGACGGCGAACGCCGTGCGCTTGAACAGCTTTTGCGCATGACGCCCCATTCACTGGCCTGCCTGAATGATTTGGGCCGGCTGGAAATGCTGGACGGCGATTATCATTCCGCGCTGGAATATTTTGATCGCGCCCTGCAAGCCAACCCGAAATCGGCCACCGCGCTTGCCAACCGTGCCATTGCATTGACCGTTCTGGGCGAAGATCGCGCCAAACCGGCATGGGACGACGCCCTTCAAGCCGATGCCGACGCCCCGCAAGACGGGGTACGTACCGCCGCCATTTCGCAACTTTATGAACTTTCCGAAGGCTTGCTTGCCGCCAAAGCCAACACAGACGATGCCGGGCAGCGCCAGTATCTGGCAGCGGGGGCGCTTACAATGTCGACCATCGTTTAAGGACCAGGGCACGGCCCGTTTTGCCCGATTGCATGTTTTACACATCTCGCAAAACAGCCGTGCCCGTGAATGTTTAAGGGGCTGTCACATCGCCAGCATTATGACCCAGCCCCGGTACAGCACGTTTCCATGCCATGATACCGGCCACACAAACCATTGCGGCAACAAAGCCCATGAAAAACGGCGATTGCGGCGATTGCCCCGATAACAACCCACCTGCCAATACCGCCACCGCCTCGGCCATGACATGGGCGGAACGATAAACACCCAATGCCTGCCCCTGCTCGTGTGGTCCTGCGGCATCGGAAATAAACAGGCTGGTTGTCACCTCGCACCAGGCAATGCCAAACGCCGCCAGCGACATCGGCACAAAAATCCAGACCAGCCCGTCGGGCAGCAAAAACGTAATCATGCCAACACCCAAAAACACATGCGCCACCACACTTACCCCGGCAAGGCCGATACGTTTACGTGCCGGTTCCACCAGCAAACCCGCTGCAATCAGCGGCACCGAGATAATCGCAGAACAAGTCCCCAGGAACGAACTGCTGACATCGTGCATCTGCACCAGGTAAACGCCGAAAAAAGCAAAAAAGACATAAACCGCGACATAGCTGAAAAATGAAATGACAAAACCCGGCAGCAGCTTTTTGTCACACACCGTTTGCCAAACCGTGCGGGGCTTAAATGCCGGGTCTTCGTGCTGATCAGGCACCACCGCATCAGCATTGGCCGATAATTCCGCCGCAAGGGCGGGCGAAGATGAACCATCTTCCATGCCAACAGGGCCGGATTTTTCATCGACGGTGCGGCGACGGGCATAATCGGGAATGCGCAGGGTAAAAAACACCACAACGAGATTGACGCCAAACATGCCTGCAGCAAAGAAAAACGGCCAGGACACGTTAAAACCGGCATAAATATCAGGATCGGATAAAAAACCGCCCAGCAACGGGCCAATGATCCATCCAACATTAATGGCCACCGTAATGAGGCCGAAATTGCGGACCTTGGTTTTGGGTGTGCTGATATCGGATGTAATAGACTGCGCAATTGCCATGTTGCCTTCGCACAGGCCCGACAAAAACCGCCCGGCCAGCAATAACGGCAAACTGGCAATGGCAACACCAACGGCGGTTACCAGATAGCCCCCTGCCGCCCCCACAAGCGACCCTAACAAAACCGGACGCCGCCCGATCCGGTCTGACCAGCGGCCCAGCCACGGCGCACCAATAAACTGCCCGACCGGATAAAGGGCAATGGCAATACCCAGCAAAAACGGGCGAAATTCAACCGGAATGGACGGGTCCAGAAAGCCCAGTTCGGGTTTTAAAAACATTGGTCCGAATACCGGGTATGGCAGGCTGAACCCGGCAAAGCCGAACAAAACGGTCATAAAGACCGCGATCATTAATTTACGTTCCTGGGGCATGGGGGCGACTTTGTTTTCAAACGTTAAAACGTGGTAGGGGCGAAATTGGCGGGCAAAGCCCTAGTCACCGGCATCAACTGGCGCAATCGGTGTCATAGGCGCAAAATGCTGGGGCATATAGTGCTGGCCCAGACCGTAAATTACGCCCTGGGCCGCATCGGCCTGCCAACCCGCCCCGACCAGAATGGCGGTTAACCCGTCACAAAAGGTAGGCAACGCATTTTCGCGCAGCAGGCGGCCATAATGGGCATCGGTAATTTCAGAAAGTGCCAGCGCATTCATGCCAAAGGACAAGGCCCAACTGCCCAGATTAAGGGTACGCCCACGATCACGCGAATAATTCTGGCCCAATACCGGTGCCGCCTGATCCAGAAAATCCTGAAACATGCGGGTGGCATCGGCAACCTTGCGCAAAAAATCCTGATGGCGGCCAACCGTGGCCCGTCGCCACACCGACGGCGACATTGCCAGATATTCCATTTCAAATAATTCGGGGTTTTCGATGGAAAAAAGAATATCAAGCAGGCTGGCGACAATGAATTTTTCCAAAGCAGAACCATCATGGTCCCGTGCGGTTTCCAGAAACGCCGTTCGCCTGGCCCCGGCGCGCAAGGCAAGTCCTAACAAAAGGTCTTCCTTGCTGGCGAAATGAACATACAGCGTCCCCACCGAAATACCGGCCGCGCGCGCCAGATCCGACATTTTTAAATCAAAAAATCCATACTCACTGATCAGGTCCTGCGCACAGTCCAGAATAACCGTTTCGCGTTGCTGTCGCTTTTCCTGCTTTACCATCCACTACCTTGCCGGACCGAAAATGACTAAAAATCGAATTTTGTTCATTTTTTAATATCAGGCAATCGTCTTTTTTGCAAAGCTGCTCCACACTGGAAAATGTTCTTTTAATTTCAATGATGTGTGAAAAAAATTGCATTCCCCGACAGGTACCATCGCGGACCTGTCGCAATTTTTTCACATATTGCGCAATAACGGACAGGTTTGCAGGCCCGGCTTATGGCACCATCCGGGGCTATAACAACGGCACAATAAAGGGCGGCACAATTGCAAAACTATCTGGGACGGTTTCGCCGTGTCATGCGCTATATCGACGATCATTTGGCCGAAAACCTGAACGGCGAAAAACTTGGCACCGTCGCTGCCTGTTCGCGGTTTCATTTTCACCGCCAGTTCAGCGCCCTGTTTGGCATTAATCCCGGCCGCTATATTCAGCTTGCCCGGTTTGAACGCGCCGCCCGGCAGTTGGCCTATCGGCCACATGTGTCCGTTTTCGATATTGCACTTGATTGCGGGTTCGACAGCCCGGAATCCTTTAGCCGGGCCTTTAAAAAACTGCACGGGCAATCGCCGTCTGATTTTCGTAAAAACCCACAGTGGGATGTATGTTCCTCCATCTACCAGCCCCTAATAGACGCGCGGAGTAAAACCATGCCCGACAATATTCCCACCCCCGCCATCGAAATTGTCAATTTTCCACAAACCCGGGTTGCAACCCTGCGCCATCGGGGGGACCCGGCCCATATTGGCAATAGTATTCGTCCGTTTATTGACTGGCGAAAACGCAACCACCTGCCGCCACATAAAAACGCGACCTTTAACATCATTCATACCAACCCCGAAGAAACGCCCGCGGCAGATTTCGTTCTGGATTTGTGTGTGGCCACCTCAATTGCCATTTCCCCCAATCCCGAGGGGGTATTTGAACAGATTATGCAGGCCAACCGCTGTGCCCGCATTCGCCATATTGGCCCCGATCAGGATTTAAACCGGTCAATCATCCCCGTTTATGCACAATGGATGCCCCAAACCGGCGAACTTGCCGGTGACTACCCGTTATTTTTTCAACGTATCGCGTTTTTCCCCGATGTTCCCCGCCACGAAGCCATCACCGATATTTATGTCCCCCTTGCCGCCCCGCAACAGAATGCACCGTAAGCCCGCATTCACCCTTTGTGGGAACTGCAAGCGTGTGAAAACGTTTGGTTTACAGGGGCACGGGCATTTTGCCCGCTTGCATTAGTTGTTATCACCTGCCAGCGGTACGTAATATGTCCTGATTTATTCATCAGCTTTACGTCACATGCAGGTGACACTGGGAAAACCATATGTTTGAACGCCTGATCCGCATCTGGGAACGTCTGCGCCACAGTCTGTGGATTTTGCCATTGTTATTCGGGTTTGTCGGGGCATTTCTGGCCACCTGTATCATGTTTTTACCCGGCCTGCCCTTTGAGAAAACCTTAAAACCCCTATGGCCGATTTTTTCCGACACCAGCGATATTCGCAATATGATCGGCATGTTGTTACCTGCCCTGGTCACCATGTTTACGCTGGCCCTGTCGATCACGATGGTGGTGCTCACACTGGCCGCCCAAAATCTTGGCCCACGCCTGATTCGCAATTTTCTGGGTGACCATGCTACCCAAAGCGTAATTGGCATTTTTGTTGCCAATATTACCTTTCTGATCACCGTCCTGTTGATGATGGGCGATATTGGCAAACAAAACGATGTCGCCCAACTGGCCGGGCTTGTCGGGGCACTTATATTTGTCATCAGCCTGTTTTCGCTGATTATTTTTGTTCATCACCTGGGCCGATCGATTGTTGCGGATCAGGTGATCATCCAGGTTGGCGACAGGCTGGAAACCATTATATCTGAAACCCACGACCGGTTGGGCCATGCCATTATCGAGGCCCGCAACGCCGCAACCGTTATTCCCGCAGCCCTTGAAATTGATGCCAAATATGCCATTCAGGCACAACAGTCCGGTTACATTCAGGGAATTGATTATGACGGGCTTTGCCAAAAAATCGCACTCCACCACGCCAGCGTCGAACTTATTCGGCAGCCCGGTGAACACGTCATAAAGGATGAAATCATCGGTAGAATTACCTGTGATCGCGATATGATTGAAACCTTGTGCCCGGCAATTAACGAGGATGTTGCCAAATCGGTGATGATTGGCAATTACCGCACCGCCGCGCTGGATATTGAATTTTCGCTGCGCCAGATTGTTGAAATCGCGTTACGTGCCTTGTCCCCTGGCATCAACGACCCGTTTACGGCCATCGCGTCGGTTTATCGACTGGGTCGGGCCATGCGCCACACCCTGGCATTTGTTTACCCCGCCGGGTTATGGATGGATGACCACAACATCGCCCGCCTTAGTGGCCCCATTTCCGATTTCAGTGGCATGTTAAGTGCTGCAATTGACCAGATAAGACAGGCTGCCGTGCAAAAGCCCGATGTGCTCATTCCAATTGCCGAGGTGCTTGAAGGTTTGATCCCGTTTATCAGCTCGGCCCGCCAGCGCGACGAAATTCGCCGTCAGGCCCAAATCATCATCAATACCGCCCGGCGCGAAATTGGCGAACCTGACGATCGCCGCGATGTGGAAAAAGCCGCCCGTCGAGTTCTACGATCCAGCGCACAATGGCAGGAAACGCCTTTGGAAACCGGCCAAAACTAAGAAAAAACTAGTCCCGAATGAAGGGAGGCATACGGCGTTCCACCGGTTTGGCTTTCACAATTGATGTATTGGTTTCCGCATTATCAACAATTTGATCCAGCAATCCATCAAGCTCGGCGACACTGCGCACATATAAACGCGCCACAAAGCAGTCATCGCCCGTTACTTTGTCGCATTCACCAAATTCGGGAATTTCACAAATAAGCTGTTCAACAATATGCAGCTTTCCCGGTAAAGGACGAATACGCACAATTGCCTGCAACGGATATCCCAGGGCTTCGGGGTTTATATCAACGGTAAACCCCCGTATTACTCCGCGTTCTTCAAGGCGACGCACCCGGTCCGCCGCGGCCGGTGCCGACAAACCAACCCGGGCGGCCAGCTCTTTTTGTGACATGCGCGAATCAGCAATCAACGCGTTTAGTATTTTTTGGTCTGTTTCGTCCATCACCTTATCTTCTTTCGATTTGACCTAGTTTGACCTTTATTAAAAAGGCAAAACTGCAAAAACTTCAACTTCAAACCATATAACAAAAACAGAAAAACCGCGAAAATACCGCCATCACATATTTTCAGATGCGCGGAGAATTCCGATGAATGAAAAGACACGCGGTACAATCGAAATGGCAACCGCCATGATGATTTTAGGCACCATTGGCTGGTTTGTAATCGTTTCAGGGCAGTCAGCCATTAATGTTGTTTTCTGGCGCTGTACCTTTGGCGCGGTTGCCCTGGTTATCATATGCGCGGCCTTTGGCCTGTTACGCGGGCATTTAACCTGGCGCACCTTGTTATGGTCGGCTCTGGGCGGCGGGGCTATTGTTACGAACTGGCTGTTGCTGTTTGCTTCTTTTAAAATGGCATCCATCTCTATTTCCACCGCCCTTTATAACACGCAGCCCTTTATTCTTTTGGGGTTAGGTGCCCTGTTTGCAGGGGAAAAAATAACAGCAAACAAGCTGCTATGGCTTGGGGTGGCGTTTGGCGGGCTGTTGTTGATTATTGCTGGCAACAGCAATGGCAAAGACACCAGCATCACGCAATTTTCAGGGGTTTTTATGGCATTGGCTGCCGCGTTTTTCTGGGCTGTTGCCACCATCATCACCAAAAAACTGAAAGGCACTCCGCCACATCTGATCGCGCTAATACAGGTTTGTGTTGGCCTGCTGATGCTGGCCCCGTTTGCCAGCTTTGATAACCTGCCCGCCACTGCCTTTTCCTGGTTGGCACTAATCACTATTGGCGTGGTTCATACCGGGCTGATCTATGTGCTGATGTATAGCGCCGTTCAAAAACTGCCCACACATCTGCAAGGTTCATTGACCTTTTTGTACCCTGTTGTCGCCATACTGGTGGACGTCATCGCCTTTGACCATCGTCTAAGCCCCGGTCAAATTGCCGGTGCTGCGGCAATTTTACTGGGGGCCGCCGGAATGAATCTGGGCTGGCGCATCTTTACCGACAAAGCCGTTTGCCCCAAAGAACTGATCTGATTGACAGGGGTCAACACAAATAGCACCCACAAACAAAAAACCCCGCTACAGAAACGCAACGGGGTTTTTCGTTTGATATCAGCAAAACAGCACAACGGTTGTGCCGAAAATTTAACCGGCCAGTTTGGCTTCAATCGCGGCCAGTGCCTGTGCGGCCTTGTCACCATCGGGCCCACCGCCCTGTGCCATATCAGGGCGGCCACCACCGCCTTTGCCACCCAGTTCGGCCACACCAATGCGCAGCAAATCAACCGCGTTATGGGTTGCGACCAAATCTTCGGTCATACCAACCACGATGGATGCCTTGCCGCCGTCAAGCGCGATCAGGGCAGCAATGCCCGATCCCATCTGGCTGCGCAATTCATCGACCATGCCTTTAAGTTCCTTGGCCGGAATACCTTCAAGAACACGGAACGAAATTTTAACGCCGTTAATTTCCTTGAAACCTTCGGCACCGCCGGCGCCACCAGCACCGCCGGTCGCCAGTTTTTTGCGCAAATCGGAAACTTCGCGTTCCAGACGGCGACGTTCATCCTGAAGGGCGCGCACACGTTCGGGCACATCTTCGGGAACAGCTTTCAAATCACCGGCGACAGACTGCAACAAACGGTCACGATTTGCCATGTAATTGGCAGCATCAGCCCCGCTCAGGGCTTCGATCCGGCGCACACCGCTGGAAACCGCCCCTTCGGAAACAATTTTAAACTGGCCAATATCGCCCGTGCGTTTGACGTGGGTGCCGCCGCACAATTCCAGCGAATAGGCAAAGGATTTGTCTTCGGGCAGGCCCATGGAAACAACACGGACTTCATCGCCGTATTTTTCACCAAACAGTGCCATAGCGCCCAGTTCAATCGCTTCATCCGGGGTCATCAAACGGGTGACGACTTCGGTATTTTCGCGAACAAGGCGGTTCACATCGGTTTCGATCACGGCAATTTCTTCGGCTGTGACGGGTTTGGGGTGCGACACGTCAAAACGCAAACGATCCGGTGCGACGAGCGACCCTTTCTGGGTGACGTGGCCGCCCAGATGTTTGCGCATCACAGCATGCAGCAAATGCGTTGCCGAATGGTTGGCACGCAGGCTGGCACGGCGGATATGGTCCACCTTGAATTCGGCTTCATCGCCGGTTTTAATTTCACCCGAAACAACCTTGCCGATATGCACATGCAGGCTGCCCAGTTTTTTCTGGGTATCGGCAATTTCAATCACCGCGCCCTTGGCGGTTTTGATCACACCGGCATCACCCTGCTGGCCACCGGACTCACCAAAAAACGGTGTCTGATTGGCCAAAATGGCAACGGCATCGCCAGCTTTGGCTATGTCGGTTTCCTTACCATCCACGATGATGGCCGTAATGACGCCTTCGGCACTTTCCGTTTCATAACCCAAAAATTCGGTCGCACCCAAACGGTCATTCAAATCGAACCAGACTTCCTCGGTTGCCGCTTCGCCCGAACCTGACCATGCCGCACGGGCCTTGGCCTTTTGTTCTTCCATGGCGGATGAAAAACCGCTTTCGTCAATTTCGATCTTGCGCGGTTTAAGGGCATCGGCGGTTAAATCAAGCGGGAACCCATAGGTATCATACAGCTTGAACGCCACTTCGCCTGGCAGAACTGCGCCTTCGCCCATATCAAGCGTCGCGTCATCCAGCATCTTCAAACCACGGTCGAGCATGGTTTTAAAGCCGTGTTCTTCCAGCTTCAGTGTTTCTTCGATCAATGCCTGCGCACGAACCAGTTCGGGGTAGGCAGCCCCCATTTTGCGCACAAGGGCCGGAACCAGCTTATACATCAGCGGATCTTTGGTGCCGATCATGTGCAAATGACGCATCGCACGACGCATGATACGGCGTAACACGTTACCGCGGCCGGCATTGGACGGCAAAACACCATCGGCAATCAAAAAGCTGGTAGAGCGCAAATGGTCGGCAACCACGCGGTGCGACACATTAAACGGCCCGTCGGGGTCGGTATTGGTCACATCGGCCGATGCTTCGATCAGGGCGCGCATCAAATCAATGTCGTAATTGTCGTGCTTGCCCTGCAACACGGCAGCAACGCGTTCCAGCCCCATGCCGGTATCGATTGATGGTTTGGGCAGGTCCAGACGGGTGCCATTGGCCAGCTGTTCATATTGCATGAACACCAGGTTCCAGATTTCGATGAAACGGTCGCCATCTTCATCCGCACTGCCCGGGGGGCCACCCCAGATATGATCGCCATGATCAAAGAAAATTTCCGAACACGGACCACACGGGCCGGTATCGCCCATGGACCAGAAATTGTCCGAGGTCGGAATCCGAATGATACGGTCATCCGTCAGTCCGGCAATTTTCTTCCAAAGACCGTGGGCCTCGTCATCGGTATGATAGACGGTCACCAGCAATTTATCTGCCGGAAGGCCATATTCCTTCGTGATCAGGTTCCAGGCGAATTCAATCGCGTTTTCCTTGAAATAATCGCCGAACGAAAAATTGCCCAGCATTTCAAAGAACGTGTGATGGCGCGCCGTATGCCCCACATTTTCAAGGTCGTTATGTTTGCCCCCGGCCCGCACGCATTTCTGCGAGGTGGTCGCACGCGAATAATCGCGTTGCTCTTGCCCGGTAAAAACATTTTTAAATTGCACCATCCCTGCGTTGGTAAACATCAGGGTCGGGTCATTGCGCGGCACCAGCGGGCTGGAAGAAACGACCTCGTGGCCGTTTTTGCGGAAAAATTCCAAAAACGTGGTGCGGATATCGTTAACGGTCTGCATCTCTCTCCAACCCGGAAAACGCGGAACAAAACACCCGCTTTACGGCGGGTTGACTGCCCTGTTTAGCGGCTCGGCCTTGCGCTGTCCAGTCGGGGAAAGGCTTTTCGGTGTTTATGGCATGATTTCTGCGTTTTATCCGCCGCCAATCTCATGGCCGATATCATCGCAACCATAACCTTGCCGCACAGCCAATCGTAACCGCTAACCAAGAACCGGCCGCATGAAACTACGTTCATAACTCATGATACTGCGGTTACGCTTTTCAAGATCCAGCGTTGCAACACAGTCGGCATCATCCGCCATGCGATTGCGATAATCTTCGTACGCGGCAAGGCTGGGAAAGCTGAACAGGGCATAGGCAATGTTGCTGGCCCCTTCATGAGGCAGAAAATACCCGTGATGCGTGCCGCCCATGCGGTTAACAATGGGAATCCAGCGCCGGGCATAATCCTCGAATTCGGGGATTTTATGCATATCAATCACGTATTTCAAATAACAGGTAATCACGACAACCCTCTTTGGAACACAACACATCAACGTCTTGCAGCACGGCAACAATACAACGTGCTTCACCGGCATATCCGGTGCGACGGGCGCAAATGTGTATGATGTTAATTCGCCTTTTTCTGGATATTTTGCCCCAGCTTTTCCAGATCCTTGCCAAACCCGTCGGCGGTTTCACAACCTGCCAGCGCAACACCAAATGCCATCATCACCAAAATTACCACAGCATTGCGGATCCGCTTTTCCATTACCCGTATTCTCCTGCTTTCGCACAAAGCACATAAAACGTCACAACAAGGATCATGCGCCAGCCCCGAACAGGCAACCGGCGCAATGAACCCGATTTGATTAATGCGCAAAATATAACGAAATCATGCCCGCACCCTACAAAAATTGCGGTCCTGTTATTGTGATAACGGCATTTTCAACCAAAACCGGCAAACCGGCCCCATAACGGGCGACAAAACCCGCTGGTCAAAGTTTCAGAAATGCGGCAATTGCCTTGATAATCTGGTAATGCACCTCTTTTCGGCTGGTGCCTTGCGGGTCAGTGCAAACCGGGTCGTCATCGTCGGCTTGTTTTAATATTTCGGCGGCACCTGGCACACATTCCGCCAGAAATGTCAGGTGGAATGCCGGGCTGAAAACCACTTGCGACGCATTTTTCATTTTCGCCACAAGGTTACTTCCCGTTGACCCCACATCCCCCGCTTTCCAGCCATTTTCGCCACCAAGGCCAATGAACAAAACCGGGGCGGTAACGGCGGCAAGGCTGCTATTGTTAACCGCATAGGTCATGCCCGGTTCGATGGCAACGATCCGGCCAATACGCCCATCGCGGGACGTTGCCGAAAAATCAGCGGGAAGGTGGCTAAAATCGACCCCGCCTTTGCGATAAAACCGGCAGTCTTGCGCCTGATCGCCAAGTTTCGCACAATATTCGGCCATCAATTCAGGATCAAACCGGGCACCGGCCAGGTTTAAGACGGTTGTGCCGCCAAGCGAAAACCCCACGGCAGAAATACGGAACGGGTCGATATACGGCGCAAATTCGGGATTGGCGAGGATCTGATCAAGGGCGGCGGAGATATCGGCTGATCGTTGACCAACATACATGGTACGTCGAGGCGATGAATCACCGCTGGTTGTGCCTGGATGGTTAACCGCCAAAACAATCGCCCCGCGCAACGCCAGCTGTGATGATAACCAGCCAATTTGGTCCATATTACCGCCAGAACCATGCGAAAACACCACCAGCGGATGGCGGCCCGGCGCAATGGCCGCGCCAATATAAGCCTCGGTTGCTTGCCATATCGGGCTTTTGCCAACCGGTGCATGATAAATGTGCGTCCCGGCAGGATACCAGACCGATGCCGAAAGCGGCTGCGAACGATGGGCCGCCCGCACATCAAACCGGTCGTAACCGGCATAATCGCCGGCTGGTGGATTCCCCGCCAACGCCGCCGATCCAGCCAATAACCACAACCCGGTAGCCATACTCAAAACAGATGTTAGATATTTCATGATCTCAATCCGTGTTTTAAATTTCAACGGTTTGAAATTGCCCTGTTATGGCACATCGTTGCGTCCTGAAACCGGTTTTAGGACACGCAAAACCGGTTTTAGAACCCGTTTCTGCATATGTCTTCCTTGGCGAAAACTGGTATGAAACCTGTTGAACCTGATTAAACCCGCCAAAAGCCGGTTGAACCCCAATGGCCGTAAAGTGAAATCTCTCTGATGCTTGTTTTACCGCTGCCCATGATCATTGCCCTGGTGCTGGCTTTTTTGTTTCTGCGCAATATTTCGCGCAGGCGCGGGCAACCTTTTTTACTGGTATTGCTCGTGGCTTGCGCAGTGCAAAGTGTGATTACGTCGCTTGTACAATATTACGGCATAACAGCACTTCACTGGCTTCAACCTGTTACAGCATCGCTTATTCCCGCCATTGTCTGGGTGGCCTTTCTTGAAAGCTGCCTTCGGGTTCAAACCCGGATCAGGGATTACCTTCACCTGCTGGTCCCGGTGCTGGTTATCACCTGCATTTTTCTTGTGCCGATGGCCATTGATGCCCTGCTGATCATGCTGTTTACCGGGTATGGCATTGCCATTTTGACAATGCTGCATGTGATGAAGGACGATCTGGCCCATACGCGCCTGTCGGCGGGGCATTTGCCCGCCACAATATGGCGTGTAATCGCTGTGGCGCTGATCATATCGGCAGGTGGTGATGCGCTGATCAACCTGTCGCTGGCTTACGGCTTTGTCGCTTTTCCCGGCTGGATTTTAAGCATTTCATCCTCGGTTGCGTTGCTGGTAATTGGCTATTTGTGCCTGTCACACGATATCGAAACCAATTACGACACAGCATCGGCAGCCCGAACACCCCAAACCACCGCTACCACCCCGACCGTCCAAACCGATCAGCACGCAAAAATCATGCATCAGCTGGCCGCCTTGCTTGATCGTGACCCGCTATATCTGGACCCGGACCTGACGCTGGCGCGCCTGTCGCGTAAAATGGGATTACCCCTTAAACAGCTTTCAACGGCGATCAATGCGGTTACAGGTGAAAATGTGTCGCGTTATATTAACGGCTACAGGGTTCGCCACGCCTGTTCGTTGCTGTTGCAGGGTCAAAACGTAACGACAGCCATGCTTGATAGCGGTTTTAACACCAAGTCAAATTTTAACCGGGAATTTTTACGCATTACCGGAAAGCCCCCTGGCGAATGGCAGCAAAACGGACAAGAAGCGCAAAAAACATAATAAAAACTGTCGCAAACCCACCTTCCAGACACAAAAACGGACCCTTTGCAGGGTCCGTTTTTGTGTCTGTGGCAATCACTTGATTACCTTCATACGTATCGGCCTAAACGGGCGGGCGGCGCCCCCGCAGGGCGTTGACCAGCAACGACACCACAAATAGAACGATAAAGACAAAGAACAAAATCTTTGCGATTCCAACAAATGTTCCGGCAAGCCCGCCAAAACCAAGAACGGCGGCCAGCAATGCCAAGACAAGACAGAAAATTGCCCAACCAAGCATCAAAATTCTCCTGTTGTTATTATATTTTCAGGCGGCCGGTAAATTGCCCGTGTTTTCTGTTCAAGTTTTATACCAGCCGTCAGCCAAAACCGATCGGTCGCGAGCCTGCGCCCGGAAAGAATCAGTTGGCGCCTTCCTGAATGTTGTCACCCAGCTTTTCGACATCCTTGCCAAAACCGTCAGCGGTTTCACAAGCGGCCAACCCCATGCCGAAACCGGCAATGATGGCCAAAGCAAAAAAGCGTTTCAAGAAAGTAGACATGATGTTCTCCTGATCCTTGATCTTGAGATTGTTTTGTATTCTCTACACACCATCTCAAACGCGGGATGATGTTTCTTGTTCCGCACAAAAGATTGCAATAAGCATGACTTGCGGCTTTTTGACTCAAAATCACTTCAAAAACTGCGGTATTCTGCGATTGAGACAAATCGTGATCATTTTGGGGCAAGATCGGGCAGATACAGTTTTCACACGGGCATCACATTCAAATGCCGCTTTCGGGTTTTATGTGAAGGCTTCCGTAATGGTATTTTCCGCCACCAGCGGCTTTCGCATGAAAACACTGTTATCATCATCCTGATACGGACCGAATGGCGCACAACGAACAAAACCAAGCGACTGATAAAGCAAAATTGCCGCCGTTGATTTGACACCTGTTTCCAGATAAATCGCCTGACACCCCGATTTACGGGCATTATCCTCGATACAGACCATGATCTGTCGGGCAATGCCCTGCCGCCTTGCCAACGGGTCGACAAACAAACGTTTGATTTCCACTGTTCCGGCCCCTTGCCCCGCCGCAGGCGGAGATGGCAACATGTCCGGCACCTCGGTGCCATGATCAGGCATGGGCACATAACCACCGCATCCGACAATCTGGCCGCTGGTTTTATCACAAGCAGCAAAAAAACGTGCCCCCTGCGCGATCAAATGCTGTGCGCTTGTGCCCGAACGATCCAGCCCCGGATAAAGAGAGGCACTGCGATGATCTGCCTGTTGAAACAGATTTTTAATCGCGGGATGATCGGGGGATTGAAGACGTAAAATGACCATGGGAAACCCTGTCGCCGGAACGAAAAAACGAAAACCTGAAACATGCGCCATTGCCACATGGCACGCGCATCATACCGACCCGTTTGAAAAACGGGTCCACCCACCCGCCAAAGCTGCCGATAGAACATCAATATCAATTGCGCCCCAAGGACGTGGCGCAACAATGGGGAAGTATTTACCGGGTACAGACAACACAAAATATCGCCTGTGCCCGCCGCACAGGATCGGCGAATACAACATTTTTTGTGTCTGGTACGGGAAATTTCAGTGTAACTGCCAGGCTGGTTACCCCGCCATTACGCACTACGATCATGCTGGTAGCAAGGACAAACTGCACCATTCACATGACCAAAGACAGAGAAAAGAAAATTGGCCGCAAACCAACAACACCCCGTGCATTTACACGGGGTGTTGTTGGTTAAATTCGGCTTTTTAGATTAGCGTGGTTCGCTTGCCAAACCTTTGACGATGGCATAACAGGCAAGCAACAAAACAAAGGTAAAGGGGAAGCCTGTTGAAACCGCCATTGCCTGCAACGCCCCCAATCCGCCGCCTAGCAAAAGTGCAATAGCAACCAGCCCTTCAAAGCTGGCCCAAAAAACACGCTGCGGAAGGGGCGCGTCAACCTTGCCACCCGCCGTAATCGTGTCGATCACAAGGGATGCAGAGTCCGACGACGTGACGAAAAAGACAATCACCAGACAAATACCAATGAATGACGTGATCGCCTGAAGCGGCAATGCCTCAAGCATTGAAAACAGTTTAAGTTCGAGCGGTGCATCAACAACGGCCTGATACCCGTCATTGACGATCTGGCTGATTGCAGTGCCACCAAAGGCTGTCATCCAGAATACCGAAACAAGCGACGGAATAATGAGAACACAAACAATGAACTCGCGAACCGTTCGCCCCCGCGAAATCCTGGCAATAAACATACCAACAAAAGGTGACCACGAAATCCACCAGGCCCAGTAAAAGGCGGTCCAACCATCGCGGAAATTGTCATCCGTACGGCCAAAGGGGTTCGACAATTCGGGCAAATAGCGGGCATATTCGTAAAGGTTGGTGAAAAAGCCTGAAATGATTGCCCAGGTCGGACCGACAAGCACCACAAACAGAAGCAGCAATGCTGCCAGCACCATATTAATTTCTGACAGGCGCTTCACACCCGCATCAAGGCCCGCAACAACGGATACCAGCGCAATGCCTGTGATGCCGACGATCAGCAATACTTTTGAGACTTCATTAACCGGCAGGCCAAAAACGTGATGAAGGCCTGCATTGGCCTGCTCTGCCCCGAAACCCAATGACGTGGCAAGGCCAAAAAGCGTCGCGAAAACGGCAAGAATATCAATAATGTGACCAGGCCACCCCCATATCCGCTCGCCAAACACCGGATAGAATATCGAGCGCATCGTCAAGGGAAGGCCCTTGTTATACGAGAAAATCGCCAGCGACAGCGCCACAATGGCATAGATCGCCCACGGATGCAGGCACCAGTGAAAGATGGTTGCAGCCATCCCCAGATGCCGGGCTTCCAGGGCATTGCCTGGTGCACCGCCAAGTGGCGCCCAACTTGCTGCTGTTCCTGCATTGTCTGCGAAGGATGATGAAAAGTGAGAAATCGGCTCCGAGACGCCGTAGAACATCAGGCCGATGCCCATCCCCGCTGCAAACAGCATGGCAAACCAGCCGGAATAGGAATAATCCGGCGTTGCATCTTGTCCCCCGATCCGAACCTTGCCATAGGGCGAAACAATCAGAAACAGGCACAGCAGGACAAAAACATTGCCTGCAAGAAGAAAGAACCAGTCAAATGTCGAGGTAAGCCAGTCCCGTAGTTCGTTAAATACGGCGCCCGCCTGATTTTGAAGCGCCAATGTCAGCAGGACAAAAGCAACAATCGTCAATCCGGATATCACGAAAACCGGATTATGAATATCAAGGCCAAATGGGCCAATCTGTTTGGAAATATTATCCTGACCAATGACATAATCGGTCTCGATTACCTCTGAATCACCCTCTGGCGCGGGTATACCAGTCTCACTCATATACTGCCCTCCTCTGCCTGATTGCCCCCGAATATTTTGAGGCTTTGATTATTTTATTTTTTATATTTCCAATCACCTAAAAGGTGCGAACCCTGCCGTTTTATGAGTTTCGTCAGATATTCATTTTGGAATAAAAAAGATTCTCATCTTTTCAATGAAATGCAGAACCCAAAGCAGCGGCAGAAGGGAAATATTGCGTTTCGACGCCGCGCACCTTTCACCGGAACAAAAGACCATGTGAAAAGGCACCCTCAAAAAAATAAACCCAAAAGTTTATTATTTGCAAGGTTGACATAACCATTGCGGTGCAAATTGAATATTTGCGACAGAATGTTGGTACATTTGCGCGTTTTCTGTATAGGGCAATGCCAAAAGCCCACAATACTGGCCGATAAAAAAAGCAACCGCAGATCACAAGCCAGCGACATTGACCAAAGCTTGTTGACCGAAACCGGTTAACAAGCCGCTTACCCGGCGGGCGGACGCGACGAAGCCTTTGTCTTTCGCGGCACGGGGTGCGCAACACCGTCGCACCTATCGAATTATCGATGCGTTCTTCTTATCGATAATGGGTATAGAACGGAAAAAAGCCGTTAAACCCCGCGCAAATTACCCCACACATGGACATGCCATTGCGGCACGACACGCACATCAAACCAGCCTTTTTGCGCAACCTGATCTACCAGCCAGCGGTATTTTTCGGTCAGGGCATCAATATCGACGCCATTTGCCCCGTCGGGATGCGGGGCAGCAGGGGTGGCATTTACCGGTTGCAGATAGCACGGAATATCCGCATGTAACTGTCGCACATGATTGGCAAAAGCCAGGTCATCGTCATCTGCTACGGGAAATTTCAACGTAATGGCGGGCCCGGCTCCCTCGCCCTTGCGTGCTGCGACAATGCAGGCAGCAAGATCATCGGCCTTAAAAACGGTACCACTTGAGGGCGGCTTGGGGCTTAAGGTCAAATGATCAAGTTTGGCAAACCATGGGCGTGCGATGCTGCCCTGGGTTTCAATGGCAAAGGTAAAGCCCTGTTCATGCCCCTGATCAATCAGGGTTTCCAGCGGCTGAATGGCCGGGTTTCCGCCGGAAAGTGTCACTAAAACAGGCCGGTCATTGGACAGTTCGCAAACCCGGGCCAAAATGCCATTCGCATCCATTGGCTGCCAGTCGGCACGAAAGGCCGGGTCCACGGCATATAATGTATCGCACCACGAACACCGAAAATCACACCCGCCGGTACGGACAAAAACCGTCGGCATCCCCAAAAGCGCACCTTCCCCCTGAACCGTGGGGCCGAATATTTCGGAAATGCGAATTTTGCCGTGCTGGCGCACTTTGTCGCTGTCGCCATCCATAACGGGGTCGGCCACAGACGAACAATCCGGTGCAAGCAAGGCAGGGGCGCTGTGCTGGCTCATGGGCGATATTCCGCCCAGGTTTTAGGGGTTTCCGACACCCGTACAGCGGAAACCTCCGGCCAGCGGCCCTTGGCCCAGTCATAAAAAAACTGTGCCATGTTTTCAGCCGTGACGTGATCATGACCCAGAACATCATTTAAATGGCGATGATCAAATTCATCGTCAATCAGGCGTTTTAGCGGGGTCAATTCGCGATAATCGCGCACAAAACCCCGGCTATCAAGCGTTGCAGCCTGCAATTCAATCTCGACAATATAATTATGCCCATGCAGGCGCGCGCACGGATGATCCTGCGAAAGCCCCCCCAGAACATGAGAGGCCGAAAAAGCAAACTGCTTGGTAATTCTGAACATTTATTGGCTCTGTTATACGGCGCGGTCCGGGCGTTTCAAACCTGGCTGGGTATGACATATCCGGTCGCGCAAAATTTACACGGTATCATCCATGGTTAATCCCGCCCCCAAACAGGGCCGCATTAACCGGTGTTAGAAATAGCCATAATCGTACGGTGACCCGTTGTTGCGCCCGGCGAAAATGCCTTTTGTGCATGACCCGTAAAGATAACAAGACTGCCGGTTAGCCAACAGGTGCCGGAATTTTCAAACGTGCAAGGCTGGCACATGCTGTGTACCGCGCCCGGCATGTTTTTGCCTTCCGGGGCGGATCAAACCTTGGGGGCGTTTTCTGCCATTTTGCGCATGGCATGTTCAGCACGGGCCTGTTTCCAGTATTCACGGTCAATATAAACCGTGGGATCAGGTACACGGGCCAGTTCCAGCGCCTCGCGACGTTCAACACAGGTACCACAACGCCCGCAATGAACTTCTTCCCCTTTATAACACGACCATGTCCGGTCAATCGGCACACCCAGCCGTCCGGCTTCGGCGGCGATATCGGCCTTGGTCGCGTTGATAAACGGTGTATAGAGACGGATTTTCGCGACACCGTCCAATGCGTGGTTTTGCATTTTCTGAAAGGCGTCGATAAAGTCGGGCCGACAATCGGGATAGATAAAATGGTCACCGCCATGCATGGCCGCAGCAACCGCGTCAGCACCGGCACTGGCCGCCGCACCAAACGCCACTGACATCATAATGGCATTACGATTGGGCACCACGGTAATCCGCATGGTTTCTTCTGCGTAATGGCCATCGGGCACAGCAACATCGTCGCTGGTCAATGACGACCCCGTCAGCAATGCGCCAACCGGTGTTAAATCAACCACATGATGGCGAACCCCCAAATCCCGGGCGGCATCAGCGGCGAAATCCAGTTCCTTTTTATGGCGCTGACCATAATCAAAGGAAATCAGGGCGTGCAGACTGTGTTCACGCGCAACCTTATGCGCCAATGTAACAGAATCCAGCCCGCCCGAACAGACGACGATGGTTTTCATTATCCCAAACCTTTGCGTGTTTTTTACCTGGTGCTACGACAGGGGGAGCCATTACGCCGGTTTTTAACCCGACAGAACGGCTCGCCAAGCTTTCCATCTCGCACGTGCAGCAAAAAAAGGCAAGTTTTTTTGACCTATTAAAGTTTAAGTCCCCCTACTACCGGATAGGATATGAAAGCATACAGGCACCCGAAAATAAGCCTCATCAACAAATTGCGCCAGTTCTGCCCGCATGGCAGCATCAATTGCCAAACACCGTTTTTCCCCGGCATGGCGCAAATATGGTCCAAACAGCATTTCCATCTGCGGTCGCCAGAAGGCCGCATTTTCGGGAATGCGCCCCACGGGGGCCCGGGTGGAAAGCGATATATCGGTAAATCCGGCCTTTCTCATCCGTGCAAGTGATGTTTCCGGATCAGCAAACCCGAACAAATTCAAGCCGGCACTGTCAAATCCAATGCCGATTTCAGCACGCAAAACCTTATCCATTGCAATAAATAACGGGTTATCCGCCATGGGGGCCCACACCATAAACCCGGCCCTGCCCCCAGGCACCAAAACACGATAACTTTCAGCAAGAGCCAAATCGGGCCGATGACAAAACATCACACCAAACCGGCACGATATGGCATCAAACGTCCGAGCCGCAAACGGCAAGGCTTCCATGTCCGCCGTAACGACATTCAGGTTACCAATGCCTTCAGCCACGGCGCGCGCGGCCAACCCGCGACACATGCCTGACACAATATCAGAGGCAACAACCCGGCCCGCCAGCACTGGTATAGTCCCGTCGGCACCGTTTCCGTTGTCTTTGTTTCCGCCCGCACCAGCGGCACTATCGTCACCACGGCCGGTCGTATTCCCGGCCAGCATCTGCGCAATCGAAAATGCCGGTTCCCCAACCCCCGATGCCAGATCAAGCACCTGCAAATCCCGGCCCGGGGATGCCGCATCAAGGGCTGGCAGATTAAGGGCATCAATCAGATAACGATTAATTTTTCCGGCCTGCGCAGCAAGACGGTCCGCCCAGTTAAGCCAGTCAGCCGAAAGGTCTTGCCAGACATTAGGCGGGTTGTTCTTGGTCATGCATTTTTCCTGCCCTGCAAATTTTGTTTTTAACTGACGCAACGATCATTAAGCAGATCGTCAACCCGTTTGGACTAACAATACCTGTGCATGGTTTTCAGGAAATTGTTTTCTACCACAGGTGACAAAGCCACCCAATTTTCATGAAAACCGCTTACGGCTAAATGCCCATAAATTTAGCAAACTGCCTGTTTTAAAGGCAACATTCCGCGATGATGTGAACAAAATCACTGCATGAAAAAAGATGTTTAGAATCATCGAGTCGCATCACATTGCCCAACTGAAAATCTTCGTCGTCGAATCGGTTAACGCGATTTTGCCATTTTGAGAATTAATTATTTATTTTCAAACGCTTATTCCAGAAAAAATCACATGAACACCGGGGCTTGCCTGCCCATTCGCCCAGAAGGTGATTAGCAAAAAATTTATGCGCGCAACCCAGAAGGCAGGAAAATACATAGCTTGATCAAGCATATGGGCGGTTTAGGCCAGCCTGGTTGCCATGCTTTATCAAGCCTTGCGCAGCAACGGTTTAGGCAAATCTCATGACATTGTACTACGCCCCAACAGGCGCAACTATAAACCGTCAATTGGTTGTATTTGGAAATATCACCTAAAATTATCTCAATTTTGCGCAAATAATTTTCAATTGTTTCCAATTTATGGAATTGCCGCTTGCAGGAAACAATGTTTGTCATCAGTATTTTCGCGTACGCATTAGTGGGGATGCTTCCCGCTCCAGGGCGACCAAACAAAAACAAAGGGAGACATACTGAATGTCATTCATCACGAAGACCAAAGGGGGTCTCGTGCACGGCTTCTTTAATTCGTCACGAGCTTTCCTTATCGGCACTGGCCTTCTTGCAGGCAGCATGGCTGCACTCGCGCCGGTTGCAGCACAGGCTGAAATGGTGCTGAACCGTGGCAATGGCTCCGAGCCGGGCAGCCTTGATCCGCAAATTGCCGAAGATGTTCCAGCCTCGCACATTCTGCGTGATCTGTATGAAGGCCTGGTTGGTGAAGAAGCCAGCGGTAAAATTGTACCCGGCGAAGCCGAAAGCTGGAAAGTCAGCGAAGACGGCCTGACCTACACCTTCAAAATCCGCGATGATGCCAAATGGACCAACGGCGACCCTGTTACAGCCGGCGACTTTGTTTATGCCTGGCAGCGCGCAGTTGATCCCAAAACCGGTTCTGAATATTCGTTCCTTCTGGCGCCGATCAAAAATGCCGATGACATTACATCTGGCAAAATGGAGCCAAAAGAACTCGGCGCCAAGGCAATTGACGACAAAACCCTTGAAGTGGACCTTGCTGGCCCGACCCCCTATTTCCTCGGTTTGCTGACCCACTCCATCAGCTATCCGGTAAACAAGGCTGCTGTTGAAAAATTTGGCGACCAGTGGACCCGCCCGGGCAATTCGGTCACCAACGGTGCCTTCAAACTGGACGAATGGAACCCGCAATCGCGCATCGTGCTAAGCAAAAATGACAGCTACTGGAATGCCGATAGCGTCAAGCTTGACAAGGTTATTTACTATCCGACCGAAAGCACCACCGCCGAACTGAAGCGTTTCCGCGCCGGCGAACTGGACTGGACCTATGAAGTCCCGAACGACCAGATCAAATGGATCCGTGACAACATGAACGACGAATTCGTCGTGTCGAACTATCTGGGCGTTTATTACTACGGCTTTAACATGACCAAGCCGCCGTTTGATAATGCCAAGCTGCGCGAAGCCTTTTCGCTGGCAATCAACCGCGACATCCTGATGGACAAAATCGTCACCGCTGGCGAAGTTCCGGCTTATGCCTATGTCGTGCCGGGCATGACCGGTTACACCCCTGTCTATGCCGATTTCAAGGACATGACCCAAAAGGAACGTAACGAAAAAGCTTACAAGCTGTATCAGGAAGCCGGTTATTCCAAGGATAACCCCGTTACTGTCGAAATTCGTTACAACACCAACGACAACCATAAGAAAATCGCCATTGCGATTGCCTCGATGTGGAAAAGCGTCTTTGGCGCCAAGGTCAACCTGGTTAACGAAGAATTCAAGGTCTTCCTTGAAACCCGTAAAGCCAAGGAAAAAACCCAGGTCTTCCGCGCTGGCTGGATTGGCGATTACAACGACCCCAACACCTTCCTGGAACTGTGGAAATCAGACTCCGGCCTGAACGATACCGGCTTTGACGACCCGGAATTTGACAAGCTGATGGACGAAGCCTCGAACGAGCAGGATTCCGAAAAACGGATGGAACTGCTGCGCAATGCCGAGGAAATCTTCCTGAAAGCCAACGCTGTTGCCCCGATCTATCACTATGTGACCAAGCACATGATCAAATCCTATGTCAAAGGCTGGGATGCCGATGGCAAAGGCCATGTCAACGTGATGGACCATGTTCGTTCGCAGTACCTGTATATCGAAAAATAATCGTTCGATTAACAGTCTGAACGCACTGTCCGCCGCGTAACCACCTTGCGCGGCGGACAGGCTTTGGGGATAATCAGATGCTTGGCTTTACGCTCAAACGATTGCTCGGGGCGATCCCGACGCTTTTTATCATTGTCACCCTGTCATTCTTTCTGATCCGCACCGCACCGGGCGGACCGTTTGACAAGGAACGTTCTGTCCCGCCCGAGGTCGCCGCCAACCTGAACGCCGTTTATCACCTTGATGAACCGTTATGGATGCAATATGGCCGCTATCTGGGTGATGTGGTACAGGGCGATTTCGGCCCGTCTTTCCAGTATCGCGACTTTACCGTGACCGAACTGATATTTCGTGGCTTCCCCGTGTCGCTGACATTGGGGGGATCGGCCATTTTTCTGGCTTTGATCTTTGGCACGCTACTGGGAACGCTGGCGGCTTTAAAACAAAACTCCAAACTTGATTACGCGGTTATGGCAACGGCCATGACAGGCATTACCATTCCAAACTTCGTTATGGCGCCGCTTTTAACCCTTATATTCGGGGTTTATTTGCGCTGGCTACCTGTTGGCGGCTGGGAACAGGGGCTTGACCAGGTTGTTCTGCCCATTATCGCCCTTGCCCTGCCGCAAATCGCCTATATCGCCCGCCTCACCCGCGGCTCCATGATCGAGGTTTTACGATCCAACTTTGTCCGTACGGCCCGCGCCAAAGGCCTGCCGGAACGGGTCATGATCACCCGTCATGCCCTGAAAGCCGGTATTTTGCCGGTGGTTTCCTATCTTGGCCCGGCAAGTGCGGCAGTTATCACCGGTTCAGTTGTGATCGAACAGATTTTCTCCATCCCCGGGATCGGGCGTTATTTCGTCCAGGGGGCACTTAACCGCGATTACACGCTGGTGATGGGGGTCGTCATTTTCTATGGCACGCTGATTATTCTGTTCAATCTGTTGGTCGACCTTGTGTATGGCCTGCTCGATCCCAAGGTGAGGATGCAGTAATGTTTGCAAAAACCACACCCGGTTCCGCAACCGAGGCCGTCGATCTGGCCATGGCGGGCGGAAACGTCAAGGGCCGCTCTCTGTGGGAGGATGCCTTTCGCCGCCTGCGCGCCAACAAGGCCGCAATGGTCAGTGTCACCCTGCTGGTGCTGATCACCCTGACCGCCATCATTGTGCCAATGGTCCACCCCCATCCGTTTGATGAAATCTATTGGGACTACATTCAGGCCCCGCCCGATATTCAGGCCGGTTTCCTGTTTGGCACCGACACCAATGGCCGCGACCTTTTTGTTCGCTCCATGTATGGTATTCGGGTTTCACTGATGGTCGGCATTGTTGCCACCTCGGTTTCACTGCTGATCGGTGTGACCTATGGGGCGATTTCCGGTTATATGGGCGGGCGCACCGACAACATCATGATGCGCATTGTCGATATCATGTATTCAATGCCCTTCATGTTTTTCGTCATCATGCTGATGGTGGTTTTTGGCCGTCACATTTACCTGATTTTTGCTGCCCTGGGCGCGGTTGAATGGTTGACCATGGCACGCATTGTGCGCGGTCAGGCACTATCGATCAAAAATCGTGAATTTGTCGAGGCCGCACGGGCATCGGGCGTTTCAAACTTCAACATCATTCGCCGTCACATTGTGCCCAATGCGCTTGGCCCGGTGATTGTGTATGTCACCCTGACCATTCCACAGGTGATTCTGATTGAAAGTTTCCTGTCGTTTTTGGGGCTGGGTGTGCAAGAACCAATGACCAGCCTGGGTGTTTTGATTTCCGAAGGCGCGCAGCAAATGGAAAGTGCCCCCTGGACACTGCTGTTTCCGGCAACAATCCTGGCTGCCATTCTGTTTTGCTTTAACTTCATCGGCGACGGGCTGCGCGATGCGCTTGACCCGCGTGACCGCTAAAGGAGCATGACGCCATGAGCAATATTCTTGACGTTCAGGGCCTGACAACGGTCTTTAAAACCCACGATGGCGATGTGAAAGCCGTTAATGATGTCAGCTTTTCAATCAAAGCTGGCGAAGCATTGGGTGTTGTCGGTGAAAGCGGATCGGGCAAAAGCCAGACATTTTTGTCGATCATGGGTCTTTTGGCATCAAACGGTTATTCGACCGGGTCGGCCAAACTGACCGGGCAGGAATTGATCGGCCTGCCCACATCCGACCTTAACAAGGTTCGCGGGTTGCGCATGTCGATGATTTTTCAAGACCCGATGACATCGCTTAACCCCTATATGCGCATTTCAAAACAGCTTTCCGAAGTGCTGGTACATCACAAGGGCATGAGCGAAAAAGACGCCCGTGCCAGCGCACTTGCCATGCTAGACCGCGTACGCATCCCCGAGGCTCGCAAACGGTTTGACATGTACCCGCACGAATTTTCGGGCGGGATGCGCCAGCGTGTTATGATCGCCATGGCTCTTTTATGTGAACCCGAACTTCTAATTGCCGACGAACCGACAACGGCACTTGATGTGACGGTGCAGGCACAAATTCTGGACCTGCTGGGCGATTTGAAACGCGATTTAAACACCGCGATTGTCATGATCACCCATGATCTGGGCGTTGTCGCCGGTATTTGCGACCATGTGCAGGTGATGTATGCCGGGCGCATTATTGAAAGTGCGCCGGTCAACGAACTGTTTGCCAACCCGCAACATCCCTATACCGCCGGGTTACTGGCATCGTCACCGCGCCTTGATGTGGTTAATAGCGACGAAAAACTCATCACCATTCCCGGCCAGCCGCCCAACCTGCAACGCCTGCCTGCCGGGTGCAGCTTTGCCCCGCGCTGCCCGCATGCGTTTGATCGTTGTATTGCTGAATTACCCATACCACGAACAACCACAACAACAAGCAGCACGGATACCCCGCACATAAAAGCCTGCCACCTGGAAGACAACAAGGGACTTGCCGCATGACTGTTGAACCCGTTCTTCTGGATGTCAAAGACCTGAAGGTGCATTTCGATGTACCTGCGGGTGGTATTTTGTTCAAAAAAACTGTGCCGCTTAAAGCGGTTGATGGTGTCAGCTTTCAGATAAAATCTGGTGAAACACTGGGTGTTGTTGGTGAGTCCGGGTGTGGCAAATCCACACTGGGGCGGGCCATTTTACGCCTGATCGAGCCAAGTGCCGGTGAAGCCGTTTGGCTGGGCCGTGATCTGGCATCGATCAATCACAAACAGATGCAGGCATTACGGTCCGATCTTCAGATTATTTTTCAGGATCCGTTGGCATCGCTTGACCCGCGCATGACCATCGGCCAGATCATTGCCGAACCGCTGATCACGCACCGGCCCGAACTAACCAAGGCACAAGTGCGCGATGAAGTGCGCGAAATCATGGAACGTGTCGGGCTTCTGCCCGACATGATCAACCGCTATGCTCACGAATTTTCCGGCGGGCAGTGCCAGCGTATCGGTATTGCCCGGGCCATGATTTTGCGGCCCAAGCTGATTGTGTGTGACGAGGCCGTTTCCGCCCTGGACGTTTCCATTCAGGCGCAAATTGTTAACCTGTTGCAGGAATTGCAGCGCGAATTTGGCCTGGCTTTGCTGTTTATCAGCCACGACCTGTCGGTGGTGCGTCACATAAGCCATCGCATCCTGGTTCTGTATCTGGGCAACGTGATGGAGATTGCAGATCGCGATACCATTTATAACGCGCCCAAACACCCCTATACCAAGGCGCTGATTTCGGCTGTTCCCATCCCCGATCCGATTTTGGAACGCAACAAGGAACGCATTGTTCTAACCGGCGAACTGCCCAGCCCGATCAACCCGCCATCGGGATGTGTGTTTCGAACGCGGTGCCCCTATGCACGGGAAAAATGCACAACCGATATCCCCGCTATCGAGGTTTTAGGCCCCAAACATCAGGTCGCCTGCCATTTCCACGACGAAATGTAAGATCAATCGGGATATGAACATCAAAAGGGGTCGTTCTTACAACGGCCCCTTTTCACATAAAACACGGGATGATCTTATTGTGCCGTGGCCCGGTAAAGCAACGGCAAGGGCTTTAAAGAATTCCGCCCGTCGGCTAAGGGGCCTGTCGATCGGTTTCGATCAAAGAGCTTTGATATAGCGGGTGACATCAACCTCGTCACGCTGATCGGGTTGTAAATAGATATCACCATATTGGCGATAGGCACCGCTGGTTAGAAACAGCTCAAAAAGATCGCTGTCGATTTTGCCCTGATCGCGCATCCCCCCCAAAATATCAATACATTCCGACAGCTTCTTGGGCTTTTTATAGGGGCGGTCAACGGCTGTCAGGGCCTCGAAAATATCGGCAATAACCATGACTTTTTCCAGCGTTCCCATCTGGTCGCCCTTCAAGCCACGCGGATATCCCGAACCGTCCATTTTTTCATGATGGTTCCCGGCAATGGCAGGCACATTATGCAGCCCAGGCGGAAACGGCAATTGCAACAACATGTCCTGGGTCAGAACAACATGGTCATTAATAATGGCGCGTTCTTCCGGCGTTAACGTGCCCCGCGGGATCGACAGGTTATAAATTTCACCATTATTAACCTGGTTGTAAACCTGGTCCTGGCGGTCTGATAACAGGGGTTCAGGGCCGGGTTGCGACAGGATCGCCGCTTCTTCGGGGTTTATCCGGCTGCTTTCGGCCCATGAAAGGCCCGAAGTGCGGTCAAAATTGCGTTGCCAGTTCTGGCTGGCAATTTCACGCATGGCCGTGACGGTGTTAAGATCGATATTTTCGCTGCCAATATTGCTTTGCGCCACAAGTTCAAACTGCTGTTGCAACTCATCGCGCCGCGCGTTGAAATCGGCCTGGCATTGTGCGGCGTCCTCTCCGGCAAGCTGACGACGCAACATATCAATTTCGGCGTCGCGCAGCATCACTTCAAACCGGGTGCGAATTTCATGAATACGGTTATGAATGGTTTCAAGTTTGGTGGCTTTTTCCACCACATGTTCGGGCGTAACGATTTTGCCAATGTCATGCAGCCATGCGGCCAGGTCGAGTTCGTACCATTCCTGATCGCTTAGGCTGAAACCGGCAAACGGGCCGTTTTGTTGCTCGACCGCCGCCTGTGCGAGCATTTTGGCCAAAACGGGCACGCGTTCACAATGCGCACCGGTGTGGGGCGATTTGGCATCAATCCCCTGGGCAAGAATACGGACGAAGCTGTCGATCAGGTCCCGCTGGGATTGTAACAGACGGCGATTTTCCAGCGCCACCGCCGACTGACTGGTCAGGGCCGTAATCAACGGTTCGATCATGGGATCAAACGCAATAACCGTCCCGTCGTCGCTGCGCGCATTGATCAGTTGCAAAACACCAATCACCCGGCCCCGCGCACTTTTAAGCGGCACCGTTAAAAACGATTGCGACCGATAGCCGGTTGCAGCATCGAACCGGCGCGTGCCGGAAAAATCAAACCCGTCGGCAGCATAGGCATCAACGATATTGATGGTTTCCCCGCTTAGGGCAACATAACTGGCGATGTTCTGGTGGTTCGGGGTGCCATCGGGCAGATAAAGCGGCAAAGGCGGAAACGGATATTGCTGCTGGTCCCCGTCGGCAACATAGCGATCAAGGGTATCATTTGCCATAATCCGAAAATGCAGTTCGCTTTCATCTTCATTGATCAAATAAAGCGAACCACCATCAGCGTTGGTAAAATCGCGGGCCGCCTGAAGAATTTTTTGATTAAGGGCACCACGATCATGCTCTGCGGACAAAGCGATCCCCAGATCGACCAGCTTTGCCAATTGGCTTGCTGCGATGCTTTTATTCTGTCGGGCCGACCCGACATCCCGGGGAAAGGTATTTTCCGCTAGTCGCATTTCAAACTGCTTCCTGTGCCAACAGAACGAAGCACCACGCCATCCTGCTGGTTTTTACGTAATCCTGCCTAAAAGGTTTACCGCTCATTCTTAAGTATATGCAATCACAACTGCGTCAATCCAGCCATGCCGAACAAAAAACTTATCATCAGACTTATATCAAATGCGCCAAAAAACAAAAAAACGGGCCGGGCGACATCATCGCCCGGCCCGCCTGACCGGCTGCGCACCATTGGGGAAGGGAGGCCGATCAGAAAGTGTAAACAGCACCAAAGGACAAGCTCAGAATATAATCCTCGTCAACAATCGGGCTGTCGGTATAGGCATCGGGCAAATACTGAATTCCGGTTTTGCCAATAAGAACAAGGCTGTCATACAGCGGATAGCTTGCCATCAGATCCAGATGGGGAATAAAGGCCGCATCGGGTTTGTAATAAGCCCGATCACTGCGCACCTCGTTACGACGAACACCTGCCATGTAATCGGTCAGGTCCTCGCTTTGCCAGGTAACGCCACCGCCCCACACCAATGTTACGGCCTGCACCTGGGTTGGCTGGCCGTAACTGACATCAATTTCCTGGCCATCATGGGCGTCGCTAACATCAAAAAGGTGGGATGCCTTAATTTCCCCTGCCCCAGCCTTTGCCGTAAACTCCGCCCCGGCTTCAAAGGCGATATCGCGGTCTTCCATCCCGGCAAGGTAAGGTCCATCGCCGGAATCAAACGGAGACATTCGTACAGACCCGATGGCTGATACGCTAAACCTGTCATTTTTCCAGGCTGTAACCCGTAAACCATCTATGCCGACATGGAGGCGTTCGGCATCGTAGGCAATCAGCGGCAACCCGCCGGGTTTCCAATCATCGCCATCACGGTAAATGCTGGTCGACACCTCACCCATTGCGCCAATCTGCCACGTCCCGCCAAGCCACGGGTCTGCGTTTGGCGCGGTATTTCCCGGGATATTGGCGGGTAATTCCGTCATGACAGGTTCTGTTTGTGTCGGCTTAATTGTTGCAGTTGCAATTTCCTGCACCGCTGGCTCCGCCGGTTCCGCATGTGCCATTTCCGCCAATGTCAGCATAACCGCAAAGGCACAAAACCCCACCCCCAGGGCAATCGCCCCATAAGCAAGACCCTGCGATATGTTTTTAAACACCATTTATCCTTACACCCCGAAACTGGTTGGTGACCGGATAGTGCAGGGTATTAAATGAAACGGCGTCCGTTTCTACAAGTTCGAACCCGCCTTGAAACATAACCGTGGACGAATGAACATTCACACGGGTCAAACATTTGATATTGTTCGAAACACTCAGCTTCACCCCAAGCCCGCCTGTGCGTGCATTCAAACATCTGAAACCGGGCACGGCAGAGAACAGACAACCGTTTAAAGCACGCAAAAGCGTCGTGAGGCTTGATAATCGGCGGCGAATCCTCTATCCGACGCACACAGCGTGCGGATGACGTGCCAAAAGGGCCCCCGCACCGCAACCCTTGCCCGGAGACCCTGCATGATCCCCCGTTATTCCCGCAAACAGATGACCGCCATCTGGGAACCGGCGAACAAGTTTCGCATCTGGTTTGAAATCGAGGCCCACGCTGCCGACAAACTGGCGGAACTCGGTGTGATCCCGGCGGCTTCCGCCAAACTGGTTTGGGAAAAAGGCAACAAGCCCTACACCCAGGACCGGATCGATCGCATTGACGGTATTGAAGCCGAAGTCAAACACGACGTTATTGCATTCCTGACCGAGCTTTCCGAACAGGTTGGCGAAGAAGCCCGCTTTGTTCACCAGGGCATGACCAGTTCCGACGTACTTGATACCTGCTTTAACGTGCAGCTGGTTCAGGCAACCGACATTCTGCTTGAAGACATGGACAAATTGCTGGCCGCCCTTAAAAAGCGCGCCTATGAAACCAAAGACGTGCCCTGCATGGGCCGTTCGCATGGCATCCATGCCGAGCCGGTAACCTTTGGTTTGAAACTGGCAACCTTCTATGCCGAATTTAACCGCAACAAAAAGCGCCTGCTGGCTGCGCGCGAAGAAATCGCGACCTGCGCCATTTCGGGTGCGGTTGGCACCTTTGCCAATATCGACCCCAGCGTTGAAGAACATGTTGCCGCCAAACTGGGCCTGGCCCCCGAACCGGTTTCAACCCAGGTTATCCCGCGTGACCGCCACGCCGCCTACTTTGCGGCCCTTGGCGTAATCGCATCGTCGGTCGAACATCTGGCAACCGAAATTCGCCATCTGCAGCGCACCGAAGTCCGCGAAGTCGAAGAGTTTTTCTCAAAGGGACAAAAGGGTTCGTCGGCCATGCCGCACAAACGCAACCCGGTCCTGACCGAAAATCTGACCGGCCTTGCCCGTCTGGTGCGTTCAATGGCCATCCCGGCGATGGAAAACGTCGCCCTGTGGCATGAACGCGATATTTCGCATTCATCGGTTGAACGTAATATCGGCCCTGATGCAACCGTAACACTCGACTTCGCCCTGATGCGGTTGACCAATGTGGTTGAAAATCTGGTGATCTATCCTGAACGGATGGACGAAATCCTTAATCAGATGGGCGGTTTGGTGTTCTCGCAGCGCGTGCTGCTGACCCTGACCCAGTATGGCGTTTCACGCGAAGATTCCTACCGGATCGTGCAGCGTAACGCCATGAAGGTCTGGAACCGCGAAGGCGACTTGCTGTCGCTTCTCAAAACCGACGAAGACGTGACGGCACGTATCCCTAATGACAAGCTCGAAGCCCTGTTTGATCTGGGTTATCACACCAAGCATGTCGACACGATTTTTGCCCGCGTCTTTGCTGACTAACCCTGTTAGCTGACACCCGAAAATACCCAACACCCCTGCTTTGAAAGCAGGGGTGTTTTGCTTTGGCAACCAAAGCATTTTTAAATCGAGATGTCCTGTGCCTCGTTTAATATCCAGTCCCGAAAAAGTTTCACCTGCCCGCGCAGTTCAGCATTTTTAGGATGCACCAGATAATAGCCAAACGGCACCGCCAACACGCATTGCGGAAATAACGGCACCAGCTTGCCCTGCAATACATCTTCTTCGGCCAGTAATGGCACCGCCATTAAAACACCCTGACCATGAATGGCCGATTCAATTGCCACGGATGTTAAATCAACATCAATTTTACGAATCGCCTTGATCCGGTTTTTATCAAGCCCGGCAAATTCACCAAGCCATTCCGGCCACCAGGCATGTAACGTATCGTTCAAAAGCGTCGCACGCATCAGGTCGGCGGGCTGGTTTAACCCGATGCGTTCCCGGTATTCGGGCGCACAAAACAGGGCGGCTTGCCCACGATGCAATAATATTGATTGCAGGTGGTCGGCCTCGCCGCTGAAATACCGAATGGCAATATCGACCGGGTCGCGGTCAAAATCGGCCACCTCGGATGATGATCCAACATGCAGTTCTGTGCCGGGATGGGCGATTAAAAACCGCGACATCCGCCGTGAAAACCATTTGGCGGCAAAACTGGGCGGCATCACCACCCGCACCGAATGGGCGTGCTGGTGGCGTAAACTGCGACTTGCTTCTGTGATCTGGTCCAGCGCCGGGCGAATACGCGCGGCATAAGCCAGGCCATCGGCGGTGGCTTCCACCCGGCGGACATGGCGGGTAAATAACGCCACCCCCAGCCAATCTTCCAGTTTGCGTATTTGCTGCCCCACCGCCCCCGGCGTTACATTCATTTCCTCTGCTGCCAGAGAAAAACTATTCAATCGCATAGCTGCATCAAACGCATGCAGTGCTTTTAAGGGCGGCACATCAGACATGATATAGTTTTTCTACTTTATACATCAGATAACATGATTTGTAGCCGATATGACGGGCTTCTACAATCACGGTTAAATTCAGCCCTTCACGCAACGGATTCGCCATGAAGAATACCGGATATATCGCCTATATTATCCTTGGCCTGATTTGGGGAACGCCCTTTATTTTCACCCATTGGGCTGCGGTGCATATTAACCCCGCGCAAATCGTTTTATTGCGCGTGGTATCGGGGTTTATCCCGGTACTGGTCTTTGCCCTCGCCACCCGGGTATTGAAATGGTGGCATTTGCGCCATGCCCACCATTTTCTTGCCATGGCGGGTTTGGCGACGGCCCTTTATTATCTGGCATTTGCCAAGGGTACCATTTTGTTACTGTCCAGTGTTGCAGGCATGCTCAGCGGGGCAATCCCGTTATTTTCGTGCCTGTGCGCGCTGGTGTTTTTGCGAAGTGAACCTTTAAATCGACGCTCCATCGGCGGAATGGCGCTGGGCTTTGCCGGGGTACTTGTCATTGCGCGGCCCTGGGAAACCGGGCTTGGCACGGTGGACCCGTTTGGGGTGCTATACATTGTTCTTGGGTCGTTAAGCCTGGGCGCATCCTTTGTTTATGCCCGCAAATTTATCAGTCCACTGGGCATTGCCCCGGCGGCGCTGTGTACTTATCAAATGGGGCTGGGTGCAATCGCATTATTGGTAACCGTGGATATGAACGGTGCCGGCGCAATTTTTAACGAGCCAAAAGCCGCCATTGGCCTGATCGTTGGTCTTGGCGCGGTTGGCACCGGTATGGCGTACATCCTGTATTATCTGATCGTGCAAAAGCTGGGCGCTGTAACGGCAGCCAGTGTTACCTATATTCCACCGGTCGTGGCCCTGTTCATTGGCTGCGCACTGGCGGGGGAACCGCTGCACGGGATCGACGTGGTTGCAACAATTGCCATTCTGGCAGGTGTTTTCACCATGCAAACCGGCCGCCAGCCCCAACCGGAAACCAAAGCGCAGTGCCACCAAAAATGCCCGGCCTGATTGCCCCTTCCCCGCCATTTCCCTGGCCTTGCCGGGGCACCACACAATAATTGTCCGCTCTCAACCAGCGGGCTGGTTCCTGTGACATCCAACAGGAACATCAAAGCCCCCCGTTAACAAGAAACGGGGGGCTCTTTTTAATGGATCCCAGGTGTTCCTTAAGCGGCCATATGGGCCGCCGCCTTAACAAAGGCCGAAATCAACGGGTGGGTTTCGCCTTTCAGGGCTGATCGTTCGGGTTGAAACGCCGTACCGATGAAAAACGAATGATCCCGCAATTCAATTGCACGCGGATCGTCGTGATCATCCCACGCGCTGACAACCAGGTCACTTTGCGCAAATAGGGGCACATATTCCCGGGCGAACCCGTAACTGCAGCGATAGGTTTCATTGACGGAAACTGCACCGTAATATTTGGCGATCCTGCTGTGCGGGGCCAGCTTGATATCACCAGCCTGATCGATCAGGGCGCATACCAGCGGCGCGATCAGGGGCAAGGCCGCATCGGGGTTTGTCTCGGCATTGTCGGCATCAGATAACCCCAACACGTTACGGGCATATTCCAGCACTGCATGCTGATACCCGCCACAGGTGCCCAAAAACGGCACGTTATGTTCGCGGGCATACCGAATGGCAAACAGGGCGCCTTCCATGCTGTCATACGGGCTGGCTGGCACACACCAGATACCCGAAAAACCGGCCAGTAAAGTTTGCACGTCATCATCGGCCAGCCGCGACGTAGGGATCCATTCAATACTGGCATCACAGCCATTGGCAGTTGCGGCGATATCGATGGCGGGGGGAATGGCCTGATGGGCGGTAACGGCAGGGTTAAAATCGCCGATCAGGGCAATGCGGATTTTCGTCATGTTCAACCTCGTTCACCGGGGAAAATCCCCTTAAAAAAAACCGAGGGAACTGCGGCTTGCACAAAATAAAACCGGCCCGCAAAACGGGCCGGAATACAAAGCGTTTTCACCGCTGCCTTTGTCAGAAATACTACAAAGAACCTGATCGCGCCATATCTTCTAACGCAATTTTTACAGCCTGTGCCCGGTTGGACACATGCAGTTTGCGATAAACGTTTTTAAGATGATATTTAACCGTGATTTCACGCAAATCGAGATGACGGGCGATATCCTTGTTGGGTCGCCCCTCGGACAGCAACGCCAGCACTTCGCGTTCGCGCGGCGTCAGACGGGCAAAATCGCCATCAACGCCAAACTGGCCGGCATGGCGCATGCTGCCATGTTCGTTTTTATTACCAAATCCTTCGGCAAAATTGCTCAGGATGCTGGATGGCAGGTATTTTTCCCCGGCCAGAACCAGCCGAATGGCATTTGCCAGGGCTTCGCCCCGCAAGGTTTTCGGAATAAAACCCTGTGCGCCATTTTCGATCGCATGGCGAACATCTTCGCCGTTATATGCGCCGGAAAGCAGCACGACAGGAACCCCGACCCCAACCTTGTCAAGCGTTATCCTTAAACCGTCCAACCCGTTCATGCCCGGCATACGAAGATCAAGCAAAATCAGGTCAAACGGATTTTCCGGATCAATCTTTTCCAGCGCAGGCTCAAGAGAACCAGCCTCGACGACTTCGCACTCTTCGAAATACTGCTGGAATAAAAGAGATAACGCCTCACGGACCAGATCGTGATCATCTGCAAGAAGGATACGCAAAACTCTCGCCTTTCTCTAGCGGATGCAAGGCATTTTGCCCCAAACCGTATACATGTTTATATGTTGTCACTTATGCGATGACAATTCCGACCAAAGTCGATTGGACATGCAGAATAAGCGAGCCCCTAGTAGTTTGCAAATCCCAACTGGTTAATTTGAGGCGTTTTATTCAATTTGATGAATAAAACGCCTCTCAAGAACCATCCATGCATCCGGTTTTACAGAACTTCTGCCCGTGCCTGTGGGCGCAATTCCTCTAGTCTGGTGGTTAATTGCGATATCGTCATATCGATATTGTGGCGGGCGAAGTCAGCCAGAATGGCAACAACCACCCCGTTTTCACGGGGGTCGGCAACAACATCGCCGATAATTTTATGGGCATATTGTGCGCATTCCGCATCATTCATGCCCATTTCCCGCCCGGCCCACATTGCCAGTAATTTATATAAATGGGCCTCGACACGAAAGTTCTGCTCCAGATCAAAGCTGTATTTGGCTTCAAATCCGCGTTCACGATCCGACATTTTGCTCATGGGTGCCTCCCTTTCCATTGGGCCAGTAGCGATATATCCTGTCTTGCCTATATATCTGTGGCCGATAACAGTCTTTGTCACGCGACGAACCTGTTTTTTCTTTTCAATTTGACAAATACCACCTCGAACGGCTTTGATCTGGAACATGTGTACAGTCATTATTTTACGACGCCCCGACCACGAATGGCCAGTCCTGATCGGCGCCAATCGCGACGAAATGAAGAACCGCCCCTGGCAGCCCCCTGCCCGCCACTGGGATGACCGCCCCGATGTTATTGCCGGGCTGGACGAACTGGGCGGAGGCACATGGCTGGGCATGAACGAAGAAGGTGTGGTGGCTGCGGTTTTAAACCGCTATGGCACCCTTGGCCCGGCAGACGACAAACGATCACGCGGGGAATTACCGCTTGAGGCCCTAGACCATGCCGATGCCATTGTTGCCGCCCAGTCGCTGGCGGCCCTTGATGGTGACGCCTATCGACCGTTCAACATGGTTATTGCCGATAACCGCGATGCCTATTGGCTGGCAAACCGAGGTACGGGCAAAATCGAAATCCATGAAATCCCCGAAGGATTTTCAATTCTGACGGCGCATGACATTAACGACACGAAAAACAGCGAACGCACGGCGCGCAATCTGCCCCGGTTTATCAGTGCGCCCGTTCCCAACCCCGAAGCCGACGACTGGTTCGCCTGGCAAGCGTTAATGGCCGACACCGGTATTTTGCCGCCCGATGTTGATCATCACGATATTCGCGGGGACGCCATGCTGGTGCGCAGCAATATCGGATTTGAAACTGTTTGCTCGTCCCTGATCGGGCTTCCTGGTATACCTGTTGTCGAAAATGAACTGCCCCGTCGGCCGGTTTGGCTGTTTGCCAATGGCCAGCCCGACCACGCGCCGTTCCAGCCAGTTGAAATTTAGACCCGAACGTTGCAGAATTTGATTATCAAACCTGCGTAAATAGACCTTACGCGACAATTGAGTTTCCAGGCCAGCACTGCTATAGGAAGGGCGTTTCCAGGGTGCATGGGCCTGCCCCAACTGCCAAAATGTGAAAGATCCCGCCAGATGTCGAGAAAACGACCGATTTACGAGGGTAAAGCCAAGGTTTTGTACGAAGGCACAGAACCAGGCACGATCATCCAGTATTTCAAGGATGATGCCACCGCGTTCAACGCCCAGAAGCGCGGCACCATTGCCGGCAAGGGCGTTCTGAACAATATGATCACCGAATTCGTGATGCATCGCCTGGCTGAAATCGGGATCCCGACGCATTTCATTCGCCGCCTCAACATGCGCGAACAACTGGTTCGCAAGGTCGAGATCGTGCCGATTGAAGTTGTGGTTCGCAACATTTGCGCCGGTTCCATGGCCAAACGTCTTGGTCTTGAAGAAGGCATGAAACTGCCGCGTCCGATTGTCGAATTCTATTATAAAGACGACGATCTTGGCGATCCGCTGGTTTCAGACGAACATGTGCTTGCCCTTGGCTGGGCATCGCCCGAAGAACTTGAAGAAATTGTTGGTTATTCCTTGCGCATCAATGACTATCTGTGTGGTCTGATGCGCGGTATCGGCCTGAAACTGGTTGATTTCAAACTGGAATTTGGCCGGATTTTCGACAACGAATTTTCACAGCTGGTTCTGGCTGACGAATTCAGCCCCGACAATTGCCGCCTGTGGGATGCCATCACCAACGAAAAGATGGACAAGGATCGCTTCCGCCGCGATCTGGGTGGTGTCGAGGAAGCCTATCAGGAAGTGGCGCGCCGCCTTGGTGTCCTGCCTGAATCCGCCGAAATAGAGTCGCTGAATAAAGATGCGACGACCTGATTGCGAAGGGCCGCGCTTGCGCGGCCCTTTCATTATATATGCGCCGGCTCGGTGGTACGACCGGCATTGTCTGAATTAATTGACGATCGCCTTTGGCGACTGCGAACCAACCAAGGAGCTTCTCGTGAAAGCACGTGTTCATGTCACCCTGAAAAACGGTGTCCTCGATCCGCAGGGCAAGGCAGTTCATCACGCCCTGCAAGGCCTGGGATTTGCCGGCGTCGAAGATGTCCGCCAGGGCAAGTTTATTGAACTTGAACTTACCGGTACCGATGTGGACAAAGCCCACAGCGACGTTACCGAAATGTGCGAAAAGCTGCTCGCCAATACGGTGATCGAAAACTACGAAATCGACATCATCGCTTGAACCGGACGCGGGTCAGGCGCACAGCGCCCCAAAGCCCGCCCGAATAAACGGGAGATTGGCCAGTGAAAGCTGCTGTCATCGTATTCCCCGGTTCGAATTGCGACCGGGATGTCCAGGTCGCCCTTCAGAACCGGATGGGCACCGCACCGCATATGGTGTGGCATCGGGAAACTACCCTTCCCAAAACCGATCTGATCGTCCTGCCGGGCGGTTTTTCCTATGGCGACTATTTGCGTTGTGGCGCCATGGCCGCCAACAGCCCGATCATGCGCGCTGTTGTTGCCGCCGCCAGGGCTGGTACCCCGGTTCTGGGTATTTGCAACGGCTTCCAGATTTTGATCGAGGCCGGGCTGCTGCCAGGTGCGCTGATGCGCAACCGCGATCTGAAATTCATCTGCAAGGATGTGAATTTGCGGGTCGAAACCACCGACAGCATCTTTACCAGCCGCTTTAACAACGGCGAAATCATCAAAATCCCGGTTGCCCACCATGATGGCAACTATTTTGCCGATGCTGAAACCGTTAAACGCCTGAAGGGCGAAGGGCAAATTGTCCTGCGTTATTGTGATAGAGACGGCGAGGCGACCGATGCTGCCAATATCAACGGGTCGGTATCGAATATTGCCGGGATCGTTGATGAAGAACGCCGTATTTTCGGTCTGATGCCCCACCCCGAACGCGTGATCGAACCGCTGCATCGCGGTACGCACGGTGCAATGATATTTGATTCGCTGATGGAGGCGCTGGCATGAGCGAGATCACCCCGGACGTTATTAAAAGCCACGGCCTGACAGATGACGAATACAAACTTGTTCTCGATATCATGGGGCGCGAGCCGAACCTGACAGAACTTGGCATTTTTTCGGTCATGTGGTCCGAGCATTGCTCGTACAAATCATCAAAAAAATGGCTAAAAACCCTGCCGACCAAGGCACCCTGGGTTATTCAGGGCCCCGGTGAAAATGCCGGTGTCATTGACATAGGCGACGGCCAGGCCGCCATTTTTAAAATGGAAAGCCACAACCACCCGTCCTTTATCGAACCCTATCAGGGTGCGGCAACCGGTGTTGGCGGCATCATGCGTGATGTGTTCACCATGGGTGCGCGTCCGGTTGCCAACCTGAATGCCCTGCGTTTTGGTGCCCCCGAACACCCCAAAACCCGCCACCTTTTGTCGGGTGTGGTTGAAGGCATTGGCGGATACGGCAACTGCATGGGTGTTCCGACCGTCGGCGGCGAAACCAATTTTCATCCGTCCTATAACGGCAATATTCTGGTTAATGCCATGACCGTTGGTCTGGCTGATACCAACAATATTTTCTATTCCGCCGCTGCGGGTGTTGGTAATCCGGTGGTTTATGTCGGCTCGAAAACCGGGCGTGACGGCATTCACGGGGCGACCATGGCCTCGGCTGAATTTGATGATGCCTCGGCCGACAAACGCCCGACCGTTCAGGTTGGCGACCCGTTTACCGAAAAACTGCTGCTTGAAGCCTGCCTTGAACTGATGGCAACCGACATGATCGTCGCCATTCAGGATATGGGCGCTGCCGGTCTGACGTCATCCTCGTTTGAAATGGCATCCAAGGGCGGCGTCGGTGTCGAGCTGTGGCTGGATAAAGTGCCGATGCGCGAAGAAGGCATGACCCCCTACGAACTGATGCTGTCAGAATCGCAGGAACGCATGCTGATGGTGCTTAAACCCGGTTGCGAAGATGCCGCCAAGGCCATTTTCGACAAGTGGGAACTGGACTTTGCCGTGATTGGCAAACTGACCGACAGCAAACGCATGACCCTGATGTGGCATGGCGATGTTGCCGGCGACCTGCCGATTGATCCGCTGGCCGAAGCCTCGCCGGAATATGACCGTCCGTGGGAAGAAACCCCGAAACAGGACCGCATTTCAGCCGACAGCATCGAACAGAAAATGCCGCACAGCGAAGCCCTGAAAACCCTGATGGGCTCGGCTGATTTGTCGTCGCGGCGCTGGATATGGGAACAGTATGACCATATGGTGATGGCCGATACGGTTGTCCGCCCCGGTGGTGATGCCGCTGTTGTCCGGGTTCACGACACCCGCAAGGGCATTGCCGTCACCACTGACTGCACCCCGCGTTATGTTAAGGCCGACCCGGTACAGGGCGGTATGCAGGCCGTTGCCGAAGCCTACCGTAACCTGACAGCTGTTGGCGCAACCCCGCTTGCCATCACCGATAACATGAACTTTGGCAACCCCGAACGCCCGCGCATCATGGGCCAGTTTGTCGGGGCCTGTAAGGGCATTGGCGAAGCCTGTATTGCGCTGGACTTTCCGGTGGTTTCGGGCAACGTATCGCTTTACAACGAAACCAACGGCGAAGGCATTTTGCCGACCCCGGCAATTGGCGGCGTCGGCGTTATTCCCGATGTGGGCCGCATGGCAACGATTGCCCTGAAAAGCAAGGATTCGGTTCTGGTTATGCTGGGGTCGCCCACGGGCGAACTGGGCCAGTCGGTTTATCTTAAAAACATCGAATGCCGCGAAGAAGGCGCACCGCCCCCCGTTGACCTGAATTCGGAAAAACGGGTTGGCACGCTGGTGCGTGGTCTGATCACGGCCAACGTGGTCCGGACCTGCCACGACATTTCGGATGGGGGCCTTTTGGTTGCCGTTGCAGAAATGTGCCTGGCGGGCAATATCGGTGCCGATTTGCACCTGCCCGAAAGCGGTAGCGAAATTGCATGGCTGTTTGGTGAAGACCAGGGCCGTTACATTGTTGCCACCCGCGACCCTGACAGTGTGATCAACGCCGCAGCCAATGCCAATGTCCACGCCGTGATTATCGGCAATGCCGGTGGCACCGCCATCACCATCGAAGGCGAAGACCCGCTGGAACTCGATGATTTGCGCGACGCCCACGAAGGCTGGATGCCTACCTATATGGCAGAAACCATCAACTGATCGTCGGTGATTTCGCCAGTGTCAGACCAAACGTCAAACCCCGCCGCGGCATCGCCCGGCGGGGTTTTTCTTTACCCCTTTTAGAGCACGTCGCGTTTAATCTGCGCCATTTTGTTTGTTTTTGGCGAACCGTTTGGCAAGGCACAGCGTGCAGAGCGATGCGGCGCATCGGTCAAAAGGTGTAACGCCGCGAAACGTCGCCAAAATCAAACCCTTCGGGCCGGGACAGTCTTCCGCCCCACCACGTCAGGACCCTTGACCGTAGCCCCGCTACGCTCTGCGGATCTTTCCTTGTGCGACAGAAGACTGTCTCCGGCAAAATGGTGCAGATTAAACGCGACGTGCTCTAAACCAGCCCGCTGGCGACTTTCGCAGGAAAGACATCTGCCAGCCAGTCAATGAACACACGCAGGCGCGGCGTCACATACCGGTTTTGCGGGTAAACAACATGAAAGGGATAGGATGCAGGTCGCCAGTCCCTTAAAATCTCAACAAGGTTCCCGTTTTGCAAATCTGCCCCGGCGGCATAGGAAAACGTTTGAATAATCCCCAGCCCCGCCACCACGGCGGCAAGATGGGCGTTGCTTTCGTTCACACTAAAGCGGCTTTCAACCTTGATCTCCACCTTCTCGCCGTTCTGCAAGAAGCGAAATGGAAACGGCCTGCCGTCGCGGGTCGAATTATAACTGATCAATCTGTGCCCGTTCTTTAGTTCGTTCGGATAAGCCGGAATACCATATTTTTTCAAATATGCCGGCGCGGCACAGGTGATCATGGGCGCTTTGCCGATCTGGCGTGCAATCAGCGACGAATTTTCCAACGGCCCACCGCGAATAACGCAGTCAACATTATCGCTGATCATATCGACCGTGCGGTCGGAAACGCCCAGTTCTATTTTGATATCGGGGTAAAGATCAAAAAATACAGGCAGCAACGGAATTAAAACATCACGCGCGGTTGACCCGCCAATATCAATTCGCAGCTTGCCGCCGGGATTGCTGCGTGATGCATTAAACGACGAATCAATCGCCTCCAGATTCCGTAATATACACAAGGCCTTGGCGTAATATTCGTCGCCTTCCGGCGTCACGGTAACCCGGCGCGTTGTCCGCTGAAGCAGTCTGACACCCAAATGAGCCTCCAGCTCCTGAACCAGTTTGCTCATGGTGGCATTGGGCATATTCAATGAATCTGCCGCGCGGGTGAAACTGCCCGCCTCGACCACGCGGGAAAATGCCCGCATTGCCAGTAACTGGTCCATTCCGGATTGCCCTTTTGTTGTGTCCTTTATTATACACACAGGTGAATAGTCATTTCAATTCCAAGGGATTTATTAACAAACATTCACCCTCTACCTTCTGGTCATTCACCGAACAACAGGCCGCGGGCCAAGGGCGCATCCCCCGCTTGATGTGGTTGCCCGACCCGGCCAAAATTGAAAAGGAAATGACCATGACCAACCAGCTTGAAGGAAAAGTCGCACTTGTAACGGGTGGCAGCACCGGTATCGGTCTTGCTTCTGCACAGGAACTGGCGCAACAAGGGGCGCGCGTTTTCATTACCGGCCGTCGCGAAGAAGAACTGAACGCCGCCGTCCGGACCATTGGCGCAAATGCCACCGGTATTCGTGCCGATGCCGCAAACAACCAGGACCTTGATGCGCTATATGCGCAAATCGCCAAATCCGCTGGCAAACTCGATATCCTGTTTGCCAATGCGGGTGGCGGCGACATGCTGCCACTTGGGGCCATCACAGAAGAACAGTTTGACCGCATCTTTGGAACGAATGTGCGCGGGGTTCTTTTTACCGTGCAAAAGGCACTGCCTTTGCTGACAAAGGGGGCATCGGTGATTTTAACATCCTCGACAACCTCCATCAAAGGCACTGAAAATTTCAGCGTCTACAGTGCAAGCAAAGCCGCCGTTCGTAACTTTGCCCGTTCCTGGGCCCTGGACCTGAAAGACCGCCAAATTCGCGTGAATGCCATCAGCCCCGGCCCGGTACGCACCCCGGGTTTAGGTGGACTGGTGCCCGACGATGCGCGGCAGGGCCTTTACGACTCCCTTGCCGCACTGGTGCCGCTTGGCCGTTTGGGTGAACCCGAAGAAATCGGCAAAGTTGTCGCGTTTCTGGCGTCTGACGCCGCAAGTTTTGTAAACGGCATCGAAATGTTTGTGGATGGCGGTCAGGCACAGGTCTAACGCCCGAAACGCCCCTATCCAGGCGCCCTCGTCAAACCCCGCCGCGGCATCGCCCGGCGGGGTTTTCGTTGGATGGCAATCTGTTGCAGGCACGCAAAAAAAAAGGCCGGTCAGCAAAACTGACCGGCCCTTACCTGAATTCAGAACGGCAATTCGCACGCCTTACAGCGTATTGTCAACGAAAGCTGATTTTCGGAAACAGGCTTTTCTTCGGCTTGGTTTTCGGGCCAACCTGTTCGTCAATTGAAGCAGCGATCTGGCGTGCGATGTTGGCGTAGGCCTGTGAATGCGCACCGTCGGGGTCGGTTTCGATAATCGGTTTACCCTCATCTGCCCCAAGGCGAATTTTAAGGTCCAGCGGGATTTCGCCCAAAAATGGCACACCCAGTTCATCGGCTGCCTTATGTGCGCCACCATGGTCAAAAACATGGTCCACATGCCCGCAATTGGGGCATTGATAATAGCTCATGTTTTCGATCAGGCCGAAAATCGGCACATTGACCTTGCGAAACATGTTCAGACCCTTGCGGGCATCAAGCAAGGCAACATCTTGCGGGGTGGAAACAATCACCGCGCCGGTCACTGGTACGCGTTGCGCCATGGAAAGCTGAATGTCGCCTGTGCCCGGTGGCATATCAACCACCAGCACATCAAGTTCGCCCCAGTCGGTATCGCGCAATAATTGCTCCAGCGCGCCCATCGCCATCGGGCCCCGCCATATTACCGGCTGCTCTTCGTCAATCATAAAACCGATCGACATGATCTTGACGCCAAAGGCCGAAGGCGGCGTAATTTTGCCTTCCTTTTTCGAATGGGTCGGCTTGGCTGTGCGCAGCCCCATCATGCGTGGCAGTGAGGGGCCGTAAATATCGGCATCCAGCAGCCCCACCGACAGCCCCTGACGGGCCAGTGACAGTGCCAGGTTCACGGCTGTTGTCGACTTGCCAACACCGCCCTTGCCCGATGCCACCGTAATGACAGACCGGATCGCTCCCAGATCAAGCGGGCGTTGTCCGCCGCCGGGTCCGGCTGCCCCGGCAGGTGGTCGTGTACCAATGCCCGGCGATGCGGGTTTATGGGCCGGGTCGTGGCTATGATTATGACCGTGATTATGACCGTGCGAATGTCCCGCATGGGACGGCGACGCGGGGGCCGAGGCGGCTTTTGCCCCGCCGCTGCGCTCTGCCGTCAGGGCGACGCGGGCTGTTGTGACCCCGTTCACACCATTTACGGCGCGCTCGGCGGCCTGGCGTAAATCTTCCAGTGACGGGCCACGCTCGGGATCGACACCGATCATAACTGTTACATTTTCACCACTTATATCAATGCCTTGCACCATATTTTTATCAACAATGCCTTTGCCATCAATCGGGTCCTGAACCTCGTTTAAAGCGGCAAGTATTGTTTCGCGTGTGGGGGAAGTCATATTGCGGTCTCCGATTTTTGGCTTATGTCCTTGATCAGTTGGGACATATGGGTGCCTATCGTTGTTTTGCGCGGCTAGCTGTCATATAAGGCGGAAGAGCAGCGTAATCAAAGAGAAACACGGAACGGCAAGGAGGGGAAGACACTCGATGCCATGGAATTCGCAAGGGGGCGGTGGCCCTTGGGGTAACGGCGGCGGCAATAATGGCGGCCAAAACCCATGGGGAAAACGCCCTTCAGGCGGGAACGGCGGCGGCGGAACGCCCCCCGATCTGGATGAAATGATTCGCAAGGGCCAGGACCGCCTTAAACGGCTGTTTCCTGGTGGCGGCGGCGGTGCCAAGGGTATTATCCTTATTGGTCTGGCCATTGTCGGTATCTGGTTGCTGACCGGTTTTTACCGTGTTCAACCAGGTGAACAGGGTGTCACCCTGTTATTTGGCAAATGGGTCGGCACGACGGGGCCGGGTTTGAATTATTTTCTGCCAGCCCCGATTGGCGAGGTCATTACCCCGAACGTCGAACGCACCAATCAGATCGAAGTTGGCTATCGCGGGTCAGGCATGGGGGCAAATTCCACCCGTGACGTCCCCGAGGAAAGCCTGATGCTGACCGGTGACCAGAACATTATTGATATCGACTATGTCGTTCAGTGGCGCATCCGCGACGCTGGCGCGTATCTTTTCAATATTCGTGACCCGGAAACCACGATCAAACTGGCCTCTGAAAGTGCCATTCGCGAAGTGGTTGGCAAAACCGATCTGGAAGCTGCGTTAACCATTGGCCGTGTTGAAGTTGAAGACCAGACACGGACATTGCTGCAAAGTATTCTGGATGGTTACAAATCCGGTATTTTCATTTCCGAAGTGAAAATGCAGAAGGTTGACCCGCCCAAAGAAGTTATCGACTCGTTTAACGACGTTCAGCGGGCCCGTCAGGACCGTGACCGTTCGCGCAACGAAGCCCTTGCCTATCGCAACGACATTATCCCGCGCGCCAAAGGTAATGCTGAACGCATGATCATGGAAGCCCGTGCCTACAAGGATCAGGTTGTGAAGGATGCACAGGGTGAAGCCGCACGTTTTGACTCGGTCTATAATTCCTATCTGACCGCCAAAGACGTGACCAAACGCCGCCTGTATCTTGAAACCATGCAGGAAGTGCTGAAAAGCTCGACCAAGGTTATTCTGAACCAGAAAGATGGCAGCAACGGCGTTGTGCCGTATTTGCCACTGCCTGAAATTCAGAAAAACACCGCCAGCCAGAACACCGGAGGCGACAAATAATGGCCAGTACAAAACTTATTATCGCCGCTGTCGTTCTGGTCATTGTTGCGATTGTCGGCTCGATGTGCGTGTTTACCGTCCGTCAGGACAAACAGGCACTGGTGCTGCAGTTTGGTAACCCGGTTCACGCAATTTCCGAACCGGGCCTGCATTTCAAACTGCCGATCCAGAATGTCGAGTACTACGAACGCCGTATTCTTGACCTTGACCCGCCGGTACAGCAGGTTTTGCTGTCTGATCAGAAGCGCGTCAATATTGACAGCTTCGCGCGCTGGAAAATCGTTGATCCGCTTCAGTTCCGTAAACGTGCGCTGAACGCGGACCAGTTTGTCCAGATTTTTGGTCAGCGCCTGAATTCGGTTATCCGGGGTGAACTGGCGCAATCGCCGCTCATCGCCCTGTTGTCCGATAACCGGGCCCGCATCATGGAAAAAATCCAGGCGGCTCTGGTTGAACCGGCCAAGGATTTTGGTGTTCAGCTGATCGATGTCCGAATTGGCCGGACGGATCTTCCTCAGGAAACATCGCAGGCGGTTTATAACCGTATGCAGTCCGCCCGTATTGCCGAAGCCTCCCAGCTTCGCGCAGAAGGCGAGGAAATCAAGTCCAAGACCCAGGCCGATGCCGAACGTGAAAAGGTCATTCTTTTGGCCGAAGCACGCCGCCAGTCCGAAACCCTGCGTGGTGAAGGCGACGCGGAACGGAACAAAATCCTGGGTGAAGCCTATAACAAGGATGCGAAATTCTTCGAGTTTTATCGTTCCTTGCAGGCATACCGTGAAGCCCTTTCAAACGGGACAACCATGGTGTTATCGCCGGATTCTGAATTCTTCAAATATTTTAATCAGTCAGAACCCGACGCAAGCCGCTAGACAAATTGATAAGGCGACCGGCATACTCTGCCGGTCGCCTTTTTGATTCATAAATAAAAAACGGGAACGTCCGCCCCCATGAAAGAACTCGCCACAGCCATTCTTCTGGCAATCGCGCTGGAGGGAATGTTTTATTCGCTGTTTCCGCGCGGGGCGAAACGGGTCATGGAGCTGATGCAGGAAATATCCGAAACCCAGCTTCGCATCGGTGGTCTGGTTGCAGCTGTTTTATGTGTGGCGGCAATTTGGGCAATGCGCCAGTTCTGGCAATAATTCCCTCGTACAAACCTGCCATTACCTGCTTTCTGGTCACAAACAGGCCGATTGACACAATATCCCCCACAGAAAACAGACTTCCACCTTACACTTGCCCTTTTTTCGCCAAACTCCCCCCTAATTTGGGAGAGGTGCGATGCAGTCCCTTGCATCGTCTGCTGCATAAATCATAAAAATCTCCGTGAACGCGGCAACAAACAGGATCAGAAACCATGCGAAAAGCATTTTACAATCCGGCCCGCAAGCTGTCTGCGGCGCTCGTGATTGTGTTATTCGGTGTGACCAGCATCGCGCAAAGCGCGTATGCCCGCGGCGCACCCGACAGTTTTGCCGATATGGCTGAGCGACTGCTGCCCGCAGTTGTCAATATTTCCACCAGTCAGCTTGTCGCTGATCGCCAGGGACCGGACTTCCAGTTTCCTCCCGGCTCGCCCTTCGAAGACCTTTTCCGTGATTTCATGGAACGCAATGGTCAGGGTAAAGGCGACGATCAGGGACAAAATGCGCCGAAAAAACACCGTGCCACCGCATTGGGTTCGGGCTTTATCATTTCGGCAGACGGTTACATCGTTACCAACAACCACGTGATTGATGGCGCGGATGAAATTTCCGTCACCCTGCATGACAACGAAACCCTTCCGGCAAAATTGATCGGCCGGGATACGAAAACCGACGTTGCCCTGCTGAAAGTCGAACCGAAAAAAGACCTGCCCTTTGTCAAATGGGGTGACTCGGACAAAGCCCGCGTTGGCGAATGGGCCATGGCCATTGGTAACCCGTTTGGCCTGGGTGGCACCGTTACCGCCGGGATCATTTCGGCACGTAACCGTGACATCAACCAGGGTCCGTATGATGACTTCATCCAGACAGATGCCTCGATCAACCGGGGGAACTCCGGCGGGCCGCTGTTTAACATGGATGGTGACGTGATTGGCATTAACAGCGCCATTTATTCGCCCTCTGGCGGGTCTGTCGGCATTGGTTTTGCCATTCCTTCGGCGATTGCCGAATCCGTTGTTGACCAGATCAAGGAATATGGCCGTCCGCGTCGTGGCTGGCTGGGTGTTCACATTCAGACCGTCACCGATGACATCGCCGATTCCGTTGGCCTTGATGAAGCCTATGGCGCGATGGTTGCCGGTGTCACCAAAGATGGCCCGGCCGAAAAAGCCGGCATCAAACAGGGTGACGTCATTTTGAAATTCGACGGTAAAAAAGTCGAAAGCATGCGTCGCCTGCCCCGCATTGTCGCCGAAACCAAAATTGGCAAATCGGTTGATGTGGAACTGTGGCGTGACGGTGCGAAAAAAGACATCAGCGTTGACCTTGGCGAAATGAAAGAAGACGCCACGGCCGACAGCAGCACCGATGATCATCAGGAACAGGCACCGGCACAAACCTCAAGCGAAGCCACCATTGATGCGCTTGGCCTGAAAGTTGCCAATGTCGATGACGAGCTGCGTCAACGTTTCAACCTGACCGCTGATACCGAAGGTGTGGTTGTGACCGATGTTGATACCGCCAGCTTCTCGGCTGAAAAGGGTGTTCGCCCGGGCGATATCATTCTCGAAGCATCGCATCAGTCGGTTAATACGGTTGATGAAGTTCAGAAAGCGGTTAAATCGGCACAGGATGATGGCAAACGCACCATTCTGATGTTGATCGAAACCTCGGCTGGCCCGCGTTACTTTGGCCTGACCCTGGACAAGCAAGACAAAAAAGACAAATAATCTGCCGGTAAATTCGCAGATTTAAACAATAAGGGGCGGCCTGAACAGGCCGCCCCTTTTGCATTATGGGCATTTATAAACCGGAAACAGACAGGTCTGCTGCGGGTCAACCGCCAACAAACTGATCGCGTGCATAACCTTGCAAATATAACAAAGCCGTCAGATCCCCATGGTTAATGCGAATGCGGGCCTGTTTTTGCACCGATGGTTTGGCATGAAAGGCCACCCCGGTTCCGGCAATCGAGATCATTTGCAAGTCATTGGCTCCATCGCCAACGGCAATGGCATCGCGTGCCGTAATCCCGTTTTGTGCGGCCAGCATTTCCAGTGCGTCCACCTTTGCCTGGCGGTCCAGAACCGGTTTTTGCACCTTGCCCGTCAGGGTGTTGTCGTCGTTGGTTAACAAGACATTGGCCTGATCAAAATCAAAGCCCAGGTCTTGACGTACAGCGGATGTAAAAAAGTCAAACCCGCCCGACACCAGGGCGGCATAAGCCCCGTTTGCCCGCATGGTGGCAACAAGCACGCGGGCACCACCGGTATATTCAATGCGCTTCCAGGCTTCGTCCAGCATTGCGGTTGACATCCCGGCAAGCAAACCAACCCGTTCGTCAATGGCTTCTTCAAAATCAAGTTCGCCGTTCATGGCGCGTGCCGTAATGGCGGCAACACGGTCTTTAACACCGGCAAAATCGGCAAGTTCATCAAGGGTTTCGCCGGTTACCATTGTACTGTCCATATCGGCTATCAACAGTTTTTTGGCGCGTCCCGCAGCTTTCTGCACAACCTTGTCTGCAGAAAAAACACAATTTCCCAATGCCTTTTCGGCTTCCTCAAGCGTTATATTCTCAAAGGCAATATCGCAGGCTTCATTTTGTGCAAGCCAGCTTGTATCGCCAACCCTGGCCCCGGCCTGCGTTAGCGCGGCGGTTGCCTCGTTAATCATATCATGGGTCAGGGCGCCGGAATTTGGCGCGGTGATCAGGGTCAACACCAGATCCATTTAATGCAGGCTCCTTGCTGGCTGTATTGGGGGATTATTGCCGTCTTTATCCTGATTGCGCGCCACAAAGACAAGAAAAGTTTCGCCAAAGACGGAACATCACCGGAGTAGAAACATTGATACAAGTAAGACACCTGCTATTTTGACGTTCGTTTTGCAGCCACGAATAACAGAAAGCCCATCATGGAGATCAGCACATTCACCGCCCGCGAGTTTAACCAGGATACCAGCAAAGCCAAAAAGGCCAGCCATAAAGGACCGGTTTTCATCACAGACCGGGGCAAACCCGCTCATGTTTTGCTGTCGATTGAGCAATACCAGAAAATCCTGGGCCTTGCGCCGTCGATTGTCGACCTGCTGGCAATGCCGGAAACCGTCGAAATCGATCTGAAACCCCAACGCATAGAAAATATGTCCGACCTGACGGATTTTAAATAATGTATCTGCTTGATAGTGACGTTATCGTTGAACTGCGTAAGGCAGGCAGCGAAAAAGCCAACGAAAATGTTGTCAAATGGGCCAATTCTGTGCCCACAGCAGGAACATTTCTGTCGGCTATTACCATTCTGGAACTTGAAATTGCCATTCTGGAATTTGAATGGGAAGACGAGGACCGCGGGCCGCTCATGCGCAAGTGGCTGGATGACCACGTAATTCCCGCCTTTGATGGGCGTGTGCTCCCCATCAACGAAAAAGTCGCCCGCAAATGCGCCCAGTTTCACAGCCGCGCGCCCCATTCCGAAGGGGCAACCCTTCTTGCTGCAACTGCCCTTGTGCATGGCCTGACCGTGGTTACCCGCAACACCGACGAATTCAAACCAACAGGTGTCACCATTTGCAACCCGTGGGATGCCCCGGAAGAGGCCCCGTGCAACCCCGAAGGTTAGAACATTTCGGGCCTTTTTGGCCGAAACCGGCAGGTAGTGGTGTGCCTGCCTGCTAACTTCCTTTCACGCATAGCGCCAACAACGGGATAACGATCCACCCATCGCAAAACATAAAAAGGCGGCAAACAGAATTGGCTAAACAAAAATCATGCCCTCGGGGCGTTAGGTAAGCCCGGGTCTGTTTCACTTAATAACGGGTTTTCGCGCATCACCTGCCACCATGCCGCCAACCTGGGAAATGTGGCAATCATCGCCTGGCCTTCAGAAGCGGCGGTAAAATAGGCAATCATTGCCCCTAAATGCAAATCGGCCAGGCTTAAACCGCCCCCGATCAGAAATTCCCCACCACTGGCAATATCCTCAAGCGCATGACAAACCTGACGAGAGGTTGCCAATCCCGCCTCAAATTCCGCAATATCGGGTGTCCCACCCTCGGCCACTCTGAACACTCCCTGTGAAAAGACCTGCCGCACCATCGGCCAATAGCCATAATTATCCGTGATTGCGATGATCTGATTCATCCGTGCGAGGTCACGCGGGGTTTTGGCGCATAATGTTACCTTGCCTGAAACATCATCCAGATATCGGCAAATCGCCGCAGTTTCGTATAAAACAAAACCATCCTCCTCGATCACCGGCACCCGGCCAAACGGATGCAGGCCGCACTGGGCGTGATCGGATGTCTCGGTAAACGGATCAATTTCAACATAGCGATACGCAATCGACCTGGCGGCCAAGACCATTCTTACAATCCGCGTATAAACGCTATATTGATAACCGTGCAAAGTGATGAACATCTTGTGGCTCCGGTTGTAACTGCCCTCGGCCAAAGATCATAACATACGCCGCGTTACCCCGATGATGATTTGCCGATCTGACACCAAACGAAAGACGTTACCTTGACCCTGCCAGCACCATCCCCCAGCCAACCTGTCGTTATTGTTGCCGGCCCTACGGCCAGTGGCAAATCAGCCTTGGCGCTGGATCTGGCGCGGGAATTTGACGGTGTTATCATTAATGCCGACAGCATGCAGGTGTACCGCGAGCTTCGCGTGCTAAGTGCCCGACCGGATGACGGCGAGTTATCACGCGCGCCCCACCGCCTCTATGGCGTGCTGTCAGGGCGCGAGGCGTGTTCGGCGGGCAAATGGCGCGAAATGGCCCTGGCCGAAATTGCCGCCTGCCATGCCAACGGGCAGTTGCCCATCGTCACTGGCGGAACCGGCATGTATTTAAACGCCCTGACCAACGGCATTGCCCCGATCCCCGATATTGATAAATCAATCCGCGAAACCGTCACCGCCGAACTGACCGAGCTGGGCCACGAGGCGTTTTTTGCCCGCTTGCAAAAAGACGACCCCGCAACGGCCGCAACGCTGGATTCTGCCAATACACAGCGGCTGATTCGCGCGGCCGAGGTTTTACGCGCCACCGGGCACGGTTTGGCGCACTGGCACGGCGCTGCAATGCTGCCTCCACCAAATGGCATGGCTTTTCTGAAGTTCTGTTACATGCCGCCCCGCGACATTTTATATGACCGCTGCAACAGGCGTTTTGACCTGATGATCGAACAGGGCGCGATTGACGAGGTTAAATTTCTAATTGAGCAAAACCTGCCACCCGAATCCCCGGTAATGAAGGCCGTTGGCGTGCGCGAGCTTGCATCCTGCCTGGCCGGGACGCTCTCGCTAGACGAGGCAAAGGCCCTGGCACAACGCGAAACCCGCCGTTATGCCAAACGCCAGTTAACGTGGTTTCGCCATCAAATGACCGACCGCGAGACCATCGACACGCAATATTCGGAAAGTCTGGAAGGCAAATTGCGTAATCTTGTTCACCAATTTCTGTTGACCGCGCCAAAGTGAGGCGATAGGTTGGCCTTTCCGCCGGTGAAATGGCGGAAAACCGCCGTTTCGGCGGCTTTTTCAACCCCAATCACAGGGTAGATCGATCATGTTTCAATCACGCGGTTATCACGCGACACGTTGTTGTCGCTAAACAAGAGGCTCGGAAAATCATGGCAGAACGTATTATGAATGGTTCGGAAGTAGTGTTGCAGGCCCTGACAGACCAGGGTGTGGAAGTCGTATTCGGCTATCCCGGCGGCGCCGTCCTTCCGCTATATGACGAAATATTCAAACAGAATCACATTCGTCACGTTCTTGTCCGCCATGAACAGGCTGCCGTCCACGCTGCCGAAGGCTATGCGCGCTCCACCGGCAAGGTTGGCTGCGTACTGGTCACCAGCGGCCCGGGTGCGACGAACGCCGTTACCGGCCTGACCGACGCGTTACTGGACTCGATCCCGATCATCTGCCTGACCGGCCAGGTGCCGACCCATCTGATCGGCAACGATGCCTTTCAGGAAGCTGACACCACCGGCATCACCCGCCCTTGCACCAAGCATAACTATCTGGTCAAGGAAAGCAGCAAGCTGGCCCGCACCATGCACGAGGCCTTTCATGTTGCCACCCATGGTCGCCCCGGCCCGGTCGTGATCGACCTGCCCAAGGATATTCTGGTTTCGCCAGCCCCGTATATTGACCCATCCCAGGTTCAGCATCGCACCTATAACCCGCCGGTGAAGGGCGATCGGTCCGAGATCGAAAAGGCAGTTGAAATTCTGGCCTCGGCGAAAAAGCCGGTTCTGTATTGCGGCGGTGGTGTTATCAATTCCGGCCCGCAAGCCTGCAAATTGCTGGCAGAATTTACCCGTCTGACCGGCGCACCGATTACCCTGACCCTGATGGGGCTGGGTGCCTATCCGGCATCGGATAAACAATATCTGGGCATGTTGGGCATGCACGGCACCTATGAAGCCAACCTGGCGATGCATGATTGTGATGTCATGGTTGCCATTGGTGCACGCTTTGACGACCGTGTGACCGGCAATATCGATTTCTTCTCGCCTGGCTCAACCAAAATCCAGATCGATATTGATCCCAGCTCGATCAATAAAAACGTTGCTGTTGATGTGGGCATTGTGGGCGATGTCGGCCATGTCATTGAAGACATGATGAAAATCTGGAAGGCCAAACAATACAGCATTAACCAGGCTGCATTGGATTCCTGGTGGGGTGAAATTGAAGGCTGGCGCGAAAAACGTTGCCTGTCTTATGTTCAGCCTGCCGATATTATCAAGCCACAGCATGTTATTCGCCGTATGCACGCGCTGACCCGCGATCGCAAAACCTTCATCACCACCGATGTCGGCCAGCATCAAATGTGGGCCGCCCAGCATTTCGGGTTTGAACACCCCAATGAATGGATGACATCGGGTGGTCTTGGCACCATGGGTTATGGCCTTCCGGCTGCCATGGGCGTTCAGGTTGCCCATCCCGATGCGACGGTCATTTGCTTTAGCGGCGATGCCTCGATCATGATGAACATTCAGGAATGCGCGACGCTGACCCAGTATCGCCTGCCGGTAAAAACCATCATTCTGAATAACCGCTATATGGGCATGGTTCGCCAGTGGCAGCAATTGCTGCACGGATCGCGCTATTCCGAAAGCTATAGCGAAACCCTGCCCGACTTTGTCAAACTTGCCGACGCCTTTGGCTTTACCGGCCTGACCTGCAAGGACCCGGCCGATCTCGATGCCACCTTGCAGAAAATGCTTGATATTGACGGCCCGGTGATTGTCGACATTGCGGTGGATGACAAGGAAAACTGTTTCCCGATGATCCCGTCTGGCAAGCCGCACAATGAAATGTTGCTAGGCCATGAAACAAGTGGCGACCAGGCCATTGATTCCGATGAAGGGATGGTACTGGTCTGACCGGCCTGCTTTGTACAAAGCACACCCGGAACACCGATATTTTCATTATGACAGGTGGGGCTGGTTGCGATGGTTCATCGCCCGCCCCGACCGCAGCGGAGCAAGACCGTGAAAGAAACCGAAATTTCAAAACACACCATTTCTGTTCTGGTGGACAACGAAGCGGGCGTTCTGGCCCGTGTTATCGGCCTGTTTTCGGGCCGTGGCTATAACATCGAAAGCCTGACCGTGGCCGAAGTTGACGCCGGTTCGCGCCTGTCGCGCATTACCGTTGTCACCTCGGGCACCCCCATGGTGATCGAACAAATCAAGGCCCAGCTCGGGCGTCTGGTTCCGATCCACAAGGTCAGCGATTTGACCCTGGCCGGCCCCAGCGTTGAACGCGAGCTGGCATTGGTCAAGGTCATTGCGACCGGTGAAAAACGTGTTGAATCCCTGCGCATTGCCGATATTTTCAAGGCGCGTGCGGTCGATGCAACCAACACTTCCTTTATTTTCGAAATCATCGGCAGCCCTGAAAAGATTGATGCCTTCAATAAATTGATGGAACCGCTTGGCCTTTCGGAAATTTCCCGTACCGGTGTTGCCGCCATTTCGCGCGGCACCCTGATGATGTGAATTTGTCCCTCCCGGCATGGGTCGGGCGGCAAAAACATTTCAACCCTTTTAATCCAGCGGCCCTGCAAAATGATAAAAAAGCAGGGCCCCACGTCCAGAGGTATCGAAAGATGCGTGTTTATTACGACCGCGATGCAGATGTTAACCTGATCAAAACCAAAAAAGTTGCCATAATTGGTTACGGCTCACAGGGCCATGCCCATGCCCTTAACCTGCATGATTCCGGCGTTGCCGAAGTTGCAGTTGGCCTGCGTGAAGGGTCTTCCTCGCGTAAGAAAGCCGAAAAAGCCGGCCTGAAAACCATGACCCCGGCCGAAGCCGCCGCATGGGCCGATGTCGTCATGATCCTGACGCCGGACGAAAACCAGGCTGCCATTTATGCCAACGAACTGCGCGATAACCTTAAAGAAGGTGCCGCGCTGATGTTTGCACACGGCCTGAACGTTCATTTCGGCCTGATCGAAGCCCGTGCTGACCTTGATGTCATGATGGTTGCACCGAAAGGCCCGGGCCACACGGTTCGTTCCGAATATGCGCGTGGCGGCGGGGTTCCTTGCCTTGTTGCTGTCGAACAGAACGCATCGGGCAATGCCCTTGAACTGGCCCTGTCCTATGCTTCTGCTATTGGTGGCGGTCGTTCCGGCGTTATCGAAACCACCTTCCGCGAAGAATGCGAAACCGACCTGTTCGGCGAACAGGCTGTTCTGTGTGGCGGCCTGACCCAGCTGATTAAATACGGCTTTGAAACCCTGACCGAAGCTGGCTATGCGCCGGAAATGGCCTATTTCGAATGCCTGCACGAAGTGAAGCTGATTGTTGATCTGATGTATGAAGGCGGCATGGCCAACATGCGTTATTCGATCTCGAACACCGCTGAATATGGTGACTATGTTACCGGCCCGCGCGTGATCGATGCTTCGGTTAAAGAACGCATGAAAGATGTCCTCAAAGACATCCAGGAAGGCAAATTCGTACGTGACTTCGTTCAGGAAATGCATTGCGGCCAGCCGATGTTCAAGGCAACCCGCCGTCTGAACGCCGAACACGAAATCGAAGAAGTTGGCACCAAACTGCGCGCCATGATGCCGTGGATCGCTGCCAACCAGCTGGTTGACAAAGAAAAGAACTAATCTTTTCGATTTGAACTAAAAATGGCCGCCCATTTTATAACGGGCGGCCATTTTTTTATAACTACGCGCTGCAATGTGCGCGGGCGTTTAGTGGGTTTTGCACCGACCATACATACAAAAATGGCCGCAGATATGGGGCTGTTAATGCAAGCCGGGTGCATGACGCATCCGCTTCAAAGGCATGCGAAATTCCGTCACGGCCCAAAACAGGAACGAAACCAGCGACACCGCTGCGCCAATCATGCAAACGCCGCTCCACCCTGCGATACCATAAAATGTTGCCGACAAAGCCGAACCAGCCGCCCCGCCCAGAAAATAGCAGGACATATAACCGGTGGTCAGGCGGCTTCGGGCATCGGGGTTCAGGCGGTAAATTTCGCTTTGATTGGAAATATGCGCGCCCTGCACACCAAGATCGAGAAACACGACCCCCAAGCCAAATGCAATGATTGACCATTGCCCGGAATATAACAGCCACCAGCTTAGTGTCGTCATCAGGATAAAGCCGCCAGTCCCCAACCGGGCCCACCCCCGGTCAGCCAGCCTTCCGGCAAATTTTGCCGTCAGCGCGCCAACAGCTCCTAACAGGCCGAACATGCCAATCACGCCTTCGCTATAATGGAAATTTTTGACCAGCATAAAGGCCATCGACGTCCATAAAATGCCAAAGACGGCATATTGCATCCCGCCCAGAAAACCGCGCCGACGCAATACCGGTTCATCGCGAAACAGATGCAGGATCGAAACATAAAGCTGGCGATAGGTGGTATGGGACGTTGGCGCGATATGGGGCAAAAAACGATAACAGGCGAGGGAAAACATCGCCATCAAAATGGCCGCAACCATATAAACCGCGCGCCAGCCGCCCCATTCGGCCACCAGCCCGGCAAATGTCCGTGCCAGTAAAATGCCAATCAAAAGGCCACTCATAACTGTGCTGACGGTGGCGCCCCGTTTGGCCGGGGTGGCAAGGTGGGCGGCCAACGGCACCAGAATTTGCGCCGTCACACTGGTCAGCCCCACCACAACCGCCACTGAAAGCAGGATGCCAAAGCTTTGTGCAAAAGCCATTCCCATCAGCCCGGCGGCGGTAAGGGCGGTTGTTAAAGTCAGCAGTTTGCGGCGTTCGTGATGGTCCCCAAGGGGCACGATGCAAATCAGCCCGGCAAGATAACCCAGTTGCGATACCGTCACAATCAACCCGGCCTGGGTGGAAGACAGGGCAAATTCCTGTGACAAAAGGTCAAGAAGGGGCTGGACATAATAGTTGCTGGCAACAGAAAGCCCACTGCCGACAGCCATTAATGCAATTAGTCCCGGGGTAAGTTCGGGTTTGCGCGACATATTCGGATGCCTGAAAAGTTTAATTGATCGTGATAACGATAGGGCTTTGGCACTTGCGGAACAATCGGGCAGGATGCACAGTATCTTTGCAATAACTGCAAAGAAACCAGCAAAAATGCCCCTGCCATGAATGATGAAATCAGTGATCTTCGACTTTTTTGCAAAATTGTCGATGCCGGCAATCTGTCCGAAGCTGCCCGCCAGTGTGACAGTTCCCCCGCCACCATGAGCCGACGCCTTTCAGTTATGGAAAAGCGCCTGTCCGTCAGGCTGTTTCAACGGTCATCGCGGCGGTTTTCGCTAACAGACGAAGGCATTTTATATTACGAACGCGCCCAGAATATATTGGCACAGCTTGATGCGGCCGAGGCGGAAATTACCGCCAAAACGGTAAAGCCCAGCGGCCTGTTACGCATTAGCGCGCCGATGCAGATCGGTCGCACCCTGATCACACCGATTATTGCAAAATTCAGTGCGCTTTACCCCGATATCGATATTCGCTTTACCCTGTCGGATGACCAGCCCGATGTAAATGACGCCAATATTGATGTTTCCATTCGTATCGGCCTGCCCGAAGCCCCCGACATTGTTGTGCGCCAGTTAATCACCAGCCGCCGGGCCGTGTGCGCCACGCCGGAATATCTGGCAAAAAATGGCACGCCCCAAACCCCGGAAGATTTGCTGACTCACCACTGCATTTGCCTGATGCGCAAGAACCGCAAGTTTGACCGCTGGGTATTTCAGGAAAATGGTAAAAAGCGCCACATACAGGTGAAGGGCCAACTGGCAACCAGCAGCGGCGAGGTTTTGCATGCCCTGATCCGGGCCGGGCGTGGCATTGGCCTGAAAGCCATGTGGGACATTGCCGATGACATTCAAACCGGGGCCCTGATTGAATGTCTGGGCGATTATGCCTGCGATGACATTGCCCTTTACGCAACCTTTGAAAAACACCCGTTTTTGCCGCCACGCATTCGTCACTTTCTGGACGTTTTGAGCAGCGAATTACAACACACACCCGCAATGTAAGTCACACGCCGCAATACGAACCGGCCAACAATGACATGATGCCGACAAACTGGTCGATCAACCCAAATCCTCGATCAGACGAAAGCGTTCCCATACGATTTGCATGTCGGGGGAAAAACCGCCATTACGCTCAAAATAGGCGCTGTGCCCCACCCGCCATTCTTCAAGGCTGTCATCCTCGCCTTCGGCCAGGGCCATTTCTTCGCTTATCTCGTCAAATCGGCACTGAATGATTTCAACGGTTTCAATGACAAGAGCGGGCGTATCATCCCAGTTAAGGGCAATATCCCGGCGGCCAACTTCCGGCATGGCCTCGCCGTTCTGATAATCGCGTAATGCCCCGCAGGTCGCGACTTTTTTCCCCGCACGCACCAGTCCAACAAGAGACGCACACAAACCGGCACTATCGCCAAATTTAAAAGTCGCAGCCGTCGGATAACGCTGTGTAAGGCATTTCAAGGCCTCGGACATAACGGCCATTCCCCTTTCTTCGACCCAGTGATTGGTCAGAACGCTTTTCGGCACAAAACGACCGCCAACCTGATTACAGGCTGCCCTGCCTTACATCAAGCCACCTATCCGGAATTATAGCTGGCAAATGCAGAGCTCTTTATTTAATCCTGAACCTTAAAACTTTAACCGTGATAAGAGCATGAGAATGTCCGAATTTATTGATCTTGCCCCCGAAGTTGCCGAAGCCTTTGCCAGCGGCGCGCCGGTCGTTGCCCTGGAATCAACGATCATTTCGCATGGCATGCCCTATCCGCAAAACCTGGAAACCGCACAGGCCGTTGAACAGGATGTGCGCGATAACGGTGCCATTCCGGCCACCATCGCCGTTATTGGCGGGCGCTGCAAAATCGGGCTTTCCCCGGCGGAGCTGGAATATTTCGCCAAAGGCAGCGATATTTTAAAATTGTCGCGTCGCGATATTCCCTATGCCATTGCCAAAAAATGCGACGGGGCAACCACGGTTTCCGCCACCATGATTTTGGCCGAAAAAGCCGGGATCAAGGTTTTCGCCACTGGCGGCATTGGCGGCGTTCACCGCGAACTTGCCACCAGCTTTGACATTTCGGCCGATTTGACCGAATTGGGCAAAACCAGCGTGGCCGTTGTGTGTGCAGGGGCCAAGGCGATTTTGGACATCCCCATGACGCTGGAACATCTTGAAACGCTGGGCGTGCCGGTTATTGCCTATGGCACCGATGAATTTCCGGCGTTTTACACGGTCAAAAGCGGGCAAAAAGCACCCTTGCGCCTTGATACACCGGGCGAAATTGCCGCGTTTCTGGCATCGAAATGGGAATTTGGCCTTGAAGGCGGCGTTGTGATTGGCAACCCGCCACCTGCCGACAAGGCCCTGGCACTTGAAGCCATTGAACATGCCATTGACTCGGCCCTGGTCGAAGCCAAGGGGCTGAACATTCACGGGCGTGATGTAACCCCGTTTTTGTTACAACGGGTGACCCAGCATACCAAAGGCAAAAGTCTGGAAGCCAACATTGCGCTGGTGCGCAACAATGCCCGGCTGGGCGCGCAAATTGCTGTTGCAATGGCGAAATAACGCCACCGCGACAAATCATAAATGCAAAAAATGCGGGCCACACGGGTCCGCATTTTTTTATGAAAATGGCGCAGGGCCAGCCGGTTGAGAGCAACCCTGCGCCAGTTCGCAGCTTCTAGGCAGGGGTGGCATCGCCTAAAATGCTGCGGTCAAGCCGGCTATCATCTATCGGTGCATCCCAAACAGTGCGACAGGGCAAAACCCCGGCCCAAACCGGCAAGGCATAATCTTCTTCGTCATCAATAGGGTCGCCCGCACGAATTTTCGCCGAAACTGCTTCCATGTCGAATTCCAGGAACATGGTCGCCTTTAGTTCCTGCGGGTTCGGATGGCGAATTTGCTCCCAGCGCCCCTTGGCCAGTTTTTCAATAAACAGGGCGGCCTGTTCCATTTTCGACGCCGGATCCTCAATGACACGTGCTTTGCCATACATCACCACCGAACGATAATTGGCCGTATGATGCATGGCGGAACGGGCCATTACCAACCCATCAAGATGGGCGATGCAAATGCATGCCTCCGCCCCATTGGCAAGCGCGGTCAATATGCGGTTTTTTGACGACCCGTGAATATAAAACTGTTCGCCCACCCGCCAGTGTGCGGTGGGGATCATTACCGGGCGCCCATCCAGCACCGTGCTGACATGGCAAATAATCGCTTCATCAATAATGCGATGCACCGCTTCACGGTCATAGCTGGCGCGCTTGGCACCCCGAACCACTTTGGTATGGGGCTGAGTATCATAATTGGTCGCGCTCATTGCTCTCTCCCTGGCTGTCACGGGCCCACCGATATAAATTGCTTTGCCCGCATCATCGCCAAAATTGGACTTTTCATAAGAACCGATATAAGAAAATTGATAGAACCAATTTTGCAAAGCACAGCCCGGCATGAGCACCGTTTTCTCCTGGATATTCGCAAGCCGCCCTGATGAGGCCAGCCAACCGGCATATCGGCGGCTTTACCTGGGCATTCGCGCGGCCATTTTGGACGGCCGATTAAAACCGGGCGAAAAACTGCCCGCCACCCGCGACCTGGCGCAACAATTGCGCATGTCCCGCAATACCGTGGTCAATGCATTTGAGTTGCTGATGTCGGAAGGCTATCTGGAAGGTCGTGTGGGCGCGGGAAGCTTTGTTGCCGCCAGCCTGCCTGACCGGTTATTTAATACAGGTGAAACGGTTACCCCACCCGGCATCGACGCAGCCGCCCATGCAAACCCGTTAAGCCCCCAAATTCCGGCCATCAGCCCGGCGGCAACCGGCACAACCGCCCCCCACCCCGAACACGGTAATAGCAAGGCCCCGCCACGGCCGCTTCGGATCAGCAAAAGTGCCCTGCGCAGCCTTGCTTACAACCGTCATCACCCGCATTTTCCCACATCAAGGCCATTTAACCCCGCCACCCCTGATTTATCGGCGTTTCCGTTTGATATATGGGCACGGTTATTACGCCGGACGTGGCGCCTGCCCAAACAGGCCCTGTCCACCCCGACGGACAGCATGGGACTGCACGGATTGCGCAGTGAAATCGCGGCTTGGTTGCGCCAGTCACGCGGGGTGAATTGCGATGCCAGCCGCATCATGATTGTATCGGGTGCCCAACAGGCGCTTGATCTTATCGGGCGCGCCCTGATTGACCCGGGCGATGTGGTTGCCCTTGAAGACCCCGGATATGAAGGCATACGCGGGGTACTGGCCGCCAATGGTGCGGTTATTCACCCCATTGCCGTAGATCAGGAAGGCTTGCAGGTTAGCGCGCTGACAGCCGAAACAACCGCCCCCGTCCGCATGGTTGTCACCACGCCATCCCGTAACTACCCGATGGGCACCACATTGTCGCTGGCACGGCGATTATCGCTGCTACAATGGGCGCGCGATGTTGATGGCTGGATCATCGAGGATGATTACGACAGCGAATATCGTTATGACGGCCCGCCTTTGTCATCCCTGCAAGGGTTGGACCGGGATAACCGTGTGATTTATGTTGGCACGTTTTCACGGGTTCTGTTTCCGGGCATTCGACTGGGCTATCTGGTATTACCCCCCGATCTGGTGCCGGTTTTTCGTGGTTTGCGCGGCTTTGCCGACGGTGTTCCGGCCCCCACAGCCCAGGCAGCCCTGGCCGCATTTTTCACCGATGGCCATTTTGGAAGCCACGTTCGCAAAATGCGCCAGCTATACGGGGAAAGACGCCTGCATCTTTTATCGTTGATCACAACCCAGGCCCCTGACCTGCTTGATGTTGTGCCAACCGATGGCGGATTGCACGTTTGCGCCCGCCTGGTTAATGGCAAAGCAGACCAAACCTATGAAAAGGACCTGCTTGCCAGGCAAATCGACTGCCGGTTTTTATCGTCCTATTTCCATAACAGGGCAGCCCCTGTTAACGATCCAGCACGTCAGGGGCTGATACTGGGATTTGCCGGGTGGGAGAAAAAACTGCTGGACGAAAGTTTTCGTGATCTGGTTACGATTTTACGCCGTAAATCTTAATGTACCCCGAGCCAGAGCACGAGCGCGTCATATACTTCCCCTGGTATTGATAAAGTGACGCGCTCTGCTCGCCTTTGGACCCGCGATAACAAGAGGCCCGGATGCCCCGCCCCCCGATTGCCATTATGTGGTTTCGCAATGATTTGCGGTTAACCGACAATCCCGCCTTAGATGCTGCCGTAACATGGGCCCAAGAGAACGATGGCGTTGTTCTGCCCGTTTATATTCTTGATGACGTTATGGAAAACCAGCTAGGTGGTGCGACACGCTGGTGGCTGGAAAAAAGCCTGACCGAACTTGAAATGGCCATCGCCACGCTAGGCGATCAGCCTGCGCCGCAAACGCCGGGTAAAATCCTGCATCTGTTTCGCCAAAATGCAAAACAGACCCTTTCAAAACTATGCCATGACCACGATGTCGCGGCGATATTCTGGAATCGCTGCTATGACCCGCAATCGGTCAAACGCGATACTGCCCTTAAAAACCATTGTCGCGATACTTTAAACCTGCTGTGCGACAGTTTTAACAGCCACTTGCTGTTTGAGCCCTGGGAAGTCAAAACCGGCGCGGGCACATCGTTTAAAGTGTTTTCCCCCTTCTGGCGGGCCTGCCTGAAAATGCCGCCACCCCGGCAGCCCAAACCGGCACCCAAAAACATGCCGTTATCGGGCATCACGCCAGATGACGCGATGGCGCTGAGTGACCTCGACCTGTCGCCCGTGCCGGTAAATTGGGCAGGCGGACTGGCCGAGCGATTTACCCCTGGTGAAAAATCCGCCCGCCAGAAATTACATGACTTTATCGACGATCGCCTGGTGGATTATGCTGACCTGCGCGACCGACCTGATCATTTGGTAACATCCGAACTTTCCCCGCATTTACGTTTTGGTGAAATCAGCCCGCGTGAAATATGGCACGCGCTAACCCACCATGCCGAAGCCGAGCCCGGGCACGGCAAAACTGCATCAAAATTTTTATCCGAACTGGGCTGGCGCGAATTTGCCCATCATGTGCTGTTTCATGCCGATGATTTGCGCCACACCCCCCTGCAGGCGCAATTTGCCCACTTCCCGTGGCGCGACGACAAAGCCGACCTGAAGGCATGGCAACGCGGGCAAACCGGTTACCCGATTGTGGATGCCGGCATGCGCGAACTTTGGCATACCGGCTATATGCATAACCGGGTCCGCATGATTGTCGGGTCGTTGCTGGTCAAACATTTGTTGCAACACTGGCACCATGGGCTGGAATGGTTTGATGACACCCTGGTCGATGCCTGCCCGGCGGCGGACCCGTTTTCATGGCAATGGATTGGCGGTAGCGGGGCAGATGCAGCACCGTATTTTCGCATTTTCAACCCGGTTTTACAGGGTGAAAAATTTGATTCAAACGGCGATTATGTGCGCCGGTGGGTGCCGGAACTTCGCGAATTGCCAAACACCCACATCCATAAACCGTGGGAGGCCCCTGCCCTTATCCTGCACGGGGCGGGTGTTAAACTCGGGCACACATACCCCGAACCGATTGTCGATTTAAAAGGGGGGCGCGACCGCGCCATGAATGCCTATCGCGACATGAAAGCCGCCAGCACCGGGGACGATACGCAGTAAAGGAAAAGTGCTTTGACCCCTACCCGGCCTGTCGCAATCTGACAGGACCGGGATGAATTGCCGGTTTAGCGGAACCAGACACCGCAAACAGCCAAAATCAGGGGTTCTTTAACGCCAAAACGGCTTTTGTTTATCAAAGGCTTTCCATGCGGCGGCTATTCCCTGTAACCGGTAATCAGCCCGCGCGCCATACCAGCCCGCAATTCGCCCGACGCCGATCAAACCTGCGGCATCAAGGTCAGGTTGCAGTACCGATAGTCTGGCTTCGGCAACGGCAGCATCATTTAACTGACCCAGAATATCCTGCAATTCGGCCAGGCTGCTGCGAAATTTTTTAACCGATTTACCGCCATAGATTTCATAGAAAAAATCACAGGCATAACGCATCTGTTTTACATCCAGCCGCCAGGCATGCAGGCCGGTGATGCTAAGTTCGGTCAAATTATCGCCGCGACGGGCCATGCGCTTGCGCGCTTTTTCCAAAAGTGATGCGGCCAGTTCGCCAATCGGGGCGGACATGGCTCGCATTTGTGCCGCACTGGCCCCCGATGCCCAGCGCGAATAGCTCGACCATGCACCAAGCAGCAAACAAAGTTGCTGATAATCTGACGATTCCAGCATTGCAATTGCGACCTTGAAGGCCAGCGCACGCTGCCCTTCGGCGGCTTTGCGCAATTCGGCATTCGGGCCGTGTTCGGTTTTGTCAGGAAACCGCAGCTCAATGGTCGGCAGAGTTTCGTCCAAAAACACGTCCCAGTCGCGCAAGGCATCCAGCCCCTTGGCGCAGGATTTTAACAGGCGGCGAATTAAAACAGCTTCGCCCGCCGGCAGGTTATGGCGAAACAGGCTAAAGGCAACACGCAACCTGCGCATTCCGACGCGCATCTGATGGCACCCTTCGGGGTGCAGGTCTTTGCGCACACAGACTTCGTTGCCCAAAATCATGGTTACACCCTGGGCAATCACCGCGCGAAAGGCTTCTTCCGCACTCATATCGGCCTGCAAACCAACCGGATCGGCACGATAAAATGTTGGCTGTTCATCAAAATAAAGCGACCGACCGCGTGATGCCTTGGAACGCAAACTTAAATACAGCGGCACGGTGCGCTGCAATTCCAGCGCCAGGTCAAACAAGGTGGCAGGGTGGCCTTCCTTTAATTCCAGTTCAACTTCGGAAATCGGGGATTCGCGGTTTCCGGCACGCACCACACCCTGGTCAATTGCCAGTTCCATCACCGCATCCCGATACCCCAGATCAACGCTGGTGCGCGCAAGATCGGTTTCAAAAATGCGTTCGATTTTCTTGCTTTTAACCATCTTGTCGAGCAAGGCGAGAACGTCCTGATCGCTGAATTTTGACAGATCAAGTTCACCGTTTTCAAGCTCGACCGTCCATTCCTGTCGCTCTGGCAGGGCGGCGCGCAGTCCGTTGGATGCCTTAACCGTTTGCTCCCATCCGGTGGCACCTTTTTTTCGCACCCGAATCGCAAGCCCTTTGCGTGACAGCGATAATTTCGGCGTATCGTAATAGATCGACACCAGTTGCGTTGTCGATAAACGCCGCCCTTCTTTTACTTCGCGCAGAACCGGCGCTTGTTTAAGACGATTCACATGCTTCGGATCGATCCGCATCTTTAGCTCGATCTCGATCTGTTTCTCCGCCATGCCGGATCCTTCTAATGCAACCTGTTTCTGATCAAGCGTCTAACGCCGCATCACACGGTTCGCTCAAACAGCTATTCTATCGTGAAACATATTTCAGCAATTTGAAATGATATCGCTCATACATGCATCAATTCTTTGTAATATTCCTGTAAAAATCAGGGTAAATCGCGGAAATGCAAGCATTTTTACGCCAAAACACCGGTATGTGAAGTACGATGTTCATCTGAATATCGAACCCGGCCAAGTCATGTTCATACAGTCACGACTCCGGTCTGTTTCGCACATTTTCTACCCTGTTTTACGCAGGACAAAAAACAGGCCGGGCTACGACAAATCCCGAATGGCGGATTCTTGCAAACAGATGCACCGTTGCAAAAGAATAAAGTATTGTGGAAATTGACCCTGAAAAAAGGCACAAAAAAACCCGGCCAAAGCCAGGTTTGTTTTGATCTTCAAGTGGTGCCCGGAGGCGGATTCGAACCACCGACACGCGGATTTTCAGTCCACTGCTCTACCAACTGAGCTATCCGGGCAACCTTGAAGCGTTTCCGTTTCCGGAAGCGTTCCCTGCGGAACGAGCGGGGTTATACAAGCTGGCTTTCACCTTGTCCAGCCTGTTTTCGCATTTTTTTTGAACTTAAAATTCGTCTTCATCTTCAAGGTCTTCAAGATACTCTGGCGGCTCGGTCGCGGGGACGGCATAGCTGGCGTTCAGCCATTTGCCCAAATCCAGATCCGCACAGCGTTTTGAACAGAACGGTTTGTATTTTTCCACCACCGGGGCGCCACACATCGCACATTCCGTAATCTTCGATTGCGCCTTGCTGGTTCCCGATGCCGTCATTTTACCTGCCATACCCTAAACCCTTTCAATCACATATTGATCCAGTGCCAGATCGGCATCTGCCACCCGTTGCGGCAACACACCAAACAGGTCGGTTAAAATACGCTGGCAATTTTCCTGTTCGTTAAACATCCGGGCGATAACCGGATGCAGGCGCAAGCAACATTGCCCCATCGGCTGATGGCGCAAGGCACCTGCAATGCCACGCAAAACGGTGTTTTTGGCTGCTTCGTGCCTGGGCACGCCCCATTGGGTTAACGAACCACCTTTATCAAACATCAGCGATGCCAAATCGGCCCCGCTGCGCTGGCGCGTCAGCTCATATAAACCTAACCGGGTGAAACCGCCCATTTGCACCGCACCATCCATTTCGGCGCCAAACCGGGTTCGCAAGGCTGCTTCAAACGCATCACGGGCGGCCCGGCCCGGCATTCGGATCGGGTCGATCACCACCAAACCGCCAATATTGCGTATAATCACCTGATCAACAATTTCAGATGCCGCAGCCAGATTAACATCCAGATTGCGCCGGTCGGCATTTGCCCCGGTTCCGGTTTGCGCGCCGCCTGCATTAACATCGATGGCGCAAAGTGCTGTTGTTTGTTCAATTGCAATCCAGCCACCGCCGGGCAAGTCCACCCGCACCCCCAGCGCCTCGTCCAGCGCCTTTTCAACGCCTTGATGGGTAAACAGCAATGAATTGCCCTTATGTGCGCTCAGTGCCGCATCATCGGCCCCATGTGCGCGCAAAAGACCCCGCAGCCGGATATATTCAGCCATACCATCCACGATACATGGCAAACCGGCCATGACATGGCGTTCAATCACCTGATCAACATCGGACAAGGCCCGAAAAACCTGCCGGGGTTTTTCGGCATTTTTATGCGCCGCCACCGCCTGTTGCCAGACCGATTTAAGCCGGGCAAATTCACCACGCAAGGCATCATCGCTCCAATCGGCGGCAGAACTGCGCAAGGTCAGGCTTTCGCCCTGTTGGGTCAGCGATTTTAAAAAACCCGCCAAATGGTCACGTCGTGCCGGGTCATTTATCTTGCGGGGAATATCAATAACATGGCCGGCGGGGCGAAAAATCATCGCCATGCCTTCAATGGCAATACGACCGGTCAGTTTGGGACCTTTGTCGTCAAATCCCAGGCGCGAGACCTGCACAACAACCCATTGCCCTTCATGCAAAGGGCCATCTATGCGGTCAAGGGGCAACAATCCATCGCCGCCCCCCTCCAATACCACCATTGCAGCGGCCATTTCGGGCATAACGCGCGAAACCCGGCCAATATGAATATCAAACCGGCGTGGTCCGCCCCGATCCAGCCAAATACGCCTTACACGGTCATCGGCAACCAGAGCAACCCGGCGCTCATCGGCCACCGCATCAATCAGTAACAGCCTGTCGCGCCAGTTTGCCTGATCGGGCATTTATTCTGCCTCCGGGTAATATCCCAAACCACGTAGTAATGCATCGGCATCATACAGCGACAAACCAACCACGTTGCTATACGACCCGGAAACATGGCGAATAAAAACCGCTGCCTGCCCCTGGATGGCATAGGCACCGGCTTTTCCCTGCCATTCGTCCCCGGCAAGATAACGATTGATGTCACCTTCGTTCAGGCCGCGAAAAATAACCTGTGTTTCCACCACACGTGATCGCAAGGTGCCATCAGGGGCGATCACACAAATGCCGCCATGCACCCGGTGACGCCGCCCTGACAACATACGCAAAAACTTGCGCGCCTCGGCGGCATCTTCGGGTTTGCCCAGGGCGCGCTGCCCGCAGGCCACCACGGTGTCAGCCGCCAAAACAAACGCCCCCTCGTGATTTTCGGCCACGGCACGGGCTTTTTCCTCGGCCAGGCGCAGGGCAAGGCGGCGCGGGCTTTCGTCACGCTGCGGTGTTTCATCGATATCGGCAGGCGAAATCGCATCGGGTGTAATGCCGATCTGGGTCAGCAATTCAACACGCCTGGGCGATGCCGAGGCCAGAACAAGTTTGGATGAAACAGTCGTGGACAAAGGATGGCTCTCCGTTTGCAAAATGCGGTGCAAAGTCGAACCATAGCAGGACAAACGCCCCGATAAAACCGGCCCGGTTGCCCTTTGCCGTAAACAAAATGCGATTTAATAAAAAGGGCTATAAACAGACAAATGCCGCCAGATCAAAGATCATGCGGCATTGCGTCGGTTCGCGCAGGATAAAGACTGTTCCAGTTTTAACGGGGTGTTTTACACACCCCTAGCCGCCCTGTGAACAAGGCGGCAACAAACCGGAACTTCTGCTGCGGATTATTTAAAGCGGAAAGTGATCCGACCTTTGGTCAAATCATACGGCGTCATTTCAACGCTGACGCGATCGCCAGCCAGAACGCGAATACGGTTTTTCCGCATCTTGCCCGAAGTATGAGCGAGAATTTCGTGGTCATTGTCCAGCTTCACGCGGAACATCGCGTTGGGCAAAAGTTCTGTGACTGTGCCCTGAAACTCGATAACGTCTTCTTTAGCCATGTGACTCCTAAACTTTCGTGCTGCAACACCAACGACCGGTTGGCGCAAACTGCGCTGTTCACGCGAAAAGGTCAAGCCCTTTCGCATGTCGCACAGTGCGCCCCGGCAATGCGGTACGTGCATGTTTCGTTTAATATAGGTAACATCCCTGCGCAGGGCCACCCCCGCCTGCGTTATTTATGCCAAAAGATGGATGTTTGATGAAAACGGTTCTAACCCCCGATCAATTCCCCAAAATTCGCCCCGCCACCGCCAAGGATGCCGGGCACATGCACGCCATGCTTAGGGAAATTGCCCGGGTCACCGAGAGCCTGGACAAATTTACCAGCACAAAAGAAGACATCATCCGCGACGGATTTGGCAACATCCCCGCCTTTCATGCCCTGATTGGCGAAACAGATGCCGGAATGCCACTGGCGATGTGCCTGTATTTCGACAGTTATTCAACTTTTCGCGGCAAGGCCGGCATTTATATTCAGGATTTATATGTGGATTCGTCCCTGCGCGGCGGCGGATTTGCCCGTTACCTGTTCGCCCATGTCGCCGCCCACGCCCGGCAAAACAATCGGCATTACATTCGCCTGTCGGTGGATGCCGAAAACATGACCGGGCAAAAATTCTATCGCAAAATTGGAATGAAAAGTGCCGTCAATGAACGCATTTTTGTTCTGGATGGCGATGCCCTGAGCAACCTTGCCAGCGAGGCCGAGATCCTGGAGTAAATATTCAGATAATCGGCAGGTCTTAAACCTTGGGCGGCGGAGCCAGCGGAAAACGTTCAAGAATGCGTTTTTTAAGCTGATCGCGCACCTGACGATAGGCTTCCAGCCGGTTTTCGCGCGATCCCTCGATCAGGGTGGCATCGAAGGTATTCCAGAACTCGACATCGCACGCCATGGTACGGGTCATCTCCATCGCCCGGTGCTGGGCTTCGGGCGACAGGGTGACAATCAAATCAAAAAAGCCGTCTTCAAGTTCGTCAAAGGTTTTAGGCTTGTAGTTTGAAATATCAAGGCCGATTTCATCCATGACGGCCACGGCAAAACCATCAAGGTCGCCCGCCCGCAACCCGCAACATTCAACATAAACCCGGTTACCGTGAAAATGCCGCATCAATGTTGCTGCCATAATGGAGCGAACGGCATTGTAACTGCAAGAAAACAGCACGGCACCGGGAATATCCTGCGCCACCTGCCCTTACCCCCGAATATGCAAAACACAAATCAGGGTAAACAGCCGCCGGGCTGTGTTTTCGTCCATCACAACCTTTTCCGACAGCACATCACGCAATTGTTCCGACCCCTCATTGTGCAAGCCACGCCGTGCCATATCGATGGTTTCAATTTGCGCCGCCGACGCCTTTTTGATTGCATCATAATAGCTTTCGCAAATCATGAAGTAATCCTTCACGATGCGACGAAACGGCGTGAGCGGCAAAACAATGGTTGTCAGGTTTTCGCTGTCGTTGTCGCCACGCACATCCATATAGATGCGGTTATCCTCGATGCGCATATGCACAGAATAGGGACCGGTAAAATCACCCGCCGGGGCAAAGTGATTTTCTTCCAGCAAATCATAAATCGCGACCGCCTGCTCGTGTTCCACTTCCGGGCGGCGGCGTATGGTATATTTCTGGTCAAGATATATACCGGCGATACACTGATTGTTTTCGGTGCGTGCCATCATCTTTTCCCCTATCCCCGGTGGGTGCATGTCATGCTGTGGTGCACAACCTTACATGCGGTTGGAGCGGATCGCTACTGAAAGTCCATGCGCATGCAAACCTTCGCTTTCGGCCAGAGCAATTGCCGCCGGGCCAATTTTAGCCAGGCTTTCGGGTGTGCATTTGATCAGGGATGACCGTTTGATAAAATCCAGTACCCCAAGCCCCGATGAAAACCGTGCCGAACGCGCCGTTGGCAACACATGGTTCGGCCCGGCAACATAGTCGCCAATGGCTTCAGGGGTATATCGGCCAAGGAAAATTGCCCCGGCATGGTGAATTTTATCGGCCAGCGCATCAGGATCGTCGACGGCAAGTTCAAGGTGCTCGGGTGCCAAACGGTCAACCAGAGCCGGAGCCTGGTCAAGTTTTTCCACCACAATAATCGCCCCGAAATCGCGCCAGCTTGCCCCGGCAATTTCCGCACGCGGCAAGGTTTCCAGATGAACATCAATGGCTTTTTGCACCGCCTCGGCAAAATCGGCATCATCCGTAATCAGAATCGACTGTGCCACCGGGTCATGTTCCGCCTGCGACAGCAAATCGGCTGCCACCCAGGACGGGTCATTGCTGCCATCCGCCACCACCAGAATTTCCGACGGTCCGGCAATCATATCAATGCCGACCTGGCCGAAAACCCGGCGTTTTGCCGCTGCCACAAAGGCATTTCCGGGACCAACAATTTTGTCAACCGGGCGAATGGTTTGCGTACCATAAGCCAGCGCTGCCACTGCCTGCGCCCCGCCAATGCGGTAAATTTCATCAACCCCGGCAATGCGGGCGGCAGCCAAAACCAGCGGATTCATTTTATTATCCGGTGTTGGCACCACCATTACCAGCCGTTCCACCCCGGCAACCTTGGCCGGAATCGCATTCATCAAAACCGATGACGGATAGGACGCCAACCCGCCAGGCACATAAAGCCCCGCCGCGCTAACCGGACGCCAGCGCCAGCCCAGTTCAACACCGGTTTCGTCAGTATAGCGTTCATCTGCCGGCAATTGCCGGTCATGATAGGCGCGAATACGCGCGGCAGCCGTTTTTAACGACTCCAGCAATGCCGGTTCAATGTCGGATAATGCCAGATCGACTTCTTCCGGCGTTACCGCCATGCCTTGCGCATCAATCGATAAACGGTCAAAGCGATTGGTATATTCCACCACCGCATCGTCGCCACGTTTGCGCACATCGGCAATGATATCGGCAACGGCAGCGTCAACATCGGCATCCGATTCGCGCTTCATCCCCAGAAGTTTGACAAACTCTTCTTCAAACCCGGCATCGGTAATCGACAGCTTAATTGGCATTGCGCACCTCGGAAAAACGGTCGATCAGGGGCTGAATTTCAGTCGGGCGGGTTTTAAGGGCAGCCCGGTTTACAATCAAACGCGATGAAATATCGGCGATATGTTCAATTTCACGCAAGCCATTGGCCACCAACGTATTGCCGGTCGATACCAGGTCAACAATACGGCGGCACAAGCCCAGGGTCGGGGCAAGTTCCATCGCCCCGTTAAGTTTAATACATTCAGCCTGCACACCGCGCGCGGCAAAATGATTACGCGTAACATTGGGGTATTTGGTGGCCACCCGCACATGCGACCAGCGCGACGGATCATCCCCTTCGATCATATCTTCGGGTTCAGCCACGGCCAGGCGGCAATAGCCAATGCCCAGATCCAGCGGGGCGTAAATTTCGGAATAATCAAATTCCATCAGCACATCGTTGCCGCACACCCCGATATGGGCCGCGCCAAAAGCAACGAAGGTTGCCACATCAAAGCTGCGCACCCGAATAATATCAATATTTGGATGGTTGGTGGTAAAGCGCAACGCACGCGATTTGGAATCATCAAAGGCTGCTTCAGGCTCGATGCCAGCCGCCCGCACCAGGGGCATTACCTCGTCCAGAATGCGTCCCTTGGGCAGGGCCAGCACCAGCTTTGCGTCGTCAGTCATTAATCAGTCGCCTTGCGCTTTGTTATCTTGTCATATCCCGAACCGGGCCGGGCGAAATTACATATTGTTCCCCGCCCCGCAACCCGGGGCGGGTATCACATTTACGGGCGATTTATTCGCTTACCCGTTCAATTTTGGCCCCGCAGGCCGCCAGTTTTTCTTCCAGCCGTTCATAACCACGGTCCAGATGATAAACACGGTTAATCACTGTTTCGCCCTCGGCGGCCAAACCGGCCAAAACCATTGAAACCGACGCACGAAGGTCGGTTGCCATCACTTCGGCACCTGAAAGTTTGGCACTGCCACGCACAATGGCCGAACGGCCATGCACATTAATGTCCGATCCCATACGGCTTAGTTCGGGGACATGCATGAAACGGTTTTCAAAAATGGTTTCCGTAATCATCGATGCACCATTGGCGACCGTCATCAAAGCCATAAACTGGGCCTGCATATCGGTCGGAAAACCGGGATAGGGTTCGGTCATCACATCAACCCCTTTCAGGGTCGCACGATTGCCGCGCACGATCATGCCGTCTTCGGTTTCGGTAACTTCAATACCGGCCTCGCGCAGGGCATCAATCAACGAACTGACCAGCGCAATCCGCGTCCCCACCAGTTCAATCTCGCCGCCGGTAATGGCGGCAGCAATGGCATAGGTGCCGGTTTCGATGCGGTCGGGCACCACCGAATATTCCGCGCCGTGCAGCCGCGGCTTACCGGTAACTTTCAGGGTATCGGTGCCAATACCTTCAATTTCGGCCCCCATCGCCACCAGGCAATGGGCCAGATCGGCAACTTCGGGTTCGCGTGCTGCATTGGCAATGGTCGTGACACCATCGGCCAGTGATGCCGCCATAATGGCATTTTCAGTCGCACCAACCGAAACCTGCGGAAACAAAATATGCCCGCCCTTAAGGCCATCGGGGGCACGGGCCTCGATATAGCCCTCGGTCAAATGAATTTCGGCCCCCATGGCTTCGAGTGCCTTTAAATGCAAATCAACCGGTCGGTTGCCAATGGCACAGCCACCGGGCAGCGAAACACGGGCAATGCCACACCGTGCCACCAACGGCCCCAACACCAGCACCGATGCGCGCATTTTGCGCACCAGATCATAAGGAGCGGTTGTCGAGGCGATTTCCTTTGCCTGCATATCCAGCACCCGGCCAGTATGCCCGCCATTGGGTGCATTACCGTTCAAATGCAGGGCAACCCCGTGCTGGCCTAACAATTTCGCCATCGATGTAATGTCATCAAGATGGGGCAAATTGCTAAGGGTCAGGGTTTCGTCAGTTAACAGGGCTGCAGCCATCAGCGGCAGCGCCGCATTTTTGGCCCCGCCAATTGCGATTTTGCCCTGCAGACGACGGCCACCGGAAATCTTGATTTTGTCCATTCAATCCTCGTTAAACCGCACAATGGTGCGGCATATATATTTTCAGGAGTGCGCCCCGGTCTTAAAGACGCGGCAGGGTCACACCTTTTTGGCCCATATATTTCCCGGCGCGGTCGGCATATGACGTGTCACATTCTGCCTCGGCCTTTAGAAAAATAAACTGACACGCCCCTTCATTGGCATAGATCCGTGCCGGAAGCGGGGTGGTATTTGAAAATTCCAGCGTCACATGCCCTTCCCATTCGGGTTCAAGCGGCGTGACATTGACGATAATGCCACAACGGGCATAGGTCGATTTCCCCAGACAAATCACCAGTGTGTCGCGCGGAATACGGAAATATTCCACCGTGCGCGCCAGGGCAAAACTGTTGGGCGGAATCACACAAACATCGGTCTTGCGATTCACAAATCCCTGATCGGAAAACTCCTTGGGATCGACAATTGCCGAATCGACATTGGTGAAAATCTTGAATTCATCGGCAACACGCGCGTCATAGCCATAGGAACTAACCCCGTAGGAAATGACACCATCGCGCTTGATACCATCGACAAATGGCTCAATCATGCCATTTTCTCGTGCCATCTGGCGTATCCAGTGATCCGGCCTTACCGACATATCCTCACCTCCGCCAAAAACATTACAATCGTCACCAAGGTTTTACCCGCCCCGGCCCTGCAAGATCAACCAGACGATGCCAACAAAGCGGCCTTTGCCTGCATTTTTATGCCGATCAGCCCCTACAGATAACACACAAGCCGTTAATCAGGCGTTTGGGCCATGTTTTCAGGCCTTGTCATTTCCCGCATTCGGGGCTTCGTCCGTTGAAACATTATCGGCTGTATTCGCAGCATCGCCCGACTCATCATCCTTACGCCCGCGTTGCTGTTGCTTGCGTCGTGCAAGATTGGCCCGCAGGGCTTCTGCTTCACGTTTCAGGCGTTGCGGCGAGGCAACGGGCTTGGCCTGTTTTTTCTTTTCACTCATGGTCACTTCTGATGTTTGAATTTCTCTGAAACAAGCAGGTCAATCCGCGCGAAACATACACGATAAGGTGGCAAAATCACGGCTATCACCCTGCCGATTTAAAAGGTGCATATTTCGGGCTTGACCAGACGCTAGGCAGTAGCCTATAACCCGCCCGCACCGCAAGGGTTCTTGCTGCCGTAGCTCAGGGGTAGAGCACTCCCTTGGTAAGGGAGAGGTCGAGAGTTCAAATCTCTCCGGCAGCACCATTTGCCCGAAATCGGCCTGTTACAGGCTGCCGTAGCTCAGGGGTAGAGCACTCCCTTGGTAAGGGAGAGGTCGAGAGTTCAAATCTCTCCGGCAGCACCATTTTCCAGACATTGCTGATCTTCAAAAAACATTTGGACCTGGCTTTAACAGTCAACCGGGTTTTATGCTGCGTGCCTTCCGGCAGCTTTTTCCTACACTTTTGGTCGGGCCGGTAATTTCGCCCATCCCTTTTGTGGCCTTTGCCCTGTTTTACCCCATACCAACACGCGCAAAGCACTGCAAAACCGGCATATTCTTTGCTTGTTCCTATCAGTTTCACTGTTTGGGAAAGGCAGGATCATGTCAGGGATCGAATCTGCAACCAGTGCCTATTATGCCACCACACAATCCGGTAGCGGGGCCGGGGCCACATCGGGCAATGATGACAGCTTTACGGACAATTTTGATTTCAGCGAGGAAATGTATTCAGACCCGGCGATGCGCCCCTATCTGGAAAAATATTACGAAAAAGCCTATGCCCCGATGCGCGAGCGGATCGCTGCGATGCGCGACAGCGATTATGAACCTGTCACCGTGACAGGGCCGGACGGATCAACCGCAACCGAGCTTTCCGCCGATCAATATGAAAGAATGATTCCCGGCTTTGACAAATGGCTGGAACTCCAGCAGCAATTTTCGCCGTTTGATTTCGAGCAACAACAGGCTGCGATGCTGGAACATGCCAAGCAATCGGTGGCGACACTCGAAGCAAGAAGTCCTGATTCACCATCTGACGTGCGGGTGGTCTTTTCCAATGGCGACCAGATTTTGGGTTACATGGATGAAGCAGGCGGTGTTGCATCCCATAGCGGCGGGCATGCCTTACAAAGCGTCGTCCAAAAGGCCAATGAATTAGGGCTGCGCGGCCAGGCCCGCGAAGATTACATCACCCGTGAAGGCACCAAAGCCCTGTCCGGGCAATATCCGAACTTGACCGTGAACCACTATAGCGACGAAACCGCCCCAACCCGGCGCGAATTTTCGCAAAAATGGTATCCAAACCACGATATTGACCAGAACTATGCCACGGCCCTCGCCGACGCACGCGAACATCTGTCCCAACAACAAAGCCAGTATGACCGCATGCAGTCCAACATGCGTGACATGCAGACTTTTCTGCTTGGCCTGATGGAGCAAAATGCGGCTTAATTTTTTCGGCAAAACCGCTTTAAAACACATCAGGCACGATTGCCTTACGTGCAATCGTGCCTGAAAGCCATTTAACCGAATAAAACCGTTAACCGTAAAACTCGCGATACCAATCGACAAAATTGCCAATGCCGGTTTCAATCGATGTTTCGGGCTTAAAGCCCACCGCATCAATCAGGGCATCGACATCGGCATAGGTGGCGGGCACATCGCCCGGCTGCATTGGCAACAGATTTTTTTGGGCTTTCTGGCCCAGTTTATCTTCCAGCGTTTCAATCATGTGCATCAGCTCTACCGGGCTGTTATTGCCGATATTAAACACCCGATACGGGGCGGAGCTGCTGGCCGGGTCCGGGTTGGCCGGGTTCCAGTTCGGGTTCGGCTGGGCGATGCTGGAAATGCAGCGATAAACGCCTTCGACGATATCATCGATATAGGTGAAATCGCGGCGCATTTTGCCTTCGTTAAACACATCAATCGGCCGCCCTTCAAGGATGGCCTTGGTAAACAGAAACAACGCCATGTCCGGGCGGCCCCACGGGCCATAGACGGTGAAAAAGCGCAACCCCGTTGTCGGCAAACGATAAAGATGGCTATAGGTATGGGCCATCAATTCGTTAGCTTTTTTCGATGCAGCATACAGGCTGATCGGGTGATCAACATTGTGATGCACGGAAAAAGGCATTTCCGTATTCATGCCATAGACCGAACTGCTTGAGGCATAAACCAGATGCTTCACACCATTGTGGCGGCAGCCTTCAAGAATGTTGGTAAAACCAACCAGATTGGCATCAATATAGGCATGGGGGTTGGTCAGCGAATAACGCACCCCGGCCTGTGCGGCCAGATTCACAACATAGGTCGGCTTTTCAGTGGCAAACAAATCGGCGATACCGTCGCGATTTTCCAAATCCATGCGAACAAACCTGAAACCATCACGGCCTTCCAGCCGGGCCAGGCGGGCTTCTTTCAACGTCACATCATAATAATCGTTAACATTGTCCAGCCCGATAACCTGCGCCCCCTGATCCAGCAGCTTGTGGCTAAGATGCGAGCCGATAAAGCCCGCGGCCCCAGTGACCAGCACAGTTTCATTGGCAGGAATAACAAACGACGTCATATGGATTGCCCTGTTCAAGCTGTTTTGCTGCGACCATCGCCCGCAGACCAATAACTTTACCCGTTTCACAGATGAGGGCGTATAGCATAAGCAAACGCCCCCGGAATGACCATGATCTAGCAGCGGACCATACAAGGTGCAAGCCTTTGCCCGGTGCGCACATAGTGCATTCTGTGTTCACCGTCACAAGACTCCCGGGCAAAAATGCGTTATGATTTCGCTGTTCAGTTCTTAAATCAACGCATGAAGGCTTTTAGACGGTCATGATCGGACCCGGTGGTGTGGTAACAAATGCGGCCAAAGGCAGTTTGGGAGTTATCCTGAATGTCCGCGAGATCGCACGCACGGCCAGTGGCGATATTCTGACTGAATATGAAGCAACCGAAATCCCGTCGCAAGGCAGTGGCAGCAGCAGTGGCACAGGTGCCTATGGGGGTATTGAAGCCAAACGAACCCGGCTGATCGATGCCAGCAATCTGACGGCGGCACAGGCCCGTGAAGGCGGCATTTCAACAGCCGAATATCAGGAAGCCCGCGACGCGGCGACCCAAAAGGGGGCGGGCGCAGCCAATGACGCGGCAAAAACGCCTGCCGAAATGACCGATGCCGAACGAGCCGAACTTTCCCGCCTTCAGGCCCGGGATTCGGCAGTGAAGCAGGAAGAAAAGGGCCACGCCGCAGCCGCAGGGCAATATGCATCCGCCCCGCAATATCAATATGAAATCGGCCCGGATGGCAACGCTTATGCCGTTGGCGGCCATGTCGATGTCAGCATTGCCTCGCAAGGTGGCAGCGATACCAGGTCGGCCCTGGCCGCCTTGCAAAATGCCGCTCTGTCACCCAATGCCCCATCGGGGGCGGATATGGCGGCTTTTCGTCAGGCGACGATGTTGCTTGGAATGCAGGACCAGCAAAGTCCCCCCACATCCGACGCTAAGCCCGACATGGAACCAGCACAAATTGCCCTAAATACCAACAATACCCCGGCGTCGGCGCAATCCCTCGTTAATACGGCATTATCTGCATATGCGGCAGCAGGCCAGAAGCCGGATGCAGATGAAAACGAATCCCCCTTTGCCAGTTTGGCAGGCACGGCAGCGCAAGACCGTCAGCAACGCGGCAGTTTTTTCAACTCAAAAGCGTAACCCCAGCCAATCAAACGCATTTTAGGGTTTTAAATTGCGACTCCCCTATACCATTACATTATGCTGATGTTGAGGAAGCCGATTTTGTTTAGGATTGCATGCCACCCACCCGTATAATCATGCTAACACCGTAATCTTCATCCGTTTGACAGCGGTTCGGTTTTATTTAATTCTACGACCACACTTAGTGAAAGTGTGGTTTGGGAAAATGTACAATATCGCGCTGCAATGCACTTTTCCCGGTGCGGCAGCGCCAGATGTGTGAATGTAATGTATGTTCACACGTCAAAGAAAGAATATGGCAAATAACATGAACATCCTGCTTGCGGACGACCACGATCTTGTCAGGGATGGCATCACGTCATTTCTGCAAACTGCGGCACCAGATGTAACAGTTGCCCAGGCGAAGGATTTCGCCGAAGCACTGGCAATTGTAAATGGTGAACGATCAATCGATTTGACCATCCTTGACTTGAACATGCCTGGCATGAACGGGCTTTCGGGCCTGACTGTTATGCGTCAGAAATACCCGGATGTTCCGGTGGTCATCCTTTCAGGGTCGGTTAAACGCAGCGATGTCTTGAACGCACTGGAACATGGCGCATCGGGTTATCTGCCCAAAACATTGTCTGGTAAATCGCTGATCAATGCCTTGCGACTGGTTTTGTCGGGCGAAAAATATATTCCGTCGGCTCTGCTTGAAGATGACGGCGGCACCATCCGCCCCGGCGAGATTGACCTTGACGGCCTTGAACCTGATAACCCCCTGCGTCAGTTGACCAACCGCGAACGCGAAGTTCTGGCATTGTTGACCAAGGGCCTGTCAAACAAGGAAATCGCCAAACAGCTTAGTGTGCGGGAAATTACCGTTAAGGTGCATTTGACCGGCATTTTCAAAAAGCTGGGCGCGGCAAACCGGACCCAGGCGGTTAAAATTGCCATGCAGTTAGGCTGGGAAGCCTGATCATCACAAGCTATCGGCACGTTTTGGTACTCGCGTAACCTGTCGTACCTTACTTGCCCCCTGACCGGTTCGACATAACAGGCGCCTTTGTGCGCCTGTTTGTATGTCCGGCCCTGGCCGGGTTGATCTTTTCAAAATCAACTTAATTCAGGCCTGCCCGCCCATCAGCTGCCATACAGGTTCTTGTCTGGCGGGGCCTCAATGCGACAATTTAAAATCGCCCCTCAGCCACCAATATCAAGTGCCAGTACCAGTTCATCAATAATCGCGTGCAATTCCTTAAGATCCAATGGCTTGGCCATAACCATGACCGGCGCATCCTCGCTGGTATCATGCGGCATTTCGGCATCCCCCGGGTGCCCCGTCATCACAATAACCGGGATCATCGGGTTGCGCTCGCGAATGGACCGGATCAACTGGTTTCCATCCATCTGGGGCATCCGAATATCGGTAATTAAAATATCCGGGGCAATAATACCGGCAATGGCCAGGGCATCTTCGCCGTCATTGGCCGCACTAACCGCGTATCCCTGCCCTTCGAGATAGGCCGATATAATTTCCATCGCATCGATTTCGTCATCCACGACCATGATGCGAATATTGCTGCGCCGTAAAATCTGGTCCGGGTCTTTGTGGTATTTTTCACGCGCGGTTGCGTCAACATCAACCGCAGCCGGTGCTGCAATTTTCTGGCCGATATTTACCGCCGGCAAAATAATTTCAAAACAGGCGCCATCGCCTTCGTTCCGGGCTTCAATTTCACCGCCCATGCCCTCGACAATGCCGTAACTCACCGAAAGCCCCAGGCCCGTGCCCTTACCCACATCCTTGGTGGTGAAAAAAGGATGAAAAATCAAATCAATGGCGTGTTGAGGAATACCTCCCCCATTATCATTAACCGCAATGCGTAAAAGCTCGTTTTCCTCATCCACCGTGGCAGTCACCCGGATCAAACCATCAATATTGCCCAGATCCTCGTGACTTTCGACAATGGCATCGCGCGAATTGGTCAGCATATTGACCAAAACCTGTTCAAGCTGCACCAGCCGCCCTGACACCTGACAGGGGATGGGCGATATCACCACATCCACATTAATTCCGGCCAGGTGGCAATCATGCTCCACCATGTTTACAGCCCGCTCAATGGCCTGCATCGGCTCAAATAATTCGAAATCGTCTTCATCCGGGCGGCTATAAACCCGCAAATGACGAATAATTTCAGCCATGCGTTCGGTTTGCCCGCTAATCAGGTTCAGCTTTTCGCGTTGAAACGCCGGGGAAACGCCGTCCATGTCATATTGCAATGCACAGGTATCGGCCGCCATACGAATAACATTCAATGGCTGGTTCATCTCGTGGGCAACGGATGCTGCCATTTCACCCAGGGTCGCCAGTTTTGATGTTTGCACCAGCTGGCGTTCAATTTTGCGTTTTTCCGTCACATCTTCGGCCACAATCAACATCGCCGGGTCGCCTTCGTGGGTAAAGGCAATGGCCGACACTTCCAGTTCCACCGTCACGCCATCGCCACGACGGCACAAAATCACAAAATCTGCCCGGCCATTATACCCGCGCGCATAACGCTCGATATGTTCCTCGGCAATTTCACGGCTATCGGGCAACAGCAATTCAAAAATGCTTTTACCAATCAGGGCGTCGGTATCTTCCACCCCTAAAATGGTAAGCCCTTGCTGATTGACATAGGAAATACGATCCCCCGTCAGAACAGCAATCAGTTCCGGGGCCAGTTCCACCAGCTTGCGATAACGCTCTTCACTTTCCTTAAGGGCCTGTTCCGAACGCGAACGCTCGATCGCATACCGAATAGAACGGCGGATCATTCGGCCATCGGGAAATTCCTTGGTCAGGTAATCTTCGGCACCATGCTGAAGGGCATCAAATGCCAGTTCTTCGTCTTTATGTCCGGTTAAAACGACAATCGGCACGCGGCTATCTGCATCGCGGATGCGGCTAATGGTTTGCACCCCCGATGAATCGGGCAATGTCAAATCCAGCAAAACCACATCGAACCGCGGGTCTGTTCGCTGGCGCGATAACAGTTCCAACGCGCTGGCCAAATTAATCCGATGTTCAATGTCAAAGGTTTCGCCGGCTTCTTCCAGCAAGGTTTTCACCAGAAATGCATCACCGGGATTATCCTCGACCAGCAATATGCGAAAACGGTTCTCGTTCATCTGTTCTGGCACCCAACCAACGAATATGCACAACCGGCACCCCGGTTTGCCAATAACAAAAGACCTGCCCGGTCAAACCGGCGGCAGGCCATATTAATTCATTTTAATTTTCTTGCCACAAAAGACAACTCAACCCAACCGGGTAGAACCACACATACAACAACACCATCGTCAAAAATCCACGACCCGGTTTCAGGTTTATTTAGCCCCAAAACACCCCGGATATCGATGATCGGACCAGATCATGTTTCCGCACGATCCTGTGCGGAAACAACAATATTGATCATGGCATTAAGTCTGCCTGGCGGATGGTGCCCCAATGGAGCCCCAACGGATGCGATAAAACTTCCAGCCGGGCATTATCCTTCAACCCTAGCAGGCTTTGACATCAATCACCAGACGCCCGCGCACTTCGCCTTTCAGGATTTTTTCGCCGTAAGGTAGAATATCGGCGAGTGCTACGATCTGTGTGGCTTCGGTTAACCGCTCCTTTGGCAGGTCGGTTACCAGTCGCTGCCATGCACGTACCCGCTTTTCATAGGGGCACAGAACCGAATCAATCCCGATCAGGCGAACACCGCGTAATAAAAACGGAATAACAGTGGCAGGCAAATCCGCCCCCCCGGCCAAGCCACATGCAGCGACAGCCCCGTGATATTTCATTTCAGCCAATATATGTGCCAATGTTGTGCTGCCAACACTGTCAATCGCGCCCTGCCAGCGTTCGCTTAACAATGGACGCGAAGAGGGCTCTGCCAGTTCGGCACGATCAACAACACCACTGGCCCCAAGATGTTTTAAATAATCGCTATTTTCCGGTCGCCCGGTCGAAGCCACAACCCGGTATCCCAAATGGGCAAGAATGGAAATTGCAACCGAGCCAACACCTCCTGCTGCGCCGGTTACCAGTATTTCGCCATCCTGTTGTGGTGAAATACCCTGTTCTTCAAGGGCCATGACCGCCAGCATCGATGTAAAGCCAGCTGTGCCAATTGCCATTGCCTGTGCTGTGGTCAATCCCTCGGGTAAAGGCACCAGCCAGTCGGCCTTGACCCGCGCCATTTGCGCATAACCACCCCAATGGCTTTCACCGACCCGCCACCCCGTCAGGATCACCTGGTCACCTGCTGAATATCGATCATCGGACGATTCAACAACTTCACCGGCAAAATCCACACCGGGAATATGCGGATACTGCCGCACCAACCGCCCCAATCCGTTAAGGATCATGCCGTCCTTATAGTTCAGGGTGCTGTGGGAAACACGGATCAGAACCTCACCCTCAGGCAAGTCATCAACCGATAATGTTCGAAATTCCGGGGTGACTTTTTTGCCGTCATCTGACGCATTTAACATCAAGGCACGAAAATCGCTGCTCATTGTCGCCTCCCGGAATGAATAACCAATCGGGCAAGGTAGGAAGCATGAACAAGGTTTGTCAAACACGAACCCCGTCAATACGACTTGTTACTAAGACACCGATGAAACCGGCACAACAGATGCAGCCCGCACCGCGATCCCGTCGCACATACTGCGGTAAAATGACAAAATTTAAAAATCAGACGGGTAAAGAATGGATATTGCGAGGGCAAAGCACGCTGAACGTCACGGAAGATTAGTCTTTTTTCATGTCGTTTTGAACAACAGGTGGCAAAACCCTCCAGGAAAACCAGCCCAGCAACGGTACAATCACCAAATCGTCAATCCAGCCCGCACCGACAATAAAATCCGGTATCAAATCAACGGGACTGACCAGATAAACCAACCCGGCCAATAACAGGGCTTTGCTACGCATCGGCACATCCCGACGCACCAACCCTTTAATCAGATTTGGAACAATTGCTAATCCGCTTCGCGCCAAAATCGGCCCCTGTTGTTAAACCTGATCTGGCAAAACACCACCACAAAACCGCGAACCAGGCTTTCTGCACGGATCTTTTATTTAACCTGAAAATCGGCCTTCACAAGATCTGACGACATTGACAGGGCCGTTTCTGTGCCATCCTGCTGCGCACGGCGTACCACCATCATCTCACAACCCGCAAGACACGCCTGCGTCGAACTTCTGTGCAGCTTGTCAAAGTTATACATGCTAACGCCGCTGGCGTGTGCCATCGACGGTGCCAAATTCGGGTCTTGCATCATATTGCTGGCTGCCAGCAGGGAAACAGTAGCGGCAAAAACCAGAATGCCGCCCAAGGCGAAATGCTCTATCCACGACATTATTGTATCCTCCGGCCACGTTCTTTAACAAAACATTACCAGATAAACATTTGGGAATTAGAAAGGTTCCCAAACAGATGCCACATAGGTTTTATTTTAAAAACAACACCCTGGATCGCAATACCTACGCCTATACAATCATATCCCTACGGATAAGAATGCATTATTTTCCCGGAAAAAATCTATACGACACACCTTCATCACCTTCCTTTGGTGACACATTCCTATTTGGGAATAAGGTTGATAAAAGCCTGCGCCGCATCTTCCCAGCCCCAATTGCGCTGCCGTGACAGGGCGGCCTTATGCTGCTGCAACCACAAACTGTCATCATTCAAAAGTTCTGCGGTCCGTGCCGCAAAAATATCGTCCGTACTGGCAACAAACCCTGTTTCACCATCGACGATACGCTCCGCAACGCAGCCAACATCCTGAATAACACAAGGAATGCCCATTGCCTGCGCTTCGCCCAGGGCCAGGCAAAATGTTTCGCCCACGTCTCCGCGATAAGGCATCACACGTGCGGCCTGCATTTCATCAAGCAACCGGGCCTTTGGCACCGGGCCGCGCAACACAACACCGCGATCCGCCAACGTTGCCGCATGGTCCAGAATTTTCTTCATCACCATTGCCTTGCGGTCGCCCGCGGCACCATATGTTTGTGGCCCGGCAAACACGTGCAATTCCGCATCGGGTGCCAGCGGGTGAATTTTTTCTGCCCACAAATCCACTAGCCAATCAAGTGATCGCAACGGGTTGGATGTGAAGATTGCCCGTTTGGGGCGTATGTCGTCCTTCACGTCGGCATGAAGAAACCGGTTTTCGATACCGCACGGTATGATCACTTTTTCACCAGATGGCACCCACCCGGGCATTGTTGCCATATGATGCTGTCCTGAAAAAACAATTGCCGGGCGCTTAACCAGAAGGCGGCGAAAAAAACGCCATTTTTTTAGAAATCCGGCCGGGTTATGAATCCAGAAAACCGTCCGTCGCGCCCCTGGCATTCTGGTAATCAGCTTGTCGCCACGATTGGCGATATACAAATCTGCCGTTGCCGGAAAATCATGGTCCAGCGGCTGCCAGTTGACACCATTACGATGATGCGGCGCATCGCATCGATTACATATCGTCACGTCATGGCCAAGGGCCGCCATACTTTCGGCAAGTGAAATAACCGCTGTTTCCGCCCCGCCAAGTGCCTTTTGATCCAGCGTATAGGCGTCGAACTTTATGCCGTCATCGGCCAGTACAATTTTCGCCATGTCGTTATTTGTCCTCGTACCTGGCCTTAAGATAGGAAATCATGGGAAACAGTGCGGCGCAAATCGCCACCAAAAACCCCATTCCCCCTTCCCTGTATCCTTTGCGTCGGACATAACATTTAAAAAACCGCGAAAACATACGGCGCAAATTATTTGAAAAACTGCCGATATTTCCACTCTCTCGCAAATCGGCGGCACGGGCTGTGCTATAACTGTCTAACCGGCGAATCATATCGGAAATATTGCGATCAACGTAATGACGCACCCGATATTTCAACTCAAAGCCTTTGCGACCCTGGAATTTAACGGCCGGATGAACCCGTTGAGGCCCCCAATGTTTCGCCCCCCGGCGAAACAACCCGGCATAGCCCGGCTTGCCAAAGGACGCGCCCCAGCCATATCGCACCAAACGATCCCCGATATAATTATCCACCAGCAACTGGTGATAATCATAGTTGGTAGTGGCAATTACCTGACGAATTTCATCAGCCAGTTCCGCCGAAACATGTTCGTCGGCATCCACTTCCAATATCCAGTCACCGCTGGCCTGGGCCAGGGCAAAATTGCGCCGTTCACCTTCGATATGCCAGCTTCCGGCAAATGTCTTTGCCCCGGCATCAATGGCAATCTGTTCGGTTTGATCATTGCATTTATCGCAAACAACAATGATTTCATCGGCAAAAGCAACATGCGCCAAACACGATGCCAGCCGATCTTCCTCATTATGGGCGACAATAACGGCGGACAATTTTACCGCTGGGGCAGAAATAACGGTTTTGACAGCTTCGGTCTGTACCATGCAATCAGCCCCTTTCCCGGCGCAGCAGTTCGGATGCAGCGGAAATAACCTTTTCAACAGCCAGGTCGTACATTTCGCTATCCCGGGCCCGATAATTCGCTGTTGACCATATTTCGTCGTAACTGCGATCTGTGCTTACATAAGCCGTCATTTCGCCAAACGGGCCATAATTTTCCACCCGCGACGGCCCAAACAGGCCCAATGTTGGTACGGCTGCCGCGGCGGCCATATGCATCAAACCGGAATCATTGCCGACATACAAACTGGCGCGCGCCAAACAGGCCTGTACGGTTAACAACGAATGTTCACCAAACAAAACCGTTCTTTCCGTTTCTGCCACACACTCAATCACCGGCATAGCCGCCTCACGTTCGTTCGGGGCCCCGGCAATCAGCACATGTGCATTGGGCAACACCCCATCGGGTGCACGTAGTTGTTTCACCAGGTCAACAAACCGCTCAACCGGCCACATCTTCCCCGGCCAGTTGGCCGTCGGCCCAATGGCAAGAACCGGGTGGGGTGCCGCTGGCAACAAGGTGTTTGCCCTGGCAATATTATCCGGTCCTACCCAGATATGCGGCTTTAACGGCGGTGTAACACCAATCAGCCGTCCCAGTTGTTCAACCCGATGAATGCTGTCATCGTTGCCTGAAAGAACAATGCGTTTACGCCCGGGCAAGACAAATGCCGTGGCACTGCCGCGCAAATCGATAATCACGTCCCACCAGGTCGTCACCACCGATTTCCATAAACGCCACCAATGCCCGCCGCGTTTTTGCTTGGGCATTGTAATAATACGTTCCAGGTTGGGCACGGCTTCAAATATCGGGGCGGCAACCGGGCCACAGGCCACGGTAATGCGTAATTCGGGGCGAGTTTCAACAAAGTAACGCAAAACCGATGTGGAAAGCACCGCATCGCCCAGCCGGTTTGACGTAATGAACAGCAAACGCACGATTAGATCTTCTCCAGATCAGCGGCAACATTTAGCCATTCGCGCCGCCCGTTTCGCGCCGCTTCCGATTGTGTTGCGAAAAACGCATCATCGCCGAGCATTTGCGCCACCAGGTTACCATAGGCCGCATCATCGGGCACGATATAGCCATTGCGACCATTCTCAATCCGCGCTTCGGCAACCCCGCCAAAGGACACAACCGGTGTCCCGGCAGCCAGGGCATCACATAGCCAGGTCCCCGCATGGTCCCGTGTGGTTTTTGTTGTGCCGTGGTGCATAAACACCCGCGCCGTGGCAATTTTTTCTGCCATTTCATTTTCGGCCAGCGGCATGCACACACGAACACCGTCAGATAATGCATCGCGCACCAAACTCACCAGCACATCGGGCACCGGGCTATCCAGACCGGCCAGTGCATTGGACAGGGCGGCTGAATATATTTCAAACCGGGCATTAGCCGGTTTAACGGGCATTTCTTCACACCACACCCGGATCAACTGGTCGATGCCATCTTTCCAGCCCGCCACACTGATCGCCAGCGGCTCACGGGTATCCACCGCGATATGATCATTCCCTGCTGCAACAAAGGCCGGACACGCCCCCGGTGCAATCATGCGCGGGATAAAACCCAGATCATTATGATAATGCTCGCGCTGGCGGGGGTCGGTAAAAACCAGTCGGGCAAGGCTGCTCAGCAATGCCATACGGGCATCGTTCTGGTCCAGTCGCAACACATCACCGTCATACCACAACCAGCGCAGCCCATCCTCGGCCACGGGACGATCATCAAGCAATAACGGATCGCGCCATGCCAAAATCCGGTCTGGCAACGCATCGCCAAAGGCGGGTGCGCTATCATCAAGCCGGCCCCAGCGAACGCCATTATGCGTAACATACGCGCCGCTGCTGCGCCGTGCGACCACATCATGGCCACGCGCAACAAAGGCTTCTGCCAGGGCAATAAAGCCCCTTTGGCGCGCCCCAAGCGGGCGTGCGATAATATCGTCGGGTTCAAACCCGATAGAACGATCAAGCATTAATATTTTCATAGCTGGGTTTTATCGCGTTGTTTCGGGTTAATGAAGGGTTTTCTATAAAGGCACGGTTAAGGTGATATGCCCCAATCAAGTTTTGAACCTGTCAGAATAGCAGACCCGCAAAACACCTCGGACCTTGCTAAACCATCGCACTTGCCCCACATTCCGGCAATGAATTCCGACATTACGGAGCCACCCTGGAAATGAGTGAAACTTTATACACCCCCCTGCCCAATCGCGCCGTGATCCGCGTTAGTGGTGCAGACCGCATCGATTTTTTACAAGGGCTTGTTTCAAACAACGTCGAAAAAATCAGCCCGGATCACTCGGGCTATGGGGCTTTGCTAACCCCGCAGGGCAAATTCCTGTTTGATTTTTTCATGTATCATCAGGATGACAACAGCTTGCTGATCGACTGCGAAGGCGGGGATCGCGCTGAAAACCTTTTTAAAAAACTGCGCATGTATAAATTACGCGCCAAGGTCGAGCTAACAGACGTTAGTGCCGAATACGACGTGTTTGCGATTTTTGGCGATAACGCCCTGGCGTCCCTTTCCCTGCCGCAACAATCGGGCGCGACGGCGCCCTTTGGCAATGGCATCAAAGCCGTTGATCCGCGTCTGGCGGCTATGGGCGCACGGGTATTGTTACCACACGGCGAGGAATCCACTCTGGCGGGCATCGGTGCAACCCAAAGCACGCCAGACGCCTATCACGCGTTGCGCGTCCGCCTGGGTCTGCCCAATGGCAGCGAGGAGCTTGAGGTCGACAAAGCCATTCTACTGGAAAACGGGTTCGAGGAGTTGAACGGCGTTGATTTCAAGAAAGGCTGCTATATGGGCCAGGAATTAACCGCACGAACCAAATATCGCGGACTGGTGCGTAAACGCCTGCTGCCCATCGAAATTGACGGCCCCACACCGGAAATTGGCAGCATCATCATGAATGATGACCGCGAAGCAGGCACCATCAAAAGCATCCACGGCACGGCCGGGCTGGCGATGATCCGCCTCGAACGCATTTCAGACGGTGCCAGCTTAAAAGCCGGGGATGCAACCATCACCGTCAAAGTACCCGATTGGGTCCAGTTGCCCGCCGCTGAGTAAATTATAGAACCCGCAAAAAACGGCGGCCTTTGCAGGTCGCCGTTTTTGTTATGATGCAAATTTTATTGTTGTTTCGCAGGGCGTTATTTCTTCAAAGCGGCCTGTGCTGCGGCCAATCGCGCAATTGGCACCCGGTAAGGCGAGCAGGAAACATAATCAAGGCCCTGTGCTTCACAGAACGCAATTGATGACGGGTCGCCGCCATGTTCGCCGCAAATGCCCAGTTTGATGTCAGCCCGGGTTTTGCGGCCGCGTTCTGCCGCCAGCGCAATCAACTCGCCCACCCCTTCCTGATCAAGCGATACAAACGGGTCGCCTGCGAAAATGTCCTTGGCGATATAAGTATCAAGGAAGCGCGAAGCATCGTCACGCGACAGACCAAAGGTGGTTTGGGTCAAATCGTTGGTGCCAAAGCTGAAAAATTCGGCTTCCTCGGCAATATCGCCAGCACGAAGGGCCGCACGCGGCAATTCGATCATGGTGCCAACCAGATAAGTCAGCTTCGCCGATTGTTCGGTTTCGACTTCACCGGCAACCTTAATGATCGCGGCCTTCAGGATTTCGAGTTCCTTTTTGCCAACCACCAGCGGAATCATGATTTCGGGAATAACAGGATCACCCCCGTCCTTTGAAACCTCGATTGCAGCTTCAAAAATAGCGCGAGCCTGCATTTCATAGATTTCAGGATAGCTAATACCAAGGCGGCATCCACGATGACCCAGCATCGGGTTTGCTTCGGCCAGATCCAGCAACCGGCGGCGAACAATGCTTTCCGATACGTCCGCAGCCTTGGCGACCTCCGCAATTTCATTGTCGCCATGCGGCAAAAATTCATGAAGGGGCGGGTCGAGCAACCGAATGGTAACCGGCAGGCCCTTCATGATGCGAAACAGGTCGATAAAGTCCTGACGCTGATAAGGCAGAAGTTTGGCCAGCGCGGTGCGACGCCCGGCTTCGGTTTCCGCCAAAATCATTTCGCGCATAGAAATAATACGCGCCGGATCAAAGAACATATGTTCGGTCCGACACAGGCCAATACCTTCGGCACCAAATCCGCGTGCGGTTTCGGCATCGTCCGGGGTTTCGGCATTGGTGCGGACTTTTAAGCGGCGCACATCATCGGCCCATTCCATCAATTGCGAAAAATCGCCTGACAGATCAGGTTTCAGAGTGGCAACCTCGCCCAGCATCACTTCGCCAGTGCCGCCATCAATGGTGATGACGTCGCCTTCTTTCAGCATTACCCCGCCGGCATTCATGGTGCCGCCGCGATAATCAATCTTGATCGCGCCGGCCCCGCAAACACAGGGTTTCCCCATACCGCGGGCAACCACGGCTGCATGGCTGGTCATACCGCCGCGCGCGGTTAGAATGCCTTCAGCCGCGTGCATACCGGCAATATCTTCGGGGCTGGTTTCAATACGCACCAGCACAACCTTGCGGCCCTTGTTATGCGCCCAGTCTTCGGCGACCTCGGCGGAAAACACGATCTGGCCCGAAGCAGCGCCCGGCGATGCCGGAAGCCCCATGCCAATCACCTGCTTTTCCGCATCCGGGTCCAGCGTCGGGTGCAACATCTGGTCAAGCTGGGCCGGGTCAACGCGCATCAGGGCATCGTCACGGCTAATCACACCGTCCTGGCACATTTCAACGGCAATGCGCAAAGCAGCCTTGGCCGTACGTTTACCCGACCGGGTTTGCAGCATGTATAAACGGTTGGATTCCACCGTAAATTCCATGTCCTGCATATCGCGATAATGCGCTTCCAGCTTGTCGCGCACCGCCACCAGATCGGCAAAAACCGCCGGCATAGCTTCTTCCATCGACAGAAGGTCCGATCCCGATTCTTCACGTTCAATTTTGGTCAGCGGGGCTGGGGTGCGAATACCGGCAACCACATCTTCGCCCTGCGCATTGATCAGATATTCGCCGTAAAAACGGTTTTCCCCGGTCGAAGGATTGCGCGAGAAGCAAACACCGGTGGCGCATTCATCGCCCATATTGCCAAAGACCATCGCCTGAACATTCACCGCCGTGCCCCAGCTTGCCGGGATGTTGTGAAGACGGCGATAAGTATTGGCACGCGCGTTCATCCAGCTGCCAAAAACGGCACCAATGGCACCCCACAACTGTTCACGCGGGTCTTGCGGAAACGGGCGGCCCAGTTCTTCGGCAACCTTGGCCTTGAAACCTTTGACAATATCCTGCCAGTCATCGGCCGACATTTCAGTATCAAGGACATAGCCCTTGTCTTCCTTGTGGATCTCAAGGATTTCTTCAAAATTGTAATGATCGACACCCAAAACGACGTCGCCATACATCTGAATGAACCGACGATAGCTGTCATACGCAAAACGGCGATCCCCAGAGACCGCCGCCAAACCTTCTACCGTGTCATCATTAAGGCCCAGATTAAGAACCGTGTCCATCATGCCCGGCATCGAGGCACGCGCGCCCGAACGGACAGAAACCAGCAAGGGGTCGGCACTATTCCCAAATTTGCGCCCGACCAGGTTCTCAACCGCCTTTAAGGCGGTTTCAACTTCATCATTCAAATCCGCCGGATAATTACGGTCGTTGTCATAAAACGCCGTGCAAACCTCGGTTGTGATGGTAAATCCTGGTGGAACCGGAAGCCCGAGATTGGACATTTCGGCAAGGTTTGCCCCCTTGCCCCCCAACAATTCGCGCATATCCGAACGTCCCTCGGCGCTACCGCCACCGAAGCCGTACACCCATTTGGTCATCTTGCCTGTTCCTCATCTGGCATTGGTATTTCAGTCCGCAGCCTTATTCACGATTCGATCTTTGAAAAATCCGCAATGTCATGCAAAGCAGCACGGATCTGCGCAAGAAGCTTCAAACGGTTGGCCCGTTCATCGGCATTGTCGCTATTGACCGTTACTTTTTCAAAGAATGCGTCAACCGGTCCGCGTAACTCTGCAAAACCGGCCATCGCCGCGGCATAGTTCTCGGCCCGCATCAGCGGCAAAGCCTTATGCCGGACGTCGATGAGCGCCTCATACAAACGGCGTTCCTCGTCTTGCGAAAGAAGCGCGACATCCACTGTCGCGTCATAGGAAACATTGTCCTTTTTCTCTTCGATCCGCAAAATATTGGAAGCCCGCTTATAGCCAGCCATAAGGTTGACGCCGCTTTCGCCCGATACAAAATCGGCAAGCGCGTCAACCCGGGCCAGCAGGCGTACAAGATCGTCCTCGCCATCCAGCGCAAATACGGCAGACACCAGATCATGGCGCACGCCCTGTTCACGCAGATGAACTTTCAAACGGTCAGCAAAGAAGGCAAGAAGTTCTTCAACTGCCGCATCCCGGCGAATAGACGCCGGGTATTGGGACACCGCATAGGCAAACAAACGCCGCAACGGTAAACGCAGGCCGTTCTCCAGCACCAGGCGAATAACGCCCAATGCCGCACGACGCAGCGCAAACGGGTCTTTCGACCCGGTAGGTTTTTCATCAATGGTAAAGAAACCCGCCAAAGTGTCGAGTTTCTCGGCCAACGCCACGGCCACCGAAACCGGGGCCGTCGGGCAAGTGTCAGACGGCCCGGCCGGGGCATAATGCTCGGCAATGGCCTGGGCCACTTCGGGTTTTTCGCCGTCATTTTCGGCGTAATATTTCCCCATCAGGCCCTGAAGCTCGGTAAATTCAAACACCATGTTTGACACCAGGTCCGCCTTGGCAATTTCTGCCGCGCGGTCAGCCAGCTTCACGTCACAATCGGGAATGGAGGACGACACTTCACGTGCCAGTCCACGCATGCGCAAAACACGTTCGGCAACCGTGCCAAGTTTGGCATGGAACACAATGGTTTCCAGCTTCGGCAGGCGCGATTCCAGCGTAACCTTGCGGTCCTGATCCCAGAAAAACTTGGCATCATGCAAACGGGCGCGCAAAACGCGTTCGTTCCCGGCAATGATTTGCGCATTGCGGTCCATCGTTACCATATTGGAAATGGTAATAAAGCGGGCCGCCAGCTTGCCACTGCTATCTTCGAGAACAAAATATTTCTGGTGTTCGCGCATCGAGGTTTCCAGAACCTCGCGTGGGACATCCATAAAATGATCGTCAATTTTGCCCATGACCGGCACCGGCCATTCCACCAGCCCGCAAACTTCATCAAGCAAGCCCTGATCATCGACCAGTTTTAGCCCCGCATCACTTGCCAGTTTTTCGCAACCTTCGGCGATCACACGTTTGCGTTGTTCGCGATCCAGCATCACTTTGGCAAAGTTCAGCTTGGCTTTGTATTCACTGGCATTTTTAACCGCGAAAACAGCCGGGGCCAAAAAACGATGGCCACTGGTCACATCGCCTGCCGTCACCACACCGTAGCTTGCCGGGATGACTTCGCCGTCAAACAGGCACAAAATGCGATCAAGCTGGCGCACCCAACGCACCTTGTGATCCGCCCAGCGCATGGATTTCGGCCAGGGCAGCTTGTTCATCGCATCTTCAATGATGTCTTTTAACACGACTGAAGCCGCACGCCCTTTCTGTTCGACAATCGCAAAAAGGAAAACACCTTTGGGTGTTTCGCGCTTTTCACACTGTTCCAGCATCACGCCATTGCCTGCCAAAAAGCCGTTAATCGCCTTTTCCGGCGCATCGGCGCGCGGACCACGGCGCTCTTCGCGCAGGTCAGGCTGTTTATCGGGCAGGCCATCAATAATCAAAGTCAGACGACGCGGGGTGACCAGGCTTTCAACCTTATCGAAGCCAAGATCAGCAGCCTTCAAGCCATCGGTGACCAGTTTTTCAAGGTCAGCACTGGCGCGGGCCTGCATCCGGGCCGGAATTTCTTCGGAAAACAGTTCAAGCAGTAATTCGGCCATGTCTTATGCCTCCTCTTTCAGATGTCCGCGCGAACGAAGCCACGCCTCGCAGCAGGATTTGGACATCTCGCGCACACGGCCGATATAAGCGGCACGTTCGGTAACAGAAATTACACCGCGCGCATCAAGCAGGTTAAAGATATGGCTGGCCTTCATCGCCTGCTCGTAAGCAGGCAGTGCCAATCCGCGTTCAATATTCACCAAACATTCCGCCTGGGCATCCTTGAAATGGCGGAACAGCATTTCGGTATTGGCAACCTCGAAATTATAGGTCGACTGTTCCTTTTCATTTTGCAGGAACACATCGCCATAGGAAACGCCATTACCGTTGTAATCAAGGTCGTAAACATTTTCGACACCCTGAATATACATCGCCAGACGTTCCAGCCCATAGGTCAGCTCGACCGGGACCGGGTCACATTCAAACCCGCCAACCTGCTGGAAATAGGTAAACTGCGTGACTTCCATGCCATCGAGCCACACTTCCCAGCCCAGGCCCCAGGCCCCCAAAGTCGGGCTTTCCCAGTCATCCTCGACAAAGCGGATGTCATGTTCCATCGGGTCGATACCCAGATGCGCCAGCGACCCCAGATACAGATCCTGGGCATTGGGCGGCGAGGGCTTCATCAAAACCTGAAACTGGTAATAATGCTGCAACCGGTTGGGATTTTCCCCATAGCGACCATCGGTCGGGCGGCGCGATGGCTGCACATAGGCAGCATTCCAGCTTTCCGGGCCTAACGCGCGCAAGGTGGTTGCGGTATGAAACGTACCGGCGCCAACTTCAAGGTCATAAGGCTGAAGAATGACACATCCCTGATCAGCCCAATAGCTTTGCAGACGAAGGATAATTTCCTGGAATGATGGAGGACGTTGCGACCCGTCAAGCGCCATTGCGCATACTCTCTGCTTAAAATTGTTATCAAAAGAAATTTTAGTGCGGCAAGCTAACGCCCCGTCCGGCCCCGGTCAAGCAGGCAAAAGCCCTGAGCGGGCCTGAATTTAGCGCTTATTGTACCACCGTGGTAAATTTATACCGTGTCGCAGCATACCTCCTACCTGCAACAACCGGTTGTTCCAAGCGAAGCACGGCCTGTTGAGCGAAAGTCGGAGCTATCAGCAATGGAAAACATGCCGTCCCCGCAACTCAGCCTTTATAAACATGCGCGCTACCTTCTGCGTGATCCATGATACAATAAGTGGTCTTTCCAAATATCAGGAATAACCTAACCCTATGCGCGTTACACTAATCCCAATTTTTTGGATATAGTTGAGAGCATATTCATACCGAAGCTTTGCAACGACCTCTGCTTCAGCAGCTTCCAGCACGAGTTTCTGGTCAACGAATTTTGGAACGATCATCGACATCTTGTTTTGGGATATTAAACCGTTCTTTTCCGCTACAAATGTTCGCCACGTCGCCTTCCCATTTGGGACGATCTCAGATTTCTCAATTTTCTGAAAACCAAGACAAATTACAACTCCAAGTTGATCAACGGGTTCGACAAAACAGAAAAGCCCACTGTTCACATGCTGATCATCGACATCATCCATGTTCTTCACTTCAACAAGCTTTAGTGCAGTAAATGGACGCTGTTCCGAACTCTCCCCGACAAACCCAGTGGTGTTTTGACCAGGCTGTAAATCACAAGCTGGCGTTGCACAAACCCACCAATCGCCACCCCATTTGAATATATGGCCGCTATCTAACTGGTCATCGCCCTTCTTCAACGGTAATGTTGATACATAACTATTGTAGTGAGCACGAGCTTTCTTCGACTCCGCTGATTTCTCGTCTGAAAGATCAAGATTATAAAATCGCGCAAAATCCCCAGACTCCCCCCCATCAGCGAGTCTTATTCGCTCACCAAATCTCGCAACTTCGTCCTCAATGTGAAACGAAATTGCTTCTGACTTGCTGTACACATGGCTTTTAAGTTTCGCTGTTCTAAGACGCTCTGCTTCTGCATCACTTAGTTTAGGATTACCTTTAGAGCAGAAATCCTTATAAAAATGTGCGAATACATGCCTCTTAAGGAGAGTCCGGTCTTCTGCTTCTACACCGATACTACTTAGCTCATGCCGGTACTTGGCAGAAAGAAGACGAGACGGTGTGGGCTGCCATGCCTCCAGTGCTTTTTGTAATTCAGAAAGAAGATCCGTAGGCCCTTTGGAAACAAATGCAACGAAACCGCGAACAGTTCTGAACCACAAACGTTCTGGGTCTCTACTCCATGAAACCCCTTCAAACTCGCCTTCCGAGAAGAGTTTTTTATGCGGTTTCTCAAATTCTTGGACTGCCCAATAAAAGAAATCTTTCAGATCTTTGCCAGCCAAACCAGCTTGTTTTGCCCAAGCACTAACATCGGCCAAATAACCTTCAGCCTTCATAAATGATCGGATAGCATCACCTAAACTAACGTGAGCCCGCCTTAAGGAAAGATAATCGTCCATCGTCATTTTCTCGAAAAGTACTTTACGATCAAACAATCCCTCATCCACAAGCTCGTCTAACTTCTCTTCGAGTTTACTAATACCTGCATCGATGTCTCCATCAAATCTGGACGCACAACTTTGCATCAAAGATAGTAAACAGTCAGAGAATACCTCGTTCAGATCATGTTCACTGGTATGAACGACAATTAAATTGAAATGCTTGTTGGTAAGAACAGACTTTAGAATTTCTCTTGCCTTTAGCCCGCCCAAGCCAGATTCGGCCCCCTCAAGGTTGTAATCCAACACCAACAAATCGGACTGATGCAGATAGTCTGCCAACTCATCCTCGTCGGACTTATGAGTTTCTCCAGACACGGCATCGTGAATATCAATAACAAAGCCGGGTTTATGGCTGCGAAACTGCTTGATAACGTCAAGGGGGCCCGAAGGATTTCTTCGCCATTCTTTCTCACGGGAGCGCACAGCCAGATGTCTAGCTTGCTTGTCCGCGGGGAGCGCTTCGTTAAGAATCTCCTCCCAAGTCGGATACTGATCATCAACAATCAGTACAGATCGAAGTGGCTGTATAAAAGCCTCCTCAACAAGATCTGCATAAGTTGCAATGATATCAGCCATGATTGCCCCTGTTGAAATCAATTACGAAGTTGGCTCCATCCAGGAGCTGTTCATTTTTATTTTTGACATATTGAATAGAGTGTCCACCTGCCAAGAGATTGACGCGACACAGATACAATCCAATACCTCGCCCACCACTCACTTTACGGGTGAAAAACATCTTGAACAGGCTTTCCTGATCAAGAGGATCGATGCCAGGACCATTATCGGAAACCGTTACTTTTTGATCTTGGCTGGAAATCAAAATCTTAGGATTTTCTGTTCGTGAATTGACAAGCCAATAGACGCTGTTATTGACCAGATTCACAAAAACGGGGAGCAAACGCGAAGGTTGCTCAACAATCTCGAACCGTTCAAAATCTGCAGTTACATCAAAGCTAATACCGCGTGATCGAAAGGCTGTATCAAAAAAGCCCCGCAGATATTCACCAATCTCAAACCCCGTGATTTTACGCCGCGTACGCGTACCAGATACTTTCAAAGGAGAAAGAAATTCTAACTGCTGGCTAAGTGCCTCAAAACCGGTTTCAATCAGTTCAGTTCCTGGATTTTCTGCTTGTGTTTTAACCTGCCGCAACCCTTCTCTGATCAGGCGCGCATTAGTGTTCAGTTCATGCCCTAGAATCTCTACAGTGATTCCAAGTTGCGCTATTTGATTAAGATTGTTCAAATCATCGCGCAAAGCAATGTTGTCGGCAATTCCCTGACTTGCGATAAGCTCGATATTGACATTTTCGCTCATCAGTTCGAGCGCTTCCAGATAAGATTGGAAAGTGTCTTCATTTTCCATATCCAGCACGGAATGAATTTCTGACATTCTTTCCAAAGCATCATTTAAATCCAGGCGCCCCAGCCTCACTTGCTCGACCAGCGGGGCCGCAAGACCGTGAAATGCCTTATTCCGCTCATTAAACAAGCTATCGACACGTCTTTGCTCAGACTGCTGGATGTCAGCAATTGACTTGCGCCAGACACGCAGCTTTGCCTGTAACCGACTGGCAAAGCTTTGCATTTGGCGCTCAGCAATTGCCTCTGGCTTCGCCGGTCTAATCCGCTCAAGAGCCTCTGTGTAGGCCTCATTTAAACCCCGGATCAATTCCTGTGCTTCTGAATATAACGACCTAAAGGTTCGATAATCCTCTTCACTTGAACCAAGATTGGCTGGCGCTGCTGTCAATCGGAGATCGCTAAGATTTTTATTTGCTTCATTGAGAGCATCAAGAACACTCTGAAGATCACCCTCATTCTCAATTTGAAGGTCCGACACTTCAACTGAAATATTTTTCTGGAATTCAGCAAGAAGAGGCAAATTTTTCTTAAGCCGACTACTAAATTTTTTCCTGTTTTTTTTCGCAAGTTCTTTGCGTTCTATCTCAGCTTTTTCTGCTCTATTTTTTTCTTGAATTCCTGGTAAAATATCTTTTCGCAAATCCGACGCTGAACCGAAGTAATCACGGGCCACTTGCTTGAGAATATTTATCACCAACGTACGCAGCGCTTTTGCACTGCGATTGTCGATAAACCCTTCTCTACCGGCTTTGTCGCGCAAATTCGGGTTCGCTTCGCGTGAAATAGCAACTCGCCCAAACATTCTGCGCGCGTTCCAAAACTCACGCCCTGCAGAAATACTACGTCTCGTTTCAACCTCGAAGAAATCGTTATCAATCCTGCCATATGGCAAAACGCGCAAACCATTTCGAAAAACAAGAAAACCGGAATATTTCTCCGCCAATTCATTATTTCGTGCATGCTGATCGTCAGTATGCGTTGAACTGACCCGCTCCCTTTCATAGGTCGCAAGATGCAATCCTACCGGCCCCAAATACGTTGTTGGGCCCTTCGGTGGTTTATAATCTTTCGGTGGATAAATTACGTAATCAGTCCCGATCTGTCGCCACTCACCAAACGCTTTTACCTGCCCCCTAAACACACCATCGGCGTCGATGTTACCGCTCAGGACATGCTCCATCTGCTCAGTAAGTAATCTGTTAAATGCATCACTATCATCTTCAATTACAGATCGACTGACGCCATTAACCCATATTCGAACTTCATAGGTGAAATCGGGATCAAAAGCATTGACCTCATTCGACGCACTATCGACATACGGGTCAGTAAATGCTGAAAGAGTAGCGAAGAAACTTTCTTGAATTCTTGCCACATCACCATCAGGTTCAATACTTGGTAATTGAGCACGCAAATCGTAATTGATGTCAGAAACAACCAATGCAGTGCCGTGTGCACGCTTGTCAGTCCAAACCGGCCAAGGCTCGAAATGACGATTATCAAAGCGCGCGTTTATGATCGTCCCTGCGATAAGTTCCGACGGCTTTGTTGCGTCGGAATCTGCATCAAGAACAATTCTGTCATATGCTTCCCAAGCAATTTTCAGTCGCTCTGAGCGTTTCGGATCATTTTCGTTACCCCAAATGTTATCCGTTAGACGATCAAACATCTCGGGAAGAAGATCAAACAATTCCTGCTGCTGGGTAAATGTCATCACTGGCAGTTCAATATCCGACAACACCAGAAAGGGGTTCTCGAAAATACGCCAATCAATCAAAGCAGCTATGAAGTCGTGGTCAACTCGCTTGGACACAATTAGCAGCAATGGCCCAAGGTTTGCTGAGGACAACCGCCCAATCCCCTTTTGCCCCTGTTTGGAGCGCTTGGGCAACCCGTCTCTATCGTCGATATTGTCTTTTGCTTCGTATTTCGATTCCGTTCCAACAACAAGCCAACGATTGACAAATTCGTCGAAACTCATGCCATGGCCATCGTCGAATATCGCCGCTATCGGCTCCGGGTCATCAAAGATATGCAGAGACACTGCTCGCGCGTATGCATCATAGGCATTCTTCCACAATTCAGAAATCGCTGTAGGGCAATCGGCGATCTGCTCTCGCCCGAGATGATCAACAGTTCTTGCTTGCGTCCGAAATGCCAGTGTTTCAATCATGCCAGTTCAAGCTCGGCTATTTCTCTGCACGGCCGCTCTCGCAAAGACAGCGGCGGTTCGGACACATTAATCAATGATTTCTTCAAATGGCAAATAAGCGCTCTACCCAACTCAATCGGGACGGCATTACCAACTTGCGCCCCTGCCGCGGTCAGACCACCTTTAAAAACAAAATCATCCGGAAACGTTTGAATACGGGCGGCCTGCCGAACGGTGATACCATGATGTTCGGTTGGATGCACGAAGCGCCCCTTTGAAGGATTGATACATGCTGTAGTCATAGTTGGCGCAGGTTCAAATGAATTAATCCGACCATATACGTCTTTATGCCCGTCATGATCTTTGTGGCAAGGCAATACGCGTCCGGAGTCCTTACGGCTCCCGCCGTTAGGTGGGGTCCTTTTAAAATACTTCACCAACTCTGATCCCGAAATCATATGGACATCATTCAAGTCACCCGCATAGGTTGCGCGAAACACAGTCTCACATGATTTCCAATATTCCAAGCCTTCAACAGGCTTCCGTGGATCACAATGCGTCGGTTTTGGTGGCCATACCAAGGCACTAGCATCAACATCTTGCCGAATACCCAAGACAAAAACCCGCTTGCGACGCTGTGGCACTCCAAAGTCTCTCGCATCCAGCACCACAGGATCAAGAAGCACGTACTTGATCCGGGAACCTTCTTCATAGAATTTCTTGAGATAGGCTTCATGACGCTTCCACAGTATTCCTGGAACATTCTCCATAAGAAATACACGGGGTTGCAACGCCTCTACAAACTTGAAATAAGCATGTATCAGTTCATTCCGAGGATCATTCACACCAGCATCGAGTATTCTGTGAGTGGAAAAACCTTGGCATGGCGGGCCCCCAAGCAGCAGATCGCATGTTTCTGTGCCAAATCTTTCCATACGCAACGTAGAGGGACTGTATTTCAGGATACTTTCGTCAAAAATCTTGGCGCCTTTTGCTCCCGGACGCTTAAGTATATTTGACTGGAATGTAGATACCGCGTGCGCGTTATTCTCTATCGCGAATTTAAGCTCAAAGCCTTCAAGGATAGCTGCAAGCGAAAACCCCCCTGCTCCAGCAAACAAATCAACGACAGTTGGCTTTTTCTTTGGGCTACCCGGCATATGACATCACGTTCATTTAAAGAGCATCGTTGCAGCTATTGACCTCATGGATCCAACCTGCTTTGGACAATATCACGTTGGAATAACAGGCCAACACCTAATATTGCGCTAACAGAGCAGACACCAAGTCCTATCGCCCCCTATCGTCACAGCGATGAGACAACCCTTCGGCATGGTAAACACCACAATGCGGGCATTTTTCCATGTCCTGTGCCACCGGGCGGCCCGGCTCGGCCCTGGCGCGCGGCTTCATCCGGTCGGCCCAATGGGCACGACCCTTTTCGCGGGTGTTCTGATTTGCGCCCTTGCGCCCCAAAAATCGCGAAACCTGCCACACCACAACAATAACAAGGGCGGTAAACAGGATTTGTGAAAAACTCAGCATGAACGTCCCCGGAGATGCTTTATGCCAGTCCGGGGCGGCCCCGTACCGGTTTCAGGCAGTGTTATAGTCAAAATTTGAAATTTTAGAAACCGGGCAATGATGCTGGCTGGCGCAATAATTGGTCTGTTTCCGGTAAATATTGCCCGGCCTCGTCATGCAAAACCAGCCCCCGGCGCATTTTAAGCGGCGATGAAACACCCTTGCGGGCCGAAACAATCACGCGAAGCGGGGCATCGGCACTGGCCTTGCTCCAGATCGGGTAAACCGTCATATCGCCCGCCCGTCCGTATAAAAGGCCAATAATACGGTCCAGATGGTCAGCCCGATGGACCAGGGTTATACGGCCTTTTTGCCGCACCATTTTAAGGCAGAAGCCAATCCAGACGGCCAAATCGGCACTGCCTTCCTGATGGGCCGTCGCCCGGCTTTCATTACTGGGGCGCGTTCCACCTGCATAATAAGGCGGGTTGGAAATAACCTGATCAAAACTTTCGGCCCCCAGTGGCAGATCCCGGTTATTGATATCACCCTGCACTGGCGTTACCCGGCCAACAAAACCGTTTTCAACCACATTGCGGCAAAACAGGGCATACAGGTCGTCTTGCAATTCCACCCCTGTAACCCGGGCGGCTTCAAGGCGCCGGGCCACACATAACCCGACAGACCCGACGGCCGAGCCGACATCAAGAATTTTACAATCGCGATGCCCCGCAACCGAAACTGCGGCTGCCAGCAACACCGCATCAACCGCCGCCCGATAACCATCAAGCGGTTGTTTCAAGGTTAAGGCACCGCCCAGCAAAAAATCGTGGCTGGTACGGTTTTCGGGGAAATCGGGCACAGATAAAACTGCGCCATCGGGTTGTGATGCCATCGCTGTATTAATCATTCGTCGTTATGCAAGATGGCAGGATAATATCGGCAAGTTACCCCCCGATGCCAGTACCAGATAATCGTCATCAGCCTTTAACATCGTCATATCCGGCAACATTACTGTCTGCTTCGTCATCTGTTTCAACATTGCCAGGTAAATCGCGGCGGGCAATTTCAAGAATATACCGCGCCCGGCTTTCGTCATCGGGCGTAACCATCAAACGCCGCGGCAATGCCCCGATAGATCCATCCAGAATGGATGCATGAAAATCAAAGATCAGGCAGTCAATGCCCTCATCGGCCAGCACCGCCTGAACCCAGCTTAACTCTACCGGGTCGTTGCTGCGGATCAGTTCAATCATATCGGATACAGTTCCCTTGCCGTCACATGCATTTTAAACCACCATACCATAGCATATTATTGTTCAATGCGGCAGAAAGCGGTATTGATTTGTCCACTTGACCGTCAACACCCGGCGTCATTATGTTGGGCGACGGTCAGGAACGACCATATTGGCTGTTCCTGACGTCATCATGAAACCAGCGTTGCTGGCCTGTCATCAGGTGGCAACGCAAGAATTGTTTCGGAAAATAGCGTGAATAACACTGCAACGCAGCATACCATACAGCCTAGCCTGGATTCCCTGGTCCACCTTGTCGATGCAGACATGAAACGGGTTAACCAGGTTATCATTGATAACATGCACAGCGATGTTGCCCTGATCCCGCAACTGGCCAGCCATTTGATTGCCGCCGGCGGCAAACGCATGCGCCCGATGCTGACTTTGGCATCGGCCCGGCTTTGCGGTTATGACGAAGGTGATTCTGCGGTCAACATGGCCGCCTGTGTCGAATTCATTCATACCGCCACCCTGCTGCATGACGATGTGGTTGATGAAAGCCTGCTGCGCCGGGGTCAGGAATCGGCCAATGCCATGTTCGGCAACGAGGCCAGCGTGCTGGTTGGCGATTTTCTGTTTGCCCGTTCATTCGTGCTGATGGTCAAGAACGGCTCGCTTAAGGTGCTTGATATTCTGGCGCGTGCATCGGCAGTCATTGCCGAAGGCGAGGTGATGCAGCTTGCCACCGCCAACGACATGGCAACAACCGAACAGGCCTATCTTGATGTCATCATGGCAAAAACGGCGGCTCTGTTTGGTGCGGCATCGCATATCGGCGCCGTTATTGCCGATCGCCCCGAGGCCGATGAATTTGCCTTGCGCGATTATGGCCTGCATCTGGGCACCGCCTTTCAGCTGATTGATGATGTGCTGGATTATTCGGCCCATCAGGCCACCCTGGGCAAAACCGTGGGCGATGATTTTCGTGATGGCAAGGTCACCCTGCCCGTCATCATTGCCTATGCCAAAGGCGATGAAGACGAAAAAGCCTTCTGGCGTCGCTGTATGGAAGACCAGAATTTCGAGGATGGCGACCTTGACCATGCCCAAATGCTGATCCGCAAATACAACACCCTTGAAGCCACCATGGACCGGGCACGCGAATATGGCCAACTTGCCATTAACGACCTTGCCACCTTCCCTGATGGTCAAATCAAGGATGCCATGATCGAAGCTGTCGAGTTTTGTATTTCGCGGCCTTATTGACGGGCTGCCATCCCCTTTGACAAGGGGGTGACGAAAAAATTCCTTGCGCGCCGGTTCAATTCCGATTAATACCCGGCTCGCAGAATGACGGAGCGTAGCTCAGCCTGGTAGAGCACTGTCTTCGGGAGGCAGGGGTCGGAGGTTCGAATCCTCTCGCTCCGACCATCATTCAAAGGCCCTGAAATGCTTTGGCATCTCAGGGCCTTTTTCATGCAAAACTGCCGTTTTTAATCTATGCCGTAATCACAACTGCCTAAAAACCTGAAGTAGCATCCGCAACAGCGCCATGCCGGGGGAGTTCGACCTGAACTTTCAGGGCGATCACAAATGCTGCCAGCAGCATCACGGCACCGGCCACAATAAAGACACCCGTTACACCGCCCAAACCGAAAACCACACCGCCCAATGCCGCCCCCGAGGCGATGGAAGATTGCACCGACGCAACGACCATGCCACCCGCCGCCTCGGCCTGATCAGGCACGGCGCGCGCAACCCAGCTGGACCATGCCACCGGAACACCGCCAAATGCCAGGCCCCACAAAGCCACCAGCAGCATCAAACCGGTTCCCTGTACGGGCAGCAGGATCATTGCCAACGCCGCACCACCAACCAAAGCCGGCATCACGACCAATGTCGCGCGCAAACTACGTTCCATCAACCAGCCCGACAGCAAGGTCCCCACAAAATTGGCGACCCCGAAGCCCAGCAACATTAACGACAAGCCCTGAACATCGACATGGGCAACACTTTCAAGAGCAGGCCGGATATAGGTAAACAACGCATACTGGCCAGTATGAGCAAGCACACAGCCCATCATCCCAAACCCGATACCGGGACGACGGAGCAGTTCCAGCACCGATGCAGTATGTGCCATCTTGCGCGGTGCCATACGGGGCAATGTGAACAATTGAAAGGCAAGCGTTAACCCGCCAACAGCGGCCGCTGCGACAAAGGCACTGCGCCAGCCATACAAGCCGCCCAGATAACTTCCCAAGGGCACAGACACCACCGTGCCAACGGCAATGCCGCTAAAAATAATCGACAATGCCCTTGGCACCAGCCAGGCTGGCACCAGACGCATGGCCACAGCTGCCGCCATGCTCCAGAACCCTCCCAGCGCAATGCCCAGCAAAATCCGCATCGTCAATAACACGGCCAGACTGGAGGAAAGCGCAACCAGCAAGTTGGACATGATCATTAATAGTGTGAAAGCAAGCAGGACAGCACGACGATCAAGCCTGCCTGTTAGTTTGGGCACCAGCAACCCGGCAAACAGGGCCACCACCGCCGTCACCGTCACCGCCTGACCCGCCAGCGCTTCAGATACGCCCAAATCAGTTGCCATTGGCGTTAAAAGGCTGGCAGGAAGGTATTCTGCCGTCAGAAGGCCAAACACCCCCATTGTCAGCGAAAACACGGCCATCCAGGCAGGTGCCGCGGACTCCGCAGCCGATCCGCTATCGCACGGGATAGCAGGCCCGGCCTTAAAAACATCATCACTCATCTTGAATATCCCTAGGAAACAACGATTGCCTAAAGACTAGATGCGAAATTCAGGATGATCTATGATGGGCGGTCTTGATATTTTGATCAAAACTCCAAAAAATGACCATGCAAAATCAGTTTGCCTTATCGTCCGAGTTTATCAGCGAGCTGCTCGCCGGCATGCGCCTGCGTGGTGTCAAGTATCGACGCATTCAAACCGGCCCATCCTTTGGCATGGGATTTGAAGCCAGGCCAGGGCATGTCTATTTCCACTTTCTGGCTGTCGGCAAAGCTGTGTTGCGGACTGAAGACGGCGCATTGCACGACCTGTCAGCAGGGAGTGCAGTCCTGATGCCACGGGGCCAGGCGCATCAGATTTTATCGGATCCAGATAACGCATTTGAAAATATCGACACATTTGATGTAGCCCCCCTTGGCGAAGCCGTAAGCGGCGTCAACACATGCCCCAGCACACACCCGACGCCAAGTGCCGTTCTCTTTTATGGCTGTATGGAATTCAATCTCGGCGGCATGCAAGGGCTTGGCAAGCTCATGCCAGACGTCATGACGACAAGTACGCAAGAACACCGCCACCCGGGATTACTCCCCATTCTTGAATCCATGAAACGTGAAATTTGTGCTGGCCGCATTGGTTTCGCCGGTATTCTGGCACGGCTTGCCGATGTGGCGGCCGCCCTGATCGTGCGTGGCTGGATAGAAGGAGGATGTGAAAACGCATCCGGTCTTGTTGCCGCACTGCGCGATCCCCGTCTGGCCCGTGCGATATTGGCGCTACACCGGCAGCCAGGCCGTGACTGGAACGTTACGGACATGGCAGCAGAGGCGCGCATTTCGCGCTCTGCCTTTGCACAGCGATTTCAATCCACGATCGGCATCCCGCCCCTAAAATATCTGACAGAACTGCGAATGAACCTCGCCCGCCTATGGCTGAGCGACGACAGACTATCTATCGAGGCAGCCGCTCAACGCCTCGGCTATACGTCTCAGGCAGCGTTCAGTCGCGCGTTTAAGCGTATCAACGGTCAGCCCCCTGGCATCAGCCGGAAGGCCTGAATGTGATAGATCATGTTTCTTTAACAAGTATCATTTTTACTGATTTTGACGCTGCCAATCACATGAAATTACGGCAACTGTCGAACAACCGGAAACACGATCAATTTGCGACATTTTCAACCCAGTGATCAAGATACCAAAAAATGCCGCGACATGCCGGAATTATACTTGAACTGCTTAATCATACAGGATAGATAATCGCGCACACTGACGGAGCGTAGCTCAGCCTGGTAGAGCACTGTCTTCGGGAGGCAGGGGTCGGAGGTTCGAATCCTCTCGCTCCGACCATCAGTTAGAAACCCTGGCGCCTGAAACATGGCGACGGGGTTTCTTTTTTTCACCGCTGAATTTCCCCTTCCTTTCTGCCCTTCATTACCAACCTGACCGCTCCTGAACAAAAACGCACCCGCCAGCATATGCGATGGGTGCGTTTTATAACAAAGGGGCAAATCCCGGGTTGCAACCCTAATGCAGGCTGCTTTCACTGGGCAATTGCAACATACGCCCCATCAGGTAATCAACATCGTCGGAATCAAATTCAACGCCAAGGTCGCCATACTGCGTCAAAATGCGTTCGATCATCCGGCGCGAATACCGTTCACGATCCTTTTCGCGACCATCAAGGTCTGTCTCATGGGCAACCTCGAGGGCGGCACGCACGCCGGGGAAAAAACTGGCGGGCATATCGGCCTTGTTATAAATCGCCTGCAATCCGTAAAGCCCGGAGTCGTGGATCAGGATACGGCTGTTGAGCAACGATACCGCTGCACGACGCGCGATACCGGCTTCAAAAAACGAAATATCGCCCATGCATAATGCACGCAGAATCAAACCGCCGGTCAGGCGATTGTTGGTATAAAGATGCTCGACCAGAATTTCGACATCGCGGCTTTCGCTGTCGTCGCCCAAAAGGCCAATGGTGGCACTTTCCTGCGACTGGGTCATCACGGCATTAACAATCCCCTCGGGCAAGTGCCCGCGTGACACCAGTTCGCCGCGCAACCGGTCTGAAACCAAGGTTACCATGCGTTCGGCAATGGTAATTGGCAAATGATTGCGCGAAATGATCGGCTTTTGAATCCGTTCATTATGGCCGAAATCATCGACAACCTTTTGCAGGGATTGTTCGCTGATTTCCGCCCCGTCATTGCCGATCAGATCAACCAGCACATCTTCGTGTCCCGCCTGGACCAGCGCGCTGGAAACAATCTCGGATACGTTGCCGCGTGTGGCAATCGCCCGCTGTTTTTCCACACTGTCAGGACCATCGCCAATAATATCGACCAGGTCACTGTCACTCAGAATTTCAGAGAACTGCAATATCGGCAGCGCCACCGCATCCACATCGCGCGCCAGCGTCAGGGCAACATCGTGGGGCAAAAGCGGCGTCTGTTTCAGATTGCGGGCCAGCGCCTTGCGCACCCGGACTTCCGCATCCTTTATCATGATGCGAAATATGTCTTCGGCCAGCGAACGTTCATTCTCGGATAGCTGGTCGTCACTGAATTGCTTGCTGATTTTATCCGCGGCTTCGGCGCGGTTGTTACCCGAAGGGTCATTAATCAGTTTTGCGACATCGTTTTTTGTAATCGGGGCCACGTAACCTCTCCTGCTACGGCTGGAAATTCCACCAACCGTTACACTTCTTACTATACACCCAAGAGCCCATTGATTGAACGCAATTTATTCACATGTAAATCAGGGTAAGATAACCTGTTCGTGATCATGGCTCGCGACTTATAATGATTCCACGGATTGTCGTGCTTTGATTGCGTTACCCGCCGGGGGCTGTCAGAAAGTTTCCGCGTTGCGTTCGGCGTGGGCACCACGCTACATGCCAAGAGAGAGGCCTTGTAAATGAATTCGATCAAAATGCTTGCTATTGCAATTTCCGCCACCGCAATGTTCAGCACTGCTGCATTTGCTGCGGGCGATGCTGCCAAGGGCGAGAAAGTCTTTAAAAAATGTGCCGCCTGCCATTCGATTGAAGAAGGCAAAAACAAGGTTGGCCCGTCCTTGCATAGTGTAATTGGTCGCGAATGTGGCGCGATTTCCGATTACAAATACAGCAAAGGTTATCAGGATGCGTGCGAGAAGGGCTTCACCATTGATGAAGCATTCCTTGACGAATACCTGAAAGATCCGTCAGCCAAAATCAGCGCGATTGCTGATACCAAAGAGCGTTCGAAAATGACGTTCAAGCTGAAAAAAGAAGAAGACATTCAGGATGTTACTGAATATCTGAAACAAAACTGATCTGTTTTTCCGCACAATTTTTGTGCCAAATTCAAGATCTGGCATCAAAAGGTCGACCGGCACAGGTCGGCCTTTTGGTTCTTCAGGCCAACATTCCGCGAAAAACCTGCCGGCAGGCAAAACATTCAATCACCGCACCAGACATCTGTGATCCGGCCCGGATATCGTGCCGTCAGGCCTGAATGTTTAGCGACGATTACCCAATTCCGTTGCAATGCTGCGCATTTGTTCCTCAACGCGGATCACACATTCTGACGTCACCTCAAGATCGCGATCTTCGTAAACATCGCTGTCCGGGTGTGTTTCAGCCCACGAGCAAATAGTTGCATCGCGCTGACGCACCAGAATTTCGATTTGTGGCCGGTAAAACGCAATCATGCCCGTTACCCACCGGTTTACCGGCCAGGATGGCTGGGCATGGTCAATAATGAAATTATCGAGCATCGACAAAACCGTTTCCGCATCATACCAGACCTCGCCGGTCACCCAGCGGTTGGTGGTAAACAAACGTTGGGCAAAACCATACTGGTCCATCGAAATTGCGACAAGATGCGACAGCGCCTCGTTCGGGCCGTCCGGCATTTCAAAGCCTTCAATCGGCAAAGGTCGTGCCGACTCGGGCATTCCACGCGGACGCATGAAGCTATGGAAATGACCATGTTCGTTCCAGTTGCGCTGCTCATCCTTGGGATGGGCATGATAATAAAACTGGGCATGGCTGGTGCGGTCATAAACGTCACCTTGCGGGTAATGCGTCCATTCATAAAACGCCCCCGTCGTGCGGATCAATTCACCAACAATGTTGTCACCTGTTGCCGACAGAACGCGATGGCATTCCATCACATCGCGCCCGGCAGCCATCATGGTTTTGAGCTGGCCGGTGGACAATTCCGACCAGTTTATTTCAAGTTCAGTCATGGTTGTATCACCACTTGATGTGTCAACCTTCCACTTCTGAGCAGGCCCGATCGGGCAGAATGGAAATGTCGATCCGGCGGAAAGCCGGTTTGCACACAGTCAGGCCTGTATCAAAAAACTACAAGTAAAAATACTTATCTGTTTGATGACGATACGCGCAAAACACGAAAACCGATCAATATATGCCGCAAATGTTCGGGGCGGCTGTGACGCGCCGCCGGGCGGCATACCCCGCACCCCCGATCATCCCACGAACCACCCTTTACAATGCGCGCGCCCGGCTGCTGCTGGGACATTGTCCATTCAAACACCTGTCCCGACCCGTCATAAAGACCATAAGGCCCCGGTGGATATGATTTGACAGGAACCGTGTCAAACGGCCCGCGATCAGCACTGTTTAACAAGGACGGATCATAAATATTACCCCACGGATAAAAGGTACCGTCTGGTCCGCGCACAGCCTTTTCCCATTCTGCCTCATTTGGCAGGCGCCATGTTTCGCCGGTTTTTTTACTTAGCCACTGGGTATAAGCCACCGCATCCTGCCACGACACCATCACAACCGGGTGATTTTCGCGTCCGGGCCGGGGCGCCCCGTTTTTCCATGCAAACGGGCGCGTGGCTTCATAACCATGCACCAGCCCATAGGTATCCCAGACTTCCCTGGTTACACCAGGGGCAGGGTAGCCACTATCCTTGATAAAGGCCGCATACTGGTGGTTGGTTACCGGCGTTGTCGAAATTTCAAATTCCGGTAAATAAATGCGCCATTTGGTAATTTCCGAATCATACCAGCGGTTACGATGGGCGACATCCTGGCCATAAATCTGTTCGTCAATCCGATAGGCATAATCTCGTTCGATGGCATCCGACCCCTGCCAGAACCAGCCGGCAGGAATAACCGTCAGATCGGGTTTTTCAATATCGGCAGCAAAAACCGTTGATGTCTGTAACGACAGCACCATCATTGTCGCCAGCCCGAAAGCGGTTTGGCATAAGCTGCGTCCGTTAGACAACATCATTGCAATACTGGTTCCCAAAAACAAAATCCCCAAATCCTGGCAGGCTCGCTTCTTTCCCTAACACCAAATTCCCTGGATCAAAACCAATCCCCGGGCCCCTCAATTGGCGAACGGGCTTTGAAAAACAAACCCAACCGTCCCCGACATTCGTCGGGCTGCGTCCTTATGCTCCGTCTGTTTTCCCTAAACTGATATTCTGAAAACCGGTTATAACGGGACTTTTAGAAGTTACATATTTGTAAAACCGCTACATCAATGTCAAGCAACCCCAGGCTGAACCAGATCACACTGCAAATATTCCTGCCATTTGCTTCGCGAAAAAATACTCACGAAAGCGTGAAAACACGTGACCCCACAAACCTGAAATTTTTGTCACTATAGCTTTGCTGATTGATTGCAAACACCCTGTGCCGGGCCGTTTGTACGGTAAATGTTTTTCTCCCCCCGAACATTTGCCACACCGGTCAGCACCTGGACGAAAAACGTCTTCTTCCGCGGGCTTCTCCCCCCGCAAAACGAAAAACCGGCATTGCCCCTTTCCCCAGGGCAATGCCGGTTTTGTATTTTGCACACAAAGCTGGCGTCAAAGGATACGATCAAACACCCCCTTTGCCTGTTTGATCGTACCCTTTTCCGTTTTATTATGCCGCCCTGCTGTTTCGCCTGGTGCCAAATGTCAGGCACAACAACGCTTTTCGTTAATAAAAAAATGCTGCCACCCTGCCATATTCAAGAAAAACCGGGCACGAACTGCGGGGAAAGTTTTTTGCAAAACTCAATTTAACTTTATCACCACGACAATTTCGGGCCTTAATCGTGCCATTCATACCCCAAACGATTACCGCGAAAGCAGCGCAAGATAACAAAATCATGGACTTATTGCGCAAAAACAGCAAAAATACCCGTTAACACTGTATAAAATATCAAACCTGAAAACAGAAACTCTTACAGTTACGGGACAAGGGCGCCGGTTTAACAAGGTGGCCTATGGAAAAGCAGATTCTAGATGCGCTCTCGCAATCGAATGCCGGGATCGCTCTGTTTGATGCCAATGAACGTCTTATTTTTGCAAATCCGGCATGGAATCAACTGATTACCGGTATTGCAGAAGACGACCTGGTATTTGACGAAACCAGTCTCGACAATGGCGGCATGCTTTCTGTGTGTCTTGTACGTCCGCATATCCATGCCAGCGAAATGCGCCCTTCCCTTACCGATGTTGACAACCAGAAACGCGGCACTGTTCTGGTTGCCGATGACAGTGCATCAAACCGTATGGTGGCACGCCGGATGTTACAGGCCGAAGGTTTCAGCGTAATGGAAGCGGGCGATGGCCAAAGCGTGCTGGATATTTTACGCCGCGGTATTCCGGTTGATATTGTGCTGATGGATGTTGAAATGCCCGACATGGACGGGCTGCATACCACCCGGCGCATTCGCCACATGAATGGTCCTTCGTCACGCATTCCAATTATTGCCTTTTCAGCACACCGCACCCGTGACTGGAACATGATTGCCCGGCAATCAGGTGTGAACGATTTTATTAGCAAACCAATTCAACGGGCCAGCCTGTTACGCGTTATCAGCGAAAACCTGCTGCGCAACGGCACCAACACCCGCAAGGGGAACCTCTCGGCACCGGCCCCCGTTGCCCGGATGAAACAAAATACCCGCGCTTTTAACAAACTCCCCTCTGACGATTTGCCTGCCAGCCCGGTTCTTGACGTTAATATTCTTGAAAAACTTTATCGCGATGCGGGTATGGACGGGGCAGCCAACGGCATTGACCTGTTTATTACCGAGACCGAATCTCGCCTGGTGCAAATTGATGATGCCCTGTCGCGCTGCGATTTTCACGCTGTTCGCAACGAAGTCCATGCCCTTAAAAGTACATCTGGAACTTTTGGCCTGCGACAATTAGCCGATTTATGCGATGCAGCGCATAACATGTTTGACAGTAACGACATTGAAGAACATCACATCGTCAAATTATCGCGCCGGGTGGTGCAATTGGCCCCAACGGCCCTGACCGCGTTAAACCTGTATCGTCGCAGTCGGTCGTGGGCGCTTAGTTAAGGATGCAAACCACACAAACCGGCAGCCCCCAGCCACAACAAACAAACACCCGTTCCGGTGCACCTTAACAACCGGCCATTCATTGTGCATCAGACTGTTTGTTTTCGCTTTTTTGTCCCGTTTCCCACACCTGCCACACCAACAGGTTCCAAACGGTCAGCGCGGCATCAAAATCGTTGGCGCAGGCCCGTCGCCATATTTTTCGCTGATCGGCCCGGGTTAGCTGCACGCGGCTGAAAATGTATTTTTGTGCTGTATTTTCATCCCCCCAGATCAACATCGAAACATCGCGTATCCAGTTCCCAACCGGGGGATTAAACCCCGCCTTTGCCCCATCAAAATATCTGGCGGGCACCATGGGCCGCACCACCGCGCGCCAAATCGCCTTACCCTGCCCTGCCAAATGGTCTTGAACCGGAATTAAACGGGCCAGTTTGCGCACCGCCGGGTCCAGCAGCGGCGGGCGATATTCAACGCCAAACGCCATACCCATGCGATCGCTCATTGCAAGCTGATTACCAGGCAGTGTGACAGATTGATCAAACTGCATCATTGCCGCGGCAATATCATGATCCAGCCCTGTCATGTCATTTTGCAACCGGCCATACCGGGCGAGAACACAACGATTGTTCCAGCCGGTTAAAACATCATCACGGCTCCCGGTCGTCATCTGTAAAAACTTGTACATTCCTGAAAAATGCCGGTTTAGCGCGGGGGGCAAATACGGTTCGCCAAACGTTAAACATGCGGCCAAACTACGACGTGCCAAACGTGGCATTGCCAGCCATTTCTGCGCAAGTTGCGCCATCCGATAACGACGATAACCACCAAAAATTTCGTCGCCCCCATCGCCCGTCAGGCATACCGGGGCAATATCGGCAACAGCCTGACTTAACCTGTGTGTTAAAATCATCGCCGGGTTGGCAAATGGCCCGCCAAATGCCAATAACCCCACCTGTAATCTTTGCAAAATGTCATCGGCCCGGTGCGGTGCCGCGACAATTTGCAACGTTAATCCCAAATGGTCGGCCAAATGTTGCGCGCGCCTGGTTTCATCAAGCCGCCGATCACGAAACCCCATCACAATGGCCGTTGGCCGCTTTGTTTTATCGCTGCGATGCTGGCCCATATGGCTGGCCATGGCGGCAATGCCTGCGCTATCCATCCCGCCTGATAACAGGCAGGCAACAGATCGGTCACATGTCATTGCTTCGGCAACAGCCCGGTAAACCCTGCGACGCATATCCGACACAACCTGCCCGGCTGTCGGCATGCTGCTGCCAGCCCCTTTCATACGGGCGGCCTTTGTGTGTTCTGCATCCGGGTTTAAAACATCAGACCGAGTAAATAACTTCCGTTGGTTTTGCCTGGCACTTCTGGCACTTTGGCCGGCCAATGGCTGCGATCTGCGACTGGATTTATCATAACATTCCAGCTTGCCATTCTTCCAACGAGCAATTTCGCCGGGTTGCAGTTGCAAAACCTGACCAAAAACCGTTTTTGGGGCCGGTACAAACAAATGCGCCAGCGCGGCATCAAACGCTGTTTCATGAAGGGCAGCAGTAACGCCTGGCACTGTCAAAAGCGGGGATAATTCGGATGCAAAAAAAAGATGTCCATCGTCGCGATGGGTGAAAAACAATGGTTTTTGGCCCATATCATCCACGGCCATCCATAAGGTGGCCGTATGGCAATCCCACAAGGCAAAGGAAAAGGCCCCGGCCAGGTCCGCCAACACAGCACCTAATGCCGCAACCTGTGCCGCGTAATCGCCCCCTGCTGCCCTTATTGTTTTTATAAGCAGGCGTAACAAAACATCAGTATCGGCAAGGTTTTGGCACGGTTCCCGCGCAACATGCGCCGGGTTGGGGCCATTCACATCGCGATATGACATACGGGCCGATAATTGCCGATATCCGCCAATATAACCGTTAAACACCAATACAAAACGGCCATCACGGCTGGTCATGGGTTGGGCAGCACGCGCTGTCAGGTCCGTTGTGGCAAGACGACGATGTACAAAAACCGGCCCATCGATATCGGCCGGAACGGCACCATCGGCAGTTAAAACAACATCCGTTTCAGGCCATATACCGGCACCATCCGGCCCCCGATGTGCCAGCGCATCGGACGTTGCCATCGCCCAAGGGCGGGCATCTTGGTCGGTTGCTCCGGCAAAACCACACATATACTGGTGGCCGCTAGTCGGTTTTTCGGGGCTGGGCAAACCATGCGCCAACCCGGCGCAACCCCTCGCGGGCCTCGACCGGTGGCAACCAGTGTAAATCGCGGCGAATGGCACGATTATCAATTTGCAACGAACTGGTTAAGCGCTGCACCTGCGCCGTTTTGCCGGTAACCCGGCCAATAAAGCCCAACACACCGGTTGGAACCGACAGCAAAATCGCTTTTTTGCCCATGCCTTCGGCCAAAAGGGAAATCATTTCACCAATCGAAAAATCCTCGCCATCCGATACCATATAGGTTTTATAACAGGCACTTGGGTGCTGCGCGACCACCACACAGGCATCGGCGAGGTTATCAACATGAATTAAACTGCGATAATTATGAATGGCCCCGAACGGCAAGGGAATGCCCCGGGATGTCAACTTTGCCAAAGCCGCAAAATTGGCCTTTACCCCCGGCCCGTAAACCAGTGGGGGCCGTAATATGGTTAGTCCCAGCCCCGATTCTTCCGAAAACTGACGCAAGGCATTCTCGGCTTCGGCCTTGGATTGTCCATATGGGTCTTGCGGGTTAACCGGGCTATGTTCGTTGAAGGCCGAAAACAGGGTTTCTTCGCCATTCACCTTGATCGAACTTACAAAAACCATACGCTTTACATTTTGCGCCGCAGCGGCCCGCGCCAAATGAAGGCTGCCCGCCACATTAACCGCGCGAAACGCCGCCAGCGGATCAGACGATACATCATTCATCACATGGACGCGTGCGGCCAGATGTACAACACAGTCAACACCCTGCAAATGCCCGGTCCAGTCGGTATTGCCATCAATATCGCCAATGATCCGGGCATCCCGCGCCAGATCGGCCGGCAACTGTGCCAGGGCAGCTTTAGTGCGCACCAGGGGGCGTACAGTAAAACCGTCGGCAAGGGCCGCCTTGCATACGGCCTGGCCGACAAAACCATTTGCCCCGGTAATCGCCATTGTTTTCTGGTCGGTCATTTATTCAGGCTCGCCTTGATCGGGGTTAAGGGCTGGTATTTCATCCGGTCGTGCCATATTCAGGCGTTGTTGCAAATCACCCAAAACATACAATCGCAACGCGCTGGACAAATTTCCCTCGCGTCCTTCATCAATCAGCACCACCATTTCTGCAATGCTGCGCCCTTCTCGCATGGCAATGCGTTGCAATTCCTGCCAAAACGCATCTTCCAGCGAAAAACTGGTCCGGTGTCCGGCAATGGTGATGGATCGCTTGCGAACTTCGGTATTCATCAAAAATTCCATTGAACACACAAATAAAACAACACGATATAGTCTTAGCAGCAAGCGCGTATACAGTCAGGAACAAACGGGGCCAATGATGAAACTTATCCACCTTAGCGATTGCCATTTCACCGACCCTGTCCCCGACACCCCGCCTGGCAGTAAACCACACCCGCAAAAAACCCTGCAAGCCGTCATTGCCGATATTTGCCAATGGCATAGTGATGCCGAACTATGTGTGATTTCCGGTGATTTAACCCACCATGGCACCCTCGCCCAATATGCGCTGTTTCTCGATACCATCGCGGCCCTGCCGATGCCGGTGCATGTTATTCCTGGCAATCATGATGTACGCAACACCATGCTTGCAACCCTGCCCGACACCCCGTGCGATGAAAACGGTTTCATCAATTATTCATTTACCTGCAATGGCATACGTATCGTGATGCTTGACACCCTGTCCGACGGTGAAGATAGCGGCGTTTTATGCCCCATGCGCCTTGCATGGCTGAAAACCGAACTGCACCATTCACGCAACCTGCCCTGCCTGGTTTTCATGCACCATCCGCCTGTTGCAATGGGTTTACCATTTATGGACAGCATAAATTTGCAAAACGCCGATGCCTTTGGCGACGTTTTGCAAGCCCACCCGGCCATTCGCCACATCTTTTTCGGGCATCTGCATCGCCCCTGCCACGGCATTTGGCGCGGTATTCCCTTTACCGGGGGTGCCAGCAGTTTTACCGGGCAACCGCTGGCAATGCAGCCGGGTGCGGGGCTGCCCGATAAACCCTGGCTGGAACCGGGATATGGCATTGCGCTGATCAATAAAAATGACGCCTCAGTGCGCTATCATTTTGAAACAGTGCCAAACCCGAAAAATTAAGCCCGAAATTCAGGCAGCATTGTTCCATTCCGCCAAAACCGTTTCATCGGTTTCCATTGCCAACTGATGGCGTCGCACATCGTTAAACGATGCCGGATCCATTAATTGTGCCATTGCCCATACCGCGCTGGCACGAATAAGGGCGGATGGATCCTCTAACAGGGTGCGCACCGGTGTAAGAATACTGGCATCCGCACCCTTGTTATCATTGCCAATCGCAATCAGCACATTGCGCAAAAACTTTGCCCGGCCAATCCGTTTGATTGGCGATCCGGCAAAAAAGGCGCGAAAGGCTTCGTCATCCATTTCCAAAAAATCGGCCAGCCGTGGCGCGGTAAGCTCGGCACGCGGCATAAAGGCCAATTCTTCAGTGCGGCTGGCAAATTTGTTCCACGGGCAAACCGACAAACAATCATCACACCCATAAATGCGATTGCCCATCGCCCGGCGAAATTCATGCGGAATGACGCCGTCATGCTCGATCGTCAGGTATGAAATGCATCGCCTGGCATCAAGTTTATAGGGTTCGGGAAACGCATTGGTCGGGCAGGCATCCAGACAATTGCGACACGACCCGCAATGGTCAATCTCGGGTTTTTGCGGGGCATCGTCAAATTGCAGGGTGGTAAAAACCTCGCCCAGAAACAACCACGACCCATATTCGCGCGACACCACATTGGTATGCTTGCCCTGCCAGCCAATGCCGCCGGCCTGGGCCAGCGGTTTTTCCAGAACCGGGGCCGTATCGACAAACACCTTTACCTGTTCTGCCCCGCCGGTTTGCTCCACCAGCCAGCGGGCCAGTTGTTTCAAACGTTTTTTGATCAGGTCATGATAATCGCGGTTTTGGGCATAAACCGAAATCATTGCCCGGTCGGGATGGTCCAGCAAGGCAAGCGGGTTTTCGGCTGGGCCATAATTGGTGCCCAGCACAATTACGCTTTTTACATCTTCCCACAAAACACGCGGGTCACGGCGACGCGGTAGCCGTTCGGGGTCCGCCATCCAGGCCATGCTGCCAAATTCCTGCCCGGCAACAAATTCATCCAGCCGCTGCTGGTTGCGGGCATCAATTTCGGGGCGCGCAATACCGCAAACGTCAAAGCCAATTTCCCTGGCTTTGGCGCGAAGCATATCAAGGCTGACGATGTTCGCCGTTTTGGCTGTCATGGCAACGGACTTGGCTTATCTGTGTTATTTGTGTTTTCTATCTCTCGGTGCCGCCTTATATCGTTTTTCACACAAAAAACAAAAGGCCGCAGCATTACACCACGGCCTTTATCGCCAAAAATCAAACAGCAGATCACCTGTTACAGGTCAAAAAGGCCATAAAACCCGGCATTGCCGCCGCAAAATATTGATGGGTGAATTACAGTCCGGAGGCGAAAGCCGGGCTGACCACCTCATGCAATGACACCACCATCAACAGGAAGATTAAGACCTGTGATGTAGCGCGCGGCGTTACAGAATTGGCTAAAAAATCAGGGTGCAGCACCGAACGGGCCGCCCCCCTCTTTTCATGTCACGTCGTGCATGGCGCGACGTCACGCATTTTGCCTTCTAGAAACGATACCGCAAGGTCGCCAACATGGTGCGTTCCTGACCGACGTAACAGTTCGCAAGGTTATAACAGGACGCAATGTAATCCTTGTCGAACAGGTTATTGATGTTAAAGCGCATATCGGCATTTTCCACACCAATGCGCGACAGGTCGTAATCAAACGACAGATCAACAATGGTGTAATCGGGTACGCGCTGGGTATTGTCCGCCGTCGCCCAGGTTTCGCCGACATAGCGCGCCCCGGCCCCGACATCCAGCCCGGCCAACACCCCGGCATCAAAGCTGTATTTACCCCATAAGGACGCCGTGTGCTCAGGTACCTGCATCGGTGTTTTACCGTCCTTGGCATCGCCCGGCGCATCATAGCTGGCATCGGTATAGGCATATCCGGCTGTCATGCTGAAATGATCGGTCAGTTTTGCCCGTGCCTCCAGTTCGATCCCTTGCGATTTAATTGTACCTGCGGGCGAATACACAAAGGTCACCGGGTCGGCAATCGCGACATTTTCCTGTTCAATATGAAAAACCGATGCGGTGAACAACATATCGCGCCCTTTGGGCTGATATTTGATCCCGGCTTCATATTGCGTGCCTTCGGTCGGGGCCAGCGGGTCACCATTGGCATCGGCATACAGGTTAGGGTTAAACGATTCCGAATAGTTGAAATAAGGTGCAATGCCGTTATCGAACAAATACAGTAACCCGGCACGGGTGGTCAGTTTGCTGCGGTCTTCGCCGGTGCGCTTTTCTGTCAAACGGTTCAGGTTATCGGTTTCCACCCAATCCTCGCGCGCGCCCAACGACAACCGCCAGTTTTCATAGGCAAGCTGGTCCTGCACATACACCCCGGTTTGTTCCAGCGTTTTGGTGGCCAGCGCATATGGCGTGCCAAATGTGACATTGGCATTGCCATAGGACGGGTTCCACGGGTTGATGCCTGACACAGCAGTGTACCAATAATTGGTCCGTGATCGGCGATGCTGATAATCCAGCCCGCCTATAACGGTATGGTCCACACTGCCCGTACTGAAATTGCCTGTTAGCTGGTTATCAACCGTAAAGGCCCGCAGGCTTTCATAACCGCCATAATAGGCACGTTTCAAATTGTTGGTACTACCATCCCAGCCTGTTTGGTAAATCTGGTCAATATCAACATCTGAATCCAGAAACCGGAAATTCTGTTTGAATGTCAGATCGTCGTCAAAATCATGCTCGAACTGATAGCCAACCATGTTTTGTGTGCGATCAAACTTTTCCAGAGACGGTTCACCGTCAAAAAAATCACTTGGAAGATACTGCCCGTTATGAGGGTAAAGCGTGCCTTCGGCGGGCACACCATTATGGGTGCCACCTTCGGGGTCACGCTGAAAATATCCCATCAGGGTCAGCCGGGTATCATCGGTGAAATGCGCTGTTAACGATGGCGCAATGACATAACGTTCTTCCCTGGCGTAATCAAACTGGGTGTCCGATGCATCGGCTTTGCCAACCAGCCGATAAGCCAGTTTACTGCCTTTGGCAACCGGCCCGGTCACATCAAAGGCAACGCCGCGTTGCTGGCGCGTACCGTATGAAACCTCGACTTCGCCCTTTTGTTCAAATTCGGGTTTTTTACTGCTAAGGGCGACCAGCCCGCCCGGCGACGACCGACCATATAAAACCGATGCCGGGCCTTTTACAGTATCAATACGGTCAACGAAATACGGGTCAATCTGCATTGAGCTATAGGTCGAATCTTCGCTCATGGTTTTCATGCCATCGAGATAGATATTATCGATGCTGCGATCGACCAGCCCGCGCAAAATCACGTAATCGTAACGGTTCGATGCCCCGACCTGCCCGGTAAAAGCCCCGGGGGTATAGCGCATCGCCTGCATCACTGTTTGCGATCCCTGATCTTCGATTTCGTCCGATGTCACCACCGAAATGCTTTGCGGCGTTTCCAGAATTGACGTGTCAGTTTTGGTCGCCGACAATGACCGTTTGGCGACATATCCCTGTACCGGGCCGTCTGCACGTTCAAATTCCTTGTCGGCTTCCACCCGTACCGGGTCCAGCACCACATCCCCGTCGGCCGCACCGTTGATCGTTACCTTTTCAATCGTGATGGTGTCGCCACTGGTCACGCGCCAGCTGTAACCTGATCCGGCCAGTAAACGGTGCAACGCCTGGTCACGGGTAAAACTGCCAATAACAGCAGGCGATTGCGCACTGGCGACACCGTCGCTGGGGAAAAACAGTTTCACATTGGCCTGATCGGCAAAAAGGGTTAGTGCGCGGTCCATGTTCTGGGCGGGAATGCTGAAATTAATTGCCGCATCATTGGCAACCGGCCCACTTTGTGCCCACGAAGATGTTGCCGGTATCATGCCCCCGGCCAGAACTGCGCCCGATATCATGGTCGTCATCATCAACCGGCCCGCCCAGCGGGTGGCAGCGCACCCGGAAATACGATGTGAAGAAGCGGCAAAAAAGGGTGTGGCCTGCCGTTTGGCACGGTTGGAACCCAGCGTCATATTGTTTAACCCTTAAATTTAATCATCCCAATGCAAATGATTTTGATAACCGTTATCACTTGCTGTTGGTCATATGACGAAACCGGCATTCGAAACTTGCAGCAAAAATTTCAAAAAATTTTGCCAGTTTTCGACTTCATCTTATTTCAGGGTTTTAAATCAATAGATTACAGTTGCGACCATGGTAGAAAAAACATGTGCATCCGTGGTATCGTCAATCGATTTCAACAGATCATCAAGGTCATTCAAATCGAAAACACCACTGACTTTAAGGTCTGCCAGTTGCTGATTTGCCAAAATGATCCGGCCTTTACGATAACGTTGAATTTCCGCAATCACTGCTGACAATGGCTGACGATTAAAAATCAGCTTGCCGCGCATCCATGCGGTTTGGGCATCTACCCCGTCTGACAAAACGTCCGATAGTTTCCCTGACCCGTCATAGGAAACCCGTTGTCCTGCCGTAATATTAACCGGCAGGGTTGTCTTTTGCCCGGTTGAAACGGCGACAATGCCTTCGCGAACGCCAACATGCACGCCATCGTCGGCCAGCTGCACGTCATAAACGGTGCCCACCGCACGCGCCTGCCCATTTTGTGCCATCACAACAAAGGGGCGGGCCGGGTTTTTGGCCACTTCAAACAGGGCTTCGCCCGCTTCCAAATGCACTTCGCGCCGGGAAGGCGAATAATTAATCGACAATGCCGATGCGGTGTTTAAATGCACCAACGTGCCATCAGGCAACGAAACCGTGCGATGTTCACCAATACCCGTTGCGTAATCGGCAAACAGACCGGCCACCGGGCCAACCATGCCCGGCACAATCGCGCCAGCCGTTAAACAAACCAGCACGCCCAATGATGCCAGCAACGCCGCCGCGCCCCGCCCTATCGGCCAAACCGGTTTGCGTATTTTCGCATGACCATTACGGTGCAGGTGCATGGCAAGGCCATGTTGTGCCTCGCGATCCGCCGATATTGATCCACGGCGACCCTGGCCAAACCCTGGTGTAGCCATCGGCATAGTATGGCGTGGTTTTGCTTTCGAGATTATGTGGCGATGCCCACCCTCGTTTCCGGCCTGCCAGTTCTGCGCTGCACCGGTTTGCCCTATGCCATGTAACAGCAACCGGGCCTCGTCCATTGCGACAGCATGATCGGGCGATTGCGACAACCAATCGTAATAATCCTGTTGCATATCGTCACTGACATGCCCGGACGACAGCGTTACCAGCCAATTAATGGCCGTATCGCTGATATCCCGGTTGTCGTGGTTTTGATCGTGGTCCTGCCCGTCTGTATCCTTGGTCACCGGCGCATTCCTGTTGTTTGGCCATCCACCTGGCAAAGGGAAAATTGTCCCCCTGATTTATAGACGTTCAGGCACCGCCAAACCGGCAATTCAAATGTCATTATTTTTGGTCCGCCCGCCAAAGTTCATCGCGGCATTGTTGCAAGGCACGGGCAATATATTTAGCAACCATGCTTTCCGAAACCCCCAATTTCCGCGCGATTTCGGCATGGGGCAAGCCATCAACCCGAAACATCAACAGGGCACGGCGCGGGTTCTCCGGCAATCGGTCCAATGCACAATCTAGCAAAGCCAGTTGTTCACGGCCCATCGCCGTGGCCTCGGGCGATGGTTTTGGGTCGGCCACCAGTGCGGCGGCACCTGCGGTATCGGCGGCATTGGCATTGTGGCGCTTTTCACGGCGCAACCAGTCAATCGCCAGGTTACCGGCAACCCGGTAAATATAGGCACGCGGGTTATCAATTGGCACATCGCCCGGCGGCGATGATGCCAGGCGCAAATAGGTATCCTGGGCAATATCGGCAGCCCGTTGGGAATCCCCGCCCATACGACGGGTTAAAAACCGCACCAGATGGTCGTAATTTTCCTGAAAACTGCTGATTAAAATCGACGCTGTATCGCGACGCATCTATGTGGCCCATCTTGCGCAAACATCTGCTGTACAAACCTGCCGTTCCTTCCGACAGCGCACAACACCCCTTGCATAACAAGAACGCCCCACTCTCGCAATGAGAATAATTATCAATATTACCAAGCGGTCAATAAAAAACAGGGCACCCCAAAGATGCCCTGCCTATATGCCGTTCAAAAACATATCATTCTGATACATTTTTCAACAACCGGTCACACCCGCTCACACAGCGATAATGGTTTTTCAGCCACGCCCGCGATACGGCGCAACCCCCTGATCAGGGATCCAAACGCCTTCAGGTGCCGGGCCGGTCTGATAAAACACATCAATCGGTATCCCGCCACGCGGATACCAATAACCACCAATCCGCAACCATTTGGGGTTCAGCGTTTCGGCAATACGCTTGCCAATGCTCACCGTGCAATCTTCGTGAAAGGCACCGTGATTGCGAAACGAGGTTAAAAACAGCTTTAACGACTTGCTTTCAACCAGCCAGCCATCGGGGATGTAATCAATTACGATATGGGCAAAATCGGGCTGGCCGGTGATCGGGCACAAAGATGTAAATTCCGGGGCGACAAACCGCACGCAATAATCCGTACCTTCCTGCGGGTTTTTCACCTTTTCCAGCACGGCTTCTTCGGGGCTGGCGGGCTGTTTGGTATCACCACCCAGCATGGTCAGGTTTTGATAAATGCTTTGGTCTGACATGGTATCTATCCCTTGGCCTTAATCCTCGATCATTGGCACAGGATCAATATCCCCGCCTTCCTGATCGGCATAAAATTGCTTTGCAAAGGCTTCCATTTGGCCTTCGGCAATGGCATCACGCATGCCCTTCATCAAATCCTGATAATATTGCAAATTATGCCAGGTCAGCAGCATCGCCCCCAAAATTTCGTTCGCCTTGATCAGGTGATGCAAATAGGCGCGTGAATATTGCGAACAGGCCGGGCACGAACATTGATCATCAAGCGGGCGGTCATCATCACGGTGACGGCCATTTTTAAGGTTCACCGTGCCCCGGCGGGTAAAGGCCTGAGCGTTGCGGCCCGAACGGGTGGGTAACACACAATCGAACTGGTCAATCCCGCGCATCACAGCGCCCACCAGATCAGACGGTTTGCCAACGCCCATCAGATAACGCGGCTTGTTGGCCGGCAGCATATCCACGCAAAAATCCAGCGTATCAAACATCACCTGCTGGCCTTCGCCCACGGCAAGCCCGCCCACCGAATGGCCCGGCAGGTCCAGCTCCGCCAGCTTTTCCGAGCTTTCCCGGCGCAGGTTTTCAAACACACTGCCTTGCTGAATGCCATAAAGGGCATAGCCTTCACGCTCGACAAAGGCATCGCGCGACCGTTTGGCCCAGCGCATCGACATGCGCATGCTTTCGGCGGCAACATCCTCGGTCGCGGGGAAAGGCGTGCATTCGTCAAACGCCATTGTGATGGTGGACCCCAGCAAATGCTGAATTTCCATCGAGCGTTCCGGGGATAGCGAGAATTTACGCCCGTCAATATGGCTTTTGAACGTCACACCTTCTTCGGTGATTTTGCGCAAACCTGCCAGCGACATCACCTGATACCCGCCACTATCGGTCAGGATCGGTTTGTCCCAGTTCATGAATTTGTGCAAACCACCCAGCCGTGCAATGCGTTCGGCCCCCGGGCGCAACATCAAATGATAGGTATTGCCCAGCAAAATCTGTGCGCCGGTGGCGGCAACACTTTCGGGCATCATGCCCTTCACGGTGGCAGCCGTACCAACGGGCATAAAGGCCGGCGTTTCAATCACGCCATGCGCGGTATGAATGCGGCCGCGCCGCGCCTTGCCATCTTTTGCCAGCAGTTCGTAACGAAATTCGGTCATGACTTTTTCAGTGCTTCAACTTTGTTGGCGCATTCCAGAAGCGAACAATCGCCATAGGAATAAAAACGGTATTTTTGCGCAATGGCATGTTCATATGCCGCCTTCATGCGGTCAAACCCGGCAAAGGCCGATACCAGCATAAACAACGTTGATCGCGGCAAATGGAAATTGGTCAGCAACAAATCAACACCGCGAAATTTATAACCCGGCGTGATGAAAATGCTGGTTTCATTTTCAAACGGTTCAACAATGCCGTCTTCATTGGCCGCACTTTCCAACAGGCGCAGCGAGGTTGTCCCCACCGCTACAATACGCCCGCCCTTGGCCCGGGTTTCATTCACCAACGCGGCAATTTCGGGCGAAATACTGCCCCATTCGGCGTGCATTTTATGGTCTTCGGTATCATCCACCTTTACCGGTAAAAATGTGCCTGCCCCGACATGCAAGGTGATGGTGCGGCGCGCAATACCGCGCGCATCCAGATTTGCCAAAAGCTCCGGGGTGAAATGCAGGCCCGCTGTCGGGGCCGCCACCGCACCGTCATGCCGGGCGAAAATAGTTTGATAATCGTGGCGGTCCTGATCATCGCCCCCGGCTTCACGCCGGATATAGGGTGGCAGCGGCATCACACCATATTTTTCAAGGGCGGCGATCAAATCAGCCCCGGCAACGTTAAACCGCAGCAAAACTTCGCCGCCGTCCTTTTTGTCCATCACCTCGGCTTCAAAGCTGTCATTCACCTTGAAAATCTCGCCAATGCGCAGCTTTTTGGCCGGTTTGGCAAAGGCGCGCCATTGCGCCAGCCCTTCCTGCTTGTGCAGGGTGACTTCAATTTTGGCCTCCCCGCGCTTGCCGAACAGGCGCGCCGGGATCACGCGGGTATCATTGGAAATCAGCAAATCGCCGGGGCGCAAAATATCGGGCAATTCACGCACGATACGGTCATTCATCGCACCGGCTGTTAAATCCAGCATCCGGGCAGAATCGCGCGGGTCAGCCGGATGTTCGGCAATACAGTCACGGGGCAGGTCAAAATCGAACAGATCGACTTTCATTTTTTTTCCATTTTGGCAGCGTCAGAACACCGCAATAGCAAGGCGTACTTGGGATCACATCGAAAACAGATCAGGCGCTTGCCGATTGTGCGGCAGTTGCATCATTTCGGGTTGCCGGACGAATAACTGTCATCAATATGCGGAACGGGGCCAGACACGTCATCGCCATAATCATTTTGGCCGAAAAATCGCCCAGTGCCCATGTATGCCACGGAAGGCCGGTGCCCGCAAAGGCGATGGAGAAAAACAATACGGTATCAAGCATCGACCCAATGGTCGAGGAAACCAGCGGCGCCTTCCACCAGCTTGCCTGGCGCAGACGGTTAAACACGGTAACGTCCATTAATTGCGCCACCAGAAACGCCGTGCCCGAGGCAATGGCAATGCGGGTATCGGCAAACATCAGCGACAGCACAACGGCAATGGCAAAGCCCGACAGCACCACAAACCGTGCGGCACCGGCCCCGCGTGCGCGGTTGGTAAGATCGGTTACCAGAAACGCGACCGGATAGGTAAAGGCCCCAAACGTCAGCCAGTCGGCCAGAACACCAGGCAACGGATATTCGACCAGAATGTTTGAGGCGACAACCGTGGCGGCCATTGCCAGAATGCCTGCAATGATGGCTTTCATGTTTCTAGAACCTTGTTGGTAAAACCCGCGCATAGCAAATCTCGCGGTGCCGGTATCCGGAACGACGATGCGCAAAATGGGTCGCAAAAATAGTGCGCGTTGTTTACGCGCCGCACCTTTACCGGTCAAGCACAAAAAACAATGGCCGAAACACCCAAAGGGCATTCCGGCCATTGCCGCAGATCGCGCATTGCTCCGGGGATTATGGAGAAACGCTGCGAACCTGTGCCATCATCACAGCATCATGCCACGGATGGTAAAGAATAGAAGGGCACCCAAAAATGCCCCTGCAGGCACCGTTACAATCCATGCTGTGGCAATGGTCAGGGCATAACGGCGGCGCACCAAAAGGCGTTTGTGCAATTTGCGTTCGGCCCGGTCGGCCAGGGCCGGGTCCATCTGGCGCAGGGCTTCGATATCCTGCTTTTGCGCGCTAAGGCCGCTGCCCTCACCAATCAGCATTGGCGCATCCTGCAACCGGCGACGATGGCTTAGGGTTTCCCGCAGGAAGCCGACACCAAACACCGCACCGACCGCAATGTGGGTTGAACTGACCGGCAGGCCAAAGGCCGATGCGACAATAACGGTTAATGCCGCCGACAGGGCCACCGTATAGGCGCGGATCGGGTCCAGCTTGGTAATTTTGCTGCCAACGGTTTTGATCAGTTTTGGTCCGAACAAAATCAACCCCGCCGAAATACCCAGCGCCCCGATCACCATCACCCAGATCGGAATGGGTGCCGAGGTCACAATTTGGCCCTGATCAACACCGGATACGATTGCCGCAAGCGGCCCAATCGCATTGGCAACATCGTTTGAGCCATGGGCAAAAGACAACAAGGCCGCCGACACAATAAGGGGAATACGAAACAGCGAAGCGATTTCCTTGCGCCGTCCGGTCATATCGGCCGAGGCGCGAAAGACCGCCTTGCGCACCGGCCACAAGGTCAGGGCAAAAGCAGCAACACCAATTAAAATGATGGTGAATGTATCGGCCTTCCAGATCTTTTTAATGCCCTTCATCATCAGATACATGGTGAAAGCAGACACCATGATACTCACCAGAAGCGGCACCCATTTACGCGCCGCCGTTACCCGGTCAGGCACATATAAAACCTTGAATTTGATAAAGGCCAAAAACCCGGCGGCAATCACCCCGCCCAGTACCGGCGAAATTACCCAGCTTGCCGCGATGGCCCCCATATTGGACCAGTTCACCGCGTGGGTGCCCACAGCGGCCATACCGGCCCCCATCACCCCGCCGACAATGGAATGGGTGGTGGAAACAGGTGCGCCAAGATATGTCGCAAGATTAAGCCACAGGGCCGCTGCCAGCAGGGCTGCCATCATCACCCAGATAAAGGTTTGGGCATCGGGCATTTGGGCAGGGTCGATAATACCGTTTTTAATGGTACTGACCACATCACCGCCGGCCAGAATCGCCCCGGCCGCCTCGAACACCGCTGCCACCAGCAACGCCCCCAGCATGGTAAGCGCACGCGAACCGACAGCAGGACCAACATTGTTGGCAACATCGTTGGCACCAATGTTAAGCGCCATGTAACCGCCAATAACAGCGGCAGCAATCAGGAAGCCACTTCGCGGCAGCCCGCCCATGTGAAAGGCAACAAATGCGCTGCACGCCAGCAGAAAAACAAGCGATAAACCCAGTTTTGCACTGAGCGAGGCTGTTTCACCAACACCGGCGTCCATTCGCCGCTGCCATTTCAGGTCTTTATCGAGCGCCGTCTTTTTCGCGACCATAGCAACCATAACCTTTGCAGGGGAATCGACGGGCGGATCATGTCGAAGCAATCACCATTTGTTAAGGTTTTTTTGCAGATTTATGAACATGCCGGCATTGCAAGCCCGCCCCAAATACAAAAACAGCCCCGAAACCGGAGCTGTTTTTGCTGTTTCAATCATTTTCGGCCCGAAAATTTAGCGGCCAAACTGGTTCAATAATCCCTTGAGAACACCTTTGGCGGCATCCTTGGCCTTGTCCCCGTCAGACTGGCTTTCGCCGCTATCGGACTTTTTGTTGCCCAATGCCTTGCCCAGCAGGTTTTCCAGGGTTTTAACCGCCACCTTGTCCATACGGCCACTAATTGCGGGATCGTCGATTTTACCTTTGGCATAAACACTGAATGGCGGCAGATCGTTGATTTTTTCGGAAAAATCAAAATCAGCCTCGGTATCCATAATCCATTTTGGCAAATCAAGCGTCGCGTTGGCATCGGCGGTGCCCACACGTGATGTCGCATCGACACGGGTGGTTTTGGCAATACCGTTGGTAATTTGCAAATCGGCATCCAGCGTCCGCAACAGGTCGTTATTACCAACGCCTTCCACCACCATGGCTGCCGGCCCCTGACGCAGCAAGGCACGCAGGTCCAGCTTGGGATCGGTTGATCGTTTGCCCGCATTGCTAAAGCGAATGTCTTTAAGCATGAAATTCGCTGTGCCGTTTAATGCCTTAACCAGCGCACGCGAGGTATTGCCGGTTGCCGTTACCGTAAATTTGGCCCCTGCCGTACCTGTCACATCATCATTGGCAACCCGGATCGGGAAAACCCTGGCAACATTTGCGTTATCCAGCGTCCCGGTCAAATCCAGCTTGGGGGTGTCCTTGCGGGCATCAAACGTCCCCGAAACATCCAGCGGACCATCACCAAGTTTGCCGGTCAGCTTGTCGATCGTCACCAGTCCCTGATCCATCTTTACCGACAGGTCCGGGTTCACCAGCGAGAAATGATCGTAGTCCAGCTGGTTCAGCGCAATGGCAATGGTACCGTCAATCAGACGCAAGGCTGAAACGTCGATCACGTTATCATCCCATGGGGTGCCATCGCGGGCATCAACACGGGTTAACAATTCATTGTCAAATGCGGGCAATGCCGCCCGGCGCATCCCGGTACGCGGCACATCAAGTGCCGCCCGTTTCGATGCCGGTAAAAACGGATCAACCTTTAACGTGCCGCCCTTCAGACTGACATCAAGTTTGGTCCGCTCGCCCGTTGCATCCATTTTAACTGTGCCACTGGTTTCAAATGCCCCAATGGCCAGTTTGGCAATATTAACGGCAACGTTTTTGGCATTCCCATCGACTGTGCCTTGCAACGCCAAACGGCCCAGATCACCCGACGGCTCATATGTAGGGGCCACCAGCGGCAAGGCCCGGTTAAGGCTGCCTGCCTGTGCGGTAATATTGCCTTTAAGGCCAGGCGCATCCCCTAACAGGTCTTGTAACTGGCCTTTCAGGGCCACCTGCATGGTCGAATTTGACAGGCTGGCATCCAGGTTTGGCCCGGTAATGGCACCGTTAAGGGCGACATCAACCTTCATCGACTTATAATTTGCCGCCGGGGCGGGCAAGGTGATGCCGGTTAATTTAACAAACGGTTCCAGGTTTTTAGCGGTCACACCCAGTTTCAGGTTTTTAAATTCCGGTACATCCTTTTGCCCCAGAAAGCCGCCACTCCCCTGAAGCGACATCCCTGCCGCATCGGCCACGGAAAGATTTTTAAGGGTGATGTCAGGGCCGTTAAGGCTACCTTCCAATGCAATACCCCGAATGGCGACACCCGATGATATGACTTCATCCGCACCAATCCGGTAATTGGCGGCAAGGCCGTTTAAGGGTGCCAATGCATCGTGGATGGTTTTAACCAGATCCTGCTTTGCACCTTTTTGTGCCCCTTCACTTGCCGCCTCGTCGGGGCTGGCCGTTGTGCCATTGGCAGCCGCATCACCCGTGGCGGGTTTCGCCGCCGAGGACGCGCCCATATATTGATCAAGATTGATTTTATCAAGCTTAAGCCCGATACCAAGGGCGGGCAGACCTTCACTGTCAAGATTGGCAACAATCGCCCCGCGAACTGCGGTATCGTCCAGACGCATATCGACATTATTGATATTAATCTGGTCCGGTGTGCCTTTTAACCCGCCGGTCAACGAGAAGCGACGCAAGCGGTCGGCGCGAACACCATCCACATCCACACCCAGCCAGCGCATCACCGCCCGGATATTTTCCGAGGCAATTTCATAACGCAAATCAGCACTGACTTGCGGTTTCGCCCCGGAAATAGAGCCAAATACCTGCAAATCCGTTCCGCCGGGCAAGCCCGCCGATACTTCGTTCAGGGTAATTTTACTGTTCGCAATGCCCGCATTGATCCGCGCATTGTGAATGGGGGTCTGATTATAAATCAGACTTTCCACTTCCAGATCAATCGATCCGGTCAGATCTGCGGGAATAAGCGGTGCCGTGCCCGCATCGGCAACGCCGTTTTTACGCCCCTGCGCAGGGATGGACTGCCCGTTGGGTTTAGTCGCATCAGGCACATCCGCCGCTGCTTTTTCGGGGGTGGATGCGCTATCGGCGGATGCGTCCTTATGCCCGCCAGATGCATTGGCCAGCGCAATGATCGCATCAAGGTCAAGCTGGTTAAAACGCAGGGCCAAATCGGCCTTCATTTTGGGATCGGTCGCCACTGAAAGCGCGCCGGAACCCCGGGTTTCGCCAAAGCGAACCGCAAGGTCATTCACCGTTACCGCCTTGGCGTTGGCGGCCAGTTTGCCCGACAGGTCAAATTCCTTGGCGGCAATATCGGGAATATCGGCATCATCACCGGCAATGCGCTGGGCTGCCTTGCGCAAATCGTCAAACTTGCCGTTAATTTCACCGTTAAAATCCGGGGCATCGCCCGAAAGGTCAACCTGCCCGCCAACATCAATGCCGCCGTCAACTTCATCAATACCCAAACGAACCGAAACCGGGAACGGTTTGTTCTGGCTGATTTCGCCCAGGTTCAGCTTGAAGGTCATCGGGATGCCCCGATAAAAAACATAGCCTTCACCGGTTGCCGGGCCGTTCAGGCTGTCGGCTTCAACACTTAGGGTCAGGCCTTCAATTTTTTCTTCTGTGCCCGGGGCACGGTAAATAATGGTGGCATTTTCGATCGACAGGCTATCGACGCGAACCGAACTGGCAAGCGAGCTTTCACCCGTATTCTTTGCCGGTGCCGTGTCGCTTCCGGCATCACCACCCGTCGGGGCGTTCTGGTCTTTAGGGGAATTGATTGTACCTGCTTCCGGGCCGTGCCCTTCGGCATTTTTGGGGTCAAACACCAGGTTGCTGGTGCCATCGGCAAAGGTTTCAATCGACACGACCGGGTCAATCAGGCGCACCTGTGTGACCCGAATATTGCCGGTCAGAAGCGGCATCAGCGCAACTGAAACTTCAACTTCCTTGACGGTCACCATGTTTTTATCGGTGGCACCATCGACATTGCCCAGCACGGCATCTTCAACCGAAAGTGCGGGAAACGGCAATAATGACAAGGACAAATCGCCGCGCAATTCAAGATTGCGTCCTGTGGCTTCGTTTACGGCCGTTGTGACCTCGGATTTATAGCTGTTCCAGTCAATCAGCGACGGAATAACCAGCAAGGCAACAATGACCACCACCACAAGGGCGCCAATTACAGCGAGTATCTTTTTCAACGCTTCAGCTCCGCTTTCTTTTTGCGCGCGATCTGCCGGGTCGGCCCCAACAAAATTTTCCCCATAGAAACCATTATCATACAGGCCCTGATTTGCATTGCAGCAGAAAATGGCAATCTTTTGGTTGTTACCCTTTCAAGCCCCCCTGAAACAAGGGCAGCACCGCATTTGTTCCGGCTCAGTGCAGTTTTAACCCTCAAACATTCGTGATGCACAGCGATTACGATCACTGGTTCATAACGCTATGCTGGAAAAACAATTAATAGGTGCTAATATAAACCTCAAATAAAAAACAAAATACCCACCCGGATCATCACCCGCGATGATCTGGCAGGACAAAGAGGGTTGTATCTGCTGAAACGATCATCGCTTCAGCGCAGGGAGGATATATGATGACGGATACCACAGCCTCGCATGTAACGACCCCAACGGCGTCGCACAGCAACGGGGATGCAACCGCACCGGCGGGCTTCACCCGGCACGGCATTGCCATTCGTGCCGTTACCAGCGACCAGTCTGGCAAATGGCTGGAAGCAGGCTGGCGCGATTTCAAACGCACACCTGCCATTGGGCTTGCCTATGGTGCATTCTGTGTTTTAGCAGGTTATATCATTTTACTTAGTCTGTTTCAGTCGGGCCTGCCCTATCTGACCTTGCCTTTGGGGGCCGGCTTTATGCTGATTGCACCGCTTTTGGCGGTGGGCCTGTATGAAACCAGCCGCCGCCTTGAAATGGGCGAAAACGTTACCCTGTGGCACAGCCTGAACGGCTTTCGCCGCAATCCCGGCCAGTTAGGTGCCATCGGCATAATTTTAATGCTGTTCTTTCTGGTCTGGTTTCAGGTGGCAATGTTTCTGTTTGCCCTGTTTTACAACGGCAATGTTCCCCCGCTTGATACCCTGATCTGGCAAACATTTTTTACCCGCGATGCAATGGTGTTTCTGATTACCGGGTCCATCCTTGGTGGCGTTTTTGCCATTACGGTGTTTGCCATCTCGCTGGTCACGATACCGCTTCTGGTGGATCGCGATATCGATGTCATTACGGCCCTTACCCTTAGCCTTCGCGCCTTTCGTGCCAACTGGCGCGTTTTAACCGGCTGGGCAGCGGCCCTTGCCGTGCTGGCTGCCTGTGGCATGGTGGTGTTCTTGCTGGGCCTGGCCGTTGTCATGCCGCTTTTGGGCCATGCCAGCTGGCACGCCTATCGCGGTTTAATCGACACCACAAACGCCGATGCCCCGCGTTTGCGCCGGGTTGTGCCATAAAATATAAAAACACGGGAAGCCCGGTAACAAAGGGCCTTCCCGTGTTAAAAACCCTGGCCGACACCAAAAACGCCCCGTTATAACGGGAAAAGTTCACATGGCCGGCGCACGCGTTTTTTGACAAATTACGGGTGCGTTAAACCTGCGCCATGCCACCATCCACACATAATTCCGCCCCGACAATAAAACCGGCCTCGTCGCTTGCCAAAAACAGCGCCGCACTGGCGACCTCTTCGGGGCGACCAAGACGGCCGGCAGGGATCAAATCGGTCAGGGTTTTTCGCACATCATCCGATACCGCATCAAACATGGCCGTATCAATCGGCCCGGGGCTGACAACATTCACCCGAATGCCCTTTGGGGCCAGTTCGTTTGCCCAACTGCGTGCAAATGCACGAATGGCCGCCTTGCTGGCCCCATAAGTGCCATATCCTACCGTGCCAATCATCCCGGCAATGGAACCGATCAGGACAATCGAACTGCCCGGTGGCATGAACCACACTGCCGCCTGCGCGGCAAATACCGGCGACCTCACGTTCAAGCCAAAAATCTGGTCGAAATGCTCCGGCGTAACAGTTTCAAGTTCTGAATATGCCGATGTTCCGGCGTTGATTACCAAAACATCCAGTTTTCCATATTGTTTACCAATAACAGAAATCTGTTGAGCAATTTCATCCTGGTTAGCAGCATCGGCAACAATGCCAACAGCATTATGACCTATCCCGAGAATAGCAGCATCAAGCGCATCCTGCCGACGACCGGTTATAATAACGCGCGCGCCCTCGCTCGCAAAACGTTCGGCTATTTTAAGGCCAATCCCACTGGCTCCTCCAATGATCAGGGCTGTTTTCTGGGTCAATCTTTCCATCGGAAAACTCCTTTAGTGATGATTGACGCCACGATATATAATGTATATCTAAGGTCAATAATGCACTTAATATAGCGTAGATATATAGGAGTATATCGCCGTGCCCGATGATATCGACGCCCCCTTGATTAACGTCTATCAAACCCGCCCGATACTGGAACAAATCGCCAATAAATGGTCTGTGCTGATTTTAACGGTTTTATGCCCGCGCCCGGCCCGTTTTAACCAGCTCATGCGCCGTCTTGACGGCATTACGCACAAGGCCCTGGCCGAGGCCCTGAAACGGCTGGAACGCAACGGACTTGTGAAACGCGAAGTTCTGCCGACAACACCCGTTGGTGTCGAATATTCGATCACCCCGCTTGGTCTGTCGTTGAAAAAACCGTTCGAGGCCCTTTATGACTGGGCCTTAACCCATGGCAGTGAACTTGAACAGGCACAAGCAGGCTATGATAAAAGAACACAATAATTGTGCCGTGCCCCAAACACTGACAGAGTGAAATTCCGATCATAAATTCAATCTGCCACCCCCCTGATACTCAACCAGCTTTTAAAAGGTAATTCTATGACCGGGCGTCGATTTTCAGCCTTCCTGTTCGATATGGACGGTACAATTATCAACAGTATCGAGGTTGCCATTGACGCCTGGAGCCAATGGGCCGTTCGCCATGGCCTTGATGCTGCCGAAGTAACAAAAGCCATGCATGGCGTGCGCGCGGCTGAAACCATTGCCCGGTTTGGCCCGGCAGGCATTGACATCGACCACGAGGTTGCCTTGCTGACCGATGCCGAATTTAATGCCGTTGATAAAGTAAAACCCATTGCCGGTGCGGCCAGGTTTTTAACAGCCCTGCCCCGGGATCGCTGGGCAATTGTCACGTCATCGCCGCGCCGTCTTGCCTTGCAACGCATTACGGCGGCGGGTCTGCCCATGCCCGATATTTTGATCACCGCTGAAGATGTAAATGCAGGAAAACCGGCACCGGACTGTTTTATCGCCGCTGCCGAAAAACTGAACGTTGAAATTTCGAACTGCCTGGTGTGGGAAGATGCCCCGGCAGGTATCGCTGCTGGCAAAGCCGCGGGTGCCGACGTCATGATTGTCACAGCAACCCATGACAGCCCTGATGACAAGGCGGGTGAAACCATTATTGATTATCAAAACCTTGCCTGCGATATCGCCCCTGACGGGACCTTAACGCTTAAGGTGATTGCGTAACCGCGCAGCCAAAAAACTGACACAGGGAAATAACAATGTCCTCAGCTTCATTTCTGGGTCTTCCGGGGCACCTTGCCGGTGGAATCAACCCGCGCGCCGTGATTTTTGGCGCAGGGCACGGCAGCACCTATCCGGGCAAGGATAGCAGCGGTTATGCCATGGCGGCCGATGCCATCCGCGCAGCCAGCCAGGGCGACGCCCCCCTGATTGACCATTGGGATTTTGACCTCGGCGGGCCCCTGTTTGACGGCAAACCGGTAAGCTGCATTGATGCAGGTAACATTCCGACCATAATGCACGAAAATGCAAATAACTGCCGCCTGGTGGAAGCAAAAACCCGCGAAATACTGGCAATGTCTGCCGTGCCAATTTTAATGGGAGGGGACGATTCCCTGCCCATACCTTTTTTCAACGGTTTTGCCGACCACGGACCGATCTGGATTTTGCAAATCGACGCCCATATTGACTGGCGCGACGAATTACACGGCGAACGACACGGTTATTCAAGTCCCATGCGCCGGGCCAGTGAAATGCAACATGTCGCGGGCATGGTGCAGGTTGGCCTTCGCAGTGTTGGCAGCGCACGTCAAACCGAAATTGACGCCGCCCGAAATTACGGCAGCCATTTTGTCACCGCACGCGACATACACGCACATGGCGTGGAAGCCGCCCTGCGCCACATCCCCCAGGGTGCGCAAGTGGTAATCACCCTCGATTGTGACGGGCTTGACCCTGCCATCATGCCCGGGGTGGCGGCCCGCACGCCAGGCGGCCTTGGTTATACACAGGTTATTGATCTGATCGCTGGTGCGGGTACCCGCGCGCGCATTGCGGGGTTCGACCTGGTAGAACTTTATCCACCCGCCGATATTGATGGCATGTCAGCCCTGGTTGCTGCACGCCTGCTGGTTAATGCAATTGGCACGATCGTGCGGCAACGCTAGGTGCCTGTGCCTTTTGCCTGCCCGGCCATCAGAAAATACAGCTCGCACGCGGCGGCAGATATTGCCAACAACATTACAGGATTTTCACACATCCACCGCGTGCGATGTGGCCTTTTTGCCGCCGGGACGCACAAGAAACGTCCCTAACACCACACAGCCCAGCGTAATCAACAATTCAGGGCGTAATTCTTCGTTAAACAGGGCGACACCACCGATCAGGGTCGTCAATGCCATCACATACCCAATCTGGCTAAGATAAACCGGGCCTGCAACACGTTGCAGTTCGAAATGGCACATATACATCAGGGCAGCGACAACAATTTGAACCATGATAATCCCCCAAAGATAGCTCTGATCAATCGATGGAACCATCAGGGTGGCGCGCAGGGTTTCAAACCCAAGGCAATATAGCGCACTTGCCAGCATCATACCTGCCGCCAGCGGCACCGGGTTGGCCCCAACCGGCCAATCAGCCGTGCGATAAACATTGCCCATTGCCAGGCTAAGAGGAATGATCGCTGCAATCAGCAAATAAACCAGCAAAGTGCTATCGGGGGCCGATAATTGTGGCACATATAAAACCAATACGCCCGCAAACCCCGCCATGAGGCCCACCATCCGGCCAAGGCGGGCACGCTCCAGCCCGATACACATGGATAACAGATACGTTATCAATGGCGGCATTGCGGTAAAAACCCCTGCCAGTGCCGCGCCCAAATGCGGCACCATAAAATACCCCACCCCCATTGGCAGAGCCAGACTGACCAGCCCGGCAATAAAATAATAGCGCAAATAACGCGGCGCAAATGACGGCATATCCCGGCGCAAGGTCGAAATAACCAGCAGCACGCCCCCCGCACCAAGACACTGCCAGAATAAATAGGACAGGGGCGAAATACCCGCCCCAACTGCCAGCTTGGCAAGAAGAATGGATGCCCCGCCCAGCATCCCTGCCCCTAACAGCAACAATAGTGCTTTCATTATCCACTCTTTCATTTCGGCCCCTGCCCCAGACACGCGACACGCCACTTTATTTTTTCACGCGATCGCAGTGTTTTTCGGGAACCAAAGCCTTTGGTAATCCTTTTGATAACAGGCAGGTTACCACAGCGTTTTTTAATGATCGTGCCGTGTTTTTGCCCCAATTTATTTCCATTATGGAAATAATAACGGGGACTTTAGGGACAAAATGGACAGATTACGCGGACTGGAATGTTTTCGCAAAATTGCCGAACGCGGCAGCTTTGCTGCTGCTGCACGCGATTTAAACATGTCGCCCGGCGCCATTACCAAACAGATCAATGCACTGGAAGACATGCTGGGCATTCAGCTTATTGCGCGTACCACCCGACGCCTGAGCCTGACCGAAGCGGGCGAAACATACCTGTCGCGTATTTCCCTTATCCTGGATGACATGGATGATGCCAACGAAACCGTACGCGATCTGGGCCATGGCCCGCGCGGCTGTGTGCGCATTGCCGCCCCCACATCATTCGGGGTGATCAAACTGGCTCCGGCCATTGCCCGCCTGCTTAACACCCACCCGGACCTGTCGGTTGACCTGATGCTGGATGACCGTCTTACCGATATTATCGATGAGGGTTTTGACATCGCCTTACGCGTTAGCGAAACACTGGCCGATTCATCCCTGATCGCACGGCGCATTGGCAGTTATTCACGTGTTTTGGTCGCAAGCCCGGCATATCTGGCAAAAAACAACCCCATTACCCACCCCCATGACCTGTTAGGCCACGACTGCATTTTATTTAGCAGTGCGCAGCGTACCGGCCTGTGGCATTTTACCAATCCCGCCAATGGCAAGGAAATGGCTATCGAGGTTGGCGGTCGTTACCGCGTCAATAGCAGCCTTGCAATGCGCGATGTGCTAAAAGAAGGTTGCGGCATTACCTTGACACCGCGTCTGGTTGTGGAAGACCTTATCGCGCGGGGGGATCTTTCCTGTGTGCTGGCGGAATATCTGCCGCGCAACCTTAATCTTTTTGCGTTAAGTGCGCCGCATCGGCACAAACTTCGTAAAATTCGCACTGTTACCGATTTTCTGGCAAAAGAACTTCGTATGGAAAACCGCGATTATGCCCCAAATGACTAACCTGCGTGCCCGATCGCCGCTGGCGGCTCTGTTTTGTGCCACAGCCATCGCCACCTGTGTTACCGCCGTTCCGGCGCTGGCACAGGAAAACACCGCCAAAGGCCCCCAGTCCCAGCGCACCCCGGACGATAAATGGGGCATATCATTATCGGTAGAAAACGACCTGTTTGTTGAAAACAATCAGGACCGGCATTTTACCAATGGTGTAAGGCTGGCCTTTATATCGCCCGAAGACAGCGCCCCTGCCGACTTTTTAAATGTCGCCAAGGAAATTCCGTTTTTTGCTTCGAACGGGCGCATCCGCACCAGCTATGCGCTAGGGCAAAGCATGTATACCCCCAGCGACATCACCATTGCCGAAAACCAGCCCAACGACCGCCCGTGGGCCGGGTATCTCTATGGCAGCCTGGGCTTGCTGTCCGATACCGGCCTTGGCTATGAAGGGCACGAGGATTACGCCCGGATTGATACCCTGGAACTGACATTGGGTGTTGTTGGCCCGGCGTCGCTGACCGAACAAAGCCAGAAATTTGTTCATAAACTGATCGACAGCCCCGAACCCAAAGGCTGGGACAACCAGATCAAGAACGAACCGATCATTGGCCTGTCTTACGAACGCAAATATCGCGGCTGGGCCAAACAGGAACTTCTGGGTGTTGAAGCCGATTTAACCCCAAGCACCGGCTTCACCCTCGGCAATGGCTTTACCAATGCCGAAATTGGGGCAATGGCCCGGGTCGGCTTTGACTTACCCGCCGATTACGGCCCCCCGCGCATTCGCCCCAGCCTGCCCGGATCGGACTTTTTCAAACCCGATACCGACGGCTTCCCGCTAAGCGGTTATTTATTTGCCGGGGTTGTTGGCCGGGCTGTGGCACGTGACATCACACTGGATGGCAACACATTCGCCGATAGTAATTCGGTCGATAAAAAACCGCTGGTTGGTGATTTGCAGGTTGGTTTTGCCGTTATTGTTGGCCAGGCCCGCATTACCTATACCCATGTGTACCGAACCAAGGAATTTTACGGCCAGAACGGCACCGACCAGTTTGGCGCCCTTTCAGTCTCCATGCGATTCTAGCCTTGTACAGAACCGTATAAAAAACGGCTTGACTTAAAGCACGCTCTAACCCCTAGCGTCCTTTGCGTAAACGCGGGAAGGAAACGCCATGAAGATTGGTCAACTGGCAAAAAGCAGTGGTTTATCGGCCCATACGCTTCGTTATTACGAACGTATCGGGCTGCTGCCATTCGCGGATCGCGATGCATCGGGCCAACGTGATTATGATGAAACAATCCTGATCTGGATTGAGTTTTTAGGGCGGTTGAAAAACACTGGCATGCCCATTCGTACCATGCTGGCCTATGCCAATATGCGTAACAATGGTCCTGCCACCGAAAAAGCCCGGCATGATCTTCTCGTCGCCCACCGGACGCACGTGCAGGCCACGATCGAAAATCTTCAGGCAAACCTTCTCGTCCTTGACACCAAAATCGCGGGCTATGCCGCGACCCTGCAAAGGACGCAAGATAATGACACATCAGCCCAACCCGGCACAGACAAGCCCGACTACCGAAACCCGGTTCCAACGCGGCCAACTCGCCCTGGCACAAATCGACGGTGAAGGCGGACAAAAAGTTGTCGATGCCCTGGCCGACATCGCCCCCGATTTCGCCCGTTATCTGATTGAATTTCCCTTTGGCGATATTTATACCCGGCCCGGCCTGTCCGTGCGGGATCGTGAAATCGCCACCATTGCCGCCTTAACCGCCATGGGCACCGCGACTGCGCAATTAAAGGTCCATATCGCAGCGGGCCTCAATGTAGGGCTTACCCGCGACGAAATCGTCGAAATCCTAATGCAGATGGCGGTTTATGCCGGCTTCCCTGCCGCCTTGAATGGGCTTTTTGCCGCACAGGATGTGTTTGCAGAGCAAACCCAGGCAGCTTAACCCACCCCAATACACCCCACATACAAACGCCGCCGGACATAAGGTTCCGGCGGCGTTACACCGCTCGACCGATGCGCTGCATCGCTCAGCGCGCTGTGCCTTGCCGAACGGCAAGCCAAATTCGAACAAAATGGGTCATATTAAAGGAAACATGCTTTATTAGCCCGCATCATGGCGATGGTATCGGGGCCGTGTTCGGCCTCCGTTTGCCATAGCCCGATGGTACATGTAAGGGTCGACGCATCGCAATCTTTGCAAGTATCGCTACTAACTCTTCATCAACGCAGAATGATCATATAAATATCAATCAATCATTTCCAGGCAATAAATCGATCAAAAAATCACGTGCAATTGCAGCGTCCGCCCGCCTTGAACTCGGATGGTAAGTTCTATAGGATTTTATTAACTGATCCTCAAATCTCAAGTCAAAACTCCACAACTGCTCATTTGACAAACCAGCATCACAGTAATTTTTTCTATTGATGCACACATTATTTTCGCCATCAATAGGGAAAAACTTTCGGCGAGTTGCGACTGACGCACCGCTAAGCCCATTGGCAAACACAATAACGTCAGGACGAAGTATTTTAATTTGCATCTTCAACAACTTCTCAGACAAACACACAATGCCGTCAAAAACGGGAGATTTTTGAGGTATGGATTTTTTAAATGAAAGACAGAATAAATTGGAATATATCAACCCTTCTTCTCCTGACTTCTTTGCCACACTTCGAGTAAAGTTGTGAAAAGACCTCCCCTTAGAGTTCTTCCTTTTAAATTGAGAACGAAAAAAAGCATCGTGTTTATCTAAAGCTGAATCTACATAGCTTTGTCTTCCAAAAAAACTACCATCTTTACCAATAACATTCCAAGATTTAGGCTCTCGACCTACAATCATGATTTTGTTCTTTGCCTGTTGATATTCAGGACGAACAGAAGTTAAAAAAATACCAGATAGCCCTTGTTTTACCAAACTGTTCAAGTGATGAGGGTTAATCCAAGAATCGTCTATCTCGTTGAGAATCTCAACATAACCTTCTTTTAATTCTTTGTTTTTAGTCATTTCAACATCCTTACGGCGACACAAAAACATTCCAAAAAAATTAACCTCTCAATATATAAATCAAATCAACACAAAAAAGATAAATTTGCAAATACACATCAAGCCGTACCAAAATAAAAACCAATTCAATCCCGCAAAAAAAACGCCGCCAGGCAGGAACCGGCGGCGTTTTGCATCAAAAGAATTTTAAATTAGTTTCCCGGAATAAGTTTACCCGGGTTCATCAACCCTTTGGGGTCGATGGCGTTTTTAATCGCCCGCATTACGGCAATGGTATCGGGGCCATGTTCGACCTCCATAAAGTCCAGCTTGCCATAGCCAATGCCATGTTCGCCCGTACAGGTGCCACCAAGACGGAGCGAGCGCATCACCATGCGTTCATGCAAACGGTGGGCTTCGGCGACTTCCTCGGGTTTGTCCGGGTCCAGCAAAATCAGGGTATGGAAATTGCCATCGCCCACATGGCCGACCATGGTGCAGGTCAGGATCGAGGCATCGCAATCCTCGCGGGTTTCCATGATGGCTTCGGCCAAACGTGAAATCGGCACGCAAACGTCTGTCGACATGCCGCGTTTGCCCGGCTCAAGCTGCAAGGCGGCATAATAGGCTTTGTGCCGGGCGGCCCACAATTTGGTGCGATCTTCAGCACGGGTTGCCCACTGGAAGCCCTCGCCGCCAAATTCCTCGGCCACCGATTGCACAAATTCCGCCTGTTCCTTAACCCCGGCTTCGGTGCCGTGAAATTCAAAAAACAGGGTTGGTTTTTCTTCATAGGTCATTTTGGAATAGGCATTAACCGCACGAATTTGCAACGCGTCCAGCAGTTCAATCCGTGCCACCGGAATACCGGCCTGAATGGTCATGATCGTGGTGTTTACCGCCGCTTCGACCGAGGGAAAGGCACAAACTGCGGCTGAAATGGCTTCGGGGATACCATACAGTTTCAGACCAATTTCCGTGATAACACCAAGTGTCCCTTCGGAGCCAACAAACAACCGGGTCAGATCATAGCCCGCCGAGGATTTGCGTGCCCGATGCGCGGTTTTAATAATTTTGCCATCGGGCGTTACCACCGTTAGTGACAAAACATTGTCGCGCATGGTGCCATAACGCACCGCATTGGTGCCCGAGGCACGGGTGGCCGTCATGCCCCCGATCGAGGCATTTGCCCCCGGATCAATCGGGAAAAACAGGCCGGTATCGCGCAAATGTTCGTTAAGCTGTTCGCGCGTTACACCCGCCTGCACCCGGCAATCAAGGTCTTCGTTATGGATTTCCAAAATCTGGTCCATTTTGGAAACATCAATGCAAATACCGCCTTTTAACGCGGCAACATGCCCTTCTAATGAAGACCCGGTGCCAAAGGGAATGATCGGCACATCATGTGCCGCACATAGCCTGACCGTTTCGGCAACTTCTTCGGTCGAGGTGGCAAAAACCACTGCATCGGGCGGCGATGCATCGTGCCAGCCCTCATCCTTGCCATGATGATCAAGAACGGCCTGTGCCGTGGAAACGCGATCACCAAATTTCTCGCGCAGGGTTTCAATCAGGCTGGCCGGTACTGCGACCCGTTCATAATGATGATCCGACATGACGTTCCTCGTAAATCTGTATTAAGGCAGGAATCCCACCTGGTATTTTGCGTACCCTACGCCGGGACGATCAAAATTGGTATTACCTTTTAGCTGTTTAACGTAAAAAACCGCCCACGCAAACGTGGACGGTTTATCTGGCACCATCGCAGTCAAACAGCCCGCAAGCCGAAAGACCAAAGACCGTTACTTACCCGTCTTCACATCATAAAACCCCGGAACATTCAAACGGGCGTCGATCTCGACATCATCAAGGTCTTTGTGATTGCGCATATACATATTTGATGTATCGCGGGTCGGCTGGTGATCCCAGGACGTAATGCGCCCCCGCGTCAGGGCTTCATACACCAGCTTGCGGCGTTTCTGGCTGTTGATCACTTTTTTACGGAACGTATCCATGTCCCAGTTTTCGGCCAGTTCGGCGCGAAAGGCGTCGCGGATTTCGCTGTGTTTGGGGTCATCAATAAGGTCGCAAACTTCGTCGGGGTCATTGATCAGATCAAACAGCATATCCGGGTCGGTTTGCGATGCGATATATTTATACGCCCCCCGCCGGATCATGATAATGGGCGACAATGCCCCTTCGCCGCAATATTCACCAATCACTTCATCATGGCCGCCATCGCCCTTGATGTGCGGCATCAGGCTGCGGCCATCAATAGGTTCTGCCGGGGCGGGAACTTTATCATCCCCCACCAGATCACGCAGGGTTGGCAAAATATCGATCAATGATACGGATTCCGAAACCCGTTTTTGCCCTCTGGCCCCCGGAAAGGCAAAAAACAATGGCACCCGGGCCGAGGGTTCATACCACGACATTTTATACCACATGCCGCGTTCGCCCAGCATATCGCCGTGATCGCCGCTAAATATTACCAGCGTATTGTCGGCCATGCCGGTTTCGCGCAAGGTACGCATCAACGACCCGACCAGGCAATCAACATAGCTGATCGACGCATAATAGGCCCGGCGCGCCTTTAACACGTCCTCGTCGGTTACCGGTTCCTGGTCCAGATTATAAACATGGCGCAGGCGTTGTGAATGCGGGTCAAGGTCTTCGGGCTTCATGTTGACATGAGGCGGGTCAATTTTGACCCCGTCATACATGTTCCAGAATTCAGGCCGGGCGTTATAGGGATCATGCGGATGGGTGAAAGAAACTGTCAAAAAGAACGGCCGGTCATCACGGCGTTGATCGCGCGCCACATCATACAAATAACGACGGGCCTCAAACACGGTTTCATCGTCAAAATCCAGCTGGTTGGATCGATAAACCGGGCCAGCCTGCGTCACCGACCCCATATTGTGATACCAGGTCGGGCGGTCTTCAAAATTGTCCCAGTCGCAATACCAGCCATAGTCGGCAGGGTAAATATCGGCTGTTAAACGGTCTTCATAACCATGCAGCTGATCCGCCCCGCAAAAATGCATTTTGCCCGCCAATGCGGTGCGATACCCGGCATGGCGAACATAATGGGCCAGGGTCGGAATATCAGACGCCAGATCCGATGCATTGTCATAGGCTTCGATCCGGCCTGGTAACTGGCCGGTCATCAGGCAAAAACGTGATGGCGCACAAAGCGGGCTGTTGGTATAGGCCGAATCAAATACCACCGCATTTTCAGCCAGGGCATCAAGGTTCGGCGTTTTCACCACTTTATGCCCGTAAAGCGGCATGCAGCGCGCGGCCAGCTGATCGGCCATGACAAACAGAATATTCATCGGCTTCGATGTCATCTTTTTATGAACCCCCTGATTATATGTTTAAAAAACCGCATCACGACATGCCCTGCATTCGTCCGGCCTTGCTGATGTGCGGATCAATTATGCTGGTTTGTTTCACATTTGAATTATTCTTGTGAAGACGGCTTGTATTCATCCCTGCCATCAATAATATTGATGGCATGCGATATGGAAACATCCCGTCCCCTCATGCCCTGATTGCCTTTGAAGCTGCGGCGCGCTGCGGCAGTTTTACCCGTGCGGCACAGGAACTGGGCATTGGCCAACCTGCCGTCAGCCATCAGGTAACCGTGCTGGAAGAACAGCTAAACCAGCCGCTTTTTCGCCGCTTGCATCGGGGGGTGGCCCTGACCGGTGCCGGACAGGAACTTTATGACAGTGTAAGTGCCGCGCTGGGCCATATTGACCAGACAGTCGAAAATATCCGCACCCGGCGCGGATCACGCATCAGTGTTGGCACCGACTTTGCCTTTGCATCCTTTATTCTGATGCCGCATCTGGCCGATTTCACCACCCGTTTCCCTGATATCGAAGTTAATGTTGTCACCAATCAGACCGGGCGGTTTGGCATGGATGAAAATATCGATATCGAGCTGTCCTTCGGGCATTGCGGGCCTGGCGGTATTTTATTGCTGGCCGAACAGGTGGCTCCGGTCTGCAGCCCCGCTTTTCTGGCCCGGTATGGCTTTGCCCAAACGCCCGATGCTTTATGCAAAATGCCGTTGCTGCATCTCGACAGTGAAATTAAAAATCGCTGGTTTAACTGGGAAAGCTGGCTTCACGCTGCCGGGCACACGCCAGCAACACCTCTAAGCGGCCACCGGTTTAACACCTATTTGCTGGTTTTATCTGCAGCCCTTTCCGGTCAGGGCGTTGCCCTGGGCTGGACAGCATTGTTACAGCAACATTTGCAAAGCGGACAACTGGTACCGGCCTGCCCCATTACCCTGTCATCGGAACGCGGTTATGTTTTAACATCGCGTTCAGCCCCCCGGCGGCAAAGCCAGGTCACTGCCTTTGCCAACTGGGCACGGGAAATTATCGCCTATGACAATATGAAGCCCTTTGGTACCGCGCCAGAAGATAGCGCACCCGATAATCCTGATGTCGCATAAACAGAAACCACCAGCCATCACCGGTTACTTGCAACTGCCATTTTTATTGAGAAAAACAGGCGCCAATTAACAAATCCAAAAGACGTCTTTTTAACACTAAAACCGCCCAATGCCTGCATTATGCGTCTCGCATTGAGCGGTTAAAGTAATGTCAAATTAAAACCGGACTTCCTTAATCAGAAGCCTTAATATCCAATACCCAGGTTATGCCAAACCGGTCGCGGATCATTCCATATAATGGCGACCAGCCGGAAGGGGACAGAGGATGAACGATCTCTGCCCCTTCGGAAAGACCCGCCCAGTAATCCTTTAGTTCCGCCGCATCACTGCCGCTCACCGAGACGAAAACAGGAATAATTCCTTCGTTATAGGCAAGACTGGAAGGAACGTCATATGCCATGATGTGAAAGCCATCCCTGCTTATGACCTGCCCCCACATCACCTGATCGGCTTCCTGTTCAATTTGAACAGCATGCGCATCTTTATAAGTAACAATGGTAATTTCGCCGCCGAAAACGGACTGATAAAAAGTCAGTGCTTCCTTCGCCTGTCCGCGAAAATTTAAATGAGGTGTTGTTGTTATACTCATTGGCTTATCCTTTTCATGATAAAGTCCAAAGAGTATAACAGGCGGCAACTGACAAATTCCGGCAGTAGTAAATGGCCAAATCAAATCGACTTTTGCAGCTAATGCAGGTGTTGCGCGTGCTTCCATCCCCCGTTACGGCAAATCGCCTGGCCACAGAAATGTCGGTATCCTTGCGCACGATCTATAGAGACATTGACAGCCTGCGCGCGGCCGGTGCACGGATTGAAGGTGAACGCGGCTATGGCTATCAGTTGACAGAAGATTACGCGCTGCCGCCTCAAACCCTTAATCGCATCGAAATCGAAGCATTGGCACTGGGATTGGGTGAAATTAAGTGTATTGGCGACAAGACGCTGGCTGATGCGGCTGCATCTGTCCTGGCCAAAATAGCCGCAACGCTACCGGGAGAACGCGAACAGCAACTGTTTCACGCCATTTCAAAAATCTACCGCCCTCAGGCACGCATCACCTTGGAACTCGATATAAAGGCCATAAGACACGCCTGCTGGATCGAACAGGCGTTGAGGTTGGAATATGCTGACGGTAACGGCGATTTAAGTTCGCGTATCGTCTATCCCCTGTCGCTGATGTATACGGAACATACCCTTACTATTTTAGCCTGGTGCTGCAAACGCGAAAATTTCCGCATGTTCAGGGCTGACCGAATAAAATCTGTCGAAAGCACCGACATCAGCTTTCGCCCCCGCAGGGTCACAATGCTTAACACATATCTGAAAATACTCGCGGAAAGCCCCCAATAACCTGCCGCGCCAGCCGCCAGCCGCCAGCCGCCAGCCGCCAGCCGCCAGCATAAACGGGCACCGGGCTGTTGCCCCTTCACAATAGCTGCGCATTTTCGTAAACCACCGCATGTATAAAACCGCTGCCCGGCATTTCGGCGTGTCGCCACACCGGCTCCAACCGAAGCGGGCGTTTTCTCAGCCCTTGTTGCGATCCTTGGGCAAGGCTGCGGAAATACGGTCGGCCAGGCGCGAAAATGGCAGGCTTTGCAACCACACTGTTCCCGGTCCTTCCAGGGTCGTTACAAACAGCCCTTCGCCCCCAAACAGGGCATTGCGAAAACCGCCAACAAAATCGATGGAATAATCAACATTGTCGGTCAGGGCAACCAGCGACCCGGTATCCACCCGCATTTTCTGTCCGGGGTGTAAATCCTTGCGCACAATCGTGCCACCGGCATGAACAAACACCATGCCATCGCCCGTTAAACGTTGCAGAATAAAACCTTCACCACCAAACAACCCGGCCCCCAGGCGTTTGGAAAAGGCAACATCAATGTCAATCCCGGCTGCGGCACATAAAAAGCCGTCCTTCTGGCATAAAACCTGCCCGCCAAAATCACGCAGATTAATGTCAATCACCTTGCCGGGATAAGGGGCGGCAAAGGCCACATGCCCCTTGCCTGCTCCTTCATATACAAAGCTGGTAATGAAAAAACTTTCCCCGGTCAGCATCCGTTTAAACCCTGAAAACAGGCCGCCACCGGTATTGGTCTGCATGGAAATACCAGCGCCCATATACATCATGGCTCCGGCTTCGGCGCGCACACCTTCGCCGGGGTCAAGTTCGATCTCGACCAGTTGCATCTCGCTGCCAATGATTTTGTAATCGATAATATCTGCCACGGGTTTTCCTTTGTGTTTCCTTGGCCAGGCCAGTTTGCCCGCACACCATACCAACGCCTGATGATCAAAACCAATCAACAGGCCCCTTAAGCAGCGGGCAAGCCACGGAAAACCACTATAATCAAAATTCGCCCTCAAAGCAGGGCAATATTGTGACGTTTCCCCGTCCGTCTCCTCACACCCCTTTGACAATTCACGCAAAACTTGCATTATACCCTACCCAAACATACAGGGCGAAAAATGGGGCGGGGATGGTCGATCAGGGGCTGGCAAATTTTGCTGGGGCTATTGTTGCCTCTGCTGTTGGGCGCGTGCGAAAAACAGGACCTTTATAAGTTCAATATTTGCCGGCTTGCCCTGCCAGGCGTCGAAAATACTGGCCTTCGCTTCCATCTTCTGACCCGCCCCGACATTGATAAAGGTAGCGACACCGTTACGCTGATTTATCAAATTCTGCCCGATAGTATCCCCTATCACGGCGATAATGACGGCGCCCTTTCCGATGACATCCCCCTGCTGGGTCAAGGGTCACCTGCCTTTGCGCATAGTATTACCTGCCAGTTTGCTAGGGCCGCTTCACCCGGTTTACGTGTTCCACTCATCGGGGTCACGACATCGCGCTTTGGCCCCCTGCCCGACAGCCAGCTTGCCCTGCTTGACCGGTTCTGGATCAACCGTATTGGCCGCAGTGCCCTGCAGTTTTTCGATGATGAAAGCCGCACCGCCACCCTGCCCGATGTGCCCGACATTGGCGATAAAGCCGCCTTTGCCGCCCAGCTTACCCTGTCGGGCCTGTCACGCGGCGCGGTTTACGCGTTGCTGGCCCTGCCCTTTACCCTGATTTACGGCCTGATAGGCCGCATCAACCTTGCCTTTGGCGAAATGCTGATGGTCGGCGGGGTGGCCGCAATGGTTGCCAGCCAGGCAGTGGTCGGCAGCATTGGCTGGCACATTACCCTGATTGTGACATGCGCGATTGTTGCGGCAATAACCTATGGTGCCGGGCTCGGGCATGTGTCGTGGCGCTGGGTTTTTGGGCCACTGGGGCGTTTTCGCGCAGGGGGGCAGGCAATGATTGTGGCATCACTTGGCTGTGTGCTGCTTATTCAGGAATTTGTGCGCATCGCGTGGTCGGCACGCAATTTTAACCTGCCGCCAATCTGGCGGTTTACCCTGCCTGTGGCGCGCGGCGGGCATTTGATCGTTAATATTGACGGGTTCGACATACTTGCCGTTCTGTTGGCCGGGGCCATGTGCGTTATTTTGCAAGGTTTAATGCGCAACACACCCTATGGTCGCGCCTGGCACGCCATCAGCCAGGACCGTTTTGCCGCCGCCCTGTGTGGTGTACGCCTGCATCGTATCGAAGCCCAAACCTTTGCCCTGGCCGGTTTGTTATGCGGGCTTGCCGGGGCAATATTGGCGCTGCGTTATGGCGTAATCAATTTTCATTCCGGCACCATGTTTGGCTTCAAGGCATTAACCGCAGCCATCCTTGGCGGTATTGGTATCATCCGCGGGGCGTGGCTGGGGGGGCTATTGCTCGGGCTGCTAGAATCCCTCTGGACCGGCTATTTCGGCGACCCATACCGCGATGCCGCCGTGTTTGGCCTGCTGGCCCTGGTGCTAATATTAAAGCCCGAAGGACTTTTGAGGGTTAACAACCGGCATGACAGTCTGTTGGCAACTCGAAGCCCATAACCCCCGGCGTTACGCCATCTTTCGTTTAATAATACCCGTTACGGGACGGAGTATGAACAGCCCCGCCTCGCAACAGGTATTTAATCTGATCAGGTGCTGTGTGCCATTTCACGACGCTTGAACGGCCCGAACGGAATTTCGGACGGTGCAAATGTTTCGGCCGATGCCCGGTCCCAGCGGCTGTGCCAATCAGAAAGCGCCGGAATTTCGGGGCCAGAGACCAGAAAACCTTCTGGCAGATAAGGGTAAACCTCGTTCCCATCCAGAAACTCGTTATCCTTTTGCCGAAACATAAAGTGATAGGGCATAAAACCGCGCGGGTCGCGCAACCCGGCTGCCCCGGTGATTTCGCCCAACGCATGGAGTGTGTTGTGGTGAAAACGGGCAACACGGTCGCTTTTATCGCCCACATCAATGGCGCGCTGGCGCATTGGATCCTGGGTGGCGATGCCAACCGGGCATTTATTGGTATGGCACGATTGCGCCTGAATACATCCCAGCGCAAACATGAAACCGCGCGCGGCATTACACCAGTCAGCGCCCATCGCCAGGGTCTGGGCAATATCAAACGCCGACACAATTTTACCCGCCGCGCCAATTTTAATATGCTCACGTACTCCGGCCCCGCGCAGGGCATTATGCACAAAGGTCAGGCCTTCATGCATCGGCATGCCAACGCGGTTGGCAAATTCAACCGGTGCGGCCCCGGTGCCGCCCTCCTTGCCATCAACCACAATAAAGTCAGGCAAGATTCCGGTTTTCAGCATCGCCTTGATAATGCACATAAATTCACGACGATGACCAATACACAGCTTAAAGCCAACCGGCTTGCCGCCCGAAAGATCGCGCAGCTTGCCGATAAATTCCATCAAGCCAACCGGCGTGGAAAAAGTGCTGTGCCCGGCGGGAGACACACAATCAATCCCCATCGGAATGCCTCGCGCCTCGGAAATTTCCTCGGTAATTTTGGCAGCAGGCAACATACCGCCATGGCCGGGTTTGGCCCCCTGGCTTAACTTCACTTCGATCATTTTGACCTGCGGGTCAGCAGCCGTTTCAGCGAATTTTTCTGCCGAAAAAGTCCCGTCCTCATTACGACAGCCAAAATAACCCGACGCCACCTGATAAATCAGATCACCGCCGCCCTGACGGTGATACCGGCTAATACTGCCTTCGCCGGTATCGTGGGCAAAGCCGCCCTTTCGCGCCCCGGTATTCAACGCCAGAATGGCATTTCCCGAAAGCGAGCCAAAGCTCATGGCGGAAATATTGTAAAGACTGGCGTCATAGGGCTGCTTGCAGGCCGGGCCACCGACACGCACCCGAAAATCCTTGTCCGGGATCACGGTGGGTGCCACCGAATGGGTCAGCCAGGCATAGCCCGACGCATAGACATTTTCGATGGTACCAAAGGGGCGTTTATCCTCAACACCCTTGGCGCGCTGATAGACCAACCCGCGGGACTGACGGCTGAATGGCACCTCGTCATGATCGCTTTCGATCATATATTGGCGAATTTCCGGGCGGAAACTTTCCAGAATAAACCGGATATGCCCGCTTATGGGATAGTTGCGCAGGATGGAATGGCGGGTCTGACGCAAATCGTGAATACCGACCAGCACCAGCGCCACAAATATCGCGGCAGGAACCCAGAACCAAGAACTGAATGGCAGGCAAAACACCGACACAATGGCTAAAACCGTTACAGCAGCAATAACCGCGTAACGCTGATACTCGATTAAAGATTTCAAAAGAGCTAGTCCTGTTGAATGAAGCGGGAAAGGTGTGGCGCAACAGGTTGCAGCAGCCCTGAAAAACATAACCTTTTCAGCGCCCGCGGCAAGCCCTGCCAATCTTCGTTCATTTCGCACGATGCCTCAACGAGTAAATTGACAGGTTTCAAAGGTAGCTAACTCACAAAGCCCTCACTCTCAGAAATTGAAAATTCAGTTGACATTATCCATCGTCAAATAACCTAATAAAAACTTCTAAAAAACATCTTAGGAGAAGGGGAAATGTCATACGCGGAGATGCAGTGGGAAAAAGGCGAAATCGAAATAGACCGTATAATCCTTGACAAAGACAACCCACGCCTAGGCCCATACAACCAAAACTCCGATGTTTCTGCAATGGCATACCTAATCCAACACGAGAATGTATTAGGCCTCGCTGCCAATATTGCAGACTATAAAAATCTTTTCCCCAATGAGAGAATTATTTGCATTCCAGTTGAAGACAACCAATATATGGTTCTGGAAGGAAACAGACGGGTTGCAGCCTGCAAATTACTTTTAGCCCCTCATAACATTGGAGCCGCAGGCTCAGAATCGGATGTGCCCGTAATTGATCCCGCCACAAGAAAAGCAATTACATTTCTGGACGCATGTATCGTTGACACGCGCACAACAGCCGACGAAATTATTGCCAAACTTCACATTGAAGAATTTGGAAAATTATCATGGAATACTCGAAAAAAGATACGATATGTAGAAAGCAGATTGCGCTTCGGAAATGATATTGAATTTCTTGCCGACAGCCTTGGAATTAGCACATCAAAGCTTTATGAGCTTAAATCTTACGGAAGAGTGTTTACTTATCTAACATCGATGATCAACTGGACACAAGCAGAGAAAGATATTTTGTGGGATGACAAATTAGACCTTGATGTTTTATTTACCGTCATCACCAGCAAAGTAATATCAAACCACTTCGGACAATCCCTTTTTAGTGACGCCGGGGAAATTAACTATGATTTCCCCAAAAGAGATGAAATTTGCAAAAAAATCACTCAGCACACCTTAATTTCTCAACGAATGAAAGTTGACTACAAGTATTCAAAGGGAACTCCAATACGCGATTATCTACACGAAAGATTTCCAAGAAAAACTTTATCACAGACAAAAGAACCATATTTAGATCTAACCACCCCCAAAGGAGTGATTGATACAGGCGGGGTGATGCAACCGCCAAATTCTGTAACACCATCACCCACAGAAGCCCCTGATAAAAATCAGGACGACACTCCCGAAATCAACAATCCAAGATATGATCGCGCAAGGCTACTTAGAAGTCTCGATTACTCAACAACAAAAGATCGACGTCTCAAGCAACTGGCCGCTGAAGCGCGACAAATCAGCAAAATAAAACCGGACGCCACGATTTCAATATCATTCATCATCCGAGCAATACTGGAACGCGGGCTAACCCTTGAGATTAAAAAATCAAATTTATCTCAAAAACTATCACATAAAAAGAATCCAACAGTTGACGAGCTAATAAATTTCATATCATCCAACAAGAACCAGATGGAAATACCACCGGCATTAATTCGATCACTTAATTCCGCTAAAGAAAAAAAATTCACATTTGAAATTAACCAAAACATCCACGATGGATTTGGCAACACCAGCCCCGAGCATATGAACCAGTTATGCGGTCATTTCCTTCCGATTTTTAATTATTTCTTAGAAAAAAACTGAACATTACACCAATTCAAAACAAAAAGCCGCCCGGTTTCCCGGGCGGCAAGTTTTTAAGGGAGCATCACTTGATGCCGGGCTGCTGAAGGGAGCAGCCCTTTATGGGGTGCTGGCGAACAAATGTCCGAGATGGGGGTCTCAGGCTTTGCCGTAACCGCCACCACCCGGGGTCTCGATGATGAAAACATCACCGGGATTCATTTCGGCACCATCAGTGCCCTTAAGTTCAACAATGGTGCCATTGGTGCGTTCCACCGCGTTGCGGCCAAGCTTGCCCGGTTTGCCCCCGGCAACAGCCTGGACCGACACACGGCGATGGTTGGACAGGATCGACGCCGTCATTTTTTCAAGGAAACGGATGCGGCGCACAGTGCCATCCCCGCCCTTGAATTCGCCATCGCCACCCGAACCGGTACGAATACCAAAGCTTTCCAGCAAGACCGGGAAACGCCATTCCAGCACTTCGGGGTCGGTCAGGCGGGAATTGGTCATGTGCGTATGCACACCCGACGTGCCGTTATAGCCCGGACCAGCGCCAGTGCCGCCGCAGATGGTTTCATAATACTGGTGTTCGTCATTGCCATAGGTGAAGTTGTTCATGGTGCCCTGCGCGCCCGACATGGTGCCAAGGGCGGCATAAAGAGCATCGGTAACATGCTGGCTGGTTTCAACGTTTCCGGCCACAACCGCAGCAGGATGAACCGGGTTCAGCATCGAACCTTCGGGTACAATCAAATCCACCGGTTTCAGACAGCCGGCATTAAGCGGAATGTCATCATCCACCAGCGTTCTGAACACATACAGCACAGCCGCCCGTGTTACCGCAGATGGCGCGTTGAAGTTATTATCAAGCTGCGAGGATGTACCTGTGAAATCAACCGTTGCCGAACGGTCGGCCTTGTTGATGGTAACCTTGACACGCACAACCGCGCCATTATCCATCTCATAGGAAAATTCACCGTCATTCAGGCCTTCCAGCACGCGACGAACGCTTTCTTCGGCATTGTCCTGCACATGTTTCATATAGGCATGAACCACATCAAGGCCGAAATGATCGACCATTTTACGCAGTTCCTGAACACCCTTTTCATTGGCGGCAATCTGGGCCTGCAAATCAGCAATGTTCTGATAAGGATTACGCGCCGGATAGGTCGCCCCTTCGAGCAGGGCAGTTAAACCGGCTTCATCGAACTTGCCCTGATCCACCAGTTTGAAATTGTCGATCAGAACGCCTTCTTCCTCAAGCACACGGGAATTGGGCGGCATGGAACCCGGCGTGATCCCGCCAACATCGGCATGGTGCCCGCGCGATGCCACATAAAACAGAATGTCCCTGCCTGCGTCGTCAAACACCGGGGTAATGGCGGTAATGTCGGGCAAATGGGTGCCGCCATTATAAGGATCGTTCAGGATATAAACGTCGCCCGCTTTCATTTTACCGGCGTTTTTGGTCATCACCGCCTGAACCGATTCCCCCATCGATCCCAGATGCACCGGCATATGCGGGGCATTGGCAATCAACAGGCCTTGCTGGTCAAACAGCGCACAGGAGAAATCCAGCCGTTCCTTGATATTGACCGAATAGGAAGTATTGGCGAGCGTTACGCCCATCTGTTCAGCAATATTCATGAACAGATTGTTGAACACTTCCAGCATCACCGGGTCGGCTTCGGTGCCAATGGCTTCTGTGCGCTTTAAGGGCACAACACGGGTCACCACCAAATGGTCACGACCATTGACCCTGGCTTCCCAGCCCGGATCAATCACGGTGGTGCCAACCGGTTCGACAATTACGCACGGGCCGCTCACCACCGCGCCCGGCTTCATATCTTCGCGCTTGTAAAACGGAGTCTGATGGGCTTCACCGCCAAATACCACCCGGCGGGTTGCAAGGGCTGTCACCTTGCTATCCCCGACTTCAACGGCTTGCGCATCGGGCAGGCTTTCGGTTTCGCCAATGGCTTCAACGGCCACGGCTTCCACCACCAGCGGCTTTTCTTCCATCACAAAGCCATAACGCTGTTTGTGCTGGTCTTCAAACTGAGCCTTGATTTCATCCGCCGTGCCAAAATTAACAATTAGCGGATTATCCGTACCATCATAACGCAGATGCAGCTTTTTCAGCAGGCGGATTTTATCATCACCAATGCCCTGTTCGTGCAGTTCGGCACGGGCTTCAACACCCAGCTTATCAAGTTGCCGGTCCAGGTTTGCCAGTTCTTCGGTTTTGAGGCGGGCTTCGACGGCCTGTTCGCGCATCGCCCGAATATCGGCCAGCCCCATGCCATAGGCCGACAAAACCCCGGCAAACGGATGGACAAACACCCGCGTCATGCCCAGCGTATCAGCCACCTGGCAGGCATGCTGCCCGCCGGCCCCGCCGAAACATTGCAAAATATAATCCGACACATCATAGCCACGCTGCACCGAAATTTGCTTGATCGCGTTGGCCATATTTTCAACGGCAATGCGCAAAAAGCCTTCGGCGACTTCTTCGCTGGTCATGTCATTGCCCGTATCGGATTTAATTTTAGCCGCCATTTCGGCAAAGCGGGTTTTAACCGCTTCATCATCAAGCGGTTCGTTGCCTTCGGGGCCAAAAACCGGCGGGAAGAAATCGGGCTGAACCTTGCCCAGCATCACGTTAATATCGGTAACGGCCAGTTGCCCGCCCCGGCGATAGGCCGCCGGCCCGGGATTGGCCCCGGCACTGTCCGGGCCAACCCGAAAACGCGAACCATCAAAATGCAGGATCGACCCGCCACCTGCGGCAACGGTGTGAATTTTCATCATCGGCGCGCGCATCCGCACCCCGGCGACCTGGGTTTCGAAATCGCGTTCATATTCGCCGTCATAATGCGAAACGTCGGTCGAGGTGCCGCCCATGTCAAAGCCGATGACCTGTTTATAGCCATCCATTTCGGCTGTGCGAACCATGCCGACAACACCCCCCGCCGGACCGGACAAAATCGCATCCTTGCCCTGGAACTTTGACGCATCGGTCAAACCGCCATTGGACTGCATGAACATCAGTTTCACACCGCCAAGCTGGCCTGCAACCTGATCGACATAACGCCGCAAAATCGGCGACAGATAGGCATCAACAACGGTGGTATCGCCGCGCGAGACCAGTTTCATCAGCGGGCTGACTTCGTGGCTGACCGAAACCTGGGTAAAGCCGATATCCCGGGCAATTTCAGCCGCCGCAACCTCGTGCGCGCTATAGCGATAGCCGTGCATAAACACAATGGCACAGGCACGAATGCCGTCGTCAAAGGCGGTTTGCAAATCGTAACGCAAACAGTCGCGGTCCAGCGCTGTCAGTTCCTCGCCCTGGGCGTTAAACCGTTCGGATGCCTCGATCACCTGCTCATACAGGCTTTCGGGCAGTTTAATGTTGCGATCAAACAGCCGGGGCCGGTTTTGATAGGCAATGCGCAGGGCATCCCGGAAGCCCGCTGTGGTAACCAGAACAGTCCGGTCACCTTTGCGTTCCAAAAGGGCATTGGTGGCAACCGTTGTGCCCATTTTAACAGCGTCGATCATATGCGCCGGAATGGCATCGCCAGGGGCGACATTTAACAATTCACGAATGCCCTGAATGGCGGCATCCTTATAACGTTCCGGATTTTCCGAAAGCAGCTTGTGGGTTAAAAGCGTTCCATCGGGCTTGCGGGCAACAATATCGGTAAAGGTGCCGCCACGGTCCACCCAGAACTGCCATTTTGCGGTATCAGCGGTGTTGGTTTGGGTCGTGTTTTGGTCAAGCGAAGCCATGATGCTTACTCCTTCAGCATCCGAAATTCAGAAATAGCAAGAAAGCAGGACCGGCAATGCCGGTCGCACATTGCCTAGTTCATTTGCGTCGGCAGCCAGGTGGCAATGCCGGGGAAAATCGTGATCAGGGCCACAGCCGCCATCAACAGAAAGAAAAACGGCAGGGCCGCAAGGGCGATGGAAAACAGGTTTTTCCCGGTAAGCCCTTGCAAAACAAAAAGGTTAAAGCCAACAGGCGGGGTGATTTGCGACATTTCAACCACCAGAACCACATAAATGCCAAACCATAAAAGGTCGATATTTGCGGCCTGTACCATAGGCAGGATGACCGATGTGGTCAGCACCACCACCGAAATACCATCGAGAAAACAGCCCATAACGATAAAGAACAGGGTCAACATCGCAAGCAGGGCATAGGGCGACAGGTTCATATCCGAAATCAACCCGGCCAGTTCCCGCGGGATACCGGTAAAGCCCATGGCGACGGTTAATATCGACGCCCCGGCCAGAATAAAGCAGATCATACAGGATGTACGGGTCGCCCCCATCAGGCCATCAACAAAGCTGGCCCAGTTCAAGGTGCGGCTGAAGCCCGATAAAACAAGCGCACCAACCACACCAAAGGCCGCGGCTTCGGTCGGGGTGGCAATACCGCCGTAAATAGAGCCAATAACAGCGGTAATCAGCAAGATCACCGGAATAAGCCGGCCCGACGCCCGGATTTTATCCATGAAAGGCATGCTCGGCGCTGCGGGGGGCATTTTGTCCTTGTGAATGGTTGCCCAGATCATGACAAAGCCCATAAACATGACAATCAGCATAATCCCCGGCAACACACCGGCAATAAACAGCCGCGCAATGGAAAGTTCGGCCGACACGCCATAGACAATCAGAATAATTGACGGCGGAATAAGCAAACCCAGCGTGCCAGACCCGGCAAGGGTGCCCAAAATCAGCTTGTCGGCATAGCCCTGCTTGCGCAATTCGGGGATCGACATGCGGCCAATGGTGGCCGCTGTTGCAGCGGAGGACCCCGACACAGCAGCGAAAATGCCGCAGCCCAGAATATTCACATGCAACAGGCGACCGGGCAATTTGTTAAGCCACGGGGCCAGGCCGGTAAACATGTCTTCGGACAGACGGGACCGAAACAGGATTTCGCCCATCCAGATAAAAAGCGGCAATGGCGCAAGCGACCAGGTGGCAATGCTGCTCCAGGCGGTGGTTGCCATAACCGGGCCGGTTTGCGCGCCCGAAAAAAACTCAAGACCAATGATGCCAATGGCAAACAGCGACAATGCAACCCACAGACCTGCGCCGAGAAACAAAAACAACAGCGCCATCAGGAACAGGCCGATTTCAAGTACTTCCATAGTAACCTTACTCCCCTATTCGGTCATGTCGCTGGTTTCGCGATCGGCAAAAACAGTTGCGCGACCACAAATCGTATCGATAAGCCCTTCGATCAGGGCCAGTGTCAGCATTGCCAGACCAAAGGTCATGGCCGTTTGCGGTATCCATAACGGGAAGGCCAGCACACCGGCCGAGGCATCGCCATATGAATAACTTTCCTGCGACAGCACGCCCATCCACCAGGTAAAGTACCCGGCCAGAAACACGGCAAATACCAGCGTTAGCAATTCCATAACCCGGCGCGCGGTGCCCTGAAGATGGCTGATAACCAGCAACACCCGAATATGCGACCCCTGCCGCAAGGACGGCCCAAGGGCAAGAAACGTACCCGCAGCCAGGCAAAAACCTGCCAGTTCATTGGCATCGGGGATGACATGGCCCAACAGGCGCCCAATGGACTGTGAAAGAATAAGCAGTGCGATCGTCACCAGAAACACAGCTGCCAAAATCGATGTTATTCCAAAAAGAATATCCAGTGATTTACGCACAACAATCCCCTTTCCGCCCGGCATACCCGGTGGTTGACATTGATAGACAGAATATCATTTTGACGGTTGGTTGTCCGGGGTCTGGATTGGCATCAGACCCCGGCACCCACAGGGAGGATGTTATTTCTTGTAGGCGTCGATAATAGCCTGGCCTTCGGCACCGGTTTCTTTCAACCAGTCCGCCACCATTTTATCACCAACTTTTGCCAGGCCGTCTTTAAGTTCGGCACTGGGGGCGGCAACATTCATGCCGTTTTCTTTAAGTTCGGCTTTTTTGGCATCGGCTTCTGCCATGCTCATTTTCCAGCCGCGGTCTTCGGCTTTGGCTGCCGCATCCATCACGGCTTTCTGCACGTCTGCCGACAGGTGATCAAACGATTTGGCATTTACGATCACCATGTTTTTGGGCAACCATGCCTGCACGTCATAAAAATTATCAACAAAGTCCCATGCCTTGGAATTGGCCCCGGTCGAAGGTGAAGTCATCATGGCTTCAACAATGCCGGTGGCAAAGGCCGTCGGAATTTCGGGCACTTCAACCTGGGTTGCAACCATGCCGGTCAGCTGGGCCAACTGCGAGGTGGTGGTGTTATATGCCCGGAATTTAAGCCCCTTAAGATCGGCAACCGAATTGACTTCCTTGGCGGTGTAAAGGCCCTGTGACGGCCACGGAACCGCATAAAGAACTTTCAGGCCGTCTTTTTCCAGCTTGGCTTCGATGGCCTGGCGCGATGCATCCCACAGTTTTTTGGCATCATCATAGCTGGTTGCCAGGAACGGGATCGCATCGACAGTGTAAATCGGGTCTTCATTGGCCAGCAGCGAAATCAGCACTTCGCCAATCGGCACCAGGCCACGTTGCACTGACCGTTTGATTTCCGCGTGTTTAAACAGCGAGCCACCCGAATGAACCGTCAGGGCCAGTTCGCCATTGGTTGCAGTTTCGATATCCTTGGCAAATTCCACAATGTTCTGGGTATGAAATGTTGCATCAGGATAGGGCGTTGCCATGTCCCATTTTTCAGCCGCCATTGCCGCCCCTGCCGAAAAAGTCATCGCCGCCAGAGCAACTGCCGAAAGAGCTTTCTTCATCATTTTTCAGTCTCCCATTTTTGGTTTTTGGATCAGCCTTCCAACAAAACGGTCACATTTTATCGTTATTTTGTCAACGTCATTTCAAGGCAGCCATGCAAAAAGCTGGATGCACATTTTTTAATCATCCCAAACCAGGGCCAATCCGTTGAAACAAAAAGCGCATTCGTTAAATCTGATACGTATTGTGCAATTATGAAAAAACAAAACGGCGGCTTCCAATTCAGGAAACCGCCGCTTTTTTGAGTGATTTTTAAAAAAACCAGACTCGAAACGTTAAAAAAACGCCCCGGTTTTACATGGCACTGGCCGAGCGCGATGCCTGGTCATAAACCCCCGAAATCGCGCGCAGGGTTTTGGCCACATCGCCAACTTCGGCACGGTTAACACCAAGGCGTTCAAATGTTTCGATCAGACAGGCTTCGCGCACTTCACGATAACGCTGGCACAATTCGCGGCCTTCTTTCGAGGTGGCATAATGCACTTCCTTGCCCCGTTTAATGCCATCAACAAACCCCAGTTTGCGCAGTTTCTTCAGCGCATAATTCACCAGATGGCTGTCTTCGACATTTAGAACAAAACAGACTTCGGACAGGCTTTTTTCGCGTTCACGAGAATTGACATTATGCAGAACAAGAATGTCCAGAATGGAAAGATCCGGCACCCCGGCGGCCCGCATACAGCGCACAACCCACCGGTTAAAGGCGTTGCCCGACAGGGTTAGCGCAAATTCAAGTTCGGATAATTCAGCTGCACGCTCGGAAACCAAATGCGATGACGAGACGATATATTGTTTATCTGCCATGTTCGACGTTCCAGTTCTTTTTATAATATATACAACCGAACCGCGTATCGAATGGCACAATCATCCGATCGGTAGAAAACGGTTTATCGTTGTTTTATCGTAAAAAAAGGTGCATCGACAAGCGTAGATGCACCTTCCTTTATCAACAACTTGTCATCAAAGCGCGCGCATTCTGGTAAGGAAGCCGGTAATCTCCTGCTGAAGATGGTTATTTTGCGTTCCCAGATCATTGGCAGACTGGTTTACATCGTTGGCCGCAACATTGGTTTTGGACACAGCACCGCTCACCCCGACCATCGCTGACGATATTTCTTCGGTGCCACTTGCTGCCTGTTCAACATTTTGCGAAATCTCGCTGGTGGCAGCGGTTTGTTCCTCGATCGCGGCAGCAACAGCCGCGGCACGTTCGCTGATTTCCGAAATCATGCCGACAATTTCCTCGATCGCGGTTACCGCATCGCGCGAGGCTCCCTGAATACCGGTAACCTGTGCCGTGATTTCCTGGGTGGCACGCCCGGTTTGGGTCGCCAGGTTTTTAACCTCGCTTGCAACCACGGCAAACCCCTTGCCCGCATCCCCCGCACGGGCCGCTTCAATCGTGGCATTCAAGGCCAGCAAATTGGTTTGTCCGGCAATATCGCTGATCAGGCCAATCACTTCGCCAATACGGATCGCGGCATTATCAAGCCCCTGAATATTATCGCTGGTAATACGAGCCCGTTCCGAGGCGGCCAGGGCCATGTTTGACGTATCACTAACCTGCGACGAAATTTCATTGATCGATGCCGAAAGCTCGGTTGCTGCCGTCGCCACCAGTTGCACATTGGCCGATGCTTCCTCGGTGCCGGCCGAAACCGCAACCGATTGCTTGCTGGCGATATCAGCACTTTCGCGCAACACCCCCGAAGATTGATGCAACCTCTCAACAGCCTGGTCCACCGATGCCATAACCTTGACAACGACTTCGTCAAATTCACGAATGTTGCGTTCCTGGGCTTCCATGCGCAAACGGCGGCGTTCTTCCTGCTTGCGTTGTTCTTCCTCAAGTTTGCGACGCTCGATACCGTTTTCACGAAACACCAGCACCGCCCGCCCCATCTCGCCAATTTCGTCCTTGCGCGATGCCTCTGACAAATCGACAGAAAAATCGTTATCAGCCAGCCGCGTCATTTTTCCGGTCAGGGCCGTAATTGCCGCCACAATCGCCCGCGACAGCAACCCGCAAAGCACAATCAGAACCAGCGCCCCAATGACGAAGGCGGCAATGCTGAACCGCAAACCATTTTCGGCAATCATTTCCGCTTCTGCACGTTTGTCTTCGGCATAGGCTTCAATTTCACTCAACAAGGCATCAAGCAACGGTTCGGCCTGGGAGAAATAGTCACTTAAAATCGTCAGCGATTTTTCACGCGCCAAAATGGCATCAGCAACGCCTTTGAAATCAGAGACATACGATGTTATCAGCTTTTCCAGCGTGGCTTTTTTATCTGCCGGAATATCGGTATTGCTGGCAAGGGCTGCCTTGAATTCGGCAAGGCGCTGGTCAATTTCGCCGATATATTTGGGGTCCATTCGCGCCAGAAAATCCTTTTCATGGCGCCGCATCATCAACATCAAAATTGTCAGCTTGTCGGCATTATATGTTTTAAGTTCGCCTTCAACATCATGAACCGAATTTCGCAATTTGCCCATCAGGCCACTTTTTTCGTCCAGACCGATCTGGCGTTGCAGGGCAACGATATCGGCAAATGCCGTGGCGTATTTGGTAAACAAACCTTCGATCTGAACAATCTGTTCGTTATGCCTCGCCATTTCGGGCCGCGTTTTAAGTGTGGCTAATCCCGAAATAACATTGTTAACAGTCTGCCCATGCAATTCGACATAAGTGTCTTCCTTGCGCAGTAAAAAATCTTTTTCCCGGCGACGGGCGTTTAAAAACTCCATTCCGACATCATTAATCAGATTCCGGTCGCTCGTTGCTGCCATTGACGCAGTTTCTGCATCACGCCTTGACTGATCCGACACAAACTGACTGATCGCAACAAAAACAAACACAATTAAAGCCGCTATTCCGATAAGGGAAATCTGGTAGATCAGCTTAAAACGTGAAAGAAACTTCATAAAGTGGTCCGCCGCTCGGTTTAAAACACATATCACGGCTTGTTACGTGGCCACGCCCCTGCCAAATTCAATATCGTTGATGAAACAAAAATGCATATATCCGGGGTTTTGCCATGCAGGCTTGCCCTGCCGGCATTGGTATCTTATTTGTCAGGCAACATAACTTTCCGCTGGCGCCGTGTTTCGTTGCACCGCCCTATTTCACGATCGGAGCATTGAGACCATGAGCATTTGGGGAAAAATTATTGGCGGCGCAGCAGGTTTTGCCCTGGGCGGGCCGCTGGGCGCCATTTTGGGCGCAACAGCAGGCCATATGGTCGACAAAGCCAATGATGGCGGCTTTAACCAGGAACGCATTTCATCACAAGGCGGACCATGGGGTCAAAGCTGGGGTCAGGGTGCCGGCCAGTTCGGCGGTGCCGACCCGCGCCAGATCGCCTTTGCCACCGGCGTTATCGTGCTGGCCGCCAAAATGGCCAAAGCCGACGGCAACGTCACCCGCGAGGAAATCAACGCCTTTAAACGGTTATTTCATGTCACGGGGCCAGATGCCGCCCAGGTTGGACAAATTTTTGATGCCGCCCGCCGATCGCCTGACGGGTACGAACCTTATGCCCGCCAGATTGCGCAAATGTTTGCCGGCGAACGCGCTGTTTTGGAAAGCATCCTTGAGGCCCTGCACCAGATTGCCCTGTCTGATGGCAATTTGCACCCCGCAGAAAAGGAATATTTGCGCAAGGTTGCCAATATTTTTGGCTTTGCCGATGTTGATTTTGACCGCGTTCACCAGGGCAACACCGCCCCGTCGGGCCAGCTTGACCCTTATAAACAGCTTGGCCTGACCCGTTCTGCCAGTAACGAGGAATTGAAGGCAGCCCATCGCAAACTTTCGCGCGAAAACCACCCCGACCTGTTAATGGCCAAGGGGATGCCCGAAGAATTTGTCGAACAGGCCAACGAAAAAATGGCGCGCATCAATGCCGCCTGGGACCAGATTTGCAAGGAACGCAATATCTGACCCCTGCATCATAAACACGCATCGTCGCAGGCATCAAAGCCCGATGGTGCTGGCATGATTGCAAAAACACCCTGCCCGCGTGCTTTTGCACGGCTGCTGTGCCCGGTGAAATCATGATTTCACTTGCACAACAGCGCTTTTTGCGGTTTGCAGGGGGCAACATTTACACCGGTTTTAAGGTTTTGGTTTTTCATGGCGCCACCGCTGATCAATATTAACGACATCCGCCTGACCTTTGGCGGCAATGATCTGTTTTCCGATGTGTCGCTGGCGATTGGCGACCGCGACCGCCTGTGCCTGGTTGGGCGCAACGGCGGCGGCAAATCAACCCTGCTTAAAATCATCGCCGGCGAGATCGAGGCCGATGGCGGCGAACGATTTGTCCAGCCGGGCTGCAAGGTGGCCTATCTGGCGCAGGAACCCCGTTTTGATAAATACAGCACGGTCGAGGAATATGTTCTCGACGCACTGGACGATCACGAACAGGATTACGCCTATCGCGCCTATATGCTGCTCGATGCCGTTAAAATCGACCCGCAAGCCGACCCCAACACCCTTTCAGGCGGTGAAGGCCGCCGGGCCGCGATTGCCCGCGCCCTGATTGCCGACCCGCAGGTTTTGCTGCTGGACGAACCAACCAACCATTTGGACTTGCCAACGATTGAATGGCTGGAAAGCGAGATCAAGGCGTTTCGGGGTGCCGTCGTGGTAATTTCGCACGACCGGGCATTTCTGAACGCGGTATCAAACGGAGTCCTGTGGCTGGATCGCGGCGTCATGCGCCGCAATGATCAAAACTTTGCCCTGTTTGATGACTGGTCCGAAGAAGTTTATCGCAAGGAAGCCGAAGAACGCGCCAAACTGGATAAACTGATTGCGCAAGAATCTGTTTGGGCGGTTCAGGGCATTTCAGCGCGCCGTAAACGTAACCAGGGCCGTTTGCGCCGGTTATATGACATGCGCCATGAACGGTCCCAGCAGGAAGGCCGTATTGGCAATGTATCGCTGGCATCCGATACCGGGTCCACATCGGGCAAGGTGGTGATTGAAGCCACCGAAATTGGCAAATCATGGGAAGACAAACACATTATTTCCGGCTTTTCGACCCGCATTTTGCGCGGCGACAAGGTTGGCATCATTGGCCCGAACGGGGCGGGTAAAACCACCCTTTTGAAAATGCTGACCGGCCAGATCGAACCTGACGAAGGCACCATCAAAATCGGCACCAACCTGACGCCGACCTATTTTGACCAGAAACGTGCCGCGCTGGACGATACCAAAACCCTGTGGGATACCCTGTGCGATGTGGGCGGCGACCAGATCATGGTGCGTGGCAACCCGCGCCATGTGGTCAGCTATCTGCGCGATTTCCTGTTTGATGAAAAACAGGCCCGCAGCCCCGTTGGGGCCCTTTCGGGGGGCGAGCGTAACCGGCTGTTGCTGGCAAAACAGCTGGCAAAGCCCACCAACCTTCTGATCATGGACGAACCGACCAACGACCTTGATATGGATACGCTGGACCTGTTGCAGGAAATGCTGTCGGAATATGAAGGCACGCTGATCCTTGTCAGCCATGACCGTGACTTTTTGGACCGGGTTGTCACATCGTCCATCGTCATGGAAGGCAATGGCATTGCCACCGAATATCCCGGTGGTTATTCCGATTATGTGCATTTGCGCGCCCTTTCGGCCAAGGCCGAACCGGAAAATGCCACATCGAACACCAAACCGATCAAACGCGGTGGTGGCAAGGGGGGGCAATGCCGCCCCGGCCAAACCCAAAAGCAAGGCCAAGTTAAGTTACAAGGACCAGCGCGATTACGACACGCTGCCCGGTCAGATTGAAAAACTCGAAGCCGAGATAACCCAAATCGAAGCAGACCTTGCCGACGGGACGCTTTTTACCTCCAACCCCGATGCGTTTCAAAAGAAACTGGACCGGATTGAGGCCGCCCGCGCCGAAGCTGCCAAAGCCGAGGAACGCTGGCTGGAAGTTGAAATGATGCGCGACGAACTGGGCATTGAATAACACCTGCTCCGCGTAATATCTGCTAGCAGATCCAAGGCCAGCGACACAGCAAGTGCCGACAAAATATGCAGGGGTGGCACAAAAGCACACCCGCCAGCGGCAAATAAACAGACAGAGAGACCCCGCCGGTTCTCTCTGTTTTTGTTTTCAAACCCGATTGGCAGGTATGGCAGCACGCAACAATACGCGCAGGCTGCACATTTTTGCATCCGGGGGTTACATGCTTGGGGCTTGAGTCGTTCCAGACAAACACGTAACCATAAATGCAAAGTCATTTACGTGCGAGGGTGTTTGCATATCCTGCATCATCGCCCCTGCCCATTCAGGTTGTGTCATGCCCTTAAAAGCCGCCCTTTTATCACTGTCTGTTGCCATTATCTGGGGCATTAACGTGCTTACGGTTAAAGGGGCAGTTAGCGAAATTCCCCCGGTAATGCTTACCGCCATGCGCTTTGCCGCCGTTTCCCTGTTGCTGGTGCCCTTTACCAAAATCCCGCGTGCAAAACTGGGCAAGCTGGCCGTCTTGTCGGTTGTTTTTGGCTTTGGTCATTTCGGGGTGCTGTTTTACGCCTTGTCGATGCTCGATGCCGGGCCGGTTGCGATCATTGTTTTACTGGGTGTTCCCTTTTCATCAATGCTGGCAACCTATTTCTTTAACGACCGGCTAGGCTGGAAACGCCTGTTAGGCATGACGCTGGCCTTCGTTGGCGTGACGCTAATGTTCTGGGACCCGTCAATGACGGATTTGCAGGTTCCGTTGTTGCTGGTGGTGTTTGCGGCCCTGATGTGGGCTGTGGCCAATGTCCTGATCAAACAATTAGGCGACATCAACACGTTTGAGCTAAATGGCTGGATGGCCCTGATGGCAGCCCCGCAATTGCTGGTTTTATCGTTTATTCTGGAACCCGGTGCGATTAACGCCGTTATGAATGCAAGCTGGATGGCGTGGGCAAATTTAAGTTTCACCGTCGTGATGTCGTCGATTGTCGCTTACGGGTCGTGGTATTATCTATTGAAAACCTACGATGTGAACCAGGTTGTGCCATGGTCGTTACTCGCCCCGATTGTCAGCGTCACCGGGTCGATCCTGATCTTTGGTGAAGCCGTCAGCAGCTTTAAAATCATTGGCGGGTTAACGGTTCTGGTTGGTGTTGCCGTTATCATGTTTCGCAAACCGCCGCAAAATCAGGAACAGGGAATGGATTAACCCATGGCGGAACAGCACGAACAGCCTGCAAAGCCCGTGCCGACCATTATTTGGCACCCCTCGCCCAATTTTGGCGACCGCCCGGCGGGGGCCGCCATTGATACGCTTGTGTTGCATTACACCGGTATGCCCAATGGCGAAATGGCCCTGACCCGCATGTGCGACCCGGCATCCCAGGTTTCGGCCCATTACATGGTCGAGGAAGATGGCTGTATTTACCAGTTGGTAGCTGAATCCAAACGCGCCTGGCACGCCGGGCGCGGATTTTGGCGTGGGTGCACAGATATCAATTCATCTTCCATCGGCATTGAAATTGTTAATCCCGGCCATGAATTTGGCTATCGGCCGTTTGCCATTGCCCAAATTGATGCGGTTATTGCCCTGTGCCAGGCACTGTTGGGCCGACACGATATTCCGGCCCACAATATCATCGCCCATTCCGACATGGCGCCGGACCGCAAGGAAGACCCCGGCGAATTGTTTCCATGGCAAAAGCTGGCTGAGAATGGCATCGGGTTGTGGCCCCAAACCGACATGCGCGATCAATCCCCCCCCGACGAAAGCAAACAGAATTTCGCGTCGCCCGCCAACAGGGGCAATGAAACATCCATCATGGATGGCGTTATTGCCGCAACAATTATAACTGATAACCAGTCCCGGCCCGTCAAGGCCATCACCCCGCAAGACACAGCCCCCCCGCACCAGCCGGAGGCCGACGCAGCAGGCAGCGTTTCCCCGGGTGATTGCGAGGTGTTGTTTGACAGGTTGTTAGCGCAATTTGGTTACGGGCCGGGGCAAGCAATAGATAACCGGATCGCATTTCAACGCCACTGGCGCCCCCACTGCCTTAACGGGCGGGCGGACGAACAAAGCCTTGCCATCCTGACAGACCTGATAGGCCAGTGCCCACCCCTGCCATAACACAGAGTAATCACAGCTGATTATAATGCCGGTTACGGCATCAGCCGGTCTTGCGGCAAAGTTGGCTGGCTGCTGCCGGAAAAATAGCGGTTAAAGGCGATCTGGCTAAAGCCCAGATGTTTATAATACAGCCGGTCAATGCTGCCATTGGCAATCATTTCCGTTATTGCCCCGTCATAATCGGCAAGAACCGGCGCCAGTTCGGTTTTTAGGCGCAAATAAAACGGTTCAATGTCCACGGCAGGCAACAGGGTTTTTAACCCCGCAGGTTCGCGCACAGCGTCCGAGCCAAAATGCAGGCTGGCAAGGTCACGGAAAACAACATCGACATAATTTTTTCGCAGCATCAAAAGGCCATGCGCGTTTTCGCCAACATCGACCGGATACATTTGAGAATCAGAGATGATTTTTTCCGGATAATCATCGCCCTGCACATGTAACCAGTTGGCCCCCTCGAAGGTTGATGGTCCTTCATAGGCCGTGTGAGGATAACTTTCGCGCACAACGGCAACCATAACCCGGTTGATCAGGCCAAATTTCGAGGCCTGCAACGGTTCGACCGTAACTTCCTTCAGGCTTTCAAACAAAACCCCGTCATACACCCCATAGCGAATGCCAAAATGACATCGCGAATGAGGCATTTGCGTAAAGCTGACACTATACCCCGTGGTTTCAAATGCCTGCCGGGCAATATCAATTGCCAGCCCCGTTGCCCCTGCACCATCATCATAAGCATAGGGTTCCCACCGGCTATAGCACAGGCGTATTTCGTCGGCCGCTGCCTGTGGCGACCGGCCCAAAAACCCAACGAATATGGCAAGTGTGATGACCAGAAAACGCAATAGAGACTCCAGAACACGATGACAGGGGATTAAAAATCAACTGTGAGGTTATACTACCCTTAAGTAGTGGTCATCAAACTGCAATTATTCAAGGCTCCCTTGCATCTTTATCATGCAAAAGGATAAGCACACCCCAACCCACGGTATATGTTCCGCTTTTTCTTGACCTTGGCGCATTGCTGGCGTAAACCGCGCCCACCAGATGGCTGGATGGTCGCCCTGATGTGCAGCGATGCACAAAGGGGAGGAAAGTCCGGGCTCCACGGAAACACGGTGCCAGATAACGTCTGGCGGGGGCGACCCTAGGGAAAGTGCCACAGAAAGGAAACCGCCTGATCGCGCAAGCCATCGGGCAAGGGTGAAAGGGTGCGGTAAGAGCGCACCGGTCCTTCGGTAACGCGGGACGCATGGTAAACCCCACCGGGAGCAAAACCTAATAGGAATGGTCGGCCGGACGGTTCGCCGTTGTCGGCAGGCAGGTTTTCGAGCCACCATTCGGGTTGGTTGCAGGAGGCGTTCGGCGACGAACGTCCCAGATGAATGGCCATACAGTGCGGTTCGCCGCATGGACAGAACCCGGCTTACAGGCCATCTGGTATTTTCTTTTTACGGTTCGCGCAGGCCCCGTGCCCAAAGGCCCGGCATTGCAACAGGCCGTGCATCCCCCTGACCATCACATATTGCGACCGCGTGCAATTTGGCCATAAAAATGCCCGGCAAAACGAACCTTGCCGGGCGAAATTACATTCCGAAATCTGTTATCCGCGTTCAGCGATCGACTTGGCAAAATGGGCATCGCTTTCTTCTTGCGATACCTCTTCCCCGCCTTCAATCGACAACTGGTCTTTAATGATGGTGCCCAGTGTTGGAAAACTTTTGCGGTTGATCTGGGCATCAACCTGCCACAGGCGCGACCGCATCAGTGATTTGGCACAATGCAAAAAGGCCTCCTCAACCGTGATTTTAATCACGCTGATTGGCAATTTTCCGGTATGGGCAAACAGGTTCAAAAGTTCCGGGTCATCATCAAGTTCGGCCGTGCCGTTAATGCGCAGGGTCTCATTCATGCCTGGCACAAAAAACAGCAGCCCCACCTGCGGGTTAACCAGAATATTGGTCAATGTATCCAGGCGGCGATTACCGGGGCGATCCGGCATCAAAAGGGTGTTATCATCTAGCACATGGACAAAACCCGGCCCGTCGCCCCGGGGGCTGACATCGGCCGACCCCTTGCCATCTGCCGACGAAATAACGGCAAACGGGGAAAGCTCAATAAAACGACGGCAATGTTTATCCAGCGCAGAAAGCTGTTTTTGCAGGGCAATTTCCAGCGGATCACCGTAAATCGTCCGTAGTTGATCAAGGGTTTCAATCTTTGCCATGCGGGCCTCCTGTATGCGGGATGGCACAAACTGCGTCAAACAAAGTTGCAAGTCAATCGCAATAACTGCTTTATGACAGGATCTGTTCCGTCGTCAATATCGTGGCAAATTCGCCCGACAGGCTGGCAAGATGCACATCATGAACGGTTTGTGCATCCACTTTACCGCCATCTGGCAAATAACGGTCAAAACAAAAACACGCATCCCCGGCCAACATCACGTCAAATCCCAAATTGCCCGCCATCCGTGTAGTGGTATTTACACAATGATCCGTACTAATGCCGCAAATCACCAGCTTTCCTGCGCCAGATGCCCGTAAATCCGCCTCAAGGGCCGTGCCGATGAAAGCCGAATTAACATTTTTGCCATAGGTTTTTTCGCCGTCTTTCGGTTGGGCGAAATCTTCAAATTCATGGCCGGACTGCCCCGGATACAACCGCGATTGCGGCGATGTTGAAAAATGCTGCACATGAATGATCGGACCTTGCCGGGCACGCCAACGGGCAAGCAACCGGGCCGCATTATGTTCGGCAGCGGGGTTATTGCGCTGCCCCCAATAATTCAGGTCGCGAAAACCTTTTTGCCAGTCGATCATGATCAAGGTGGGCTGTGTATGTGATGCTATATCCGTCATGTCAGATTTCCCTTGTCAGACCCGGCCCTGCCAAATGGCAACGCCCTTTATACGGGCTAGACTATCGCATCCACCCTTGGCATAAATGACAAATATCCCTTTATTTATGCCAAAACATCTGCCGTTCCCCATCAAAGGACATGTCACATGAAAGCACATCGTCGCGTGGTTTTTATAATAACACCGCAATCGGTGCTGCTCGATGTAACGGGGCCATTACAGGCCTTTCACGATGCCAACCTGCTGGTGCAATCAAACCGGGGCTCACCCCATGCCAGCACACCGCCTGCCCCGCCATATGAAATTATTCTGGCATCGCAAACAGGTGGTGCCATCGTTACCGATACCGGCATTGCCCTGCCAACGGTGCCACTGGCAGATCTGACAGATCAGCCCATCGACAGCCTTATTGTCGCAGGAACCGACGAACCCCTGACCGCCCTTGATGACCAGGCATTGCTGGGCTGGTTGCAGACCCAAAAAACACAGGCACGCCGGATTGCATCCATATGTATTGGCGCGTTTTTACTGGGGGCTGCCGGTATTCTCGACGGGCGAAATGCCGTTACTCACTGGCGTTGGTGCGACAGGTTGCAAAGCCGGTTTCCCAAGGCCCACGTCAAACCCGACCCGATTTATATACGCGATGGCCCGGTCTGGACGTCGGCCGGGGTGACCACCGGCATAGATATGGCAATTGCCATGATCGAGGAGGATTTGGGCCGCGAAGCAGCGCTGGCCGTGGCGCGCGGCCTGATCATGTTTATCAAGCGCCCCGGCGGCCAGTCGCAATTTAGTCAGCCCCTAAACCAACAGGCCTATGACCGTAATGGCCGGTTTGATGCCTTGCATGTATGGATACGGAAAAACCTGCATTTACGGCTGGGCGTCGAAGACCTGGCGGCACAGGCCCATATGAGCCCGCGTAATTTTTCGCGTATTTATGCCCGTGAAACCGGCACGGGCCCGGCCCTTGCGCTGGAAAAAATGCGGATGGATGCAGCACGCGATTATCTTGAAACCACCCATAACACCATTGCCCATATTGCCGTTTTATGCGGTTTTGGCGACGACGAACGTATGCGGCGCTGCTTTATAAAACATTTGGGTGTTGCGCCAGGCGCCTATCGCGCCCGGTTTACAACCAGCCTTTCCGTTTGAAATACCAAAGCGGACCAACGGCCGACAAAATCATCAATCCAATCGCCAGCGGATAGCCAAATTGCCAATGCAGTTCGGGCATGAACTGAAAGTTCATACCGTAAATGCTGGCGATCAGGGTGGGGGGCAAAAACGCCGCCGCCGCGACCGAAAAAATCTTGATGATATTATTCTGTTCCAGGTTGATCATGCCCAGTGTCGCATCCAGCAGAAACGTCACCTTGTTGGCAACGAAATTGGCATGTTCGGTAATCGACAAAATATCGCGTGAAAGCGTTTTCAGCCGTGCTTTCGGGTCTTTTTTAAAGCGGGCCTGGGTGTTTAAAAACAGCGCCATGCGATTCAGGTTCAACAGGCTATCCTTGGCCTTGCTGGCAAGGTTGCCTGCCCGGCCAATACGGCGCAGGTTTTCGTGGTGATCCTGGTCTGATCCGTTGCCTTCCTTGGAAAACACCGCATTGGAAATTTTCTCAAGATCAGCAACAGAAATTTCCATAATATCTGCCAGCCGGTCGACAATCTGTTCCAGCAAACCCAGCAAAACGGCGTCAGCCGAACTTGCCAGCCCCGGCGTGCGTTTCACCCGCCGCGTATAGGTTTTAAACGGGATCGGGTCGGCATAACGCAACGTAATCAGCGTTTTTTTGACCATAATAAAGGTAACGGCAATGGATTCAGGGTCGTCGGTTGCGGCTTTGTTTAACACCGTTACCGTCATGAACAATGCACCGTTTTCATCATACAAACGCGATGAAAGTTCAATTTCCTGCATTTCTTCACGGGTTGGCACCTCAATGCCAAAACGGGCCTCTATCGCGCGCAATTCGCTGGCTGTTGGCTCGAACAAATCAATCCATACCGGGGCGGCCTTGGCCGCCTTGCCCGGTGCAACGATTTTGGTTCCCGCCAGCACCGCAAGCTCACCGGCCGGTTCGCCGGTTGCCTCGTGCCCCGCATCGTTGCCTGTTTCGTCAACATGTTCCCGGGCAAGCTCGCGATCAAGTTGTTCGGTGGGGTTGTCGCTATCGCGGTAAATGTCGTCCTCGGCGTCATAGTCATCATGGTCGCCAGCGTGTTTCGCGCTCAGTTCAACCGCGCCATGTTCTTCAACATCCGCCCCGGACACGGTAACGTCGCCTTCGGTATGTTCCGGCGCATCGCCATCTGTCGATGTGCGTAGCGGGGCGTAAATTTCGTTGCTTTCCATGTACGTTCTCCGTCATCTCGGACCGGGACATTTTGGCCATGTATGACCTGCAAGGCCGGTTTTGTCACCCTTTCAGTCGTGACAGTTCTTTAACATGCCCGCCATCAACAGCATTACCGACAGGTCGGCACGCTGCCCCTTAACAGCTAAAACGGTAAAACCGTCTGAAATACAAACGGGCTGACATCACTTGCATTTCCGCGTTTTTCATCAAATGTTGCCGCAACCTTTGCCATGAATTCGCTTTTTTCAATCATCTGGTTTTGGTTGCTGTCGAATTCAGGAAACAGCAATTCCAGCCTGCGGGCCTCGGTACGCAACCGGTTACGGTTGGCATCGGCCGATCCGGGCAAGGCCTCGACGGCGGAAAATTCGCGCATCACCAGCACATTATCACCGTTTATGTCATGACGGCGAAACATCCAGGCCGCATAACTTGCTGCCTCGTCGGCATCGATCCGGCCATCCTGATTAATGTCGGACGGGTGATATTGCGCCCGATAAATCGTAACCTGTTCGGGCACCGCCATCGGCGGCACCACCAGCCCCCCCTTGCGGGCGGCATCCAGTTGCGCCTGCGTTGCGGCATTGGCACCGGCGGCCCCATTGCCATTTTGCGCACCGGCAACATTGGGCACATTAACACCGGGAATGGCCGGCATGGGAATACCCGCACCGCCCGTTCCAAACCCGTCATCATCACTGCCCTGCCCAACTGCGGCACCCGTCATGCCACCAAAACCGCCGAGCCCACCCAGCCCGCCAAGACCAAATTGCTGCAACAGGGCGGGGTTATTTTGCAATTGCTGCATCAGGGCGGGCAGCATCTGGCGCATTTGCGGGGAAATCGCGCTATAGGTGCTGTCCGACTGGTTTTTACCATGGTTTGCCGTGCCCGAACGGCTTTGACTGCTGGTACTGTTTTGCGCCAGTGCAGGCAAAGCCATCAACAGGCAAGGCACAAAAACCTGGCAGGCAATTAACCTGATTATAGTCTTTATTTGCAAAACTGACTCCGGTTCGCAACAGGGCAGACAGGCAGATCATAACAGGCAAAGGCACCGTTTATCCCATCAAACTCCATCCTGGCCCAAAAACCAATCCCCGATGGGCTGCTATGGTCATATTTGGGTTTTCATGGTCCAAAACGCAAAAACATACTGAAATCGCACCTTTTATGCCCTGTTCAGCCCAATATGCCGCTACCCAAAAAAGGCCAGAAAAGGGCAGAATTGCCCACAAATTTCATAGTTGAACCCATCAATTCCCATTGACCCCCATGATATCCCATGGTACCCCATTCCATAGGCATTTTAGCGGTGCCGAGTGGGGCACAGACGTCTGGTTGGCGATGTCTTTTTCCAAACTTCGTTTTCCAGTGGTCGATTTTCAGGGGATTAAGGCGGGTGCTGTTCACCGGGACGCACATTCACAAACTGGATCGGAAAGGGCGCGTATCCGTGCCCAAACGGTTCCGTGCCGCCCTTGAAGAAGACGGATTTGCCGGCATTTATGTTTATGAATCCCCCAAGGAACCCACTATCGAAGGCTGTTCTGAAAGCCACATGGAACGCATTGCGGCATCGCTTGACGATCTGGAAATGTTTTCCGACGAGGCCGAAGACCTTGCCGACACCATCCTTGGCGCGTCGCATGCCCTGCCGTTTGATGGCGAAGGCCGCATCATTTTGCCACCCGAATTAATCGAATATGCCGGCATCACCGATCAGGTTGCCTTTGTGGGCCGGGGCCGCACCTTCCGCATCTGGAACCCCGACACCTTTGCTGATCGTAAAACCGCCAGCCGCACCCGGGTTGTCAATCGCGGTTCAACCCTTAAGCTGAAACCGGCTGCCGCGTCCCCTGCGCGTAGCGCCGGCACGCCCCCCGGTTCTGCTGTAGAAACACCGGAGGACGAGGCATGACAACATCCCCCTTGCTGTTTGACCCGTCTGCACCGGCCCCGCACAAACCGGTTTTGCTGCGCGAAGTGCTGGAATATCTAAAACCCGCCGAAGGCGAAATCATTGTAGACGGCACATTTGGCGCAGGCGGTTACAGCCGCGCCATTCTTGATCATGCGCCCTGCACCCTTTATGGCATCGACCGCGACCCAAGTGCGGTTGAAACCGGCACCAAACTGGCAGCTGACTATGATGGACGCTTTCACATGGTTGAAGGCTGCTTTGGCGATATGGCAACCCTGCTGCCGACACACGGTGTTGCACAGGTAGATGGCATCGTTCTTGATATCGGTGTGTCGTCCATGCAGATCGACCAGGCTGATCGCGGATTTTCGTTTCGCACCGATGGCCCGCTTGATATGCGCATGTCGATGTCTGGCCCCAGCGCGGCTGATTTCATCAATACCGCCGACGAAGAAGACATCGCCAATGTCATTTACCGGTTTGGCGAAGAACGCGCCTCGCGCAAGGTCGCCCATAAAATTGTGGAAATGCGTGCCGAAACCCCGTTTACCAGCACCGGCCAGCTTGCCAGTGCCGTGCGATCGGTTGTGCGTAAATCCAAAGACGGCATCGACCCGGCGACCCGTACTTTTCAGGGCCTGCGCATCCACGTAAATGATGAACTGGGCGAGCTGGACCGCGCCTTAAATGCCGCCGAAGCCATTTTGAAGCCGGGCGGACGTCTGGTGGTTGTCACCTTCCATTCACTGGAAGACCGGCTGGTGAAAACCTTTTTCAAGGAACGTTGCGGCGACCCGCGCAAACAGTCGCGCCGCCTGCCCGGCGAACCCGAAGCCGCCAAACCGACCTTCAGCACACTTAGCCGCAAGGCCGTCACTGCCGAGAAAGACGAGTTGCGCGCCAACCCGCGTGCCCGGTCGGCCAAATTGCGCGCTGCTGCGCGCAACGACCTGCCCGCCACCGCCACCCTTAAAGCAGGAGGCACCGCATGACCAAAATCGTAACCGGTTTCTGGTTTTTAATGACGGTTTTGATCGGCGTTGGCACCTATTGGGTTTCGCACGAAGTGGAACGTCTGGAACGGCGTTATGCCGCCATTCAGTCCGACATTCTTGACGAACAGGAAAGCATCCACGTTTTTCAGGCGGAATGGAGCTATCTGAATGCACCGGGCCGGATTGAAAAGCTGGCCCGGGAATATCTGAAACTTGACCAGATTCAGCCCCTGCAAATGGCCAGCATCGACACAATTCCGACCGACACCGATGCCAAACGCTACCGTCTGGACAAATTTGGTGAAGCCGTGGCCTATATGCCCGCCCCGCGCGACCGGCCAGGCGAAAGCGCCTATGACGAAGCATCGGAAAACATGATCATTGATGGCCCCAGCGTTGGCATTCCTGCCCCGGAAACCGGGGGCCAGCAATGAACCTGTTACGCTTTTCATACTGGCTGCGCGGTGATCGCCCGGAACTGGGCCCCGAACAACGTGAAAAACACGCGCTGGAAACAGCGCGTAACCGCATTTTTATTACCGGCATCATGTTCGGCATCGGCTTTTTGTGGATCGCCGGGGGCCTGTTTAATGCCACCGTGCTAAAACAGGGCAACGAACCTGATTTAACCGCAGGTACGGATAGCAAGGAACTTAAGACTGAACGCGCCGATATTGTGGATCGCAACGGCATTTTGCTGGCGACCGACCTTCCGACCAGTTCGCTTTATGCTGATGCCCGTGTGATCAAGGACCCGGTTGGCGCGGCCGACCATTTGCTGACCGTGTTGCCCGGCCTGGATCGCGATACGCTGATCCGCCATTTGGGCTCGCAAAAGGCATTTGTCTGGTTGCGCCGCAACCTGACCCCGGACCAGCAATACAAGGTCAATGCGCTTGGTATTCCCGGCCTGAATTTTCAGCGCGAAGAACGCCGCGTTTACCCGCAAGGCCGCCTTTTTGCCCATGTGCTGGGCTTTACCGATATTGACAATAACGGCATTGCCGGCGCCGAACGCGAATTTGATAATGATTTGCGCAGCAATTCCGGCCCGTTGCGCCTGTCGCTTGATATCCGGGTGCAGCATGCCCTGCGCGCCGAGGTTTCCAGCGCAATGGAAACATACAGTGCCGCCGGGGCCACCGGCCTGGTAATGGACATTTATACCGGTGAAGTCATGGGCATGGTTTCCCTGCCCGACTTTGACCCACACCGTCCCGGTCAGGGCCCGGCAGACGCGCGTTTTAACCGCGCAACGCTGGGTGTTTACGAACAGGGATCGGTGTTTAAACTGTTTAATGCTGCCATTGCGCTTGATACCGGCACATCGACACTTTACAGCACCTACGATGCCACCAAACCCATGCGCGTCGCCCGGTTTACCATCCATGACTTTCATGGCGAAAACCGCTGGCTGACAGTGCCCGAAATCCTGGCTTACAGCTCGAATATCGGCTCGGCCCGCATGGCGATGGATTTTGGTATTGAAACCCAGAAAAAATATTTGAAAGACTTTGGCTTTCTCGACCCGTCCGATGTCGAACTGCCCGAAGTTGCCTCCCCGCTTTTGCCCAACCCGTGGCGTGAAATCAACCTGATGACGATTTCCTACGGGCATGGCATTGCGGTTACCCCCCTGCAACTGGTGAATGGCATTTCAACCATTTCCAATGGCGGCATTCGCCGCCCCAGCACGATCCTGAAACAGGACGGTGCCCCGGCAGGTGTGCGGGTTATTTCAAAAAAGACTTCTGACGACATGCGCCGTTTGATGCGTCTTGTTGTTACCGAAGGTTCCGGCAAAAAAGCCGACGTACCGGGTTACTTCCTTGGCGGGAAAACCGGTACAGCCGACAAGCTGGTTAACGGGCGCTACGTAAAGAATGCCCGAATGTCTACCTTTGTGGCCGCCTTTCCGATGCAGGACCCGCGCTATGTGGTTCTGGTGACGTTAGATGGTCCGCAAGGAACAAAAGAAACTTATGGATACGCCACGGCCGGCTGGGTAGCAGCACCGGCAGTGGGTAAGGTTGTGACACGTATTGCTCCCCTACTGGGGATCGAACCGGCGTACGCGAAGGCGCCGGAAATAGAGCAAGCGTTGCGTTTGGATCTTCGCAAAGAGGAACGCAAACTTGCGTCTTTCTGAGCTTATGGCAGGAGATCAGGCGGCATTAAAACATGCCGAAGGACAGGACCCTGATATCAAGGGCCTGACCGCAGATTCACGCGCAGTCCGTGATGGATATATGTTCGCCGCCCTTCCGGGGGCGCGAGAAGACGGTGCCAAATATATTGACGACGCCATCAAACTGGGGGCGTCGGCGATTTTGGCAAAAACCAATACCCCGAAAACACCGGCCATTACCGTGCCGTTGATTCCGGTTGAAAACCCACGCCAGCGTTATGCGCAGCTTGCGGCCCGTTTTTACGGCAAGCAGCCCGATACCATTGCCGCCATTACTGGCACCAATGGCAAAACATCCACCGCTGTTTTCACCGAACAGCTTTGGACATTGCTGGGTAAAACATCGGGGTCCATCGGCACATTGGGCATTCGCGCTGCCGGGGCCAAAATCCCCGGGTCGCTTACCACGCCCGACCCGGTTGCCCTGCACCAGTCGCTGGCCGAAATGTCCGATATTGGTGTAACCCATGTTGCCATGGAAGCCAGTTCGCACGGGTTGGACCAGCACCGGCTCGATGGCGTCAAGGTCCGCGTTGCGGCCTTTACCAACCTGTCGCGCGACCACCTGGATTATCACGGCGACTTTGCCAAATATTTTGCGGCCAAGGCCCGGTTGTTTCAAAACCTGTTGATGGCGGATGGTACTGCCGTCATCAATGCCGATATCGCCCAATATGACCTGCTGCAACGCATCTGCCAGGATCGCGGCATTGACATATTGTCCTATGGCACCAAAGGCGATGGCATTAAATTGCTGTCCACCAAACCCGATGCCACAGGCACGAAAATCAAACTTGCCATCGACAATGGCGAATACAGTGTGCATTTACCGCTGATGGGCACCTTCCAGGTCATGAATGCCCTGGCAGCCCTGGGCATTGTCATTGCATCGGGTGCGGAAATTGACGATGCGGTTGCTGCCCTTGAAAAACTGCAAGGTGTGCGGGGCCGGTTGGAACTGGTGGGTAAAACCAAGTTTGGCGCGCCGGTTTTTGTCGATTACGCCCACACCCCCGATGCCCTTGAAACCGTGATCAAGGCCGTGCGCCCCCATTGCAAGGGCCGGGTGATTTGCATTTTTGGCGCCGGTGGCGACCGCGATACCGGCAAACGCCCGGAAATGGGCCGCGTTGTTAAAGACAATGCCGATATCGCCATTATCACCGACGACAACCCGCGCAGCGAAGACCCGGCAACCATTCGTGCCGCCATCAAGGTCGCGTGCGAAGGGGCGGTTGAAATTGGCGACCGCGCCGAAGCCATCAAACGCGGCATTGGCATCTTGCAACGTAATGACATTTTGATTATTGCCGGCAAAGGCCATGAACGCGGCCAGATCGTTGGCGCAAACGTATTGCCATTTGACGATGCGGCTGTGGCCCGCAATCTGTTGCTGGGTGGCAACTAGCCACGTATATACCCGCCGTTACCCTGCCCGTTTCGGGGCGGGGTAGCGCATGGGGTAACGTGTGATCTGCCAGACAGACAGAGACCTGACCAACGGAAAGAAGAAACGTGATGAGCAAAGCTGTTTTATGGACGGCAGAAGATGCCGTATCCGCCACCGGCGGCATCGTCGCTGGCGACTGGCAGATAACCGGCATTTCAATCGACAGCCGCAAAACCCGGCCTGGCGATTTGTTCATTGCCTTAAAAGGCCCGAATTTTGACGGTCACCAGTTTGTCGCCAAGGCGTTTGAGGCAGGCTGTGCCGCCGCCCTTGTTTCCGACGGGTCGGTTTTACCGCCCGATGCCCCGGCCCTGATTGTTGACGATACCCTTGATGCCATGGTGCGCCTTGGCCTGGCAGGGCGCGCACGCAGCAAAGCCAAAATCATCGCCATTACCGGCAGTGTTGGAAAAACCGGCACCAAGGAAGCCCTTAAATATGTTCTGGGCGAACAGGGCAAAACCCACGCCAGCCCGGCCAGCTTTAACAACCATTGGGGCGTGCCGCTCAGTTTGGCGACCCTGCCGGTCGATGCCGAATATGGCGTTTTTGAAATTGGTATGAACCACCCGGGCGAAATTACCCCGCTGGTTCAAATGGTGAAACCCTCGGTGGCATTGATCACCAATGTGGTGGGCGCGCATACCGAATATTTCAAGGATGAAGGCGAAATCGCCAAGGCCAAGGCCGAAATCTTTGAGGGGCTGGACAAGGATGGCGCCGCTGTCCTTAATCGCGACAATTTGCATTATTTTGCCCTGGCCCGCCGGGCCAAAGAACTGGGCATTTCCACCATCAAGGCTTTTGGCACCGATGCCACCGCCGATTACCGCCTGTTTGAAGCCAATATTGTTACCGGCGGCAGTGCCGTTCGGGCCCGTGTCGGGGGCCGTGATCTGGAATATTTTATTGGGTGCCCCGGTGAACACTGGGTCATCAATTCGCTGGCGATTTTGGCCTGCGTTGACCAGCTGGGTGCCGATGTGGTGCGGGCTGCGCAGGATTTGGCCGATGTCACCCCCCCTGCCGGGCGCGGCGCACGCCATATCCTTGCCATCAACAACAAAGCCGGGGCCAAAACCGGCCAGTATGTTTTGATCGACGATGCCTATAACGCCAACCCGACATCGATGATGGCCGGGTTAAAACTGCTGGCAAACGAAAAACCCGAAGGCAAAGGCCGCCGCATTGCTGTTTTGGGCGACATGCGCGAACTGGGTGCCGAAGCCGAACAAATGCACCGCGACCTTGCCCATCCGCTTGAACATCTGGGAATCGACGGTGTTTTTACGGTTGGCCCCATGATGGCCCTGCTGGCACAAGAACTGCCCGACGACCGCCATTTAGGCCATTTTGATGCCGCCGAGGACGCGATTTCCCCCATTCACGCCGAAATACGCGATGGCGATGTGGTTTTAATCAAAGGTTCGCTTGGCATTTACGTTTCTAAAATTGTTTCCGCTTTAAAATCCGGCCATACGGGCACTGCCCCGACATCCAACTGACGCATAAGGGACCCAAGGGGCGATGCTCTATAACCTGCTATACCCGCTGGCTGACCAGTTTCCGCTGTTTAATCTGTTTCGGTACATCACCTTTCGTACCGGCGGAGCTGTTTTCACATCGCTGGTGCTGGCATTTGTGCTGGGTCCCTGGCTGATCGACCAGTTGCGCGCCCGCCAAAACGAAGGGCAGCCCATTCGCGAAGACGGGCCGGAAAGCCACCTTCTGACCAAAAAAGGCACGCCCACCATGGGCGGCCTTTTGCTTCTGATTTCTACCTGTGTGGCGACCCTGTTGTGGGCCGACCTGACCAACCCCTATGTGTGGGCGGTTTTACTGGTTACCATTGGCTATGGTTTTCTGGGTTTCATGGATGACTTTTTAAAGGTGTCCAAACGCAATTCCAAAGGCCTGCCGGGCAAGGTCAAACTGCTGGGACAGTTTTCCATTGCCGTTCTGGCATCATGGTGGATTGCCCACAATACCGACCCGGCCCTGGCAACCCAGTTGGCCTTTCCGTTTTTCAAAAACCTGTTACTGGATCTGGGCTGGTTTTTCGTTCCCTTTGCCATGTTTGTCATGGTTGGGGCGTCAAATGCTGTCAACCTGACCGACGGGCTGGATGGCCTTGCCATTGTCCCGGTTATGATTGCCGCCGCCAGCTTTGCCCTGATCACGTATCTGATTGGTAACGTTCAGTTTGCCGATTATTTACAGGTTCATTATATCGCCGGGTCCGGTGAATTAACCGTGTTACTGGGCGCACTTGTCGGTGCCGGATTAGGCTTTTTATGGTTCAACGCCCCCCCCGCCATGGTGTTTATGGGCGATACCGGGTCTTTGGCCCTTGGCGGGGCGCTGGGTGCGGTTGCCGTTGTTACCAAACACGAACTGGTCCTGGCGATTATTGGCGGTTTGTTCGTCCTTGAAACGGTGTCGGTGATTATTCAGGTCGGATCGTTCAAGCTGACCGGCAAACGCGTGTTTCGCATGGCTCCGCTTCATCACCATTTTGAAAAAAAAGGCTGGCACGAACCCACTATCGTGATCCGGTTCTGGATCATCTCGGTCATTCTGGCCCTGATCGGCCTTGCCACCCTTAAACTGCGTTAAGACTTACCCTGTTTTGAATGGAACGCGACATTGATCGATCTTTCACATTTGCGCGGAAAAACCGTTGCGGTTCTGGGCCTGGGCAAATCGGGGCTGGCCAGTGTGAAGGCCCTGATCAAGTCAGGTGCCACGGTTTGGGCCTGGGATGATAATGCCGATAGCCGCCATCAGCTTGATGACTTGAGTGTCACGCCGGTTAATCTGGTGGAATGCGACTGGAACCAGCCCGACATGCTGGTGATCAGCCCCGGCATTCCCTCCACATTTCCAACCCCGCACCCGGCGGCCGAAAAAGCACGCCGGGCAGGCAAACCGATTATCTGTGATGTGGAACTGCTTTGCACCACAGCGGCCCATGTCCCCATGCTGGCGATTACCGGCACCAACGGCAAATCAACCACCACCGCGTTAACCGCCCATATCATCGCCCAATCGGGTATCAAAACCCAGGTTGGCGGCAATCTGGGGTATCCGGTTTTGGGGTTTGATGCCCTTGATACCGACGATTGTTACGTACTGGAACTGTCAAGTTATCAGTTAGACCTGATTGCTGACGCTGCCTTTGATGCCAGCGCGCTTTTAAACATAACGCCTGATCATTTGGACCGTCACGGCGGCATGCCGGGCTATATCGGCGCAAAACGCAATATTTTTGCCCGCCAAAAAGGGCCGAAATGGGCGATCATTTCAATTGATGATGAACCCTGTGCGCAAATGGCAACCGAACTGGCCCGCGAAGGCGGCCATCGCATGGTTGAAATTTCGGTAAACGGCCCGGCCCCGCATGGGGTTTATGTCGATGGTCACTGGCTGGTCGATGACCTTGACGGCCATAAAAACCCGGTGCTGGACCTTGCCACCGTGTCCCACATGCCCGGCCGACATAACTGGCAAAACATTGCCTTTGCCTATGCCCTGTGCCGGGCGCGCGCCGTTGCCCCCGCCAATATCCTGGCCGGGGTTATGTCCTTTCCCGGTCTTGCCCATCGCCAGGAACAAATCGGCACAATTGATGACATTGTTTTTGTTAATGACAGCAAAGCCACCAATGCCGAAGCCACCGCAAAGGCGCTGTCTGCCTATGACAACATTTACTGGATTTTGGGCGGCAAACCCAAGGAAGGCGGCATTGACGGACTGGAACCATGGTATGGACGGATCAAAAAGGCCTTTTTGATTGGCAGTGCAACAGACGATTTTGCCGCTAAACTGGATGGCGATTTGCCCTATGAAAAATGCGGCACACTGGAAATTGCCACCGCACGCGCACTTGATTGCGCCAGGGCCGACAAAGCCGGCCACACCAACGATGAAAATGCGCCGTTAACCCCGATTATTTTGTTGTCGCCTGCCTGTGCATCCTTTGACCAGTTCAAAAGTTTTGAAGCCCGCGGCGATGCCTTTCGCACCCTGTTTGGCACCCTGTCGTCACAGTCCCCCGGTCTGGAGTCCTTATGAAATCCCTGTTTGGCGATAAAAATGGCAATACTGCCTTTTCACGCGCCGATACGTCGGTTTTAAGTGTGTGGTGGTGGACCGTGGACCGCTGGTTGCTGGCAGCAACCATATTGTTAATGGGTATCGGCGCACTTCTGGTGATGTCAGCCAGCCCGCCTGTCGCTGACCGTATTGGTGTCGATAGCTTTCACTTTGTCCGCAGGCAGTTTTTCTTTTTGGCACTGGCGGTTATTTGTGCCGGTGGCATTTCCATGCTGTCGATCAAATGGGTGCGCAGGCTCGCCTCGATCATGTTTTTAGGCGTGGTCGCCATGCTGATTGTAACGCCCTTTGTTGGCGCGGAAATCAAGGGCGCTGTCCGCTGGATCAATTTTGGCGGCGTCACCATCCAGCCATCGGAATTTTTAAAACCGGCCTTTGCCGTTGTTGCTGCCTGGATGTTTTCCGAAGGGCGCTTAAACCCCAATTTCCCGGGCTATATCGTTAGCTGCATGTTGCTGGCAACCTGCATCATTTTGCTGATGATCCAGCCCGATTTCGGGCAAACAGTGGTGATTACAGCGATCTGGTCAGCACAAATTTTTCTGGCCGGCCTGCCTATCGTGCTGGTTTTCGGCCTGGGGATGAGCGTGGTTGGCCTGGCGGCTTCGGCCTATCTGATTTTGCCGCACGTGCAATCACGCGTGGACCGTTTTCTTGACCCGGCAACGGGCGACAATTATCAGATCCAGCGGTCGATGGAAGCCTTCATGAATGGCGGCATCATGGGCCAGGGGCCGGGCGAAGGCACAGTTAAAAACTATCTGCCCGATGCCCATTCCGACTTTATTTTTGCCGTCGCAGGCGAGGAATTCGGCCTGTTATTTTGCCTGCTGGTGGTGGGTATTTTCACCTTCATCATCATGCGGGGCCTGTCGCGCATGATGGGCGAACGCAACATGTTTGTCGTTCTCGCGGTAACCGGGCTTCTGGTTCAGTTTGGTTTACAGGCCATGATCAACATGGCATCGACCCTGCAACTTGTCCCGCCCAAAGGCATGACCTTGCCGTTTGTGTCCTATGGCGGGTCGTCAACAGTTGCCATTGCCATCAGCATGGGCTTTATTTTGGCCCTGACGCGAAAAAGAAGCACCAACTAGGCCGTTTTTCGCCTGCGTTTGAAAGGATATTAACCTTTCTCGGTTTCTCTTGAAGCATCCGGCCTTTAGGTCCATCCGAGTTTCGCGCAGGTTACATGTCCACCATGACGACAGACGATTTCACCATTGCCGACACCCCGCTTGACGGGCAGTGCATTGCCCTGACATCAGGCGGAACCGGCGGGCATATGTTTCCTGCGGTTTCGCTGGCGCGCGCCTTGGTCAGGCGTGGGGCGAAGGTGGTATTTTTCACCGATGCCCGGGCCGCCCGCTATACTGAAAATGTCGAAGGTGTAACCACCATTTTGCTCCCTGCCGGGGGTATTGCCGGCAAGGGACTCCGGGGACGGTTAACCGGCATGTTCCGCCTTGCCCTTGGCACATGGCAGGCCCGGCGCCACCTTAAAAAAATTCGCCCTGCTGCTGTTATCGGATTTGGCGGTTATGCCTCTATCCCGGCGACTGTGGCGGCAAAGGCCTTGCATATTCCCCTTGCCATTCACGAACAAAATGCCGTTTTGGGCCGGGCCAACCGGGTTGTGGCCGGGGCGGCAGCACGCATCGCCACATCATTTCCCGAGGTCCGCCTGATTGACGATGCCGACAAACCCCGCGTCGTCTGGACGGGCAACCCCGTCCGTCAGGAAATTGCTGCCCTTGCCACCGCCCCTTATCAGGCCCCGGCTGATGACGGTGCGGTAAATGTTTTAATAACCGGTGGCAGCCAGGGCGCACGCATCCTGTCTGACATTCTGCCCGAAGCCATCATTCGCCTGCCAGATGCGCTTAAATCGCGCCTGCACATTACCCAGCAAGCCCGCGCCGAAGACCTGGAAAAAGCCGCCAAAACCTATGAAGGTTCGGGCATTGATGTCACGCTAAAGCCGTTTTTTGACGATATTCCGCAACGATTGCGCGATGCACATCTGGTGATTGCGCGTTCTGGCGCATCGACGGTAGCGGAATTAACGGTTGCCGGGCGGCCATCCCTGCTGGTGCCCCTGCCCCACGCAATTGACGACCATCAGCGCTATAATGCCGAACAGGTCGAACAGGCGGGCGGCGCATGGATGTTATCGCAGGAACGCTTTACCGTCGAAATCGTTAGTGAAAGACTGGCGAAACTTTTAACCGGCCCCGCCGCCCTTGCCCTTGCTGCCGAAGGCGCACGCAGTGCCGCACGGACCAATGCCGCCGAACGGCTGGCCGACATGGTGCTGGACCTGCTGGGGCTGAACCCGGCGGGAACACCGGTCGATCTGAAACAAAAAACACCACACGTCCAAGGAGACCTCGCATGAAAACCCTGCCGCTTGGCATCGGAAACATCCATTTTGTCGGGATCGGCGGGATCGGCATGTCTGGCATCGCCGAGATTTTGCACAATCTGGGCTATCAGGTGCAGGGTTCCGACATGGCGGACAACGCCAATGTCCAACGTCTGCGCAATCTGGGCATTACCGTGTTTATCGGCCACGATGCCGAAAATGTTGCCGATGCCAAGGTTGTGGTCATTTCAACGGCGGTAAAGCCCGATAACCCCGAAGTGGTTGCCGCGCGCGCCAACATGATCCCTGTTGTGCGCCGGTCAGAAATGCTGGCCGAACTGATGCGCCTTAAGGCTGCCATCGCCGTCGGCGGTACGCATGGTAAAACCACCACAACATCGCTGGTCGCCACCATGCTGGATGCCGCCGGGCTGGACCCGACAGTTATCAATGGTGGTATCATCAATTCCTATGGCACCAATGCCCGCCTGGGGGATGGCGACTGGATGGTGGTGGAGGCCGACGAGTCTGATGGTACCTTTGTCAAGGTCCCCTCGACCATTGCCGTTGTCACAAATATTGACCCCGAACATCTGGATCACTGGAAAAGTTTCGATCAGCTGCGCGAGGCGTTCAAAAACTTTGTTCAGAACATTCCGTTTTACGGCTTTGCCGTTTTATGCATCGACCATCCCGAAGTCCAGGCCCTGATTGGCCGGGTAACCGACCGCCGCATTTTTACCTTTGGTTTTTCACCGCAAGCCGATGTGCGCGCCACCAATGTACGCACCGAAATTGGCCAAAGCACCTTTGACGTTGTCATTCGTGAACGCGTTGATAGTGCGGAACGCATCATTCACAATGTGCGTTTGCCAATGGTGGGCGATCATAACATTTCCAATTCGCTGGCCGCCATCACCGTGGCGCTGGAACTGGGCATTGACGACGACAAAATCGTATCGGCCTTTGACGGCTTTACCGGGGTCAAGCGCCGCTTTACCAAAACCGGCGAAGTCGATGGTGTTACGATTATCGATGATTACGGCCATCACCCGGTGGAAATTCGCGCTGTTTTGAAAGCGGCACGTTCGGCTACCCAAAACAATGTGATTGCAGTCGTACAACCGCACCGTTATTCGCGCCTCCATGACCTGTTCGAGGAATTTTGTACCTGCTTTAACGATGCCGACACCGTAATTGTCGCCGATGTGTATACAGCAGGCGAAAGCCCGATTGAGGGGGCCAACCGCGATGCCCTGGTCGAAGGATTGCGCAACCGGGGCCATCGCAAGGTACTGGCCCTAAGCAGCCCAGATGAACTGGCAAATGTCGTAACGGGTATCGCCCAAAAAGGCGACCTTGTGGTGTGCCTTGGCGCTGGTTCCATCAGTACCTGGGCCAATGCCCTGCCCGCCGGGATGGAGGCCCTTAAATCGTCATGACTTCTGTACACCACACCCCGATCATTGATCATTTGCCCAAAGTACGTGGCAAGCTGCGCGAAGGCGCATCGCTGGCGAAAGTCACCTGGTTTCAGGTTGGCGGCCCGGCCGATGTGATGTTTCGCCCTGCCGATGCCGATGATCTGGCCCTTTTTTTGCGCGACAAGCCAAATGAAATTCCCGTTACCGTTATTGGTGTCGGGTCAAATTTGCTGGTGCGTGACGGGGGTTTGCGCGGGGTTGTGGTGCGACTGGGGCGTCCCTTTACCGATGTTACGGTTCACGGCGACGAAATCCATGCCGGTGCCGGTGCGCTTGATGGCAATGTTGCGACAGTTGCACAGGAAGCAGGGCTGGGCGGGCTTGAATTTCTATCGGGCATTCCCGGCACCATTGGCGGTGCCCTGCGGATGAATGCCGGGGCCTATGGCAGCGACATGCATGATGTGTTGATCCGGGCCGAGGCGATTGACAGCCATGGCGAAATCCATGATCTGGCCGTCAACGAAATGGGCCTGACATACCGGCATTGTAACATTCCCGATGACTGGATTTTTACCAAGGCCGTTTTGCGTGCCAGCGCCGGGGACAAAGCCGAAATTGCCCGGCGCATGACTGAAATCAGCGAAGCCCGCAATGCAAGCCAGCCGGTACGCGCCAAAACCGGCGGCTCCACCTTTGCCAACCCCACACCCAAGCGGGCATGGGAAGTTATTGATGCGGCAGGATGCCGGGGATTAACCATTGGCGGCGCACAAATTTCACCGCAGCATTGCAATTTCATGATCAATCTGGGCGACGCCAGTGCGCAGGATCTGGAAAACCTGGGTGACGAAGTGCGACGGCGTGTGCGGGCACATTCGGGCATTGATTTGCAGTGGGAAATTCGCCGGATTGGCGAACGTTTGGGACAATCGATTGTGGGAAAAGACGCATGAGCAAGCATGTCGCGATGATTTATGGCGGGTGGTCAGCCGAACGCGATGTTTCGCTGTCCACCGGGCGCGAGGTTTCCAAGGCATTGCGCGAAAAGGGCTATGCCGTTTCAGAAATTGACGCCACCCGCGATCTCGCCCGACAAATCACCAGCCTGTCGCCCAAACCCGACGTTATTTTTAATGCCCTGCATGGGCGCTGGGGCGAAGACGGCGCGGTTCAGGGATTGCTGGAAATTTTAAACATTCCCTATACGCATTCCGGCGTGCGTGCATCGGCCATTGCGATGGATAAAATGAGCGCGAAGGCCCTGTTTCGTGAAAACGGCCTGCCCTGTGCCAAACATATTTATGTTAGCCGCGACGACATTAAAAACGGCATCGCCCTGCCGCCCCCCTATGTTCTAAAGCCCAATAACGAAGGGTCGTCGGTCGGGGTGGAAATCATCCTGAATGCCGAAGAAGAAGAAAACATGCTGGCGCGTGACTGGGTGCATGGCGACGGTGTGATGCAGGAAGAATATGTTGCCGGGCGCGAAATGACCGTGGCCGTCAAAGACGGCGAAGCCATGGAAGTGATTGAAATTTTAACCGGCAACCACGCCTTTTATGATTACCAGTCCAAATATGCCAATGGCGGATCACAGCATATTATTCCCGCCGATGTCCCCTCAGCCTTGCGCACGCGGGTTCGCGATTGCGCCGAACAGGCCTATCGTGCCCTGGGCTGCCGTGGTGTCGCCCGCGCCGATTTTCGCTATGACCCGGAACATGACCGGCTGGCAATTCTGGAAATTAACACCCAGCCGGGCCTGACCCCGACGTCGCTGGTGCCCGATGCGGCCCGACACGAAGGCATGAGCTTTGCCGATATTGTTGCGTGGATGGTTGAGGACGCCACATGCGAACGATAACAATCGCCGATCAGGCGCGCGAACGCCGCGAAAAGGTTCAACGCGAATATGGCTGGAGCGCCATTTTCCGCAAGGTTGGCCGTGTTTGCCGCTGGATCAGTGCCACCGCCCTGATCGTGGGCGGCCCGATTGCCCTGTGGCAAAGTGGCAAAACCGAGCAATGGCTGGCAACCGCCCAGAGCGAAGCCATTGATGCATCTGCCCGCTTTGGCATGGTCGTCAATACCATCGACGTTGCCGGGCGCCACCGCACCGACCCCAACGCGCTTTTGGCCGCCATCGGACAAAAACCGGGATCGCCGATTATTACTTTTGATGCCGACGCAGCGCGCGAACGGATTGAACAACTATCGTGGGTCCGTACGGCAACGGTTGAACGGCGCCTGCCCGATACCATCATCATCCATGTTGAAGAACGCCAGCCCCTTGCCCTGTGGCAGCATGGCGATAACCACATCCTGATTGATGCCGATGGTGTGCAGTTGCAGGATTACGAACTGGGGAATTTTCTGAACCTGCCGGTTCTGGTGGGCGAAGACGCGCCCGAACATGCCGCTGAAATGATCAAAACCCTTAAAACCATCCCGCGCCTGTTTGAACAGGTGACAGGGGCGCAGCGCATTGGCCATCGCCGCTGGAATGTGCAACTGGCAAACGGCATGTTCATCCGCTTGCCCGAACATGACATGGGCAAAGCCTGGGCGCGGTTAGACCAGCTTGACCAGGCACACAAACTTCTGACAAGTGACGTTCTGGTGGTGGATTTACGCCTTGCCGATCGCACCTTTGTCCGTCTGACACCGGGTGCCGCCGAACTGCGCCGCAACCCACCCAAGGAAAAGAAAGGGTCGGTCTGACCCTTTCAACCTGCCCCCGATCAACTTGCTGCTTCATCGCTGAATTTTACGCCCTGCCCCGGTTTCAAACATGATCAAAAATCCTGTCACAACACCCGTTACGCTTGCTATTCTGCGCGGTGCCATCGACCTTGAACAAACGGAACAAGGCACGGTTATTCCACACAGGTTACCAGCGTGGGCCCGCGCGCAATGCAACGACCCACAATTGGCAATGGCAGAATCGCAACCTGCCGGGGTACGGCTGGTTTTTCAAACAACAGCAACCACCATTAAACTTGAAGCCATTCCAACAACACGGGTCTATGCCGGGCTGCCGCCACGCCCCGAAGGCATTTACGACCTGCTTGTCGATGGCGAACGGGTGGCACAGGCAACCATTGATGCCGGCCATGTCATTCACATCGACATGGCAAAAGGCACGGTAACGACCGAAAAAGGTGTTGCCGGGGCCGCCTGTTTTAATGGCCTGCCAGACCGGATGAAAAACATTGAAATCTGGCTACCACATAACGAAACCACCGAACTTGTTGCCCTGCACAGCAATGCCCCGATCAAATCGCCAGCACCACTGGACACAGTAAACCCGGATGATAAAAACCCGCCTGTCTGGCTGCATTACGGAAGTTCAATCAGCCAGGGATCAAATGCCACACATCCGACCGGAACCTGGCCTGCCGTTGCCGCCCTCAGCAGCGGTGTCGAACTGATAAATATGGGGTTTGGCGGCGGGGCGTTGCTTGACCCGTTCGTTGCCCGAACAATCCGCGATACCAAAGCCGATATGATCAGCCTTAAAATCGGCATTAATCTTGTGAACAGCGATGTCATGCGCCTTCGGGCTTTCACATCGGCAATTCATGGTTTTATCGATACCATTCGCGATGGTCATCCCTCTACGCCGCTTCTTGTCATCTCGCCAATTTATTGCCCGATCCATGAAGAAACACCCGGCCCCGGCAATTTTGATTTTGCGGCTCTGGCAACCGGAACCTTGAAATTTCTTGCAACTGGCACCCCGGCAGAAACAGCAGGCGGCAAACTTACATTGCAGGTTATCCGTAACGAACTGGCCCAAATTGTTGCCCGGCGATCCGCAGCAGACACACATCTGCATTATCTCGATGGTCAGGAACTATATGGTTCAACCGACCACGCAAAAATGCCGCTACCCGATGAACTTCACCCGGATGCTGCAACACAACAACAAATTGGCGAACGATTTGCCACCCACGTATTTGGCAAGCACGGCATGTTCAGGGGCTTTTAATCCCCGGGGGAAAATCTATTCAAATCAATCCACGCGCACACTTGCATCGCGATGTGTCTCAGGCGTGCGCCACACCGGCTCTGGCTGGCCCAGACTGTGAATTTCGTCAATCGGGCGGCCTTCGATGACGTCAATCAGATGACGGGCCAGTTCCTGCCCGGCCAGAATAAGGTCTTCGCGCAGGCTGTCGATCCGCGGGCGGGTGAAATTCAGTAAATCCGATGTTTCCTTGGCAATCACGTCAATGTCCTTACCCACCGTCAGGCCCGACTGGGTAATCCCGTCAATCAATGCCAGCGCGCAAATTTCACTGCCGCAAATAATGCCGTCGGGCACGTAATCCTGATGGCGCAATGCCATCCCGGCCTGACGCAAAACTTCACTGCCGGAATCAAGATCCACGCCGGGTAAAACCTCAAACGGGACATTTGCCTGTTCGGCCACGGCGGCAAGCCCGGCCAGGCTTTCGCGGTAATAGGTAAATTCCGATGGCGGCGATAACATCGCCAGCCGCTTGCGCCCGCGTGATAACAACCGTTGTGCGGCCAGGGTACAAAAGGCACGATTGTCAAAGTCGTGATAGGCATGTTGCCGAGCATCGGCACAACGGCCATGGGTGACAAAGGGCAAGCCACTGTTGATCAACGCCGTTACACGGGCATCATCGGGTTTGATATGCGTAATAATCACCCCGTCCGCCGCCCTGGTATCAAGGATATAGCGGATCGGCGTCATCGGGTCATCATTGCGGGCCTGCGGGGTTACCACCAGATGATACGGCGTTTCACGAATCACATCGGAAATGCCCACAATTAACCGGCGGGCAAATTCGGGGATTTTATCTGTCTGATCCAGAACAAGGCTGATGACATTGGTTTTTCCGGTGCGCAAACGCACCCCGGCACGGTCCGGGCGATAGCCAATGGCATCGGCAACCTGACGCACACGCTGTTTGGTTTTTGCACTGATATCGTGGGCATCTTTTAGCGCCCGCGACACCGTTGTCACGCCCAAACCCGTCATTTCTGCGATGGTTTTTAATGTCGGTCGCGTGCGCGAACCAAAGCTGGCATCGACGCGACCGGCCCTGTCATGATCGGACAGCGTCCGTTCCTCCTTGAATAACAATGCAACACCATTGTCTCCGGCAAAGCTATTGCCATGCGAAGCGCGCCTAACGCAAGCGTTCCCCGCTTTGAGCATCAAAAAACACAACTTTATCAAGGTTAAACACCAGGTCGTGATTTTGCCCGGCCTGCCCGGTCCAGTCCTGATGCAGGCGTGTTACCACTTCCTTGCCCCCAAGGGCTGTAATCGCATAAATATCGGCCCCGGCGGGTTCAATCACATCGATCCGGCATTTGGCCGTTACTGTACGCTGCGATGTGGCACGGGTCGCCGCCCCACCCTGGGCATCGGTAATGGCTTCGGGCCGAATGCCCATAATCACCTGCGCGCCCTTCATTTGCGCAACACTTGCCGGAAGCTGATCAAAATCCAGCACCAGCGGATCATCGCCGTCACGTGTGACGCGCACCCGCGCCCCGTCAATTTCCACCGGCACAAGGTTCATCGCCGGTGATCCCATAAAATCGGCTACGAACAGATTGGACGGATCATTATAAATTTCGGCAGGCGTCCCGTATTGCTGAACAATCCCGCCCTTAAGCACGGCAATTTTGGTGCCCAGTGTCATAGCCTCGATCTGGTCGTGGGTGACATAGACAATGGTGGTGCCAAAGGTTTGATGCATCCGTTTGATTTCGGTTCGCATATCAACCCGCAATTTGGCATCCAGGTTTGAAAGCGGTTCATCAAACAAAAACAGTTTGGGGTTGCGCACCAATGCCCGCCCCATCGCCACACGCTGGCGCTGCCCGCCCGAAAGCTGACCGGGCCTGCGGTTCAGCAACGCCTCGATTTGCAGGGTTTTGGCAACTTCTTGCACTTTGGCGTCGCGTTCAGCCTTGGGCATACCGCGCATTTCAAGGCCAAAGGCAATGTTCTGCCCGACATTCATATTGGGATAAAGCGCATAGCTTTGAAACACCATCGCAATATTGCGCTCGGCGGGCGGCAGATCGTCGATCACGTCGCCATCAATGCGAATTTGCCCGGTGGTCAGGCTTTCCAGCCCGGCAATGGTATTTAACAATGTCGATTTGCCACAGCCCGACGGGCCGACCAGCACCAGAAAACCGCCTTCTTCCACATCCAGGGCAATGTTTTTTAAAACATCGACCGGGCCGAAACTTTTGCAAACGTTATCAATTTCCAGAAATGCCATTCTGTGTAGACCTTTATTAATGTCAGGCAATGCTGCCAATGATGTCGTTTCGGGATTAACCCTTAACCGCGCCCGCCATTAGCCCGCGGACAAAATATCGCCCGGAAACGATATAAACGATCAGGGTTGGCAAGGCGGCAAGGATGGCCCCGGCAAAATGCACATTATATTCCTTCACCCCGGTTGATGATGAGACCAGATTGTTCAGCGCCACCGTCATCGGCATTGAATCAAAATCGGCAAAGGACGCCCCAAACAGAAAATCATTCCAGATATTGGTAAACTGCCAAATCACCGTCACCACAATGATTGGCCCGGAACTGGGCAACAAAATTCGGGTAAAGGTACGGACAAACCCCGCACCGTCCATTTTGGCGGCCTTGATCAGCTCATCCGGGAAAGCGGCATAATAATTGCGGAAAAACAGGGTGGTAAAGCCAAGCCCATACACCACATGCACCAGCACCAGCCCGCTTGTTGTCCCAGCCAGACCGATCATGCCCAGAATGCGCGCCATCGGAATCAGTACAATCTGAAACGGAATAAAGCAGGCAAACAGCATCAACCCGAAAATAATTTTATCGCCGGGAAACCGCCATTTGGTCAGCACATAACCATTTAGCGCGCCCAATGTGGTGGAAATGGCAACCGCAGGCACCACCATAAACAGGGAATTCAGAAAGAAGGGCCGCAACCCGGTGGGTTCAACGCCGATCTGTGATGTCGACCATGCCTTTAACCACGGCTCAATTGTAAAATGTTCGGGCAGCGACATCATGTTGCCGCCGCGAATTTCATCCAGCGTCTTAAGCGAATTGACCAGCATCACAAACAGGGGCAGCAAATAATAAACCGCAAACAGGATCAACACGGCATAAAGGGCCGCACGCATCAGCTTGCCTGCGCCAATCGCCGATTTTTGGCTTGCATAAGATGACATCAGCGACGCTCCCGCAATTCGGAATAAAGATAAGGCACAATAATTGCGGCAATCATTGCCAGCATGATCACCGCTGACGATGCCCCAACCGCCATCTGGTTACGGGTAAAGGTGTAGGAATACATAAATGTTGCCGGAAGCTCGGTCGCACGGCCCGGCCCGCCATTGGTCAGGGCCACCACCAGGTCATAAGCCTTGATTGCCAGATGGGCCAATACCACAAAGGCCGATAAAAACACCGGGCGCAATTGCGGGATGATAATGCGGGTATAAAGGCTCCATTTACTGGCACCATCCATTTGTGCTGCCTTCAATATCTCGCCATCAATGCCGCGCAACCCCGCCAGAAACATTGCCATCACAAACCCCGATGACTGCCAGACAGCCGCAATCACCACGGTATAGATCGCCATGTTGCGATCCTTGATCCAGTTAAAGGTGAAACTTTGCCAGCCCCACAAATGCATGGTGTTTTCAAGGCCCAGCCCCGGGTCAAGAAACCATTTCCATGCCGTACCGGTTACAATGAACGACAGCGCCATCGGATAAAGATAGATCGGACGCAAAATGCCCTCGCCGCGAATTTTCTGGTCCAGAAATATCGCCAGGATCAGGCCCAGAATGCAGCAAATTGCAATATAAAGAATGCCGAAAATCGCCAGGTTTTGCAGCGCTGTCATCCAGTTGCGCTGCCCCCATAAATTGGCGTAGTTGGCCAACCCGACCAGATCAAATGACGGTAACATCCGGCTATCCGTAAAGGACAGATAACCGGTAAACAGGATAAATCCGTAAACAAAAATCAGGATCAAAAACAGACTGGGACTTAAGACCAGCCGAGGCAAAATTTCGCGCAGGATGGACTGCGCCCTGCCAGGCACGGTTTGGGACATGACGATGCTCCGCACTTCATTATCCTGATGGCCGGGCACCCCCGGCCATCAGAATTGTTATTGGTTTTTACTGCGCAGATTCAACAGCATTGACCAGTTCTTCGGCCGCTGTTTTCGAGTCATATTCACCGTTAAAATGCGCTGTAATCACGTCATACATCGCATTTTTAACCGCACTTGGCACCGCATGGCCATGCGCCATCGATCCAAACAGCGTGCCTTTTTCGTTGGCTTCAGCCAGTTCTTTCATGCCTTTTTTACCGCAGGCATCAAAGGCTTCGGGTGAAACATCCGTCCGTGCCGGAACCGACCCCTTAACCACGTTAAAGGCCGACTGGAAGGTAGGGGACATAACTGCTGCAGCCAGTTTTTCCTGCGCATCGCGGCGGTCTTCGCCAACCTTGAACATCACAAACTGGTCAGAGTTAAAGGTAACCGTGCCCTGGGTACCGGGGAAACGGAAACACATGAAATCCTGATCAGGAACTTTGCCTGCATTCAGAAACTCGCCCTTGGCCCAGTCGCCCATAAACTGCACACCGGCTTCCTTGTTGATCACCATCGCGGTTGCCAGGTTCCAGTCCCGGCCCGAGAAATTGTCATCAACATAACCGCGAAGCTGGGTCATGCGGTCAAACACCTTGACCATGGTATCGGAATTAAGGGCATCGGGGTCCGTGTCGATCATGGCCTTTTTATAAAATTCCGGCCCACCGGTCGACATCAGGACAGCTTCAAACATGGTGGCATCCTGCCATGCCTGCCCGCCATGCGCGATGGCGGTGTAGCCAGCCCCTTTGATTTTATCAAGATCGGCAATCAGTTCGTCCCAGCTTGTGGGCTGTTTTAAATCCAGTTCGTCAAAAATCGCCTTGTTGGCCCAAACCCAGTTGGTGGAATGCACATTCACCGGCACAGCGATCCAGTGACCGTCATATTTGGAAAATTCTTTCAGCGCATCGGGAACGACTTTATCCCAGCCTTCCTTGCCAGCCAGATCGTCAAGGTTGGCCAAAACCCCTTCCTTGGCCCAGTCCTTGATGTCGAAGCCAAGCATCTGGACTGCAGTAGGCGGGTTTCCCGATGTCACACGGGCACGCAAAACGGTCATGGCCTGTTCGCCACCCCCGCCGGCAACCGGCATGTCATTCCAGGTAACACCCTGACCTTCCAGGTCCTTTTTCAAAACCTGAAGCGCCTTGGCCTCCCCGCCTGCGGTCCACCAGTGCAGAACCTCGACGCTTTCTTCGGCGCTGGCAATCGCAGTGGACATCGCCAGAGCCGCAATAACGCCTAATCCGGCACGGGCAAACTTGCCTACAAACATTTGGTTTCCTCCCTGTTGATTTTAATTAGCGACCAATTACTGCAACGTTACAGTTGAGAGTCAAGCGCCACCTGTAACGTTGCAGTACAGCAATTGGAAATTTGGCCAAATCTGTAGTTGCACAAGGCAGCTTGCTGCATCGCAAAAAAGACATTAAACCAACAGTTGGGACATTAAATGTGAAAGACTCCACCCTGCCTTAACCAATTTGCAACTGCTTTTGACCGAAAACCGGGATAAGGGGTGTTTGACTTTGCGGGCGACGACCACCCCAAACATCAAAAAGTAAACTCAGAGCAAACAATTGGCACGCAGCAAAACGAGGTCAGGGCTGATAGCGGCCCTGGATATCGGCACATCTAAGGTCTGCTGTTTTATTGCGCGACCCGACAGGTCCGGCCAGCCGAAAATCATCGGCATCGGCCATAACATGTCGAAGGGACTGCAAAGCGGATCGATCGCAAATCTGGACGCGGCACAGGAAGTGGTGCTCGCGGCGGTGAATGCTGCCGAAAAAATGGCGGGACAAACCATTGAAACCGTCATCGTCAATCTTTCCGGCGGACGTCCCGAATCCGAAACCCACACCATTGAACTGCCTTTGGGCTCCCGCCCGATCGGTAATCTGGAAATTCGCAAGTTAAACGACCAGAAAGACGCCCTGTTGCGACAGGCTGGCGACGAGTTGATCCATACCGTGCCGTTGGGCTTTCGGGTTGATCAGTCCGTCGGGCTTGGTGATCCGCGCGGCATGTATGGTTCTGTCGTCGGGCTGGATTTGCATTTTGTGCGCACCCAAATTGCCGCCTTGCGAAACCTCGAAACATTGCTGGCACGCTGCCACCTTGAAATCGAGGAAACAGTAGTAACACCGCTGGCATCGGGTCTGTCGGCCCTAACGCCAGACCAGCGCGAACTGGGTGCCACCGTCATTGACATGGGGGCGGGCACCACCAGCGTTGCGGTTTTCCACGGTGGCCAGGTCATTTATACTGCCAGCTTCCCGGTGGGTGGCGCGCATGTCACCCGCGACATTGCCTATGGCCTTAATACATCGCTATCCCATGCTGAACGGTTAAAAACCTTGCATGGCAGCGCATTGACATCCCCGTCCGACGATCAGGAAATTCTGGCTGTCCCCGTGATTGGTGATGAAGACGATGCAAATGTAAACCATGTGCCGCGCTCCATGCTGATCAATATTATCAAGCCACGCCTGGAAGAAACATTCGAGCTGATCCGTGACCAGCTTGAGGAAAATGGTCTTTCGCAAATTGGCGGACGGTCGATTATGTTAACGGGCGGTGCCAGCCAGCTTAACGCCATTGCCGACCTTGCCGGACAAATGTTTGAACGCCCCGCCACCATCGCCACCCCGCACGGGGTAACGGGCATGGCACAAGCAACATCCGGCCCGGCATTTTCGGCCTGTGCCGGCCTGTTACTGCGCGCAGTCGAACAACAAAACGACCCGCTCAGCGAAGCCATGAACCATATCCGCCAAAGCGGCGGCCGGTTTGGCCGGTTAGGTGCGTGGCTTAAGGAAAATTTCTAGGCTGCATTTTCTACTGAAACAGGCCGGGCATCCCGTGTTAAATATTTTCCTGCCCGGCTTTGAAAAAAAAACGAAAATTTTTCGCCGGTTAACGATGTCATTAACACCGCACTAACTCTTTCGCCTGTAAAAGATCAGCACGGGTCTAATTTCGGCAAAGGGAAGGCCGTTTTTGGATTCAGACTCCTAAGCGCGGAGAAGGAAGAGCAAACATGCCAACAATTAATTTTTCCGTACCTGAAGCGGAAGAAAACCTGAAACCAAAAATTACCGTTATCGGCGTCGGTGGCGCCGGTGGCAACGCGGTCAATAATATGATCGCATCCGAACTTGAAGGCTGCGACTTTGTTGTTGCCAACACCGATTCACAGGCATTAAGCCAAAGCAAATCGGTTCGTAAATTGCAGCTCGGCCGACAAATCACCCAGGGCCTTGGCGCTGGTGCACGACCTGATGCCGGCAGTGCTGCTGCGGAAGAATCGATCGATGAAATCATGGCGCAGCTTGAGGGCAGCCACATGGTCTTTATCACCGCCGGGATGGGTGGTGGTACCGGTACCGGTGCAGCCCCTGTTATTGCGCGAGCAGCCAAGGAATCAGGTATCCTGACCGTTGGTGTCGTTACCAAACCGTTCCATTTTGAAGGAACGCGCCGGATGCGCACCGCCGAACAGGGCATTGAACAGCTTCAGCAATATGTTGATACGCTGATCATTATCCCGAACCAGAACCTGTTCCGGGTCGCCAACGAAAAAACCACCTTCGCAGATGCCTTCCAGATGGCCGATGATGTGCTGCGCAACGGTGTGCGTTCCATTACCGACCTTATGATGGTTCCGGGCCTTGTGAACCTTGACTTTGCCGACATTCGCACCGTCATGAGCGAAATGGGCAAGGCCATGATGGGCACCGGCGAAGCATCGGGCGAAAAACGCGCACTGGAGGCTGCTGAGGCCGCCATTGCCAACCCGCTGCTTGAAGATGCATCGATGAAGGGTGCCCGTGCGGTGCTGATCAACATCACCGGCGGTATGGATATGGCGCTGTATGAAGTTGACGAAGCCGCCAACCGCATCCGTGAAGAAGTCGATCCCGAAGCCAACATCATTTTCGGTTCGACCTTTGATCCGTCCATCGAGGGTGGCTTGCGTGTTTCTGTGGTGGCAACCGGCATTGATGCCGAAGAAGTCCGCCGCCCGAAGCCAACCACCATTCCGCTCACCCCGGCCCGTGGTGACAAACCTGCTGCTGCCAAACCGAATGCCGGTTTTGGCCATCAGGCACCGCAACAGGCCCCGGCTGAACATGCCCCGGCCGCCGCTGCATTTAGTGGTCAGGACGAATATGCTGGCGGGTCTTCGGTTGAAGACATGCCTGCTGAACGTTTTGCCGCAACCGGCAATGCGCAACAGCCTGGCCTGTCCAACCCGGCCACCGATAACGGCCAGCAGACCGGTTCCATCGAACTGGGCCAGACCGTTTTGAAACCGAACCCGGCCCTGCGCCAGGCCCCGCGTGCCCAACAGCCGCAGCCCAGCGTACCGCGCCAGCACGTTGCAGATGACAATGGCGATATGCCGTTCATTCCGCCGCGCGCCGCCCGCCCGACCGACAATGCCCCGGCCCGTGGCGAGCCCGATGTTTACGACGCCGCTGACAACAACCACGGCACCCGTCCGCGGTTTGGCGGTATTCGCAACCTGTTTGGCAAAGGACAGCACCAGGCCGATGGCGATACCGCCCCGCGCCAGCAAAACGCTGCCCCGCACCAGCAGGCACCAGCACCCCGCCAGACAGAATTGTCGTTGGGTGATGATGCACGACCACAATTGAAAGCCGATCCAGCTTCCCGGGTTAAAACGTCTTCGACGTCTGATGACCTTCTGGAAATTCCGGCTTTCTTGCGCCGTCAGGCCAACTGACGGTTTATTCTCCGCGCGAAAAGGGGGAAGGTTTTGGCCTTCCCCCTTTTTTAGTGGCATCCGCAAAAATACGTAATTTTTTACATTTTTTCGGAACAAAACACATTGTTACCGCAATGTTAATTTTTCAGATAAGTCATTGATTTTAAAATATAAATCGAACGTTACAAAGCGTAACAAAGCGTGATTTGCCGCATTGCGGCACACCGGTTAGTTTGTGACCCTAGCAAACGGGCCGACACGCAGTCCGATAAATCATCATCGTGATACAACCTGATTTTTCTGGGGGTTCCCCGTGAATAACATCGCCGATATCAGCACCGCATTGAATGACCAGCGCGCCACGGCTTCGTCCGTTGTTTCGCAGCGCAGTCTTAAATCCTCTATTGGCTGTGCAGGCGTTGGTTTGCATTCGGGCCAGAAAATTCAGATTACGTTGCACCCTGCCCCGGTTGATCATGGTGTGGTGTTTCGGCGGGTTGATCTGCCGGGCAAACCGCAATTTGCCGCCCTGTATGATGAAGTTATCGATACCCGCCTGTGCACCTGCCTTGGTGACCTGGAAGCCGGGATCAAGATTGGCACGATTGAACATCTGATGGCCGCCCTTGCCGGTCAACGGATTGACAATATTCTGATTGATATTGATGCCGACGAAGTCCCGGTCATGGATGGCAGTTCAGCGCCGTTTACCTTCCTTATCGATTGCGTTGGTATTGAAGAACAAAATGCGCCGCGCATGGTGGTGGAAGTTTTGAAAACGGTTGAAGTCGAACATAATGGCTGCCGTGCCAAAGTTGAACCTGCGGATGGTTTCGAGATTGATTTTGAAATCGATTTCGCCAGCAAGGCAATTGCCAACCAGCGCCTGTCTGTCGCCTTTGATGATGGTGTGTTTGTCAATTCCATCGCCCGCGCCCGTACCTTTGGCTTCCTCCATGAAGTCGAAGCCATGCGCAGCGCCGGTCTGGCCCTTGGTGGTTCACTGGAAAATGCTGTGGTGCTGTCAGGTGATTCGGTGATGAACGAAGAAGGCCTTCGTTACGAAAACGAATTTGTCCGCCACAAAATCCTTGATGCCCTTGGCGATCTTTATGCCGCCGGGCACCAGTTACAGGGCAAGGTTACCGCTTACAAGTCGGGCCATATGGTTAATAACATGTTGTTAAAGGCCCTGTTCGCCGATTCGGCCGCCTGGCGTCTGGTGCCGATGCGCACAGCGTCGCTTAGTGCCAGCGAACCGGTACGTGTTTCTGCCTGAAAACCATGATGCAGGCATTTTGCAGGCAGTCGCCTTTGGTGACTTGCCTGCTTTTTTTTGCCCGTTTAACCACCCGTGAATGGCCCGTTGCCCCCGGCATTTTTCAGAAAAGCATGGAAAATGCCATTTTCATTGATGGAAGCTCTTGCCCATAGGCGGTATTGACGTGATATAGTCCGGCCACACCAGCGAAATCCAACGGATTTCAGCACGACCGCAGACAGAATTAAGGATTGCAACCTTGCCTCGTTCGGCTTACGCGAAACATCTGATTGCCGTTTGCGGCCTGGCTTTTATGCTGGCTGCCTGTTCCAGTACCAAAGAACCGGAATATATCGAAAGACCGGTGGCGGAACTTTACAATACCGCCCAGAATTTGCTGGACCAGAAGGAATACCAGAAAGCAGCCAAAGCCTTTGACGAGGTGGAACGCCAGCATCCCTATTCCGTATGGGCCACCAAGGCGACCCTGATGTCGGCCTATTCCTATTATCAGGACAACAAATATGACGACGCGATCAGCGCGCTGGATCGTTTTATTTCGTTGCACCCTGCCAATGCCGACGCCGCCTATGCCTATTATCTGAAAGCCCTGTCCTATTACGAACAGATTTCGGACGTACGCCGCGATCAAAAAATGACCGAAAATGCCATGCAAAGTCTGGATGACGTTATTCGTCGTTTTCCTGACAGCAAATATGCCCGCGACGCCAAGCTGAAAAAAGACCTGACCGTTGACCATATGGCAGGCAAGGAAATGAGCGTAGGCCGCTATTATCAGGATCGCGGTGACTATTTACCGGCCATCAACCGGTTTAAAAAAGTCGTTACCGACTACCAGACAACAACCCATGTGCCCGAAGCGCTGTCCCGTTTGACCGAATGTTATCTGGCACTTGGCCTGACCGGCGAAGCCAAAAAAACCGCATCGGTTCTTGGCTATAACTTCCCGGGCAGCGAATGGTACAAGGATTCGTACGATCTGGTGCTGGACAAGAAAACCGGTGACGATGCCGATGAAAGCTGGTGGGATGCCACCACGGGCGCAATTTCCGGCCTGTTCTAAACAGTTTCACGGTTTTTAACGACGAAAACAGTTAATTTTCACAGCCCTGCACACATATTTTGTGCGCAGGGCTTGCAAGCGCGTCAATGTTTCGGCACTGTGCATTTGACGCTATGTTCTCGTCCTGTTCTGCGTCTCGTTGAAACAACGCCAGTATGCCAACATGCTTCGACGCCTTAGCATTCGCAATGTTGTCCTGATCGATAAACTGGACCTGGATTTCCATGAAGGGCTAAGTGTTCTGACCGGGGAAACAGGTGCGGGCAAGTCGATCCTGCTTGATTCTTTGGGGCTGGCCCTGGGCGCACGTGCCGATAGCGGCCTTGTTCGCCATGGCAATGACAAGGCAAGTGTGACCGCAACCTTCACCCTGCCAGCCGGGCACCCGGTATTTGGCCTGTTGCATCAGCAAGATATCGACATCGAAGATGACGACCTGGTGGTTCGGCGTGTTGTGACCGCCGATGGCCGCTCGCGCGCCTATATCAATGACCAGTCGGTTTCGATTGGGGTGTTGCGCGATGTTGGCAATTTTTGCGTTGAAATTCAGGGCCAGTTTGACCAGCACGGTTTGCTGGACCCGACCACACACCGCGCCACCCTTGATGCCCATGGCAACCTATCACAAGCTGCCCTTAAGGTGCGCGATCACTGGCGCAACTGGCGCGCGACCCAAAAAGAACTGGCAAGCGCACAGGCCCGCATCACCAAGGCCCGCGAAGAAGAAGAATGGCTGCGCCACGCGGTAGACGAGCTTGAAAAACTGGCCCCGCAGGAAGGCGAAGAAGAACAACTGGCCGAAGAACGCCAGTTTCTGATGCATGGTGAAAAGCTGGTTGCGGCCCTGGGCGATGCCGAAAACGATTTATCGCGCGGCAAAGGGGCGGAAAGTGCCATTCGCTCGGCCCAGCGCCATTTGGAACGCGAACTGGAAAAGGCCGAAGGCCGGTTTGAGCCAATTATCGAGGCACTGGACCGTGCCGCCATCGAACTCGAAGAAGCGATGCGCGCCATATCCGCAGCCCAGGCCGATTTGAACCTTGATTCCGGCCATCAGGAAAGTGTCGAGGAACGTTTGTTTGCCCTGCGTGCTGCCGCGCGCAAATACAATGTCCCCGCCGATGGCCTGCATTCCCTGATGAAAGATTTCCGCCGCCAGATCGAACAACTGGAATTTGGTGAACAGGAACTCGACCGGTTAAAACAGGCAGGTGAAAAATACCGCCAGTCCTATATCGAGGCCGCGCAAAAACTGCATGAGGCCCGCAAAAAGGCCGCTGCCAAAATGGACGGTGCGATCAATGCGGAACTGCCACCTTTGCGCATGGACAAAGCCCGCTTCATTACCGACATCGTCGCCCTTGAAGAAAACGAATGGGGTGCAGACGGCCTTGACCGGGTGCAATTCACGGTTTCCACCAACCCTGGAAGCCCGGCAGGGCCACTTAACAAAATTGCATCGGGTGGCGAATTATCGCGCTTTTTGCTGGCGTTAAAGGTGGTTCTGGCGCGTGTTTCGGCCGTGCCCAGCCTGGTATTTGACGAAGTGGACAGCGGTGTCGGTGGGGCCACGGCGGCGGCCATTGGTGAACGGTTGCATTTGCTGGCACAGGAACGGCAAATTCTGGTGATCACCCACAGCCCGCAGGTGGCCGCCCGCGGGCGCACCCACCTTAACATCGCCAAACGCGAAGATAGCGGCAGCATGGTGACGCGGGTAAATGAACTGGTACAGGATGCACGGCGCGAAGAAATCGCCCGCATGCTGGCCGGCCATTCCATTACCGCCGAAGCCCGCGCCGCCGCCGACAGCTTGCTGGGCCTGCCTGCCTGATAACGGCAAGCCTGACCGGGGCCGGTGCTTGCCCCGATCAGGCCTGTACCCACATTTGTCAGCAGGGCTTAAAAACCGGGAACTACCCCTCGCCAGAAACGCCCCGGTATTTTAAAAGAGCTGATCCAACGGCCCGCAATCTGGAACGGAAAAACACGACATGAGCGCCGATAAAACAGCGTCCGAAACCGCACAAGGCACCGCAGCCCAAACCGGCAGCAGCACCGGCATTTTGCCCGACATGCCGGAAACCAGCGGCGAAGCCCGCCGCCAGCATGCCGAAATTGCCGAAAACATCCGGTCCTTTAACGAGGCCTATTATATTAATGACGAACCGCTGGTGCCCGATGCCGAATATGACGCGCTGTTTAGCCGCCTGATCGCGCTTGAAAGCCGGTACCCGACCCTGAAAAAAAACAGCCCGACGCAGGAAGTGGGCGCAACCCCGGCCGAGGGATTTGCCAAGGTCAAACATGCCCGCCCCATGCTGTCGCTGGCCAATGCTTTTTCACGCGACGATATTGTTGATTTTCTGGCCCGTATTCGCCGGTTTCTAAGCCTGACGGCACATAGCCCGGTTGAACTGGTGGGCGAACCGAAAATTGATGGCTTGTCGCTGTCGCTGCGCTATGAAAACCGCCAACTGATCAGTGCCGCCACCCGCGGGGATGGGACCGAAGGCGAAGATGTTACCGCCAATGTCGCCCATATTGGCGATATCCCGCGCATTTTGCCCGAGGATGCGCCCGAAGCCGTGGTCGAAATTCGCGGCGAAGTTTATATGTCGCGCTCTGATTTTCAAAAACTGAACGCAACCCAAAGCGAAGCCGGCAACAAAACCTTTGCCAACCCGCGCAATGCCGCCGCCGGGTCGTTGCGCCAGCTGGACCCCACAATTAGTGCCAAGCGCCCGTTACGCTTTTTTGCCTATAGCTTTGGCGAACTATCCGAAAGCCTGGCCGACACACACTGGAACTTTATTGAAAAGATCAAGGGCTGGGGCTTTGTCACCAATCCCTTTACCCGGATGCTGCATGATGCCGATGAAATTATGGCATTCTACGAAGAACTGGGGAACCAGCGGCCCGACCTTGATTACGACATTGACGGCATTGTTTACAAAATCAACGATTTTGAACTGCAACTGCGCCTGGGTTTTGTCAGCCGGTCGCCACGTTGGGCGATTGCGCATAAATTTCCGGCGGAAAAGGCCAAAACCCGCCTGAATGCCATTGAAATTCAGGTTGGCCGCACAGGCGCACTTACCCCGGTTGCCCATCTTGAACCGGTAACCGTGGGCGGGGTTGTGGTATCGCGCGCCACCTTGCATAACCGTGACGAAATTGAACGGCTGGGCGTGCGCGTTGGCGATTTGGTGACCGTGCAGCGCGCGGGCGATGTCATACCGCAAATTCTGGGTTATGTGCCCGAAGAACGGCCCAATGATAGCGTCGAATTTCAGTTCCCCGATACCTGCCCCAAATGTGGCAGCCATGCCATGCGTGAAGAGGGCGAAGTTGTTACCCGGTGCAGCGGCGGGCTGGTCTGCCCGGCGCAGGCAGTTGAACGCCTGAAACATTTTGTGTCACGCAATGCCTTTGACATCGAAGGCATGGGCGGCAAACATATCGAGGCCTTTCATGACCTGGGCTGGGTAAAACAACCGGGCGACATTTTTCGCCTGCAAGACGATCACGGCGAAGAACTGGCCAAACGTGAAGGCTGGGGGCCAAAATCGGCGGAAAAGCTGTTTGCCAGTATTGAAGAACGCCGCACCATCGGGCTTGATCGTTTTATTTACGCGCTGGGTATTCGCCAGATTGGTCAGGCAACGGCAAAATTGCTGGCCCGGCATTATGGCTCCATCACGGCCTGGCGCCAGGCCATGCTTGATGCCCAAACCGCCGATAGCGATGCGCTGCGCGAACTGATCAATATTGACCAGATCGGCCCCGGTGTTGCCCATGACTTGCTGGAATTTGCTGCCGAAAGCCATAACCGCGATGTGTTGGATGATTTGCAGTCGGAGCTAACCATTACCGATGTCGAAGCCCCGGCAAATGTAGACAGCCCGGTGAGCGGCAAAACCGTGGTCTTTACCGGCAAGCTGGAGCTATTTTCACGGAATGAAGCCAAGGTTAAGGCCGAAAGCCTGGGGGCGAAAGTTGCCGGGTCAGTTTCAGCAAAAACCGATTACCTGGTTGCAGGACCGGGTGCGGGTTCCAAACTAAAGAAGGCAGAGGAAGCCGGTGTTACGGTTTTGGACGAACAGGGCTGGCTTGATCTGATTGCCACGTGAAATAATGATCGGGCATCTCATAGCGATTAAAGGAAAACGACCATGGAAGATTTAACCCGTTTTTTTCACCGCTATGGCGATGCCCATCTAAAGCTGACCGCTGACACGCTGGAACCGTTTTTTCATATCCCCTGCCTGATCAACGATCTGGGCGGGGTTCATGCCATCGCCAATACCAATGATCTCGCTGCATATCACGCCCCGTTTCTGGCTGAACTAAAACAGGCCCGTCTGGCAATGTGCAAGGCAATGCTGATTGAACAGCATTCAGCCCTGCCCGGTGGCGCGCGGGCCGTCGTTTCCTTTCGCTTTGGCAACCAGGATAACGACCTGATTTTTGATTGCGATTATGCCTTTGCCCTGCTGCGCGTAGATCAGAACTGGAAAATTGTTTTCGCCCAACTCGGCGAAATTCGTTACAGCGACCTATATTAAGATAACAGCTTATCGCCAGTTCCGGGGCCCTCACCATCCGCTTCTGGCCCCGGCAACCATTTGGCAGCGCTATCGATACCACCATTATTTGCCGCGAACCAGGAACGCCGCCATGCCCACAGGCACCCAAAACCCCACCCGTAGCAATACCAGGCCGCCCTTAAAACACGCCTGGTCGTTTGGGCCACGTGCGCGCCATGCCGCAATGATGGTCGGCGGAATTGTGATGGCAACGTCATTAATGCTGCCATCGCTTCGCGCCCAGGCAGACGAGCATTTTGGTCCGCTGTCGGGCAAACCCCGGGCGGTTGATGGCGATACGCTGGAATTTGGTTTCAAGCGGGTGGATTTATATGGCGCGGATAGTCTGGAGCGTTTTCAGAAATGCGTGATTGCCGGACAAAGCACGGCCTGTGGTGCAGATGCCTGGCAGGCAATTACCAACCTGATCGACAAAACACCCGTGCGCTGCGAAATGAAGGCAATGAACCGCTATAAACGCAACATGGCGGTATGTCGCAATGCCAATGGCGCCGATATCGGCCAGCAACTGATCACGATGGGCTGGGCCGTGGCACGCACAGACGAAGTTCCCGCCTATGCCGCCGCCGAACAGGCGGCCAAAGCCGCCCGGCGTGGGGCCTGGGCCGGTAAATTTATTGATCCGTTAAAATGGCGGCGCGGGGAACGCCTGCCCGAACATGCCATCAGCATTTATTAAACCTGGGCAGCCCGGTAATTCGCATGGTAATTGCAGGGACTTCCCCGCAATTACCACATCCCCGTAATGCCCCCTCATTTCGGGGTTTCAGCCAATATTCGGTGCGCACACCTGTTTCGTTGGCCGTGCGGCAATATTTAAACCGCACGCGTTGGTTATTACGCCGCGGGCCCCTGAAACGGGCGCGCCAGCAAACGGCCCAGCCCGGCCATGGTCACTTTGTTTTTAAGCGATGCCACGCCAACCATCACCACGGCAAAACCGGCCAATTGTGTGGGGCTAAGGGTTTCGCCCAAAAACAGCCAGGCCGCAAAAAATGTAAGGGCGGGGCCGGAAAGCGAAATTAAGGATGCCTGCGTTGCGCCAATGCGACGAATGCCTTCAAACAGCAGGAAAAACGGGATGACGGTGCAAAAAATGGAAATGCCCGTGGTCCACAAAATGCCGCTCAGGCTCAGATGCAGTGGCTTTTCGACGGACAGTTCGTAAAGCACCATTGATATGCCCGCGACCGTGTTGATCAATGCCGAAAAATGCATTGATCCGATAACATTGATTTTACGCTGGCTAAAATACAGATAACAGGCATAGGTCAAAGCTGATGCAAACGACCAGAAGACCCCCTGCCACATATGATCCGACACCAGCGTAACCCCGTTGGGTGCCACCACCAAAATCAGCCCGCAATAGGTAATCAGAAAACATAATATCTGGCGCAACGGTGGAAACCGCCAGCGATGCAGGGCTTCCAATATCATTACAATGGCGGGAAAGCTGAATAGAACAATCCGCGATACCGTGACATCAATGATGGAAACAGCGGTAAAATCACACAGGGACGCGGCAAAAAACAACCCGCCATAGGCAGCCCCCCAAATCATATCCGCCGGGCGGATGGCGCGTTCACCGGGGCGGTTTTTGCCAAACATCCACACACCAAACCAGAAGAACGGCATGGCGATTAAAAACCGTAGCAATAACAGGCCGTCCACCGTCATGCCGGTGGCATAAACAAACTTTGCCAAAAGGCCTTTCATTGCCAGCGCACAGGTTGCCAGCAACACCAGCACAAGCGCCGAACGCGCCACCTTTGCTTTTGCTGCCTCGGCCTCATGGTGTGCGCGGGCCGCGTTTTGTTCATCTGTGGCGGTGGTATCGACTTGCGTGGCCGACGATACAGAAACATCACTGGCAGGCGTTTTACCTGTCAATGTGGATGATGTAGGGGTCATGGGGGCTCCGATCTCTCTCTATTCTTATCGTACGCTGCCACAGACATTATTCAATTCGAATAAAATGTTAGCAGATATCAGTTTTGTTGATAACATAACCCCGGTCCCATTTCTGTCATGACAAGTCGCATATCATGGACATCAAACAGCTTCGCAGTTTTATTCACATTGCTGAACTGGGCAGCCTGTCACGCGCGGCTGACCGGTTAAACCTGTCGCAACCGGCCCTTAGCCGCCAATTGAACCTGCTGGAAGAAAACCTGAATACCCAATTGCTGGAACGCACCGGGCGCGGTGTAAAACTGACCGAAGCCGGGCGGATCCTTGCGGAACGGGCACGGGTTATTCTGGGGGACCTTGCCCGGCTGGAAGCCGATTTAAGCGAGCGGCGCGACCATGTGACGGGGCATGTTAATATCGGCCTGCCGCCCAGTGCCGGCATTGTCATTACCGGCGCGCTGGTAGAGGCCGTCCGCGAACGTTACCCCGAACTAAGCCTGTCGATTGCCGAAGATTTAACCGGTGACATTCAGGAAGGTCTGCTATCCGGGCGGCTTGATGTGGGGGCATTACACGACGGCATGATTTCGCGCAGCCTGCATTCCGAACCATTATGGCGCGAGGACCTGTTTTTAATTTCGCACCCGTCACAGGTGCCTGAAAATGCCAGCGAAATAGCCTTTGAGGACGTGGTACGCCTGCCGTTAATCATGCCTACCCCCAAACACGGCCTGCGCGCCAAAATGCAGGAAGCCGCCTTTCGCGCCGGTCGGCCCCTGATGCCGGTGGTCGAGGCCGATGCCCTGCGTGTCCTGGTTGATCTGGTTCATCGCGGGCTGGGGCATACGGTACTGCCCAGATCCTCGCTGGTGGCCGAACTTTCGACTGGTCGTTTGAAAGCCCGGCGTATTGTGCAGCCCGGCATGGCGCGAACTGTCATGTTATCGTGGCTACAAGACCGCCCGCTAAGTGCCGGGGCCAAAGCCGTGATTGATACCCTGCGCGAACTGGCCGGAACCGTGCCGATGGGCGATTGATCTGGATAAAACAAAACCGGCATCCCTCGCAGGAATGCCGGTTTTATCATTAGTTCCAAGCGATGATCAGGCGTCAGCCGAGGAATCGGACGAACGTTTCCACAGGTTCAACCCGCCATCGGTGGCGTATTTGTCAATTTCCACCAGTTCTTCGGTGCTGAAATCAAGGTTGTTTAGTGCATCAAGGCTGTTATCAAGCTGTTGCACATGGCGTGCGCCAATCAATGCCGATGTAATTTCGGGGCGACGCAAAACCCAGGCAATCGCCATTTGTGCCAGGGTTTGACCGCGACGCTGGGCAATATCGTTAAGCGCCTTCACACGTACGATATTATCGTCCGTCAGCATGGATGACTGAAACGATCCCCCTTCGGCCGCACGGGAATTTTCCGGCACACCGTTAAGGTATTTATTGGTCAAAAGCCCCTGTGCCATTGGCGAAAAGGCAATACAGCCAATGCCCAGTTCGGACAGGGTATCAAGCAGCCCTTCTTCCTCGACCCAGCGATTAAGCATTGAATAGCTGGGCTGATGAATGACGCAGGGCGTGCCAAGGTCTTGCAAAATTGCCTGTGCCTTGCGGGTCATTTCCGCCGAATAGGACGAAATACCAACATAAAGCGCCTTGCCCTGCCGTACGACCTGATCAAGCGCGCTCATGGTTTCATAAAGCGGGGTATCGGGGTCTACCCGGTGGGAATAGAAAATATCGACATAATCCAGCCCCATCCGCTTCAGGCTTTGATCCAGGCTGGAAATCAGATATTTGCGTGATCCCCATTCACCATAGGGGCCAGGCCACATGCGATAGCCCGCCTTGGTCGAAATGATCAGTTCGTCACGGTGGGCGCGCAAATCCTGATCCATGATCCGGCCAAAGTTTTCCTCGGCCGAACCGGGGGGCGGACCATAGTTGTTGGCAAGGTCAAAATGCGTTACCCCGCGATCAAAGGCCCGGCGCACCATGGCACGCTGGGTTTCGTAAACATCAACCCCGCCAAAATTGTGCCAAAGCCCAAGGGTGATTTGCGGCAATTGCAGGCCGCTATGACCTGACCGACGATAGGCCATCTGGTCGTAGCGCGATGCGTCCGGCATCCAGTCCGATGACATGTTTTTCCTCCTGATGATTTTCTATCGGGATACACCCAAAATTTGAATCGATCCAATGCCGCGAAGGATACGTTATTTTCACCTGCCCTGTCAGGTCAGAAATCCGGAAACTGTACCCGCCATGATGGTTTTCAAATAAATTCCCTTTGTCTTATCAAGCACCTTGCCCACAAAATACCGAATGATGGACATTTACGGCCAGCCGCCATGTTCGATAAATTGCTTTCAATAGGCGGCTTTGGCCAATATCGGTGTATATGCGCCTGAACGGGTATGAACGGGGACCGACAGATGAAGGCAAGCATTCGCGGACTGGAGCTGTTTCGCTCGATCATGCTGACAGGATCAATCAGCAAATCATCGGTTGAACTTGCCATTTCACAACCCACCGCCAGCGGCCTTTTGAAACGGTTAGAAGATTCCATCGGGCTGATCCTGTTTGAGCGCAGCGCCTTTGGCCTGTCCCCCACCCCCGAGGCCATCAAACTGTTGCCCGAGGTCGACAGGATGTTTCAGCATCTGGATCATGTGCAAACAAAAATCGTCAATATCGCCGAAGGAGATTCCGCCTTTCTGTCGGTTCAGTCCCTGCCGTCGATGTCGCAACATTTTGTCGCCCCGACCATTAAACTGTTATGCGAGCATTTCCCCAAGGCCACGGTTTCAATCCATTCCGGGCAATCATCGCAGGTCGTAAACAGCATTCGTATGGGGGCATTTGATGTCGGGTTTGTGTATGGTGCGCGTGAAAATTCAACGCTGGAATATATCCCGCTTAAAAAAATAAAATTTGAATGCGTGGTTCGTGCCGATCATCGGCTGGCACAGGAATCCCGCGTTGAGCCCGAAGACCTGCGCGATGAAAACCTGATCCTTAACCGGTCGGGTACCTATTTGCGCAATGCCCTTAACCGCGCACTTCGTCAGCACGATATTCCGGTATCACCAAAGGTCGAAACCGGCACATTACAGGCCTATGACCTGATCAATTCGGGCATTGGCATTGGTATTCTTGATACCTCGCTTTTATCAGATAACCATTACCCCGACCTGATCGCTGTACCGACCTTTATGAATATCGAGGTGGAAGCCTGCGCCATTTTCAACAAGGCCACACCCTTGTCACGGATCGCACACCAGTACCTGACAATCGTTCAGGACTTTTTTAACGCCGCCCCCAAAACCGGATAAACCTGATCTGCGCCCAAACGCAAAACGACCCGGCAAAACCGGGTCGCTGCATAAATTATCGTGATTTGCTGAAAAAACTAGTCGGCGACGCCGGCAATTTCTTTCAGGCGGGTCATCACTTCCTTGCCCACCAACGGTTCGCCCAGTTCTTTCCAGACCGGCTTCATCTTGCTCACCCACTGAGCATGCTGCGCATCATCAAGGGTATGAATTTCAACACCTTTCTGGCGCATGAACTCGACATCGTCGCTGTTCATTTTCAGGCCGTTTTCAATGTTCCACTCGGTGGCCGCTTTCAGGGCATCGGAAATGCCGGTCCGTACATCGTCGGGCAAGCCATCCCACCAGCTTTTGCTGGTGCCAACCATGTAGTACGAATACATGTGGTTGGTCAGGGTCAAATGATCGATCATTTCGTACATGCCAGACCCCTTCCACGCATTCGGGGTGACTTCGGCACCATCGATCACGCCGGTCTGAAGGGCCGTCGGGGCTTCACCCCAGTTCACGCTAACCGGGTTGGCATCCACGGCAGCAAAGGTTTTGACATAAACCGGCGCCGACTGAACACGAATTTTCATACCGGCAATATCAGCCGGGGTCAGCACTGCCTTGGTTCCGGTGTAGCCCAGAACACGCGGACCATTGATCCAGAAGGCAACCGGTTCCACGTTTTTGGCTTCAAGGGCGGGCACAAACATATGACGGATGGTTTCGTCCTTCATCGCGGCCGAAAATTTTTCCGGCGTGTCGAGCAAGAACGGCAGATTAAAGGCATTCATGCCTTTGGCCAGGCTGGCATAAGTGCCGGTGGTCGGCGCGATAAAGTTGACTGCATTTAACTGTACGCCCTGCACCTGGTCGCTTTGGTCAAACAGGGTGCTGGAATGGTGCAGTTCAACAACCACCTTGTCGCCAAGGCGATTTTTAATTTCTTCGGCAAATTTTTCAAAAGTCTGCCCCTTCAGACTGACCTTTGCCGAATCATCGGACATAACAATTTTAATCGGTGCAGCCTGCGCCACTGTTGCCCCAAAGGCCACCCCGGCCATCAGAACACCAGCAAGCGTCAAACGCAGTTTTCCGGTATATTTCATCGGTTTTCTCCACTGTTTATCATTTTGGTCATCACGCCATTCCGTCCCCGGAAATCGTGCGCATCACTTCATCAAAGCCGGCAGGTAAAGCGAAATTTGTGGTACGAAAGTTACAAGCATCAGCGCTGTAATCGTCGCGAAGATCCATGGCAGGGCAGCCCGGAAAACATTCAGGACGGACATGCCCGATATGCTGCTTGCAACAAAAAGGTTCATGCCAACAGGCGGGGTAATAAGACCCAGTTCGATATTCACGACCATGATGATGGCAAAGTGAACCGGATCGATGCCAAGCGAGCGTGCGGCAGGTTCCAGCAAGGGGGCAAAGATCAGGATGGTGGGCACGCCTTCAAGGAAGAACCCGACAACCACCAGCAAGACATTCACACACAGCAGGAATTCAACCGGCGACAACCCGGCATCAAGAACAAACTGCGCCAGTTGGGAAGGCACCCCGATTTTGGTAATGAAATAGCCAAACATCAGGGCATTGGCGGTCACCCAAAAGATCATGCCAACGCGCGGAACCGTATTGGCAACGACGCCAAATACATCGCGTATTTTAAGTTCGCGATAAATCAGCATGCCAATCACAACGGCCAGGGCAATGGCCACCAGGGCGGCTTCGGTCGGGGTGAAAATGGCACCACCGCTAAACTGCATGCCAAACAGATCAAACCCGGGGAAGCCATAAATACCCACGATAATAACTATGGGTAACAACAGTGCCGGAAAGCTGACACGAATGGCCCGCCCCATATCGCCAACAGCGGCACGTTCGCGTACCTGCACCCCTTCGCGCACGGCAAGGAAACGCGCGGTCAACAGCAGCAATGCGCCGTAAATTACCCCCGGTACGATACCCGCCAAAAACAGTTTGGGGATCGACGTTTCAGTAACAAAGCCATACAGGATCAACGGAATACTGGGCGGCAACAGAATACCAATTGAGCCTGACGTGCAAATTGCCCCAATCGAAAACCGCTTGGAATAACCTTCTTTAAGCAAGGCGGGATACAGAATATTGCCCACCGCCGCTACGGTTGCCGGGCTGGAGCCGGAGATAGCGGCAAAGAAAATGCAGGTCAAAACAGTTGCCATGCCCAACCCGGCCTTGAAATGCCCCAGCAGAGCACGGGCCAGATCCACCAGGCGTTTCACCAACCCGCCATTTTCCATCAATGCGGCTGCCAAAAAGAAAAACGGCACCGCCATCAGGGTGAAATGTTCAAGATTGGTCAGAAGTTTCTGACCAACAATGCCGGTCGGGATCGGTGAAAAAATCAGCGACGACACCACAGCCGCCCCACCCAGTGCCACAGCAATCGGCGCACCGATAATGATAAGGGCAAAGAAAACAATAGCTAAAAATGCAACAGTCATTTGCCCTGCCCTTTTTCTGCGGCCAGTTTGGCAAGATATGTTTCTTCGGGTTTTAATGCGCCAATGTCTTTACCCAGTTTGATCAGCAGCATCAGATAACGCAGGCTGAAAAACACCATGGTGATCGGCACAACCAGGAAAAAATACAGTTCCGGAAGATCGGTTTCCTGATTAACCGCACCAATCATGGATAAAAAACGGGCATAAAAAATGCTGTCATAGGCATAATACAGGCACAGCGCCAATGTCGCGCCATAAGCCAGAATGTTCAGCACTGCCCGGACTTTCGGCCCGACAGTCATCGCCAGCAGATCAACGCGGGGATGAAACCCTTCACGTACCGCCCGACTGGCGCCAAACAACATGGCCCATACCAGCGAAATCACCAGCGCAGTTTCCAGCCAGTGAATGCCGGAATTAAAAACATAGCGCAGAATAATTTGCAGAAGGCCCATGCAGACCCCAAGCAGGGTCAGGCCGACCATCATCACCTTTTCAAACCCGCACAACAAAAGGTCAAGTCGCCGGATCATTATGTTTCACTCCCAAACATTTTTGTTTTCCCCTTTTCGCCTACGCGGCCATCTCGTTTGACGGTGTCCACAGCATGCTTAAACCGGAAAGACTGGTTAGGGTTTCCATTGCCATAATGGCATCATGCAAACGGGCCGATGCCTCAGTTGATAGTACCCGGGCCGCACAATCGTCGTATTTGGCACGGATCAATTCGCGCGGTGCCGGTTCATCGGCATGGCGTCCAAACGGGCGATCCAGTCGTTTGTTAAGCTGGCGACCATCGCGCAATGTCACATCAACTTCGCTCAGGTAATTACCCGGTCGGGTTAATGACAGATCATTATGCGGGGCCGCATGTACACGGCCCATCAATTCCCGGGCAACCGGGTCATTATACGCCTTGGCATCAAAACTGGCGAAACTCAGCCCACCTTCCAGCAAAGCCCGGGCCGCGCAATATTGCACACTGAATTTGGCATCAAGGCTGTTGCGCAATTCGGGGCGATTAACATGGGTTAAACGCAGCGGATGAATGCGGGTATCAATTTTCGCGATGTCACTTGCACCAAACCCATACTGTTTTTGCAGTAAGAACAGGGCGTCGACCGTGGCATGGGTGCTGTCGCAACAGGGATAAAGCTTAATGCCAATTCCCGGCTCGACAATATCAAGCGGGTTGGCCCAGTCTTTGGTTATCAGATCAGCCTGATAATTACCTTTGCCATTATAGACGTTCAAAAACCCCTGTTTGGCTTCAAGCACATCAAGGCTGGCGGTAAACCCGTTTTGGGCAAGCTTTGCCGCCATCAGGCCGTGACGCGCAGCATGACCAACATGATAGGGTTTGGCCATGGTGCCAAAATTGGCCTTGACGCCACTGGCCAAACTGGCGCAAAGCGCCAGGGCAAGGGCGGTCTGATCGCGATCAAGCCCCAGCAATTTGGCCGATGCCGCAGCAGCACCAAACACCCCCATGGTCGCGGTTGGGTGCCAGCCCAGATCATAGTGATGAAAATTAACGGCACGTGCCATACGGGTTTCAGTTTCAAAACCGGCAATAAAGGCCACCATAAAATCAATACCGGAAACCGGCTGACTTTCGGCAATCGCAAACAGGGCGGGTAAAACCGGGGCCGAAGGATGCCCGCCCATGGCGATATTTACATCATCAAAATCAAGCGCATGAGAGGCCGCACCATTGATCAGCGCGGCGCACAGAATATCGAGTTTTTCCGTCCGCCCAACCAGCGAAACCTGCCCTGGCGTTGCCAGCCCTTCGGTTTGCAACATGGTTTCAACCACGGGCTCGTGGGTACCGGCAAGGGTACATCCCACCGTATCGAGGATAACGGTTTTGGCATTTGCAATCGCAACAGGCGTTAAATCGTCTTTTCCCAGCGCAAAAATGCGCCCGGCAAGGTCCGTAATCAATGTCATTCTTTTCTTCCGAAATCCGGGTGCTAGCGCCAGTAAAGCCGTGCAGGATTATCAACCAGCATGGCATTAACGATTGCGGGATCACCCGCCCATTGTGCGACAAGGTTCAAGGCCCGGCCGTTATCTTCGGGCCGGAAATATTCAATTTTATCGGGTGAACGTACCGTTCCTGGCGCGGGCATGGTGTGCGGCCAGTCGCTTCCCCACAACATACGGTCGGGACGTGCGGCAAACAGGGCTTCCACAAAGGGCTGCGCATCGCCATAGCCATCTGCCGTTGAAACCCGATACAGGGCTGAAAGCTTTAAATAAACATGGTCGCAAGCCAGCAAGTCACACAGCTGGGCAAAACCGGGCTGGGCCGTATCACCCGCCGCATCCAGACAGCACATATGATCAAGCACCAGTGTCACCGGCAGGGCGGCAAGCTGGTCAGCCAGCAAGGCGATATTGGCCAGTGTCGTAAAGACCTGAATATGCCAACCCAGATGGGCGACGCGTTTGACCGCATGATCCAGTTGGGCCGCAATGCTTTTGGCATCAACATCACCGTGAGTGCGCAAATTAAGGCGAATGCCGCGCACACCGGCATCGTGCATTCGGACCAGATCATCCTCTGAAAAACTGTCATCAATAACGGCTACGGCACGGGCACGGTCTTGCCCCAGCCGGGCAACGCCATCAAGGATGCACCTGTTATCGGTGCCATAGGGGCTGGCCTGAACCAGCACCGCACGGCGAAACGATAATTGTACCAAATGATGTTTCAACGCGGCAACCGGGGCGTGGTCCGGGGTATAAACCCGGTTTGCCGACAACGGAAACCTGTCCGCATCAAATATGTGAACATGGCAATCACATGCGTTTTCCGGCATGGCAAAAGCTGGCGCCTGATAAGTCTGGGTCATATTACACTCGGGCGTTCCTGTTCCTCCGGCCATTGCCGAAGGGCTGATAAACTTCCCTGCCATTCCGCTAAAAGTCTGACCGGTGCCCATCGGGGTAAACCGCAAGCATTCAGTACCGTTCAACCCCCTGCGGCAGGCAGGTGTTTCAGGTTAAGTTGTTGGAACAAGTATCCGTCAAATTTTGCAGCTTTTTCAAATCGGTTTTCCTGTGACCCATACAAAATTTTTCGATACCCCGGCAGCATCAATAAAAAATATTATTTATCAATATCTTATAGAAATTAAATACGATTGGATAGTTTGGCGATACCTTTAAAACGGCATATGGTTTAGCATCACACGATGCACCGATATGGCAATGGTAAAACCGCTAACAGGATGCTTTCGGCCATGCCTTAGCTTAACAACATCGTCCCCACGGGGCCTTGGCACCACCATATTTGACATGCTGAAACGATTTCGGGACCGCAAGGGTATAGTCCCTGCAGTCCCGATAAAAATTTGGCCTGGCAGCCGTAATAAAGGGGAACCGTCGTTAGCGCGTCAGCGGTGCAGTTGCCTTTTGCAACCACGTGCGATGGGTTTCATCAAGCTCATCGGCATAAAGGGCATAAACCTGGGCGTGATAATCATTCAGCCATTGCAGTTCACCGTCATCTAGCAGGCCGGCATCAATCAAACGGCGTTCAATCGGTGAAAATGTCAGGGTTTCAAAGCCCAGCATTGGCAATTCCGCCCCCGCCGGGGCGTCAATTTCGCGCACCGCAATCAGGTTTTCAATGCGAATGCCATATTCGCCTTCCTTGTAATATCCCGGCTCGTTCGAGACGACCATGCCCGGTTTTAAGGCAATTTTGTTCGGTCCCTTGGAAATGCGCTGCGGACCTTCATGCACCCCAAGGTAACTGCCGACCCCGTGTCCGGTGCCGTGGTCAAAATCCAGCCCGACATCCCACAGGGGTTTACGCGCCAGGGTATCCAGTTGCTGGCCGGTCGTACCCGCGGGGAATTTGGCCGTTGCCAGCGCAATATGCCCCTTTAAAACGCGGGTAAACCGGTCACGCATTTCATCGCTGGGCGTGCCGATAATGGTGGTACGGGTAATGTCGGTGGTGCCATCAATATATTGCCCGCCCGAATCAATCAGGAAAATTTCACCAGGTTGCAATTTGCGATTGGTTTCCGGGATGCAGCGATAATGGCAGATTGCCCCGTTGGGGCCACTTCCGGGAATGGTGGTAAAGCTGCTATCACGAAACAGCGGATCTTCCTCGCGCAGCGACAACAACTTGTCAGCCGCCCGCATTTCATCAAGGGTGCCATCGGCCGCAGCCTTTTCCAGCCAGGCGAAATAGCGAATGATTTTTTCACCATCACGCTTGTGCGCCTTGCGCGAACCTTCCAGTTCAACGTCGTTTTTAATCGCCTTGGGAATGGCAATCGGGTCGCGGCCCACGCGCACGGTTGCCCCGGCTTCGCCAAGTTGCACCCGCAGCCAGTCCGACGCGGTTGCTTCATCCAACCGGACCGACCCGTTGCCAAGCCCGCGCAAGGCATCGGCCAGTTCGCCGGGATGGCGCAGGGTGGCGTCACCTGCAATCCAGTCGCGGGTGTCGGCGGCAAATTTGCGTTCGTCAGCAAACAGGTCAACATTGCCGTTTTGATCAATAATGGCATAGCCGAGCATCAGCGGCGTTTGCGGTACATCACCGCCGCGAATGTTTAACAACCAGGCAATGCTATCGGGGGCAGAAATAACCGCGGCCTCGCATTCCAGCGTTTCCAGGGCCCTGGCAATGGCAGCACGTTTATCGGCACTGCTTTGCCCGGCATGTTCCAGCAGATGCGGGCGTGCCGGGGCCAACGGCTGGGCGGGTTGTTTTTGCCACAGGGCGTCAATCGGGTTCGGGTCAATTGCCACCAGTTCCGCCCCGGCACTTTCGCAGGCTTCGCGCAATTGCTCGGCATGGGCAACGGTATGAAGCCACGGATCATAAGCCAGTTTCTGCCCGGCTTCGATATGATCGTAAATCCAGCCGACAGCGGGTTCATTGACCAGATGGCGATATTCGTAAATATCGTTGCTTACCTGCTGGCGCACCTGAATGGTATAGCGCCCGTCGACAAAAATCGCGGCCTTGTCGCGCATGACAACAGCCGCCCCCGCCGACCCGGTAAAGCCGGTCAGCCATGCCAGACGTTCGGCACGGGCGGGCACATATTCGCCCTGATGTTCATCAGCACGCGGCACGATAAAACCGTCAACACCTTTGGCCGCCAGATATTTGCGCAAATCGTCAATCCGGGTTTTGGCGTCAAACCCGTCGGCGGCATTGCAAAATGCGCCCTTGCGTTCGTCGCGCAAGTCAAGCAGCGCCTCCTTTGTGTCTGGCGACAGGTTTTTCCCTACCAGATCAAACCAGTCCGCACGGGTGGCACCATTGGCCGCAGCCAACACCCCGTCTACCAGATCAATAACCGAAGTAAGATCCTTTTCGACGCCATCATTTTTTAACAAGGCAGCCAGATGCGCATCGCCCGAATAGGTCATGAAATTTCCTCTTACAAGATCCGGAATGGGGACAGGGTGGTGAAACAGCGCGAGATTACGGGTTTTTGCCTATTATATACAAGTCTGAATTCAGGGGCTTTTCCAGGCAAAATGATCTCTCATGCGGATCAGGTATGAAAGCCCTGCGCACTTCGCAATACAAAAGTTAACAGTTTTTAACTATGACATGTTCATGACAAAAAGATGACCCGTCGGGCCGTCAATTTGCAGGAGACAATCAACGGTGGTCCGTTTTCCATTTACTGCGCAAAGTGTTGCCCAGTCTCGTCGTCGCCAGACAGCCTATGATGGCCTTGAGCGCCTTTCCTTACAGGAACGCATCGCGCTCGGTTTTGATACAGGCAGTGCCCCGTCTGGTGATGTTATGATACAGGCATATGATGGCGATCTCGCCAACAGCATGACCGCAGATCGGGACTGACAGGACCTTCCCGCCCGTTACCAGATTGTCTTGTTGCAAACGACATATGGCACGCAGGATTGCGGTTCACTTTCCTTGTGGTTTATTTTTGTTTTCCCTCTGAAACGGCTCCGCCCCTTCCCCGGCGGGGCCGTTTCGTTTTTCCTCCGCCTCGGCCTTCCCCACACTTGCCCGACCCGCCCGGCGCATCAATCACGGTGTTGGTGTATCGCCCCGGCCTGACTTGTCGTACGCGGTTGAAACTGCAATAGTTCGGTCTTTGGATACCATCCTGTAACCCTATTTTTGTCACCAAAGGCCGCACCATGACCAAAACAATATTAATTACCGGCGGATCGCGGGGCATCGGCCGGGCGACCGCCCTGCTTTGTGCCCAACGCGGCTGGAACACCGTTATCAGCTATGTCGGCAACAAAAAGGCCGCCGAGCAAACACGCGCGGACTGTGAAAATGCCGGTGGCAAATGCGTTATCAAACGCTGTGATGTCGCCCGTGAGGAAGATGTAATCACGCTGTTTGCTGTCGCACGCGATAGTTTTGGCAGTTTGGACGGTGTGGTAAACAATGCCGGTATTGTCGCCCCGGCCCAGCCATTGGCTGACATGGATGTGGCGCGGATGCGGGGTATTTTTGATACCAACATACTGGGTGCCTATATGGTTGCACGCGAAGCAGCGCGCTATATGGCACGATCACGAGATGGCAATGGCGGTACGATTGTCAACATATCGTCGATGGCGGCAAAGCTGGGCGGCCCGAATGAATATGTTGATTATGCAGGGTCAAAAGGGGCGATGGATTCCATGACCATTGGCCTGTCAAAGGAACTGGGACCCGAAGGCATCCGCGTCAATGCTGTCCGCCCGGGCATTATCGAAACCGACATCCACGCCAGCGGCGGCCGCCCCAACCGTGCGGCAGAACTGGGGCCAAACTGCCCGCTGGGCCGCACAGGCAAGGCCGAAGAAGTGGCCGAAAGCATTTTATGGCTGCTTGATGATGCATCATCCTTTGTAACCGGTGCCATTATCGATGTTTCAGGCGGGCGCTAACCGCGCCGCCCGTCCCCTAAATGACGCCGCAATCAATCCAGATGACGAAACCAACGGGCATAACCGTGCCAATAATTGCAGCAAAAGGCCCGTGTGCCTTTGCCTGATATACCGGCATTACGCACAAATATGTTCAGTTTTGCCCGACCCTTTCCATGCCGCCGCAAGCGTTACCTTATGGATCGCTGAAACAAAAACGGGGCACCTGTATAGGCACCCCGTTTTTCAATTTTCTGCGTGAGAAACCTTAACCCACCACAAGCGTCGTCCAGTTTTCAACTTTGAAACGGTTCAGCAAGGTCAGGCCGACTTCGCGATAGGCTGAAAGCACAAACTGTTCCTGATGGGCCAGCAGGCCAGACAAAATAACCACACCGTCTTCCGACAGGGTGTTGACCAGTTCATAGGCCATTTTGCGCAGCGGGCGGGCCAGGATGTTGGCGCAAACAATGTCGTAATATCCGGCATCGCGAATACGCGCGTCGGAAAAACCGTTGGAATGCAGGGCCGTAACCAAGGCCCCGATTTTGTTGATTTTGGCGTTTTCACGCGCCACCCGCACCGACGGGGCATCAATATCGGCCATCATGACCGGGCAATGCCAGGTTTTGGCACAGGCCATGCCCAAAATGCCCGATCCACAGCCCATATCCAGCGCATTGCGGCGCGGACCATATTTTGCCAGCCAGTCAATCGCGGCCAGGCACCCCTTGGTGGTTTGATGTTCACCCGAGCCAAACGCCAGCCCGGCATCAACCTGAAGGGCGGTTTTTGCCAGCGGCAAATCGCCTTCCCAATGTGATCCATGCACATAAAACCGGCCCACCGAAATCGGTTTGAAACTGCGCAGATTGTCGCTGACCCAATCCTTGGGTTCGTAAATGCCAAATTCAACGTCCGGCGTTTCCGCACCCAATGCACTTGCCATTAAGGAAACAGCGGTTTCCACAGCAACTTTGTCAATCGCTTCACCGGCAAACCCTTCAACCCGCCAATCGGTATCGGGGTCGTTGGTTAGTTCGGAATGCGACAAGGCATCGCAATAATCCGACAGGGCCTCGGCAAAGGCATCGACATGCGCACCTTTGGCAATGAAAGAAAAATTATAGCAGCGCACAGTTTCGGTCATTTTGCTTCTCGCTTGTCACAGTTGTGCGGCGGCACAACCGGTTTAAAAGTCGCGCCTCTGCGCGCCAGATTGAAATCTTGCCCCCGGCTTTAACCCGGCAAAATAAAGCTGTCGACCACCTTTTTGGTGCCGACCTCGTCGAAATGAATTTCCAGCTTGTTGCCATCAACAGACCGCACGGTGCCGGGGCCAAATTTACGATGGCGCACCTGATCGCCGACCTTGTATTTCGACGACCCACCGCGCGATGTAAAAACGGCTTCGCCGTCAGGTTTCACATCAATCACGTTTTTACGCACCCGGTCCTGCCAGCCCGAACTGGCAAATTTACGGTCGGAAAAATCGCGTTTTTGCGACTTGTAACCACCATTATTATCGCCATCATTGGCCCAGCTGGGCGGCTTCATCCAGTCATCTGCCCCCCAGGCGCCGGGCGAAACATTGCCCTTGCCCTGCGACAGGCCGGTGTCACTGCTACGGTCAATATGGTCGGCTGGCAATTCGTCAACAAAACGCGATGGCAAGGCACTTTGCCACTGGTTATAAATGCGCCGGTTGGCGGCATAACACACCGTGGCGCGCTTACGCGCCCGGGTAATGCCGACATAGGCCAAACGACGCTCTTCTTCCAGCCCCTTAACCCCGCTTTCATCCATGGCGCGCTGATGGGGGAAAACGCCTTCTTCCCAGCCGGGCAAAAAGACATAATCAAATTCCAGCCCTTTGGCCGCGTGCAAGGTCATGATGGTGACCTTTTCGCGGTCATCGGACTGGTCATTTTCCATCACCAGCGACACATGTTCTAAAAATGTAGTCAGGTTTTCAAATTCGCCAATCGCGGAAACCAGTTCTTTCAGGTTTTCCAGGCGGCCCGGTGCATCAATTTCTTTCGATGCCCGCCACATATCTGTATAGCCGCTTTCATCAAGAACAATTTCCAAAACCTCGACATGGCTTTTTTCACCCAAAAGAGCCCGCCAGCGGTCAAAATCGGCCATAAAGCTGGCCAGATCCTTGCGCAGTTTCGGCTTTAATTCTTCGGTCCCGATCAATTCGCGGGTCGCCATGGGCAGCGATACAGATTGATCGCGCGAATATTGATGCAGGGTTTGCAAGGCCACCTTGCCGACCCCGCGTTTGGGCACATTAACAATGCGTTCAAAGGCCAAACTATCATCGGGCTGGGCAATCAGGCGGATATAGGCCAGGGCATCGCGAATTTCCTGGCGTTCATAGAATCGCGCCCCTCCCACAACCCGATAGGGCACGCCAAGCGTTATCAACCGTTCTTCGAATTCACGGGTTTGAAAACCGGCACGCACCAGAATGGCTATTTGCGAGGCCCCGATGCCGCGTGTTTGCAGGGTTTCGATGTCTTCGCCAATCAAGCGCGCTTCGGATTCACCATCCCATACGCCCTTGACCTGCACTTTTTCGCCGGTATCAATTTCGGTCCAAAGTTCCTTGCCCAAACGGCCGGAATTATGGGCAATCAATTGTGAAGCGGCCGCGAGAATATGCGGAGTAGAACGGTAATTTTGTTCCAGCCGCACCACATGGGCACCGGGAAAATCGGTTTCAAAACGCAGAATGTTGCCAACCTCGGCCCCGCGCCAGCTATAGATCGCCTGGTCATCATCGCCAACACAGCAAATATTACGATGCACCATCGCCATGGCGCGCAGCCACAAATATTGGGCTACGTTGGTATCCTGATATTCATCAACCAGAATATAGCGAAATGTTTGCTGATACTGGCGTAACACCTCGGGGTGTTTTTGAAAAATCGTCAGGCAATGCAGCAATAAATCGCCAAAATCGGCGGCGTTCAGGACCGTCAATCGTTGCTGATAAATCCGGTAGAGCTGCTGGGCGCGGCCATTGGCAAAATCCATGCCTTCGGTGGCGCGATCCGGCGTCAGCCCTTTGTCCTTCCAGCGCTGAATAATCCCCATCAACTGCTTGGCGGGCCATTTTTTAACGTCGATCTGCTCGGCATCCATGATCTGCTTTAGCAAGCGCACCTGATCGTCGGTATCAAGGATGGTGAAGTTTGATTTCAGCCCGACCAGTTCGGCATGGCGACGCAACAACCGGGCGGCCAACGAGTGGAACGTGCCCAGCCACCAGCCTTCGACCGGGCGGCCCAGGGTGGCGGCAACCCGTTCCTGCATTTCCCGCGCGGCACGGTTGGTAAAGGTCACGGTCAGAATTTGCTGGGGGTGCAAATATTCCGGCGCGCCGCTTTTGGTTTCCAGCAAATGGGCCAGGCGGGTGGTCAGCACCCGGGTTTTGCCCGTTCCGGCCCCGGCCAGCACCAATAACGGCCCATCCAGCGTCGCAACCGCGTCACGCTGTTCGGTATTCAGGGTGGTCAGGTATCCCGGCTCGGGGCCATCTTCCAGGCGCATATCCGGGGCAGAGCTGTATTCGTCGATTTCAAAGGGATCATCAGTCATGGCGACCTATATAACATGCCTGCGCGTATGAACCAGTGGGCGATTGTATTTTTGACAAACAAATCATGAACACAGAACAGGTTTAAGCGCCTGGACGACACAGGTAAAGCCCTGCCTTGGCACAACACGCCCGGGCGGCAAAATTGGCCTGCCACAGCAAAAACAAAGTGCCGGATTCCGCACAGTATTTGGCGGATTGGTTTTGCAGGCACTGCACCATGCCGCCTGTCGGCCCCTGTCGACCATTGGCCCCAAAATTGCTTGAATAATCAATGCCTAACCCAATTGTTACCGGCACCCGGCAAAACATGCCGCCTTTTGGCATGCGGATGTGGAAAACGGTTGGATATGGCAGTGTTTCCCTTGTCAAACGGGAGATTTAAATGACGAGTGGCATAAGTGGTCTTGGACTCGGCGGGCAGATATTCTCCAGCCGCAGTGCAGACAAAACGGCTGCCCTTGGTGCTATCGAAGATATCGCAGGTTTTAGCGCAGGAAGCGCGTCAACCGAGGACACAAAAACAGGCAACAGTACGTCTTTGGACAATCTGTTGAAATATACCCCGCAACTTTCCGACAGCCTTCAGGGCTTTATGGTTGGTTTGCAGGAAACGACCCAAAGTTCGCAATCAAATGGTGCGGTGAAAGCCAGCCAGATGTTTGCCGACCTCGACAGCAATGGTGACGGTGCGCTGAGCAAGGAAGAATTTCTGGCTGGCAAACCCGATGATGTGAGTGACGATCAGGCCGAAAATCTGTGGAATCAGATTTCCGGGGGCAGCAGCGACGCTGTAAGCCAGGATGATTTTGTCACGGCCATGCAGTCGGCTGCCGCAGCGCAGCCCGCCGGTAGTGGCGGTGGATCGAGCGATGATAGCGAACAAAACTATGACGCCCGTGACACCAACAAGGATGGTGTTGTCAGCCTTCAGGAACTGATGGCGGCAAGTTCGGGGGCTGATTCCGTTTCGGATGACGACCTTGCCAACCTGATCAACGCTGACAGTGATGGTTCTGCTGTCAGTAATACCTCAAACACGACCGGCAACCTGTTTGCCAGTACGTTTGGGACCACAGGATCGAATGTGAATTTTGACAATCGCGTTCTGGCACAAATGATGACCGGCAACTCTGCCAGCTATCAGGCCGGTGCGGGTGTTGCCTAGGCAAACGTCATAATACCTGTTGATTTTCATCACAAAGGGCGCGTTTTTCGCGCCCTTTGTGCTTTATAAACCATATTCATACACCACGCCCCTCAATCGGCGGGAGGCTTCGCAAATGCCCTTGCCTTTTGCGGCACGGGCCGCGCCGCGCCGTTGCACCTGTCACTTATCGGTCCGTTTCTCGCAGCGACGATCGGTCTTAAAACAGCTTGGGGGGCGCATCCCCACGGTCTTCGCTATGCAATTCCAAAAGACCGCGATTATAGGCCATCATGGCATCCTTTTCATGAACAAAGCCAATCATCAGCCGGTCATCATCACTGGCGACCACCGGCAAATGTTCATCGCCGGTTTGCTCCATTAACCGGATGGCATGTTCGATGCTGTCTTCGCGGCACACCACAGGCGGCTCGACCCGGGCCAGTTGAATTGCTGTTACGTCATCGCCAATATCGGGGTCAAAGGCCGCATGGCGCAAATCGGCCAAAGTAATGGTGCCGACCAGTTTCCCCTCGACATCCAGCACAAACAATTCACCATAGGGCGCATTGATCAGTTTTTCGCGCAATCGGCTAAGGGGTTCATCAGGCAGGACGGTGGCAAACTGCTTTGACATCACATCAACCACCTTAAGACTGCGCAGCAAATTAACCTCGCGGCCCCAACGATGGCTTAACCCGCGCTGGCGCAATTGCCAGCCAAAAAACGACCCGCCCTGGGCATGATCTGCAATCATGGAGGCAATCACCGATGCCACCATGACGGCAATGGTCAGTTCATAATCGCCGGTCAGTTCGAAAATGATCAGGGTTGTTGAAATCGGCGCACCCAGCATGGCCGCGGCCACCGCCCCCATCCCCACCAGGGTATAGGCCCCGTGCCCCGATGAAAGATGCGGTAACAGGGCCGTGGCGGTAAGGCCGAACGCCCCGCCCAGCATGGCCCCTAAAAACAAAGCCGGGCTAAACACCCCGCCACCAAAGCCCAGACCAAGGCACAGCACAACCAGCACCGCCTTGACCACCAAAAGCTGGCTTAACAGCGACCAGGAATAGACTTCATAAAGGGCGTCGTTAATCGCACCATAACCAACACCGACAATTTGCGGATACCCCACCGCCATTATCCCCACAGCCAGCCCCGCCAGTGCCGGTCGCGCCCACAATGGAAGCCTGGTTGAACCGATAAACTTTTGCGTAAGCCCGACAGAGCGCACAACCAAAATGCTGAGAATACCGGCACACACACCAAGCAACGCAAAGGCAGGAAATTCCAGAAAGGATGCTATTTCGTGGGCCGGGATCAGAAATGAAACATCATGACCAAAATACAGCCGGGTTAAAATGGTGCCACTCACCGATGCCAGCACAATTGGCGCAAAAGCCGTCAGCGCATAATGGCCCAATGCCACTTCGTGCGCAAAAAGGGCACCGGCCAGCGGCGCATTAAACGATGCGGCCACCGCCGATGCCACCCCGCAGCCCAGCAAGGTACGTGCGGCACTGCGGCGTAAATGCAAAACCCGGGTTAGCCACGATCCTATCGTTGCCCCCATATGCACAACCGGCCCTTCCCGGCCCAATGATGCGCCACAGCCCAGCGACACAACATTAACCAGTGCCGCCTTAAGGCCACCGGTGACCGACATGCGGCCATCATGAAAGGCTGCGGCATCGATCACGTCGGCCACGCCCAGCACCCGGCGTTCGGGCATAAACCGATAAACAAACAGCCCGATCACCAGTCCGCCCAGTGTTGGCACCACAATCAAATGCCAGGCAGGAAGGTTTTGCAAAAAATAATGCACCGCCTCGTCGGACGAACCAAAACCCAGTTTCTGGATAAAAAGCAGGGCTTCGCGAAATACAATTGCCACGGCCCCCACCAGGGTACCCACCACCAGCGCAAGCAGCGATAAAATCAGCTGTTCACCTTTTAACGCCCGGCGCAAACCCGTAAAAATGCGCCGATTGCGCAACCTGATATTTGCCAATATCCTGTGTCCCTGCCCCGCTTTCGATGTGGCTTTTCATTTTCGCCCATCACAACCCCGGCGATTATATCGCACCCCGCCATTATTATGGTCAAACCTTCAATCATCTTTTCAACCACCGCTCAATGCAGGTGGCGGGCTTTTTCGGCCTTTCTGCCCTCTGCTGACATGTCATGGCGCAAATTAAAAAAACGATCATTGATCTTTGGCGCTGCGATGCCCCATTCTTACAACCAAATCAGATGCATATAATATGCACCCTATAATTCGTTTCAGGACATTTAATTAATGACCAGCAGTCAACCGGCGGACACGTCTTTGTCCCGGCCCATACCGCCTTTTGCCGAATTTGTCGCCCTTATGGCCCTGACCATGGGCATGGTGGCCCTTTCGATTGATAACCTGTTACCGGCCTTTGGCCCGATTGCCCGTGATTATAGCCTGACCGATCCCAATGAAATCCAGTTGCTGGTTTTCATTTTCATGGTCGGCTTTGCCCTGATGCAAATTGTTTATGGACCGCTGGCCGATGTCTATGGCCGCAAACGCACCCTGATGATGGGCCTGGTCATTTATACCATCGGCACCGTCATGGCATTTTTTGCCGACAGCTTTGAACATTTGCTGATTGCCCGTTTTGTTCAGGGGCTGGGGGCGGCGGCCCCGCGCGTTCTGACCCTGACCATCATTCGCGACTGTTTTAATGGCCGCGATATGGCACGTGTGATGTCGCTGGTGATGATGGTGTTTATTATTGTGCCGGTCTTTGCCCCGGCCAGTGGCGGGTTGATCCTGTCGTTTGGCAGCTGGCATCTTATTTTCGGCTTCATGCTGCTTCTCGCCGTCGTGGTCGCCCTTTGGTACAAGCTGCGCATGCCCGAAACCCTGCACCCGGAATACCGGCATAAACTATCGATCCGGCGCATTTTTCGCGATTTTGGCGTTACCGCCACCACCCGTCAGACGGTGGGCTATGCCAGTGCGATGGGCCTGTGTTTTGGCTGTCTGATGTCCTATATCGGGTCGGCAGAACAAATATTCGATTCATCGATCTACGGGCTGGGCACCATGTTTCCGGTGGTTTTTGGCCTGATTGCGGCCGCCATGAGTGTCGCATCCCTGGTCAATGCCCGGCTGGTACGCAAAATCGGCATGCATAAATTATCGCATTTTGGTCTGTGCGTTTTCATTGCCATCAGCGCGGTTAACCTGGTTGTCGCGTTGTCCTATGATGGTGTGCCACCGCTTTGGCTGTTTGGTGTCGGCCTGACGATTGCGCATTTTGCCTTTATGCTGACCATGCCGAATTTTAACTCGCTGGCGATGGAACCGGTTGGTGCCATTGCGGGTACGGCATCGTCACTGATCGGGTTTTATACCACCCTGATCGGGGTTATTTGCGGCACGATAGTCGGGCAAAACTTTAACGGTACCGTTATTCCGCTGGTGGGCGGTTATCTGACACTGGGCGTTGTTTGCCTGATCATTGTGCTGACAACCGAACGGGGCAAACTGTTTCATGCGACCCACGGGTCGTAAATACCCCAACAGTTGGCAATATCCACCCCGAACATATGAAATCCCCCGCCAGAAATATCTGACGGGGGATTAATTTTGCGCACCAAACCAGAAACCGGTATTGCCAAAAAAGCAGGATCACCCCCGCAGCGGGCGCGGATCATAGTTCAGGTTCGGGGCCAGCCAGCGTTCGGCAACGGCCAGGTCCATGCCTTTACGATTGGCATAATCTTCGACCTGATCGCGTTCAATTTTACCAAGGCCAAAATATTTGGCCTCGGGGTTGGCGAAATAAAAACCGCTGACCGAAGCTGTTGGCGTCATGGCAAAGCTTTCGGTTAGTGAAACACCGGTGTTTTCTTCGGCATTCAGCAACTTCCAAAGCGTACCTTTTTCGGTGTGGTCCGGGCAGGCCGGATAACCCGGTGCCGGGCGTATGCCCTGATATTTTTCACCAATCAAATCGTCATTGGTAAGGTCTTCATCACGGGCATAAGCCCAAATCTCGCGACGGACCTTTTCATGCATGGTTTCGGCAAAGGCTTCGGCAAACCGGTCCCCCAATGCCTTGACCAGAATGGCGTTATAATCGTCATTCTCGGCTTCCAGACGCTTGGCAATGGTTTCCACTTCCGGCCCGGCGGTAACGGCAAAGGCACCGATATAGTCGGTTTTACCGCTTTCTTTGGGCGCGATATAATCGGCAAGGGCGCGGTTGGGGCGCTTGTTGTTTTCGCGAAACATTTGCTGACGCAAGGTATGAATAACCACCGGTTCGTTGCCATCAGGTGCCGGGGTAATTTCAATATCGTCCCCAACACTGTTGGCTGGCCAAATGCCAACCACGGCGCGCGGCGTAAACCATTTTTCTTCGACAATGCGTTTTAACATCGCCTGGGCATCGGCAAACAGGTTACGTGCCGTTTCCCCGACAACTTCGTCATCAAGAATGGCCGGGAAACGACCATGCAATTCCCAGGTTTCAAAAAACGGTTTCCAGTCAAACCGGGCCAGCAAATCTGCCAGATCAAAGTCGTCAAACACCGTCAAGCCCGGTTTCGCCGGGGCAACTGGTGTATAATTTTCCCAGTCAAGCTGCGCCTTGTTCGCACGGGCATCGGTCAGGGCAAAGCGTTTTTTCTGTAATTGCTGGGCGGCATGGCGTTCGGCCATTGCCACATATTCATCGTGCAATTCCTTGACAAACACATCGCGGCGGGTTTCAGACACCAGATTACTGGCAACCCCGACAGCACGGGACGCATCAATAACGTAAACCACCGCCTTGTTATAATTTGGCGCGATTTTAACCGCTGTATGCACCTTTGATGTGGTCGCCCCGCCAATCAGCAACGGAATATTCAACCCTTCGCGCTGCATCTCGGCCGCAACATAGGTCATTTCTTCCAGCGACGGCGTAATCAGGCCGGAAAGGCCGATCATATCGACTTTTTCCGCCTTTGCCGTTTCAATGATTTTTTGCGTTGGCACCATCACGCCAAGGTCCAGCACCTCGAAATTGTTACATTGCAGAACAACGCCGACAATGTTTTTACCAATATCGTGGACATCCCCCTTAACGGTAGCAAGCAGGATTTTGCCGTTGGTTTCGCGCTTGCCCTGCTTTTCTTCCTCGATAAACGGGATCAGATAGGCAACGGCCTTTTTCATCACGCGGGCCGATTTCACTACCTGGGGCAAAAACATTTTACCGGCGCCAAACAGGTCGCCCACAATGTTCATACCATCCATCAATGGCCCTTCAATTACATGAAGGGGTTTGTCGGCCTGCAGCCGGGCTTCTTCGGTATCTTCTTCAACAAATTCGGTAATGCCGTTAATCAGGGCATGGGCCAGGCGTTCGTTAACCGGCTTTTTGCGCCATTCCTGGTCAACTTTCTTTTCCGGGCCACCGGTCCCTTTGTATTTATCGGCAATTTCCAGCAACCGGTCGGTCGCATCGGACCGGCGGTTCAAAATCACATCTTCGACACGTTCGCGCAGTTCCGCCGGGATTTCTTCGTAAACCACCAGCTGGCCGGCATTCACAATCCCCATATCCATGCCGGCTTTGACGGCGTGGTATAAAAACACCGAATGCATGGCTTCGCGGACCGGGTTATTCCCCCGGAACGAAAAGGACACGTTGGAAACACCGCCGGAAATTTTGGCGTAAGGCAGGCGCTCCTTGATCAGCTTGCAGGCTTCGATAAAATCGACCGCGTAATTGTCGTGTTCCTCGATCCCGGTGGCGACGGCAAAAATATTGGGATCGAAAATAATGTCTTCCGGCGGGAAACCCACCTGGTCAACCAGCACGCGATAGCTGCGTTCGCAAATTTCGATTTTGCGCTTTACCGTATCGGCCTGGCCTTGTTCATCAAACGCCATCACTACCACAGCGGCCCCGTAACGGCGCAACAGGTTGGCCTGGCGAATAAACGGTTCGTCGCCTTCCTTAAGGCTGATCGAATTGACGATACCCTTGCCTTGCAGGCATTTCAAACCGGCTTCAATCACGTTCCATTTGGAACTGTCCACCATGATCGGCACACGGGCAATGTCGGGTTCGGCTGCGACCAGATTGATGAAATTAACCATCGCCGTTTCGGCATCCAGCATCGCATCATCCATGTTGATGTCGATGATCTGGGCACCGTTTTCGACCTGCTCGCGGGCAACATCAAGGGCTGCTTCGTAGTTTTCCTCAACGATCAGCTTTTTGAATTTTATCGAACCTGCGACGTTGGTACGCTCGCCGATATTGATGAATCTGGATATTTGGGTCATCGTTTTTTCGATCTCTCTCGGCTTACTTAGGCGGCATCAAACGGTTCAAGCCCGGACAAACGCATTTTCGGCGTCAATTTAGGGGCCTTACGCGGCGCACAGCCCTTAACGGCATCCGTAATCGCCCGGATATGAGGCGGCGTTGTCCCACAGCAGCCCCCCAACAGGTTGATCAGGCCGCTTTCGGCCCATTCGCGCACCAGGGCCGCCATTTCGCTGTCGGTCTGGTCATATTCGCCAAATTCGTTGGGCAGACCCGCATTGGGATAAACCGAAACACGGCATTCGGCAACACGTGAAAGTTCAACCACATACGGGCGAAGCTGGGCTGCACCCAATGCGCAATTAAGACCAATGGAAAACGGTTTGGCATGGCGGACCGAATTATAAAAGGCTTCGGTGGTTTGGCCCGAAAGGGTTCGGCCCGACGCATCGGTGATGGTGCCCGAAATCATGATCGGCACATCTTCACCACGTTCTTCCAGAACTTCGGATATGGCAAACAGGGCCGCCTTGGCATTTAACGTATCAAAAATGGTTTCCACCAGCAGCGTATCCGCCCCGCCGTCCAGCAAGCCATTGGCAGCTTCCTTATAGGCCGTGCAAAGCTGGTCAAAGGTCACACCGCGATAACCGGGGTTGTTAACGTCGGGCGAAATCGATGCGGTACGGTTGGTCGGCCCGATAGCACCATTGACAAAACGCACATCACCGGGGTGGGCGGCTTCCCATTCATCACAGGCCTGACGCGCCAGTTTGGCACTTTCGTAATTGATTTCATATGCCAGGCTTTCCATGCCGTAATCGGCCTGGGCAATGGTGGTGGCACTAAAGGTATTGGTGCCATTCAAATCGGCCCCGGCCGCTATATATTGCAGATGGATATCCTTGATGATGTCCGGGCGGGTCAGCGACAAAAGGTCGTTATTGCCTTTAATGTCCTGTTTCCAGTTGGCAAACCGTTCGCCGCGATAGTCTTCTTCTTCGAGTTTGTGTTTCTGGATCATGGTGCCCATTGCGCCATCCAGAATCAGGATCTGTTTTTCGGCGCGCTGTTTAAGCAGGGCAATACGTTGCTTGCGATCAGTCATGATATTTATCCTGTTCCTAAAGGCCTGGTTTCTCGCGGCGCGACAAGCACCTTATATCGGATCGTTAGGCAATGGCGGCAACCGGTGTTGCGCGGATACCCAACGCATGGCAAATGGCATAGGTCAGTTCGGCACGGTTCAGGGTATAAAAATGGAAATCCGTTACCCCTTCGGCCATCAGGCCCTGAACCTGGGAAATGGATTCGTGAAACGCCACCATACGGCGGGTGTCGGGGTCTTCATCCAGCCCGTCAAAGCTGTGATGCAGGCGCTGTGGCACATTTGCCCCGCACATCCCGGCAAATTTTAGCAACGCGCCAAAATTGGTAACCGGCAAAATACCCGGCACGATGGGCGCGGTAATACCGGCCTTGTCGCATTTGTCGCGAAAGCGCAAAAACACGTCGTTGTCAAAAAAGAACTGGGTAATGGCCCGGTCGGCCCCGGCATCAAACTTGCGTTTCAGATAATCAATTTCAAAATCGGCATTCGGTGCATCGGGGTGGGTTTCGGGATAGGCCGATACCGAAATATCAAAATCCTCGATCTTTTTCAGCCCCGCAACCAGATCAACGGCATAGTCATACCCGCCCGGGGTTGGCACATAGGTATCACCGGCATCGGGCAAATCGCCGCGCAGGGCCACAATGGAACGAATACCTTCATTCCAATAGGTGTGCGCAATGCGTTCAATTTCATCGCGGGTATGACCAACGCAGGTTAAATGGGCGGCGGCCGGAATGCCGGTTTCGCGTTGAATACGGGTGACACTGGCATGGGTGCGATCCCGGGTGGAGCCACCAGCCCCATACGTTACCGACACAAAAGATGGTGCCAGAGGTGCCAGACGGTGGATCGAACGCCACATGGTTTCTTCCATTTTTTCCGTTTTAGGCGGAAAAAATTCAAAGGAAACCCGCAAATCACGCCCGACAGGGGCGGTTTTTTGTGTGTTCTGGTGTTGAACCGTCATCATCGTCTACCTTGTGTTCTGTCGCCCCTGGCGGGCACTACGCGTTCTTGTTACCGGGCTGGCACCGGTAAATTGGCGCCCATCCCGGAAAATTCCATTCAAGCCATCAGATCGAATAATTTGCCTGATGGCAGGTTTCGATTAAATTCGGACTTCATTCTGCGGCCTCACCCGCTGCATTTTCGCGGGCCTTACCCGTCACAACAGCGGGCTTTTCCGCCCCGGCATGACCACACCACAACCGCACGGTCAGGGGTTTGCCAGGTAAATTCACCACGTTATCCATGTTAAGATGCGATTTTACAAACCAGTCCTTCATCGCCGCATCATCAAAGCCCAAACGGCGATGGGCGTGCTGTTCGCGCAATTCTTCCTGATCATGGGTGGCAAAATCAACCACCAGCAATATCCCCCCCGGTGCCAGCAAACGTGCGGCTTCGGCGATGGCAGTTTCGGGTTTTTCGGCATAGTGCAAAACCTGATGCAATGTAATCACATCAAACGTCCCGTCCGGGTAAGGCAACTGATACATATCAGCCTGGCGCACCAGGCAATTTGCCAGCTCGGCCCGTTGCAGGCGCGCGCGCGCCACGGCCAGCATCTCGCGCGACATATCAACACCAACGCCTTCGGCAGCCGTCTTGCCCAGCAATTCCAGCACCCGCCCGGTGCCAGTGCCAATATCAAGAATGCGTTTCCCGGCAAGGTCGCCCAGTGCCGACAAAAGGGCGGTTTCAACTTCGGCCTCATCAATATGCAAGGACCGAATCGTATCCCAGTCGGCAGCATTGGCACGGAAATATTCGGTCGCCACCTGTTCGCGCTGCTTTTTCACCTGATCAAGGCGGGTTCGATCCAATGACAGGGTTTCGTCATTTTCGGGCAACAGCCGCAGCACCGGCGTTACCAGTTCCGCCCCCGGACCACTGTGCGGGGTTCGATAAAACACCCATGTACCTTCGCGAAACCGCACCAAAAGCCCGGCTTCACATAACAACTTCAAATGGCGCGAAACCCGCGGCTGGCTTTGGCCTATGATCTGGGTAATTTCGCTAACGGTAAGTTCGCATTCGGCGCAAATGGCCAGCAGCCGCAATCGCGTGGCTTCTGCCGCTGCGCGCAATCCTGCCAATACCTGATCCATAACGCCCTCCTGTTTCCTCATGCATATATAAAGATATGTTTATGTCTTATCAAGAGATAAATCACCCCTAACCTAAAGAAGTGTGACTTAAATGCCATAGCCCGGAGGATAGTCTGCTACAGTTTTTTTGATGTATGGTGTTTAAAGGCTCCATATGCTAACCACATGATATACGGGGCATATGCGGTATCGCAGGATGCAGATTTACAGGGGCCGGGGTTGCAAGAGCAACAACCTCGCTTAAATCAGTATCCGGGGATACAGCCGGGGGCCTTCAAATTGGTATTGTAAACCGTTGGCGAAAAGAATGAATCTGAAAAGCATACGGGCACTTTGTGTTGGGGCATCGCTGTCCGTTTTGACGGCGTGCGCGTCCACCCAACCGGCGCAAGACCAGACGGTATTTGATCCGATCGAGCCGGTTAACCGCGTCGTTCATAACCTTAATGGTGCTGTCGATTTCCTGATCCTGTATCCGGCAGCAATGTGGTATGGCGATATTGCACCACAACCTGTTAAAAATTCCGTCCGAAGTTTCGCCAATAACCTTGGCGAACCGATTAATGCTGTTAACGCATTGTTCCAGGGCGACCCGGACCAGGCGGTAGCCTCGTTGCAGCGTTTCATCGTGAACTCGACGATCGGGCTTCTGGGCTTTAACGACGTTGCCACCGAATTTGGCATTCCCTATCGCGACGAAGATTTCGGCCAGACACTGGCCCATTACGGTGTCGGGGCTGGCCCCTATATTGTATTGCCGCTGTTTGGTCCGTCCAACCTGCGCGATACCACAGGCCTTGTCACCGATTACCTGATGAACCCGTTCACCTATGGTGCAGATAACAGCGACAAGATTGCTGTTGGCTATTATGGTGGTATGGTTGGCGGCGCCATTGATTCGCGTTACCGTAACAACGAAAATATCGAACAGCTGAAGCAATCTTCGCTGGATTATTATGCGGCCCTGCGCAGCCTGTACCGTCAACACCGGAACAGTGTTATCCGCAATGGTGGCCCCGTCATGAATGACGATCAAAATAATGCCATGAATGCCTCGTTTGATTTCGATGACTCAGACGCCCCGGCAGGAGACAAATGAAACACATACATGGACGAATTCTGGTCGCTGGCCTGATGATGGCTTCGGCAGCGGTTTACATTCCTTTTGGGCAAACCGCCCAGGCAGCCGCTTCGCAGCCCGCAGGCACCCAGAACATTCTGGAAGTTGCAGCAACCCAGGACCCCAGCGATTTTATTCGCGGACTGGGTGACGAAGCCATTTCAGAACTGGCAGGCGACAAGGTTGACGATAGCAGCCGTCAGGACCGCTTTATCAACCTGATGGACAAATATTTCAAAATGGACCAGGTGGCCCGTTTTGTCCTTGGCCGTTACTGGCGCAATCTTTCTGAACAGGAACTGGGCGAATTTGCCAGCCTGCTTCAGAAATATCTGGCCCTGAACTATGCCAGCAAGTTTAAGGATTTCGACGGCGAAAAATTTGTCGTTGGTGATTCCAGCCAGAACAAAAAAGACATTTTCGTCAATTCGCAGGTCGTGCGCCCCGACGGTCCGCCCGTCAAAATCGTTTGGCGCCTGCGCGAATTTGACGGCAATCTGCGCATCATTGATGTGTCGATTGAAGGCATTAGCATGGGCATCACCCAGCGCGACGAGTTCGCCTCGGTGATCCAGCAAAATGGCGGCAAGGTTCAGGCTCTGACCGACCTTTTAAAAGAAAAGACCGGCAGCAATTAATCCTGTTGCAGGCTGTTTTCAGCCCGCACGTGATAATTTTCTGTGGTTTCGATCAAAAGGCTCGCCCGCTTCGTGCTGGCGGGCCTTTTTCACAGGCGACGGCTAAAACGTCGTCCGCGCACATTTGGCAAGGCACAGGCCGGACGACAAACTGTGTGGGCAGAAGGCTTCAGTTACTACGGATATTGCGGTTTTAGCTGGCGGTTAATATTCCCATGGCACGGGCATATTTCGACGACAGACGTTGCGCTTCAACAGGGTTTACGGCGCGCAAGGCGTCAAGTTTTGCCATATTGTGGCGCATATCCGCGACTTTAACGATTCTGGCCAAATCATTTTTCTGCACGCGCGGCAAATAATCATCGAAATAATCTTCACCCTTGCGCCGCGTCATTCCTTCAACCCCGCCGCGGATAGTCGAACCAAACGTTTCTTCAATCTGCTCAAGCGTAACCGAAGTATCCTCAACAATATCATGAAGCCACGCAACGGTTTCAGCTTCTGTTCCATGACTGCTGGCGCGTTTTGCCACATCAGAAACATGGTCGATATAAGCACGCCCCAGTTTGTCGACCTGCCCTTCATGGTGGCGTATCGCCCATTCCCGCGCCACTGCGATCAGATTATCCGCCGAAAGCATGTTTAGCCTCCTTTCCACAAAAAGATATTTCCGTGCGGCCCTTTATACCAAAGCACGTTGATCAAAACCGATCAACGTGGCCTTCGGTCGGCACGCGGTACCGGTATGCCCGATATCTCAACAAGTTATTGGCGTAGAATACCCCGTAAATACAGGCACCCTTATCACCATTCATCTTGCATAACCTTCGGTTAGGGCAAATTGATGGTCAACATCCCCCTTCCCAAAAGCCATCCGGCACATTCCCCAAACAAAAAGGCCACCCGGTGATTTCCGGGTGGCCTTTAAAGCGTAATACCGTTTGAAACGGAATTAACCTCGCGTCAGCGGCTTGTATTTAATGCGGTGCGGGCGGGTGGCCTCTTCACCGTAACGGCGTTTGTAATCGGCTTCATATTCCTGATAGTTGCCTTCGAACCATTCGACATGCGAATTGCCTTCGTAAGCCAGGATGTGGGTTGCAATACGGTCAAGGAAGAACCGGTCATGCGAGATAACCACAGCGCAACCGGCAAATTCCAGCAAGGCTTCTTCAAGCGCACGCAAAGTATCAACGTCAAGATCGTTGGTCGGTTCGTCAAGCAGCAGGACATTCGCGCCAGTCTTGAGCATCTTGGCAAGGTGAACACGGTTACGTTCACCCCCTGAAAGCTGACCGACTTTTTTCTGCTGGTCGGCCCCTTTAAAGGCAAACTGCGAGACATACGCCCGCGAGTTCATCGGGCGTTTGCCCAGCAAAATTTCGTCAAGCCCGTCGGAAACTTCCTGCCAAACGGTTTTGTCGGGGTCCAGCGCATCACGCGACTGGTCAACATAACCAAGTTTAACGGTTTCACCAATTTTCAACGTTCCGGCATCCGGGGTTTCTGCGCCGGTGATCATTTTAAACAGGGTGGTTTTACCCGCCCCGTTCGGGCCAATCACCCCAACGATACCACCCGGCGGCAGACGGAAATCAAGGCCTTCAAACAACAGTTTGTCTTCAAACGCCTTGCTTACGCCCTCGGCTGTAATAACTTCATTGCCCAGACGTTCAGAAATCGGGATGGCGATTTTGGCCGAATCCGGTGCCGCATTGGCCGCCTGTGCAACCAGTTCGTCATAAGCACGGACACGGGCCTTGGATTTCGCCTGACGCCCTTTGGGGTTCTGACGGATCCAGTCCAGTTCCTCGGCCAGCTGTTTCTGGCGGTTCCCTTCCTGGCGGCTTTCCTGCGCCATGCGCTTCTGTTTTTGTTCCAGCCACGAAGAATAGTTGCCTTCGTAAGGAATGCCCTGCCCGCGATCAAGCTCAAGGATCCAGCCCGTGACGTTATCAAGGAAGTAACGATCGTGGGTGACCAGCACAACAGTGCCTTCGTAATCTTCAAGGTGACGTTCCAGCCACGCAACAGATTCGGCGTCCAGATGGTTGGTCGGTTCGTCAAGCAGCAGCATGTCAGGCTTGGAAAGCAACAAGCGACACAGCGCAACACGGCGACGTTCGCCCCCCGAAAGCAGGCTGACATCGGAATCCTTGGGCGGGCAGCGCAGCGCATCCATGGCAATTTCCAGGGTCCGTTCCAGATCCCAGCCATTGGCGGCATCGATACGTTCCTGAAGTTCACCCTGCTCGGCCAGCAGGTTGTTCATTTCGTCATCGTCCATCGGTTCGGCGAACCTGGCGCTGATTTCATTGAACCGCGCCAGATCGTCAACAATCTGGCCGCAACCTTCCATCACATTGCCCAGAACATCCTTGTCCGGGTTCAGATGGGGTTCCTGTTCCAGGTAGCCAACGCGCACGCCATCGGCGGCCCAGGCTTCGCCGCCATATTCTTTTTCAATGCCGCCCATGATCTTGAGCAGGGTGGATTTACCGGCACCGTTGTTACCCAAAACGCCAATTTTGACGCCTGGCAGGAAGGACAGCGTGATGCCCTTGAACAATTCACGCCCGGCAGGAAGGACTTTGGTCAGGTCCTTCATGACGAAGATATACTGATAGGATGCCATTAAATTCCCCATCCAAAATGAACCGCGCCCCACACGGGTGGGGCAAATATCGTGCGCCGTTTGTAACCGAGCTGCCATCGACAAACAACGGCAAAGAAGCAAAACCGCCCTTTTGCGCCCCCATAGCAGGCATGTGCGGCGACAAAAGACCGATTCCCGAACACATCAGGCCACAAAACTATGCCTGATCTGGTATTTAAGGGCCAATGCGCAACCATACCGGCCATAAATTGCCCGAACCGCCCCTGCGCTGCCCCCTTCCCCCACCAGACTTTGGTCGCATATCCATCCCTGCCTGGCACATCTTGTATCAGCGCAAACCGCATAATTCCGCCGCTTTTACCCAGCCTGCGCGCCCGGCACCGGCAGTTAACCCGGGTTATTCGACTAAGGGTTATCTTATGAGGGCGACACAAAGCTGGTAGGAAAATTTCGTGGCACGTCGCGCAACCTGCGCGATTGCCCCGGCAAATTTCAAAAAGTCCGGGTGCGCAAAATTTGCGGCCAAACCCGGCGCGGGAAGGTTCACATCCGAGGAAGGAGACGCGCAATGGACGACAAATCCGGCGCAGAATACTGGAGACGCAACGTCAAACTGGTTCTGACCCTGCTGGTCATCTGGTTTGTGGTCTCTTACGGTTTTGGCATTCTGTTTGTTGATGCCCTCAATACCATCACGTTCGCAGGTTTTCAGCTTGGTTTCTGGTTTGCCCAGCAAGGATCGATCTATGTGTTTGCGATTCTGATCTTCGTCTATGTCCGGCAAATGAACAAACTGGACCGGGAATTCAACGTTCGAGAAGACGAATAGGCCCATATCGGCTGTTTGTATTGGGGAGCTTTCAAATGGATCTTACGACCCTGACATATATTGCCGTGGGGCTTAGCTTTGCGCTTTATATTGGTATTGCCATCTGGGCAAAGGCCAGCACCACGGGCGAATTTTACGTGGCCGGTTCCGGGGTAAACCCGGTTGTGAACGGCATGGCCACTGCGGCCGACTGGATGTCGGCGGCATCGTTTATTTCAATGGCGGGCCTGATTGCGTTTCTGGGCTATGGCGGATCGGTTTATCTGATGGGCTGGACAGGCGGCTATTGCCTGCTGGCAATGTTACTGGCGCCCTATTTGCGCAAATACGGCAAATTCACCGTTCCGGAATTTATTGGCGACCGGTTTTATTCCAGAACCGCCCGTATTGTTGCCGTGGTTTGCCTGATCTTTATTTCCTTCACCTACGTTGCCGGGCAAATGCGCGGCGTCGGTATTGTGTTTTCCCGCTTCCTTGAAGTCGACATCCTGACCGGCCTGATCATTGGTATGGGCATTGTCTTTATCTATGCCGTTCTGGGCGGCATGAAGGGCGTAACCTATACCCAGGTCGCGCAATATTGCGTGCTGATCGTGGCCTACACTGTTCCGGCAATTTTCATTGCCTTTCAGCTGACCGGCAACCCGATCCCGCAACTGGCATTTGGTTCTACCGTTAATGGCACCGGCGATTTCATGCTGGAACGTTTAAACCAGGTCGTTACCGAACTGGGCTTTCTGGAATATACAACCACCAGCAAATCCACGATCGACATTTTTGCCATTACCCTGGCGTTGATGGTGGGTACAGCCGGTTTGCCGCACGTTATTGTTCGCTTCTTTACCGTACCAAAAGTGCGCGATGCCCGGTCATCCGCCGGTTGGGCGCTGGTTTTTATTGCCATTTTGTACACCACCGCCCCGGCAGTTGGCGCAATGGCCCGCCTGAACCTGACGCAAACCGTGCAAACCGGCCCGGTTGGTGCGGAAGACGGCAACCTTGTTTTCGAACAACGCCCCGACTGGATGAAACGCTGGGAATCCACCGGTCTTTTGTCCTTTGAAGACAAAAACGGCGATGGCAAAATTCAGTATTACAACGATGCCAATGCCGAATTTGCCGCCAAAGCCGAACAATATGGCTGGAAAGGCAATGAGTTAAAGGTCGATAATGACATTATGGTGCTGGCCAACCCGGAAATTGCGCAGTTGCCCAACTGGGTGATTGCCCTGGTGGCAGCCGGTGGTATTGCCGCCGCCCTCTCAACCGCAGCCGGCTTGTTATTGGTGATTTCATCCAGCATTTCGCATGACTTGCTTAAAAGCACCTTTACCCCCGATATGACCGAAAAACAGGAACTGTTAACCGGCCGTATTGCCGCCGCCGTTGCCATCGGCATTGCCGGGTATCTTGGCTATAACCCGCCCGGCTTTGTGGCCCAGGTGGTCGCCTTTGCCTTTGGTCTGGCCGCTGCTTCGCTGTTCCCGGTTATCATCATGGGGATTTTCTCGAAGAAAATTAACCGTGAAGGTGCCATTGCCGGGATGCTGACAGGGCTTGTTTTCACCATGGGGTATATCATTACCTATAAGGGTGTTTTCATTGCCCCGATCCTGCCCAATACCGCTGAATACTGGCTGCTTGGCATTTCGCCCGAAGGTATCGGCGCGGTTGGCATGGTGCTTAACTTTGCCGTGGCCTTTGCGGTATCGAAAGTAACCGCCGAACCGCCGCAACGCATTCAGGATATGGTCGAACATATCCGCGTTCCCAAAGGGGCCGGTGCCGCAATCGACCATTAATCTGACTGGCTGAAATTTTTTAACCAGATCCATCAGGACCCCCGGCATGTCAAAGACGGCCGGGGGTCTTTTACATTAGGGTTTAACGGAACAATCTGGCATCCTTGCCAAACCGTTTTGCAACCGGGGAATGACATGAGCCTTGAACTTAAAGATATCCGCGATTTTCTGGCCGCCCATCACCCGTTCGATCTGCTGCCTGATGCCGACCTGGACCAGATTCCGGCCCGGTTGACTGCGCGGTATTTTCGCAAGGGATCTGTCATTTTACAGCCCGATATTACCTGCCTGCATTTACACATTGTGCGTACAGGCGCGGTTGAAACGCAGTCCCCCGACGGGCATTTGCTAGCCCGGTTGTCAGAAGGCGAATGTTTTGGCGTACGCGCCATGTTTCGCGGCGGCAAGGCGGCCAACCGCATTACCGCCATTGAAGACACGCTGGTTTACCAGTTGCCCGAAAGCGATTTTCACGAACTGGCGCGCAAACACCCGCAATTTGCCTATTTCTTTGAATTGATGGGCGGCGCACGCCTGCGTGGCGGCATGCAAATGGCCGAGGACCGCGACGAAGACCAGCTAAAACTGATGAGCCTTCAGGTCAGCGACCTGATTGCCCGCGATGTTGTCAGCCTGCCGCAAAGTGCAACCCTGCGCGAAGTTGGCCAGCATATGAGCAAGGAACGGGTTTCCTGCCTGCTTTTAACCGATGATAGCGGCAAAATTGCCGGGATCATCACCGATCGCGATTTACGCAACCGGGTGGTTGCGCTGGGCATGGATTATGCCACCCCTGCCGCCGATATCATGACCCGCGACCCGATTTCAATTACCCCCGATGCCTATGCCTTTGATGCATTACTGACCATGACACAGCATAACATTCGCCATTTACCGGTGGTTGCTGCCGGGGGCGACACCCCGGTGGGCGTTATTACCACCACCAACCTGTTAATGCGCCAATCCCTGTCTGCCGTTTATATGGCCGGGCAAATCAGCAAAATGGATACCGCCGATGACATGGCAGGTGTTATTGCGCAAATCCCCGAATTACTGCGCCAGTTAATTGATGCCGGGGCAACATCGCAAAATGCCGGGCATATCGTGACCACCCTGGCCGATACGGTAACGTCACGCCTTTTGGAACTGGCGGAAAAGAAATTTGGCCCCCCGCCCGTTCCCTATGTTTGGCTGGCGGGTGGATCACAAGGGCGACAGGAACAAACAGCAATATCGGATCAGGATAACTGCCTGATACTTGATGATTCGTACGATGCCGGGCGTCATGGCGATTATTTCCGCGATCTGGCCAATTTTGTCTGCGATGGGCTTAACACCGCAGGCTACGTTTACTGCCCCGGCGAGATGATGGCAAAAACCGACAAGTGGCGCCAGCCGGTGGCGACATGGCACCAGTATTTCACCAACTGGATCCAAACCCCCGAACCCAAAGCCCTGATGTTATGTTCGGTCTGGTTTGATTTGCGCCCGATCTATGGCAAGGCGTCGCTTTACGAACAGTTACACCGCCAGATTGTACCAATGGCATCGGGCAACCGCATTTTTCTGGCTTTCATGGTTGGTAACGCCCAAAGCCATCAGGTGCCGTTGGGGTTTTTCCGCAATTTTGTCATGATCCGGGGTGGCGAACATGACCGGACGTTGGACATGAAACACAGTGGTGTGGTGCCAATTGTTGATATTGCCCGCATTCATGCGTTGGGCAATGGCATTGCGGCAGTTAACACCAGCAGCCGGTTACAGGCTGCCATTCATACATCCTCGATCAGTGCGCAAGGGGCGCGCGATTTGATGGATGCCTATGAATTTATCAGCATCACGCGGTTAAAACATCAGGTTGCGCAAATTCGCTCTGGCGACCGGCCCGATAATTTTTTGCGCCCCGAAAGCCTGTCGGCGTTCGAGCGGAGCCACCTGAAGGATGCCTTTAACGTGATAAAAACGCTGCAAACTGCCCTTGAAAGCAGCTTTGGCAAAAGTGGCACCTGACAAGCAGCGCAAAGCACACAGGATACAATATGGGTCTGCACGAAAAGATACTCGACAGTCAGGTTTATCGCCGCTGGAACCGCAAGCGCGCAACCGGCCCGCTGGCGCAATTTTACGATATTGCCCCGGTCGCACCGGAACGACGAATTTCCGATATTGAATTTGTCGCGCTGGATCTGGAAACCACCGGGCTGAACCCGAAACGCGATGAAATTATCAGTGTTGGCTGGGTATTGATCCGCAATCGCGGGGTTGATTTTTCAAGCGCGCAGCATTTTCTGGTGCGCCCGACCAAAGATGTGACCGAAAGTTCTGCTGTTATTCATGGTATTCTTGACAGTCACCTTGCCGATGCCCCCGATATTGAAACCGTGCTGCGCCAGCTATTGCCGGTTTTGGCCGGGCGCGTATTGCTGGCCCACCACGCCCCCATTGAACTTGGTTTTTTGGGGCGGGCCTGCAAAAAACTGTATGGGGCATCGCTGCAATTACCAACGGTAGATACACTGGTATTGGCGCTACGCGATATTCACCGCCAGGGCATCCCGTTTAAAAGCGGGGCGTTAAAGCTGCAAAACCTGCGCAAATTGCACAATTTACCGCCCTATCGCGCCCACAATGCCCTGACCGATGCCATCGCCACCGCCGAGCTTTTTTTGGCCCAGATCAACAAGCGTGATGCTAAAGGCGAACTTGAGCTGGACCGTGTCCTGAGATAACCCATAAGGACAAATTCACCCTAGCACCAAAGGGCGCGGCATTATGTTTGTCTTTATCTTTACCACCATTGTGGTTGGCTTTGCCTGTGCCGGTTTTATCATGCTGGGGTTTCGTCTGGGCGGGCGCAAGGCGCCGAAATACCTGATCCCGCTGACTGCGGCCCTGGGTATGTTTGGCTATATGATTTGGGATGATTACAGCTGGTTTGACCGGGTGTCATCGCGCCTGCCGCAACAGGTGAAAATCACCCAAACCTATGTCACCACCGCACCTTACAAACCCTGGACCTTGCTGGTCGCGCCGGTAAACCGGTTTAGTGCCATTGACGGTGATAAAACCATTACCAACCCGGCCAATACCGCCCAAAAACAGATCACTACAATTTATCTGCAAAAAGGCCACCTTACCAGGGCCACCACCCGCCTGATCGATTGCGATACCCGACTGGCAAGCTTTATCACCCGCGACACAGCACTTGATAGCAATGGTTTTCCAACACAGATTGACGATGCAAAACCGTTGGAAAGCAACGACCCCGCCCTGATTTATGCCTGCCAGTAACGGACGCGAATGTTATATCCCAACCCGATTTTATGGCATCTCAATCACGATCTTGCCAAACGGCCCCTGGTTCAGCCGGTCCAGGGCGGCGGGTAAATCTTCAAGCTGGTAACGTTGATCTATGACCGGTTTGATTTTTGCCTGATCGACCGCGCGGACAAGTTTTTCCAGGGCAAATCGATGCCCCGTGCCGATCCCGTAGACCGTCAGGTCTTTTAGCAAAATCGGCATAAGGGGCGAAGAAATCTCGAACCCCTCCAGCGCGCCGATCTGATAAATATGCCCGCCAACCGCTGCCAGTTCAACAGCACGGCCAAGGTGCGATCCACCTACCATTTCCAGCACATGGTCTGCGCCATAATCGCCGGTAATCTTCAGAACAGCCTCAACCAGATCGTCGTTATGCCGGTCAATAACATGGTCGGCCCCCAATGCCTGTGCGCGGGCAAGTTTGCCCGCACTGCCCGAAACAATGACATTCGCCCCGTGTAATTTGGCGATTTGAAGACCAAACAATGCCACCCCGCCCGTTCCTTCAACCAGAACAATATCGCCTGGCTTTACACAGCCCCGACACGTTAGCGCAAACCACGCCGTAAGCCCGGCGCAGGGCAAGGTGCTGGCCTGTGCCGCATCAAGGCTGGCGGGTGCCGCCACGAACCAGTCCGCCGGAAGCGCAATATATTGTGCCAGCACACCGGGATAATACCCGCCCAGCGTTTTATAGGATGGTGTCCGGGCATTGCCACTGCGCGTGCCATCTTTCCAGTCCGGGGTAAAGGTGGAAATAACGGCATCGCCCACGTCAAACCGGTCAACATCCTGCCCCACCGCAACGACGCTTCCGGCCATATCGGACCCCGGCGTAAACGGAAAAGAAAGCGGCAACCCGCGGCCATTTTCCATCACCATTTTATCGCGATAGTTCAGTGAAACCGCTTTCACTTTTACCAGAACCTCGCCGCGCGCCGGTTGCGGAACCGGAACATCGCGCAGTTCCAAAAACTGCCGCCCGATCTCGTCCATTTCCCAGCGTTTCATTGTTTCTGCCATCAGGTGCTCCATGTTCATAATCACTGAAATGCTGTTGTGTTGCGGCGACAACAGCAGGGACCGAACAATTTTGCACAATTGATTATAGACGATAATCCGTTATAATTTTTACTATTTACTGAACAGGATTCATTAATATGAAAGGCACCGAATTTGCGGAACTGAGCGCCTTTATGGCCGTTACCCGCGAACGAAGTTTTCGCAAGGCAGCACAGTTGCTTGGTCTGACGCCCTCTGCGTTAAGCCATACCATTCGGTCGCTGGAGGAACGCCTTGGTGCAAGGCTGTTAAACCGGACAACCCGCAGCGTCGCCCCGACACAGGCCGGTCAAACCCTGTTTGAGCGACTGGGCCCCGCCTTTCAGGACATTGAAGGGGCGGTTAAAGACGTAGGGGCGTTTCAAACACAGCCCCGCGGCACAGTTCGTCTTAACCTGCCCCGGTTGGCGGTTCATCGTGTTATCACCCCTATATTGGGCGATTTTACAACTGCGTATCCTGATATTCAGCTTGATTTGGTGATTGATGACAACATCACAGATGTGGTGGCAAAGGGGTTTGATGCGGGCATTCGATCCGGCGAGCTTATATCTCAAGATATGATCGCGGTTAAACTGACACCGGATTTACGCATGGCCGTTGTCGGATCGGCGCACTATTTTCAAAAGCACACTATTCCGCAAAAACCGGCCGACCTTAACAATCATTCCTGTGTCAGCTATCGCTGGAACGAAACCGGCACCCTTTATCCGTGGCGATTTAACAACAAAGAACAATCTTTTGACGTTAAGGTTTCGCAATCGGTTACGGTGAATGACATCGACATTTTATGTGAAGCGGCCCTTCAGGGTGTCGGCCTTGCCCTGCTTCCTGAAAGTTTTGTTCAACCCCACATTAACATTGGCAACCTTGTCAGAGTCCTTGAGGACTGGTGCCAGCCCTTTGCCGGTTTTTACCTTTATTATCCCGACAAACCGCACATGCCGGCTGCCCTGCGGGCTTTTATTAATTTTGTAAAATTATCGCGCCGCCTGGATAAACCCGCCTGACACATCATCATGGAAAAATATGAACCGCGACAATGATGGCTTACCGGTTTTAGGTTCTTGACGCATCGTTATATTCAATGAAATATAGCGATGCGTTTTTATAGTGGAGTTATCCGATGTCGTCGTATCTGCCCCGTTTCATCGTACGCGTTACCGCCGCCATCGGCCTTTTGGCGCTGCCTGGCATGGCCCAGGCCGAAGATATTACCGTATTCGCCGCCGCCAGCCTTACAGATGCGATGGGCGAAGTTGCCAAAGCCTATGAAAAACAACACCAGAACGACCATGTGAGGTTGTCATTTGCCAGTTCTTCCACACTGGCCCGCCAGATTTCAGCAGGAGGACCGGCTGAGATTTTTATCTCGGCCAATGAAAAATGGATGGACTGGTTATCGGACCAGGACATGATCGAAGCAAACACCCGTCGCGACCTGTTGGGGAACTCGCTGGTGCTGATCGCCCCAACTGATGGCGACACAAGCGACGTGATCCTTGAAAACGGCAGCGACCTGACATCGTTGATCGGCCCGGATGACCGCATTGCCATTGGCGACCCGGACCATGTACCAGCCGGAATTTATGGCAAACAGGCCCTGGTGCATTTGGGGATGTGGGACAAAACCGAACCCCGCCTGGCGCGCGCCGACAATGTGCGTGCAGCCCTGGCCCTGGTGGAACGCGGCGAAGCGCCGTTGGGCATTGTTTACGGTACCGATGCCGCGATCAGCAAGGGCGTGAAAGTCATTGCGACTTTCCCGGCAAACAGCCATCCTGCTATTACATATCCGGTTGCAATAACAAAAGACATGGAAAGCCCGGCTTCTACCCGCCTGATGGCATTTTTAAAATCATCAACGGCAAGCACCATTTTTGCCAATTACGGCTTCACCTTGCCAAAGAAATAACACACAGGCCCATGACGACCATGATGCTGTCGCCTGCCGAAATTGATGCCTTGATGCTAAGCCTGAAAATTGCAGCGGTCGCAGTGACGGGGGCGTTACCTCTTGCCATTGCGGCGGCCTGTCTTTTGACATTCGGGCGCTTTCCCGGCCGTTTTTTAATTGATGCAATTGTGCATTTACCCCTTATTTTACCGCCCGTGGTAATGGGGTATTTGCTGCTTATCAGTTTTGGTACTCGCGCGCCAATCGGCGCATGGTTGTTGCATAACTTTGACATTCGCCTTGTTTTTAGCTGGACGGGCGCAGCATTGGCCGCCGGAATTGTCAGCTTTCCCTTTCAGGTCCGCGCCATTCGCATTGCCCTGGAAAACATCGATCCCGGCCTGCATCAGGCCGCTGAAACACTGGGGGCCGGGCCGGTTGACCGGTTTATCAATTTAACGCTGCCCCTTGCCCTGCCCGGCATTATCGCCGGCGCCATTACGGCTTTTAGTGCCAGTCTGGGCGAATTTGGCGCCATTATTACCTTTGTATCCAACATTCCAGGCGAAACCCGCACATTACCCCTGGCAATTTATACCGCCATTCAAACACCGGGGGGGGAATTGGCAGCTGCACGGCTGGCGGCCCTTTCCATCGGCCTGGCATTATGCGGGTTGATCATTTCGGAAATGATGATGCGGGGCATTCGCCAGAAACTGATGGGCCAGGCCCGGCCATGACACTGCAAATCGATATTCGCCACAAAATTGGCGCGCTGCACCTTGATGCCTGTTTTAATGTGGATCGCCCCGGCATTACCGCCCTGTTTGGACCATCGGGCAGCGGTAAAACAACGCTGATCAACGCTATTGCGGGGCTGATCCGCCCCGATCACGGCACCATAACCCTTAATGACAGCGCGGTTTTTGACCGTAAAAACAACATTCATCTACCGCCACGCAAACGCCGCGTCGGATATGTGTTTCAGGATGCACGGCTGTTTCCCCATTTATCGGTGCGCAAAAACCTTTATTTCGCCCATCGTCGATCGCCCAACCCGCTGCCCGATAGCGAAATAGACGCGATTATAACCATGCTGGGTATTGGCGGGTTATTGTCACGACGGCCGGCAAAACTGTCTGGCGGGGAAAAACAGCGCATATCACTCGGTCGGGCCTTATTGGGAAACCCCGATATTCTGTTGCTTGACGAACCATTATCGGCGCTGGATCAGGCCCGCAAAAACGAAATCCTGCCTTATCTTGAAGCGCTTCGCGATCAGCGCCGCCTGCCAATTTTATATGTCAGCCACGCAATTGATGAAGTCGCCCGGCTGGCCGACAATATGGTGGTAATGGAAAATGGGCAGGTGCGTGCAAGCGGATCTGTGTTTGATATTCTCGCACGTACCGACCTTACCGCGCTGACCGGGCAATTTGATACAGGTGCCGTTATTCCAGCAACTGTCACCGGGCATAACAAACAAGGCGGTATTTCCTATCTCGGATGTGCGGGACACCAGTTGATTGTGCCGTTATTGCCCCCGTCCCCGCTGGATCGGGATGCGGCACCGGACATGATTGCAAACCTGCCGCCCCGACAAACCCGGCTGCACATCCGCGCGCGCGACGTGATGATTGCCACAACCATCCCCGATGCGATAAGCGCCAATAATATTTTGCCAACCACCATTTTCGCCCTCACCCCGGTTACCCCTGACGGCATTGATGTGGCCTTGCGCCTTGGCCATAATCACAGCAATACAGAAAAACCCCTGACATCCCCTGTCATTCATGCCCGCATTACAGCATGGTCGGCACAAAGGCTGGATTTACAGTTAGGCCAGCAGGTTTATGCCATTATCAAATCGGTAACGGTTGATGGCAAAATGCGCGAAACCGACGCCTGAATATTTAAAGCACTTTTCCTTTCCAGGCGGCAGACTGCGCTGGCAAAATGGATCATATTAAAGGAAAAGTGTTTTAGTCCCGCCGGGGTTGGCTCAACCCGGTTTGATGGTGCCAGATGGCACATTTTCATGACTGCCGTCCGGCCCGCTGGCAAGGCAACCGGCCAGTTCTGAAAGGCTGTCGGCAAGGGCCTGTTCGGCCTTTTTTTCAGCGGCAAGATAAATCGCAATAACCGTTTCGCCCATTGCAGTCAGGGTCGCTCCGCCATGCGCCTTGCCACCAATGCGGGTTTCAATAACCGGGCTGGAAAAACTTTTGTTCAACTCGTCAATCAACAGCCATGCCCGGCGATAAGACATGCCCATCGCCCGTGCTGCTGCCGAAATCGACGCCTCCCTTGCGACAGCACGCAAAAGATCGACCTTGCCATAACCAAGGCGCACGCCCCCCGGAAGGTCAATTTTAAGGCGAATTTTCAAGTCATCAGCACTTTTCATACGCACAGATTACCCGATCAACAAACCATATGCCAGATGGCAAAAGGGCCGGTTTCCCGGCCCGCCAACGTTAGTTCACCGGGGTTATCAGGGGCTTGCCGGCAAAAAACGCGATCAGGTTATCGACAACAAGCTGCCCCATTGCATCGCGGGTTTCGACCGTACCGCTGGCATGGTGCGGATAAATCACAACGTTATCAAGCTCGGCAAAGGCCGGGTTCATGTGGGGTTCGTTATGGAAAACATCCAGCCCCGCGCCACCAACGATACCATCGCGTAATGCCGTGATCAGGGCGGGTTCGTCGATCACGCTGCCGCGCGAGATATTAACAACATAACCTGTCGCCCCCAAAGCGGTTAACACATTCATATCAATCAGGTTACGGGTTGCATCCCCGCCCGGGCATGCCACCACCAGCACATCGGCCCATTCTGCCAACGCCAGCAAATCATTAAAATACTGATAGCCAACATCACCTTGCTGACTGCGCCCGAAATAACCCAGTTCAACACCAAACGGTTCGGCCCGGCTGGCGATGGCTTTGCCGATACGCCCCAAGCCGACAATGCCAACCCTTTTGCTGTGCAAGGTTGTGGTTAACGGCATGGCACCGTTTTTTGACCAGTTGCCGCTGCGTGCCCAACGGTCACCAACCACAAGGCGGCGCAAGGTCGCCAGCATCAGCATGATGGCAGTATCGGCAACATCGTCGTTCAAAACATCCGGGGTGTTGGTTACCTTAATGCCACGTGCTGTGCAGGCCGGAATATCGATTGAATCATATCCGACGCCAAAACTGGTAATGACTTCAAGGTTTGGCAATTGATCAATCAAACCGGCAGGAATCCCCACCCCCGCCGTCGTCATCACCAGCCGGATTTTATCGGCAACAGATGCAACCAGTCCAGAACGGTCATCACTTTGGTCATAACGGTGCAAAGTATATTCCTGCGCCAGCTTTTCCATCTGGTGCGGGCGCGCGGGTGAAACGACAAGAACGTCACGGGGGGCAGACATATGATGACTCTCCTGGAAATGGCAACCAAACAGCCAGAGAGGCTGAATTGCACAATATTATTGGTATTACCAATAATGCACTTATCCGGGGCCAAGATGCAATGGCTGTAAGGGTTTTTCATAGTTCTTTGTGCTGGTGCGTATTCTGTCCGCCCTGAAATACGCCACCGCAAACATGGACATTCCTGCCCATGAATCCTCACAGCCTATCGTTACCGGCAAATTTATACAGATGCCGAATTATCGCCGCTCAAGGGTCAAAGAACCAACCATGGCGGAAGATTATGTGTAAGTGGAACCGATTAAACATCCTTCAAAAGCCGGAGCGCATCGTAAATCGCGGCATGGGTATTGCGCGCCGAAACCGCATCCCCGATGCGGAACAACTGAAACGCCCCGTCAGGGTTCCGCACAACAGATTGCCCCTGCCCCGCCAACAACTGATCATGAGACATTTCGCCATGATTTGACGATAAGGGTTTAAGATCAAAATAGTTGTCATCAAGCGGAATGGTGCCATGATTGACAACCACCTGATCAACCACACGCTGTTTGGCAACACCCCCATAATCAGTGCCAATATGCGCCAGTAACTCGTTTCCGTGCCGTTCCACGGCATCAAGGCGGAACGTCACGGTAAAGGTCACATCGTGCTTTTGCAGGGATCGCATATAAGGGACAAGGTTCATCCCCATAACCTCGGGGGCAAAGGCGCGATCCGGCGTCATAATTTCCACCCTGGCCCCGGAACGTGCAATCACCTCGGCCGACTGAAGGCCGGCGTGATCCCCCGCATCGTCATAAACAAGCACGTTAGAACCCGGCTTTACATCGCCCGATATAATATCCCAGGACGACACAACCAGGTCGTTCCCCTGTGACAGCACATCCGTATGGGGCATGCCCCCGGTTGCAATAATCACAACATCCGGGTTTTTCGCGGTGATCATGTCTGCCTCGGCCCAGCTATTGAAATGGAATTTAACGCCAAGTTTCGCACACTGGTCCGCCCGCCATTCAATGATGCTGATCATTTCCCGGCGGCGTTCGTTTTGCGCAGTTAGCAAAATTTGCCCGCCTGCTTTTGCCGCCGCTTCATACACAACCACCTCATGGCCGCGCTCCCCCGCAACACGGGCGGCTTCCATCCCGGCGGGCCCCGCGCCGACAATCACCACCTTTTTGCGTTGGGGGGCCTTTTCAATAATTTGCGGCATCGAAAGTTCACGCCCCGTCGCCGCGTTATGAATGCAATAGGCCGCCCCGCCTTGATAAATCCGGTCAAGGCAGTAGTTTGCCCCCACGCAAGGGCGAATATCATCTTCGCGTTTCTCGATAATTTTGCGCACAATATGCGGGTCGGTCATATGGGCGCGGGTCATGCCCACCATATCGACCTTGCCCGCGGCAATAGCATGGCGCGCCGTCGCCACATCGGGAATTTTGGCGGCATGAAATGTTGGGAAACGGGTGGCTGCGCGAATTTCACCGGCGAAATCCAGATGCGGTGAATTGGCCATGCCCTGAATGGGGATCACATCGGTCAGGCCCGCATCGGTATCGATATGCCCGCGAATGACATTTAAAAAATCAACCATGCCGCTGTCTTTAAGGCGCTGCGAAATGGTCAATCCATCATCCCGGGTCAACCCGCCGTCCAGTTGCTCGTCAGCGGTATAACGCACGCCAACGATGAAATCATCACCGACCCTTTTGCGAATTTCACGCAGCACATCAAAGGTGAATTTCAGGCGGTTATCCATACTGCCCCCATAGGGGCCATCAAGTTCATTGGTCAGGGGGGACCAGAATTGGTCCATCAAATGCCCATAGGCCTGTAATTCAATCCCGTCCATCCCGGCGGCCTTCATGCGTTCAGCGGCATCGGCATAATCGGTGATGATCCGTTCAATATCCCAGTCTTCCATTTTCTTGGGAAAGGCACGGTGGGCTGCCTCTCGCTTATGCGAGGGCGATACCACCGGCAGCCAGAATGCCTTGTCCCATCGGGTGCGACGGCCCAGATGGGTCAACTGGATCATGACGGCAGCACCCTGTTCATGCACCGCATCGGTCAAATCTTTCATCCACGGCACAACTTCGTCTTTATAGACCAGAAGGTTATTGAAAACCGGCGGGCTATCCTTTGATACCGCTGCCGACCCTGCCGTCATGGTTAGGGCAACGCCACCTTTCGCACGTTCCACATGATAAGCGCGGTAACGATCCTTTGGCATTCCGTCTTCGGGATAGGCCGGTTCGTGCGACGTCATCATGATGCGGTTACGCAGTGTGAGATGTTTAAGTTGGTAGGGCTGAAGCAGCGGATCATTGGACATTTGCGGGACTCCTGATCAGATGTTTGAAAAACCGTATCGGAAAATGTACATAACTGTCAATTTTAAGTTCATTGATGTATATTTTGAAAACATGACTGTACATAACGCTTGTCCGCCCGGGGCCGGTTTGCTAAGGACAGAAGCATGGAACAACAAACGCAAAATGGTGGCTGGCGCGGATCACCCGACATATGGCTGAACGCGGCCTATGACGCACTGCTGGAAACGGGCGTGGATGGTGTGAAAATCCAGCCACTTGCCAAGCGGCTCGATTTATCAAGAACCAGCTTTTACTGGTTTTTCAAAGACCGGCAGGAATTGCTTGATGCACTGATTGCGCAATGGCGGCAAAAAAATACCGGCAACCTTATCACCCAAACCGAATGCTATGCCGAGACAGTGACCGAGGCGATGCTGAATGTGTTTGATTGCTGGTTAAAGCCGGACCTGTTTGACGCCCCGTTTGAATTCGCCATCCGAAGCTGGGCCGTACAATCGCCCAACGTCTTAGCTGAAATCCAAACCGCCGACCAACAACGGCTTGACGCCCTTAAACAGATGTTTTTGCGTTTTGGCCAGAATGAGCAACTGGCCGATGTGCGCGCACGAACGATCTATCTGGTGCAAATTGGCTATATTTCGATGCAAACGCAGGAATCCCTGGCAGACCGCCTGCAACGCATTCCTGAATATGTCGAGATTTTCACCGGGCAACCGCCAGAACAGCGCGAGCTTGACCGCTTCCTTGCCCGTCATTCCTGAGACAATATCGTCCTTCATAACTGTTACATTGATAGAAACAAGCGCGCCGATCAACTCAGGAAAATCTTGTTCAACGGGTTACGGAAATGAACGGATGCCAGGTTGTTTTTTAGTTTGCCGTAAGTTTTTCAAGAGAAATCCAGGCACATGCTACAAGCTGATCATCAGCCAAATCATCTTCATCACGTAAAACAGGATCTTCGCAATAGGAGTCAACATCGAAAAAGAGTTTATTCAATATGTGATAGACCTCTTCCGACAGAGGATCCTCTTCCTTTTTAAACATATCCAGATAACACCACTTAAACTGGGATACACTGATATGACTGGCGACAAAGCCGGAAATCAACGCAACATACCTGTCTTTGGTCTAATCGGGTTTTATAATCCCGCTTCTCTTATAATAACCATTAACTGACCAATAATTAATTTACAGTTTTCGAATAAACAAAATCGATACTATAAAAATCAACCCTTTCAATATCAGCCTTCAAGTGACTTGAAAAACCTTTCAGATTCCTTCGCCTTCCCCATCCGAGATCATCAAACACCTCATAAACCTCGCCACCACCGTGGAAATTTTCTAAAAAATAATTTAAATAATTCTTAAAACTTCAAATATAACACCTCTACTCATCATTCAATTAAAAAACATGCTCAATGAAATCGTCAAGTAGATAATTACCAGAAAATTGGCAGATCAACCAATCAAGAAACGAAAAAATCCGTTTTACCGAATTAACAATCTTCTTGATATTTTGGGATCTAAACTCTTCTTATCACATATCGAATACGTAAAACCCATTCCTCTCGCGTCACAATTCACAAAAAATATTACCTAAGCGGCCCCAAATATTGTCCTGTAAAATATCTCGTATCTTCATCCGAAGCTGGCTCGACACCACAAAAAAAACTCGGTATTTTGTATTTTTTTGCCACCTCAGATGTAAAAAATTGTAGTTTTCTTATAAAAAAAAACTTCTCAACTCGCTTCAAGTCAGATTCACTAAAGTTAAAATCAACATCATATTTTTCTTCATATTTAACAACCCTAAGCAAAACAGACGGAACCATCTCCCCTGCCACGTCTAATGAATTAAGCCTAAGAATCAACGCAGCACCTTCTTCAATTTTAGTGAAATCAACAACAACATCTTCAATATTTTGACAATTCAAAGGAGTTGATAAATGCTCGCTACACTGCACATCCACTACGTTTTTATAATCTTTCACAAGATACATCACTACACTTAATAAATCTCCATGAGGCACATCTTCCAATACTACTTCAATCAATTCTTCCATGTCACCACCTTCAATCAATAAAACCCTTGAAATTGTAACCTTTCTGCAATCCGATCCCTCGACCGTCATTCAATTTCTTATCAAGAAAAACAACGTTGTCATTATTTACAACCTTTTTGAATCCGCCTTCACCCCTAAATATATCTCGCATTTGATTCATCGCCTGCTTATTCCAAGTCTTTTGAGAACCAGAAAACTTACCCCAAACACCGGGCTTTCTGCCAGAATATTTTGCAAGCGCATGACCTGCTTTAGTCGTATTTTTGTAACTCTCTTGCGCCGTTTTCAATACTCTTTTTGCTTGTTCCAAAGTAAGCCCAGATAATGATGTATCAACCTTATTTTTTTGAAAATTCTCCGTGGAATCCTTGTCAACAGATTTTTGAGCTAGTCTTTCAGTGTCATCGAATTCAATCAATTTGCCGGAGGATTGACCACTTTTACTCCTACTATCATGTTTAACCTCCAAATTGGATAACTTAGCATTTGAATTACTCAGATCAATTGCGTCCTCACCATCGCCACCTACCCGTCTACCACCCGCCCTGCCTGCACCACGAGTCAGTACCGCGATCAGAGCGCCAAGCGTGATTTCGGAGGCAACTTTGGCCAACAGAGCTGCCGCACGATCCAGATCACTCTCATCGGTCGCATTGGCTACAAGTTTGATAGCATGCAACAAATCACCAATGGCCGCGAAAATTGCCCAACCGGCAACAGCATAGCCAACAGCCAGTATAATTGCCGCTACCACACCGCCACTGGCGAATGTCAGCACTGCAATAGTCGCAACTGCGGCTCCCAATGCGACAGGAGAGACAAGTTCGGATAGAGCTTCTGCAAAACCTTCACCCAAATGGCTCGTCAGTTTGTCAAATGTCAGGGCGAATTTTTCATCCATTGACAGGGTCGCAACATTGCGTCCCCTGAGTGTTGCCAGAACGGGATTTTTGCGCCGCTTAATTCTCTCGAGAACAGGCGATCCCGAATGCCGCTCATCCGCAATTTCAAGGACCATCCAAGTACCCTGGTTGACAATGCGACCCACATTTCCAGCCATATCATCATCATTGCGGGGCATCATGCTACCACCAGTCGCCGCCGCCCAGACATGACGCAGTTTAAGGCCATTGCCGGGATAGGCGGTGTAGCAGCGTACCCCATCGGCAATGGTTTGTGGATCCTCGATGCTGCCACAGGTTTTGGCGTCAAAGCGATTAAGCTGACCGAATCTTGGGCGGCGGCCGATCAGCAGGATCGAACCATTGCCATGCAATTCAACAATTTCTGTCGGGCCCAACACATTATTCTCCTGACTGCTCCAAACGATCGGCAGATCAACCGGGACGTTTAAAGTTACGATCAGGGGGTGAGCAAAGTCCGTCAGAAAATTGCAGAATTTATAATTTTTTGAAAATTGACCTAATCAATTAAAACTAAAAAATTATTCCCGGGTTTACTGCAAAGTACACTCTCCCAAATCGGGCGAAATTCCGCCCAAGATGGCAACATACCACGACACACCGCGAGCCAAAGTCACAGCCAGCACCCCATAAGCGCAGGCTTTGTCGTGTACTTTGCATCCCGTTTCGTAAGTAGCGTGTGGATATAAATACAAGATAAGTCATAAATTCCAGCAAGCACCAAGTCACTATTGACCGGAACATTTTGCAACCTTCGAGCGTTTAATAACATTAACCTGACAATACGGCGCATGGCTATCATGATTAAAAGGCGAGTTATCCCTCTGTGCTTGTTAGGCTTCAGGAAAACGCCCTGCCCTTAAAAAACGGAAAACAGATTTATGTTTCCTGACAAGTTGAACATTCCCCTTGGAAAATCGGTCAATGCGCTGGTGGACTGGTTGGTCGTCAATTACGGCGATGCCTTTGAAGCCTTTGCCGATACCCTGTTAACCGTTCTGGTCTGGCTGGAGCATTTGCTGCAGGCACCCACTGGTGGCTGATGATTGCGATTATTGCTGCCATTGCCTTTCATGCCAGCCGCTGTTGGAAACGGGCGTGGATGGTGTGAAAATCCAGCCACTTGCCAAGCGGCTCGATTTATCAAGAACCAGCTTTTACTGGTTTTTCAAAGACCGGCAGGAATTGCTTGATGCACTGATTGCGCAATGGCGGCAAAAAAACACCGGCAACCTTATCGCCCAAACCGAAAGCTATGCCGAGACAGTGACTGAGGCGATGCTGAATGTGTTTGATTGCTGGCTAAAGCCGGACCTGTTTGACGCCCCATTTGAATTTGCCATCCGAAGCTGGGCCGTACAATCGCCCGAAGTATTAGCTGAAATCCAGACGGCCGACCAACAGCGCCTTGACGCCCTTAAACAGATGTTCTTGCGTTTTGGCCAGAATCAGAAACTGGCCGATGTGCGCGCAAGAACGATCTATCTGGTGCAAATTGGCTATATTTCGATGCAAACACAGGAAGCGTTGGCAGACCGCCTGCAACGCATTCCTGAATATGTCGAGATTTTCACCGGGCAACCGCCAGAGCAACGCGAGCTTGACCGCTTCATTGCCCGCCATTCCTGAGACGACCAAAGGACACAACGATGCCTGCTGCGCCATTGAAAATCGGCATTATCGGGGGTGCAGGCTGGCTGGGGGGCAGCTTTGCCCGCGCGTTACTTGATAGCAGGATAACCAATCTTGAAAATCTGACGCTCAGCTATCGAACGGCCCGCCCTGAAATTTTGCCAAAAGCGAATTGGACAACGGATAATCAGGCGCTGGTGGATGACAGCGATATCATTATCGTATCTGTGCGCCCCGCAGACTTTCCGACTCTACGCATCCGCATTCAGGGAAAGCTTATCATTTCTGTTCTGGCCGGCCCTAACCTTCAGACCCTTAAAACGCATTTTGGCACAAACAGAATGATACGCGCCATGCCCAATGCCGGTGCAGAAATCGGCCGATCCTATACCCCATGGATAGCCACCTCTGACATTCACGAAGCAGATCGCACCGCTGTTCGCCAAATCCTTCAGACCTTCGGCATCGAGGATGAAGTATAAGATGAAACACTCATGGATTATCTGGGTGGCCTTACTGGCACCGGCCCGGCTCTGCCGGCATTATTGCGGGCTGCCATGATCAAAGATGCAATTGCGTCCGGCGTCCCCGGTGACATTGCCAAACGGGCTGTAAATCAGGTGCTGATTGGCGCGGGATACCTGACCGAACAGCATAACGACGATGCCGAGGCCACCATCGCGACATTCATGAAATATCGTGGCGTAACCGCCGCAGCCCTAAAAACCCTGAGGAAAGCCGGTTTTGATCAGCTTGTCTCCAGGGGATTAGGTGCTGCCCGCGACAAATCGCGCGAGATGGGCAACGATCTGGAGCGATAGAATGGTGCATGAAAGCAAGCGGGTCTCAGGACCGCTAGCTGCCAATATAAACGGCCAGCTCATCGGGCGTTCCATTAGGGAATGCCTGCTTTAGAAAATCCAGAAAAGCCGACACGCGCGCACTTAGCAAACGTCGGGACGGGTAAAGCGCCCACAGGGCTATGTCGGATCCCTCGATATCGCCCCAATGCTGCAATGTGCCGTTTGCCAGATCGTGGCTTACCAGCGATATTGGCAAACATGCCGCACCACCCCCGGCGCGCACGGCATCCCGAACCATAATAAGTGACGACAGGGCAAGGATTGGCTCGATACTGATCGCCAAAGGCCCGTTAGCGGTCATCACATCCCAAACCTGCCGATGGCCAGCCCCGCGCACAACCCCGGGCACAGCAACGTCTACCGCCGGGGCAGGAAGATCGGGGCTTGCGACAACAACCAGACGATCATGAAGAAAGGCCCGACCAACAAGACTTTCATCCGGATCCGGATTAACCCGGATCACCAGATCGTAACCTTCCTCGATCATATCAACAGGCCGATCCTCGGTGGTAATTTCCAGCCTGACGTCCGGGTGTTTCAGGGCAAAACCCGCCGCGATCCTGCCCATGGCAGTCTGCGAAAAAAGCAACGGTGCGCTAATCTTCAATCGCCCGCGTGGTTTCTCGGCACCCGAAGCAATCATGGCGGCTGTTTCATCAAGTTCCGTCAAAAGAACAGATGTCCGTTCGTGAAGCGCACCTCCTTCCTCCGTCAGTTTCAGGTTACGTCCGCCACGTTCAAAAAGCCGAAGCCCAAGACTTGCCTCTAAATCCGCCACCCGCCGCGACAAGGTCGCCTTGGGGCGGCCGGTCGCCCGTGCCGCTTTGCCAAAGCCGCCATGACGGGCAACAAGATTAAAATCAGCAAGCGCCAGAAGATCCATAATCGTTCCACATATGAGACAGTTTGTCTAAATTAACAGGCTATTGGATCATGATTGGGTCAGACATATTCGGGTTGTCAAGTAAAACCAACCGGAGATACCCCAATGACCATTCTCGTTACCGGCGCCACAGGCAATATTGGCAGCCAAGTCATCGACCATCTTGTCAAGCGCGGCGCTGATGTTCGTGCTCTTGTTCGCGATCCCGCCAAAGCAAACTTCCCTGCAGGTGTTTCTGTCGTGAAAGGCGACTTTCTGGATGTAGCGTCCCTGCGCAGTGCCTTTGAGGGTGTGTCCACCCTTTTCCTGTTAAACGCCGTCGTGGCCGACGAATTCACACAGGCCCTGATCGCGCTTAATGTTGCGCGCGCAGCGGGCATCGAACGGATTGTTTATCTGTCGGTCATTCATCCCGATATTTATGTGAATGTGCCACACTTTGCCGGCAAATTTGGCGTCGAGCGAATGATCGAACAGATGGGCATGCATGCCACCATCCTTCGCCCGGCTTACTTCATCCAGAACGATCTGACGATCAAGGATGTCATCACCGGCTATGGTGTCTATCCGATGCCTGTTGGCGACAAGGGGCTGGCCATGATCGACAGTCGTGATATCGCGGAAATTGCAGCCCTTGAGCTGCTGCGCCGCGAACAGGCGGCCCAACCGCTGCCAATCAACCGCCTTAACCTGGTTGGTCCCGATACTTTAACGGGAACGGAAATTGCCGCCATCTGGTCAGATGTGCTTGCGCGCCAAATTAATTATGGCGGCGGCGATATCGACGCCTTCGAACAAAACCTCGCACAGTTCATGCCTGCATGGATGGCCTACGACATGCGCATGATGGGTGAACGCTTCCTGAGCGATGGCATGTTGCCTGACAGCGGCGATGTTAAATATCTGACGGCACTTCTGGGCCGCCCGCTCCGCTCCTATCGCGACTTTGCCTCGGAAACGGTTGCTTCTGCCTGAAGCAGCCCCTCCATAACCCAAAGACCAGGGACATTTATCATGATCTATTCAACCGCCACGGTGCCGGTAAACCCGGAAAACGAAACCAGACTTACAAGAGAGCAGGTCTGGAAAGGACTGGAGCTAAAGGCGCGTGATGCGCGCCTGTTCCTCCCGCCGGGACTGTGTACCCGCTGTGACGTTACAGAGGAAAGCAAGACCCACTTTGTACGTGACGCCACCATTGCCGGTGCTGACCTTCGCGAGATCATCACCCTTGAGCCACAAAGCAAAGTCACCTTTTTCCAAGCCAGCGGCCCCCGCGAAGGTGCCATCGTCAACGAATTGTTCGAAGATGACGACGGTATGCTACAGCTTCGGTTCTACTGCTATATTGGTCTGCGTGGACAGAAGCCGAACGGCCCCGAAGAACAAGCCGAACAGGCCCGGTTCGACAGCGACACAGGCTACAAATCGGCCCTTCTGTCAACGCTGAAACGGACACGTGAACTGCTTGCGGCAGGACAATTGTAATCAATCTCGGCACCACGGGAAATTGTCAGGCGCAACGAATGCCAGATAAGTTGACATCGATTGGCACAAAACCTGACATTTCCCGACATGCCGATTTCTAACAAGCGTAACTTCACACCAGCAAAACAAGACGAAAAACACCCAAATACAGCACAGGACACATATCGACATCCTGCACATCTAAACCGGATCAGGCGATGGACTGATATCCCCGTCGGGACGGGTTCCGTTTAATATCCTGAAAGACTGAATATATCGGGATAATTATATTTCCAGTGGTATCGGTGCCTATCATATCCTGACCTTCGGATCGGAATGAGCAAGGAAATCGCCATGTCTTACAATCGAAGGTCAAAGACGATAACCGACGGAATAGAGCGGTCCCCGAACCGCGCCATGTTCTATGCCCTGGGATACAAGGAAGAGGATTTCGGCAAACCGATGATCGGGGTTGCCAACGGCCAGTCGACCATCACGCCGTGCAATGCCGGGCTTCAACCGCTTGCCGATGCTGCCATTGCCGCCATAAAGACCGCAGGGGCCAATGCGCAGACATTTGGTGTTCCGACGATTTCAGATGGCATGTCGATGGGCACCGAAGGCATGAAATATTCCCTTGTCTCGCGCGAGGTGATTGCCGATTGCATCGAAACGACCGTTCAGGGCCAGTGGATGGACGGGGTCCTGGTCATTGGCGGTTGCGACAAAAATAAGCCTGGCGGCATGATCGGCATCGCACGGGCAAATATTCCGGCCATTTACGTTTATGGCGGCACGATCAAACCAGGCCGTTGGAAGGGTCAGGACCTGTCGATCACTTCTGCGTTCGAGGCCGTCGGCGCCTTTCGCGCCGGACATATGAGCGAGGAAGATTTCACAGGAATTGAGAAAAATGCCTGCCCGACAACAGGGTCCTGCGGGGGAATGTATACCGCCAACACAATGAGTTCATCGTTTGAGGCACTGGGCATGTCGCTGCTTGGTTCTTCGACAATGGCGAACCCGGATGCGGAAAAAACCGTTTCAGCCGCAGACTCCGCGCGCGTTTTGGTGGACGCCGTTAAGCAAAATATCCGCCCGTCTGACATTATCACCCGCGAAAGTGTGGAGAACGCCGTTTCGCTGATCATGGCGACCGGTGGTTCGACCAACGCCGTTCTACATTATCTGGCGATCTGCGATGCGGCCGGTATCGAATGGACGCTCGATGATTTTGAACGGATCAGACGCAAGGTGCCCGTATTCTGCGATCTGAAACCGTCGGGAAAATATATGGCAGTGGACCTGCACCGTCAGGGCGGCGTGCCACAGGTGCTCAAACAATTGCTCAATGCCGGGCTGCTCAATCCTGACTGCCTGACCATCACCGGCCGAACAATCGGAAACGAACTCGCCAAAGTACCAGACCTCCCCCCGGCCGGGCAGGACGTAATACGAACGGTTTCCGATCCCCTTTACGCGGAGGGACATCTTGCCATCTTGCGAGGAAATCTTGCCGAAGACGGGGCGGTTGCGAAAATCACCGGCCTGAAATCCACTGCCATCACCGGCCCGGCCCGCGTTTTTAATGATGAACAATCGGCATTAAATGCCATTCTGTCGGGCGGGATAAAAGCAGGCGACGTTCTGGTATTGCGTTATCTCGGTCCAAAGGGCGGCCCGGGAATGCCGGAAATGCTTGCGCCAACGTCGGCAATTGTCGGCCAAGGTTTAAGCGACAAGGTCGGCCTGATCACCGATGGACGGTTTTCCGGTGGTTCATGGGGATTACTGGTCGGCCATGTGACGCCCGAAGCTTTCGAGGGCGGCACCATCGCTCTTGTTAAGGAAGGCGACATCATTACCATTGATGCCCCTGCCGGTCTTCTTGAACTCAAAGTCGACCATGACGAGATAGAACGGCGACGCGAAAACTGGCGTCAACCCGCCCCGCGCTACACACGCGGCGTCCTGGCGAAATTCGCCCGTCTTACCCGCCCTGCCAGCAAGGGGGCTGGAACCGGTTAAAGCCGGTCGTCCGCTTGGCAAATTTCGGACAAAACCCGGTTCAATCTCCAGGACATCCGAGGCGCACACAATGCCCAGACCTTATGACCTGGCACCCCGGAGCCGGGGACTATCGCGATTACCGCAACAGCCAGTCAACAAAATGCCTGCCCGGCGTTCAAACATAAGCATTAAGCGCAGTCTCCGGATTATCTTCGGTCCTGATTGTCAGTCCTTCAGCTATGCACCGGATCGGCCTTCCCGGTGGCCTGTATCTGCTATGGCTGACAGTCAGACCGTTTCCTGAACCTCATTACCGGCAATCGCCAACGGTTTCGCCAGGTCGATCAGACGTTCAACAGCTGGGGAAGGATCTTCCCGCCGCCAGACAAGGCCCGTTTCAATGATCGGCGGCTTTCCTTCCAGCGGGATATAACATGTGCCGGTACGATCCAGATTGCGCAGCGCTTCAGGGACAAGGGCAATCCCCAATCCGCTTGAAACCAGACTGACGATGGTTTGCATCTGGATTGCTTCCTGACCGATCGCGAGCTGATAGCCAGACTGCGCAAAATATTGGGTGATCGTGTCATAAAAGGCCGGGGCGATCCGGCGCGGAAAGATAATTAGCGGATGTTTCGCGATTTCCGCCAACGGGAGTTTTCCGTTAACACAGGTAATGTTTCCGTTCTCAAGCCAGGCCTTGGGCACCGTTGCCACCAGCGGCTCCCGCAACATCGGCAGATAGCCCAAAGAACAGTCAAACGTTCCATGCGGAATGATCAGGCCGGCATCGATTTCGCCTTGCAGGAGGGCCTCGGCCTGCACATCACTGGTCATTTCCGCGAGTTCGAGTTTCACATCGGGAAAATTCAGCCGAAAATCGGCAACCAAGCTGGGCAAAAGACTATAAGCTGCCGTCGAGACGAACCCGAACTTCAAAACACCGATTTCACCATCCGCAATCTGCCGGGCCAAAAGCGGCAATTGCTCGGCATTGTCCAGAACCTTGCGCACGCATTCAAGCCAATGCTCCCCAACAGGGGTGAGCTCGACATGTCTTTTTGTGCGATTAAAAAGGGTAACGCCCAGCTCCTGCTCAAGCGCAATGATCGCCTGACTGAAGGGCGGCTGAGTCATATTCATGCGTTCAGCAGCGCGACTGAAATGCAGTTCTTCAGCCAATGTGACGAAATAACGAAGTTGTCGTAAATTCACTGCCAACCTCTGCCACTAAACACAGACGACCCTGCCCCACAGATGCGGCAACGATAACGCAGCTCAAGATTGTTGTCTATCTACAGCAATATCACGCGCCAATTTCATTTATTCTTGCACAACTTTCGCTTTCTCTGGCGAAAATGTCATCTTTTGTGGCACGGGACATTGGAAAAGTGGTAGGCCCGGAGGGACTTGAACCCCCAACCAGACCGTTATGAGCGGTCGGCTCTAACCAATTGAGCTACGGGCCCCCGAGGGGAAATAGAAAAGACCGCGCCAATGTTTGGCGCGGTCCCGAAAACTAGCGATTTTGACGCAAAGGTCAAGCCCCGTATCGCGGCTATCCCTGCTATTTTTCTTAATAATCCAGGAACGACCGCAACTTGCGCGAACGCGACGGATGTTTAAGCTTGCGCAATGCTTTTGCTTCGATCTGACGGATACGTTCACGGGTCACCGAAAACTGCTGACCGACTTCTTCCAGCGTATGATCGGTATTCATGCCGATACCAAAACGCATGCGCAAAACACGTTCTTCACGCGGTGTCAGCGATGCCAGAACCCGGGTGGTGGTTTCACGCAGGTTGGCCTGAATCGCGGCATCAAGTGGCTGAACGGCGTTCTTGTCCTCGATGAAGTCACCAAGATGGCTGTCTTCCTCGTCCCCGATCGGGGTTTCAAGAGAGATTGGTTCCTTGGCGATCTTGAGAACCTTGCGCACTTTTTCAAGCGGCATTTGCAGTTTTTCGGCCAGTTCTTCCGGGGTCGGTTCACGGCCGATTTCATGCAACATCTGGCGCGACGTCCGAACCAGTTTGTTGATGGTTTCGATCATGTGAACCGGAATACGGATCGTACGGGCCTGGTCGGCAATAGAGCGCGTAATCGCCTGACGAATCCACCAGGTGGCATAGGTCGAGAATTTGTAACCACGGCGATATTCAAACTTATCCACGGCCTTCATCAGGCCGATATTGCCTTCCTGGATAAGGTCAAGGAACTGCAGACCACGGTTGGTATATTTTTTGGCAATTGAAATCACGAGACGCAGGTTGGCCTCGATCATTTCTTTTTTCGCACGGCCCGCTTCACGTTCGCCCTTGTTGACCACACCGTAAACACGGCGGAATTCGCCAATCGGCAAGCCGACTTCGGCTGAAACGCCACCAATGTTTTCGCGCAACTGGGCAATTTCATCGGGATACCGTTCAATAAACAGTTTCCAGCCCTTGCCTGGCAAAGCCCCAACCCGCTCCATCCAGTTCGGATCAAGTTCGTTGCCCTGGTAATGCTTGACGAAATCAGGCCGTTTAATTTTGCAACGATCGGCAAAACGCAGAAGTTTACCTTCAAGGCCGAGCAGCCGGTTATTGAGGCCGGTCAGATGATCAAGCAATTCTTCGATGCGGAAGTTGTTCAAATGAACATCTTCCATCAAATCGACCATTTCCTGTTTCAGCTTGCCATAACGTTTTTCGGTGGCCGCCGGAACAGATTCACCCTTGTTCATGGCCGACAGGCGCTGTTCCTGCGCCTTATGCAGCTTTTCATAGGTTTTGGCGATTTTTTCGAATTTTTCCAGAACCTGTTCGGTCAGTTCCTCTTCCATTTTGGAAAGGGAAACGTTGACCTGCTCGTTCTCGTCATCTTCGTCATCATCATCGTCACTTGAACGGCGAACTTCGCCGTCTTCATCTTCGTCGTCGGTATCTTTTGCTTCGGCGTCCTTGCCTTCTTCGCCGTCGTCATCTTCAACATCGACGTTACGCTCGCGCGAAGGAGAGGCAATAACAGGCTGAACCGGTGCTTCAACTTCTTTTTCGTCGTCTTCGTCATCATCATCAGACGTGACAGGCGGCGTCAGATCACCGTCAACTTCTTCCTCGGCATCGTCTTCAACCTCTGCGCCAATGGCCGCAGCATCGGGGCCGCCACCATAGGTCGTTTCAAGGTCGATCACATCACGAAGCAGAAGTTTGCCTTCCTGCAACTGGTCGTGCCAGTTCACAATGGCCTGAATGGTCAGCGGGCTTTCGCAAATCCCGCCAATCATCATTTCACGGCCAGCCTCGATACGCTTGGCAATGGCGATTTCGCCTTCGCGCGACAACAGCTCGACACTACCCATTTCGCGAAGATACATGCGCACCGGATCATCGGTACGTCCAACGTCATCTTCGGAAATGTTGCCCTTGGGGTCGGCCTCGGCATCATCATTCGACTCGTTGTCGTCGCCTTCCTCGTTCTCGACAACATTGATGCCCATCTCATTGAGATTGGTCATCACGTCCTCGATCTGCTCGGAGGAGAAATGCTCGGACGGCAGGGCCGCATTGAGCTCGTCAACGGTGATGTGACCCTGCTCCTTGCCCTTGGCAATTAGCTTCTTGATCGCTGTTTTATATGTATCGAGAAGAGGTCCGTCTGCGTTTTCAGAAGAGGTCTTTTTCTCTTCAGCGCTCGAAGTCTTAGACGACATCTATTCCCCGTTTCCCGCTTTGGCACCTGAGGCACCAGTTTATCCCGCACGCTACACATGGTAACGCAAATCACAAATAGCCCGAACACTGATCCCGCGAAACCGCATCGATCAGTCGTCGAGCTTGAACACATTTTCCCGGCGCCGGGCCAGATCATCGCGGCGATGCGAAAATCTTTCCCATTCTTCATCGCTGACATCTGCTGCCAACTGTCGGACGGCATATTTCGCCTCTTCGTCCGCCAGGGAGCTTACAGCCATCGAAAAAACCTGTTCCCAACCCGCAAGGGCCCGCGTAAGCGGCGTTTCGGGTCTGGCGAAAGCGGCGTGAGCCATAACATCGCTCTCTACCGCCCGCAAAACTGTTTCAGACAGCCCGTCGCGCTTCAAGTGGCCCTTAAGTGTTTCAGAGTCAAGTCCAGGATCACCATCAAGCAGCTTTAAGACTGCGCGCCGCAGAATGTCAAGGTCCGAGTCATCGCAAACATAAACACCAAGCCTTTCGCCGATATCATCGAGCAAGGCCGGATGATTGATCAGGGTCGCAATCAGGATGCCATCCTGAAGGTGACGACGGTTTCCCGTTGCAGGCCGCGCCATACCCGGCACCGCTTTACCGGCCGGTTCCCAAACATAGTTTTTATTTCCGCGTTTGCCATAGGAACCGGATTTTTTATTTCCACCGCCACTTTTTTGCCAGTTCGACCGCGCCGGGCGCGCTGCATCATCCCGAGTCCCGCGAAACAGTTTCCACACCCGGTCCTTGAACATGGTCTGATATTGGTGACGTACGGCCTCGTCGCTAATCGCACCAATGCGCGCATGAATGGCAGCTTCCAGAGCAGCACGGCGTTCCGGTGTGTCGGTGGGCTTGCCAGCGGTATCAAGCCGCCAGACCAGCTCAGCCAAAGGTACCGCCTGATCAAGAAGTTTACGAAACCGCGTCATGCCATCCGCCGCCGCCATCAGGCTGTCCGGGTCATCACCTTCGGGTAAGATGGAAAACAGCAATGATTTCCCCGGGCGCAAAATGGGCATGGCCCGCTCGGCCGCGCGCACTGCCGCGCGCTTGCCCGCCGCATCGCCATCAAGGCACAGGATCGGTTCATTGGCCATTTTCCACAATTCGCCAATTTGTTCTTCGGTCACCGCGGTACCCAACGGCGCAACGGCACCGCGATACCCCGCACGGTGTAACGCGATCACATCCATATAACCTTCGGTCACAATAATTTCGGCACCATGTTGCGATGCCTCTCGCGCCTGCGGTAGGCCATATAGCAACTGCCCCTTGTGAAACAGGGGTGTATCCGGGCTATTTAAATATTTGGGTTTCCCATCACCCATAACACGGCCACCGAAAGCCACCACACGTCCGCGTCGGTCCAGAATGGGAAACATCACCCGGCCGCGAAAACGGTCATAGCTTTGCCGATTTTGATCTTCGGGTTCGATCAACAAACCAGCCTCGATCATGGTGCGTTCGTCGATATCTTCGCGTTTCAGGGCTGCCTTCAGCGCGGCCCGGTTATCAGGCGCATATCCGAGGCGAAAATCGGCAATGGTTTTGTCATCCAGCCCACGGGCATGAAAATAATCCAGCCCTTCGCGGCCCTCAGGCATCCGCAGATTACGTTCAAAAAAGACACAAGCCACTTCCATCACATCATAAAGGGTTTTGGCCTTTTTTTCGCGCTCCTGGGCTTCGCGAGATGGTTTGGGCACATCCATACCGACCTGGTTTGCCAACACCTCGACGGCCTCGACAAAGGTCAGCCCCCGGGTATTCATGACAAAACTGATAACATCGCCATGCGCCCCGCAGCCAAAGCAATGGTAAAAACCCTTTTGCTCGTTCACGGTAAAAGATGGCGATTTTTCATTATGAAACGGGCACAGTCCGGAATATTCCCGACCGCGTTTGATCAGCTTTACCGAGGATCCGACAACATCAGCCAGATCAACGCGTGCCCGCAGGTCGTCAAGAAACGACTGGGGAAAGCTCATAATATGCCCATCCGTGAAATGTGAAGATCAGAAGACAGCTTAAACCAGCATAACAGATTATGCATGACAAAAGCCGGACGCAAGGCATCCGGCTTTTTATTCTCGTGTCGGGTTCTGTATCTTAACCCAGCAGCCTTTTCGCAACCAGACCGGCTTTGCCAAAATCCATGCAGCCGCTGTATTTTTCGCGCAGGGTTGCCATTGTCCGACCCATGTCTTTCAGGCAGGTCGCCCCCATGTCCGAAACAGTGCCCTTAACAGCCACTTCAATTTCAGAATCGCTCATCTGGCGGGGCAGAAATCGCTCGATCACTACGATTTCCGAGGCTTCCTGGGCAGCAAGCTCCGGGCGATTGCCCTTGGAATACATCTCGATGCTTTCGCGGCGCTGTTTGACCATTGCCTGAAGCAGCCCCTGAATCTCATCGTCAGAAATACCATCGGTATTGCCTTCCCCGCGCGCAGCAATGTCGCGCTCCTTCAAAGCAGCCAGGATGAGGCGGATGGTGGTCACCGAAACGGTATCTTTTGAAAGGACGGCTTTTTTCAAAGCATCTGTAAGCTGCGGTCGCAGCATGGCGCATCTCTGATTCTATGGAAGAAAGGAGTGAACATACCCCAAAAGTACAGTGAGCGCAAAGAAAACATATCCGAATAACCCATTGAAAACAAACAACGAATAAAAGTTTTGATCGGTTCTTGACAGCAGCATCCCCTTCCCGTAGACATCCGCCAATTTGCCTGTCGGGACATATGTAAATCATTCTTTTCGCATAAAATGCTGATGCCGGATTGGTATTTGCGCATTTATGCGGGGTGCTACATGTGTCTGCATGGCTGCCATGATGGCAGTTTGGGCTGTTTTTATCGGCTTGCCGGTAATTTTATATATTATAAAGACTCCGTGTCTCACCGTGGATAGATCGAAAGGACATTCGCCAATGTCAGCGCCCACGCACACCCCGCCCCCTGGTGCCACTGCCGTTCTGGTTCTTGCCGATGGTTCAGTTTTCTGGGGACGCGGTATTGGCGCCCGAGGCGAGGTGGTTGGTGAAGTATGCTTCAACACCTCGATCACCGGTTATCAGGAAATCATGACTGACCCGTCTTATGCCGGGCAAATGATTACTTTCACCTTCCCCCATATCGGCAATGTCGGCGTCAATGACGAAGACATCGAAAACACCAGCCCCGTTGCCCTTGGCTGCATCTTGCGCCAGGACATAACCGAGCCGTCAAATTACCGGTCCACGGGCCATTATGGCGACTGGCTGGCCAAACATGGCCGCGTGGGTATTGCCGGGGTTGATACCCGCCGCCTGACCAAACGCATTCGCGATGAAGGGGCGCCGAACGGGGTAATTTGCCATAACCCTGACGGAACCTTCGATATTGATGCCCTGATTGCCAAGGCCAACGCATGGCCCGGCCTTGAAGGCATGGACCTAGCAAAAGAACTTAGCTGCACCGAAGGCTATGAATGGGATGAAACCCTGTGGTCGATCAAGGGTGGATACGGCAAGCTGGGTAATGCCAAACACCATGTTGTCGCGATTGATTACGGCATCAAACGTAACATTCTGCGCAATCTGGCTTCGCTGGAATGCAAGGTATCGGTGGTACCGGCAAACACATCGGCCGAAGAAATTCTGGCGATGGCACCCGATGGTATTTTCCTGTCCAACGGCCCTGGCGACCCGGCTGCAACCGGCGAATATGCCGTGCCCACCATTAAAAAGCTGATCGATACCGGCAAGCCTGTTTTTGGCATTTGCCTGGGTCATCAGATGATGGCACTGGCACTGGGGGCGAAAACCCGCAAAATGGAAGTCGGCCATCGCGGGGCCAACCACCCGGTCAAGGATGTGACAACCGGTGTTGTTGAAATCACCAGCCAAAACCATGGCTTTGTGGTCGACAAGGATACCCTGCCTGAAAATGTTGAAGCGACCCATTTCTCGTTGTTTGACGGATCGCTGGCAGGTCTGCGCGCCAAGGACAAACCGGCCTTTGCGGTGCAATATCACCCCGAAGCATCGCCCGGCCCGCATGACAGCCATTATTTGTTCAAACGTTTCGTTACTTTGATCGAAGACGCGAAATCCTGATCATTGCTGGCAACAGCGACCCTTCATGATGCTGGCGGCACCCCGAACGTGCCGCCGCCACGCCAAAAGCGGAAAAAGACATGCCGAAACGTACAGACATCAAATCGATCCTTATCATAGGTGCCGGCCCGATTGTCATTGGTCAGGCTTGCGAATTTGACTATTCCGGCGCCCAGGCCTGCAAGGCTTTGAAGGAAGAGGGTTACCGCGTTATTCTGGTCAATTCGAACCCGGCCACGATCATGACGGACCCGGACCTGGCCGATGCCACCTATATCGAGCCGATCACCCCGGAAATGGTCGCCAAGATCATTGAAAAAGAACGCCCCGACGTGCTGTTGCCGACCATGGGCGGGCAAACGGCGCTGAACACCGCGTTGTCCCTGTCGGATGATGGCACGCTGGAAAAATACGGCGTTGAAATGATCGGCGCGAAAAAAGACGTGATCCGCAAAGCTGAAGACCGGCTTTTGTTTCGCGACGCCATGGACAAGATCGGCCTGGAAAGTGCCCGTTCGGCAATGGTGCGCACCTATGAAGAAGCGCTTGAAGCGGTTAGCCATACCGGCCTTCCCGCCATTATTCGCCCCAGCTATACCCTGGGCGGCGAAGGCGGCGGCATTGCCTATAACCGCGAAGAATTTGAACAGATTGTTCGCAACGGCCTGGCGATTTCACCCAGCCACGAAGTGCTGATTGAAGAAAGCATTCTGGGTTGGAAAGAATATGAAATGGAAGTTGTTCGCGACCATGCGGATAACTGCATTATCATTTGTGCGATTGAAAACGTCGATCCGATGGGCATTCATACCGGCGATTCCATTACCGTCGCCCCGGCCCTGACCCTGACAGACAAGGAATACCAGATCATGCGCGACGCATCGCTTGCGGTGCTGCGCGAAATTGGTGTTGATACCGGCGGGTCGAACGTGCAGTTCGCGGTTAACCCCGATGATGGCCGCCTGATTGTTATTGAAATGAACCCGCGTGTGTCGCGGTCCTCGGCACTGGCATCAAAGGCAACCGGTTTCCCGATTGCCAAAATTGCCGCCAAACTCGCCGTTGGCTATACGCTTGACGAGCTTGATAACGACATTACCGGTGTTACCCCGGCCTCGTTCGAGCCGACCATCGATTACGTCGTAACCAAGATCCCGCGCTTTACCTTTGAAAAATTCCCCGGCGCACAGGCCCTTTTGGGCACCGCGATGAAATCGGTTGGCGAAGCCATGTCGATTGGCGGTTCCTTTGCCGAAAGCCTGCAAAAAGGCCTGCGGTCGATGGAAACCGGCCTGACCGGCCTCAATGAAGTTAAAATCGAAGGCGCACCGGACAAAGCTGCGATCCGCGCAAAGCTGACCCAGCCTGTGCCGTTCCGCATTCTTTATGCCGCACAGGCCTTTCGTCATGGCCTGACGCTGGAAGAAATCCAGTCGGCAACCAAATTTGACCCGTGGTATCTGCGCCAGCTGGAAATGCTGGTAGACGAAGAAGAAAAAATTCGTGCAAACGGCATCCCGCGCGACAAACACGCATTGCTGCGCCTTAAAAAACTTGGCTTTTCCGATGCCCGCATGGCCGAACTGGCCGGTATGGAAGAAGAAGAGGTTCGCGCCATTCGCCATGGCCTGAATTTACGTCCGGTTTACAAGCGCATTGATACCTGTGCTGCCGAATTCCCGTCACGCACGTCATATATGTATTCGATGTATGAAGGGGATGGCTTCTTTGATGCGGAAAACGAAGCCGAAGTGACCGACCGTAAAAAGGTCATCATTCTTGGTGGTGGCCCGAACCGGATCGGCCAGGGTATCGAGTTTGATTATTGCTGCGTTCACGCCGCCTATGCCCTGCGCGAAGTTGGCATCGAAGCGATCATGGTTAACTGTAACCCCGAAACGGTTTCAACCGACTATGACACCTCCGACCGCCTGTATTTCGAACCGTTAACCGCCGAAGACGTGATCGAGCTGTGCCAGCTTGAACAAAGCAAAGGCGAGCTGATGGGTGTGATTGTGCAGTATGGCGGGCAAACCCCGCTGAAACTCTCGGCTGCGCTTGAAACAGCAGGCATCCCGATTTTGGGCACCAGCCCCGATAGCATCGACCTTGCCGAAGACCGTGACCGGTTCCAGGAACTGATCAACAAGCTGGGCTTAAAACAGCCTGCAAACGGCATTGCCCGGTCGGTTGACCAGGCCATCGCGATTGCCGAAAATATCGGTTATCCGGTTGTCATCCGCCCCAGCTATGTTTTGGGGGGCCGGGCAATGGAAATTGTGCATACCACCGAAGATTTGCTGCGTTACATGGCCGAAGCCGTGCAGGTTTCGGGCAAAAGCCCGGTTCTGATCGACAGCTTCCTTCAGGATGCCATCGAAATTGATGCCGATGCGGTTTCTGACGGCGAAAACGTTTTTGTCGCCGGGATCATGCAGCATATTGAAGAAGCCGGTATCCATTCAGGGGATTCGGCCTGTTCACTGCCGCCCTATTCGCTGGGGCAGGACATGATTGACCGGCTGAAAGCCCAGACGGTTCAACTGGCAAAGGCCCTGAACGTTGTGGGTCTGATGAATGTTCAGTATGCGATCAAGGGCGACGTGATTTACCTGATCGAGGTAAACCCGCGGGCCTCGCGTACCGTACCGTTTGTTGCCAAGGCCACTGGCAATCCGATTGCCAAAATCGGCGCGCGGATCATGGCGGGCGAAAAACTGGGGGATTTCAAACTTAACCCCGGCCCGTTCAAGCATATCGCGGTTAAAGAAGCGGTCCTGCCGTTTAACCGTTTCCCCGGCGTTGACACCCTGCTTGGGCCGGAAATGCGTTCAACCGGTGAAGTCATGGGGCTTGATACCGATTTTGGCCGTGCCTTTGCCAAGGCGCAGATGGCTGCGGGCCACGACCTGCCGCTGTCAGGTAAAATCTTTATCTCGGTCAAGAACCACGACAAACCCGCTGTAGTTGAGCTGGCACGCGAAGCCATTGCCCTGGGCTTTTCGATTGTGGCCACACGCGGCACCGCCGATACACTTGAAAAAGAAGGGCTGGACGTTACCCCGGTCAATAAGGTACAGGAAGGTCGTCCCCATATTGTGGATATGATGAAGAACGGCGATATCAACCTGGTGTTTAACACCACGGAAAGCAAACAGGCTGTGGTCGACAGTTTTTCGATCCGTCGCACAGCGCTGACCAATGATATCCCTTACTACACCACCATTGCCGGTGCCCGTGCAACCTTGCGGGCCATCGACAACCTGAAACGCGGAGCGCTTGCAGTGCAGCCCGTTCAGGCTTATCTTGGGGATGAATACTAAGGTTTACGGCAAAAACCGTAACCGGCAGTAAACGAGTTTAAACCGCCCGGCGGTCCAGGCCGGGCGGTTGATTTTGTAATGTCGACTTGTAACGAATAGGCTGTGAGCGCGATGGAAAAAGTACCAATGACCCCGCAAGGGCATCAGCGCCTCGAAGAAGAACTGAGACACCGTAAATCGGTTGAACGCCTTGAAATCATCAAGGCGATTGCCGAAGCACGCGAACATGGCGATTTGTCGGAAAATGCCGAATATCATGCGGCACGCGAACGCCAAAGCTTCTCCGAAGGGCGCATTGCCGAACTTGAAGATGTTCTGAGCCGCGCCGAAGTCATCGACGTGCCGTCGCTGGCCGGGTCGATTGTCAAATTCGGGGCGACTGTTCGCCTGGTTGATGAAGATACCGATGGTGAAACGACCTATCAGATTGTTGGCCCGATTGAGGCTGACATCAATAAAGGCCGTATTTCAACCACGTCACCAATTGGCCGTGCGCTGATTGGCAAGGCTGTTGGTGATTCAATCGAAGTCAGTGTTCCTGGCGGCACCAAATCTTACGAAATCCTTGCGGTCAATTTTGCCTGATCCGATTTCGTTATGATCAAAGCTGAATGGCCCGGTGTTTTGCATCGGGCCATTTTTCGTTTATAGGACCTGATAATTCCATGACTAAAATGTTTGATATCCGCCTGGCGACATTAACGGACTGTGCCAGTGTGGCCGACATGTCAAATAAGCTGCATGTCGAACTCGACTACGACAACCCGCCGCACAGCACCCACAGCATTGAACAAATGATGTTTGGCCCCCGCCCCCTGATCGAAAGCCTGATCGCATTTGACGGGGAACATCCGGTCGGACAAACCATTTTTCAACCGTTCTACAACCCGGACCATTCCCTGCCGGGTTTATGGATGACCGAGCTGTATGTTGTGCCAGACTTTCGATCTGCCAAAGTCGGCAAACAGCTTATGGCCGCGCTGGCGACACTGGCGCTGGAACGCGGTTATGTTTCGATCTGGTGGAGTGTTTTGCTTGGCAACGAGGCCGCTTGCCGGTTTTATCAGCGCCTTGGTGCGCGTAATTCCGGCGCCGTGCAATATGAAATCGATGGCGAGGTTCTGACCGCGCTGGCCCATGGCACCGACCTTGAAACATCGTCAGATCTGGTATCTTAAAACAACAGCAGACAAAACAAACCCCGTCAGTTCATTTCCTGACGGGGTACACACGGGGCAATGTCTGTTCAAAACACCCCTTATTGGTCTTCGACGTCCACATCAATCGGCACGCCGGGCTGGCTTTTGGCGGTACGAATCGATAAGGCTGATTTCACGTGGTTTACATTTTCAGCCACAGTCAGTTCGGTCGTCAAAAATTTCTGATATTCATCCCAGCTGTGCGAAACGATTTTCAACAGAAAATCCATATCACCCGCCACCATGTGGCATTCGCGCACTTCGGGCCAGTCAGTGGCGCGTTTTTCAAATGCGCGCAAATCATGCTCGGCCTGGCTGGAAAGACCAACCAAAGCAAACACCGTCACATTATAGCCCAGCGCCTGTGCATCGACATCGGCGTGGTAACCCTGGATGAACCCGGCTTCCTCAAGCGCACGCACGCGGCGCAAACAGGGAGGCGCCGAAATACCGGCACGGCGCGCCAGCTCAACATTGGTCATCCGGCCATCTTCCTGTAGATCGCGCAAAATTCTGCGGTCGATCCTGTCGAGTTTGACCCGTTGCATCTATTCCTCGATTCTGTGCGCTGATACCACCCCGAACGAAACAATATTACAGCGGGGCCAAAGGCTGGCAATAATATATTCGGGCAAATTTTGCAACTTTCCGCAAACGTAAAGCAGCTGTCACGCACGAAAATAATAACGTTTTGGTGGAAAAAAAACCTGCGGCACACTTTTGGGCTGAAGGCTCACTATGAATGCATGTCTGCCATTCTCGTTATTGTACTGAAAAATGGTCAACTGGCGTGTTCCGCCTGTTGCACAACTCCGCCTTCATCCATATGTTCGTTCCCCAATCCCGATTATTGTTTCACAACATCTGGCAATGGCGAATCTCATATGGCCCAGGAACACCACGTTAACGTCCTTATCATCGGGTCTGGCCCGGCTGGCTATACCGCTGCAATTTATGCTGCACGCGCCAATCTTGCGCCCATGATGGTGATGGGCCTGCAACCCGGCGGTCAGCTTACCATTACCACCGATGTTGAAAACTACCCCGGCTTTGCCGACGTCATTCAGGGCCCGTGGCTGATGGACCAGATGAAAGCCCAGGCTGAACATGTTGGCACAACGATGGTCCACGACCTGATCACCGACGTTGATTTTTCCAAGCGTCCCTTTGTCTGCAAGGGCGATTCCGGTGCCACCTATATCGCCGATAGCGTTATCATATCGACCGGCGCACAGGCACGCTGGCTGGGCCTGCCCGGCGAGGAAAAATTCAACGGGCGCGGCGTTTCGGCCTGTGCCACCTGCGATGGTTTCTTTTATCGCAACAAACCGGTCACGGTGGTCGGGGGCGGTAACACTGCCGTCGAAGAAGCCCTGTATCTGGCCGGTATTTGCAGCAAGGTCACCCTGATCCATCGCCGCGGTGAATTGCGCGCCGAAAAAATGCTGCAGGACCGCCTGTTCAAACACGAAAAGATCGAAGTGGTCTGGGACAGCGTGATCGAGGATATCCTCGGCGGTGACGGCCCGATGGATGGGGTTGAAGCCGTCAAGGTTCGCAATGTCAAATCGGGCGAAACCCTTGATATCCCGTGTGACGGTTTCTTTGTTGCCATTGGCCATGACCCGGCAACCAAGGTGTTCCAGGGCCAAATCGATATGGATGACGAAAACTATGTGCTGGTTCAGCCCGGCACCACGCGCACCAATATTGCCGGTGTCTATGCCGCAGGCGATGTGACCGACAAAATTTACCGTCAGGCGGTAACGGCGGCGGGCATGGGCTGCATGGCCGCCCTTGAAGCAGAAAAATTTCTGGCCGAACAAGGCGAATAATCGTCCCCTGTTGTGGACAGGATCACAACAGGCGCACTTTAATTAAAAGGCCAAGGACGGGAAACTGTCTTTGGCCTTTTTGCGTTGCAATGCGCTAACGCCCCGAAAACCGGCAAAAACGGCATGATTACATGCAATTTGGCGATAAATATCACGGTATTTTCATCAATGCGGGCCGTGATAAAATGCTGCAAACGTGAATGCTTGCTTGCACTCCCTACACAAGCCCTCATATTACTTTGATGACGGCCTTGTAAAAGCAACAAATAGTTTCGGTTAACCAGCTGGAAACCAAATGCTTTTAAAAACGGAATGCAATCAGGGGACCATCGTGCCGACCAAACGATGGTGACAAAGGAGCAGGTCAATGGATTGGGACAAGCTGCGTGTCTTTCACGCTGTGGCCGAGGCAGGAAGTTTTACACACGCAGGTGAAAACCTGAATCTAAGCCAGTCTGCGGTTAGCAGGCAAATCAGCGCACTTGAAGAAAGTGTGAAGGTGCCGCTATTTCACCGCCATGCGCGCGGTCTTATTTTAACCGAACAGGGTGAATTGCTGTATCGCACGGCACATGATGTGTTTGCGAAACTGTCAATGGCCGAAGCGCGGATTCGCGAATCGAAAGAACGTCCGTCTGGCCCCCTTAAAATTACCACGACCGTTGCCTTCGGGTCGATCTGGCTAACACCACGGATCAATGAATTTCTGGAGCGTTACCCGGAAATTGAATTGTCGATGGTTTTGAATGATGAAGAACTCGACCTTGCCATGCGCGAGGCCGATGTTGCCATTCGTATGCAGCCGCCCCGCCAGGCCGATCTGGTTCAGCGCCAGTTGATGACATTGCGCTATCATATCTTTGCCTCGCCCGACTATATCAAGGCGCACGGCATGCCGAAAAAACCCGAAGACCTTAAAGATCATCGCCTGATCATCTATGGCGAAGACGCAAGGCCGCCGGTGTCGAACGTTAACTGGATGATGAACGCCGCGCTGCAATTCAAACCCGACATGCGGCCAATTCTGAAACTGAACAATATTTATGGCATCTACCGGGCCACCGAATCGGGCCTGGGGATTTCGGCCCTGCCAGATTATCTGGTACCGGCAGATAGCACACTGGTCCGAATCCTTCCCGAACTTGAAGGGCCAAGTTTTGATGCCTATTTCGTGTATCCCGAAGAATTGCGCCATAGCAAACGAATCGGTGTTTTCCGCGACTTCCTGATCGACAAAATCAGCGAAGTAAAGGCACGGCTGGCGGCCAACGCCTGAAGCAACGCGCCACAGGCGACATTTTGCACCAAACACCTTATGCCCCCGTCAAACCTGTTTGGCGGGGGTTGTTTTATAGCTGCAAAACAACACCGGGTTTATCTGCCAGGTTTTGACAAAAGCCGGATTATCGCATTTGCAATGCGAACACCCCGCCGCACTGCACACAACATCATCTCGCCGCGTCATAATAGCTTCATTTTACTGACACTTTTTTGCCATGCGCCCTACGCATGGTTGAATTGTATCTTTTCTATTTTTAAACGAAAAATCAGATGCCTATATTTGCATTTATGGTTGTTGTTAATCACAACACCGATGCTTTTTTTCATCTTTTTCGATCCCCGTTTCGGGGCGTCTGACCAAAACGTCATTTGGTCTGGAGTCCTAGTGATTCCGCGTCTCCCAGACGTAAAAGCCTCCCTGTTGAGACTCCCGGCAGCCCCCAAAGGCTGCCGTTTTTTTTGTTTCGGTAATGGACACAAATGCGTGATGCCACTGGAACTTTTGAAACATTGTCGGAAAGTCAGCACCCACCCCCATAAGTTTTATTTATTTTCAATGACTTGAACTATTTCGGGAACCTATACAAGAAATATGCGTTTTACGCATGGCAGAAAAAGCAATTTGACAGTGGTATTCGCCCGGTAAATCGCTATTTTCTCAATCGAACCGCAGCGGTGAACGCCGCACCGCGGTACAGAGTTTTCTCCCTGACCGTTTTTCGGTCTTAGCCGGGCGCCCTGCCCGGCTTACCCAGGGCCCCGAGAGGGGTCCTACGTCTCCCAGACGTGAAGCCTCCCTGATAAACTTGCCGGGCACATTTGTTGCCCGGCTTTTTTTTGTCCGGATTTTACTTACCTTCCTAATAGCCCTTTTATCCAGCGCTTCCCATGATCCGCCATGTTTTGCCACGCACCTTATGACACGCAAGCGTGACCGTCTGTGTAAATGTCTGACTTGGCAGGCGCAGCAAGACCGATCACTATGGCGTCGCACATGGACAGGGCACAATTATGAAGCATAACATTGGCGAATTCCTGTTTGGCAGAGCCCCGGAAAGCAGCTTGCCCGAACGGGTCAGCGACGCCATTACGCGCCAGCAACGCGATAGCGAACAGCTGATTGGCTGGGTACAGCTTTTACTGGTGACGATATTTGGTACACTTTATGCCGTCGCCCCGAAAACCGCCATGAGCGACGGTTTCCACCCTGTACCGTGGGCGTTGGCACTTTATTTCCTGTTTACGTTTACCCGCCTTGCCCTGTCTTACCGTATTTTGTTGCCTGCCCCGGTTTTAACCCTGTCGGTGGTTGCCGATATCAGTTTGCTGATGGTGCTGATCTGGAGCTTTCATATCCAGTATATGCAACCTGCCAGCTTTTATCTGAAGGCACCGACAATGATGTATGTGTTCATTTTCATTGCCTTGCGCACCCTGCGGTTTGACCCGCGCTATATTTTGCTGGCGGGCGCGACAGCCGCCATTGGCTGGCTGGTACTGGTTTTATATGTGCTGTGGAGCGAGGGCGGCCACAGCATGATTACCCGTAATTACGTCACCTATCTGACATCCAATTCAATTTTGATCGGGGCCGAGATCGACAAGATCATTTCAATTGTGATGGTTTCGGGGGTATTGGCGATCGCGGTTTTGCGGGCGCAACGGTCGTTTAAGCGCGCCGTAAGCGAAGAAATCGCCGCACAGGATCTATCACGGTTTGTATCGCGCGAGGTCGCAGACAGAATAACCCATTCCGAACATCAAATTCGCCCGGGCGACGGGGAAGCGGTAAATGCCACGGTCATGTTTACCGATATCGAAGGTTTTTCAACCGTATCAGAAACCCTGAGCCCAACCGAACTTGCCCATATGCTTAACGATTATTTCGGCGCCACCAGTGCCGTGATTGAAAAGTTTGGCGGGGTGATCACCCAGTTTCAGGGCGACGCCATGCTAATTACATTTAACGCGGTCAAACCCGATGCCAATCATGGACAAAACGCCATTAATACAGCCCTTGAAATTCAACGCCTGTGCGAAACCACAACCTTTTGCCATGGCGGCAAACTTAAAACCCGCTGCGGCATCAATACCGGCGACATTATTGTCGGCGCCATCGGATCGGAAAACAGGCTGACATTTACGGTTCACGGCGACACGGTAAATATTGCTGCCCGGCTGGAACCGCTAAACAAACAGTTTGGCACCTATATCCTTGCGACCGAAGCGACACTGGCCCATTGCGGCAATAGTGCATCAAGCAACACGCGCTGGAGCCAGCGCGGCGACGTTACGGTCAGGGGGCGCAGCCAGCCGACCCCGATTTTCAGCACCGATTACCGTGAATATGGGGGTGTTTTCGCCCCAAATCTGTCCGGCGTTACCACATCATAAATCCCTTAGCCCTGCATACCAGGTCACTTACCTGATGATACAACGGCCAACCGGCCCTACATCACCGTGCAAAATTTGAACAGGCACTGGCGATCTGGCATCTCAGCACCCCAATCCCTCCAATCCTTCCGCTCGTCTATCCTGTGTCAGGCTGAAACAATCCCGACATAGCAACAGGGGCGACGTCATCGCCCCATGCATGCTGTGGCGGTGTCGATTTTTTCCGGCATACCGTGATTTGCACCTGTGGGACACATAGCCCTGCACATTTGTATCAATGTCAGACTTGGCACGACGTACAAGACCAATCACTATGTGCCGATATTTCAGGTGGGATGGAATGGGATGGGAATATAATATGACGAACAACATCGCCGAATTTCTATTTGGCAAGACATCAAAAAACAGCCTGCCAGAACGGGTCAGCAATGCGATTGCCCGCCAGCAAAGCGATAGCGAACAGCTGATTGGCTGGGTGCAGCTTTTACTGGTAACGATATTTGGCACACTATATGTCGTGGCCCCCAAAACAAACCTGCATGACGGCATACAGCCCCTGCCCTGGGCCCTGGCGCTGTATTTCCTGTTTACCTTTATCCGCCTTGCCCTGTCTTATCGCGTTCGTCTGCCCGCCGCGGTACTGACCCTTTCGGTCATCGCGGATATTACCTTGCTGATGATATTGATCTGGAGTTCGCACATCCAGAATGATCAGCCTGCCAGCTTTTATCTGAAGGCACCGACGATAATGTATGTGTTCATCTTTATCGCGTTGCGCGCGCTGCGGTTTGATCCACGCTATATTTTGCTTGCAGGTGCGGGTGCCGCAACCGGCTGGCTGGTACTGGTTTTGTATGCCGTGCAAAGCAAGGGTGGCCAAAGCATGATCACCCGCGATTACGTCACCTATCTTACATCCAATTCGATTTTGATCGGGGCCGAGATCGACAAGATCATTTCCATTGTGATGGTTTCCGGGGTATTGGCGATCGCGGTTTTGCGCGCACAACGGTCGTTTAAACGCGCCGTCAGCGAGGAAATCGCCGCACAGGACCTGTCACGGTTTGTATCGCGCGAGGTTGCAGACAGAATAACCCTTTCCGAACATCAAATTCGCCCGGGCGATGGGGAAGCTGTAAATGCCACGGTCATGTTTACCGATATCGAAGGTTTTTCAACCGTATCCGAATCCCTGAACCCTGCCGAACTTGCCCATATGCTTAACGATTATTTCGGCGCCACCAGTGCCGTGATTGAAAAGTTTGGCGGTGTGATTACCCAGTTTCAGGGCGACGCCATGCTGATCACATTTAACGCGGTCAAACCCGATGCCGATCATGGGCAAAATGCTGTCAAAACAGCCCTTGAAATTCAACGCCTGTGCGAAACCACAACCTTTTGCCATGGCGGCAAACTTAAAACCCGCTGCGGCATTAATACCGGCGACATCAATGTCGGTGCCATCGGATCGGAAAACAGGCTGACATTCACGGTTCACGGCGACACAGTAAATATCGCCGCCCGGCTGGAACCCCTGAACAAGCAGTTTGGCACCTATATCCTTGTATCCGAGACGACAATGGCCTGCTGCCAAACAACACCCGATGCGCCTCGCTGGACCCCGCGTGGTGACGTAACGGTGCGGGGCCGCAGCCAGCCCACACCAATTTTTAGCACCGATTACCGCAGCCTTGATGTCGCATTTCAACCTGTCCCGTCGGGAATAACCACATCATAAACAAAGCGGGTTTCATCTGGTCCCTGTAACCCGGTTCCAGCACTGCCTGTTCCTGTACAAATCGCGATTTCGCCACAAAAGCACAAAAAAGAAAACGGGGTGGGTCGGGGGAACCCACCCCGTCAGGGGACAGATGGTCTTGGGGAGACCGGTCAGCACGCTTTACGATCTGCCAGAATGAAAACCGTTGGGGGAACGGCTGATTGGGCAGATGCCGATTGATGGTGAGGGAGGGGCACCACATCGGCCATGCGTTGCTGACAGGTATGAATATGCCGGCAAAATGGGGCGGGAAATTTATCGCCAAAAGGCCATTTCGCGTCATTTTCAGCCCAAAGCTGCCACATTCCAGACCATTGAAAAATATGTGATTTTGGCAAAGAAAACGGGGTGGGTCAGGGGAACCCACCCCGTTGGGGGACAGATGGTCTTGGGGAGACCAATACCAAACACGGAAATAACCGTGGGGGTGAATACCATCAGGGGGGTGGTATTCCGGTTCCGGTGGTTGGTGAGGGAGGGCACCGCACCGGTACATCGTGTTCGATAAAGATGAATATGCCCTGTGAATACGGCAGGAAAACCGGGCGCTTTGGGCCATTTCATGCCCTTTTGCGGCAACTTTGTGCCCCATTTGAAATTTGGCTTATCGCAATTATCCCCAAGGATATGTTTTCAGTTTAAATCTATCGTGAAACATTCCTGTTTGGCTGTCCCTGGCCGAGATGTCGGTATCCGGGCAAGTTGTGCATAGCACGACGCGACATAAAGGCGCACCAAACGCAAGGACTCCAGCATTCCCCCGCAACGTTATGCGCTTTGACCAAAACAGGCGCCCCTTGCCGATGCAAAATCATTTCAGCCCTGGAAAGCCGTCATCTCCCTTTTTCCGACGGCCCTGCATAACGCCCCCGCGTAAAAGAAAAGCGAAGCAGGTGGGGGACCTGCTTCGCCTTTTCTTGGGGACAGATGGTCTTGGGGAGACCATGCGAACGCGGAATTTTTGACCTTGGGAGCGATGTTGTTGGGGGAACAAACATCAGGTCACCGGTGGTTGGTGAGGGAGGCACCGCACCGGATGTCATCGCGTCCGACAAGTAGGAATATGCCGACAGATTGCGGCAGGAAATTCGGCCAGTCGGGGCCATTTCGTGTCAATTTAAGTCGAAATTATGTCACATCACCAATCAGCCTACAGGTGACCGGAAAACAAAAAACGAGACAGGTCGGGGGAACCTGGCTCGCTTTTTTGGGGGACAGATGGCCTTGGGGAGACCAGTCGAACGCGATATGCAGGGGCCTGTGGGGTGCAGAGCGTTGTTGGGGACAACGATGTCAGGCCTTGGCGAATTACGAGGGAGGGGCGCATCGCCAATTGATGCTGCGTTCGACAAGTAAAAATATGCCGCTCAAATACGGCATGAAAACCTGCCACATAAGGCAATTTCAGGGCAGATTAAGGCATTATGAACAAAATCCAAATTGTTATGAAACCCCGTCATTACCTCAAAAAAAAAAGAGGGCGGGGAATGCCCGCCCCCATTTTGGGGTCTAATGGTCTTGGGGAGACCTTTGTCAGCTTTTGGCATTCAGGCTCTCGTACGGGGGGACGAAGAGAGCAAGCCGGAGACGATTGAGGGGGGACAGAATGTTCCGACCATTTGCCGCTGACAATGTTGAACCTGACAGATGATTAAGGCTGGAAAGCAGGCCGGTTATGGCAATTCCAAGGCGAATTAAGGCTTTAATATGGCATTCGCCCGCAAAGCTAAAAATGGAAATGCTGTTGCTTTTGTATTACCATAACATAACAAAACCGGTGATTAAAAGCCCCTTTGACCTGCAGTATCACCTGATCACCGTCAACACCGCCATGCTCCTGTCTTTATAACCGACCCGGCGGATAGAACACATGTCAGGCGCTGCCCCCTGCCAGCTTTGTACCATCCTTTTGTGGCTTCACCTGACTTTCGGCATGAAACAGAAATCACCTGATGCGAACCCGCAAAAAGGAGAAGCCCGTGCCCCCGTCATCCCAAACCACCACCCCGAACAGCCCTGACAAACCAAGCCCGGAGGGGGCCCAACCGCCCCACCTTCATGCGCCTAGATGTGCTGCCATTGTCGGCCCTTATTCGTCGGGTAAAAGCAGCCTGCTGGAAAGTTTGCTGCTGGCAACCGGCAGCTTGCATCGTAAAGGGTCGATCCGCGATGGCACCACCGTTGCCGACAGCAGCGTTGATGCCCGCAACCACCAGATGAGCACGGAACCAACCATCGTTAAAGCCAGCTATTTACAGGAAGAATGGCACTTTATCGATTGTCCCGGATCGGTTGATTTTGCCCAGGACAGCCGGGACGCGGTAATGGTGTGCGATGTTGCCATTGTCGTGGTGGAAGCGGCCCCCGATAAAATGATAACGGCAGCGCCAATCCTGCAATTTCTGGACTATAATCGCATTCCACATCTGATTTTTATCAACAAAACAGACACTGCCAACAGCCGTATTCGCAACAGTTTAAACGCCCTGCAAGACCTGACAACCCGCCCTCTGGTCTTACGCGAAATACCGATCCGCGACGATGCCGATAATGACACGATTACCGGCTTTGTCGATCTGGTATCCGAACGGGCCTATGAATATCACGACGATGGTACGCCATCCCGCCTGATCGCCCTGCCCGGCCCTGCTAAAACCGACGAAAACACCGCCCGCGATGCCCTGCTTGAACAACTGGCCGATTTTGACGACACCTTGCTGGAACAAATTCTGGAAGACCAAACGCCGGCTAACAGCGAAATTTATGCCAGCCTGGGCCGGGATCTGGCCAACGACCTGATTGTACCGGTGTTTTTCGGCGCCGCCGAACGTGACAGGGGAATTCGGCGCCTGCTAAAAGCCCTGCGCCACGAAGCACCTGCACCCGATATTGCGGCGTATCGACTGGGAATTGACCCAACCCGGGATACCCCCGCCATCCAGATTTTCAAGACATTTCATCTGCCTCATGAAGGGCGGTTTTGCGTGGGGCGGGTTTTGTCAGGTATGCTCAGGAACGGCGAGTCGTTATTAAACGATCATGCCAACGGCATTTGCACCCTTTTTGGCAGCCGCCACGACAAAGTCGACAGCGCCCCCACCGGCAGCATTGTGGGTTTACCCCGCATGAACCACGCCCGTACGGGAATGCTGCTTGGCAACCACGACAGCACCCCCGCCGATTTATGGCCCGCCCCGTTACCGCCCCTTTACCAACTGGCACTGGTCGTAAACAAACCCGGTGATGATGTAAAGCTGACCGAGGCCCTGCGCTATATCTGCGAACAGGACCGATCCCTGTCGGTTTACCATCACGACCGCACCGGCCAGGTTATTTTACAAGGCCAGGGTGACATCCATTTGCAAATGGTTTTAGGCCAGCTTGGCGAACGCTATCATCTTGATATTGGCACCACCGCCGTTGCCACCGGCTTTGAAGAAACAATCCGGTCGGGTTTTAATGCCCATGGGCGATACAAAAAACAAAGTGGCGGGCACGGCCAGTTTGGCGATGTTAAAATTTCGGTCCGCCCGCTTCCCCGTGGCAGCGGCTTTGACTTTACCGATGCCATTGTTGGCGGGGCAATTCCCCGGCAATATATTAATGCAATACAAAAGGGCATTCTCGATGGATTACGCACCGGCCCCCTGGGGTTTCCAGTAACCGATTTGCACGTGACCGTAACCGACGGGGCGTTTCATGCCGTGGATAGTTCCGATCAGGCATTTCAAATGGCCGGACGCCTTGCCATTAGCGATGGCTTAAAACAGGCTGGCACCTTGTTGCTTGAACCTGTTGACGAGGTAACCTTTGTCGTACCAAGCGAATGCACATCAAGGACCCAGCGCCTGATCAGCACCCGCCGGGGCCAGATTTTAGGCTTTAACCCCCGGCCGGGCTGGCAGGGATGGGATGAAATACAGGCGCGTATGCCCAGTTGCGAAACCCGCGATATGATTTTGGAATTACGATCCGTCAGCCAGGGAACCGGTTTTTTCACCCGGCAATTTTCACATATGCAGGAACTTTCAGGCAAAGCCGCCGAAACGGCAATTCAGGCATGACCCGCCCCGCACCAGTAATAGATTTGATCTATCTTCAAACATTAAACTACTGATTGGCATTATCTTTTGTTCTGAAGGATAATGACGCCATCAACAGACAACATCGTTGGCGCAAGCCAGATTTTAGTGCCAGGAGAGCATCATGCAAATTGACATTGGTATTAACGAACAGAACCGTACCGACATTGCATCGGGGCTTGGCCGTGTTTTGGCTGATTCCTATGCGTTGTATCTGAAAACCCATAACTTTCACTGGAACGTGACCGGGCCGATGTTTCAGACCCTGCACACCATGTTCGAGCAGCAATATACCGAACTGGCGATGGCAGTTGATGAACTGGCTGAACGCATCCGGTCGCTGGGGGCTTTTGCGCCGGGCAGCTTTTCGGCCTATTCCGAACTTAGCTCCATTCCCGAGGAAAAAGGCGTTCCCGCCGCCAAGGAAATGATCAAGCAGCTGGTTGAAGGCCACGAAACCGTAATTAAAACCGCACGCGCCCTTTATCCGCTGTGCGACGAAGCCGACGATGATGCCACCGCCGACCTTTTGACCCAGCGCATTCAAATCCACGAAAAAACCGCATGGATGTTGCGTTCCCTGCTTGAAGGCTGAGTTCAGCATTCCTGCGGACCAAAACCGAACCGGTATGTACCAGACGGCCCTGTATGTGCAGGGCCGTTTTTGGTGATCGGACATATGTTTTTTTGCGTATCAAACAAGGTAAAAACAAATCCATCACCACCCCCTCACCGAGGCGTGACTTGCCCAAATCGGTTTTTGGCGGAATTCTAGAACACACACGGCGCACGCCATTCGTAGTGAACAGGAGAAAACCACATGCTGATCAAACGCAAGCGCGGCTGGGAATTACCGGAAAGCGCGGCGACGCCGGAATCCATTTATCGCAACCGCCGCAATTTCATCAAAGGCATTGCCGCAGGTACCCTTGGTGCTGCCGCCGCATCCCTGCCGGCTGGGCGCGCCTTTGCCCAGGCTGCTGGCCCCAATGCCGACCTGTACCCGGCCAAACATAACGATGCCTATACCGTGGACCGCGCCATAACCCCCAAGGCCAAGGCGACCACTTATAATAACTTCTACGAATTCGGATCGCACAAATTCATTTCCGATGCCGCCCAGGCAATGAAGATTACCCCCTGGACTGTTAAAATTGATGGTATGGTTGAAAAACCAATGGAAATGGATTTTGACGATCTGATCCGTAAAATGCCGCTGGAAGAACGGGTTTACCGGTTCCGTTGTGTGGAAGCCTGGGCGATGACCGTGCCCTGGACCGGTTTTCCGATGAAGGCCCTGGTCGCTTTTGCCAAGCCCACATCAGGGGCAAAATACATCCGGATGGAAACAGCGTCGCAAGAAGACACCATGCCGGGCCTTAAACAGTTCTGGTATCCGTGGCCCTATGTTGAAGGCCTGACCATGGCCGAGGCCACCAACGACCTTGCCATGATTGCAACAGGCCTTTATGGCGAACCCCTGCCCAAACAGAACGGTGCGCCATTACGCCTGGTAACCCCCTGGAAATACGGGTTTAAAAACATTAAATCCATCGTCAAGTTCACCTTCACCGATGAACGCCCGGTCGGATATTGGGAACGCCTTGCCGATAACGAATATGGTTTCTGGGCCAATGTGAACCCCAAGGTTCCCCATCCCCGCTGGAGCCAGGCCCAGGAACGGTTATTGTCGAACGGGGAAGAAGTACCAACCCAGCTGTTTAACGGCTATGCCGACTATGTCGCAGACATTTACAAGGGCATGGACGACCAAAAACTGTATATGTAATCACATGCTCGCGTTTTAAACGCATGGCTGCTTTGTCAGGGTCGGCTTTGTGCCGGCCCTTCGTTTTGGTTTATGTTGCGCGCAATTTGCACAACCTGAACGGAGGGTTCCATCTTGCCCGACGCAACATTTGCCAACCTGTTTTCCGCCCTTCCCGATGCCACAAAAGGCGAAGTTTTTGACGAAATCCTGCGATCGCCGTGCTTGCGGATCGAACGCATTGTGTCGCATGGCCAATCATCGCCGGAAACCGGCTGGTATGACCAGCAACCTGCCGAATGGGTTATTTTGCTTACGGGCAGTGCCGAAATCCTGTTTGAAAACGAAAACACTGGCCGGGTTTTAAAACCGGGCGACCATTTATACATTCCGCCCCATTGCCGCCACCGCGTGGTCTGGACCGAAAAAAACACCGAAACCGTATGGCTGGCTGTGTTTTTTGATGGTCGTGGCGTGCATTACAAACCCGTGTGATCCACAAAATACCCTGCTTACCCTGCCCTGTCATACAAAAGGTCGCGCCGATGACCAGCGCGACCCGATAACGTGCAAATAACGGTCACGACCCGTTATGGCCCTTTGCGGCGGCGACCTTTGTATTTCGGTTTATTGGCCGATTTGGAACCGGGACCGGCAGCACCGTCTTTGGGTGTAATGTCACGCGCCATCGGCCCGGCCTGCGAAAGCCCCAGTTCCTGACTTTCCAGCCGTTTAACTTCGTCGCGCAACCTTGCGGCTTCCTCAAATTCCAGATCGCCCGCTGCCTGACGCATCCGTTTTTCAAGGTCTTCGATATGGGCACGCAAATTATGCCCGATCATCACATCGCCCGAAACGCCGGTATCAACCGTGACATAATCGTGTTCGGCAACACTTTCGATGACATCGTGAATACGGCTGCGGATCGAGGCCGGGGTAATGCCATGGGCCTCGTTATAGGCCACCTGTTTTTCGCGGCGGCGATTGGTTTCGCCAATCGCATAATCCAGGCTGTCAGTCATTTTATCGGCATATAAAATCACCCGGCCATCAAGGTTACGCGCAGCACGACCAATTGTTTGCACCAATGATGTTTTGGACCGTAAAAACCCTTCCTTGTCGGCATCGAGAATGGCCACCAGCGCACATTCGGGAATATCCAGCCCTTCGCGCAGCAGGTTAATACCGACCAAAACGTCAAACACGCCCAAGCGTAAATCACGAATAATCTCTATGCGCTCTAACGTATCAATGTCGGAATGCAAATAGCGCACCCGCACACCGTTTTCGTGCAAATATTCGGTCAGATCCTCGGCCATGCGCTTGGTCAGGGTTGTGACCAGCACGCGCTGGCTTTTCTGCGCGCAGTCTTTGGCTTCGGCCAGCAAATCGTCAACCTGGGTTTCCACCGGGCGAATAATACATACCGGGTCGATCAGGCCGGTCGGACGGATCACCTGTTCGACAAATGTGCCGCCGGTTTTATTAATTTCCCATGGGCCAGGGGTGGCCGACACAAACACGCTTTGCGGACGCATGGCTTCCCATTCGTCAAACTTCAAAGGGCGGTTATCAACACAACTGGGCAGGCGAAACCCATGTTCGGCCAAGGTGAATTTGCGATTATAGTCACCCTTGAACATGCCGCCAATTTGCGGCACGGCAACGTGGCTTTCATCAACAAATAACAGGGCATTTTCAGGCAGATATTCAAACAATGTCGGGGGCGGTTCGCCGGGGTTACGGCCCGACAGCCATCGGGAATAGTTTTCAATCCCCTTGCAGTGGCCCACCGTTTCCATCATTTCAAGGTCAAAGGTTGTCCGCTGTTCAATCCGTTCGGCCGCCAGCAATTTACCTTCATTTTGAAACTGTGCCAGCCGGTCTTTCAGCTCCTGCTTAATCCCGTACATTGCCTGTACCAGGGTTGGGCGCGGGGTGACATGGTGCGAATTGGCGTAAACGGTGACGGAATCCATATTGGCAAATTTGTGCCCGGTCAGCGGGTCAAACTCAGTCAGTTCCTCAACCTCGTCGCCAAACATCGATACCCGCCAGCCCCGGTCTTCGGAGTGGGCCGGGAAAATTTCCAAAACGTCGCCGCGCACCCGAAAGGTACCACGGGTAAAGGCGGCATCGTTGCGGGTATATTGCAGTTCGACCAGGCGTTTCATAATGTCGTTGCGGTCAACTTCATCGTCCACCGAAATGCGCTGCGTCATTTCCAGATAGGTTTCCACCGCGCCAATACCGTAAATGCACGACACCGACGCCACGATAATACAATCGTTACGTTCCAGAATGGCACGGGTGGCCGCGTGGCGCATCCGGTCGATCTGTTCGTTGATCGAGCTGTCTTTTTCAATATAGGTGTCGGTCCGTGCCACATAGGCTTCGGGCTGGTAATAGTCGTAATAGGAAACGAAATATTCCACCGCATTTTCCGGGAAGAAACTTTTCATCTCGGAATAAAGCTGGGCAGCCAGCGTTTTATTTGGGGCCAGCACAAGTGCCGGGCGCTGGGTTTTGGCTATCAGGTTGGCAATGGTAAATGTCTTGCCCGACCCGGTAACGCCCAGCAAAACCTGGTCGCGTTCGCCCTGTTCTATCCCGTCATAAAGCTCCGCAATGGCCTGAGGCTGGTCGCCAGAGGGTTCATACTCCGTCACCAGCTTGAACTTGCGCGATCCTTCGACCGGCGGGCGGCGTTTTAACAACATTTCCGGTAGCGCATTCATCGGGCAGACCCCTGTTATATCCTTCCCTAGTTATAGGGAAGATATGCCCAATCGCAAGCCCTGCTCCTGACAGGTCCTGACAGGGGTTGTCATTATGTTGAAAAATCAGGCATCCCCGAAAGTGGCACAGCCCGCTTTCGGGGATATAATACCAGACCTCTATGAGAAGGACTCATGGAGGTCTGGTTAGGCGCGACGCCGCCGCCGCAGCGCGTGCCGCGAAAGGCAAGGGCTTTTACGAAGCCCGCCCGCCGATTGAGGGGCGCGTTGGTCGGTTTTGATCAACGCGCTTTGGCATAAAGTGTTCAACCCGCTTTATATCGTTTGGCGATAACAGAACTGCCCACTGTCGTAAGAATGACCGTGACCATCAGCAAGATAAAGGCCAGTGCCGCACCAAAAGGCCAGTTCGATGCCTTTGCAAACTGTTCATAAACAGCAGGTGCCATCATTTGGAATTGCGGCCCCCCAAGCAACAAAGGCGTTGCATAGGCGTTCATGCAAAGGATGAACACCAATGAAGCCCCGGCCAAAACACCTGGCAATGAGAGCGGAACAAGCACCCGAAAGAACGCGGTTGCCGGACGTGCCCCCAGATTGGCAGCCGCATCTTCGACCTGGCGGGGAATACTTTCGATCACCGATGCAAGCGTTAGGATCATATAGGGCAGCACAATGCCAACCGTCGCAAAGATCACTGCGCCGGGCGTATAGAGCAACGTTAAAGGCTCGGAGATAATGCCTAGCCCCAAAAGCGTTGCATTTATCAACCCGGTTGTACTTAAAAGCGCAAGATACCCTGCCGAACGCACCACCCCGCCCACAAGCAACGGAAACATTGTCAGAATAGTCAGCTTGCTCTTCCAGCGGCTTTCCATTCTTGCCAGCCAATAGGCAGGGCCATAGGCAAGAAGTGTCGTTAACACCGCACATGTCAGGGCCACCGTGATCGTCGTCATCAGGATTTTTTGATAGTACGGATCGACAACAGCTTTGGCGTAATTCTCGAATGTGAAGGCCTGCTGCATGATATAAAGCGGATCATATTCGTTAAACGAATACCGCAACATCAACAACATGGGGCCGCCCAAAAGAAGAAGAACGAGAAGTCCCGCCGGAAGAACAAGTTTTGCCATTTTGTTAGCCTTTGAGCACACGGTTCCAGGTATCGAGAAGCTTGGCCTGATTTTCCAGAATAAAGTCGAAATCCGGTTGCCATAGGCGATTTTGTTCTGCTTCGGAAAAGCCGATTTTCTCTTCAAGTTCCGGGCTGATATGGCCGTTTTTCACGGTGGGCAAATAGCCCATCTTTTCGGCAAAGGCCTTTTGGACTGAAGGTTCAAGCAGCGCATTCATATAGGCCATGCCGCCGTCCGGGTTGCGGGCATTCTTCGGCACAGTAGCCTCGTAAACGGCAGGGAAAGCGCCTTCTTCGGGCACAACCCATCCCAGATCAATTCCGGATTTGGACCAGCTGTAACCGCGCGCAGCAGAAATGATTGTTATCCAGATGTCACCAGATGCCAACGCCTGACCGACGGCCTCTGTCGACGGCAAAAGTTTCGCATCAAGCTCTTTCCAGGCGGCAACACCCTTTTCACTTCCGTCAAAGTCCGACAGCGTGCCGCCATTGTGGATCGCCGCATACGCCATATTGGAGGTATAGAGAAAATCGCTCAGCCCGATCTTTCCCTTATATTTCGGATTCCAAAGTTCCGCGATCGACTGAGGCGGGGTCGTGATCAGATCCTTGCGATAAACAATCGTATGCGCGGAATAAATCAAAGGTACCGAGTGTGCCTTTTTCAGAAACGGAAGAATGTTGTCGTAATTGGGAACATTCGCAGCATCAAGCTTCTCAACTGCGCCAACTTTGGCCGCAGCATACATGTCAAAATCGGCCAACAAGGCGGCATCCATGCTGCCACGACGCTGCATCCGTTCGGAAATCAGCTTGGTGCGGCGCGGTACCGGGCCGGAAATTTCCTGAAGAATATTGTAGCCCGCAGGCTGCATAACGGCTTCGTCAACATTGGCCTTCAGCAAATCACCAAAGGTGCCGCCCCATGTGCCGACAACAACATCGTTTGTTTGCGCCATCAGGTTCTTGGGAAAAACTGAAACAGCCGACAGTGCAGCTGCTGTAGCAAGAAAAGAACGACGGGTTAAATTAGGCATAAGTCTCTCCTGATATATGTATTTGATATTTTGGTGTTTTTTATTGTTAGTTGTTAAGAAGCCGTACCGACGCGACATCCCACGCAAGCCGAACCGCATCGCCGACACGCAGACCAGCGCGCATGTCGTCAGGTCCGGGAGTTGCTGTGACGACAGAGATAGAAGTTTCACCAACCCTAACCGTGTATTCGGTCTGCGCACCGAGATAGAGGCGCTCAAGCAGGGTCCCTTCGACCCCTTCGCCTTCGCCTTCGCCTTCGCGCGACAAGCTGATCTTTTCGGGCCGCAACGTGTAATATTGCGCATCCGCCACCGCCCCTGGCAGGGTCGGCATAAAGGTGCCGTCTGTGGTTCGGAACTTTCCGTCCTCGATACGGCCCTTGATCACATTCGAACGCCCGACAAAATCTGCGACAAAGGCATCGGCTGGCTGCTCGTAAAGGTCTTGTGCCGTGCCTGATTGGCGCACGCTGCCTGCTTCCATCAACACCAGTTTGTCGGACATGGTCAGCGCTTCTTCCTGATCATGGGTAACCATCAGGGTGGTAAGTTCCAAAGATTGCTGAAGTCCGCGAATTTCGCTGCGCACTTCTCCGCGCAACTTGGCATCAAGGTTGGAAAGCGGTTCATCTAGCAAGAATATATCCGGGTTCAAAACAAGCCCACGCGCCAAAGCTGCCCGCTGTTGCTGCCCCCCTGAAAGCTGACGCGGGTAACGATCCGATAAATGATCGAGCCTGACACGCTTAAGTGCTTCGATACTTTTCTCTTCGCGCTCCGCCTTGCCAACCTTTCGCATTTCCAGACCAAAACCAACATTCTGCGCAACTGTCATGTGCGGAAAAAGCGCATAGGATTGGAAAACCAATGCGGTATTGCGCTCATAGGGGGCCAGTTTTGTAACGTCTCGACCGTTGATCCGTATGGAGCCAGAACTTGGCTCGACAAATCCGGCGACCATACGCAGCGTTGTTGTCTTGCCACATCCCGATGGCCCAAGAAGCGATACAAGCTCGCCCGTCAGGATATGCATGCTCATGTCGGTCACAGCCACCGCTTCGCCAAATTTCTTGCAGACGTTTTCAAGTTCTAGAGATTTCATAGGTTCTGTCTCCAATGTCAGACGATGCGCGAGAGTTTTACGTAACGGTCCGTGATCAACATCATCGCGGCAATAACAACGACCTGAATGGTCGCAACCGCAGCAAGCGTCGGGTCGATCTGGAACTCAAGATAGTTCAGCATCGCGATTGGCAGAGTGCTCATTCCCGGACCAACCAGAAGCAGGGTCAGTTCAAGGTTTTCAAAACTCTGAATAAAGGAAAACATCGAGGCGGCGACAATCGCCGGGCGCATCATGGGCAGGGTAACCCGCATAAACACGGTCCAGGGACGTGCGCCAAGATTGGCGGCTGCCTCCTCAACACTTTTGTCCAGGCCCTGTAAGCCTGCGGTTGCAACACGCACTGTCCAGGGTATCGTCAACAAAATATGCGCTGCAACCAGGCCCGGCAAAGTGCCGACGATATCCATATCCAACTGGTTTTGAGCCACAAGAAAAGTAAGATAAAGTGCCGTGCCCGCCACAATCCCCGGCACAATGATCGGCCCCAAAAGAAAGGTCGTGATTGCCTGCTTGCCCCGGATCGCACTGCGTGTAAGTGCCAGCGCTGCCGCCATCCCCAACGGCACACCGATTAGGGTTGCCAATGCCGCCACCTTGAAACTGACGATGAATCCGCTTAGGAATTCTTCGCGATCAATCGCGTTCGCATACCATTCAAGTGATAATCCCGAAGGTGGAAACGTAATGATGGTGTCTTTAAAAAAGGATGTCACAACCAGCAACAACACCGGAAGCAGCATGACAAGATAGGCGAGAAAAATCACGCCCCGGTAGGTCAGGCGTGTCAACCGCATCAGAGTATCTCCTTTGAAGTCTGATCCAAAAAACATGACGCATTTTGATCTGCGATGACTTGCAGGCGGGCAAGGCATTCCGTGGGGAAACATCCTGCACGCGCCATCAGATTAAGTTGACCCAGCACTTCACCAGATGGTGCCCGCACCGGGATATTGATGATAGCATCACAACCGCCCTCAAGAATTCTTTGCCAGTCGGGAAAGCCTGCACGAAGCGCCTCTGCCCCATTGGTCAACACCGCACCATTGGCGTCACGCACACGGGCCATCGTCGGTGCATCCTCAAATCGCTTGAAACCGGCATCGGGAAAACGATCCGGGTGGGTCGAATAAATCCGTTCACCGCCATCCGGGTGATAGCGCAGGGCAGTTGCCGCGATAATCTCGGTTACATCGCGCATCTCGCCAAGCATCATATCGATCCCCTTTGCCATGGCACTCATATCGCGGACCTCTCCTGGTCCAGTGGCAATACAAGCCGGGTTTCCGACAATTCAAGCGTGATGTTGGCCATTTTGCCGTGGGGCACTTTTTTAAAGTGATCCTTGTCCGCACCCGACATCGAAAGGCGCAGTTTACTGCCTTTCGCCAATGTCCAGGCCGTTGGTAACAGGGGAATACGAATGCGCTGTACTTCGTTTAGCGGCAAGGGGCGTGCACTCTCACGACGATAGCTTCGGAAAGGCCAGTTGATGCGGATATTCTCCGGTGCGGCTTCTTCACCACGGAAAAGCGCCCGCAAAATACCTTCGGTGATGTAACGCTCTGTCCCGTCGGCTTCAATTTCGGTCAAATAAATGAAAAGCCCGGCGTCCGGTGCATCGAAACGGGCTGCCATATCAAGCAAAGCATGCCCTGAGATTGTCGTATCTTCCGTCATCGGCGCACTGTCAAACGAAAGCATAAGATCGGTTCGACCTTGCCAATCACAGTAATAATTTCGCGAATCCATCCCGGCGATCCGCTCATAACGTGTTTCAAACCCGGTGCCAGTTTCGGGCATACATTGATAGTCTGCCGTCCCGGTTACGCTTTGTGCGCCTAGCCCGCCAGCCTGATCGGGGTACAAAACAAGCTGGGCTGGTTTGGGCGGCCAGGTTTCCGCCTCGCCCCATGCTTCTTCGTGCATTTTAAAATAGGCAACGGGCGGCTCGGTGCGCAATCCGGTATTCATGTCCATCAAATAGGTATCAAAAAACCGCAAAACGGCGCCCAGCATCGAAAACGTTGGGGTTTCAAAAGCACGCCAGGGCGAAACATCAATTCGCGCACCATGGTCCCACGGGCCAAGCAAAAGGTGGTGCGGGTTTTTATCAAGCGTCAGAAACCGCGAAATCGCACCGTTGGCATAGCCTGCACCATCCATCCAGCCAGACATGGACAGAATTGCTACGTCCTCTTTGACGCCATCACAATATGAATAAGGGCTGATCGACGCACTGGAATAGTCCGGATCATAAGGAAGCCCCTGCTCGCGATAGCACAAGTCAGCCATAAAATCGGTCTGGCGGAAATTGGCCTGATGCTCTGCCACCGCAGCCGCGACCAGCGCACCGGACGGATCCTCGTCTACCGGCTGCGGACCAAGATAGTCCGGGCTTGCATAGTATTTATAATCCTTGAGATAGGCCCGCTGATCCAGATCGAGACCTTTCATCAGGTTATCATAAATCTGGGTCAGCGAGGCGCACTGCATGCCACCAGGAAAATAGTTGTCCGAATACGTATCCCAGACAGAAAACAACGGTGCGATGGCCTTTACCGCCCGATGACCCGTGGATGCCAGAAAGTCCGAAGCCGCGCCAAGATACGAAATCCCGGTGGCCCCGATCACACCATTGGACCATTTTTGACCGACCACCCAATCGGCAACCTCAGCGCTATCAAGGCGCTCAGAGGGGGAGCGAAATCCGTCTCTTGTTCCAAAACTGGCACCGGTACCGCGCACATCGATCACGATGACGGCATATCCGCGCGGCACAAAATAATCGCTGAATTTGCCGGTGTTCGGGTTCGGGATTGTTGTAGAATCAGGGGTAAGCTTAAAACGGCGAAAATACGGTGTGAACAACATCAATGCCGGAAATTGCACCTCTGGATCCGCCCCTTGCGGCAGATAGACATCGACGGCAAGTCGGCATCCATCGCGCATCGTCACATACCTGGAAACAGGCACGTCGGGCAATGTGTAGGGCACAGGGCGCTCTGCCTCATAGGCGGCGATGCGGCTTTGCAAGTCAGGGAAAGAGGTCATCAAAATGCGTCCGTGTTTGTTATTCTTATAATTAGACAAGCGAATAAATTTACTTGCGTAAAGTGAATTATTCTTCACTTTAGTTTCGCTTTACGAAAGTGTTTGCATTTCGATCGATGCGGAGACGGGTATGCCGATCAATCATAAATCTCTGGAGGCACTGCGCGCCTTCGTCGAAACCGGCTCTGTCATTGGAGCATCGGATCGCCTTTTCAGAACGGCCCCCCAAATAAGCCGTCTGCTTTCTGCACTGGAAGACGAGGTTGGTTTTCCCGTGTTATCACGTCGTGGAAGGCGGCTTCGTCTTACCAAAGAAGGAAAGGAATTTTATCAAGAAGTAGAAAGACTTATGCTTTGCCATGATGATCTGAACTTGCGCGCAGATCAAATCCGGCGGGGCAAAACCGAGCATATTCGTATCCTTGCTGCACCGTTTATTTCACATGCCGTCATCAACCAGACACTGGCGCAGATCATGATGCGCCGCCCCGATATGACAGCACAAATCGACTCTCGTGTGCGCCTTGATATTGATGTCTGGGTTACAGAGGAAACCTTTGATCTCGGCATTGCCCCCCTGCCGATTAAAGAGGGCGTTTTTAACATCGAACCCTTTCTGGAACTGCCAATGGTCGCGGTTATGAACCCGTCTCACCCTCTTGCAGCCAAAAAAGTCGTCACCTTCGATGATTTTTCCAGTCATCAAATCATTGCGACTCATGCCCGCTCTCTCCTCGGACAGCACCTCCAGTCTCTTGTTAAAAGAACGGGAAAACGTCTCAATGTCCGCGTGGAGGCGCGCAACGGGGTTATCGCCTGTCAAATGGCAGGGCTAAATCTTGGCTGCTGTCTTGCTGACCCTTTCGTCGCATTATCGAGCGGCGTTGAGGATTTGGTGATCCGCCCTTTTGAACCCGGCGGCATTTTAAAATACGGGTTTTTGTATCCGGCCGGGCGGAACCGAACCGAAATCGTCGATGAAGTCGCCACCGAAATTCGACACAGAACAACCGAGCTTGCACGTCACATTTTCGATGACGACGTCAGACTGTCTTTACGACTGTAAAACACAGTGCCATCGATACCTCTCGCGCAAGTCAGATTCCACACGCCCGGCACGACGGCGAGCCCTCTTGGGCGAATGTCATCAAAACTTTTACGGAACCCACAACGGCCAACCGCGTTTAAACGACCGAATCATCGCCTAACCCGCAATTGAGGCATTAAAACATCCCAAAGAACCCGCAAAAGCAGCTAAACCAACTTGAATTGCATTAGAACCGGGCGTAGGGTCCACCCGAAAGAACAAGAGTCTTTCCATTTCTCATTTCATTCCAGGGAAACAGACCAATGGCGTTTATTGCCGATCGTTTGAGCCGTATCAAACCCTCTCCTACCATTGCTGTCACCACCAAGGCCGCAGAACTCAAAGCTGCTGGCGTTGATGTGATTGGCCTTGGCGCAGGCGAGCCGGATTTTGATACCCCCGACAACATCAAAGATGCCGCAAAAGCAGCCCTTGATGCTGGCAAGACCAAATACACCCCGGTCGCTGGCACCCCGGAACTGCGCAAGGCGATTGTTGCAAAGTTCAAACGCGAAAATGACCTGGAATACACTATCGACGAAATCACCGTTGGTTGTGGTGGCAAGCAGACCCTGTTTAACGCCCTGTTTGCAACCCTGAACCCGGGCGACGAAGTTGTCATCCCGGCACCGTACTGGGTTTCCTACCCCGATATGGCGCTGATGGCCGAAGGCACCCCGGTTATTGTCGAATGCCAAGAAGAAAACGACTTCAAAATCACCGCTGCCGAACTTGAAGCCGCGATTACGCCGAAAACCAAATGGCTGGTCCTGAACTCGCCGTCGAACCCGACCGGTGCGGCATATTCGCGCGCCGAACTGCGTGCCCTGGCCGATGTTCTGCTGAAGCACGAACATGTTTATGTCATGTCGGACGACATGTATGAACACCTGGTCTATGACGGGTTTGAATTCACCACCATCGCCCAGATCGAACCGAAACTGAAGGCCCGCACCCTGACCTGTAACGGTGTGTCCAAATCCTATGCCATGACCGGCTGGCGTTTGGGTTATGCCGCTGGCCCGGTTGAGCTGATCAAGGCGATCAACAAGGTTCAGTCGCAAAGCAGCACCCATACCTCATCGATCAGTCAGGCGGCTTCGGTTGAAGCCCTCAATGGCCCGCAGGACTTCCTTGCTGAACGCGCCGAAGTTTTCAAATCGCGCCGCGATCTGGTTGTGGCAAAGATCAACGAATGTGAAGGCCTGAGCTGCAAAAAGCCGGAAGGGGCATTTTATGTCTATCCGTCTTGCGCAGGCACCATTGGCAAAACCACGCCGGATGGCAAGAAAATCGAAACCGATACCGATTTTGTCACCTACCTTCTGGAATCCGAAGGCGTTGCCGCGGTTCAGGGAACGGCCTTTGGCCTGGCCCCCTATTTCCGCATTTCCTATGCCACCTCGACCGAAGCCCTGGAAGAAGCCTGCAAGCGCATTAAACGCGCCTGTGCCGCTTTGAAATAAGGTCTTTCATCAAGGTTCATCTTATGACAAAGCCCGGTCTGCTCAGACCGGGCTTTGTTGTTTCAGGCTAAAGCACGTCGCGTTTCATCAGGCTGCTTCAAACCGAATTTTATGCGCCCCTTTCCACAACACCGCATTGCCCAGTTCCGGCAATTTATCGAGGTTGGAAGTGATGGTGATAAAGTGATTACCGGCCAGCTGGCCCATTTTTGATGAAAAATCGACCCCGCCATAGGCCAGCAGAATTTCCGTTTCGCTAATCCCGCCGGGATACAAAATGATATGGCCCGGTGCCGGGTGGCTGGTATGGTTTTCGTAATCAACGCCAAAGGTGTAATCGCCTAACGGAATCCAAACCCCTTCGCCCGACCAGCGCACATGCACGATATCGCCTTCATAGGGCAGTAATTTCCGAAACGCTTCCGAGGTTTTCGGCGCTTTTTCGCATTCAAGCCAGGCATCAAATTCATACGAGCCAGCGTAAACTTTCAACTTCATTTCAGTCTCCTGATCAAACGGGTGCGGGGAAGGAACGGGTCGAGGCATGGCGATAACGACCATCGCCTTTTTCGCCGGTAAGGGTGCCATCCCTGACCATGACTTTGCCTCCCAGCACAATTGTGGTCGGCCAGCCGGTCAATTCCAGGCCTTCATACGGGGAATAGTCAGACCCATCGTGCAAATCGGCATGGCGCACGGTGCGTTTTTCCGCCGGGTCCCAAATCGCAATATCGGCATCCGCCCCAATGGCGATGGTGCCTTTTTGCGGATACAGGCCATAGGTTTTGGCGTGATTGGTCGATGTCATGGCGACAAAACGGTTAATGTCGATGCGCCCTTTCATCACCCCTTCGGAAAACAGGATCGGCATGCGTGTTTCAACACCGGGAATGCCGTTGGGAATATGGCGGAAACTGGTGCGCCCCTTGGGGGTCAGCTTGCCTTGCGGGTCATCATAACGAAACGGGCAGTGATCGGATGAAAACAGTTCAAACACCCCGTTTTCAATACCGCGCCAGCAGTCGGCCTGGGCGGCCTTGTCACGCGGTGGCGGCGAACACACAAACTTTGCCCCTTCCCAATCCATCCCGTCCAAATCATCGGCCGTTAACATCAGATATTGCGGGCAGGTTTCGCCAACCACCTTTGATCCCCGACTGCGGGCGCGCGATATTTCGTCGCGGGCTTCGCCATTGGAAACATGCACAATCACAATCGGCACATCGACAACTTCGGCCAGGGCCAGGGCGCGATGGGTGGCTTCGCGCTCCACCGCAACCGGGCGCGTGGTGGCATGAACACGCGGGGCCACATCCCCCGCTTTTTCATGCTTTTCGATCAAAAAGCGAATGGCATCTTCGTTTTCACAATGCACCATCACCGTGGCCCCGGTATCACGCGCCACATCCAGCGTGCGCAGGATCGATGCGTCATCCAGGCGCAAATCCTGATAGGTCATGAAAACCTTAAGCGAGGTATAGCCATCGGCAATCAGGGCCGGCAGATCCTGCCCCAAAACGGCATTGGTGGGGTCGCAAATGATCAGATGAAAGCTGACATCGGTGTAACATTTACCCTCGGCCTGATCGTGATAATCCTTCAGCGTTTCACGAAGCGGAGTGCCCTTTTCCTGCAGGCAAAACGGCATGATGGTGGTGTTACCGCCAAAAAGGGCCGATAGTGTACCGCTTTCAAAATCATCAGCCATGACAATCCCCTCGCCCGAGGGCTGCGAGATATGAACATGGCTGTCGATGCCGCCGGGCAGAACATATTTGCCTTCGGCATCAATTTCCTGCGCACCGCCCGACAGGTTATCGCCCATCTGCACAATCTTGCCATCACGAATGGCGATGTCGCATTTAAAGGTATCGGATGCCGTCGCAACGACACCGTTTTTGATCACAAGATCAAACTGGCTCATGGATCATCTCTCTTTGCTGGTCGGTCGGTTCGGGTCAGTGCGCCAGAATTTTGCTCAGGAACCCTTCGGTGCGCGGGTTGCGATTGCCCGAAAAGAATTCTTCTGTCGGGCAATCTTCAACAATTTCACCGCTATCAATAAAAATCATGCGGGTGGCAACCCGGCGGGCAAATCCCATTTCGTGGGTCACGACCATCATGGTCATGCCGTCACGGGCCAGTCCGCCCATAACATCAAGCACTTCGGAAATCATTTCCGGGTCCAGCGCGGATGTGGGTTCATCAAACAGCATCGCCATAGGTTCCATCGCCAGGGCGCGGGCAATGGCCACACGCTGCTGTTGCCCGCCCGAAAGCTGAAGCGGGTATTTGGGGGCCTGTGCGGCCAGTCCAACCCGGTCAAGCAATTCCAGCGCCTTTTTACGCGACAATTCCGGGCTGCGCCCCAAAACCGTGCGCTGTGCCAGCATGATATTGTCGACAATGGTTAAATGCGGGAACAGTTCAAAATTTTGAAAAACCATGCCCACACGGCTGCGCAAATCGGGCAGGTCCGTTGCCGGATCGCCCACCTCGATACCATCAACGCGAATAGATCCTTCCTGAAACGGTTCCAGTGCATTGACGCATTTGATCAGGGTGGATTTACCCGACCCGGAAGGCCCGCAAATCACGACCACTTCGCCTTTATCAACACTGGTAGAGCAGTTTTTCAGGACCTGATAATCGCCATACCATTTGCTTACATCGGTTAATTCAATCATGGCTGTCCTTTGGAAAAACGTGAAATCGAAAAGGGTTCAAGCCCGCGCGATTGCCTTTGCCCGGAAACCAGCGCGGCTGTGATCTGCCCCACCAGGGGGCCAAGTGTGTAACCGTTTGAGGTAACAGCATTAAAAAAGCCCGGTTGGTCCGGGTGTTCGCCCAGGATCGGCGCGCCATCAATATTGATGTTCATCGCCGCCCAACTGCGAATGATGTGAAGTTTGCGCAAGGCGGGCACCACATGCTGGGCAACCCATAAATTGCCTTCCAGACTGTCGATTAACGGACGCGGATGGTGATGCACCGGGTCCAGGCCCGCCGTCCAGCCACCGCCAATAATGAAATTGCCATTGCTGGCCTGCTTTAACGTCAAATGCCGGTCAGCATGGGCAACAAGGCACCCAATTAACGGGGCGACAGCCTCGGTCACGACCATCTGCAACGGCGCCCCAAAAACCGGCACCTCCAACCCCAACATAGTGCCGATACGCGATGCGTAGGCGCCGGCTGCATTCACAATGTTTTTGGCGCGTATCCTCCCGCGTGAGGTGGTAATGGCAAAGCCCCCGCCATCCTTTTCAATCCCGGTGACTTCGGCACGGTCAAACACATTGGCACCAGCGGCACGGGCGGCATCAAGCACGCATTGGGTGACAACCAGCGGGTTGATTTTACCTTCCTGCGGGCAATAGGCTGCCCCCATAAATTTGCGCGACAAGGCCGGTTCAAGGGCAACCAATTCATCCGCACCAATCACCCGGCAATCCATGCCCATGCTGCGTTCCGCACGGGTTTTTGCTTCCAGAAAGCGCATATCGCGCTCGCTTTCGGCCACCATGATGCCCCCGGTGATTTTCATTTCAAAATCAGCACCAAGGTCGTTTTGCAAATCGGCCCATAGCTGGATGGAATCACGTTGAAGCGGCAGGGTTTGCTGTGCCGGTGTGCCGCCGCCTTCGGCCCGCGCACCATGATCAAACGATAAAAGCTGCGCGTGCAGGCTGCCCGCATTCCCGCCCGATGCCAGCGAATTGGGATAGGCCTTGTCGATCACCACCACCTCGCGCCCGGCGCGGGCCAGGAACAACGCGGTCGAAATACCGGCAATACCGGCACCAATCACCACGGTTTCCGTTTGCGATACAGGCAAGGGGCCCGCACCTTCCAGCGGCGCCGTTTCGGGCAAATGGCTGCGTTTATGGCCGCCCCATTCCGGCTTTTCGCGCGCCAATGCCGCCAAGGGCACCGGGCGCAACGGCATTTGCGGGGCCAGAAAACCGGTTTTTTCGTTTATCGGGCGTTTGTCGGCACCTGTTTGAGGGGTTGAGGTTGGGGTTGGGGCTACATCAGGATCAATATGATGGGCATCGGCAATCGCCCGGACATTATGGCTGCAATACCGCCCCTGACAGCGCCCCATGCCCGCACGCGATAATCGTTTCAACGTGGCAACATCATCACAGGCGGTATTGGCAAGAAGACGCAGGGTTTGCAGGGTAACTTTTTCGCAGCGGCAAATTTCGGTGTCACCGGGCAGGTCATTAACGCTGGTTTCATCAACGTTATAAAGCGCCCATAAAACACGTTGAAAGGCCTGATAACGGGCCAGTTTATCGGCAAGCCCCACACGATTTGCCGCAAAACCCAATTTTTGCGCAATGGTTGCCCCCGTCAATTTGCCCTGCGCCAGGGCCACATGGGCACCACCAAACTGTGCGGCTTCGCCAATGCTATAAATATCATCCTGGGTGGTTTTACCCGCATGATCGCGCTGGGCAACCAATTGGCCCTGTATAACCGTGTGTCCACAGCCCAGCAAACGGGACAATTCGTTAGATGATGTAAACCCGCCCCCCAAAAGAACCGTATCGGCACGAAACACCTTTGGGCCAGCGGGGGTCGCAACCTCGACCGTTTGCACAGCCCCCGTGTCATTGGCACGGATACGGGTGACACGGCTGCCCCATAAAATGGGCACCCCGCCCAGTTTAAGGGCGGATACCTGGCGTACCCCGCGCAGGGCCAATTGGGGGTCACTTTTAAACAGGGGCAACAGTTTTGCCGGCTTTTGCCACGGCGACGCGGCGGCCTCCAGCACGGCCACCACCTCCGCGCCGATTTTGCGCAACTCCATTGCCACTTGCAAATTCAACGGGCCATTGCCGGCAATCAGAATGCGCTTGCCCGGAGCAGCCCCATAGCTTCGCAAAAATGTTTGTGCCGCCCCGGTGGTCATCACACCGGGCAAGGTCCAGCCGGGTATGGGGTCCGGGCGTTCATAGGCCCCGGTGGCAATGACCAATGCCCTGGGAAACAAATAAAACGCGCCGTTCGGGCCATAGAGGCCAACTTTCAAACGGCCGTCACTTTGGCGTTCCGCCCCCCAAACAACCGTTTTTTCATGAATACGCGCCCCGGCATTGTGGGCCTGCGCAATCAGTTTGGCCCCATCCGATATTTGGCTATCACGCCGGTAATGCTGTTGGGCGGCATTCGACGAGGGCTGTTTGAAAAACTGGCCGCCCGGCGCGGATCGGTCATCAACCACAATCACCTGCGCCCCCGCACCCGCCGCCATTGATGCCGCTGCCAACCCGGCAGGCCCGGCCCCAACCACAAGAATATCGGTTTCATCGCTGGGAATATTCGTCGGTGGGGTGGTGATTTCCGCGATCGTGTTGGTCGTTGCGGCATCCGGCGTGCCAATTGCAGGCCGGGCCGCCTGCGCGCTGACCAGCATGTTATGTTCCACCAGCGTCATGCAGGACCGCTGGCTTGCAACATGGTTAATCGTCACCAGGCATTCATTGCAAACGCCCATGCCACAAAACACACCCCGGCCCTGGGTTTCGGAGACAGGTGCAAGGTTACGTATGCCCGCAGCATAAAGGGCGGCGGCAACGCTTTGCCCACGCTGCGCGGTAATGGCGCGCCCTTCATAAAAAAACTGCACTTCTGCGTTCTCGTTGGGGCGGGGTGTGGTTGAGGACGGGCTTTGCATGGGCCGGTGTGCCTTATTGCGCAAAGGTCAGATTAAAATCCGACACCAGTTTCTGCATTGCCTGGTCTTGCGGCTGGGGCAAAGGCAAGCGCGGCGGGCGCGGCGGACCTGCCTGAAACCCCATATGCGACAGCAACGATTTGGTGCCCGCAACATAGGCCTGCCCGCCGACCGCTTCGATCACGGGCAGCCATTTCAGGTAAAGGGCACGGGCCTCGTCAATTTTGCCTTCGTCGGCAACCAGTTCAAAAATGCGTGCCATCGGCCCCGGTGCCACATTGGAGGCCACCGCCACCCAGCCTTGTGCCCCCATAACAAAGGATTCAAACCCAAGAATACCGCCAAAGACGGTCATGTTATCACCGGCGAAACGAATGATGTCGCGCACGCGCGTGATTTCCAGCGTGGATTCCTTGATATAATCGCAGCCCTCAATTTGCGCGATGCGGGCCACCAGTTCCGGTTTTAAATCAACATTCGACGTTGCCGGGTTGTTGTAAACCATAACAGGAATGGAAATCGCCTCGGCGATGGTCTGGTAATGCACCACAAGTTCATCATCGGTCGGGGTCGAATAAAAAGGCGGGATCACCATCACCCCATCCGCCCCCATAACTTCGGCAATCTTGCTCAGTCGGACGGCTTCGCGGGTGTCTTCGGCACCGGTTCCGATCAGCACAGGCACACGCCCGGCGGCGGTTTCAATCACGGTGCGGGCAACGGCATCGCGTTCTTCTTGCGACAGCGATAAAAACTCGCCTGTTGAGCCCAACGGGATCAGGCCATGAATGCCCTGGCGAATTTGCCAGTCGGTGAAATCGGCAAGGGCTTTAAGGTCCAGGGATCCGTCATCGGCATAGGGGGTAATCATAACGGTGAAAACACCGCGAAACTTGGGGCTCATTTTATCGAAATCCTGGAAAATCAACGTTGTTCTGCAAGCGATACGTGGGCCGTTGAACGGCCAAATCTTTTTTCAATTCTGCGCTGGACCAGGTCCCACAATGTGGTCAAAACTAGGTAATAAATGGCGGCAACGGCAAACAGCTCCAGCACCATGAATTTTTCCTGAATCAAAACCTGGGTGCGGCGCAGAAGTTCTTCCATTGAAATAACCGACGTCACAGACGTGGTTTTCAACAGGCCATTCACCGAATTGCCCAAGGGCGGAATGATGACCTTGAAAGCCTGCGGCATGACAATGTGACGCATGATTTTACGTTCGGTCATGCCCAAGGCCCGGCCCGCCCGGGTTTGCCCTTCGGGTACGGCCTCGATCCCGGCACGGATAATTTCGGCAAGATAGGCCGCCTCGTTCAACGCCAGGCCCAGCAAGGCCGCTTCGACCACGCTGAACCGGATGCCAAGCTGGGGAAGGGCCGTGTAAATAATGATCAACTGAACCAGAAGCGGGGTGCCGCGAAACAGCCAGATGTAAAAACGGGCAGCCATTTTGACCAGTTGCACAGGTGAGCGGCGCATCAGCGCAAGGATAAAGCCCAACACCAAACCGCCAATCAGGGACACCACTGTCAGCCAGATTGTTGTGACGACACCGCCCAGGATATAGGAATTAAACAAATATCCGAAAAAGCCGGGCCAGTTCCAAGTTTCCATGTCGTTCGCTTTCGGGAAGTTAGGGCAAGACAGAAGCCGTGCGGGATCGGCCTGTGAACAGGATGTTGTCCATGTGAGGGGTGCCGGAAACAGAACAACAAGCGAGGGAGAAAGCACGCCTTCCTGTTTCCGGCGGGTGGTTCGAGGTTATTTGATTTCGTATTTGGCCTTGGGAACCGCGATGCCATATTCGCCAAACAGTTTGGCGATGGTGCCATCGGCTTTCATGTCGTCCATCACCTTCAACACGGCTTCGGCCAGCGCATGGTTTTTAAATGCCAGTGCCACCGGGGCCGGATAGAGGCCACTTAACACGCGGTCAAAATCGCCGCGGGCATCATATTCCTTGGCAACGGCGTCAATCGACACAACACCGTCAAGCTGCCCGGCCCGCAAGGCCTGAAAGGCCAGGGCGAAATTATCAAACGTGCGAATATCCAGGCCCTTCAGCCCTTCAGCCTTCAATTCCGCATCCATGGCCCGGGTTTTGCTTTCTTCAAAACCGCCAATTTCAACGCCAATGGTCTTGCCTGCCAGATCCTCTTTTTTGCTGACCGACTTGCCCTTGCCCGGTGCCATCGAAATGCTGATCGCCTGGTCTTCATAGGGGATCATTTCCATGATCTTAGCGCGTTCTTCGTTATAGAAAATGCCGGTATTGATCATGTCCCAACGTCCAGCTGCCAGGCCAGGGATCATGGCCGAAAATTCGATGCGAATATATTCGGGCGTCAGGCATAAACGCTTGGCAATCATTTTACCCAGCTCCACCCGCATCCCTTTCAGGTCACCATTTGAATCGATGAACTGCAATGGCGGCAAGGTCGGGTTGGTGGACATAACCAGCGTGCCCGGCTTGACCAGCTCAGAATCAGGAACAGCCGGGCTGCACGAGGCCGCAAAAACCGGCGAAGTGCCTACACCCAACGCAGCAGCACAAATGGCGGTAGCAAGAAACAGACGTGAAAACATGATGACCCCTGTGAGTGATATTGTTTCTATGTCATTTTTCCAATCGCATTCGATTGGTATACCACTTTAATACATAAAAAGATTGCACAGCACAAGTGCAACAAAAACCACCTGCTCAAAAATCATGCAAGCATTTAGAAATTCTCGATAATTTTTTGCCGTATTTCATGCAAATGATTGTGCATGGCATCTTTTGCGCCCGCCGCGTCCCGCGAGGTCAGGGCATTCACAATCACCCGGTGATCGGCAGAACCGGGCTTGCCACGGCCCGAAAGCTGGTGGCGTTCAAAGATCGCGGTATAGCGGCGCATTTCGATAATTGTCTTGGCAATAAAGGGGTTGCCGCTGCTTTCGCCAATTGTCTGATGCAATATGTCATCGAAATCCCACAGCGTATCGGCTTCAACATCCGATGCTGCTTCGATTTCCCTTAACAACGAGTCGAGCCGGTCTAAATCGGCCTTGCCCATGCGTTCTGCGGCCAGGGCGGCCGCCGTTGGCTCGATCAAAAGCCGCAAATTCAGGCAGTTCAGATAATCCTCAAGCGTGACAACCCGCACCGTCAGGATGCCACGGCTGTTGCGCATCAAAAGCCCCTGCCCCTCAAGACGGCCAAGCGCATCGCGCATGGGAGAACGCGACACACCCATCTGGTCGGCCAGGCGACGTTCCTGCACAATGGTTCCCCCCGCCAATTGCCCCTCAAGAATGCTTTTTAACAAACGGGCAAAAACACTATCGGCCAGGCTTCCAGTGTCGGAACTGTTGTTTGATGGCGCTGTCAATTATCTGTACTCATGCTGGATTCTTAATAGTATATATTCGGTATACCGCGTGAAACCGATAGAGTGAAAAGGAAATACATGTCGGGGAGCAAGGAAAATTCTATGATCATTGCGCGTGGCGAGGAAGCCGGCGGCTCGCACAATCTGGCGACATTAACCTACAAGGCCGTTTCCGAGATGATCCGTCACCGCCGCCTCAATGGGGGCGACGTGATTGTCGAAGCACGCCTGGCCGAAACACTGGGTATTTCCCGCACTCCCCTGCGCGAAGCTCTGCAGCGCCTGGAAGGTGAAGGCCTGGTGCGCAAGGGCGATGGCCGGAACTATGTTGTCCGCCGCGTCGATGTCGGGGAATATTTGCAAAGCCTGCGCCTGCGTAAAATCATCGAACCCGAAGCCGCCGTTCTCGCCATGAGCGCCATCCCCCGCAAGCAATTAATGGCCGTGCGCCGCGAGATTGAAGACCTGATGGATGGTACGGCCTATCACACCGATGCCCACTGGTTTTCGGATGACAACCTGCACAATATGATCATTGATCATTGCGGCAACGAGGTCATGGCGCAAACCCTGCGTGATTTGCGGGCCACCACCAGACTGTTTGAAATTGCCCGCCTGAAAGAACGCCTGCAACCGGACTCCTCAGAACATCTTGCCATTATCGAGGCCCTGTCCGCCAATGATGAAGAAAAAGTCCGCGAAACTGTGGCAGTTCATATCCAAAGTCTGATCGCCTTCACCCGCCATCATCTCGGAATTTCCGTCGCCTGAAAACGAAAGCCAAAAACCATTTAAAACGCTATTTTCCCGGCGGACCAATACAGCCTGAACCTGAATTTTCTCGAATATACATTGTAAAATGTAGAATGGCGCATCGAAAACAAGATACGCCTTTAAGACCCAAATCAGCCTCGCACCCCTGCCGGGATAGCCTTGCCGGGCTTTGTTTTTTAGCGCATGATAAAATCCATAAATCAGTACGGAATAACCGATAAATCAGGAATACCATGCCGGTTCGCGATTTTAACGTCACCATCGACGGGGTTCGTTTGGCCTGCCAGTCTGTCACACCAGACACAATGGTCGACCACCGCCCCTTTCAAACCGCAGAACATATGCCCACCATTATCATGTTGCACGAAGCCCTTGGCACCATTCGCATGTGGCGCGATTTTCCGCAAAGGCTGGCAAATGAAACCGGGCTTACCTGCCTGGTTTATGAAAGGCGCGGTCATGGCGCATCGGACCCGCAAAATGTTGTCCCGCGCCCGGTCGATTTTCATAACGAGGAAACCGACCGCTTTTTACATGGTTTGATCGCACACCAGACCCTGAAAAAACCGATCCTGTTTGGTCATAGCGACGGTGCAACCATTGCCCTTAAATATGCCGCCCGCTTTCCCGCCGTGCCCCGCGCCGTCATCAGCCTGGCCGCCCATGTATTTGTGGAGGATGTAACGATTAACGGCATTGAAACGGCCGCACAAACCTATGCGAGTACCGACTGGAAGTCGCGCCTGGAACGCCACCATTTTGATCAGACCGACACCGTTTTCCGGGCCTGGGTCGATACATGGCGGCAACCGGATTTCAAAAACTGGCAAATGATTGATGAACTGCCTGCCATCACCTGCCCCGCCTTAATATTACAAGGCGATGAAGACCCGTTTGGCAGCGATCAACAGGTCACCACCATTCGCGACCATACAGGTGGCCCGGTAACAGCCCATATTATCAAGGGCTGCGGCCACATTCCCCACCTTGAAGCCCCAGATGATGTCCTCGAGTCGGTTCGTCACTTTCTGGACACTTTTTCAGGCAGGTATCAATGAGTTGGCATCGCACCAGTCACCCGATACCAAAGCCGTAAAAATACCTTCACGACAGACCAAACAAAATTTCCAACGCCCGCCAAGACGCCGGGCGAAATGCAAGAACAGCTCCGGAAACGCTTCTTTTCTAAGGTTTAGCGGATAAGAGTTCAGGAAAAAGTTTTCTCAAGATCTGCCTTGGTACATTTTTCGTTTTATCGTACAAACGGTCACTTTTTCCCACTCGACCAATACCGAACCCCTGCTTACGCCGATATAAAGCTGCATGAGGTATATAATCAGAGTAGGATTTTTTCAAAATACCCTTCAACTCTCCGTCACGATATCGAATTTCCTCTGGAATGGACCAGGCAACAGAGATCATCTTTTTACTGAGAAAAGGTACTCTGGTCTCCAGTGCAACAGCCATACTTGCTCTATCTACCTTCGTAAGCACAGAGTCATGCATGTATGTATGAAAATCGATATATTGTGCACGAGTTCTCGGAGTTAAATCGGGCCTGTCGTATTTACGATAATACCAGAAATCATCGTAATCTTTCGGTATCCCGTATTTCTTTGCCCAACGTCGCTTCATCGGATCTGAACGAATTAATCCTCCCTTTGCAGCAGTCCAACGCTCCATTGGGTCTGATAAAGTCTTCACTTCAAAACGCTTGGCTTTTTTAACGATTGACCGGTGTGGAGCATAATTTTTTAATTTGATGATCCATGGTCGCAACCATCTTTTCGAATTTAATTTAGAAGAAAATATTCTTTGTGCATCATCATAAGGAAGATAACCGCCAAATAATTCATCACCGCCATCGCCAGTGAGAACAACCGTAACATGTTCCCGTGCGAGCTGACATACTTCGCTCGTTGGCAATGCGGATACATCACCAAACGGCTCATCATATAACTGACGAAGTAACTCGAAAGTATCGTTGGCAATTTGTTGGCTGAAAACTTTTTCAAAATGTTTTGAAGAAATCGTTTCTGCCACCATTCTCGCAAATGGCCCTTCATCAGCATCTTTATCTACATGACCAATTGAGAAGGTCGACATGTTGTCAATCTGCTTTGATGCCTCAAAACAGACAACACTTGAATCCACGCCACCACTGAGAAAAAACCCGACAGGCACATCTGAAACAAGTTGCTCTCCAACCGATGTATGCAAGGCCTCGCGGATATGTTGTTCCCAATTGGTCACATCATAGCGATAAATGACTTCCAGTTCCCAATAACAACGTTTTGTAACTTCACCAGTGGCAATATTAAATTTTACGTAATGCCCTGGCTCTAACTTGAATACGTTATGATAAAGCGTTTTGGGGCATGGAATATAAAGATACGTCATGAAGTCGTAGACTGCAGTCGCATCCACTTTCAAGCGATCTTTACCAGTATAAGCTTCAATGGCCTTAAGCTCTGACGCCCACGCAAACTCACTATCTTGATGCCAATAATACAGCGGCTTAATGCCAACATGATCACGTGCCAAAATTATCGAATTTTTCGCCACATCATAAATTGCCAGGGCGAACATTCCGTCTACCAGTTCAAGTAACCGATCAATCCCCCAATGAATGTATCCATGAAGAAGAACCTCGCTATCACTTTCACTATTAAAGACGACTCCAAACTTATCAATCAGTTCGCGTCGCAATTCCCGATAGTTGTAAATTTCTCCGTTCACCGTCAAAAATACATTATTGGCAATCATGGGCTGACGCCCATGTTCGGTTAAATCAATGATGCTTAGGCGACGATGCCCGATATAGATGCCATTGCACATTTCGTATCCCCAACTATCGGGTCCACGATGAACCAAAGAGTGAAGAGCCGAATGAGAATTTTCGATATTGCTGATTTCTGCTTGATTATGACCGAAAATTCCACACATCTACTGAACGCCTACTTGTAAAAATTTTATAGTCTGAATTTAGATTTGGACGAGGCCAACCCTCATCAAAAAAGGTCTAAATGAATATTTCTTATGTGATTACAGTTTACAATAAAGCGCCATATATCGCTGACGTCATTCATTCCCTCGCCAGCGAATACCAGCAAACCCCGGAACATCTTGAATACATCTTCGTTGATGACGGATCATCAGACGACTCGGTGCATCAAATTCAAGCACTTCAGGAAGAATTGCCTGGCGAAGTTATTATCATAGAACAAGAAAATCAAGGAGCTGCTATCGCCACAAATGTTGGGGTGGCACACGCGAAATATGAATGGGTTCGTTTGCTTGACGGAGATGACATTCCCACAAAAAATTCTACCGAAGCGATGTATAATGCCGCAATCACAGAAAAAGTTGATTTTGTCATTGGCTCATCGGGATATTTCACACAATCGGATGATGTCGTATCCCAAATGACAAAAACCAATGCAAACGGCTATGTGGTAATGTCACAGGATGAAGCATTAGACCGCTTCATTAAGGGTTTCAGCCACAATTCCAGCTGTATGCTAGTGAATAAAAATTTCTTTGTACAATTCGGTGGGGCCGACATCCGGTTGAGATCACCAGATTACACGATGGCGCTACGTGCAACGGCGCATTCAGAAAAAATTGTTCGCATGACACAGAATGTCACTTTGACTATTGATGAAGCACCTGGTCGCCTGTCATCGCAGATTGCACGTAGCCGCTATGATTCAATCTGCGCTATTTATTATCTGGCTCATGAATTGTTGCCAGCGCGAACAGATGTGGCAAAAGCAGTCTATAAACGCGCCAGTTCTCGGTCATCTCGGTATGCCAGAGCGCTAAATAACCGGCCACTAAAGCATTTTTTCAGATACGTATGCTCAAAACTTTTCCTGCCCCGGAACTTGAAAGCGGCAACGTATCAATGCCTCTCGGCCTATACGCCTGATGGTCAACCAGAACGACCAAAAGAGTGGCAGCCAAAGGACAAGAAAAATCCCCCGATGCACAATGCTTAATCCGGCAAGAAACAGGATCAGGAGAGGAAACCGGTTCCGTTCCTCTCCTGATCCGACTTAACCTTCAAGCGCGTCTTCAGCATCGAGCACAGCGGCAACGGCATGGATAACCGACGCGATGCGCACAGCGTTCTGAACAACTTCCTTGTTCAGGCCAGCCTGTTTGAGAACCTTTTCGTGGCTATCAATGCACATGCCGCAGCCATTGATGGCCGATACGGCCAGCGAAAACAGCTCAAAATCGGCTTTGTCGATGCCCGGTTTACCAATGATGTTCATGCGCAGGCGGGCGGGCATGGTGGCATATTCTTTTTCCGACACCAGATGCGTGAACCGGTAATAGATATTGTTCATACCCATGATCGCAGCGGCACCCTTGGAGGCCTCCAGTGCTTCGGCAGACAATTTTCCTTCGGCTTCGGCGACCACAGCACGCAGCAATTTTGCATTGCGCGACGCATAGGCACACGCCAGTGCCGTTCCATAAACCTGCTGATCGGTCATGCCGGGGTTACTGAAAAGAGTACCGAGGTTCAGCTTCAAGTCCTTGGCATAGGCCGGTAAGCTATCTTTAATTTCAGCGATAGACATCGGAAACATCCTGAATTTTGTGAAAAAATTAACGCTAATTTCCGGCGCGCCTTTGGCGAACCGGCGCAACCCGATATCAGGCAGCGCAGGGACCCTGCCACAAATGCGGCTGGCACGTTAAATTCCGTGCGGGTCAGAGCGGACCGGGCAATTTGCCCGGTCCTGAATTCAAGCCAAGTCCAAGCCTGTGGCTTAGAGGGTGGCTTCACCCTTGTTCCAGTTGCACGGGCAAAGTTCGTCTGTCTGCAGTGCATCAAGAATACGCAGGGTTTCCTGCGGGTTACGACCAACAGAAAGATCGTTCACCTGAACGTGGCGAATGATGCCTTCCGGATCGACGATGAAAGTGGCGCGCAGGGCAACGCCTTCGCCTTTGGCAATAACGCCAAGTGCATTTGCCAGTTCTTTCTTTTCGTCAGCCAGCCACACGAACGGGCTATCGCCCAGATCTTCGTGGTGGGTGCGCCAGGCGGCGTGGACGAAATCGGTATCGGTCGAGCAGCCGAGCAGAACGGCATCACGGTCTTCAAAATCGCCGTTCAGTTCGCCATAACCCACGATTTCGGTCGGGCAGACAAAGGTGAAGTCTTTCGGCCAGAAGAACAGGATCTTCCACTTACCTTCGTGGGATTTATCGGTAACCGGCGCAAAGCTGGCATCGGTTTTGCCCGAAACACCGGTAAGATTGAATTCAGGAAGGGTATCACCAACTGTAAGCATGTCTGTACTCCTAACGCTTCTTTACTAAAATCCCTTAAGGCCCCCGATGGGCCCTCTTAAATTTAGTGTGCATGTGCAAAAAGCAACATCGCTGGTAGCGATTTGTAGATAATTGCATTACCTATGACCAATAAAATAAATCTGGTTTTTCGATAGGAAAAATTTATGGCCGCCCAACCCAGCATCAAACAGCTAAAATATCTGGTCGCGCTGGCGGAAACCGGCCATTTTGGCCGCGCAGCCGAAGCCTGCTTTATCACCCAGCCCAGCCTTTCCGCCGCCATTAGCGAGCTGGAAAACCTGTTGGGAGCGCAATTGGTGGAGCGAAACAAGCGCCAGGTACTGATTACGGCGCTGGGACAGGAAGTTGTTTCGCGGGCGCGGCATATTCTGCGCGAGGTCGATGAACTTGCCATTGTGGCCCATGCGGCCAACCAACCCCTGGTTGGGCCCATCAATATTGGTGTTATCCCGACCATCGGCCCCTATCTGCTGCCCGATGTCATGGCAAGGCTGCGTAGCGGCTTTCCTAAAATGCAGCCGTTTTTGCGCGAAGACCAAACAGCAAAGCTGGTTGACCTGCTATTGGCAGGCAAACTGGACCTGGCCCTGATCGCACTTCCGATCGAGGAAAACGGCCTGGAAGAAATGGACCTGTTTGAAGACCGGTTTGTTTTTGCCTGTAGCCCGGAAAACCCGCTAACGGCGAAAAAACACATCAATATCGACGATATCAAAGACGAAAAACTGTTGTTGCTGGAAGACGGACATTGCCTGCGCGATCAGGCGCTGGAAATCTGCCAGCGTGCCGGATGGAGCAAATCGGCCGATTTCCAAGCCAACAGCCTGTCCACCCTGGTGCAAATGGTCGCCGCCGGAATTGGTTCGACCTTGTTGCCGGAGATGGCGCTGGAAGTCGAAGCACGCCGCCGCGACTCGATTGCGATTTTGCCATTCGAAAACCCGGTACCGGTTCGGCGTATCGGGCTGGTCTGGCGGCGCAGTTCGGCACGCAAGGCCGAATATCGCAAACTGGGTGCCTATTTGCGCGGGGCATTAAACCCGTGCCGGGCCGCTGACGTGGCATGAAGTCGTTTGGCGCGATAACCCGCCATAACCGTGTTTAAAAGCGGTTTAAGCTGGTTGTACGTTCACACATCAGGTTGCTGTCATACGGGCTGCCATTCCGGTCATGTTTATGAACCGGCACACAAATCAGCTAACCTGCCGCGATAACAGGAACCATAACGGAAAAAACGCCGATGCTGCCGATCAAGGATAACAACCCCACCACCCTCACACCCTGGGTCACATGGGGATTGATTGCAGTGAATGTCGTGGTTTTTGTGATGACCTTGTCACTGGGCCATCGCGGCATTATTCGCGCCAATATCGAATTTGGTGCCATTCCCGCCGTGCTGTTTGGCAATATCGAATTGCCGCCCGAATTTTCGGTATTTCCACCCGGATTCGAATTTTTGACCATCTTTACCGCCATGTTCATGCATGGCGGCTGGATGCATATTGCCGGAAACATGCTGTATTTATGGGTATTTGGCAACAATGTCGAAGATGCGATGGGGCATTGGCGATTTCTAGCCTTTTACCTGCTGTGCGGGGTTGCAGCGGCCCTTGGCCATGCCGTGGCCGATACCACATCGCAAATCCCCATGATCGGGGCATCCGGCGCATTGGCTGGCGTTTTGGGGGCCTATTTCCTGCTGTTTCCCAAAGCGCGGGTATTGGTATGGTTTTTCTGGGTGCTGATTTTTTATGTCCCTGCCGTTGTCGTTTTAGGATTCTGGATTGGTATGCAGGTAATCAACCTGTCCACCGGGGTAAATGACGGCGTGGCATGGGCCGCCCATGTCGCGGGTTTTGCTGCCGGGTTACTGCTGATCCCGTTTTTCAAATACCGCCATGTCCCCTTGTGGCAGGGTGGCCCCAAACAACAGCCGGTTTTTGGTGTTTACCGGCCCGGCCGCCAGCGCCCGAATGCCGATGGATCGACACCGCAATTCAGTTTTAACGCTCCGCCCTGGGCTGCCGCCTATGAGCGTGAAAAAGCTGCAAAAAGAAATGCGCGACGCGGGTTTAATACCGGATCATCCAATAACAGCCAAAACACTCCCAAAAACGAACAGCCCGAAACCTGGACCTGGCAACCTGGAAGCACCATTTACGGCCATGACCTGAGCCAGACGGAAAACAAGAAATCGTCACGCCCGTCCCGTCCGTGGGGCGAACCGCCTGCCCAATCGCACGGACAATCGCCCGATAGCGGGCCTAAACGGCATGGTATTGGCGTTCCTGGCGTACCCCGTTCGCACCGCAATAACGACGAAAATGGCAACAACACCTAAATATCTGTAATCAGAACGGTGACCGAACAGCAATAGACGCGACAGACGCGCAGAAACTTTATGATCAATGTTTTGCCGATTGACCAAAGCGCATTACGATATTGAAATTACGTGACTTAACCGGAAACAGAATGTATCCGGTCGATGCCAGATTTTGTGGAGAAACCCGATGCTTGCTGCCTGTTTTGAAGAGTTCCAGGGCCCGATCGAGATTCAAAAACTGCAAGACCCTGAACCGGGCGATCATGGTGTTGTGATTGAGGTGGGTGCCACCGGCCTGTGTCGCAGTGACTGGCACGGCTGGATGGGCCACGATTCCGATGTTCATTTGCCCCACGTACCGGGCCATGAATTTGCCGGTAAAATCGTTGCAACGGGCAAACACATCCAGCGCTTTAAAATTGGTGACCGGGTAACAGTGCCATTTGTTTCAGGGTGCGGGCATTGTCCGCAATGCCATAGTGGCAACCAGCAAATTTGTGACCAGCAATTTCAGCCCGGTTTTACCGCCTGGGGCAGCTTTGCCCAATATGTTGCCATTGATTATGCCGACGGCAATCTGGTAACCCTGCCCGACAGCATGGATTACGTCACCGCTGCCAGCCTTGGCTGCCGGTTTGCCACCAGTTTTCGCGGGGTGATTGACCAGGGACAGGTTCGCGCCGGGCAATGGGTCGCGGTGCATGGCTGTGGCGGCGTCGGGCTTTCTGCCATCATGATTGCACAGGCGGCCGGGGCCAATGTTATTGCCATTGATATTGACGACGAAAAACTGGATTTTGCCAAAACCATTGGCGCCAATTACACACTTAATGCCAAAAGCATTGTCGATATCCCCGCTGCCATTCGTGATTTGTCACATGGCGGCGCACATGTTTCGGTCGACGGGCTGGGTAGTGCGGTTACGTGTTTTAATTCGGTTTCTTGCCTGCGCAAGCGTGGCAAACACATCCAGATCGGCCTTATGACCGGTGATCATGCCCATGCCAAAATACCAATGGACCGGGTTGTTGCCCATGAACTGGAAGTTTTAGGTAGCCACGGGATGCAGGCATTTCGCTATGATGCGATGCTCGATATGGTGGCAAGTGGCAAAATCGCACCGCAAAAGCTGATTGGTGATCGCGTTACATTGGCCGAAGGTGCAACTGCGCTTATGAATATGGACAGCTTTGTCGGTACGGGTGTTACCGTCATCGACCGGTTTTAAACAACACATTTCCCTGCCAAACACCACACATGCAAAATGCCGAATACCGCCAGATAACGGTATTCGGCATTCAACATTTACAATCGATATTTCCGATTAAAAAGTTCAGGTGGTGTCTAGCTTGGGCTGATTGAATTCAGCGCTGCGGTAAAGCCGGTCAGCGATGCCTTGATGACCTGGGTTTGCTCATTGCCCCAGGCACGGAAACCAACAAACAGAGTGGCCCCAGCCTTCATTGCCGCAACCAGGTCATCGGACATAACCAATGCCGCATCACAGCCCGCATTGGTGCATTTACCGTAAATAACCTTCATTTCGCTGCCATCATCCACCTTGATAACAATACCCGGGCGCAAATCAACGCCAAGTGGTAATTGCATGGTCAAAATCGAGACTTCGGCTTTGGTTTTTGGGTTAACCGCCTTTTGCACGGTTACGGCCAGAATACGGCCAACCGTTTCCTTTTTGCCCTCGACGTCCTTTTGCAGGAAAACCTGTTGGCCAATCTGGCAACGATCAGGGTTTTTGTCGTCGCATTCCTTTTTCCACAACGGGCCCTTGCTTGCCGCCGGGTCAGCATTTTGTGCCATTGCCGGGGCTGTACCCGCCGCAACCGCCATAAACGCGCCAACAGCCGCAAACACACAACGAACCATCGTCGCCTTGCCAAACAGCATTCCTAATTCTCCCGCTATCATGAAAATGGCGCATTCAGATGAGGGGTATAGATTGCCCACACCCTGCGCACTTGAGACTTATCCTATGGTCTATCCAACTAACGATCCTGTGTCGAGAGACTTGATATCCCGACACCAGGTGAAAGAACCTTACGCGCGAAACCAGCGAACCATTCGCCAAATGCAGCATCAAATGCCTGGCGCCCGGCACGTTGCAGGTCGGGGTTTTGCGCATTGGGGCGATTGGTTTTTTCTGCCGCACGTTCCAGCCAGCTTTCATGAATATCATCGTCAACTTCGGGGTGAAACTGAATCCCCCATATCCGGCGATCAACATGATAGGCCTGGTTGGGAAACACATCACCCGTCATTAACAATTCGCCCCCCGGGGGCACGTCAAATCCTTCACTGTGCCAGTGATAGACCATCATATTGGCAGGAAAAAGGTCACGTCCCGCATCGGTCGCATAAGCCGGATAATACCCGATTTCGGTTTTTTCCCCTTTATCGGGCTGAACAACCGCGCCCAGATTGCGCGCCATCATTTGCGCCCCCAGGCAGATCCCCAAATACCAGGCATCGGACTGCACCACATTTGGCAGCCATTCCATGATGCGCGCTACATTGGGTTCGTGGTCGTCATTGGCACTCATGGGGCCACCAAACACGATGATACCCTGCCACGGCGAAAGATCAGCGGGCAAAACATCACCTTCACCCGGACGACGAATATCAAACTCGTATCCAAGTTCTGTCAGAACCCGGCCAACCCGGCCAGGGCGACCATGGGCAGAATTAAAAACCAGAAGAACCTTTGCCAGCCCCGAAAAACAATTCACTGCGAAGTCCCTATCTTTATCCGTCCTGTCGGTTTCTGATGCAAACTGATCATCCCGCCCGGCGCACAAGGTTTAAACACCGGTACCGATCTGTTTGGTTGCCTACGCCATTGTCACCCATCGGGCAGTGTTAAGGCTTTGCATCATTCCAGATAAATCAGGGTGACGGGTGCGTTGCACAAACGCAAGTAGGGAATGGTAAAAAATGCCCCTTTCGGGCCATTTTGCGCCGTTTCTCGATCGCCAGATACAAAAAGGCCGCCACGCATAAACGTGACGGCCCCGAATTTTGATCACCCGAGAACGGGATCAGACATTGAATTTAAAGTGGAAAATATCGCCATCCTTAACGATATAGCCTTTGCCTTCCTGACGCAGCTTGCCCGCATCGCGCGCGCCCGATTCACCATTGCAGGCAATAAAATCGTCATAAGCCATGGTTTCGGCCTTAATGAACCCGCGTTCAAAATCGGTATGAATCACACCGGCCGCATTGGGTGCCGTTGCACCGTTAAACACGGTCCAGGCACGGGCTTCTTTCGGACCAACGGTAAAGAAGGTCAGAAGGTCGAGCAATTTATAACCTTCGCGAATAACGCGGGTCAGGCCGGTTTCCTCAAGACCAAGGCTTTCGAGGAATTCCTGCTTTTCTTCGGCACTTTCGAGCAAGGCAACCTCGGATTCAATCGCGGCTGACACCACAACCGAACGTGCGCCCTGTGAGGCGGCCATTTCGGCAACCTTGGCCGAAAATTCGTTGCCTTCGGCAGCACTGTCTTCATCAACATTGCAGGCGTAAAGCACAGGCTTGCTGGTCAGAAGCTGCAACATGCGAAATGCCTTGGCTTCATCGTCATTATTGATTTCAACAATACGGGCCGGTTTGCCTTCGCGCAAAACAGCAAGGGTACGCTCAACCATTTCAAGGGTCAGCTTGGCGTCCTTGTCATTGCCTTTGGCCCGCTTTTGCAAACCCGTAACGCGCTTTTCCAGGCTTTCCATATCAGCCAGCATCAGTTCGGTTTCGATGGTTTCCGCATCGCGAACCGGGTCAACCGAGCCTTCAACATGGGTGATGTCGCCATCTTCAAAGCAGCGCAAAACATGCACAATAGCGTCGGTTTCGCGAATATTGGCCAAAAACTGGTTCCCCAGCCCTTCACCCTTGGATGCACCACGCACCAGACCGGCAATATCAACAAATTCCAGCTGGGTTGGAATGATGGTTGCCGATTTGGAAATGGCAACGATTTTGTCAAGGCGATCATCCGGAACGCTGACACGGCCCGTATTGGGTTCAATCGTGCAGAACGGAAAATTGGCCGCTTCGGCGGCTGCCGTCTGTGTCAGGGCGTTAAACAGGGTCGATTTGCCAACATTGGGCAAACCAACGATACCACATTTGAATCCCATCTTTCCGGGCTCCGTCACATCTGAATTTTACATATCACCAAGGATGCCGCAGTGCGACCAACCCCTGGCACTTATAATCGTGTCGTCGAATTCTTATTTCTTCAGGCCAAAGGCCCTGGCAAGGGCCTGCGCCATTGTTGAGGGCGCACTATTTTGTTTGTCCCCCTGGGCGACCATTTCAGCACGGCGGACAGCCCCGTTACCAAGATCATCCATCGTCGGGCTGGCATCATCACCCGTCGCCCCGGGCTGAGCCGCATCGCCTTTATTTTTTCCGGCGCTGCCTGCTTTGCCTGCCTTAGGCTGTTTGGGGGCCTTTGGCTTGGTCGGGGTTACCAGATTGGCAACCTTGCTCATAAATGCGCTATCATCACCGGCAATAAGGCGCGGCAATTCCTGCGCGACCCCGTCGATCAAAGCTGATAACCAGCCGGTTTGTTCGGATTTCGAAAAATCCCCCAACACATGCCCATGCACACGCGCCTTGTCGCCCGGATGGCCAATGCCCAACCTTACCCGGCGATATTCCTTGCCACAATGGGCATCGATGGATCGCAGGCCATTGTGGCCGCCGTGCCCGCCTGCCCGTTTGACCCGCAATTTACCCGGTGGCAAATCAAGCTCGTCATGCAGGACAATCACGTCTTCAATCGGAATTTTGTAAAATCGCAGCACCTCACCGACCGATTGCCCGGACAGGTTCATAAAGGTTTCCGGCTTTAACACCAAAACTTTGGTGCCGCCAATGTCGCCTTCGGCCACTTGCCCCTGAAACTTGCGTCGCCAGGGGCCAAAAGAATGGCGGCGGACGATTTCGTCCGCCGCCATAAAGCCGATATTGTGACGATTGCCGGCATATCCCGAACCCGGGTTTCCCAGTCCAACCACCAAAAACATCGCAAGTCCCCGATTTTATTCTTCGGTTGCTTCTTCTTCATCGCCAGCGGCGTTATCTTCGGATTTCAAAGATGACGGTGCAGCAATGGTCGCAACAGTGAAGTCACGGTCGGTAATGGTCGGCTCAGAACCAGCCGGCAAGGTCGTTGCCGAAATGTGAACCGAGTCGCCAACTTCGAAACCGGTCAAATCGAAGACCAGCTCTTCCGGAATTGCCTTCGGATCGCAGTTGAGTTCAACATCGTGACGAACGATGTTCAGAACGCCACCGCGTTTCAGGCCCGGAGATTTTTCTTCGTTGATAAAGCGAACCGGAACTTCAACCGTCAGCTTGTGATCTTTTGCAAAACGCAGAAGGTCAACGTGCAACGGTTCGTCGGTCACTTTGTCAAACTGAACATCGCGCGGCAGAACGTCGTAAGACGTACCAGCAACATCAATGGTCAGAACGTGCGAGAAGAAACCCGGCTTGTGCAGCAGTTTCACGAGCGGACGCGGGTCAATCTGGAACATAACAGGATCCTGTTTTGCACCATAGATGACACCAGGGACCATACCGGCACGACGCACGGCACGGGCGGCCCCCTTTCCGGCCCGTTCACGGATTTCCGCAGTAAGAGTGGCATTTGCCATCGGAAAAGCTCCTTGAACTAAGACAGTATCGTTTCCGCAGGTCGGTGTGATTCACCGCTGAAAGCCCACGAAAACAAGCGCGCTGGCCTCCAGGGGTGCCAGCGCTGCGAGGGCGTTATACCCTCAATCGAAAAGAACGGAAACAGATTTTTCTTCAGAAATCCGCCGAATTGCTTCTGCCATCAGCGGAGCAACCGGTAACTGACGAATTTTGCTGCACCCACGCACCGCATCCGATGCCTTGATCGAGTCGGTTGTGACAACTTCGCTCATCGGGGAATTGGCAATACGTTCAACTGCCGGGCCAGACAAAACACCATGGCTGACATAGGCCGCAACCGATGACGCGCCACGTTCTTTTAAGGCCGTGGCAGCGTTGCACAGGGTACCTGCCGAATCAACAATATCGTCAACCAGAATGCAGGCCGCATCCTTGACATCGCCAATAACATGCATGACTTCGGAAATGCCTGCCTTGGGGCGACGTTTGTCGATAATCGCCAGTTCGGCATCCAGGCGTTTTGCCACCGAACGCGCACGGGCCACACCGCCCACATCGGGGCTGACGATAACCAGTTTCTGGCCATCAAACTTTGCACGAATGTCGCTGGTCAAAACGGGGGATGCAAACAGGTTATCAAGCGGAATATCGAAAAAACCCTGAATCTGACCGGCATGCAAATCCATGGTCAGAACACGGTCGGCACCGGCAACTGTAATCAGGTTGGCGACCAGCTTGGCCGAGATCGGCGTGCGGGGGCCAGATTTACGATCCTGACGGGCATATCCGAAATAGGGCATGACAGCCGTGATACGACGTGCCGAACCCCGGCGCAGCGCATCAAGCATCACCAACATTTCCATCAGGTTGTCGTTGGCGGGGAAAGATGTACTCTGAATCACAAAAACGTCCTCACCGCGGACGTTTTCCTGAATTTCACACCAGATTTCCTGATCGGAGAATCGTTTAACATCTGCACGGGTAAGCGGCAGATTCAAATGATCCGCAATCGATTCGGCAAGGGGAAGATTGCTGTTACAGGCGAGGATTTTCATTGTGGGGCCTCGGTTTATGGGTGCCGGGAAAGCGAAAAAATGCCTACGCAGCCCCCCATAGGGACCGCGGCGGCTTTATACCCAGACCTTAACAGTCTGTAAATGGTCGCTATGGCTAACAGCGCGGTCTTTTCACGCATGAAAGATATGCGTTGCAGCCCTTATCCATTGCCTGCACATCTTATGGGGGCCAGACAGGTCGCATACAACACCACAGGTGGTATTTCATATCTTTTAAAATACCACGAGATTTCAAACACCGATTACCCCGGCACAACGGCACGGCGGCACAGCAAGGCCCAAAGTATTAATGTCGATTGCGAAACCTGCGCGACAAAACGCCGCAATCATCAGCAGACACGACCACCAGGATGGCGTCTTATTTATCGGCCCGAAGCAAAAGCCCCCTGTCACGGGCGATTTGGCCCAGCGCCCCTTCAAGGGCATCAACCGCCGCCTGGGCGGCAAGAGATGCAATACTGCCCCAGCGATGGTCAAGTTTGCCATGTGGTACGGCATTATCCTGCGTCATCTGGCCCAGTTCATGGCCACTATCATCTAACAACACCCAGTCGATGGTCACGCGGTCCAGTTCGGGGGGGCTGTTTCCTTTTTTCACCGGCTGCACATTAATCGACGCCGACAGCACAATGCTTTCCGGGTCGATATCAGTGCTGATCGCAATTCCCTTGGCCTGCAAAAAGGCCCGGGCAGACCGTTGCAGGGCTTCATTGCCATCACCCGGCGCCCCGGCAAAATCAACAAGGGCCACCTTTAACGGCTTGGCCATCACCATCGATGTGCGGTCACCGCTGATTTTACCGACAACCCATTTGGCAGGGGCGGTTACCAGTTGGTCAAATTCCTGCTCCGCCGGGCTTTCCTTTATCCCTTCCGGTGTCAGGGCACTTAGTTTGCGGGCAATATCGGGCGGCACATTCATGGTACCGTCTTCGGGTGACTTTGGCGCATCGGCAAACCAGCTTTGCGCTGTGATCTGGCCGTTATTGGCGGTCGAATCAATTGCCAGCCCCTGATTGTTATACAAAACCCAGGTTACATCCACATGTGCAAACCGGGCATCATCAAGACGGGCAATAACATTGGGATGTAAAACATAAGTCCCTTCTGACGGGTCTTCCGAATAGGCGGCAATATCGCTGGCGCGCAAGGCACGAACCATTGCCCGGGCCAGATGCCGTGCCGCCCCGTCGGGCAAATCATTTGCAACATCAACCTTGATCGTTGCAGCATCGGGCACATCGATCAATTGCGGGTCGCCCTCGCGCCCGGCACCTTCAAACGGACGCGGTAATTTGCCACAGGCAGCAAGGGCAAAAACCAGCACCATCACAGTTACGAAACGCACGGTCATCAACTTACACATGGGTCACATTATCGCGACACAGCCAATCATCGAGGCAACGATGATAAAGGCAAACAACATGATCATATGGGGCACGCGCAGAAACCTCCTGCAATCGAGGGTGGGCAGTTCAGGATAAAGCCCGGGTTAACATGATCGCCGAAAGCTGGCGGCCGTAATCGGGCTCACCGCGCAATGTCGTGCGGCGGTAACTGTAAAACAGGTCTTCTTCGGCCAGTGTATCACGCGCCAGCAACTCAACCGTCGCAATCCCTGTATCCAGCGTTCGGCGATAAACATATTGCGGCAAATCGAACATATAGTGCCCGGCGCGAACAGATGGATCAAACAGATCGGCATCCCCGCGCGGCCCTGTTAGAATTTTATCGCGAAAGCCGCTATCGACCTCGTAGGAAGCGCGCCCGATACAGGGGCCAATGGCGGCGATAATATTGTCGCGTGTTGCCCCCAGTTTTTCCATTGCGCAAACGGTGCTTTCGGAAATACCGGCAAACGACCCACGCCAGCCCGAATGGGCAGCACCAATAACGCCTTTAACCGGGTCGCAAAACAAAACCGGCGTGCAATCGGCTGTCAAAATACCCAGCATCACATTTGCACGGTCTGTTACCATGGCATCGGCACGCGGGGTTTCCGCGCGCGACAGGGGCCGGTCAAGATGGGCCACATCAACACCATGCACCTGATAAACCGTTGTCAGCCTGTCCGCCGTGGTGCCAAATGCGGCCGCGGCACGGTTGCGGTTTTCAGCAACAATGTCATGGTCATCATCAGACCCGAAACCCACATTCAACCCGGCGTGAATACCATTGCTGGCACCGCCCTTACGGGTAAAGAAACCGTGCTTTAACCCGCTCACCGTCCCAAGGCTTTCAGTTTCCAGAAATGAAACACCGTTATCGGCCCCGGCACGTTTCGTATTCTCAGCCACCATCATCCTCCGCCCGGCTCTTTCCGGTTACAAACAGGCAATATCAACGATCAACCTTCAACACCACTCACACAAGGGGGTGGTGCCGTTTCCCGACCATAGGCGATCAACACTTTAAAAAGTGTTCCCATCTGGTCCGCATCAACCAGGCGCTTTAAGGCGGCATCAATGGCAATCGCCTGATCGGGTGTTGCAGACTGTTTTAAAAGTTCTGCCCGTGCGTCGATGCCCAGCATTTTTAAAAAGGTACCCTGCCCCAACACCGCCCCCGTGCGCGCATCAGCCTGCTCGAATGTGCGTGACAATGCACCAAAATCGACATGCGTGGTTAAATCAGCGTCGCCGGGATTGGACAGAACCGGGTGAAATTTGTGCTGGCGTAACGCCTGCAAGGTATCGCCAAAGCCGCTATGGGCGTGCCCGTAATCGATCATAAGGGCCGCCCCGCCATCGCGATTAATGCGCTTTGCAACCTGATCAGCAATCGAAATGGCCAGTGAGGATGTTTCAAAAACATCATTTATCTTGGCCGTGCCACGCAAGATAACCGGCACCAGCGCATCCGTCATCGGGGCCAGCCCGCCGCTAACAAAGCATAATTCATCGGTTTCGCTGGCAATGGCCACCAGCCGTTCACGCCAGCCATCCTTGCCAAACTGAAACTGACGCACCGGCAAGGCATCAAAAAATTCGTTGGCAATGACGATCATAGGGGCATTTTGCGTATCGGGAATATCGTCAAAATTATCGTGCCAGACAGCCGGAATACCATATTCCATAATCGCGGTTTGCTGACGGCTGCGCAAAACCGGGCTGGTTTCGACAAACCGCACAGTCACGGCATCGGCAAAGCCGGGCACATTGCGCACGGCACGCAAGGCATCCGCCATCAGGGTGCCGCGCCCCGGCCCCATTTCCACCAGATGCACCCGCGACGGACTGCCCATTTGTTGCCAGGTAACGGCGGCCCACAGGCCTATCAGTTCGCCAAACATCTGGCTAATCTCGGGGGCGGTCACGAAATCACCGGCCTGACCAAACGGGTCCTGCTTGCGATAATATCCCCATTGCGGATGGGCCAATGCCTCGGCCATGTAATCGGCCACGGTTATCGGCCCGGAAATGGCAATCCGGCGTTTCAAATGGTCCAGAAGCGGGCTGGAAGCTTTGTCTTTGTCGGTCATAATATCAGGATTTTGCCGTTTTGGTTTTGGTGTCGTCTTCGGGCTTTGTGCCAACCAGTGCCGGGCGGCTAAGGCCATAAATGGCAACCCCTGCCCCGACCAGAACCATCGGCACCGACAAAAGCTGCCCCATTGTCGCACCAAACATCAGATACCCAAGTTGCTGATCGGGCTGGCGGAAAAATTCGACGATGATGCGGCAAATGCCGTAACCAGCCAGGAACGTTCCCCCCACAACACCAGGGTGGGATCGCATTTTTTCGCTGCGGGCCAGGGCAAACAAAATACAAAAAAGCGCGATGCCTTCCAGCCCGGCTTCGTAAAGCTGGCTGGGATGGCGCGGTTCCGGCCCGCCCCGCGGAAACACCATGCCCCAGGGCACATCAGTGGTGCGACCGAACAGTTCACCATTAATGAAATTGGCGATACGACCAAAAAACAGGCCAATGGGTGCCGCGGCTGCCACGGCATCAACCACGCCCAAAAACGAAATGCCGCGCAATCTGGCAAAACAGAAAACTGCGATGATTACGCCCAGCATACCACCATGGAATGACATACCGCCTTCCCACACCTTAAGGATATGCGACGGATTGGCGAGATAAAAATCCAGGTTATAAAACAGGACATACCCTGTCCGCCCCCCCAGAATGACCCCCAGGGTTGCCCAGAACAACAGATCATCGACCTGGTTTCGCGTCATCACATAGGGCGGCTTGTTGATATAAGCCAGGGTATAACGCCAGCCGATAATCAGCCCGGCAATATAGGCCAGGGCATACCAGCGGATTGCCAGCGGGCCAATGGCAATGGCGATGGGATCGATTGCCGGAAAGGCAAGACTGAGCATCGAGGCGCACTCCGTTCGGATGGCAGGTTTGCGTTAACGCCCTGATCAATCAGCACAAGGCGGCAGGAACATGGCACTGTCACACCACCATGCCAGAAAATCCCCTGACCAGGCGTGACAGTATTTAAACTTATCGGGATTTAACGAAACGGGTCGTCCGTCGCAAGGAAGTCCTGCACATATTGACGCACCCCTTCTTCAAGCGGCGTCATCGGCGCATCATAACCACACGCCCGCAGCTTGGACATATCAGCCTGGGTAAAATACTGGTATTTATCGCGAATGGCTTCGGGGGTTGGCACAAATTTAATGTCGGGTTCCTTACCCATGGCAGCAAATACCGCCAGGGCCAAATCCTTGAAACTGCGTGCTTCACCCGTGCCAATGTTAAACAGATCGGAAACATCAGAATGGTCGTATAACCACATAATGATGTTCACCACATCCCCAACCCAGACAAAATCGCGCAGTTGCCCGCCATCTTCATAATCGGGATGATGCGATTGAAACAGGGTTGCCTGTTCACCGGCCGCCAGTTTGTCATGCATTTGCGACACAACAGATCGCATCCCGCCCTTGTGATATTCATTCGGGCCATAAACATTGAAAAACTTCAGCCCGGCCCATTGTTTGGGACGAAAGCCATTTTGATCGAGAATGCGACGAAACCGGCGGTCCGTTGCATGTTTGGACCAGCCATAGGCATTTAACGGCTGTAATTTTGCCAGTTCGCCCTGTTCAAACACATCGGCAAAGCCCTGTTTGCCATCGCCATAGGTGGCGGCAGAAGATGCATAAATCAAACGTGCGCTATGGCGCGAACACCATTCCCACAAAAACGTGGTCAGTTTAAAATTATTGGCAACGATCTTGTCGGCATCACGCTCTGTCGTGGCAGAAATAGCCCCCATATGAAATATCGTATCAATGTCATTGGGGTGCGCTTCGAGGAATGCAGGCAATTCATCGGGGTGGATAATATCGCGCAATTCGCGTTTGGCGATATTGCGCCATTTAATGCCGTCGCGCAGGCGATCGACCACCACAATATCGGTTTCACCGCGCTCTTGCAGGGCTGCAACAATATTGGACCCGATAAACCCGGCCCCGCCTGTAACGATAAGCATCGTGTTCTCCTGCTTTTGCTGCGCCCCGCTGGTGAACGCCTTGCGCATGCTATAAACTGTTTTTCCGGTTGCTTTTATAGGCATGCCCGCGCAACAGGGCAAGGTAACTGCACATCACAAAACAGCTATGTGATACAATATGTCTTCGTTGCTTGCCCCAACCGGGCATCGCACCATATTATGGTAAATCAGATTAAAACCGATTTACCAGCCGGAGCCCGAAATGCAGATCAACAATCGCCTTCTTGATGACCTTACCCGTGTAACCAACAGTGCCCTGGGCACCATGACCGGGGTTAAGGGCGAGGTTGATGCACTTGTGCGCCAGCAATTTGAAAAAATCCTGATCAATATGGACCTGGTCACGCGCGAGGAATTTGACGTGGTGCGCGATATTGCCACCAAAGCCACCCAGCGCGCCGACGCCCTTGAGGCACAGGTTACCACCCTTGAAGACCGGCTGGCCAAACTGGAAGCTGCCAGCAAACCGGCGGCAAAAACCACGACCAAGGCCGCAAGCAGCAAACCGGCAAGCAAATAAGATAAACCAAACGCGCAAACCTGCCCTACGCGCGGGGACGGGCCAGGAAAAGATACGCCACACACCCAAAAGACCCTGTCGCCTTGGGACGTTAACCGCACCGCCGGGCAATTCAACTAGCGGGTCTGTTCGTGCCGGGTGACAAATGCCGTTCAGCCCTGTATCCACAGTGGTTGCAAGCGAACGGCGAGCGCCCTATAGTGCGCGCCCTTTGGCGATACAAACTAGATTGAATTTATATGAACGACCTTATGCAGGATAACGGCGAAATCGACGACGACAACCCGCTGTTGCTTGTCGAGGATATTGCCCAGACCAACCAGTGGAACCTGGAACGGCGCAGCGCAGACGAAATCGTTGTCGAAATTCCCGGTCACTGGTGTACGTATCTTGTGTATTTCACGTGGCGCGACGATGCCGAAGCATTGCACATTGCCTGCTGTTTCGATCTGTTTGTGCCCGACCCGATTCGCCCGCGCATCTACGAGTTGCTGGCCAAATGTAATGAGCAATTGTGGATTGGTCATTTCGGATTATGGCTGGACGAAAACATGCCGCTGTTTCGCCACACCCTGTTATTTGGTGGCGATGTGCCCCCGGCAACCGAGCAGTTTGAAGAACTGATCGAAATCGCAATTTCCGAATGCGAACGCTTTTTTCCGGCCTTCAACTTTGTTCTTGGCGAAGGCAAAAGCCCCGATGAAGCCCTTGCCAGTTCAATGCTGGAACCTGTCGGCCAGGCATAAGGCTTTCTGTTTTCTTCAAAAAACGCCTTTTTAATCACCTCGCCCCCGGCGGGGTGTTTTGCTTTTGCTATATATTGGGGCCATGCCCTTTCATCCGCTTGTGGCAAAATCTTCATTTTTTCGAGATTAGACCCATCAGATAAAATGAACGCCAATCTCGATGCCTGCAGGATTTTCTCCATTGCCTCGCGCTAAATTCAACCAATTATCGCGCCAAATGTTTTTGGGCGACACCATGACGGGGCTTTGCATCATAACCTTGCAAACCCGGCGACTTGACCCACCTTCATAACAACGCTACGGCTTTTGGCTGGCCCGTTCACCGGGCATTCGTCCAATTTGCGCCAGACAGGCGACATCGTAACGGAGCAAGACAAGACATGAAAACACGGTTGTTGCTGGTAGGCTGCGGAAAAATGGGTGGCGCCATGCTCGAAGGCTGGCTGGCACGCGGCCTGAACGCCGACAATGTATATGTGATCGAACAGGCCGAGACCGCCGAAAACCTGGAAACCCGCCTGGGTGTTCACGGCATCACCGACCTTGCCGACATGCCCGACAGTTTTATCCCCCAGGTGGTTTTACTGGCCGTAAAGCCACAGGTCTTGCCCGACATTATTGACCTTTACAAACCACTGGTGCGCGCGGAAACGGTGTTTCTTTCGGTTGCAGCGGGCCGCACGACCGCGTTTTTCACCGAACACCTGGGCGAAACCGCCCGCATTGTGCGCGCCATGCCCAATACGCCCGCCTCTGTTTCACGCGGCATGACCGTGATGTTCCCCACCGACTACGTCAGTGCTGCCCAGCGCGACATGTGCGAAGTTTTATTGCAGGCTGTTGGTGAAGTATCCTGGATTAACGATGAAAACCTGATGGATGCGGTTACCGCCGTTTCCGGCAGCGGCCCGGCCTATGTTTTCCACATGGTTGAAGCCCTGGCACAGGCAGGCGTCACCGCCGGGCTTCCCGCTGAACAGGCCATGCTTCTGGCGCGGCAAACAGTTGTCGGCGCGGGATTTTTGCTTGATAGCAGCCCTGACACCGCCGAAACCCTGCGTAAAAACGTCACCAGCCCCGGTGGCACCACCGCAGCCGCCCTTGATGTATTGATGAACCCGGAAGACGGAATGCCCGCCCTGTTTGCCCGCGCCGTCGAGGCCGCCCGCAAACGGTCGGTCGAACTGGCGGGGTAACGCATTCATGTGCCGGGCACGCCGCATCACGCGACGGCCCGGCATATTTCAATGTATAAATTCGGGCTTGCAGCCCAACACGCCAGGGGCCCAACACACTGCCCCGAAGCTGCTTTCTTTTTCTGATACCGGTTTCCCTGCCCGGCCTATCGCAACAACAGGAGCCTTCGATGCCCGCAAAAAAAGATCCGAAAACGACCGTGATCACTGCAGCGCTTGCCCTTGCTGCCGAAAAAAGCTGGCATCAGGTAACTCTGATCGACATAGCCACCCGGGCGGACATGTCGTTGCATGACCTCTATCAGCATTTCAAAAATCGCAGCGATATCCTGCGCAGTTTTACCCGCCAGATTGATCAGCAGGTATTGGCCGACCTTGATACCGCCGATTTTGACCAACCCCGACACGACCGCCTGATAGACGTCATCATGGCCCGGTTTGATGCCCTGGCCCCGCACAAGCCGGCACTGAAATCCATTTTACGGTCCGGCGGTGATTTGGGCCCGGCCGATAGCGCACGTGCAGCAAAAAGCATTTTTTCCTCAATGCGCTGGATGCTGGACGCAGCCGGCTTTGAAACCGGGGGCGTGCATGGCAGCTTGCGCGTGGCGGGTATGACGGCAATCTACGCCCGCTGTTTTCGCCAGTGGCTAACCGACGATACCCCCGATTATGGGCCAACAATGGCAATTCTTGACCGTAGCCTTATTCAGGCAGGGGGGTGGGACCAGCACCTGGGCAAGGGGCTTAACCGCCTTGCACGACTGGGAAACCGGGCCTTTCAATGCTGCCCCAAAACGGCCACAGATAGTACCGATGATGAAACTGATGGTGGTTCTGCCACCGCCACCCCAACGTCCCGGCCCGTTTCTGGCACCGGGGCTTCATCATCACCGGCCTGAATTTAACCATCCTGGTATCTGCATACGCCTTCTTTGGCAAAATGCGTCTTGCATCCTGTGGTTACAGCCTGACATAAAAATATAACCCAAGATTTTTTGTGCAGTGCAAAATAACCCTTGACCCGGACGCAGCATTCAGGCACATTGCAGTTGAAATTGTGCGGCGCACAATAGCGCCTCATTAGATACCCGTCGCATTGAAAAATGGAGTGCCACTCAATGACCGCCGCAAAAAAAGCTACCAACCCGTTCTTCGACGTTGATTTCACCAAATTCGCCACCGACTTTAAAATGCCGGGCGTTGATATCAACGAAATGATGGCTTTTCAGCGCAAGAATATGGAAGCCCTGACCAAAGCAAACAAGATTGCTTTTGATGGCTTTCAGGCTGTTGCGCAGCGCCAGAGCGAAATCTTCAAGACCATGATGGAAAAAGCAACCACTCAGGGCAAAGATTTCTCGACCACTTCGGGCGAAACCCCGATGGCTGCTGCTGCCAAACAGACCGCTGCTGCGAAAACCGCTTATGAAGACGCGCTGGCAAATGCCAAGGAACTTTCAGGTATTGTAAGCAAATCCCAGGAAGAAGCTCTTGGTCTGCTGCAGACTCGCTTCACCGAGTCGCTTGACGAATTGAAAGTTGCGATCGAAAAAACCGAAACCGCAGCTAAATAAGTTTCTGATAACTTCCCGTTATCAAACTTCCGGCAGGGCCTTCTTGGCCCTGCCGTTTTTCTTTGCGCCCCCCTAAAAAACTGACCTTCACAAATTGCCGGGGCACGTCATTGCCTGCAGCATTCCTTGTGCATCAAACTTGCCGCACTTATCCGTTGTGCGGCCATCGTCAAAACCAGCCCCATTCCGGCGTACATTATTTTGCCCAAACTCCTGTTTTAAGCTCGGCAGCCGTCTCCGCTTTGCGCGGTGCTTGGGATCACGCTATTTTGCCAGCACAGTAAATGGAGGTCCGTATGAGCGAAATCAGTTTTGATGATTTTTTGAAAGTTGATATTCGGGTTGGTACTGTCATCGATGCCCAGCCTTTTCCCGAAGCCCGCCGCCCGGCCCTTAAATTGTGGGTCGATTTTGGCGACACAATCGGGATTAAGAAAACATCAGCCCAAATCACCAAATATTACACGCCGGAAAAACTGATCGGTATCCAGGTGGCCGGGGTCGTCAACTTCCCACCCCGTCAAATTGGTCCATTCATGTCGGAATTTTTATGCCTGGGTTTTGCCGATGGCACCGAAGATAACGGCATTGTTCTTATTCGTCCGGACCAGAACGTCCCCAATGGGGAACGTTTGCTATAAGGCAGGCCCGTTTTCTTCTGGCAAAAGAACCGAAAAACAAAACGGGCCGGTGACATTGCTGTCACCGGCCCGTTCTTTTTTTGTTGAAACCTAGCGCGCCAGAACCAGTGCGGCTTCCCGGGTGCGACCGACAGATCCGGAAACCAGGTTGGACCCGCCCTTGATCTGGTTGATGGTTGCGGCAAAGCTTTCAACCGATACCGCCATCGATTGCATATTGACGGAAACCTCGCCGGTCACGGCACTCTGTTCTTCCACCGCCGAGGAAATGCTGGTGACGTTGTTCACGACACCTTCCACTTCATTGCGGATCTCGCCCAGCACATTGGCAACTTCCTTGGCAATTTCCTGCACCCCGCCAATATCGGCCGAAATCTGCTCTGTCGCACGGGCGGCCTGTTTGGCAAGGTTTTTGACCTCGTTTGCCACCACCGCAAACCCTTTCCCAGCCTCACCGGCACGTGCCGATTCGATGGTTGCGTTCAGCGCCAGAAGGTTGATCTGGCTGGCAATATTCTGGATCACCTCGACGATATTGCCCATCGAGGAAACGACCTCATCCATGCGTTCGGTCGATGCACCTGCCCGGACCGTTTTATCAAACATCTGGTCGGTAGAGATGCGCGCCGACGACATGCTGCGCGAAATTTCGGTAATCGATGCCAGCAATTCTTCCGCACTGGCAGCAACCGCCTGCACATTGGCCGATGTTTCCTCGGATGTGCGATAAGCATGGTTTGCCTGATCATCGAGATCATGCAGATTGTGGTCAATCTCGGCAAAGTTGACATCAATCATCTCTTTGAGATCATCAAGCAACTCGAGTTGCTCGGTAATGTCGGTTGCGTATTTGACAACCTTGTAAGGATTGCCATCCGGATCAAAAATCGGATTGTACGATGCCTGGATCCAGACGACCCGCCCGCCTTTTGCGATACGCTTGAACTGTTGGGCAACAAAATTGCCCCGGCCCAGTTCACGCCAGAATTCCTGGTAATCAGCGGTTCGGGCATAATCGGCATCCACAAACATCCGGTGATTTTGCCCTTTGATTTCCGCAAGCGAATAGCCCATCACCGACAGGAAGTTTTCATTGGCATCAAGAATATTGCCCTTCAGGTCAAATTCGATCACGGCCTGGCTGCGCCAGATGGCGTTGACCCGACCATCCTGCTCGGCGGATCGTGCCCGACGCGCCGTAATGTCGCTGGCAAATTTGACGATTTTCACCACCTTGCCATTCCGGTCAAGAACCGGGTTATACGATGCCTCAATCCAAACACGACGCCCGTCTTTGGTCTGGCGGGGAAACGCCGCCTGCTGAAATTCACCGCGCGCCAGGTCAGCCCAGAATTTTTTGTAGTCCGGCGACTGGACAATTTTGTTTTCCACAAACATCGAATGATGTTTGCCGCGAATTTCTTCAAGGCGGTAGCCCATCAGGCTCAAAAAGTTATCATTCGCCCGAAGAACATGCCCTTCGGTGTCAAACTCGATCACCGCCAGCGATTTGTCCAGCGCCTGAAGTGTTGCCGCAGCCAGACCGTTGTTATCCGACGAGAAGAAATTAAAGTAAGACATGATGATCCAATCAATTATCTTGCCAGACTTTCGAACCTGTTTCGCATCTGGCGATTACGCCTGAAAACAGACTAATACGTTCGTATATTACACCATACCCCCATATAGGGATAAGAAATAAAAACAGGCATCAAAAATTGCGCGTGAAATAATATTTATATTTCAAATACTTATACAAAATCACTCATGTCCTGCTCGCCGAAACCCTTACAATAGAAAAAGGGCATCGCCCCAAAACGATGCCCTTTTATGCTTTTTCGACAGGAGTCAGATTTACTGCGTTATTTCTCGACAAAAGCCTTTTCAATAACAAAATGACCCGGCTCGTTCATATTGCCTTCCTTCCCGCCCCACTCAAGCAGCATCGCACGGGTATCGGCAATCATTTCGGGATTACCGCACAGCATGAAACGGTCATTTTCCAGGGTCGGTTTTTCCATCCCCAGGTCTTCATAAATCTTGCCCGATGCCATCAGTTCGGTAATCCGGCCCTGATGGGTAAATTCTTCGCGGGTTACCGTCGGGTAATACAACAGCTTTTGCTGCACTTCCTCGCCGAAAAACTCGTTATGGGGCAATTCATTATGAATGAATTCCTGATAGGCCAGTTCGCGCACTTCACGGCAGCCATGAACAAGAATAACTTTTTCATAACGTTCATAGGTTTCATAATCGCGAATGACGCTCATGAACGGGGCAAGTCCGGTCCCGGTTGAAAGCAGCCACAGGTTTTTGCCCGGCAACAAATTGTCATGGATCAGCGTCCCGGTTGGCTTGCGCCCGACCAGAATTTTGTCCCCAACCTTGATATGTTGCAAACGCGAGGTCAAAGGACCGTTCGGAACCTTGATCGAAAAGAATTCCAGCTCTTCATCATAATTGGCACTGACCATCGAATAGGCGCGCAACAGCGGCTTGCCTTCGACTTCGAGTCCAATCATGGCGAACTGACCATTCAGAAACCGGAAGCCCGGATCCCGCGTGGTTTTAAATGTGAACAGGGTGTCCGTCCAGTGATGGACGTAAGTGACGGTTTCTTCGTTAAAATTGCTAGCCATAGTGCTGGATCAATCCGTTTCGACAGAAGCTTTCAATCAGACCGTGGCGGGAAAGAAATTCACGGTTCCCGGCACAGTATGGATGCCAAGTTGCGGCGATTTAACATCAATCTGCCGTATATCGCAAGAAAACATTCAAGTTCTGTGTATTTTTATCAAATTCAACTTTGATCTATATCAAATTTGTGTAAAATATTGTCTGACAATATTGTTATCGATATTAACCAAAACTGCACTGCAATATGTAACCCACCCCGCCCAAAGGCAAGCCAAACACCGCTTTGGGGACCAGCAAAACCGGAAAAACACCCATGCCCGTGCAGAACAACGCCCCTGCGGTACAACAAGTATGCCATGCCATTACCCGGGCCGTTCGGGACGGGCGACTGGCCCCCGGACAACGCCTGACCGAGGCCGAATTTACCCAAAAGCTGTCTGTAAGTCGCCCCACCGTACGCGAGGCCTTTCGCCAGTTATGCAGTAACGGATTGCTTCTGTCCGAACCCCATCGTGGTGTGAGTGTACGGCAACTGACCCGGCGTGAACTTAATGATCTGTTCGTTATTCGCGCCACGCTGGAGGCACTAGCAGTGCGTCTGGCCGCCCCTGCCCTGCAATCGACCCCGGCAGAGCTGATCCGCATTCAGGACGCCCTGGACCAGGCACAGCGCAACGCCGACCTTACAGAGATGTCGCGTCATAATCTTGCATTCCACCAGCTATTTGCTGAAACCAGCGGCAACACCCTGTTGCAATCGCTGCTGCATCGTCTGACCAATTCCGTATACTGGTTGCAATTTCGGGTGCTGGTTGCCGATGACAAAGTATTGCACAGCAATAGCCAGCATCAGGAAATTACCGCCGCGATCCTTGCGGGGAACGCCAAAACAGCAGCGGACATCATGGCAGCCCATATCGACCAGACCCGCCTTTTGGTTCAATCGCTCGACGATTTCTATTTCGCCCCGCCGTTATAAGGCCCCAGCCCGACCAACACCTGCTGCCCCGATATTCACAGACGATAGCAGTTCCTGAAACAGCAGCAATTAGCAGAGGGAGCCAAAGCCTGTGCGCCAGCCCGGCAAACCCTTGCCGGACGCCAACAGTGTTATACCGGCCATAGTGCCATTTATGCGCCACCTGATGATTTCGCCATCGCGATAACAATTGCCAGAATAACCAGTTCAACAGAACTAATTGCATGTCGCAACAAACCCTGTAAAATTGTCTGACAAAATTAACTGACAATTTTACAGGGTTTGTTATGTCTGCGTCCGCACCGATCACTGCCTATCGCCCCATTCCCCTACGCGATTATCAGGAAAAACCTTTGGATCAGATGCGGGCCGATGCGCACGCCTTTTACGACGACATCCGCACCCGCCACACCATTCGCGAATTTTCCGATCGGCCAGTACCGCGTGATATCATTGAAACCTGCCTGCGGGCAGCGGGTACGGCCCCCAGCGGGGCCAATCATCAGCCGTGGCATTTTTCGGTTATTGGCAATGCCGACATGAAACGTAAAATTCGCCACGCCGCCGAAGAAGAAGAACGGGCCTTTTATGCCGGGCGCGCCGGGGACGAATGGATACAGGCGCTGGCCCCCTTGGGCACGGATGACAGCAAACCGTTTCTGGAAGTTGCCCCGTGGCTGATTTGCATTTTTGGTGAACGCAAAAGCAAATCAGCCGATGGCGAAATACGTAAGAACTATTACGTTCCCGAATCCGTCTCCATCGCGACCGGCTTTCTGATCGCCGCCCTGCATCGCGCCGGTCTTGCCACCCTGACCCACACCCCGAACCCGATGAGCTTCCTAAGCGAGATTTGCGGTCGCCCGGCACATGATAAACCCTATATCCTGCTGGTCACCGGGTACCCGGCGGCGAATGCCACAATTCCCGAACATGCCACATTCAAACGGGATCTGGACGATATTGCGACATTCTTTTGATGCTGCAAAAACTCGTTTCAAACTGCACCGGCCAAAACCGGCCCGCAAAACACCGGATGGATGGGCGGACGGGCATTTTTAAAGCCCGTGATTTGCCCAATAAGCCGTTCGCATAGAACTGAAGATATCAAGCAGATTTCAATAAAAAGGCACGATCCGCTAACGGATCGTGCCTTCTATATTCTGCTTGATACCTATGGGGGATCAACAAAACCAACCCAAAAGCTGCAAGGCCCATTATCAATTACCGTAATTGATGGCCAATTGGCAGCACAAGGCGCACACGCAAACCCCCGCCCGGTGCATCTTCCAGCAAAACTTCGCCGCCATGCCCACGGGCAGAGTCGCGTGCAATGGTCATGCCCAGGCCAACACCGCCAGTCGCCTGATTACGCGATTCCTCAAGCCGGAAAAACGGTTTGAAAACGTCTTCCCGTTTATCGGCCGGAATACCGGGGCCATCATCGTCAAAGATAATTTCAAAGTCATTGCCACGCCGCCCCGCCCGGATCGACAGGTTGGCGGCATATCGCCCGGCATTGCCAATAATATTGGCAACACAGCGGCGAACAGACTGGCGGCGCAGTTCCATCATCTGGTTATCTTCGATATGCAAATCTATCTGCTGGCCATCCCGCAGGGCCTCGCCCACAAGGTCGGTCAGTAATTTGCCAATATCGGTTTCAACGGCCTGCTCACCTTCCTCGCCGCGGGCAAATGCCAGATAGGCATCGACCATGCGCTCCATATCGAGCACGTCCTGCTTAAGCGCATCTACCCCCGGCGACATGCCCTGCATCGCCAGTTCCAGCTTCATGCGCGTTAAGGGCGTGCGCAAATCGTGCGAGACCCCGGCCAACAGGGCCGTTCGTTGTGATAAATGACGATGGATACGATCGCGCATCGATATAAAGGATGCTGCGGCAAGCCGCACCTCAGACGCCCCTTCAGGTTTGAACTCGTCGACATTTACACCACGCCCGAACTGGTCGGCCGCCTTGGCAAGGCGGCGGATCGGGCGCACCTGATTGCGCATAAACAACACCGCCACCCCATATAAAATCAGGGCTGTGCCCGCGATCCACATAAAGAAAATATATGTGGTCGAGGTATAAAGGCGCTTGCGCGGGGCCACAATTGATAACACCCCGTCACGCAATTGCACCCGAATTTCAAGTAAACGGTCATCTATTTCCAGATCAAAATAGAAAGGCCGGTCAAGGCGTTCCTTAAGGGCGGTAAACAATTCTTCCGATACCAGGCCATAAGGCGGTTCGGTGATTTGTTTTTCCAAAATGGCGTCGGGTTCAAAAACCACATCAAGCTGCATGCGGCGGCGCACATTGTCGACCAATGCGTCAAAATGCGCCTGATCCGGATATTGGCCGATATAATCGACCACATAGGCAACATCCCCCGCCAAACCCCGGCTAAGCTGACGTGCAATAGTATCCCAGTGCCGTTCAAAGAAAATCAGCACCGTAACGATCTGCAACAAAAGCATTGGCGTCATCAGGATCAGCAAGGACCGGCCCAGCAAGCCTGTCGGCAGCAAAGATTTGATCCATCCGGAATAAGCGTTGCCCAAAACCGTCACCCTTTATCGATTTGATCGGTCATTAATCGCGTTCACTGCAATGCAGCAGTTCAATCTGTATAAAGGACATATCCCCGACCGCGTACTGTCTGCAAGTATCTTGGCTGTTTTGGGTCATCTTCAAGTTTGCGGCGCAACCGGGTTACCTGCACATCAATGCTGCGTGACGCCGCAGGATCGCCGCTGCCGTTGCCTCCGATCAAATCAAAAAGCTGTTCGCGGGTTGTGGTTTGCCCGGTGCGTCGCGCCAGTGCCATTAACAAATCCTGTTCAGCTGTCGTCAGATAAACATGTTCGTCATCGCGTTGCAAAACCATACGATCCATATCAAAACGGAAGTCGCCAAATGCCACCACCGATATTTCCTGTGCGGGCGATATATCGGTTTCAGGCTGCACACTATAGCGGCGCAAAATCGCCTCTATGCGCAAAACAAGCTCGCGCGGTTCAAACGGCTTTGCCAGATAATCATCGGCCCCGGCTTCCAGCCCTGCAATCCGGTCTTCGGTTTCGGACAGTGCGGTTAACATCATGATCGGCACTGTCATGCCCCGGTCACGCAACGATCTTGCCAGGTCAACACCGCGTTCGCCGGGCATCAAAACATCGATCACCAGCAAATCAAATTCCAGCCCCTCAAGCCGGGCCCGGGCTTCTTGCGCGTCCCGGGCAACGGTTACCATGAAACCGTTTTCACCCAGATAGCGCTTTAGCAAATCGCGCAACCTGTCATCGTCATCCACCACCAGAATATGCGGCGACCCGATTTCGTCCATTCACTTCACCTTGTCGTATCTGCCATATCAACAGTGCCATATCGATAGGTATGAACCAATGCCACCCCATGCCCGATACGCAACAATATACCCTTGAAACCGGCACCGGCAAAACATCCGGCACAGCGGGCCAAACCCGCCGCTGGCAAAAAAGAAAGCCTAACCCTGACGCCGTCGCAACCCGTTTGGCAAAAATTCATCGTCAAAGCGCGCGCGGTCACTGGCACCGAGCATTCCCAGCATCACCTTGCGGAACCCTTCGACTGCTTCTGCCCCGGCTTCGCGATAGGCATTGGCAATCAGGGTGCGCTGATTTTCCGATAGCTTGCGTTCAAGTTCCTCGCCTTTTTCCGTCACGGTCAAAAGGCGCTGGCGACGATCCTGCACACCGGTTTTCTGCTCGATAAAACCTTCGCGTACCAATTGGCTTAGCACGCGTGACAGCGATTGTTTGGTGATTTGCAAAATCGCCAGAAGATCGCTGACATTGATGCCGGGATTGCGGCTGACGAAATGAATAACCCGATGATGGGCGCGCCCGAAATTATATTGCTCCAATAGCAAATCGGCTTCGGCCGTGAAATCACGATAGGCATAAAACAACAGTTCCATGCCCTGACGAAGCTCTTCCTCGCGGAGGAAAAGCGGATTGACCTTGCGTGTCGAGATATCTGCCATGCTGTTCCGTTATGTCAGTTATATTGACATATTAATCTATGAATGTTACTTCGGCTACATGTTTAGGGACATAAAGTTACGTTCAAGCGACCCTTTTAAATGGAATTTGGCAAATGACGACTCCCACCTTTGATAACCGCGACGGTTTTATCTGGTTTAACGGCGAACTCAAACCCTGGCGTGACAGCACCCTGCACGTCCTGAGCCATGCGCTGCATTATGCCAGTGCTGTGTTTGAAGGGGAACGTGCTTATAACGGTAAAGTTTTCAAACTGGCCGAGCATGGCGAACGCCTGATCAAATCGGGCAAAATCCTTGATATGACCATTCCCTACAGTTCAACCGAACTTGACGCAGCCGTGATGGAAACGCTCAAAGCCAACAACATTGTTGATGGTTATGTGCGCCGCATTGCATGGCGCGGTAGCGAAATGATGGGTGTTGCTGCCCAAACCACCAAAATCAATGTTGCCATCGCCACCTGGCAGTGGCCCAGCTATTTCAAACCCGAAGAACGCCTGAAAGGCATTCGTCTGGACCTGTCAAAATGGGCACGCCCGGCACCGAACACCGCGCCGATCAATGCCAAGGCCGCCGGCCTTTACATGATTTGCACCCTGTCCAAACATGAAGCCGAGCGCAAGGGCTATGCCGATGCCATGCTGCTTGATTATCGCGGTCATGTTGCCGAAGCCACCGGTGCCAATGTGTTTTTTGTCAAAGAAGGCAAACTCCACACCCCCACCCCGGATTGCTTCCTGAACGGTATTACCCGCCGTACCGTGATCGATCTGGCCAAGGCCCATGGCATCGACGTCATTGAACGTACCATTCTGCCAGAAGAAATGGCGGAATTTGAAGAATGCTTTTTGACCGGCACCGCCGCCGAAGTCACCCCGGTTTCCGAAATCGGCCAGTATAAGTTCACACCTGGCCAGATTTCCAAAACCCTGATGGAAGACTATATGGCGCTGGTGACCGGGCAAAAAGAAGCCGTCGCCGCCGAATAATTCTGCCAAATTCCATTCGGCCAAAGCCCGACGCTTACACCGTCGGGCTTTTTCCTTGTCTGCACGGGGTTATAAAACATGTCAGTGCCCTCAACTCGCCACGGGATCCGGGCCAACATACACCGCGCGCGGTCGGATCAATTGCCCCTGGCGTCGCTGTTCAAGTGCATGGGCAATCCAGCCAACCGACCGCCCCAGCGCGAAAACACAAAATGCCGCCCCTTCGGGTAAACCAAGATAACGCCGCATCGCCACGAGCGCGAAATCGATGGAGGGTGCCTTGCCGGTCAAGGTGCCCATGGTATCGACAATTTCATTTGCAAAATTAAATTGCGGCAGGATCGCAGTCAGCAGGGCGTTGGCCCGTACATCCCCTGCCGGATAAAGCGGATGACCAAAACCCGGAAATTCAACACCTGCTGCCAACTGACGCCGCATATGCAAGGTCATGTTGTGCGGATCAATCGCCAGCCAGGCGGTTTCGATCCGCTCGGTCATGCCACCATGTCGACCGCCACTTAACGCAGCCAGACCGCCAATAATCGCCATCCGCAAACTGGCCTCGGTCGAGGCGACACATCTTGCCGTGAAACTTGAGGCATTTAATTCATGATCAGCGCACAGCACAAGCGCCTGGCGCACCAAATCCGCCCCAACCGCATCCAGCCCCCACGCCGTCGCCAACTGAACATGCAAAGGTTGATGATCCGGACTGCGCCCGGTAACACAGGCAAACAAGGCGCCTAACAACGTTGCCGCACCCGTGGCAAGGCGTGTTTCATCACGCTGCCAAATGCCCGTTTCACCATCTTCCGATGCGATAGCAAACAACGGCAACAGCGCCTCAATCACCGGGATTTTTGCATAATGGGTTTTTAACTGGTGCCAGCCATCAGGCAAAACCAAAGGCTGAATTTCCGCCCCTGCGGATCGCGGCAGATCCCACAGCAAACTGGCAACATCTTCCAGAGTGGCCCGTTCTGACAAATCAATAGCGTTATTACTGCGATAATAAAGCTGCCCGTCCCGAATTAACGTGATCGCCGATTCGAGAACAGGCGTCCCCCAATCCAGTGTTGATTTGGCAATATCAACCGGTTTGCGCCCGCGCCGGCGTTTGCCCGCCAGTTCGGTAACATCATCACGCGCATAGCGGTTACGGCGGCTATCGCCATCGGTGGGATGCGCCCGCAAAAGCCCGCGGCTGACATAGGCATACAGCGTTGCACGCGACACACCTAACTGATCGGCGGCCTCTTCTGCGGTGATGAAATATGATGTTTCAGGGTGTTGGTTTTTCATCGTCAATATACATTGATTTATATAATCAATATTGACGATATATTTAAAATGGCCTGCTGTATAGCCCTGATTGACAGGCAAGGAGGCCGCAATGGCACACACATTTTCCTTCGACGGTTTTGTGGACGAAATCTGGCATGCTCTTGATGGTGATCCGGCATTTTCCCCGGCCATTAAACAGACAAGCCCCGGCGCGCTGCCCTCGGCCTTCGCCGTGACCGATCTGGCCACGGCATCCATTGCCACGGCGGGACTAGCCATCGCCGAATTGGCCAGCCTTCTGCAACACAAAGATACTCATCCGTCCCACACCGGCATGCCCACCAATATTCCGCAAGTCCGCGTTGACAGACGGCTTGCCTCGGCTTGGTTTTCATCGAGCTATCGTCCCGTCGGCTGGACGCCCGCACCGACCTGGAACGCCATTGCCGGGGATTATCAAGGCGAGGACGGCTGGATCCGTCTGCATACCAATGCCCCCCATCATCGCAAAGCCGCCCTTGCCGTGCTTGGCATCGCGCCGTGCGATGCAAACCGGGCAACCGTTGCTGCCACGGTTGCAAACTGGCCGATCAATGCCCTTGAAACCGCGATTGTCGAAAAAGAGGGCTGTGCTGCCGCGATGCGTTCCATTCGCGAATGGCAAACCCATCCTCAGGGACTGGCTGTCTCCAATGATCCGCTGATACATGTTACCAAAAAAACAAACTTGCCCGCGCCAAAAACACCTGGCACGTCACAATACGGTTTAAGCGGTTCTGTCGAACGTCCACTGGCCGGGGTCCGGGTTCTCGATCTGACGCGGGTTTTGGCCGGGCCTGTTGCCACCCGGTTTCTTGCCGGGTTTGGGGCCGACATTTTACGAATTGATCCCCCCGAATGGGACGAACCCTCAGCCCTCCCCGATGTGGCCCTGGGCAAACGGTGCGCACGACTTGATTTGCACGAAGATCATGATCGGGACCTGTTTCGCACGCTTTTGGCTAAGGCGGATATTCTGGTTCATGGCTATCGCGCAGACGCACTTGATCATCTGGGATTTGGAAGCGAGGCGCGACGCGCCGTTAATCCCGGCCTGATCGATGTTGCCCTGAACGCCTATGGCTGGCGCGGACCATGGCAATTTCGGCGCGGCTTTGACAGTCTGGTTCAAATGAGCAGCGGCATCGCCGACGCAGGTATGCAGACATATAAATCCGATCGCCCCCGCCCCCTTCCCGTACAAGCCCTTGATCATGCGACCGGTTACATTCTGGCCACCTGCGCGATACGCGGCCTGATCGAACGCCACCGTAATGGACACGTCCATCAATACCGCACCTCGCTTGCGCGCGTAGCCGCATTGCTGTGCCAGCACCGCGCAAAGGCCGACTTTAAGCCCCCCTCAAACAGCTCATTTTCTGAACTTGGGGATGCAGATTACAGGCAAGCTGTTGAACAAACAGGCTGGGGAAAAGTGCAAAGGCTGCTGCCGCCACTGGAAATCGACGGGGTCTCAATTGGCTGGACCATCCCGGCCAAACACCTCGGCTCCAGCCCGCCGCAATGGTAATCTGCAGCGATGCTTCACAAATATACAAGGCCTGCTTGAAACAGGCCTTGTATCGAATTTAACATTTATCGCCGCGTCCCCTAGGGCCAGTTCGCCATGGGCGGCAATGACATCAGGATCGCTTCGGTATTGCCACCGGTCATCAGGCCAAAACGTGTTCCCCGGTCATGCAGCAGGTTAAATTCAACATATCTGCCGCGTTTAACCAGTTGTGCCTCGCGCTGGTCCATCGACCAGTCATCGTTGTAATGACGTTCAACCAACCTGGGATAAACATCCAGAAATGCCTTTCCGACATCCCTGGTAAAGGCAAAATTGGCATCCCAGTCATCTTCCAGATAATCGTAAAAAATGCCGCCAACACCGCGGGCTTCGTTGCGATGCGGCAGCCAGAAATATTCGTCGCACCATTTTTTAAAGCGATCATAATAATCTTCGCCATGCACATCACAGGCAGCCTTAAAGGCACCGTGAAAATCGCCGGTATCAGCATCATCGGGGAAAACCGGGGTAAGATCGGCCCCACCGCCAAACCACGCCTTTGACGTCACAATATGGCGGGTATTCATATGCACGGCAGGGACCAGCGGCGAACAGGGATGTGCCACCAGTGAAATACCCGCCGCCCAAAAATTGGGATTTTCATCCGCACCGGGAATTTCCTTGCGGAATTTTTCAGAAAATTCACCATGCACCGTTGAAATATTAACGCCGACTTTTTCAAATACCCGGCCCCGCATGACCGACATTTCACCGCCCCCCTGGCCTTCTCCGCGTTCCCAGCGTGTCCGCTCGAAGCGTCCGGCAGGGCGATCGGCCAGCGGGCCAGCATAGCTGTCTTCAAGCTGTTCAAACCGGGCGCAGATTTGGTCGCGCAAGGATTTAAACCAGTCGGCGGCCTGTGATTTATGGCGTTCTGTTTGACGTGCGGTTTCGTCGGTCATTCAGGGGTTCCCGGAAAACTGTGGGTTTGACGCATGGCTTCGCCCAAGGTCATAGCTGCGGCCATGGCGACATTCAAGGACCGCATTCCCGGCTGCAACGGAATAACAACACGGGCATCGGCACTTTCATGCACCTGGTCTGGCACGCCGCGGCTTTCGGCACCCAGCATCAAAATATCGTCGGGGCGAAATTCAAAATCACAATAGGGCACAGCCCCCTTCGTCGTCATCAACACCAGACGACCGGGCAAGGCCCCCGTCTGGCGGGCTTCTTCAAAGGCCTGCCAATCGGCATGGCGGTGATATTGGGCGGCATCAAGATAATCCATCCCGGCCCGTTTCAGACTGGCAGATGTCAGCAGGAAACCACATGGTTCGATAATATCGACACCAACACCCAGGCAGGCCGCCATACGTAAAATGGTGCCGGTATTTTGGGGAATATCAGGTTCGAACAGGCAAATTCTCATGATTGATCAACAGACTCGCGCAATTTTGTGTAAATCCGTCCGAAAAAATGTTACCAAAAGTTTCATAGCGTTACAGGAGTTTCCCGCTTCTGGAACCGGACTTTAACTTAAGCTGCTTGTTATAGCGGGTATCTGAAACCGGTACCAGCGCTAGGAAAAGCCTTGTTTGCCGTAGGGTTTTTATAATGCTTCCAAAACCACAGCGTTTATTAATACGCACCTTTCCCGCCAACTTCTCCTTAACAAAGACCATTATTGTTAGTATACGAAATTCGATTCAGGCCTGAAGGCCACGGGGACAGATAACTTTTTTCAATTTGAAATAAGTCAATGATCCCTGCGGTAAATTCAGGCATTCCGCATGCCTGTTTTGGGGGCAGAAAGAGGAATACATCATGTCGCAAACGGTGCAATCATCCGGGGATAAGCCGGACGAGAACCGCAGGGATTTCCTGACCCTTGCGACCACAGCTGTCGGTGTCGTTGGCACCGGTATGGCACTGTGGCCGTTCGTGGACAGCATGAACCCGTCCAAGGACGTTCTGGCGCTGGCCTCGGTCGAAGTTAACCTGTCCAATATAGCCGTCGGTCAGGCCATCAAGGTCATGTGGCGCGGTAAACCCGTATTTATCCGCCATCGTACCGAACGGGAAATCAAAGAAGCTGAAGACGTGGCATTGAACCAGCTGGTCGATCCCGAGACCGACGATGCCCGTGTGAAGAAAAAAGAATGGCTGATTGTCGTCGGCGTTTGCACCCACCTGGGCTGCATCCCGATGGGAACCGCAACCGGGGAACCACGCGGGGACTTCGACGGCTGGTATTGCCCGTGTCACGGGTCGCACTATGACAGTTCAGGTCGTATCCGCAAGGGTCCGGCACCGAAGAACCTGCATGTGCCGACCTATACCTTCCTCACCGACACGTCGGTCAAGATCGGCTAAGGGAGTGTAAGATGAGCGCGCCTGTATGGAATAACAAAGTGGTAAAGTGGGTCGATGATCGTCTTCCGATCATATCGATGGTGCATCATGCCGCTTATGAATATCCGACACCGAAAAACCTGTCCTATATGTGGAACTTTGGTTCCCTTGCCGGTTTTGTTCTGGTGACCATGATCCTTTCGGGGATCTTTCTGGTGATGAACTATACGCCGCATGCCGACATGGCATTTGATTCCGTTGAACGCATCATGCGTGACGTGAATTATGGCTGGCTGATCCGCTATTTGCACGTCAATGGCGCATCCATGTTCTTCATCTGCGTCTATATCCACATTTTCCGTGGTCTTTATTACGGGTCATACAAAGCCCCGCGTGAAGTTCTGTGGTGGATCGGCATCCTGATCCTGCTCGCCATGATGGCAACGGCATTCATGGGCTACGTTCTGCCCTGGGGCCAGATGTCTTTCTGGGGTGCAACGGTTATTACCAACCTGTTTTCTGCCTTCCCGGTTATTGGCGATCCGCTGGTGACCTGGCTTTGGGGCGGTTTCTCGGTTGGCAACCCGACGCTGAACCGCTTCTTCTCGCTGCATTACCTGCTGCCGTTTGTCATTCTGGGCCTTGTTGTCCTGCATGTCTGGGCGTTGCATGCGGTACGGTCAAACAACCCGACCGGCGTTGAAATCAAAACCCCGCAGGACAGCATTCCTTTCCATCCCTATTACACGATCAAGGATCTGTTCGGGATGGGCGTGTTTTTGATCATCTATCTGTATTTTGTGTTCTTCGCGCCAAACTTCTTTGGCGAGCCGGACAACTACATTATGGCGAACCCGTTATCGACCCCTGCACATATCGTGCCGGAATGGTACTTCCTGCCATTCTACGCGATCCTGCGTTCGATCGATTTCGAATTCCTTGGCATTCCGGCAAAACTGCTGGGCGTGCTGGCAATGTTTGCTGCGATCATTGTTCTGTTCGTTATTCCCTGGCTTGATACATCAAAGGTCCGCAGCTCGCGGTTCCGTCCGGTTTACAAATGGTTTTTTGTCATTCTGGTCATTGATTGCTTCATTCTGGGTTATTGCGGTGCGAAATCGCCAGCCGATCCGTTCATGGGCCTGCACGGGCTTCAGGTGATTACAGTGGGCCAGTTGGCGACATTGTATTACTTCCTGCATTTCCTGGTTGTGATGCCTGTGGTTGGCAAAATGGAACGCCCCAAACCGCTGCCGGCAAGTATCAGCGAATCTGTCCTCAAGGGAGGTGCAAATGCGTAAATTTGCTCTCACCGCAATTGCTGCTGCATTCGCGCTGACCGCTTTTGCCAACAATTCAAAGGCATCTGAAGGTGTGGTTCCGCCTGCAATGGACTGGAGCTGGCAGGGCCTGTTTGGCACCTATGACCGTGCGCAACTGCAACGCGGTTTCCAGGTGTTCAAAACGGTCTGTGCAAGCTGCCACAGCATGCGGTATCTCGCATTTCGCAATCTGGAAGGCATCGGTTTTAACGATGACCAGATCAAGGCGATTGCTGCGGAATATGAAGTCCAGGACGGCCCCAATGACGATGGTGAAATGTTCACCCGTACGGCAAAACCGTCTGACCACTTCCCGCACCCGTTCGCCAATGACAAGGCAGCTGCCGCTGCCAATGGCGGGGCAACACCGCCCGATCTGTCACTGATGGCAAAAGCCCGCCCGCATGGCCCGGATTACATCCATGCCCTGCTGACTGGCTATGAAGAAGAGGCACCGGCCGGTGTCGAAATGGCTGAGGGCAAGTATTACAACCATTACTTCGCCAGCCATCAGATTTCGATGCCACCGCCCCTTTACGGTGATGACGTTGAATATACCGATGGTACGGAAGCAACCATTGATCAGGAAGTCCAGGACGTTACCGCGTTCCTGAACTGGATTGCCGAACCGGAGCTTGAAGCCCGCAAGGCAATGGGCATGAAAGTGCTGTTGTTCCTGATCGTGCTAACCGCGATGCTATATGCTGTAAAACGTAAAATCTGGGCCAAAATCGAACATTAATCTGTTTGGTTCCAACCCGTTATCAAAGGCCGCCGAAACAATTCGGCGGCCTTTTTATTTGCTTTTAATTTTTGCACGTCGTGATAGAGAGAAAACATCATCGGGCTAACAATAATATCATCGTGCTTGCGAGCTGAAATATGATGGTTGCTCACCGTTCGCCACCGACATATCAGATGTCCGCCATCACATGCCACTGCCCCCACCACCTTGCTGCTGGATGCTGTTTATGCCGCTGGACCAATATGGCCTGTATCTGATTGCCGTTCTAATCGCTGTTCTTACGCCCGGCCCGGCTGTGATGCTGGGCATTACCAACAGCATCCGCCATAACCTGACCACATCGATGGTCGGGGCATTGGGTTGTGTGACGGCAACCGGGTTAATGGGGGCACTTTCGGCTATGGGGTTGGGAGCCATGATTATGACATCGGCGATCCTGTTTGATGTTATTCGCTTTGCCGGCGCCGCCTATCTGATCTGGCTGGGCATTAAAATGTGGAAAGCCAGCGGTAAGGTTGCAATGGATATTGCGCCAGATCACATCCCCGTTCATTCTGGCTACTTGCGCTGCTATATGCGCGGCTTTCTCATTTCGGCCAGCAACCCCAAGGCAATTGCCTTTTTTACCGCCCTGTTCCCCATGTTCCTGGACCCCAACGCCCCGCTGATGATGCAGTTTGCCGTCCTCGACACCACATTTATCATACTGTCGTTTTCATCGATCATGGGGTATTCAATGCTGGCCGCACGCAGCAAGGATTTCCTGCTTGGCTCCGCGCGCAAATGGTTTGACCGCGTTGCCGGCAGCATTTTTGTCAGCTTCGGCCTGGCGCTTGCCGCCAGCCACCGGTGATTTGCACGCGCCGGAATCCGGTATCAGTATATCCGGTAACTCTGCAATATCTGGTCGATAGCACCATCCTTGTGCATTTGCATCAGCACCACATCCAGTGCCCTGGCAAATTCATCGCGATAAGGCCATTTATCCGCGTCAGACGGCGCATAGGCAATGGCCCCCTGATGGGCCCCCAAAACAGCCGTTTCCACAATTTTCCCGGCAAGGTCGGCACGATCAAACCCAAGTTCCGCCAAAGCGGTTGCCGTTGCCTGCCGATCATTGACATAACAGTCAATCCGTCCAGCAAGCAGACGCTTTAAATTGATCCCGGTGCTATGGGCTTCTTCAAGGGTAACCTCGTGCAGGCGCGCCATCTCAAACAAATCTTCGCCCACCAGCTTATAGCCCGAGGTATTGCCAAACCGTGCGCCGATATAATCAAACGGATAATCGGTCAAAACCCGGTTACGAGCAAACTGGTCTGTGCATATCACCACAACAGATTCATCGAGAATTGGAACTGAATACCGGTCCACCCAGCTTCGCTTCGGGTCCAGATACGGCGGATAAAACGCCATAATCTCGCCCCGCTGCAACATCTCAATACCGCGTTTGAATGGTACCCCGGCAAATTCGATATCATATTGGGGCAACCGTGCCGCTGCGTGACGCAAAATATCGGTATAGGCCCCCGTCATGACCGCCCCGGTCAAATAGGCATAGGGTCGATCATTTTCCTCGCCATATAAAACGATATGCCGACGCATACCGCCAATGTCGTTCGCGGTCTGGCTTTGCAACAAGGGTTGAGACGGAGTACGGCGACCGGTCTGAGCCCACACCGGCCCGGATCGTATTAGAACAATTCCAGAAAATAAAATTGCGGCAAGCGCAAAGCGCATCGACATAACGATGTCCGAACCAATGATCAATGATGGGGAAAGCGGCGCCTGAAATAACAGCAAAGCCCGGTCATGACCACTGCGATAGACGAAACCGAGACATGCACAACCATAACGCTCTGTGCGGTGATATTTGCATAAACCGCATTATATTCAGGGCAAAACGGCCTTGAACCTTACCACCATAATCAAAATGGATGAAAGCTGACCAAAAGCCCCACTGGCAACAGGAAGGCATGAGCAATCCTGCTGCTTTAACGAAGCAAGGATGCCTCGCCATTTCTGATCCCGGCCCTTTTTAACCCTGTTATCACGCCCGGGTTAAAAGCCGTCGGTCCCTGCCAGGTTTATAATTGTGACTGATCCGTCACCGAGGCCGCATCATCTGCTGTGTTTTCAGGGTCAGTATGCCGGTCATTGTTATTGCCAACATGGTTGCCATCGACCGGGCGCATTGGTGGCACGGTAACCGGAATATGCACCAGCCGCCTTTTATGTTGCGGTGTCCCGGTGCTGGCATAAAGCTGCTTGCCTGCCTCGACAATACTGACACCGGCAAAGGCCTTGAACAGACGTGACCCGACATTTTCAATACCTTGCGACCAACGCAGCAAAAACCGGCTTCGCGTCGGGGGCAAAAACAGCGCCCGGCTATGTTGCACGGGCAAAAACATGTTTTCCCGCATCAGATTTTGAAGCTGGCTGACAGTATAAGGGTGCCCAAAACCAAACGGCGTATTTTCCGACCAGCTCCATAACGAGCTGCGGTTTGGTGTTAGCACCACAATACGGCCATTTGGCGTTAGCACACGCCAGCATTCACGCATCAGGCGGCGCTGCGAGTCGGAATGTTCCACCAGATGCACCAGCAAAATCCGGTCAACCGAACTATCGGGCAGCGGCAACATGGTTTCTTCGGTCAGGGCGACACGGTTGGCTTCGCCAGCCGGCCAATGCACACAGCCCTGCGGGGCGGGCATAAATGCCATCACCCGTTCGGCTTCGCCCAAAAACGGCCGTAAATACGGCGTGGCATAGCCAAACCCAAGCACACGCATGCCCCGCACATCCGACCACATCAGGCGCAACCGGCGGCGAATAAGCCGGCGGGCGGCCTGACCCAGGCTGGTAGCATAAAACCGGTGTAAATCGACAACATCCTGACGCATGGTCAAACCCTATCATTGTCCGGCGATTGCGCGAAACAAATTGCAGCGCAATTGTTTCCTTGCCACCACCCTGTTAGGCTTTGGCATATTTTCAAACAAATGAGGCCAAAAATGTCGGCAGGTGACATCATCCTGATCCCGAACCGGTCAGACAATTACATTTATCTGCTGCGCTGCGCCACAAGCGGCGTTACCGCCGTCATAGACCCCGGCGATGCCGCCCCGGTGATTGACGAACTGGCAAAGCACGGCTGGCAGCTTGATATCATATTAAACACCCATCATCATAATGACCATGTGGGTGGCAATGCCGAGCTTAAGGAAAAGTTCGGGGCAAAAATTATTGGCCCCGCCGCCGAAGCCGATAAAATTGGCGGACTGGATGAAACCGTTGCCGAAGGCGACACCGTTAAGGTCGGCGAGCTTGAAGCCGGCATATATGATGTACCGGGCCATACCGCCGGGCATATCGCCTTTTATTTCCCGGCCGTTTCGGCCCTGTTTTCCGGCGACAGCCTGTTTGCACTGGGCTGTGGTCGCCTGTTTGAAGGCACAGCCGAACAAATGTGGCATTCGCTGATCAAATTTCGCACCTTGCCGGTCGAAACCCGGCTTTATTGCGGTCACGAATACACCCTGACCAATGCCCGCTTTGCCCTGACGATTGAGCCGGAAAATGCCGCCCTTCAGGCACGCGTCAGCGCCGTTGAAACCCTGCGCAAGGCAAACCGCCCGACCATTCCCTCTACCCTTGGGGAAGAAATCGACACCAACCCGTTTTTACGGGCCGATGTCCCGCTGGTTGGTGAAGCCCTGGGGATGTCAGGCGCGCCCGCCGAAATTGTCTTTACCGAAATTCGCTATCGAAAAGATAATTTTTAGCAATTCTGTGCGGGCGTGTCGGGGGATCATCCCTCGACCTGCTTGAACAACACGTTCTGGTCCAGCAAATAACGTGAAAACAGCGGCAGGCTGGCAGCACCAATTGCACGCGCACCATTGCCAACCACCCCGGGTTCTACCCGGGGCATGGCGATGCCTTGCAAATCCAGCCCGGTAACGGCATCGCGAATCGCGGCGACCACACGGTCGCGCACATAGGGGGGAAAGCCGCCATCAACAATGACGGTTTCAAAATCGATCACGGAACAGACCGATGTTATCGCAACAGCCAGACTGCGGGCAGCCTGGGCAATCCATAGGTCAAGCTGCGGGCCAATATCGCCCCAGCTTTCCGGGTCGCGCCATAACTGGTCAGGGTTGATACCGTCTGCATTAAGCATTTCTTCCAAAACAAATAACGATGCCTGATCAATCAATTGCGACGGGTTACCGGCCCTGTCCCCCACCGGCATGGACCCGAAAGCCCCGGCATTTCCCGTGCGCCCGGCATAAACGGCCTGGTTTAAAACAACCCCGCCCCCGATAAATGACCCGATAAAAAAATAGGCAAAATCGGCGTAATTGGCACCTTGGCCAAACACCAGCTCAGCGCCGCAGGCGGCCGTGGCATCATTTTGTAAAAACACCGGAAACGAAACGATTTCGCCAATATCTTCAACCAGGTCAATATCACGCCAGGCATTCATGTCCTGTTCCGGGGCGCCCATTTCATCAACCCAGTTCCACAGTTCGAATGGCGCCGCAATACCCAGCCCGGCAATGCGGGCACGCTGAACCGGCGTCATTTTCGCAACAAGGCTGTCAATCGCGGTTCGCACAAACTGGCGAATGGTTTCCGGCGTTGGGTATTTATAGGTTTCAATACGCCGTTCTCGTACCGTACCGACAAAATCCATCCATACCAGATCAGCGCTGCGCCGCCCGATCTTAAGGCCAAATGAATAGGCCCCATCGGGATTAAGGGCCATGGGCACCGACGGTTTTCCGACCTTGCCACGCACGGGGTCACCACGCATCAAAAGCCCGTCCTGCTCTAGCGCGCGAATAATAACCGATGCGGTTTGCGCCGATAACCCGGATAAACGGGCGATATCGGCCTTGGACAAACCCGCAGTGCGCCGCACCAGCGATAGCAACAATCGTTCGTTATAAGCACGCACCCGTATCTGATTTGCACCACCGCCATGCGGTCCGGCATAAACCGGCACAGCACCGCTCGGATCAGCGCCGGGGCTCTGACTTTCAGGCATATTGTGTCCTCCCATGCGGCACTTTCGCCTTTTTCATTATGGGATACAAGATCGTCAATTCTAATTAATAAATCAAATGGATTTATTAATTGACAGCGATTTGATTTTGGTGTGGTGTAGAGCCAGACAGCCCCATTCAAGGTTGCAAAAAATAGCAGCCACGGGCGTCGTCGAGGTCAATAATTGGCGAAATGCCGCTTAAATCAGGGAAATCCCTGGGAGGAAACAGATGAAAAAAGCACTTCTTGGCGCAACCCTTGGTGCGCTTGCCCTTTCGATTGCCGCCCTGCCCGTTCATCAGGCCAAAGCCGACGAAATTGGTGCCTGCCTGGTCACCAAAACCGACATCAACCCGTTTTTCGTGAAAATGAAAGAAGGCGCGACAGCCAAGGCAAAGGAACTGGGCATCAATCTTTCGACCTATGCCGGCAAAATTGATGGCGACCATGAAACTCAGGTGCAGGCGATTGAATCGTGCATCGCATCGGGTGCCAAAGGCATCATGTTAACAGCATCGGACACCAAGGCGATTGTGCCAGTGGTTAAAAAAGCCCGCGATGCCGGTATTCTGGTTATCGCGCTTGATACCCCGCTAGAACCGATCGATGCTGCCGATGCCACCTTTGCCACCGACAATTTCAAGGCAGGCGAACTGATTGGCGAATGGGCCAAGGCCAAAATGGGCGACAAGGCCGACGAAGCCAAAATCGCCTTTCTTGACCTTTCGGCAAGCGCGCCATCGGTTGATGTGCTGCGCGACCAGGGCTTTATGAAGGGTTTTGGCATTGATATTAAAGACGAAAACAAAATTGGCGATGAAGACGATGACCGTATCGTTGGCCATGACGTAACCAGCGGCAACGAAGAAGGCGGCCGCAAGGCGCTTGAGAATTTGTTACAGCGCGATTCCGGTATCAATGTGGTTTACACCATTAACGAACCGGCCGCCGCTGGGGCATATGAAGCCCTTAAATCCTTTGGCATGCAGGATGGTGTTTTAATTGTTTCGGTTGATGGCGGTTGCCCCGGCGTCGAGAACGTAAAAGACGGCGTTATCGGTGCCACATCACAGCAATATCCGCTTTTGATGGCATCCAAAGGAATCGAAGCCATCAAGGCATGGGCGGATTCGGGTGAAAAACCGAAAAACAGTGACGGCCTGAATTTTGTGAATACCGGCGTTAATCTGGTCACAGACCAGCCGGTAGACGGCGTTGAATCGATCAGCGTTAAAGAAGGTCTGGATCGCTGCTGGGGTTAATCGCGAACTGGTAGCAAAATGCTTCGGGGCGGGCAGTGCCCGCCCCGAACCCGCACACCTAAATCCTTACCATGTCAAACGGCCCTGCCCCTGAAAACCGGGGGAACCAGCCAAAGCGCCCCGTGTCCCACACATCTGGCGCAGGCAAGATAACAGGGCCCCGGAGGAAGCGATGAGCGACGACACCCGTACGCCACGCAAGCAGCAGGAATTTGAAGACACATTGGGGCGCAGCGACAAAAATGTTGCAGCATTCACGCCACATAAACGCTCTTTTCTGCAATCAGCCCAGCATCTGTTGCATGGTCATCCCACAATGATCCCGGTCATTGTGCTGATTTTATCAATCATCATTTTTGGCGCACTGGCCGGACCCAAATTTTTCTCGCCGTTCAACCTGTCGCTGATTGTTCAGCAGGTATCAATTATTGGCATTCTGGCAGCCGCCCAAAGCCTTGTGATTTTAACCGCCGGGATTGATCTTTCGGTTGGTGCAATCATGGTTTTAATGTCGGTGGTGATGGGCCAGCTTGCCGTTTCAGCCGGCATCCCAACGCCGCTTGCCATCCTGATCGGTTTTGGCGGAGGTGCGCTGGCGGGCGGCATGAACGGCTTTCTCGTAACACGGATAAAGCTGCCCCCGTTTATTGTCACCCTGGGGTCATGGAACATTTTCTTTGCCCTTAACCTGTGGCTTTCAAATGCCCAATCCATTCGCAGCCAGACCCTTGATGAAATCGCCCCGCTGTTAAAACTGTTTGGTGAAACCATCGCCATTGGGGGCGCCCGGATTACCTATGGGTCCATCCTGATGCTGGCGATTTTTGCCGTTCTTTGGTTCATGTTGAACCATACCGCCTGGGGTCGGCATGTTTATGCCATTGGCGATGACAAGGAATCTGCCGAACTTTCCGGCATTCGCACCAACCGTACGCTGATATCGGTTTATATTCTGGCTGGTGTGGTATGTGCCATTGGTGGCTGGGCCTCAATCGGGCGTGTCGGGTCTGTTTCGCCACAAAGTTTTCAGGAAGCCAATTTGCAGTCCATTACCGCTGTGGTGATCGGGGGCATTTCGCTGTTTGGCGGACGTGGTTCCATTGCCGGGCCGTTGATTGGCGCGCTGATTGTGGGTGTGTTTAATTCCGGCCTGCGCATGGTTGGGGTCGATGTGCTGTGGCAGTTGTTTGCCATTGGCTGGCTCACCATCATTGCCGTTGCGATTGACCAGTGGATCAGAAAGGTATCGTCATGAACACGACATCTCCTTCCCCCCAGCCGGTTCTGTCCGGGCGTGGCCTGGTGAAACGTTATGGCCGCGTCACCGCCCTTGATAATGCTGATTTTGACCTTTATCCCGGCGAAATCCTAGCCGTGATTGGCGATAACGGTGCTGGCAAGTCATCCCTGATCAAGGCTTTGTCCGGTGCGATTTCGCTTGATGAAGGTGAAATTCGCCTGGAAGGCAAACCGGTTGATTTTTCATCACCAATGGATGCCCGTGAAGCGGGGATTGAAACGGTTTACCAGACATTGGCCCTGTCACCGGCCCTGTCGATTGCCGATAACATGTTTATGGGCCGTGAAATTCGCCGCCCTGGCTTTGCTGGCAAGTTCCTTAAAATGCTGGACCACCCGGCCATGCAACGCATCGCGCGAGAAAAACTTACCGAACTGGGTTTGATGACCATTCAAAACATCAATCAGGCGGTGGAAACCCTGTCGGGCGGGCAGCGCCAGGGGGTGGCAGTTGCCCGGGCCGCGGCCTTTGGTTCACGCGTGGTAATCATGGATGAACCCACCGCCGCCCTTGGCGTTAAGGAAAGCCGCCGGGTGCTGGAACTGATACAGGATGTGCGGTCGCGCGGGATGCCGATTGTGCTGATTTCGCACAATATGCCCCACGTGTTTGAAGTAGCTGATCGCATTCACATTCACAGGCTGGGCAAACGCCTTTGTACCATCAAACCCGATGATTACACCATGTCAGATGCGGTTGCCTTCATGACCGGCGCACTTGAGGCCCCGGAAACATCAGCGGTCGCAACAGCCTGAAATACAAACCCGGAATTTCGGAATTTCCCCAGAAAAATGCATCACGACCTTGATCATATTGCTTCCCTTATTGCTGCCCGCCAGACGGAAAACACCCGTCTGATGGTTGCAATCGCTGGCGCCCCTGCTTCGGGCAAATCAACCCTGTCCGAACGGCTTCATCACCATCTGGGGGGTGATGAAGCCGGGGTGGCCATCGTACCAATGGATGGTTTTCATTTTGATGATGCCATTTTACGCGCCCGTGGCGATCTGGCCCGCAAAGGTGCGCCGCACACATTTGATGTTGGCGGTTTTGCCCGCTGCCTTACCGCCCTGCGTGCCAATAACGATGATATTTATGTACCGGTTTTTGATCGCCAGCTGGAACTTTCACGCGGTTCCGCCCGGTGCATATCCCGTCATCACCGTACCGTCCTGATCGAAGGAAACTATCTGTTACTGGAACAACCACCCTGGAACAGACTTGCCCCGCTGTTTAATTTAACCCTGTTTCTTGATGTTCCTATTGCAACATTGGAACAGCGCCTGATCACCCGCTGGATCGATCATGGTTTTGAGCACGCCATAGCAACCCGCCGGGCGCTTGATAATGACATCCCCAATGCCCGCCTTGTCCAAAGCCAAAGCAAAACGGCCGACCATACCTTGCCATCCGCAACCTGACCCCCGCCATCAATAGCCAAACCCGGCAGGCTTCAGTGCCGCATCAACCCGATGATCCAGTTCATCACTGCCCGCACATGGGCAAGATGGGCCATGTCCTGATGCACCAGCAACCAAACCTCTCGGTACGCTGTTACCTGGTACGTGTTTAACCGATACAAACCGGAAACCTGGTCGCCGACACAGCCTGGTAACAAACAACAGCACTCTGCTTGCACGGCCATCTGCCCCATCATCGCCGACCGATTGGCCCGGCCAACAATGCGGCGACCTGCAAAATGCCGGTTTAACCATTGCTGTTCCGGTTTGTCGGCAAACCCGTCCATCAGGTCAATCCAGTTTGCCGTTACCGGGTTCATGTCGGCACGGGTGCCATAAATGCCAAATTTTAGTGTACCCACCCGACGCGCACGAAACGCGCCGCTTTCCGGCCTTGCCAGACGAAGTGCCAAATCCGTTTCGCGCCGGGCAACATTGAGGTTACGATTACCACCGCTAAGGTCAAGTTGCACACCGGGATGGCGATGGCAAAAATCGGCAAATGCCGGAACCAGCACCCCCTCAAGCAATGCATCCACCGACGTGACCCGCACTGTTCCGGCAAGTTCGGCAAGTGCTGGCTGTGTATCGGGTTCCATCCCCATGAACCCGGCAACATTTGCTTCCATTTCCTGCGCCATTGCCAATAGGGAAGCAGCCTTTTGCGTTGGGGCCATACTGCCATTTCCCCGCTGCAACACCGTGTAACCCAGCATATCTTCCAGCCGGGCAATACGGCGACTGACCGTTGTCTGGTTAATGCCCAGTTCGCGGGCAGCGGCACTCATGTTTCCAGCCCGACATAAAACCACAAATGTCTTAAGGCCTTCCCAGTCTGGCGTATGCATCCCTCAACCCCATACCTGCATTAACGCAGATCATAACCGAAAAAATGCATATTTTAATTGCAAATTCGCAGCCCCATAGTGGCATCACCCTACCGCACACCACACAGGAAAGCATTCATGTCTGCTCAAACATTATTGTCGTTATCGGGTGTTACACCGGCTATTGGAAATGCAAATAATGCTGCCCTTATCCTGATTGATGCCCAGGAGGAATACCGCAGGGGCGCACTTGAACTTGACGCATTAGACGCTGCCTTGACAAATGCAGTCCGACTGCTGGCACACTGGCGCAAAAGCGGTGGCACAGTTATTCATGTTGTTCATCACAGTGCGCCGGGTGCGGCTGTCTTTAACCCCGATAGCCGCCTTGTCGATATCATGGATGAAGTTGCCCCCGTGCCGGGTGAAACGATTATTACCAAGCATGTACCCAATTCATTTGGAAACACCAACCTGCACGAAACCCTGCAAAAAACGGCAACTAAAAATGTGGTTCTGGCCGGGTTCATGACCCATCTATGCGTTTCAACCACAGCCCGCATGGCCCATCAAGCCGGATATGGTGTTACCGTTGCCAGCGATGCCAGCGCCACCCGCGCCCTTCCAATACCTGCCAGCGTCGCAGCCCTTGCTCCGACAACCGCGCCAGATACCATGCCTGCCAGCACCCTGCATCAGGCGGAACTTGCAATGCTGGCCGACATTTTCGCCGCAATTGCCACCACGGCACAAATTATTGATGCCGGGTAACAAGCCCCAAGGTTATGCGATCGCTATCTTGTAAAGCCCTTACAGGATAGCGATCCTGCCTGACATCCCGTTTCAGACACGCCAAACCAACAGCGCGCAGATACCGAAAACACCCATGTTCAAACCGCCAACCCTGACTGTTATTACGGGAAAATCTAAATTTTAGGGAAGCGCAGCCCTGGCAGGAAATGCCGGATTTCAGGTGCGATACCTTAACTGGCGGCACCTTGTCAGGCAGGCAATTTTCAAGCCAAATCCAAAGATATGCGGGCGCCATGTAAAGACAACAGCGGCACCCTACATCACCCAGCAAAGATAGAATGATCGTACCGCAAGGGAAGCATCCGGTTCAGGATCAACCTGCGCAAACGCCAGTCATTTTATCCGCTGTCAAATGCTTACCCTTGGGACGCTGAAATTATGCCTGATTTTCGGCCAGCACCAGATCGTCGGAATGAATAATGGCATTACCGCGGCTATAGCCCAAAATAGGTTCGATGTCGTGGCTGTTATGTCCCAACAACTGGCGGGTTTCCTCGGCGGAATAAGCCGAAAGCCCACGCGCCACTTCGTGTCCGTCACAATCAAGTACACGCACAGCATCACCCTGCTTGAAACTGCCCTGCAAAGTGGTAATCCCCGGTGCCAGCAGGTTTTTTCCCGCCCGCAAGGCCTTAACCGCACCGGCATCGATCACAATGGCCCCACGCGCCGAAAGCGACGTTGCAATCCAGTGACGCCGTGCTGCAAGCGGTGTTTCCGATGGCGTGAACAAAGTGTGTAACCCGCCGTCAAGCTGGGCTTTTAGCGGATGATAAATCGTGCCCCGCGCGATCATCATCCGGCAGCCGGATTTCATGGCAATCTCGGCAGCCAGCAATTTGGTAACCATGCCGCCAGAGCTATACATTGTCGGTGCTGAACCGGCCATGCTCATAATTTCCGGGGTTAGCTCGCCCACCTCGGGGATCAATTTGGCATCGGGGTTTTTGCGCGGATCAGCGGTATAAAGCCCGTCAATGTCAGACAGCAACACCAGCATATCCGCCGAAATCATGTGCGCGACCTTCGCCGCCAGCCGATCATTATCGCCAAAACGGATTTCAGCCGTGGCAACAGTGTCGTTTTCATTGATCAGCGGGATGGCCCCGCGATCAAGCAACGCATTTAACGTGCCACGCGCATTCAGGTAACGCTGGCGCGATTCCATATCTTCCAGTGTTACCAAAACCTGCGCCATGATCAGGCCATTGCGATGCAGGGCTTCCTGCCATACTTGCGACAGCGAAATCTGCCCGGTGGCGGCGGCAGCCTGTTTATCAGCCAGGCTGATGGTGCGGTGATCCAGCCCCAACAGGCGACGCCCCATGGCAATGGCCCCGCTGGAAACAATGATAACTTCGGTGCCGCGCTCCCGCAGGGCGGCAATATCATCGGCCAGGGCTTCCAGCCAGGCGCGACGCAGCTTGCCGGTGGTTTCATCCACCAGCAAGGCCGAGCCAACTTTAACAATCAGTCGTTTTGCGTCGCCAAGGCTCAAGGCTGGAACCCTTTAAATTCGGCGTTTTCCATCGCCCGGTGTTCACGCTCTTCGACAATATGCTTGCGCAATTGGCGATGAACGTCTTTCACACCCTGCCCGGTGGCACCGGAAACGATATAAACCTTTTTACCGATCCCTTTTTCCAAAATCTCACGCTGTTCTTCCACCATTTCAGGCAACAGCGTGTCGGCCTTGGACAAGGCAATAACTTCGGGTTTATCAACCAGAATATCGGCGTAGTTATCAAGTTCCTCGCGCACAGTGCGATAGGTTGCAACCGGGTCTTCTTCCGCGCAATCAATCAGGTGCAACAGCACTTCGCAGCGTTCGATATGGCCCAAAAAGCGCGTGCCAATGCCCTTGCCTTCCGATGCCCCCTCGATCAGGCCGGGGATATCGGCCAGCACGAATTCATTGTCATCAACCTCGACCACACCTAACTGCGGATGCAGGGTGGTAAAGGGATAATCGGCAATTTTTGGCCGGGCAGCAGATGATGCCGCCAGGAAAGTTGATTTCCCGGCATTGGGAAGGCCGACAAGCCCGGCATCGGCAATCAGCTTAAGACGCAGCCAAACCGACATTTCCTCGTTCGGCCAGCCTTCTTCGGCGCGCCGCGGGGCCTGGTTGGTCGATGATTTGAAATGGGTATTGCCCCGGCCCCCATCACCGCCCCGGCACAAAACAATGCTTTGCCCGGCTTCAAGCATATCAAGGATAACGGTTTCGCGGTCATCCGCCAAAATCTGGGTGCCCACCGGCACCTTGATCGTCACTGATTTACCGGCCGGACCAGTGCGGTTACGGCCCATGCCATGCATACCAATCTGGGCTTTGAAATGCTGCTGATAACGAAAATCAATCAAGGTGTTCAGGTTATCAACGGCTTCAACAATAATGTCACCACCCCGACCGCCATCGCCGCCATCGGGACCGCCATATTCAATGAATTTTTCCCGCCGGAAGCTCACCGCTCCTGCGCCGCCGCGGCCGCTTTGCACATGAATTTTTGCTTCGTCGAGAAACTTCATAACCAGTCCTTTGGGATCAATTCGTCCGGGGGTATTTCCCCAATGCCGTGCGGCTATCCGCACCCGGCATTATTTTGCCTGAAACATATAAAACAGGGGAGGAATGATTGCTCATTCCTCCCCTGCAAATTCTTGACACATCGTGTCCGGAACGGGAGGCTTACGCCTCTGCCGGAATGATGTTCACATAGGTACGACCTTTGAAACCTGACTTGAACTGAACGCTACCGCCCGCAGTTGCAAACAAGGTATGGTCTTTGGCGAGGCCAACATTTTCGCCCGCATGGAATTTTGTGCCACGCTGACGTACGAGAATGTTACCTGCAACAACCGCTTGGCCGCCGAATTTCTTAACGCCGAGGCGCCGACCTTCGGAGTCGCGACCGTTACGGGAGCTACCACCAGCTTTTTTATGAGCCATGAAACCCTCCTAAAACCTGCATCCGTCTGAAAATCAGACGTTGATGCCCGTGATGCGCAGAACGGTCAGGTTCTGGCGATGACCATTTTTGCGACGGTAATTGTGCCGGCGCTTTTTCTTGAAAACGATCACTTTGTCGCCCTTGGCCTGTTCGAGAACTTCTGCAACAACAGAAGCACCAGAGACCAACGGAGCACCAACCTGCGGCGCACCGTCGCCAGCCACCATGAGAACCTGATCCAGGGTCACGGTTTCACCAGCTTGGGCAGCGATCTTTTCGACCTTGATAACGTCGTTGGCGGCAACCTTATATTGCTTGCCACCAGTTTTGATGATTGCATACATCGAATATAGTTCCTGAATAAAAGACTTCGGAAACGCAAACGCGCAGACCGGTGTCGCTGCAAACTGAGACCGGACCGCTGCGAGAGACGGGTGAATTACCGTCTCCACCCTCAAATGTCAACTCCAAAGCGGGCAATCCGCGCCATACGGCCCTGTTTGGCACGCATGGCAAGCCTGCATTGTTCAACATCAGCGCGATAAAACCTTAAAGCCTTCTCACAGTGTTTATCACTGTCGGCACTCCCCCTCCGACTCCTGTGTATCGACAAACAGGACCTCATCCCCAAGAAAAAGCCCCCGCCCACAGCCTGCATGGCGTCCGCCGATTTAAGACCGCAACCGTATCTGTCCCGTTATCTGCCCCATTGCCCTATATATTAAGTATGGAAATAATCCGGACGCCGCAGCACAGGCAAAACACAGCCACCGGCCCGGTACATTCTGGCGAGAAACCCGCCAGGACGACAAATTCCGCACACAAATAAAACGTTTTGCGTTTTCCCTCTTGCAATATGACGCACAGACCGTTAAACAGCGCCTCGAACGCCAGACCACACATGCGGAGAGGTGCCGGAGTGGTCGAACGGGGCGGTCTCGAAAACCGTTGTACTAGCAATAGTACCGTGGGTTCGAATCCCACCCTCTCCGCCATTTCATGATCGATATTTCTAATAATAGTACTCAGGCTTTAACACCCCAAGCCTGAAATGAAATAACAAGCGACAAGCTTAATTGTTAGTTGTAATTACGCTCAGACTATCGTCGGCTTCAGCTTTCTAATTGATCACAGCCTTTGTGCTAATTTCCGAAGACAACTCATTTCTCAAAAACCTTGGATAAATCAGGGTTAACAGCCAAGCAACCTTCGGAGAAAGTTTCAACTTTCGTCAACCCGGCACGCCCCAACACAAGAATCACTCTTTCAGCTCCGCAATAAAAAATTATTTCTAGAGCCCTAAAGCACACCAAACCGTTACACCGATGACAAGTGCACATAGAGCGATGTAAACGAACATAGAAGAGCAAAACAACCATATTCGATAGCCTTGATAACGAAAAAAAAATATTATATTTTCAATCGTGCTGCCAGTTCTTGCAACGCTGTATTGCCATCGCTTAAAGTCTTGCACTGTGTGATTAATTTGGGTTTCGAAGTTCAGCAGTTCGTAATCCGAAGCCAACTGCCTTAAAGACTCGAAATTCGGGTTCGCCGTTGCCAACTCCGTTTCCAATTTCCTCATAATAAGCGAAATCGATAGAGCATTCTGCTGGAGAATTTGGGCTTTGACTGACCTCCTAAATGCGAACTCCATTAGAGTTATTGCAAGGAGTGAAACTGATGAAATTATTGATATAACGTTAAGAACTTGCCCTCTTGTAGAGGTAAAAAACTCAGGAAACGCCAATGAAGCAACTGACCAGGAGATCATATATATTATCAAAAATGCAGAAGTACCTATGCCAAAACGATCTTTAAAAGAGAGCGAAGCTGATGCACCAAAACGTGCCTGCCGTGTTTTCCACATAGTAGTCGCAAGATTGCGATAATATTCCAACTCATCACTCATTCGTATCCATATCCCTCTCCAGTCGAGTCTACCCCCCCCAAGCCATGCTTTGCAAAGTTCTTTCTGGCAGCCCGCCAAGCGGTATAAAAGCTGGGAAGTGAAGTTTCCATTGGCACTTTGGAAAAATTGTACCAATTACCAGAGAGAAGCTCAGCGTCGCTTAACCCTTTCAACGCCCTTGTTGATTTATTCGTTTTGGATAAAAGAGTCACACGATACGTGTACATGGACCTAACCACGAACAGCAACCATCCGTCCAGCTTCCGAAATATCTCGCCTTCTTCAAGCAGGGCAAAATATCCAACTGCACCTGTCATCCGGCCCATTTTACCGCCGTTTTTTAGAAAATCATCAATAACGGACTGTCGCTTAGCTCCGTAGATATAACGGCGCAGCTCATTCAAGCAAGTAACAAGATCCCAATCCACAAATCCCTTCCCTCTGCGGCCTTTAGCAATTTTCCGCGTCTGGCGCAAATGCAGCAAAAGATTATTATATATTATCTTACTACATCTACGCTTAATGTTTTTCAAAATTCTGTCGCTTAAAAAAACACCATCCGGTGTAAACTTATAGCTAAGAAATGTAAAATCAGTAACATGAGCCATTTCACAGGGAACCGACGAAAAAATCCTAATGCCAGTCGATTTTTTACTATTAATCGCAACCCCACTTCGATCTGAGAATCGCGCGTAGGCTTGAGAAGTCTTTAATGCATCTTCGTAACTCAAATTTACAACAATACTATCGTCTGCGAAACGAACAAATGTTCCACTAATCTTTTCTAAATCTCGATCTAAGGAATGCGCAGCTACATTTGCAAGAAAAAGAGAAATACTATTACCCTGAGGAATACCCACTGTCCGAACACCGGTTTCACCATCAAGATTCCTCCAAGAATGTCTTATGACAGAAGACAACACCATTCTTTCCATATTGGTAGTTAGAAATCCGGTATCCTTTGCAAGGGAATCCCACAAGTAATTATGTTGAATACTGTCAAAAAATTTTGAAAAATCATACTGCGACACAAAGATTTTTTCACCTTCAATCATGCCCTTGATTCTTAATATAGCATCAAGGTTTGTTCTTCCTTCTTGGTAGGCATAACTTGCGTCAGAAAAAATCTTACTATTTCGCCGAATTAGATTTTTCGCAAAGATTGCGGCAACGACCGCATCTGGAACACTGAACGCATCGATAATTCGGTCTCCGCCAGAGGCCTTAGGAAAAGTTCGGCGCAAGGCCTCTACAGGCGTATAACATCCACTGTTAAGACTGTTCCAGAGACCTCGCGCAAGAAATTTAGCGTGGTTCAAGCAATATCGCGGATCAAAATGTTTATGAAAGCACCAAGCATTGGGAAGCTCATGAGGCTTCATTATTGCTTGAACACCCGTCCTTTTGGTGAACACACGGGCATACTTATGTTTATAATATTGTGATTGGGAGTATCGAGCGAGACGCTTCTTTGCCTCATCCTCAATAGCCTTCTCGATTACAAGGAGCATATTGTCTCCAATATCGCCAGCGAACAGCAGTAGTCAGTAGGTCGTTGCAAAGTTGAACAACGGTTGGCACCATTATCCCGCAAGGTGAAGCTGCTGTACGCTGGCTAGTGCTTCGCGCACATGCATCTAGTTTAAACACCCATCGAAAGCAAATCAACCCTCAGTCTAATAAATACCCCCAGATAAAACCAAAAAAAAAAAACAGGATATAAAAACCAAAACCTCTATCTGCGTACCTAGAAGATTTACGATGCCCCCTCAATAACTCATATCCAGCCCCAACCAGCGAACAAGGGCGAAGGTGACAATCGCCACGATAATCGCCGCCAAAATCAACAGCGCGGACATTTTGGCGATTGAGCGCAGGAGCGCTTTGCGGTCGCCCTTTTTGCCCTGATCGTAGTGCCATTTAATGGCAAAAAACATCGCGACACAAAGTGCCACGACCTTGAACGTACCAAAAGCGATTGGAACCCAATCCATTTTTTAAAGACTCTCATGTGCATCTGTTACAGGACTTATGGCCCTATCGTGTGCACCTGCCTACCCTTTATCGTGCAACGCTGATATGTAAGCATCCACAATAACTTAGCGCATATACTCCGGGTTGGAGAGAGCGCTTGCGGACACAATTATGGCTTCGCAGACACCGTCCATACAATCCTGTGCGGCTTGTAATTCACCCCGTCGAGTCCCGAAAATTCGCCGCCGGAATGGTCCCTATCCATATCCCCACTGGTCATCTGCAATTTCCGGATTAAGTTCGTCACAAGAACGATTTAAACGGGAAACACAAACAGGCAGGTGAGATGTCATGTCCAAGAAGCTGATCAATAATCCGAAGAATGTTGTTCGCGAGATGCTTGAAGGGGTGGTGGACAGCACCGAGGGGCTGGCATTGCTGGCGCATGCCAATGTGGTGTTGCAGGCAGACCTGCCGGAACCTGACAAGCGCCCGGTTGCGATTATTTCAGGCGGAGGCAGCGGGCATGAACCGGCCCATGCCGGATATGTCGGCAAGGGCATGTTGAGTGCGGCCGTGGCCGGTGATGTTTTTACGTCCCCCTCAACCGATGCGGTTTTGCACGCCATTCGCGCCTGTGCCGGGCCTGTCGGGGCGGTTTTGATTGTTAAAAACTATACCGGCGACCGGCTGAATTTCGGTTTGGCTGCCGAATTGGCGCAAACCGAAGGTATCCCGGTTGAAATCGTGGTCGTTGCCGATGATGTTTCCCTGCATCAAACCGTCAGCGAGGATCGCCGCCGCGGCATTGCTGGCACCGTGCTGATCCATAAAATTGCCGGGGCAGCGGCCGCTGCGGGCAAAACCCTTGGCGAAGTTGCCGATATTGCTCGCAAGGCCGCAAGCGAGCTTGGCTCCATGGGTGTCGCACTAGGTGCCTGCACCCTACCTGGCGCAAAAGAAGCCGGTTTCACCCTTGATAAAGACGAAATCGAGCTGGGCCTGGGCATTCACGGTGAAAAAGGCGTTGAGCGCCGCAAGATCGCAAGTGCCGATGAATTATGCGAAACCATCCTTAAAACCATTATCGAGGATCGCAAAATTACCAAGTCTGATCGCGTTGCCCTGCTGGTCAATGGGCTGGGGGCAACGTCGGCACTGGAACTTGCAATAATGGCACGTGGGGCCATCGCCTATTTGCGCGAAAATGGCATTGCAGTAGAGCGGGTCTGGAGCGGAACCTTACTAAGCGCACTTGATATGCCGGGCTGTTCGCTTTCGCTTTTAAAGCTGGATGATGAACGCACAAAGCTTCTTGATGCAACAACATCGGCCAGCGCCTGGCCAGGACAGGGCCGCGTCAGCCAAAAACGCCATGAAATCGCCGATCCCAAAGGCAGCAGCGATGAAATCGCCTATCCCGATGCCGGGCCGCAGGCAAAGCAGATTGAAAGCATTGCCCATGCCGTTGCCAAAAAACTGAAAGCCGAAGAACCCCACCTGACCGATCTCGACACCAAGGCCGGTGATGGAGATTTGGGTGCCAGCCTTGAACGCGGGGCAGATGCCATTTTGGCCCTGCCAAACAAGGCATGGGCCACCCCGGCCACCGCCCTGATTGCCACGGGCAATGCGCTGCGCAAAGCAATTGCCGGTAGTTCCGGCCCGTTTTATGCCAACGCCCTGATCCGCGCCGGGCGGCATTTACAGGATGAAGCCACACCAAACCCGGCCCAATGGGCCGAGGCCTTTGAAACCGGGGCCACAGCGATCGCCGAACTGGGCGGCGCAAAAGAAGGCGACCGCACGATGCTCGATGCCCTGCTGCCCGCCGCCAAAGCCTTTAACGACGCCACAAAGGCCGGAAAACCCGCCAAAGAAGCCTGGCAGGCCGCCTGTGATGCCGCCCGCAAGGGGGCAGACAGCACCGCCGATATGACGCCGGAACTGGGCCGGGCAAGTTATCTTGGCGATCGCGCCGTTGGCGTACCCGATGGCGGAGCGGTTGCCGTTGCCATCTGGATGCAGGAAATCGCCGATAATCTGTAACGGCGGATTTCACCAAACATCTGCAAACATTGTGCAACATCTGGCTGGCTTTGGCATTTTCACCGTGCCAAAGCCACCGGATGTTGGCACGGTGAAAATGCCCCGGCATCCCGCGCACCCCCTCACCAATTGATAATAGATTGCAAAAACACGTGACAAACGGGTGATTTCATCGGTTCATAAGGGCAGGAACGTCCAACACACTGGATCAGCCATGAAAATTGCCATTCTTGATGACTATCAGAACCTTGCCCTGCAGTCGGCCGATTGGTCAGAACTGCAAAAGCAGGCAGAAATTACCGTTTTTCACGACACGATCACCAACGAGGATGATCTGGTTGCCCGTCTGGCACCGTTTGATGTTTTGTGCATCATGCGCGAGCGCACCCCGCTGCCCGGTTCCCTTCTGGACCGGCTTTCAAACCTGAAGCTGATTGTGACCACCGGCAAGCGCAATGACGCGATTGATATGGAGGGCGCAACGCGTAACAGCATCACCGTATGCGGTACCGAAAGCCCGTCCACCGCCACGCCAGAGCTAACCTTTGCCCTAATATTAGGTTTGGCACGGGGCATTGTGCCAGAGAATGCATCGATGCAGCACGGCGGCTGGCAGATTGGCCTTGGGCAGGATTTGGCGGGGTCAACCCTTGGCATTATTGGTTTGGGCCGACTGGGCGGCAAGGTGGCACAAATTGCCAAGGCGTTTGACATGAACGTTATGGCGTGGTCGGAAAACCTGACAGCGGAGCGATGTACTGAACTGGGCGTACAAAAAGCCGGCAAGGATGAGCTGTTGGCACAAAGCGATTTCATCACCATCCATCAGCGCCTGTCAGATCGCACTGTAAACCTGATCAGCCAGGTCGATTTTGAAAAAATGAAACCGTCGGCCTTTTTGGTCAACACATCACGCGGGCCAATTATAAATGTTGACGACCTGCTCGACGCCACCAGCAAGGGCCTTATAGCTGGCGCCGGCATCGACGTTTACGACCAGGAACCCCTTCCCGCCGACCACCCGTTGCGAAAAAGCGACCGGTTGCTGTTAACCCCGCATCTGGGATATGTGACACGCGAAACCTGGAAAATCTTTTATGGTCAAACAGTTGATGCAATTTTAGCCTGGATGGACAAGGCACCAATTCGGGTTATCACCTGAAAAACCATACAAACAATTGTTTGATTTCAAAATGTTAAATCAGCGTTCTCCAATCAAGAATAGGGGGCGCGCCAAACGCGCATAGCCTGCTTTTTTACCGCTTGTTATGGTCCGCGTCGTCAAACAGCCACTGGAACGTCCCCGCCAGCGGTTTCGGTATTCTGTCTGTGCGAACTGCCTGACCTCCGCCCGGTCAGAAGTCGACGCCAGACATTGAAAACCGGCCCCGCTTGCCATGGCACCAGCCCCCGCTGAATGACAGCTTATATGCAGCCTTTACTGGCGCAAGCCTATGAACAGGCAGAAGGTCGATCCCACCCCGACCTTCTGCCTGTTCTTTTTTCAGATAAAATTCCACCAATATCAGATGCCTGAAAAACCGGTGTCTTCATAAAAAACAATCCGTGATGAAAAACATCGTCTGTTCTGCTTGCATCGCAAACCCGTTTAATTCTGCCATTTATCCCCTCTGCCAAAAGCACAGCCAACTCACAAAACGTAATACACTTAGAATTTTCTTATACCAATTATCATACATTCTATTAGCGATCCGTCGCCAAATCAGGCACACCAGAGACACAAACCAACGAAAAAATGGCGGCAAACAAGCTGCAATAACGGGAAGTCTTCTGTCGCGGAATTGACGGCACAATTTCATTCCCCACATTGCAATTAAAAATAGCTGCCATATGGAAACGAAAAACTTATGCCTGAAGCCCCTTAAGAGGCGCAGGTATCGGTTGCCAATCAGGAACAAGGTAATGACCGAATTCGCCGTTACAGGCATGATTTTTTCGGCGCCTGCGGTCGCGCCCCTATTTTTGCCCCATCCACAGGTTTTGTCTGCCCCCCTTGCCGCCCGCCGGGCCAACCTGCACCACCGGAGCCATTCATGAGCAGTATTATGGATGCGTTTGCCGTTATTTTCAGTTTTTCCGGCCTTGCGTGCCTTGTTATCGGCACAGCCGTTGGCGTCGTGGTGGGTGCGTTGCCGGGGCTGGGGCCGTCCATCGGCATTACCCTGCTGATCCCCTTTACCTATAACATGCCGCCCGAACTTAGCATGTTGTTGCTGGTTGCCCTTTATATGGCAGCAGAATATGGCGGATCGGTCAGTGCCATTTTGCTGTCCACGCCGGGCACGGCGGCCGCCGCAGCAACCGCAATAGACGGTTACGCCATGACCCGTCAGGGCCGCGCCAACGAGGCATTGGCCGTTTCCCTTAATGCATCTTGTGTTGGCGGCCTGATCGGGGCGTTTGCCTTGCTGGTACTGGCAAAGCCGCTGGCATCGGTCGCGCTTGAATTTGGCCCGGCGGCTTATTTTTCGGTCGGTCTGTTTGGTCTCACCTCGGTTGCGTCGCTTTCAAGCGGGTCGCTGGTCAAGGGGCTGCTGGCCGGGGCCTTTGGACTTGCCATTGCCACCATCGGCATTGACCCCATTTCGGGTGTGCCGCGCTTTACCTTTGGCGTGCCCGAACTGTTTGAAGGCATCCCGTTCCTGACCGCATTGATCGGCCTGTTTGCCGTATCCGAAGCCTTTAGTCTGGCCGAAGGCGGCAAGTCCGAAACCCATAGCATCACACCCCGGGTTCGTTTTGCCCTGCTGTCCCTGACACAGTGGCGCAAACTGGGCAGCACCATTGTTTCGGGCTCCGTGATCGGCACGCTTTTGGGTATTTTACCTGGCGTAGGCGGCAATATAGCCTGCTGGGTTTCCTACGATTTTTCCCGTCGCCGGTCAAAAAACCCCGACGGCTTTGGCAAGGGCGAACCTGCCGGTGTTGCCGCACCGGAATCAGCCAATAACGCCACAGTCGGCGGTGCAATGATCCCGCTTATGGCACTTGGCGTGCCCGGATCACCAACCACGGCGGTTCTCGTCGGCGCACTTATTTTGCACGGCTTGCGCCCCGGTCCTGAACTGTTTGCCAGCGAACCTGTCCTGGTCAACACGGTTTTGTGGGGGCTGGCAATGACATCAATCGCACTGTTTTTTGTTGGATCTTTGCTGTTGCCGGTATGGGGCTGGGTATTGCGTCTGTCCAATTCTGTCATTGCAGTGGGCATTGGTTGCATGGCGATGCTGGGTGCCTTTGCACTGCGCAACCTGATGTTCGATGTCTATATGACGCTGGCTTTTGGCGTTCTGGGTTACATCCTTAAAAAATTCAAAATCCCGATGGCGCCGATTATTCTGTCGATGGTGCTGGGATACCTGATCGAAACCAATTACCGCACCGCCCTTGTTACGTCGCACGGCGATTACGCCATCTTCGTGACATCCCCGCTTAGCCTGCTGTTCCTTGTGCTAAGCGTGCTGAGCTTGCTGCTGCCAATCTGGGGCAAGCTGAAATCGCGCCGCTCAAATGCGACCAACCAAACCACTTAAAACAAAAATCCCGGGAGGAAGAGACCATGTCTTCGAAATTGTCAAAAATCATCTCCACCGCTGTCTTTGGTGCATTGCTTGGCACGGCAGGCGTTTCCCATGCTGCCGATTTTCCCGAACACCGGGTAAACCTGGTGGTATGGGCCGGTGCAGGCGGCGCGCTTGATACCTATGGCCGCGAATTGTCCAAATTGCTGGACGAACAGGCGGGCTGGCAAACCAAGGTTGTCAACCGTCCGGGCGGTAGCGGATCTGTCGGCATGTCCTATGTGCTAAACCAGCCAGCCGATGGTTATAACATTCTGGTTCACACCAGCACCCTGACCTTTAGCATCGCCCGCAACCTGATGCCCTATAAACTCGACGATCTGCGTTTTGTGCGCGCCATGCAGGGCGAGCCCTCGGCACTGGCCGTGCGCAAGGATGCGAATTTGCAGTCGGCACAGGATTTTGTCGATGCTATGAAAAAAGACCCTGAAAGCCTGCGCGTGGGCGGGTATGGCACCGGCGGATTCCACCAGTATATGCTGTATCAGTTCATGACGGCCAAAGACTTCAAGGCGGGATGGATCCCCTATGACGCCTCGGGTAAAGTTGCCCTCGCCCTGATGGGGGATCATTTGGATGCCGCCATGATGACCCCGTCCAGTGGCCTGTCACAGGTTGAAAGTGGCGATATTCGCCTTCTGGGTATTTCCACCGAAGAACGCTCCAGCTATTTCCCCGATGTTCCGACCTTCAAGGAACAGGGCATTGACCTTGACGACATGGTCTGGCGCGGTGTTTCGGTCAAAGCTGGCACACCGGATGACGTTGTTGCCAGCATTCAGGCCGCACTGGACAAGGTTCAGGCCAGCGACGAATGGAAAACCTTCATGAAACAGCAAAAGCAGGAAAACCTGTCGATCAAGGATGGCGATTTCCGGTCGATGGCGGAAAAACAGCTTAAAACCCAGTCCGAATTTCTCAAGGACGCCGGTTTCCAGAAATAACTGTTATGTTCTGCGCTGCGGCCTTCGGGCCGCAGCCAACACTGGTACGAACCATGACCCGATTTTACGAACCCCTTCTTGCCATTGTTTTTTTAGCCTTTAACGCAATCTATCTTTATCTGGCACTGGCCCTGCCGCAAAGCCCCCTGCCCGATGATGTCGGACCGGCACAACTACCTGTCGCCATTGCCATTTTCGGGCTGGTGCTAGCCGTTCTGTATGTGCTGCAGTCGTGGCGCAAACAACCCGGCACCAAAGGACCAATCCCGATAAAGCTGGTCGCTTTCATTGCTTTGGTGGTGCTGGCTTCTATCGTATCGCCGCTAATCGGCATGGCCCTGACCCTGTCGTTGTTTGCGGCCATCGGTGTGGTTTTGCTTGATGGCATACCGGCATGGCGCACCGCAGTGGTCACCGGTGCCTGCATGTTTCTGATCGGTTTTGCCGGGTTCAGTTGGTTGCTGGACTTGCCCCTGCCCTAGACAGAAAACCGCCCCACACCTGATATTCCGGACCATAAAACAAATATCGCGAATGACCGGGGACCCTGTCGGCCTGGCGCCGTATCCCCTGCACGAAAAGGACACGCTACCATGACAATCGAACAACAGGCCGTTGCCTTTCTGGGGTTTGGCGAGGCTGCAATGGCCTTTGTCAAAGGCTGGGATACACATCGCCCGGCGACCATCAAGGCATTTGATATCAAAACAAACGACCCCGATGTTACCGTTCGTGATGCCAAAAATGCCGACTATCAGAAACTGAATGTTCTTGGTGCTGTAAGTGCCGCCGTCGCCATGACCGATACCAGTGCCGTATTTTCGCTGGTCACCGCCGATCAGGCAGCTTTGGTTGCCGAAAATGCTGCTGCGTCTTTCCCCAAGGGGGCATTTTTCTTTGATTGCAATTCCTGTGCGCCGGGCACCAAACGCCGCAATGCCGAAAAAATAGAAGCCGCAGGCGGGCGTTATGTCGACGTTGCCGTCATGGCACCGGTTTACCCGAAACTGCACAAGACACCGCTTTTGCTTTCCGGGCCCCATGCCGAAGCCGGCCTTGCCTATCTGGCCGACCTTGATATGGCCCCGGCCATTGTGCAGGGCGACATTGGCGCAGGATCGTCAATTAAAATGATCCGCTCTATCATGATGAAGGGGATGGAAGCCCTGTTTGCCGAGTGTGTTTTGGCCGGGCGCAAAGCCGGGGTCGAAGAAGCTGTTCTGGCATCGCTTGATAAAACCTATCCCGGTTTCGATTTCCCCGCCAAGGCCGGTTATATGCTGGAACGTTCGATGACCCACGGCATTCGCCGGGCCGCCGAAATGGAAGAAGTCGCCTTAACCGTACATGAACTGGGCCTTGCCAATGAAATGGCAAAAGCCACCGTTCAATGGCAACGCCGCATTGGTAACCTGAAACTTGACGCAGGCGAACTGGAATACCAGGACCGCGCCGACATGATTCTGAAGGCGCTGCAAGACTGATTTAACACCCGCCAACGCCAGGCAATCAAAGGGCAGCGGCCTTAGCGCTGCCCTTTTGGGCGTTATAACACCGGCATCCTGCTACCAGATATCATTCGCGCGGCGGCCAATGTCAGTCAAACGGGATAGAAAATCGCGCTGGATTGCTGTTGGTGACCATCCCTTGCGCATGGTAAGGCCAATCGGGCGTTCAGTGTCTGACAATGCCAGCGGCAAACGCCGCAACTCGCCATATTTTTCTTCCTGTGCAATTTGATGGCGCGAAATAATGGTTAACTGGTTGCTCGTCGACAATAACCGGCGAATCAAAACCAGCGACCCGGTCACAATCACACTTTGCGGGCGAAGTCCGCCTTCGGGAAACATGGTTTCAAAATATTCCCGGGTCGGTGCCCCGCGACGCGGCACAATCCATGCACAGGCGGCCAAATCGTCCAGAGTAATGTTGTCCTTGGTCATAAGCGGGTGATTAACCCGTGCTACAATCGCCAGCGGGTCATCAAACAACCGTTCCTGCATCACGTCATCAACAGGCACCGGGTCACGCAACGCCCCAATTAAAATATCAATATCGCCATGGCGCAGGGCAAACAGCAATTCACGATAGGGCCCGTCAATAATACTAATCCGGGTATCGGGGGCGTGGCTCAAAAGATCATTTACGGCAGCGGGCAAAATGGCACTGCGCGCCAGCGGCATACTGCCAATTGCGACACGCCCGCCGCGCCCCCCTTTCCATGCTTCAATTTCATCATAGGCCTGATCAAGCTCCATCAGGGCCAGTTTGGTGTTCATCACCAGAATTTCGGCCTGCTTGGTCAGCAAAATGCCGCTACTGGCTTTTTCAAATAGCGGCACCGCACATAAATGTTCCAGATCACGGGCGGCCCGATGCAAGGACGGCTGCGAAATACCAATCGAACGCGCGGCCAAACTGAAATTTCCCGCTTCGGCAATGGCAACCAGGGCGCGCAACTGCACGCTGGTTACCAAATGATGCAATTTTGCCGTTTGCCCATGCTGGCGGCGCGCGCTGCGCATGATTTCCGCCATCCCCGTTGCCAGGTAATGCTGCATCCGCCCCACCCGGTTAACAAACAAACGGCCAATGTCAGTGGGAAACACCCCTTCGGGACGGCGATCAAATAAAACGCTGCCTAAAACCATCTCCAGCTTTGCGACCGCCTGTGTCACCGCTGGTTGCGACATGAATACTTCATTGGCCGCCGCACTAAAACTTCCGGTTCGCAGAACGGCCTCACAGGCCCGCAAATGCTTAAGGTTCGGGATCGCCACGTCCATAAATTTTCTTTCACACTTATCGCATTTCAACCGGACTATAGAAAAAAATTATAGCGATTGTCACGGGTTCTATTTCCTCAAACCGGCAATCGCGCATAGGGTCTGTCCCACAAAATCAAAGATCCGAAAGGGAGTTCGAAACGTGAGCGACACCAAGCCAACCGCACTGGTTATCAGTGCCCATTCCGCCGACTTTGTCTGGCGCTGTGGGGGTGCCATCGCCCTGCATGCGGCCAAGGGATACAATGTCAGCGTGGTTTGCCTGTCCTATGGCGAACGCGGAGAATCGGCCAAGCTGTGGAAAAAAGACGGTTGCACGCTTGAACATGTCAAAACCGAACGCAAGCGCGAAGCCGAAAATGCCGCCAGGGCACTGGGCGTACACGATATTGAATTTATGGATCTGGGTGACTACCCACTGGAAGTGGGCCGCGATGCCAAATTCAAGCTGGTCGATATCATCCGCAAAGTTCAGCCCAAATTCATGCTGAGCCACAGCTTTGTCGATAATTACAATACCGATCATTCCCTTGCGACCCGGGTTGCCATTGAATGCCGCATGATCGCACAGGCCTGGGGCCATAACCCCGGCGAGAAAGTTTTGGGCGCACCACAGCTTTACCTGTTTGAACCCCACCAGACCGAACAGATGGAATGGAAACCCGACCTGTTTTTGGATATCACCGATGTTTGGGACAAAAAATGGGCGGCCATCCAGTGCATGGAAGGGCAGGAACACCTTTGGCATTATTATGAAAATGTTGCCGAAAACCGCGCCAATCATTTCCGGCGCAATTCTGGCGGACAGGCCGGGGGCCGGGCGGCAAAATATGCCGAAGGTTTCCAGTCGGTCTATCCGCGCACAGTGGATGAACTCTGATGGGGAAAGTTGTACAAAATATTGCGCGAACCGATCTGGGAATTGTCGACGGTTTGGGAAAATGCGGTGTTGCCACGGTTCACGAGGCACAGGGCCGCACCGGTCTTTTACAATCGCATATGCGCCCGATTTACCCCGGCGCACGCGTGGCTGGCAACGCCGTCACAGTTTCCATCGCCCCGGCCGATAACTGGATGCTGCATGTCGCGGTCGAACAATGCCAGGAAGGCGATATTCTGGTGGTTGCGCCGACATCACCCTGCGATACCGGCTATTTCGGCGAATTGCTGGCGCGATCCTTGATGTTTCGCAAGGTGCGCGGCCTGATTATCGAAGCGGGTGTACGCGACGTGCGCGATTTAACCGAAATTGACTTTCCGGTTTGGTCAAAGGCCGTTTCGGCACAAGGCACCGTCAAGGAAACCATTGGTTCGGTCAATGTGCCCATCAATATTGCCGGGGCCATCGTCAACCCGGGGGACGTGATTGTTGCCGATGATGACGGCGTCTGCGTTGTTCCCCATGAAAACACAGCCGAAACACTGGAAAAATCGCTGGCCCGCGAAGACAAGGAAGCCCGCACCCGCGCCCGCCTGATGAAGGGGGAACTTGGGCTTGATATTTACGACATGCGCGAAAAGCTGGCGGCCAAGGGGTTAAAATATGTCTAGGGCCATTCGCTGCATGTGGATGCGTGGCGGCACGTCAAAGGGCGGATACTTTTTGGCCGATGACCTGCCGACCGATACGGCCGCGCGGGACGACATTTTGCTGCGCGTTATGGGCTCGCCCGACCCACGACAGATCGACGGCATGGGCGGGGCCGACCCGCTGACATCCAAGGTTGCGATTGTCAAAAAATCCACCCGGCCCGGTGTCGATGTTGATTACCTGTTTTTGCAGGTATTTGTGGATCAGGCCATTGTCACGGACAAGCAAAATTGCGGCAACATGCTGGCCGCGGTTGGCCCCTTTGCCATCGAACGCGGCCTTGTTGCCGGGCAAAACGGCGAAACCGACGTCTCCATTTATATGGAAAATACTGGCCAAACCGCCATCGCCACCGTGCAAACGCCAAACGGCCAACCCGATTATAACGGCACCGCCCGGATCGACGGGGTGCCGGGCACAGCGGCAGGCATCCCCCTGCTGTTTACCGATACTGCCGGGTCAAGCTGTGGGGCATTGCTGCCCACGGGCAATTCTGTCGACATCATTGATGGCATTGCCGTCACCCTGATTGATAACGGTATGCCCTGTGTGGTTCTGGCAGCATCTGATCTGGGCATTACCGGCCAGGAAACCCGGGCAGAGCTTGAAGCCAACGAAGCCTTGCGCGCCCGACTGGAAAAAATCCGCCTGGCAGCCGGACCAATGATGAATTTGGGCGATGTTACCAGTGCGTCCGTTCCCAAAATGTCGATGGTTTCGCCTGCCACAAATGGTGGGACCATTTCCACCCGTACCTTTATTCCCCATCGCTGCCATGCCTCTATCGGGGTTTTGGGCGCGGTCAGTGTCGCCACGGCCTGCCTGTTGCCAAACAGCCCGGCCAGCATGGTGGCCTCTTTCGCCAAGGGACAACATCTGTCGCTTTCGGTCGAACATCCAACCGGACAAATGGGGGTTATCCTGAACCTTGATGATACCGGCGCAGTTACCCGGGCTGGCATTTTGCGAACGGCACGCAAGCTGTTTGACGGGGAAGCCTTTATCGATTAATCCACGGGGCCAACTAGAAATCCGGCGGTTAAGCCTTCATTGCCCGCCCGATAATCAACATTCACCAATCCCCTGTACATCGCACGCAGGGGATTGGTGTTGGGTTACGGTGTGGGCACGCATCATGTGTAGCACCAACCCCTAAAACGACATTTCCCGGATCACGGCTGCCGCGACCGCCTGATACATTTGCACGGCCAGGCTGCGGGCCGGGGCATCAATTTCCAGGGTTCCCCGTAAAATAGTTTCCAGCTTGCCGTCTTTGTTGCCTTGTACTTTGTTGTCACGTAACGGCACATCGGCGGACGTTGCAGTCTCTGACGCCGTTTCTGGCGGGGCCACCACATATCCCGATACCCGGTACACAGCATCAACCGGGACAAACCCGCCATTGTTATCAGGGCGTGCCGCCAATGGCCCGCCATTGGTTGAACTAAGGGCCGGCGCCTCCAGTGTCGGGGAATTAAACCGGTCTACCCGATCGATCTGTACGTCAAGAACAGGCCGGGTGATTTGATCGGGGTAAAAACGGGCACTGGCCGTAGGCGGCAGGCGCATGACATCGCCTTGCGATACATAACCGATCAAACGGTGTGTTCCGTTCTGGTCCACAATACGCATCAGGTTTTTTCGGCTACCGATCCAGCTTTGTCGATGCACGATATCGTTGATATCGCGTACCACCCCGTCAAACGGGGCGCGCACCACCAACTGTGCCTGACGGGCTTCCAATGCCGACAAACTGGCGCGAAACCGTAAAACTTCCTGCATTCGGCTTGCAACATCTTCCTGAAATTCATTGCTGCTACGCGCCTGCGCCAGTGTAATTTCGGCTTCACGCAATTGCAGGGCCATGCTGCGGCGTTTGCTGGTCAATTCCGGTGACTGCATCCGTAACAATACATCTCCGGCCTTAACCTCGTCACCTTCCCTAACCAGCACTTCTTCAATAACACCGCTGCCTGGGCTGATAATTTCGGCCTCTCCGGCGGCCTGTAACTGGGCACTGGCCGAAATGGTTGTCCGCCACGGCACCACCAAAATTGCAATTCCGGCAATCAGAAGGACCAGCAAGGTAATATTGGGAACAGTCCAGTGGGCGTGGTTCCGCATTTTCCACCACATCCTTATTTCATTGATGATCGGCAACAGGATGAACCACAAAATTTCCACCCCGAACAATACGATGCCCAACACCTTGAAAAACAGGTGATAAACAACCAGCGCAATGCCCAGAAACAGGAAAAAACGATAAATCCATACCGCCACCGAATAGGCAATCAAAACACGGCGGCGATGGGCACTGGCCGGTTCAGGCGGCGGCACATTCAGGGCAAATAAAAACTGCCGCAATGACCATTTGGTCATGGCAAAAGCCCGGTTTTGCAAATTGGGAATGCGTAAATAATCCGACAGCAAATAATACCCGTCAAACCGCATCAGCGGGCTTAGATTAATCAGAAGCGTGGTAATCCAGGTTGCCGACGCCATCAAAAAAACGGCACTGCGCGCAGGGCCGGATGGGACCACATGCCATAAAAACGTAGCCACCAGTGCCAGCATCAGTTCCACACGAATGCCCGCCGCCGCCACACGCAGCTTTTCACTGCGTTTGGTTAACCGCCAGGCATCGGATGTATCGGTATAAAGAACAGGGTACATGACCAGAAACGCCACCCCCATGGTCGGCACCCGACAGCCATATCGTCGTGCAGTATAGGCATGGCCCATTTCATGCAAAATTTTAACCGCCGTCAGGGTTACCGCCATCCAGACGACACCCTGGAAATTGGCAAAGCCCATAAAGGTTGCCAAAAAGGCATCCCATTGGCGAATGGTCATGACAATGCCAATCACGCCAATCGCCAGCACCAGCCATTTAACAAAGTTTGATGCAAAAAAATCGGCCAGCCACTGGGTTTGCGCCAAAAAACGGTCCGGTCGAAATAACGGTACGCGCACAAACAGGTAATTATGGATCAGCCATTTCCAGAACGGGGGCTTCCCGGCATTGGCAATACGCGAAAATTCTGCCACAACCTCGGCTCCAACCCGCATCAACAGGCCACTACCGTGCAAAAACGTTATCAGGCTGCGAATATCCGCCTGATCCGGGGTTAACACTGTCTCCTGCCGGATACGATCAAGCAGCAACGATGCTTTCCCCAGCGACCAGCGCCGCAGCATTTCAAACGCGGCATAGCCAATGCGGAAATAACGGTTTCTCACCGGGTCATGAATAATCCAGCAGGGCGCGCCATATTCATCATTTTCGGCTGGCAAAAGGCGTAAATCCTGGCGCAGCGGCGGCAAGGGAATATCCTCTTGCTGGCCCATCATTTCTGCCACCGTTGCCATGCCCGTCACATCCCGATTTTCTGGCGCAGCGCCACAAGCGGCCGACGCAACAAAAACAGCACCAGTGGCACTTCATCCCCCAGCAACTTGGCCGATCCTTTAAGGCCAATGCGTGGTGGCGGGTTATCCTCCCCAAAGCTGGCAACGGCTCGATAAGCCAGCACCCCGTCAGGTGTTTTCACCGGCTGGTAGGATGAAAGTTCCAGTGTTGCCGGAATGGAATGTAATGGATCCACATCCAGAAAAAGGCGCACATCCGCACCGGGTTCCAGATTGATCGCGTCGGAAACCGGAATGTAAATTGCCAGGTCAGCTTCATCGGGCCGGGCCAGCGACATTACCTGTTCACCCGTTGCAACCGGGCGCCCCCGCCAGCGATTTGGGTCGCCAAACACGGCGATGCCGTCTACCGGAGCCTTCACATCAACCTGCGATAACTGATACCCGGCATATTGGGCCTGTTCCTGACGCAAGGCCAGTCGCGCCTTGCGCAGGGCAACCTCCGCCCGTCCCTTGGCATCGCCAAATGCCTGCTGGGCGGCACGGCGCAATTCGGCATCGGCTTCGTCTACCGATCGCAACGCAACTTCGTAATTGGCGCGAAGTTCGGCATCTTCAAACGAAAACAAAATATCGCCGGCCTTTACCTCGGCGTTCGGGCGCACATTAATATCGCGAATAACGCCGTTAATTGGTGCCGCAACTGGCACCGGGTCATGGGCAATCACATCGGCCGGGGCGATCACACTTTGATGTACGGGCAAGGCCAGCACCGCCAACAGGGCAATCCCGACACCAATACCGGCAAATTTCCTTAAACCCGGCCGCGATTTGCGCAACCGCGCCGACGGCTTCAACAGCGAGCTCCAGGCGTGCCCGATTGAATCTGCCAATTGATCAAGCAACACCAGTTCCGCTTCCTGCCAGGGTGCCGTGCGCGTTAAAATCAGCCCGCCAATTTCGGTACCATCCGGAGCTCTTAATGGCTGCCAGAACACACAGGATGGCAAAAATTCCTGCCATTCACTCTGCAATTTTTCCGGTAATGTGCCAGGTTCCAATGTTGCCGGTTTGCTTAATTCGCCATTGCTGCCAAAAGTTTTTAACAGCCGTTCTAAAAACCGGATGTAAGGCGCATTACGATCCAGCGTTGGCACATTCGATACGGAAAGGGCGCGATATTTGCTGGCCCCGGTTTTTGAAACCAGTATCGCCTGCTGATACGAGATCAGCCGTCGCGGCTCGCTGACAACGGCAAAACGAAAGGCCGTCAAATCGGCGGCATGACGGATTGATCGTTCGATCCCCATCAACAATGCCCACGGGGTCTCACGTATCAGGTTTTCTTGCGCCATAAAGGGTTGTCGCCTGTATTGATGGATAAAAACAGTTCCGGGCCAAATATCGCCGAAAATGCAAAGTCAGAAACTCACGAACACGCAAAATCCGGGTCCGCCAGAACTATGGCAGGGCAGCCTATTGCGACACATGCCCGTCTACAACAGCCCGTCCGCTCATCCCGGGCGAAAGTGTTTTGGCATCGTCACCCAAGGATGCATATATTTTTACGGTTTGGCTAACAGGGTCAATTCTTGCGCCAATTCGTGCCACCTTGGCACGAATGTCGCTGTCGGTTTCTTCGATATGCGCCGAAATCCCCTGACCAACCTTTAACCAGCCCAGCCATTGTGACGGGACAATCAATTCCAGTTCCAAATCGCCAGACCCGACAATCTCGATCAGTTGATCGCCCGGATTGGCTGTTTGATACGGCTGACTATGCCAATCCACAACCGCACCGGCATAAGGGGCGGTAATTTTGCAGCGATTTAAATAAACATCCTGCAACTGCAATTGCGCCTTGGCACGCTCAACCGCGGCCTGGGCCATAACAACATCCAATTCGCCAACTGTGCGTAATTCCGCCAGCCGTTGCTGCGCCTTGTATTGTGCATTGGCCTGGCGCAAATCTGCTGCCACAGCAGCACGCTGCGCCCGATAGGCCGAACAATCAAACACCACCAACACATCGCCCTTGGCAAACCGCGTGCCGGGCCGCTTGGGCATATCGGCAATGCGCGCCGCAATTTCGGCCGACAACAATGCGCGGCTGCGCGTTGCCACCAGGGCCCGGGCCTCGGTTACCGTTGCATCCGTGCCATTATTCCCGTTCGCCCTGTTATAAAACCCGGCATCATTTCCCGATATTTCGGCATCCGAACCCGACATGTTAATGTCCGGCGTCAGGTAAGGATCAACAGGCCGGTCGGTGCCGGTTGCGGTTGCATCACGGGCCGATTGCGCAAATGCAGTGATGGGCAGCATAAAGCCACCCATCATTGTTAGTGCCAGGAAAAAGGCTGCCCGGGCTGGCAAGCGATACCCGACCCGCGCATTTTTTGGCCTGCCTGCCATCATTGTGTGGCCTGCGCGTGGTTTTCTGCCATCGCGGTATCGTGACCTTCCGGCACTTTGACGGCTTCGGCCTCGGCCACAACGCCGCGGGCGTCAAACTGGCCATGTTGCCACTGGTTCATAACGGTGTGGATCCCCTCGGCAACGCTATCAAGCGAGTCATCGGCAACATCACCGGGCAACGGATCAACCCCGATAGAGGCAAAAACCTGCCCATAGGCGGCCTGCAAATCAGCATAGGCCATGTCACGTTGCAATCCTGAAAGCAATGAACGCACCTGGGCACGAATTTCATCACTTTCACCAACAGTATTGGCCGAACGCTGCGCCTGCATGCTGCTCACAATACGGCCCTGCACGTTTGAAATCCGGTCTGCCAGTTTAAAATCGTCCAGCGCATGATTAAACCGAAGCTGCGCAATATTAACCTGGCTGATCACGGCCATGCTAAGCGCAAGGCTACGCACCTTTGAAAGTTCAATTTGCGTATCGGCCAGCTTCATGTTTGCCGGTGCCTTGAACACCTGCATCAGGTTCCACGACAGGTTTAGTGCCCCGTCATACCAGCGCGAATTCACCTTATAGCTATCGGTCGTATGATTAATCCCGGCTGAAAAGTTAAGCCCCGGCACCATCTGGATCAGGGCGATTTTTGAATCGCGCTGGTTGATCCGCAACTGATACGCTTCAGATCGCAATTCCGAACGGTTATGCAGCGCTTCCAGCTCAAGCTGGTCGGAATCCATCGCGATGGATGGCAACGGATGATTTTCGGTGCTGCTGTCGACCAGGGTAAATTCGCTGTCAGGATGAATATTCATCAACACCGCAAGTTCGGTGCGGGCCTCAATCAGTTGACGGCGACGGGTTTCAAGTTCGCGCAGGGTAACCAGCAGGTCTTCCTGATAGCTAAGCGCATCAAGCTGGCCCCCAATCCCTTCATCAACCTGCTTTTGCGACCGGCCAAGGGCCCCCCGAACCCGGTCCAGCACCTGATCAAAATCCTTCAGGGCACGATCGGCCGCAACGGCGCGCCAATACGCCCCCCGGGTTTCATTCACCACACTATGGATCACCTGACGACGACGTTCGGACACAATCAGGGCCATATCGGCCTGTTGATGGGCACGCATATAGCCGATGGCAAAATCCAGGACATTCCAGCTTACCGAAAGGTCAGATTTGCGAATGGTACGGTCCGAACTGACCGACGTGGATGTCTTTTGTTCGTTATAGGTGCTGTCGCGGTTATTGCGGGTGGTCCAGCCGGTTTTGGCGACCACATCAGGCAGTAAATTGACATTGGCAACGTCAAGCTGCCCCATCGAAACCGCCTCTTCCATCAGCTTCAAACGATGGTCGAGGTTGTATTTCAACGCCCGTGCAATCGCATCATCAAGCGTTAACGGACCATCTATTTTTTCCTGGTTGGCAAACAGCCGGTTTAAATCCGACTGGACCCGGCTATCATTTTCCGCCTGGGTTAGCGGCTCTGGCGTTACCGCACAACCGGCCAACAGTAACGTCCCCAACACGGCAACAGGCACAATGCCCTTACGCAACCGCGCGCTGTTCAATCGCACAGAACTGCTAAACAATCCCGATCTCCCTACTTTCTGCCGGTTCATCCTGAACCGGCAGCCCCAAAACAAATCGTAAAATGCAGTTAGCACATCAGCCCTTAAGCAGCTGACGCGTCATAATGTGACAAAGCCTTCGACAACAGGCTGGCATGACGATCAAATGCATTGCCAGCGCCGGCCAACTGGTCGGTAAAATCCATATTTGCAGCGGTATCGAACGGCGACATGCCAGGTACCATCAGGCTTCCCTGAACATTGCCGGCATCCGAAGGCGGAACGTCGCCATTTTCATTCCCCGACGAATTATCAGGGGCACCATCCGGCGACGCTGCAGAAGGTGAATTATCGGAAGATGGTTCCGCGCTACCGTCCTGCTCACCTTGCTCCGGTGCCTGTTCGGGGGCCTGTTCTGCGGGCACGTTCCCTGCCGGTGCAGCATTTGGACCACCACCGCCATTTATATCTTCATTCCCCGAAGGCAGATCATTCCCCCCGCTCCCATCTGGTCCATTGCCAGTTGCCCCATTCACAGGCCCCTGTCCGCCAACACCAGACCCTTGCGATGTAATCAACTGGCTCCGCGCGGCAAGAATACCCGTTCCGCCACCTACATCGCCGCCAAAAATGGTTTGCCCGCCACTGTTCCCGAAAATCGAGGGCGGTGTTGCACTTTCGAACCCGGCCATAACAGGCGTCGGACTGGTATCAATCGGGCTTAAACTACCCAGTTGCCCCGTCACCGGCTGCGCAATATCGCCATTGTTCCGACCGCCAAAATCAATCGCAGAACTCACCGGCGTCCCTGCGTCACCAAGGCTTCCATTACCCGGTGGCGCCATAACCGGTGGCACGGGTGCCGGATCTGGCGCGGATGGCGGTGCAGGCGGCACAACAGTCGGCCGCGGCTGAACATTGATGGTCAAATCGCTGGTCGCGGTTAAATGTGCGGATGCATCTTCGGTCGCGGTAATCCGAAGCGCGATATTTCCGATAAAGTCACCCGGCACGGTGCCGCTAAAGGTAACATTGGTGCCATTCACGCTATAGTTCAGCCATTGCGGCAGGGCAGATCCATCTGCCAGCGTTGCCGTAAAGGTCAAATTATCGCCATCAACATCGGCAAACCCTGCCACTGATAACGAATAATTTAACGGCCCGCCATTTTCGACCGTTACACCCGGCAAGCCACCTGGCCCCGTTGGCGCATCATTAACGTCGCTGACAACAATGCTGGCTGATGCAACTTCGTTTGAAAAGGCAGCAGTCCCGCCAGATGTTGTGGTATCGGCCGTGTTTCGAATTCCCGATGTCGACGCCACCCCGGTGGTCTGGTCCCATGCTTTAAATGAAAGCGACGCCGTTTCACCATTTTTGCCATCGGGCACAAACCGCACCTGGCTGGAAGAATTAAGCAACAAGGCAGAAGTGGTCGATGCCGGGCCAATGGTTACCCAGGTTGTACCATCCGTAGAATATTGCCATGTGCCATTGCCGGTCAGGCCGGTAATCGCAATCCCGGAATTTGCACCAGCATCGGCGTCAGCATAACCGGCACTTGTCAGAATAGTCGAAACTGCCGTTCCCGAAGACGTGGTATCTTCGTTTGTTGTCGGCAGTGTAACAACGCCGCCATTTGTCAATGTCGGGGCATCATTTAAATCGGTAACCGTCAGGCTTGCCGATGCAGTGTTAGTGGAAAACGCCGAGGTCCCGCCCGATGTGGTTGTATCAGCAGTATTAACGCCCCCATTTGTCGATGCTGACCCCGAGCTCTGATCCCACGCCTTAAACGAAAGTGTTGCCGTTTCGCCGTTGTTACCATCAGGGATATACCGCACCTGACTGCTCGAGGTCAGCAATACAGCCGCGTTGCCGGCAGCAGAGGTAATATCCACCCAACTGGTGCCATCGGTTGAATATTGCCATGTGCCATTCCCGGTCATTCCGGTAATCGCAATCCCGGAAGTCGCCGATGTATCAACATCACTATACCCTGCACCCGCCAAAATGACAGAAACAGCCGTGCCCGATGAGGTGGTGGCTTCGCTTGTGCCCGTTAACTGTACCGTGGCCCCGTTTGTGAGATCAGGGGCATCATTAACATCGCTGACAACAATCTTAATCGACGCATCTTCACTGGAAAATGCCGAGGTCCCGGCCGATGTGGTGGTATCACCCGAATTAATAATTCCATTGGTCGACGCCGTACCACTGGTGGTGTCCCACGCCTTAAACGACAGCGTAGCCGTTTCACCGTTTTGGTCATTGGGAACAAAATGCACCTGTGTCGTCGATGACAAAAGAACAGCAGCAGCGGGGGATGCCGCACTGATTGTTGTCCAGTCGATGCCATTAAGGGAATATTGCCAGGTTCCGTTTCCGGTAAGGCCTGTAATTGCAATACCGGATGACGCCCCTGTATCGGCATCTGCATATCCTGCCGATGTCAGAATGTCGCTAATCGAAACGCCAGAAGACGTTGTGTCTTCATTTGTTCCCGTCAGCGTCACAACGGCGTTGTCGGTCACTGTCGGCGCGTCATTTACACCGGTCACAGTCACAGACATACTGCCAAGGTTAACATTCCCCGATCCGTCACTGTCATTGGCCTGAACACCAATGGTGGTCACCGCCGTTCCGGACGCATTCGCAGCAGAGGTGTATTTGACCGCACCTGAGGCATCAAGATAGGTATTGATTGCCGAAACCGTGCCCGTCAGGGTCAATGTTGCGGTACCTGTACCACCAACCGTCACACCGGTTCCATCCGATGCAGCAAGCGTTCCGGCCCCGGCACTAAAAGTCACGGTGATATCACCGCTGCTATCAACATCGGCAAACGTAATCGCCGAAAGATCAAGATTACTGGCTGTATCTTCGGTTACCGTTACCGTCGCAGGCACCCCCGTCACCGTCGGGGCATCATTAACATTGGTTACAACCACCTTGGCGCTTGCCGTATTAACCGAGAATGCCGAATTGCCACCGGTTGTCGAAACATCTGCGGTCTGAAGGCTCCCATTGGTCGAGGCTGTTCCGCTGGTCTGATCCCATGCCTTAAACGACAGGGTCGCAGTTTCGCCGTTGTTTCCATCAGGAACAAAGTGCAGTTGCGTGGTCGAGGTCAGCAACACAGCTTCAGTCGTCGATGCCGAACCAATCGTCGTCCAGGTCGTACCATCGGTTGAATACTGCCAGGTTCCGTTTCCGGTAAGGCCTGTAATTGCAATACCGGATGACGCACCGGTATCAACATCGCCATAGCCGGCTGACGTCAGAATGTCGCTAATGGAAACCGCAGACGTGGTCGTATCCTCATTGGCCCCGGTCAGCGTCACGACAGCATTATCGGTTACTGTTGGCGCGTCATTCACACCGGTAACAGTAACAGACATGCTGCCAAGGTTAACATCACCCGACCCGGCACCGTCATTGGCCTTTACACCAATGGTAGTCACCGCCGTTCCCTCTGCATTCGTAGCAGAGGTGTATTTGATGGCCCCAACCGTATCAAGATAGGTATTGATCGCCGAAACCGTGCCCGTCAGGGTCAATGTTGCGGTACCTGTACCACCAACCGTAACATCGGTTCCATCCGATGCAGCAAGCGTTCCGGCCCCGGCCGTGAACGTCACGGTAATATTACCGCTGCTATCAACATCGGCAAACGTAATCGCCGAAAGATCAAGATTACTGGCTGTATCTTCGGTTACCGTTACCGTCGCAGGCACCCCCGTCACCGTCGGGGCATCATTAACATTGGTAACATTGACTGACATATTGCCAAAATCAACATCACCCGATCCTGCACCGTCATTAGCCTTTACACCAATGGTGGTAACACCCGTTCCTGTCGCATCCGCAGCAGACGTGTATTTAATGGCACCGACCGTATCCAGATAAGTATTGATCGCCGAAACCGTGCCTGTCAAGGTCAGCGCCGTACTGGTCCCGCCAACCGTAACACCGGTTCCATCCGATGCAGCAAGCGTTCCGGCCCCGGCCGTGAACGTCACGGTGAGGGTCGCGCCACTATCCACGTCGGTAAAGGTAATCGCCGAAAGATCAAGATTGCTGGCACTATCTTCGGTTACTGTCACCGTCGCGGGCACACCCGAAGCCGTAGGAGCATCATTCACTCCGGTGACATTGACCGACATATTACCAAGATCAACATCACCCGACCCGGCACCGTCATTGGCCTTTACACCAATGGTAGTCACCGCCGTTCCCTCTGCATTCGTAGCAGAGGTGTATTTGATGGCCCCAACCGTATCAAGATAGGTATTGATCGCCGAAACCGTGCCCGTCAGGGTCAGCGCCGTACTGGTTCCGCCAACCGTAACACCGGTTCCATCCGATGCAGCAAGCGTTCCGGCCCCGGCCGTGAAGGTCACGGTGAGGGTCGCGCCATTATCCACGTCGCTAAAGGCAATCGCCGAAAGGTCAAGGTCGCTGGCGCTATCTTCGGTTACCGTTACCGTCGCAGGCACACCTGCAACCGTCGGCGCATCATTTACAGCAGTTACCGTGATAGACGCCGTATCCGTTGCTGTTGAAAAAGCAGTATCTGCACCCGTCGATGTCACAGAAACCTTGCTGCCAGCAGAACCGGAACCCGTCTGATCCCAGGCATGGTAGCTAATGGAGGCTGCGGTCGCATTTTCACCATTGGGCACAAACCGAACCAGATCGGTTGAACGCAACAAAAGCGCACCGGTTTCAGATACCGCACCAACATTCGTCCAGTTACTGCCCGCGTCAGTCGAATATTGCCAGCTTCCGTTACCACTGGTTAACCCTGAAATGGCAATCCCTGTCACGGCTCCCGTATCGGCGTCAGTGACACCGGTCAAAAAGCTGCCAACAGTCTGGCCGCTATTTGTTGTCGCATCTTCGTTGATGCCCGTCAGTATCGGCGATGCCGGTGTCAGCACAGGCGCATCATTTGGATCTTCTGCATCAATATTGATGGTCGCAACAGTCGCATCTGTTGTGCCATCATTGGCTTTCACCGTAATTGCCGCAACATTATCGCCCTGGGCACCACTTGCCGTGGTGTATTTGATGTTGCTGGACGTACCAAGATAAGCATTGATATCGGTAATACTGCCCGCAAGGGTGATCGTGGTCGCATTCACCAGAGCGGCCGTTACTCCGCTGCCAACACCGCTACCATCTGCCGGGCTGGAAAAAGTCCCGGCATTAAGCGTAAGCGTTACAGTCAAACTGGTGCTGTCAACATCGGCAAAATCAAGCGCCGACAGGTCAAGGTTGCTTAGGGTATCGGTAAACACCGTCACATCTGTTGGTGCGCTGGCCGTTGGCGCATCATCAACGGCGGTAATAGTCAGGTTAATATCCCCAAGCGTAACGGTACTACCGCCACCGGTGCCGGTATTGCCCCCATCGTTGAGCGTAACGGTAATCTTTTCACCGCTACCATTGATATTCTCGCCAGGCTTATAAGTAATATTGGTCGGCTGGTTGATATATGCCTCAAGATCGGACAGTGTTCCCTTCAGCGTAATTGTATTCGTGGTATGGCCAGAGAGCTCGAGAACGCCTGAAGCAGATAAGTAAAACACGCCAGAGCTTGCCGTTAAAACCAGGGTGAGATCACCCGACCCGCTGTCGACATCGACAAGATTGATAGAGGTCAGATCAAGTGACGCCTGTGTATCTTCGGTAAAGGTCAAGCCGAAGGGAAAACCCGTTTCATTTGAATCGGTGGAACTTTGCGATGTCGGATCGTCGTTGACCGCCGTTACCGAAACGGTCTTGGTTGCCGTGTTGCTATCGTCGGTTCCATCATTCACTGTAATGGAAATGGTGCGGGCAGCTTCACTAGGGGCATCCGAACTGTTGGCATAGGTGACCGAGCGAATTGCCGACTGCCATTCAGCCGCTGTCGCAGTACTTCCGCTTGAGGTTAATGTCAGCACACCGGTAGAACTATTGTAACTGCCGGTGATATTTCCCTGCGAACCGCTATTTGTGTATGCCAGAACATCCTGTCCACTGGAAAAATTCCCGGTTACAGAAATTGTCGCGCTAGCGAATGTTGCACTGTCAGAATCGGTAACCGTAAACCCGCTATCAATAACAGTGCCGGAGCCATTCTCGGTATAAGACGTCGTGCCACCCGATGTGGTTGCGACCGGCGCACTATTGGTTGGCGCGGCGGTAGCGACAAGGTTATCCATCTGGAAAGTGCCCGGCCCCGCCATGGCAATAGAAAAACTGGTAGCATTTGCATATCTGCCATCAAAACTAAAATTACCAGTACTGAAGTCGGAATCGGCATCTGTATTGGCAACATAACTTATTCCGTCACCCGAACTACTCGTCGCGAGCTTGAAAGAAAAAGTTCCCAGAGAGGTCGCGCCATTATAAACAGTAATTGTGGCTTCGCGGTCCGCATCTGTTGAATAGAATATGCCGAAATCGAAAGACGTTAGCGTAAAATGGCTCCCGTCCTTAGCCTGAACGGTAAGCGTAAGTGCATTGGTATTTTGCGAAGTATAGGGCCCGTTTATCTCAAGAACTTTATCGGTTCCAGGTCCATCCGTGTTAAGCGTACTTGGTGTTGTGTAAGAGCTTCCTTCACCAACAACAAAGTTGGTTGTGACAGAAGATGTGTATGTCCAATCGCCGATATCTACTGTCGTAATGCCAGGATCGATACCAAAACCTGCCGAGTCTATGCCGTCATATGTCTCACTTGATGCCAACAACGCATCGAAACCATTACGGGCTGTCTCGGAAAGTGAAACAGCCGTTTCAATACCACCACTTGATACTTCCAGATCCCAGTCCCCGCCCTGGTCCACGGCACCGGTCGCATCGTTCGACGCGGCCACATCCGCCCCGGTCAGGCTTGCCATAGCGTCAACAAATGCCATGCCCCGCTGATCACTGCCCACGTCACAGCCATAAAGCAGGATATCGCCGGTTTCGGTAAGATGAGTACCAATTTCGGCAAGTGCATCGGACTGTGCAGAGAGGTCGTTAACCCCGATAACCGTTCCGCCCAGATTAATGGCACCAATTGATCCATGCGACACCAAATGAACCGCATCAAGCTGGCTATAAGAAGACAACAAGTCAGCTATCTGTGACAAAGACCCGTCTGACTGGAAGGTAATAACCGTAACATCGCTGGAAAAGCCTGCTGCCAGTTTTTCGTAGCCTTCAATCGTCGTATCGATCAGGGCAACTTCATGTATTTGCTGGTCATTATTTGCCGGGATGGCGTCGGGCGTTACAGTCGCCGCATCACTTCCCCCGGTATCACCGGTGGATGAAGCTGCAGGACTGGCGTAGCTGCCGCCACCTCCAGATGACGCGTCAGATGTATTACCGTCGCCGGTACCATTATGGCCGGAAGGATCGGCAGCGGCAGCTTCAGCCTGCGCCTGTGCGTCCTGTGCGGCTTCGGCTCCGGTTGCTGCACCAGCAGCATCAAACATAAAGCGTGGCTCCAGACACATCGGCTGAATTCGCGAAAATCCACCATCAACCAGCGCGGTTGCGCCTTTTAAACGATCAAGATGTGTCATTTGTTTGCTCCCAGCAGGCTTTACCTGATCCCCTGATCTGAAACGCAACCAGGATTGCACTGATTTCAGACCGATTAAAATTACTATCCCAATGAATGTAAAGTTGCAACCACTGCGCGATAATCCATGCATTTCCCACTTAAAAAATTTGAACTTTTACGGGAAAACCTATTTGTTTGCATAGTTATCTAGCCAAAAGAGACACATCGTTGTTGCGAATCAAATTATTCAAATTTTGAAATAAAACACTCCAGCCAATGCAGCCAAAAAGGAATCCGCTCCACACCTAAAAACCTGAGATGATTACAAAAAATTAAACAACATCTTGCTATGAAACACTTTATCGAATCGCGCACAATTTCAGCCAGATTAAAGTATATCGGCTTTCCTATACGGCCAGACGATATACCTTTTTATATATCCTCAACATCACGTTGTGCATTTTTCCCCGATTCCAACAATCTTAAATTGACCAACTAAAATCAAAATGCTGATAATGCCATTGAAACCTGAGATAGAAAACAATCCAAAGCATAAGGGGACATCATGGAAGGTTACATTGGGGTTATCCAGGCGTTGGGGTTTGATTTTGCGCCGCGTAATTGGTCGCTATGCAGAGGTCAATTAATTGCCGTTTCACAAAACTCTGCACTTTTTAGCCTTATAAAAACAATATATGGCGGAGATGGACAAACGACCTTCGCCCTGCCCGACCTGAGAAGCCGGGTTCCATTGAGCTACGGACAGGGTCCTGGCCTGCCCCGTTATGAAATCGGCGAAAAAACAGGCTCGTCATCGCTCACATTAACGATCGCCAACATGCCGAGCCATAACCATGCACACGCATATAATGGCGGAAGCACTCCAGGTACCCTTCATGTTTCGAAAAAAGCGGGAACGGTCCAGGTGCCAGACGATGGAGACTTTATCGGCCTGCCTGCCAATAATGTAGGCCCGGCCGGATTTTTATATGTACCTGCGGCAGAAGGTGCAACTAACCCGACGGCAGCCATTGCAGGCGCAACGGGCGGCGGGTTTAACAACAACGACTTTGTCATTGCCAACACTGGCAGCAACATTCCCATTAATATTGTGCAGCCTATTCTGGCGATCAATTATTCAATTTGCCTGTTTGGTATCTTTCCGTCGCGAAACTAGACACGAAACCACAAACCTGTCCCCGCTGATGCCTGTCAAAGGGGGCAGACATCAATCCTGGCAAAACCTGCGTCACAGTTTCACGACAGTAACGTCAACTGCCTGAAACCAAAATGGTAACTACCGCAAACATCACCACGCGGTAACGCCACCACACTTACGGGAGGAATCAATGGACGAAACATATATGGGTGTCATATGGGCGCTTGGGTTTAAATTTGCACCGCGCAACTGGGCTTATTGCAGTGGTGCCCTTTTACCAATCAGCCAAAACCAGGCACTGTTTTCGCTGCTCGGTGACATGTATGGCGGAGACGCACGCGTTACCTATGGCTTACCAGATCTGAGAGGCAGAACGGCGATCGGGAGCCTTGACGGGCCCGGCCTCCCCACTATTAATCAAGGTGTAAAAGTAGGCAGCCCGTATCACACTCTTTCGGTAGCGGAGCTTCCGCCCCACTCCCATGTCCACACATATGGCGGCGGTGGCGGCGGCGCACCAGGTATTGACGTTACCTTTGAAGCGGCGGCACAAAAGGGGGAAGTAAAAATCCCTTCTGCCGGTGATTATCTTGGAGCGCCGGGGTCTGCATTAAGCACTACCGATAATCTGTATGTGCCCCCGGCACAGGTAACAGACACGGTTGAACTTGGCGGCGTCACAATCACGGGCAGTGCCAGCGGCTTTGACAACTCCCAGTTCAGCATTGGCGAAACGGGTGCAGGGCGTCAATTCGCGCTCTATCAGCCAAGTCAGGTGATCAATTATTGCATTTGTGTGCAAGGATTGTATCCAGCACGCAACTAAAAGCCAAAACTACCCCCTAAAACGGGCGGCATGGATGCGAGGGGTTAAGTTCCCCCTCGCGACACCGATAAAGAGATAGACCATATGACTGAAACAACAACGCCTGCGCCACTATCCCTGGCCGTTATCACAGCGGAAATATTTACCCCCTATATTGAAAGCACGTTCATCTTTTCGATACAGAACCATTCCTTGCCGGTGACGCTTGTCGAGTGCCGGGAAAACCCCGATGGTGCAGGCCCCGACAGCACCCGCACCCCCTTCACACTTGTTTTTCATGCTTCAAGCGAGCAGGAAAATCCAATCCTCGACGTCAAAGACCTGATCGCGAATGTACACGGACTGGAGCAGGGGACGATAGAAACGGTCTCCGTCCAGCGTATTTTGCGTCCACCGCGCTTGCCTGCAGGGGCATATTTCCAGATTGTCTTTGGTTAAAAACAACAAATTTCAAACGGCACCAACATAACAGCACAAAAGGGGGAAACAATGATTGCAGGTACAGTCGCCCTGCCACACGGCATATCGGCACGCCCGGCCCGGGCCAGCGACAAGGATTTCCTGGCCAAACTGTTTCGCGACAACCGAGATGACCTTAAGGCACTTGATGCCGGACAGGATTTCATCAATATGACCATTGACATGCAGCTTGACGCGCAGGTCAACGGATATGGCAACACGTTTCCCAATGCCATCTACCTGATTCTGGAAAAAAACGGTTCGCGTATTGGCCGGGTAACCCTGGATATCGGGCCGGTTGAACTGCGTCTGATTGACCTCAATTTCATTAAAAAAGCCCAAAACAAGGGCTATGGTTCGGGCGTCATTCAATGGATCATGAAGGCTGCAGCGCAAACGCAACGCCCGCTTGTGGTGCCAACACGACGCGATAATGTGGTTTTTCTCAGCTACCTGTTAAATTGCGGCTTTCAGGAAGATGCCTCCATATCCGATGAAGTTAATGCCCGGCTGGTATGGTTTCCAACCCGCTCGGAAATGGACGGTTCAGCAGAAATAAAGCCTCGCAAGGCCGCATCAGGAACAGTGTAATATGCCCGCATCCCGCCTTGCTGACGACCTTGAAAAAATAACCGGTTTTCTGCGTAAGATTGGCATTCCCGTGTCATACGGCACCTTGCCCGACCAAACTTTCTTACCTGGTATTCTTGTCAGCAAAGGCGGCCTTGTGATTGACCAAGACCAACTGCTTTACCCTGGCGATATCCTGCATGAAGCAGGCCACCTTGCCGTTATGTCACCAGACCGTCGGGCAACGGCAGAGGGCAATGTCGGCGATGATGGCGGCGAGGAAATGGCGGCCCTTGCCTGGTCCTATGCCGCAGCCTGTGCCAGCGGCTTGCCGATCGATACCGTTTTTCATGACAGCGGATACAAAGGCGATGGGGCGTGGCTGCGCGAACATTTCCAAACCGGCGGCACCATAGGGGTCCCGTTGCTGATGTATTTTGAAATGACGGCCCGGCAAGACGATACGGCTGCATTTCCCGAAATGACACAGTGGCTCCGCCAACGGCCCGACCCGCCAGCCCCGGACAATAACGTAACAACAGATCAAAACGGAACGTCACATGCGGCCGGTTCTGCCACCTCGAACAATCAGCAACACAATGACAACAGCCTTCACCATATCAGGTCCGCGATCACACCGCAGGACAGGGCACTGATAACAAATCGCCTGGACCTGTTATGTCAAAACCTGCTGAACCAGCACAGGCAAGGACACCAGCCTGCCAATTGCCTGATTGATACGGTTGATCGCGAAAACATGAAACCGATCAGCAAGGTTTTTCGCATTGAGCAGCTTTTACAGCAGGACCCGGCACTCGCACTCTTTTTTCTGGGGCATCCGGCGGTTGCCGGGCTTGGCAAACAATTATGCGGTCCCGATGCCGTTCCCGTTTATCTATCGGTGCAATTTCGCAATCGCGGCGAAACCCAGAAAATCATCTGGCACCAGGACATGATCCACGACCGGCAGGGGCCAATCTACACCGTCGGACTATATCTTGATGATGCATGGCACGATAACGGTGCCTTGCGGATTATCCCTGACAGTCATTATGAACGGGCAGACATCGCACAGCTGTCCCGCGTGGCTGAACTTCAAACACAGGACAATGCCGGCATTTCATCACGCAGCATCGCCGTTAACGCCGGTGACATTCTTGCGCACGATGTCATGCTGGTACATTGCTCCGATGCCATGACACATACAGACTGCCGCCGAACCTTGTATGTTGAATTTCGCCATCCGCAACAAGCCCACGCCAACCCCACCATGACAGCACACTGGATTGCGCAACAACAAGCCTTACTGGAAAATGCACAGGAATATTGTGCGATGACACGCAAAACCGGCACGTTTGGCGATGTGCCAATACAGGAAAAAACCCCTGAAAATCTATCTGCAGCTTACAATATCCGCCTGGAAAAAGCCCATTACGGCTAGGCACAAATCAGGTCAAACCCAACAGGCCATATAATTAAGCCGCCAGACAGTTGGGCCGGCAACAAGACACCAGATCAACTTTCGCCTTTACGCCCTTCCGTAAAGGCGCGGAAAACATCCAGCGTTTCGGCGCTCACATGGTGTTCAATCCCTTCGGCATCGAACTCTGCAATCTGCGCATCCAGACCAAGTGCTATCAGGAAATCATAGACAATTCTGTGCCGTTCCCGGCACTTGTCGGCCAGGGTTTGTCCTGCATCGGTCAGGAAAATGGAACGATAAGGCCGGCTCGATACAAAACCGTCGCGCTCCAGCCGTTTGATCGTATTGTTAACCGTTGCCGGTGTCACACCAAACCGCGCGGCCAATGAAACGGCGCGCGCCTCGCCTTCCTCGACAATCAGGTCGGCAATCATCTCTACGTAATCTTCCGTTACCTCACGCGCATGCGCATCGCGAAGCCGGGCAAAGGTTTCCGCATGATTTTCCTTGGGTGGAAGCGCCGCCCCGCCGGCCATTCCTGTCTCCTGCTTTTGAACAATTATTTGTCATACCAATTTCAAAAGCAAAAATCAATTTAGCATCGGCTAACTTTCGATCTCCAGTAAAAAACAGGGGGCCTTAATGCGCCTCGGCCCGCCAGAACGTCATAACAAGGCATTGCTCGCGGCCCAGTTTTACCGTCTTGCGAAAATGGGTATGCAAATGGCGATAAATCTTTTGTTCTGTCGCCGTCCAGCAAAAAACGTCATGCGTTTCATCGGGAACCTTGATGTCACAAATTGCGCGGGCAAACGGCGAAACTTCATCACCCGCATCTGCATCTGCATCTGCATCCGCATTGGTCCCCTGTGGAGCAAATGCCATTTCGGGGCAACTGCCGTCGCGAAAAATCCATGCCAGATCAAACCCAAGATGATGTGGCAAATTCTGTTTGGCGTCGGGGCCTGAAACCTCGAGAATGACATGTCCGGTTTTGTCGTCGGGCAAGTCTTCCAAATATCGGCAAATTGCCGGTATCCCCGTTTCATCAGCCGCAAACAAATACCAGTCCACCACTGGCAAATCACTGCCAATCGGCCCTGTTACCCCCACAAGCTGCCCGGGCACGGCATTATTGGCAAATCGCGACCCGGGGCCGTTATCGCCATGAACCACAAAATCAATATCCATCCAGCCTTCGTCGGCATTGATTTGGCGAATGGTGTAAACACGGGGTTCTACCTTGTCCTCGCCCTTGGGCCAAACCGGCAAACCGTTTTCCCCCATCGTTGGCCATTGCGGCGCGCTAACGCCATGGGGCGGAATAATCAGACGTACATGTATTGCCCCGCCCAAATAGGGGGTTAAATCATCGCCATATAATCGGAGCCGGCGCATGTCAGGCCCCAAATTGGTAACCTTGCCCACGCTTAGTTCGCGAAAATTGGGCAGTTTACCGCCTTTTTCCGAGGCCTGCCCTGCCCCGTGCCAACGACAGTCAAGATCAGCCCCGGGTACCAGTTGATCCACCATCGTGATCACACCGGTTTTAAGCTGGGTAATTGCCGTGTCATTTGCAGCGGTTATTTCGATGCCAATTGCTCTATCGCGCGGACCAACCCGAACCGTTCCAAGCGATATTGAAATCACGTGGTCATCGCCTTCGATCGAAACACTGCAATCATTGTCACGATAAAACGCCGACAAAACATCCAGCGCCCGCCGTGGATCCGGCACGGCAACCTGCGTGTGCGCCCGAACAATTTTAGAAGTCATCATGACAAAGCCCGTAATGCTTGCAAAACCAAAGACAATGACCAAAACCAATATTACAAATGAAAATCATTCGCAATTTTTTATTATAGATTCCGCCGATATTCTTTTTTCTGATCGGCAAAATGCGTTAAACCATAGGCTTACATACGATTTCCTACGGAAGAATAATGGCTCATCCTGAAAAAATCCGGCGCTTGCGCGAGAACGATCTGAAAACCATGCTGCAATGGGCATCTGATGAAGGATGGAACCCCGGCCAGGATGACCTGCAAGCATTCTGGCACACCGACCCGGAAGGGTACTGGGGGGCGTTCGACAAAAAAGGGTTGGCCGCCGTTATTTCCTGCGTCACATACAGTGCCGATTTTGCCTTTGTCGGGTTTTACATGTGCCGCGCGGACCGCCGGGGGCAAGGACTTGGCCTTCGGCTATGGGATAGCGTGCTTGGCGGGCCTGTTTCGCACACCATCGGACTCGACGGCGTGGTCGCCCAGCAGGACAATTATGCAAAATCCGGTTTTCAATTTGCTCATCGCAACATCCGCATGGCAGGCACCCTGCCGGCATCCGACGCGTTTACCGCCCCGTCGGACCTGTTTGAGCTGAAAATTGACGACATCGCGATTGCCGATGCTTTTGAACAAAGCCTGAAACTGTTTGCCGAATCGCGCCTGTCATTTCTCAGGGGCTGGATCGGCAGCGAAAAGCACACCGCTCTTGCCCTTTATGGACCAATGGGGGTGCGCGGTTATGGCGTAATTCGCCCCTGCCAGAACGGGTATAAGATCGGCCCGCTATTTGCCCAGAATGCCGATGATGCCGATTGCCTGTTTCAGGCATTGCTGGCACGACGCCAGAACAATCTGGACTGCCCGGTATTTCTGGATGTTCCGGAACCCAATCATGCCGCAGTTGCCCTTGCCCGAAAATATGCAATGAAACCTGTATTTGAAACCGCCCGTATGTATCGCGGTCCAATGCCTGAACTTGATCTGGCAAAAACCTTTGGCATTTCCAGCTTTGAATTAGGATAATTCGAAACTGGAGCAAGATGGCGAGCTTCCCGCCACCACCCGTTAAGGCACTTTATTTATGGCTCCTCATTTGGGGATGCAAAAACATCATGGCCGCAACCATAATACGCACACGGAATAAAAACCGTTTCACTATGGAAATCGGATAGTTAACCCCAATCTGTTCTATATTGGCACTTGTCCGTGCACATTATGGTCAATTAACGGGTCTGAACTCGACGCCGAACCGAAACCACAACAGGTAGCAGTCAAAGACAATGGATATCGCAACACTCGTTGGAATTATTGCCGGCACAGGCGTTATTGTTGGCGCCATTATGTTGGGCGGCAGCCTTGGGGCCTTTGTCGATGTGCCATCAATCATGGTTGTGTTTGGCGGAACAGCGGCAGCAACCCTGATCAAATTTCCCATGCGCGACGTGGTGAAATCGATGAAAACCGGCATCGGCATTGCGTTTAAAAACCCCAAGGAAGACCCGCAATCGATTTACGAAAAGGCAATGGAGCTTTCCGCGCTGGTGCGTAAAAACGGCCTTTTGGGGCTGGAAAGTGTTGAAATTGAAAACGAGGTCATGAAACGCGGCATCCGCATGTGCGTGGATGGACATAATGGCGACGTGATCCGCAGCTCGATTTCCAGCGAGGTCGCCAAATCCATCCAGCGTGACGAACTGGGTGAGTTAATGTTTCGCGGCATTGGCGATACCGCCCCCGCATTTGGCATGATCGGCACTTTGGTCGGGCTGGTGCAAATGCTGGCCAACCTGTCTGACCCTGATGCCATTGGCCCGGCCATGGCCATTGCCATGTTGACCACATTTTATGGCGCGGTTCTGGCTAACCTGATCGCCCTGCCCATTGCCGATAAACTGGCATTAAAAGTTGAACAACTGCGTAATACCAAGGAACTGATTGTGGAATCCGTTGTGCAAATTCAGGCCAGCCAAAGCCCGATGGTGATGAAAGAAATCCTCGGCCCTTACCTTCCCGGTGGTATTCCGGTAGATGATGGCGCCGGTGAAGGGGGCGACGCGTAATTCCGGTCTGCAACTTGACCCACACCGCCATTCGCCCCACACTTGACACTTCCTCATTCTGGATAATTTCACCCGATGGCTAAAAAACCTGCAGCAGGCGCACCCGCATGGATGGCAACATTTGCCGACTTGATGTCGCTGTTGCTGGTGCTGTTTGTGCTGTTGCTGACGTTTGCCGAAATGGACGTGGTGAAATACAAGGCGATTGCGGGGTCGGTTAAATCCGCCTTTGGTTTTGCCAAGGATGACAAACTTTCCGGCGTGATTGAAATGGACGGATCACTTCTGGGCAAGGCCATCAAAAACCCCTCCCCCGATACCCCGCGCGTTGTTACTGAACTGCCGCCTGTACAAACCCCGAACGTCGAAATCAACAAAACCGATACCGGACAGGAACGGGCCGAAAAACTTGAAAACACCATCGAAACGGTGTTGCAACGCATGGGGTTAACTGAACAGATCGGCATTGAACGCAAGGGCGACGAAGTTGTGGTTCGCTTCCCCGATGATATTGCCTTTCCATCCGGGTCTTCACAAATCAACGAGGATTTTGGCGCAATTCTTAACCGTGTCCTACCGGTGATCAAACAAACCGACGGCACCGTGATCGTCGCCGGTCATACCGATAATATTCCGCTTTCGCCGTCCTCGCGGTTTCAATCGAACTGGGATCTATCCGCCTCGCGCGCGACATCTGTGCTGCACTGGATGATCAATGAAAACGACATGAACCCTAACCGCATGATCCTGCAAGGATTTGGGGATAGCCGCCCGATTGCAAGCAACGACACACCCGAAGGCCGATCCAAAAACCGCCGGGTTGAGCTGACAATTATTATGGAAGACGCACAAGGCGGCGCAAAATCCGGCGACGGTGCCCCCGGAGGGGACAGTACCGGCCCGCAACAGGGAAATTCGGCAACACCAGCCGAACCCGAGCAAAATAGCGACCGCGTGGGCACCGGGTTCATCCGCCAGTCACGCCCATAATTGTTGGCGCATCGGGCGCAAGCAAGGACTGTTCGTAAACCAGATATTGTTATCCAGGGCCGCCCTTAATGCCCTGCATCACAGGAAGAACATTTCAAAAAACTTGCCAGTTGCCCTTCTGCCTGATCGCCCCGTCGTTACGAACTGTTCCGATGGTCATAAAGCACTAATCCTGTGTGGCGCGATAAATACGCTGCCCTTTCCACATCCAGCCCGCCGCAACAATCGCACCACCCGCCAACGCGCAAAGCACGACAAACCCCATTAGCCCGGCATTTGTCGCATTTGGCAAAGCGGCCTTGTTCACCACAATCGCAACTGCAATTGCGCCAAAAGCGCCGCCAACACGTTGAACAATGTTAATCAGGGTTGCGGCATCCGCAGTCTGGTTCTTTGTGACGGCAATATAAGCCGCTGTCATAGCAGGCATCTGGACCATTGCCACCGCCATTCCCCGCATAAATAACAACAGCAACATCCCCCAAAACGACAGCAAACCCGGCCATAAAAATGGTGCTGTCACCAACAGCAAACAAACCGCGCCCAGCATACAGGAAACAGCGGCCCCATAACGATCCGTCAGTTGGCCCGCAATGGGCAATGCAATGGCAGAACCAAGCCCCATTAACAGCAAACCGAAACCTGCCTGATCAATTGGTTGCCGCAAGGTATTTTGCAAAAACATAGCAAAAAACAGCAACCCGCCATAAAGGCTGGCCCCGGTTAAACCCGCCAGTATCACCGCAACCGTAAAACCGGGAATTTTAAGCAGGTCCATATCAATCAGGGGCTGGTTTGTTCGGGCTGCATGAACAAGAAACGCGGCAACAAACACCACGCCGCACACCGTAAAAACCACCGGCCCAAATGCCCCGCCCTGAACACCCAGCCGAAGCGCACCATACAGCAATAACGGCAAACCACACGCGATCAGCACAAAGCCGCGATAGTCAAAACGCAAGGTGGAACCGGTATTACTGGCAGGCAACACCGTTTTTGCCGCCCACAGGGCCATAAGCCCAAAAGGAAGGTTTATCCAGAACAGCCACCGCCAGGAAACAACTTCCAGAATAACACCACCCAGCCCTGGGCCAAGGGCTGGACCCAGGGCAACAGCAAAGCCGACCGTTCCCATCAGACGGCCAAGTTGCTGACGGCTGGCCTGCGCGGTTAAAATGGCCTGGCCGGTTGGCACCATCACGCCGGTTGCCGCCCCCTGCAAACACCGCGCGGCTATAAGAAAGCCGAAATTTGGCGCCAAAGCACAAAAAACCGATGCCATAACAAACAGCAGCACACTGCTAAACCAAACCCGATTATGCCCAAACCGTTGTCCCAGCCACGCCGTTAAAGGCAGTGAAACCGCCAACGCAATCAAATATCCCGTCACAATCCATTGAATATCGGAAAAGGATGCGGAAAAATCCCGGGCAATCGTTTTAACCGCAAGATTGGCAACCGTGGCATCAAGCATCGCCATAAACGCACCGGCACCGGTTACAAAGGCAACCAGCCATAAACGTACTGGAACAGGTGTGCTGACAGGCATGTACAACGTCCCGAAATCATAAACAGGCAAATATTCATTTTTATGGTACGCATGTATCATAAAAAGAACCCTTTTGCAAAGAAAGGCCCTGAAAATGCCCCGTCTGGTTGACCACGACCAACGCCGAGCAACCATCCTGAACGCATTTGTTGCTGTCGCAATTCGCGATGGTTTGCACACGGTTTCGTTGCGCCAGGTGGCGGCAGAAGCCGGTATTTCCCTGCGGCTGGTACAATATTATTTCAAAACCAAGGCAGGGCTGATGCAGGCGGGCCTTTCCCATCTTGAACAGCAAAGCAATGAACGCTGGAAAAAACGACTAAAGGTTGCAACACATCAGCCAACCATCCGCGCCACCCTTCAGGCACTATGTGCCGAGGCCCTGCCCAATGACCGGGCAAGCCGCGAATTTCACCTTTTGTGGATGTCTTATACGATCCTCGCCCTGACCACCGACGATTTCCCCGACCAGTCCTTTACCCGGGCCCCTAACCGGCTGCATCAAACCGTTACCGACCTGCTGCAATCCGGTATTAAAAACGGCGAGTTTGACCATACCCTTAACGCCAATGACGAAGCTGGCATTCTGTTGGGGTTAATTCATGGCTTAGGCACCGCAGTACTGATCGGCCAGCAAGAACCCGAAAATGCACTGGCACTGCTTAATCGCCATTTAAACAGACTGTAATCAGACGTCCGGGTTTCGCTATATCGATAACGCGCCTGGCCAGCAGCGGACAGCAAACAGATCAGGTGTTTAACCACCGGTCGTTTTGTCCGCATGACATAACATCATCAGTGCCAGTTATTCCGGCTGCCCTTGCTTTGGAAACCAACGCCAAACCGATGGCTTTTGCCAAAATCCTTTCGGTCACGCCGCCGCGCAACAAATTTTATTTTAAACAAAATTAGATTGCCCTTGCCTCTCCACAAAATCGACCTATACCCCATATGCAAAGGTATAGATTTTCACCCAGGATAAACTGTTCCGAAATGTCCCTTATGTCTGGCCTGTCCGTTTTATATGCCGATTACAGCCCCAAGGCCGCCAGCCTTGTGCGCGAAGCATTGCAGCCATATAACATTGGTGCCTTCTATGCCTGTGAAACCCAGGAAGAAACGCTGGCGCTGGCCCATCGTTACCGGCCACGTCTGGTGATGGTCAGCCACCAGCTTGAAGGGTATCAAGGCATAAAAACAATCGGTTATCTGCGCGCCATGTCCGGGCAGGACGACCCGTATTTTACCCAGGTTCCTGTTTTGCTGGGGGCCAAATCGCTTAACCGCGATGCCATGCGCAGTGCAGTTGTCGCTGGTATCGAAGGGGTGTTTCGCCAACCCGTCAACCCCGACCGCCTGCACCGTATTATCAATACGGTCATCAAATCCCCGCGCCGGTTCGTGCTGGAAGGTGATTATTTTGGGCCGTCACGCAAAAAGAACGCCCCCGCCGAAACGGTGCCGGCCGATACCCCGACGCCCTCCGCAACGCCCGATATAACAGCTTTGCAAGCAGCCCCTGCCGAGGAAGAAACCCGGCAGTCCGCGTCAGATTTACCAACCCACAAACCACGGCAATCCAATGCCGGGGTGGTTTTACGCCCAACCCGTAAATCCGCCAGCGTTGATCGTGTGCCCGCCGGTCGGCAACGTGGTGCTGCATCGGGTACCACCCTGCCAGGTACTGTTTTAAAAGGCCGTAAAACAACCCTGACAGCCCTTTCGGAAGAAGACCTGATAACACCGGCGAATGCCCGGGCAAAGGCCACACTGCTTGATGTGGCTGACCTTCAGCAAAATAATCGTGATGCAACCAAATCCGTTGCAAACCTGATATCCACACCCGACAAAGATAGCAAAGCACCATCCCCCAAACCCGATCAAGCTGCTGTGCCCGGTGACGAAGCCGACAGCGACAATGATGACAATAGTGATGACAGCGCCGACGACGACCTTGTCGAAATCGACATTCGCACGGCATTGCTAACCCATAAAATGTGGGTCGATACCGGGGGCAAGGAAGGGAAAATGATATCCTTTGCCCATGCCGATTTACGTAATGAAGACCTTGAAGGTATTGATCTGACCCGGTGTGTGTTGCCCCAGGCCTCCCTGCATAATGCCAATTGCGAGGGCGCGGTTTTACGCCGTTGCGATCTTACGCAGGCTAATTTCAGCGGCGCCAACCTGAAAAATGCCGTGCTGGCGGCCAGCCGCCTTAACGGGGCTAATTTCAAGGATGCCCGTTTGACCGGAACCGTCTTTTTGGGGGCAGATCTCGGCAATGCCAATTTACGCGGGGCAAAACTGCCTCATTGCGACCTTAGCGGCTGTAATCTTGCCAAAACCGATTTGCGCGATGCCGACCTGTCATCGGCCAAGGGTCTGTTCTCCGAACAAATCCAGCGGGCCCGTATAAATGCCAGCACCCGGCTTCCCCGGGACATGAAGTTAAAAACGATTTAGGGATATACGCGGGAAATAATCGAGAAACCGGCACAGGGCTCGATCTCAGCATCAGCGGTCCATTTTAGCCCCGGCACCTGCAACATCCTTTAGCGTCGGCCAAACATCTTTTCGATGTCATGCAATTTTAGTTCAACATAGGTCGGGCGACCATGGTTGCACTGGCCGGAATGGGGCGTTGCCTCCATTTGCCGCAAAAGGGCATTCATTTCATCGGCATTCAGCTTCCGCCCGGAACGAACGGAGCCATGGCACGCCATAGTGGCGCACACATACATTAGCCGGTCTTTAAGTGCCATACCTTGCCCCAGTTCGGCCAGCTCGTCGGCCAAATCACGGACAAGGGCGCTCACATCAACCTTGCCCAGCATGGCGGGCACTTCACGCACCACAATCGCACCGGGGCCAAACGGTTCAATCACCAGCCCCAGTTCGGCAAATTCATCCGCCCGTTCGGCCACGCGGTCCGCCCCGGATTCATCAAGCTCCACCACTTCGGGCAATAACAGCCCCTGGCGCTTCACCCCGGTTTCCGCCAAATCGGCTTTCATGCGTTCATAAACAATGCGTTCATGGGCCGCATGCTGGTCTACAATCACCAGCCCGTCACGGGTTTGGGCGATAATATAATTGGCATGAACCTGCCCGCGCGCCGCCCCCAGGGGGTGATCGACAAAGCGGGTATCATCGGTGGCATCAATCCGGGCCGAGGGCGATGCACTGGCATAGCCCCCCGCAAGGGCCGCTGCGGCGGCCCCGGCAAAACCACCATCCTGCCCATCTCCCTGCCCGGCTGAGGGATGGCCACCAAAATCGCGGGGCCGGTCAAACAACCCGCCAATGGCAGGACCACCGGAGCCGCCATTATCAAACGGGGCCTGAGCGGCATAATTGCGCTCAATCGCCTGGTGACCAGGATAGGCATTGGGGTTGCGATTATAGCCACCAAAACCGGCCATCCGCCCCGAAGCACTGCCCAACGCGCCATAGGGCACACCGTCGCCATCTTCGCCTTCGCGGCGCACCGCGCCCATCGCCATATTGGCAACTGTGGTCGATGCCCGGTGCCCGGCCCCGGCCAGCGCATGTTTCAACGCCCCGACAATCAACCCGCGCACCAGCCCCGGGTCGCGAAAACGCACCTCGGTTTTGCCGGGATGCACGTTGACATCCACGTCACGCGGTTCCAGTTCCAAAAACAGGGCCAGCAACGGGTGACGATCACGGGCAAGAAAATCCTGATAAGCTCCGCGCACAGCCCCCTGCAATAACCGGTCCTTCACCGGGCGGCCATTAACAAACAAAAACTGCATCTGGGCATTGCCCCGGTTCAATGTCGGCACACCGGCATAGCCCGTCAGGCGAATGCCCTCGCGTTCCGCCTCAATCTGCAGAGCGTTATCCTGAAATTCGCGGCCCATCACTGCGCCCAGCCGTTTCAGGCGGGCATCGAACAAATCGCCACTACATGCCGGGTAATTCAGGATCGATTTATTGTTATCCCCGCTTAGGGTAAAACCCACATCGGGCCGCGCCATTGCCAGACGTTCCATAATCTCGCGGGCATACATCTGTTCGGTACGCGCGGTTTTTAAAAATTTCAACCGCGCCGGGGTGGCGTAAAACAAATCACGCACCTCAACCCGGGTGCCAAACGGGTGGGCGGCGGGTTCGGGTTCGCCTTTCATGCCGCCTTCAACGCTCAGGCTCCAGGCGTTATCGGCCCCTTTGGTGCGGCTGGTCAGGCGCATTCGCGAAACCGACCCGATGGACGGCAATGCTTCGCCGCGAAACCCCATAAAAGCAATATTGAATAAATCATCATCAGGTAATTTCGATGTCGCATGACGCTCGACCGCCAGGGCCAGTTCCTCGGGGCTCATCCCTCGCCCGTCATCGGTAACAGATAACAATGTGCGTCCGCCTTCGCGCAGGGCAACATCCACCTTTTGCGCCCCGGCATCCAGCGCGTTTTCCACCAGTTCCTTTAACGCCGCGGCCGGGCGTTCCACCACCTCACCGGCGGCAATCTGGTTGATCAGGTTCTGGGGCAGGATGCGCAGCGACATAAACAAAAGCCTGTGTTGTTCGATACCCTATATAGAAGGGCACAGCCCCCAAAAGCAACAGGGGCAGCGAAATCCCTTTCGCCGCCCCTGCCTTGCGTTGGTGTCAAACCGGAAAGGTTAAACAAACCCGATTTAAAATCAGTGCGGCGTTACATCAAAGCCAAACCATTTGTCCGACAGCTTCTTGATCGTGCCATCGGCCTTGGCTTGCGCAATGGCCTTGTTAAACATGTCGCGCAGATCGGTATCTTCCTTGCGCAAACCAACCGAGCTACCCCGGCCCAGAATGCCCCGCTGGAAACGCGGACCGGCTACGACCATGTCGCTATTGCCTTCTTTGGCAGCGGCGGTTGAAAGGTAGCCCATCGATGCCATGATCACGTCAACACGGCCTGCCAGCAAATCAAGGTCATGCTGTTCGGTGGATTTGTATTCGCGGATTTCGGCGGTGTCCTTAAGGTATTTATCAAGGAATACCGACGCGATAGAGGCCGTCTGAACACCAATGATTTTGCCCTTGAGGAACGGCTTGATGTCTTCAACAGCTTTTTCAGCCTGTGGCAGTTCGGATTCCAGCGAGAACACTTCGCCAAAATGCGGCATTTTTTCAAGGTCACTGCCGCGTGCTACAGCAAAGGTCTGGCCAGTGGTGCCATAGGATTCCGAAAAGCTGATGATTTTTTCGCGTTTTGCCGTTGCCGACATGCCCGCCATAATCGCATCAAACTTGCCTGCCGTCAGGGCCGGAATAATACCATCCCATGCCTGCGTTACCATGGTGCATTCCACATTCATCCGTTTGCACAAATCCTTGTACAAATCGATTTCATACCCTTCAAGCGACCCGTCGGGTTTGGTCGAATTCCACGGGGGAAATGCCCCTTCGGTCGCAATCGTGATATGCTTCCATTCCTTGGCCTCTGCCTGGCCCAGCATTGCCAGCCCCATACAAACGGCCAGAACCATTTTACCAAATTTCATTTAGACCTCCGTGATGATTGTTTTGGCGTTATATCGCCGGTTTTATTAATGCGGCTGGGCCGCGATGAATTGCCGGAACCGGGCCGAACGGCTGGCCCCAAACACCGTTTGGGGGGCGCCGTCTTCCTCGATCCACCCCTGTTCGAGAAAGATCACCCGGTTGGAAACCTCGCGGGCAAACCCCATTTCGTGTGTCACCACCATCATGGTCCGCCCTTCGTCGGCCAGTGCGCGCATCACGCGCAACACTTCGCCTACCAGTTCGGGGTCCAGTGCTGATGTCGGTTCGTCAAACAGCATAACCTTGGGGTGCATCGCCAATGACCGGGCAATGGCAGCACGCTGCTGCTGCCCGCCTGACAGATGGGCAGGATAGGAAAAACGCTTTTCGTAAATGCCAACCTTTTCCAGATAGGCGCAGGCTTCATCATGGCATTCGGCAACCGGGCGTTTTTGCACAAACACCGGCGCTTCCATTACGTTTTCCAGAACGGTTTTGTGCGACCACAAATTAAAACCTTGAAACACCATGCCCACATTGGTGCGCAGCCGGTTAAGCTGGCCCATATCAGCCGCTTCAAGGTCGCCATTCCTGCCCGGACGCGTGCGTATGGTTTCCCCGGCAATGGTAATTTCGCCCATGGTGGGGGATTCCAGGAAATTCACACAGCGCAGCAAGGTTGATTTACCCGAGCCGGAAGACCCCAAAATTGACACCACCTGCCCTTCGGCCACATCAATATCAATGCCCTTAAGCACTTCGACATCGCCGAAATTTTTATGCAGGTTGCGAATGCTGATCGCGGTCTTTTGATCCGACATCTGCGCATCGGCAAATGGCCCAGCCAACGCCATGTCCTGATCTGATACCACCAGCTGTATCATGGAAGATGATGCCATGTTATGCAGCCCCCCGTGCAGCAATCCGCGAGGATGGACGTTCCGCCGCAGTATGGCGCATCAGCCGTTTTTCCAGCACAGCCACCCCGCGCGATAAAATGAAATTGATCAGCAAATACAGGCTGCCGGCGACCAGAAACACCTCGACCACGCGGTATGTTTCCGAAATCATCTTGGCTGCCAACCCGGTGATTTCCATCAGGGTAATGATCGATGCCAGCGAGGTTGCCTTCAAAAGCAGGATCACTTCGTTGCCATAGGCCGGTAAGGCCTGACGAATGGCGAGCGGCAAAATAATGCGGCGATAAATCAAAACCTGCGACATGCCACAACTGCGCGCCGCTTCTACCTGCCCGCGCGGCACCGATAACAACCCGCCCCGCACAATCTGGCTGCCATAGGCACCGGTATTAAACATCAGGGCGAAAATTGCGCACCAGTAAGGTTCGCGCAGAATGGGCCACATAAAGCTGTGACGGATAAAATCAAACTGCCCCATGCCGTAATAGATCAGAAATATCTGGATCAAAAGCGGCGTACCGCGAATGCAAAACACATAAAAATCGGCGACAGACCGCAAAACCACATTACCGGAAAGCTGCATTAATGCGGCAGCAAGGGCAAAAAACACCCCAAAGGCCGAGGCAATGAAGGCCAGTTGCAAGGTCATGGGAATGCCGGGCAAAAGACGCATCAGCGCTTCGTACATAAATGGAAAATCGATCATCTTGCCCCCCGAACCCCGCGTGAAAAATGCGCCTCGGAAAACCGGAACACCCGGTTAGAGACAAAGGTGATTGCTAAAAACAGGATGGCGGCAGCGATAAAGAAATAGAACGGCTGGCGGGTTGACCCCGCCCCGATTTGCGCCTGACGCGCCAGTTCGATCATGCCGGTAACCGATACCAAAGCTGATTCTTTCAGCACCACCTGCCAGATATTGCCCAAACCCGGCAAGGCATGGCGCAGCAATAACGGCATTATGATCCGGCGAAGCATCATCATCCGCGTCATCCCTGCGGCCCTGGCGGCTTCAATTTCGCCATCATGAATGGCGTAATACGCCCCCCGGAACACTTCGGTATGCTGCGCCCCCGATGTCAGGCCGATTGCCATCGCCCCGGCGGCAAAGCCGGGGAAATCGACAAATCCTTCACCGCCAAACGCGCGGTAAACCGCCGACAACGCCAGACTACCGCCAAAATAAAACAGAAAAATCACCAGAAGGTCGGGAATGCCGCGTAAAATGGTGGTGTAGGCATCGGCGGCAATGCGCACCGGGCGATTGCCGGCAATTTTGGCCCATGCGCCAAATGTGCCAATAAAACCGCCCAGTATAAACCCGGCCAGGGCAACCATCACGGTCATGCCCGCTGCGCGCAACATCGACCAGCCCCAGCCATCGGGGCCAAAATTCATCAATTCCCAGAAACTGGCATGCGACATCAGCGCATCCTTTCACGGTGTTGGGCGGGCAGACCCGGCCCGTATAAGCAGGTTAAACGGGCGGGCCGGGCCATTATTCTGTGGCCTCGCCATAACCGGGGATCGGCGGGTTTACATCATCGGGGATCGGGTTGATAAACGGCCGCCCTTCGCGGCGTTCGGCAAAATCGGCCTTGGCGGCGGCGACCAGTGACGGGTCGGCAAACAGTTCCGATGCCGTTGCCGCCATCACCTTGGCGGCATGAACCATGCCTTTATGTGCCGCAGGCATTTTGCCCTGTGCCACCAGTTGCCAGCTGTGGCCCGGCGTGCCAATGGCATAGGTTGCACCGCGCATTTGCACGGTGGGCACCACCCAGCTAACCGTACCAACATCGGTGGAACCGACATGGCGGCCATCGCCACTTTCAGGCGGAAAAATTGTGTCGCACAATGGCACGTCAAGGCGCGGCTTCAACCCGAACCGGGCATAGGCCGCACGGATGTCCTTTTCGCTAAGCGTTGCCTGAATTTTACGGGCAAAGTCGCGGTCGGCCTCGTCAAATTCGGGCGGGCCAAGGGCTTCAAGCTTGCGATACATCAGTTGCTCAAGCGGTGTATTGCCGATCAGGTTGGCATCCCCGCTGACCACCACATGCTCTACACTGGTTTCGGTCATCAATGCCGCACCCTGCGCAATTTTCTTAACCCGCTCAACCAGTTCGATCAGTTCGTCAAGCTCACGCGCACGGATCAGGTATCGCACCGTGGCATTGGCCTGCACCACATTTGGCGCAACACCACCGGCATTGATCACGGCATAATGCATGCGTGCGGTGCTGGGCATATGTTCGCGCATGTAATTGGCACCGACATTCATCAGCTCAACCGCATCAAGGGCACTGCGCCCCAGTTCCGGCGAGGATGACGCATGCGCCGCCCGGCCCTTGAAATGAAACTCCAATTCGTTACATGCCAGTGAAATCGGGTTATTAACCCCGGCAAAAGGTGCGGGATGCCACGAAATGGCAACGTCAACATCATCAAACGCGCCCGCGCGCACCATAAAGCCCTTGGCCGATCCGCCTTCTTCAGCCGGGCAACCATAATAACGCACCCGGCCAGGCAAATTATTACTTTGCAAAAAATCACGCACGGCAATGGCCGCCAGCATCGCACCGGACCCCAGCAGGTTATGACCACAACCATGCCCGTTGCCACTGTCATTACGCGGTTTTTGTTCGGCAATACCGGCTTCCTGGCTTAAGCCCGGCAGCGCGTCATATTCCCCCAGAATCGCAATTACCGGGCCGCCGTCACCGGCCTCGCCCATCACAGCGGTGGGAATGCCGCCAATATTTTCGGAAACGCGAAAGCCCTTCTGCGCCAACATGTCCTTGTGACGGGCAACACTTTTGGTTTCCTGATAATTCAGCTCAGGGGTTTCCCATATCTCGTCACTCATGGCGCACAAATCGGGGCCATGCCCCTCTACCATTGTCCAGATCGCGTCGGCATTCGGCGTGGCAGCCATGTGATTTTCCTTGTATCCGTATTCATCATCTATAAATTGGTGCCAATTTTGGCGCATATTTTTCCAATGTAAAGAACAAACCGGATTTTTGAGTTAAAAATATGCACTACGCGAAATTGCGTACTATTTATACAACAGGTTGTTGCTGGCATGTTTTCGCCAGTCCGATATAAATAAAAGCGCACCTTTGGCGCGCCCGATGCACAAAAAAGAGCAACCCGTGGAAACGTTGAAACCCGCCCATAACGACGCAGAAACCGACCTTTTGAACCAGATTGCCACCGACATTCAGGCCGGGGCTTATGCGCCTGGCTCGTGGTTAAAACAGATCGAATTACAGCACCGCTACAAAACATCGCGGCCCATGATCCGGGTGGCGCTGGACCGATTGGCGCAAAAACAGCTGATCCGCCATGAACCCAATCGCGGCTATTATGTTTACGAAGCTGATGATGACGAAGTGCGCGACCTGCTGGATTTGCGCGCCATGATCGAATGCGCCGCGGCACCGCGTATTGTTCGCCACGGTACCGGCCCCGAATGCGAGATTTTGGCGCAACTGGCACAAAATTTTGAAGACCAGATTGACACCGGCAGCATCATTGAACAACACGAAGCCAATCAGGCATTCCATCGCCAGCTTCTAAGCATGACAGGCAACCCGCAAATCGCGGCTACCATCGCCGAGTTGCGCCATCGCATTCCGTCTGCTCCGGCCGGGCAATGGAAAACCCGCCAGCGCATCAAACAATCCAGCATCGAACATTTCGAAATGGTCACCGCCGTTCGCAACCGCGATGCCGATGCCCTTGAAGATGCCATTCGCCGCCATATCATGCAGGCGGCATAAAAAAAACACGGCAAGGATGCCCCTGCCGTGTTTTGTAAATTCAAATCCGGTCTATCAGACCATCAGAAACTCAGCTTGCCTTCCGGCTTGCCCACCACAATCGCGGTAACGTGGTCAGGGTCCAGCAATTTTCCGGCTACGCGGTTCACGTCATCAAGGGTAATGGCATTGACGTAATCATTGCGCTTATCGAGAAAATCAATCCCCAGATCCTCGCTTTGCATTCCCACCAGCATGCCCGACAAATTGCCAAGGCTGGTAAAGCGCAACGGAAACGCGCCGGTCAAATAGGATTTGGCGTTGTCCAGCTCGGTCTGGGTAATGCCCTGTTGCTGCATTTTTTGCCATTCATCGCGAATAACCGACAGGCTTTTGCCAATCGCATCGTTGCGCGTGGCAACACCGCCCATCATGATGTTGGCTTGGTCCAGATTGGCAAGATAACTATAAACACCATAAGCCAGCCCGCGCTTTTCACGGACTTCCTCGGTCAGGCGCGATGAAAAACCACCCCCGCCCAGAATATAATTCATCACATAGGCAGCGTAAAAATCCTTGTCCTTACGCGCAATGCCCTTTTGCCCCCACATTGCCTGGCTTTGCGGGTTGTCTTGCGAAATCACCTTCACATCACCGCCAAATTTCGGCGTCGCAGCCGGAATTTTGGGCACTTTGCTATGTTCAGGCAAACCGCCAAACGCTTCATCCAGTAACGGGCCAAGTTCCTTGGCGGTAATGTCACCCGCCACACCGATAATCAGGTTATCGCGTGCCAGCGACTGTTTCACAAAGTCACGCAGATCCGCAACTTTCAGGCCGTTCACGGTTTCAAAGGTGCCTTCAACCGGCCGGGCATAAGGGTGATCGCCAAAAACGCTTTTGAAAAAGGCGCGCTGCGCCATTGAACCGGGGTCGGTTTCCTGCTGCTTTAACCCGGCCACAATTTGCGACCGAATGCGTTCAACCGCTTCATCATCAAAGCGCGGCTTGGTCAGCGATAAGTTAAGCAGGTTCACCGCTGTTTTGCGTTCGCGCGTCAATGTCACCAGCGAACCGGTAAAATCGTCACGTCCGGCATCATAGGACAGGCTGATCGATTTGTTTTCCATCAACCCGCGAAAGGTCTGGCTATCCATATCGCCAGCGCCTTCGTCAATCAGGCCCGATACCATATTGGCCCGGCCCAGTTTGCCATCGGGGTCGGTTGCGGCACCGGCCCCCTTAAAGGAAAAATCAACGGTCAGAAGCGGGTTTAAATGATCCTCGATCAGCCAGGCCTTAATCCCGCCCTTGCTGATCACTTCCTGTACTTCTACCGCCTGGGCACTGCCAATACCAAACCCGGCAACACCCACCAGTGCAATCAGACCGGCGGCAAACTGGCGCGATTTTGTTTTCAATGAAAATGCCATGATCAATGCGTCTCCATTTCACCGGTTACGGGGGCTGTCGGCATACCCGGCCCCTTGGCCCCTTTGGGCCGCAACAACCAGCCGGTCACGGAACGTTTATCGTCCAGCACCGCGCGGGCAGCATCATTAACCTGTTCGACGGTCACCGCATTAATCCGGTCAGGCCAGCTTTCAACCTGATCAACGGTCAGGCCAACGGCCAATGCCTCGCCCAATGTCCGGGCTGCACCCGAAAGCGAATCACGGGCAAAAACCGCACTGTCAAGCAAGCGCTGACGCGCTTCATCAAGTTCCTTTTGCGTAATCCCGTCTTTCAGGGTTTTGGCAAGTTCATCATCAAGGGCGGCTTCAAGATCGGCCATTTCAACGCCATCGCGCGGCACGGCATAAAAGCCGAAGGTCGATAAATCCATTGCCACCGGGTCGTAAAAGCTGCCTGCCGACGTTGCCAGTTTCTGGTCAATCACCAGCGATTTATAAAGACGACTGGTTGTACCCGACCCCAAAATTTCACTAAAAACTTCCAGCGGAGCTGCTTGGTCAGCATGTTCGGTATTATAGGACGGAGCCAGATAATAACGCGACATGGATGGCTGACCGACACGCGCATCGGTTAACGTTACCTTGCGCGGCGCATGCTGGGTTGGCTCCTTTACCCGTACACGTTTGGGTACGTCATGGCCCTTGATGCTACCGTAATATTTTTCGGCCATCGGTTTAAGTTCGTCCATGGTGATATCACCGGCAACCACCAGAATGGCATTATTGGGCGTGTACCATTTTTTGTACCAGTCCATCGCATCCTTGGTGGTCAGTTGCTGCATTTCATGCAACCAGCCAATAATGGGTCGCCCATAGGGATGCTGCATGAACAGGGCATTGCGCATCTGCTCGCCCAATAACGCACTGGGATTATTATCAATCCGCATCCGGCGTTCTTCGATAATCACGTCGCGTTCGGGCAAAACCACCTTGTCGGTCAGTTGCAGGTTTTGCATCCGGTCGGCTTCCATTTCCATCACCATGCCCAAACGGTCACGGGCAATGTTCTGGAAATAGGCGGTGTAATCCCATGTGGTAAAGGCATTGTCCTGCCCGCCATTGCGCGCCACAATTTTGGAAAATTCGCCCGGGGCAATGGTTTTGGTGCCCTTGAACATCAAATGTTCCAGAAAATGGGCAATGCCGGATGTACCGGGCACCTCATCGGCGGCACCGACCTTGTACCACACCATATGGGTCACGACGGGCGCCCGGTGGTTTTCCACCAGCACCACCTGCATCCCGTTCGACAGGGTTGTTGTTTTGGGGTTAAACACACTTGCCTGCGCCATCGGGGCAAGCAAAACCAGCACCATCATCAAAACCGGAAACACGACCGGGACGTGGTGCCAAAAACGTTGGGACAAAAATTTCATGCTGTCTTCCTTGGGAGTCTGTCCGGGAATTTAGCGACTTGTTTTTATGACCCGCCCATTTTTTGTAAATGGTGCGGGGTGTTCTGATTAAGAACCGATTATGACAGAACAAGGGCGCGGAAGATCCGCGCCCTTGCAAATGTGATCACAATTTGGCGATCCGGCTTTTTTGCCGCCGCCCGATTGGAAAATCCTAGAAAATATCTTCGAGAATGCCTTTTTTACGGCGTTCAATCGTTGGCGTATCGCCATCGGTTACAGAATTGCCAAGCGCCTGCTGGTCACGAATGCGCTTTGCTTCCTTTTCCGCGTCAACCTGGCTGCCAAAATCGGGCTTTTGCTGCCAAAACACCAGCTTGTCGATAACGCTGTCATTTTCCTTAATCAGGATCGAGGTTTCACGGTCCACCTCGGTTCGGATATCGGGGTCAGCATATTGTGCCCCACCCTTTTCCAGCAACACAACTTCGCCGCTGCTACGATCGGCGGTGTTAAGGTCACGCGCAACCGGGTTTGGCGTTTCGCCCGTCAGAATACGGCGGGCCTGTTCTGTCGTTGTACCAGTTTGCGGCCGCGCAATACCAGGTTCCGGTGCACGCAGATTATATTCCGGCGGCAGGCTAAGCGGCGCCCGCGAAACCACCTGAAATTCGTCAGGGGACTGTTTATTCAGACCAAAGGTTTCTTTCGTCGATTCACAACCGGTAACGGCAAGCGCCAACCCGGTTAGCGCCACAATCCTGATCAGATGAGATTTCCGGGTCATTCACGCCTCTTGCAAGTCTGTCATCAGGCCACCTGCGGCCCGACCAAAATTATCGCGAAGTTTTTTTACCGCCAAACAGGGAATCGATCAACAGCAACGCGGCCCCAATCGTGATTCCGGTATCTGCAATATTAAATACCGGCCAATGATAGCCTGCAACATGCAAATCAATAAAGTCCGTAACCGCCCCGTGACGTAACCGGTCTACCAGATTACCGAGCGCACCGCCAACAACCATTGCAAGGGCAATGCCCAAAACCCGGTCCCGCGTACGCCACATCCAGATCAGAAACCCGATGGTGATTGCCGCAGTGCCCGCGATCATCACCCAGGGTGCCTGGCCCTGAAACAGCCCAAACGACACACCGGGGTTCCATGCCAGAACAAAGTTCATGAACGGCGTCACTTCAACATACCGTGCCGGATGGGCCAATGCGTCAATCGCAATCTGCTTGGTCCACTGGTCAAGGATAAAGACAATCGCCAGCACCGGCAGGCCAAAGGCAAAGGCGCGATGTTTCATCAATTTTCTTTCCGTCTGCCCAAACAATATCAAACCGCGTTAATCCAAAGCCCTTGCCGTCATGGCAGAAGCATCCCGGGCCGTCGCACCTGACCGGATCGCCATAAATCAACATCATAACGATCTGGTATAACAAGGCCGGGCATTCCGCCCGGCCCTGTGTCTTTTTAAAACGGTTTATTCGGCTGCAATGCCCATTTCATCAACGGCATCGGCACAGCGCCCACAGATTGTTTTATGTTTCGGATGCGCCCCGACATCAGGCAAAATCTGCCAGCAACGCTCGCATTTTTCACCCTCGGCCAGGGCCGGAACAACACCGACCCCCGCGACATCATCCAGACGATAGGCCCCTTCCGGCGCCTCGCCCTCAATCAGTTCAATGTCCGATGTAATGGCAATTTCTGCCAGATTAAGGCCGTTCAAAGCCTCGACATAATCCGCACTGACATAAACCTTGGGGGCAGCATCCAGGCTGCCACCAATGCGTTTTTCGGCACGCTCAACTTCCAGCGCCCCGGTTACAACCCGGCGCAGCTTGCGGATTTTTTCCCATTTCGCGGCCAGTGCGTCATTTTTCCAGCCATCGGAAACGGTATTGAAGGTCTGGGCATGGACCGAGCTATCCGCACCATAACGCTCGCGCCAGGCTTCATCGGCGGTAAAGCACAGAACCGGTGCCAGCCAGCGCACCAGGCAATCAAACACACGATCCATCACCGTGCGGGCCGCGCGACGGCGCAGGCTTGAAGGCGCATCGCAATACAACGCATCCTTGCGGATATCGAGGAAATAGGCCGACAGATCCTGAGCGCAGAAATTGTGCAGCTCGATGAACATTTCGTGGAAATCGAACGCCGCCGTGGTTTCACGGACCAGATCGTCAAGTTTGCTTAACCGGTGCAAAACCCAACGTTCAAGTTCCGGCAATTCGCTATCAGCAACCTTTTCGGCCTCATCAAAGCCCGAAAGATTACCCAGCAGGAACCGCAATGTGTTGCGCAAACGACGATAAATGTCGGAATGACGCTGGATGATTTCGTCGGAAATGCGCAAATCATCGTGGTAATCGGAGCTGACAACCCACAAACGCAGGATGTCGGCACCGAATTTTTTGATCATGTCTTGCGGGGCAACCACATTGTTCAGCGACTTGGACATTTTATAGCCCTTGCCATCCAGAACAAAGCCGTGCGTCAAAACGGCATCATAGGGTGCCCGCCCCCGCGTGCCGCAGGATTCAAGCAGCGAGGAATGGAACCAGCCACGATGCTGATCCGACCCTTCCAGATACAGGTCGGCTGGCCATTTCAGGTCCGGGCGTTCTTCCAGAACAAAGCTGTGCGTGGAACCGGAATCGAACCACACATCGAGAACATCCATGACCTGTTCGTAATCATCGACATTGTAATCATTGCCAAGGAAACGCTGCGCATCCCAGGTAAACCAGGCATCAGCCCCTTCTTCACAGAAAGCGGCATAAACACGGTCCAGCACAGCCTGGTCGCGCAGGGGTTCACGGGTTTTCCTGTTCACAAATACCGTAATCGGCACGCCCCAGGCACGCTGGCGCGATACGCACCAGTCCGGGCGGTTCGCAATCATGGAATGCAGGCGGTTACGGCCAGCTTCCGGTACGAAACGGGTATCATCAATCGCCTTAAGCGCGGTTTCACGCAGGCCATTTTCCGACATGGAGATGAACCATTGCGGCGTGGTGCGATAAATAATCGGTGCTTTGGACCGCCAGGAATGCGGATAGCTGTGCTTCATCCGCCCACGCGACAGAAGCGCACCATCCTCGATCAGCTTGGCGATCACGGTTTCGTTGGCATCGCCTTCCTTGCCGTTGGCATCATATACAAACCGGCCGGCAAAAAGCGGCACATGGTCGTAATATTTGCCTTCGGCATCGATCATTTCGGGCACTTCCAGCCCAAATTTCAGGCCGGTCACATAGTCGTCCGGGCCGTGCGTCGGGGCGGTATGGACAAAACCGGTACCGGTATCGGTCGTGACATAATCAGCGGCAAGCAACGGCACATCAAAATCATAGCCCTGCCCGCGGAACGGATGGGCAGCAATACCACCGTCAAGATCCCGACCCTTGAAGGTGCCGACAATTTTATGGCCCAGGATACGGCCATTTTTGCACATGTCCTCAACCAGATCGGCACAAACCGCCAGCTTCTCGCCGACCTTGGCCCAGCATTCCTCGGCGGTTTCGGTGACTTCAATGACGACATAATCAATGTCTTCGCCATACGAGATCGCGCGGTTACCCGGAATGGTCCAGGGGGTGGTGGTCCAGATCACGATGCTGGCATCATTCAGGGCTTCGACCGATGATTTCACCACCGGGAAGCGCACATGAATGGTCTTGCTGGTATGATCGTGATATTCGATCTCGGCTTCGGCCAGGGCGGTTTTTTCGACAACCGACCACATCACCGGCTTTGACCCGCGATACAGCGACCCGTTCATCAGGAACTTGCCCAATTCGCGGGCAATGGCGGCCTCGGCCCGGTAATCCATGGTGATATAGGGATTATCCCAATCGCCCATCACGCCCAGGCGCTTGAATTCCTCGCGCTGGATATCCAGCCATTTCTGGGCAAATTCACGGCATTCCTTGCGGAATTCGGCAACCGGAACCTCGTCCTTGTTTTTGCCTTTGGCGCGATACTGTTCCTCGATCTTCCATTCAATCGGCAGGCCGTGGCAGTCCCATCCCGGAACATAAACCGCATCCTTGCCCATCATCTGCTGGGACCGGGTGATCACGTCTTTCAAAATTTTGTTCAGGGCATGGCCAATATGCAAATGACCATTGGCATAGGGCGGGCCATCATGGAGCACAAACTTTTCCCGGCCTTTGGAAATGCCGCGAATGGTGCCGTAAAGATCGTCTTTCTGCCATTGCTCCAGCAATGTCGGTTCCATTTTCGGCAGCCCCGCCCGCATCGGAAAATCGGTCTTGGGCAGGATAACGGTCTTTTTATATTCGACGCTCATCGTGACAGTCCTGTCGTCTTGCACTTTATTTCACAGGCAAACCCAAATCCGGGCTGCACCCTTTTGGGGCGCGCGGATCATAGCGGGTTCGCAACCAATTTCAAATCCCGGGATTGACCGGCGGGTTTGCCGCCAGAATTTCACGGGCCGTATTTACATCACGGCCAATCTGGGCCTTCAGGGCATCAAGCCCGTCGAACTTCTGTTCGCCACGAATAAAGCCGATCAGGCGGACCCGAACGGCGCGATCATATATGTCTCGGTCAAAGTCAAACAGGTGGGCTTCCAGCCCGGCTTCTTCATCGCCGCCAAAGCTGGGCCGAACGCCAATATTGGCGACTCCGTCGATCCAGCGTTCCACACCATGCGAGCCATCTTGCGCCACCAGCCCCAAACGAACGGCATACACGCCGAATTTGGGCCGTAAATGCAGCCCCAACGCCACATTGGCCGTGGGAAAACCAATGGTCCGCCCGCGGGCATCCCCGTGAATGACAATGCCGCCAATTTCCCAGGGGCGCCCCAGCAATACCCGCGCATCTTCGGGGCGGCCTTCGCGCAACGCCTGGCGAATGGCCGTTGATGAATAAACAATCCCGTTATCGTGGGTTACGGCGTCAACCGCACTCACCCCGAAACCGTTTTTCCCGCCCATCGCACGCAGGGTGTCCACATTGCCGGCCCGCCCCTTGCCAAAGCAAAAATCCCAGCCAACAACCACATGGCGCGCGCCCAGCCCGTCGACCAGCACCCTGGTAATAAATTCCTCGGCCGTGAGGGCCGAAAAGGCACGGTCAAATTCAACTTCATAAAACAGATCAATATCAAGCTCGGCGGCGGCAGCCACCCGGTCCTGTGCCGATGTCAAACGAAACGGCGGTTCGCCCGCGCGAAAAATCATCCGCGGATGGGGTTCGAACGTCAGGATCGCAAGGGGAACATTCAGTTCGGCAGCCATTTTGCGGGCATGGCCCAAAATGGTTTGATGGCCCAGGTGCAAACCATCAAAATTGCCAATTGCAACAACGGCGCCACGCGCATCGATGGGCAAATTTTCAAACGATCGAAAAACGCGCATCAATGCCGGTCTCTCTGTGTTGCTCGCCAAATGAAATACCATTACGGGCTGCTGTGTGCAAAACCCGGCAGGCAGCTATAAATCGCCCAAGGCCAAAGCGTAAAGCCTTTTCCTGATTATAATGGTGCAAAACAGCCATGCTGTTGCATTATTTTCGCAGCACAGACATCCCAGATCCGCCAGAAAACCGTAATATGTGCGCAGGTATCATCCCTGCGCACATTGGTAACGGCCCCAAAACCGGCCAGGCGGTTTATCCGCGCACTGGCACCATCACGGTTGCCTCGCCCGAAATAACCACCCGGTCACCCACGGTACAGGTAGTTTCAAGGACAATACGTTTTTTCGCAGCGATAATTTCACGCACTTTAACCGTGGCGGTTACGGTATCGCCAATACGAACCGGGGCACGAAATTGCAGGTTTTGCGATAAATAAATGGTGCCCGGCCCCGGCAAACGCGTGCCCAGCACAGTTGAAATAAACCCGGCCGACAACATGCCATGGGCAATACGCCCTTCAAACATGGTGGTTTTGGCAAACTCGTCGTTCAAATGCACCGGGTTGCTATCGCCCGATACGCCTGCATACAAAATAATGTCGGTTTCGGTCACGGTTTTGGCATAGCTGCCTTCCATGCCAACTTCCAGATCTTCGAGATAATATCCTTCAAGACCATCACGTTTTGTCATCTTGTCGATCCCCTGCCTGTTTTGTTTGTGCGTTGCAATATAAGTAAAGTATCATCGCCAAACTGTGGTTTCGCAATGGCAATTTAAAAATTTCGGCGAACTGTCACAGGAAACTTCGCGCTATCTGGTTGCTTTGCACAATTATTTGCCCCCCTGCATGTGACGTCGCCTGCCCCACGCAACACCGTCCCTATCGGCAAATGTCCATTGCTTTGGCTGACCGCGCAATCAATATTAACAATTGAAACAACACCGAAATACCGGTCTTTGTCACAAGGCATCCTATGCAGCAGGCCTTGCTGACATAGCCCCTGTCAATTGCGGAACATAACCATGACTTCATCCGTCGCCGACATCTATGAAATCGCCATGGGCAGATGGAGCCGCCGCCTCGCGCGCGCTTTTCTTGCCTTTGTCGATGCCCCTGCCTGCGGCACATTGCTGGATGTCGGTTGCGGTACCGGCAGCCTGACACTGGCAGCTGCCACCCGCTATCCCTCGGCCACGATTACCGGCATCGACCTTATGCCCGATTATCTGGGCGAGGCCCTGTTACATGCGGCCCCCAATGTCAAATTTGAAACCGGCGATGCCAGTGCCCTGCCTTACGAAAATGTCAGCTTTGACACCGCATTTTCGCAACTGGTGCTAAATGATCTGGCTGAACCGGAAAAAGCCCTGAGCGAAATGTTGCGCGTCACCCGCCCCGGCGGGGTTATTGCCGCAACGGTTTGGGACCGGTCCGGTGGTTTGGCCTTTTTGCGCCTGTTTCTTGATGCTGCCGCCATTTTGTTTGACGGCGAAGGCGAAGCCCTGCGCGCCCGTATTTTTAACGTCCCCTACGAAAATGAAGACGCCCTGCTGGATTTATGGGCCGATGCCGGGTTAACCGAAATAGGCACCGCCACCTTATCAATCCGCATGGATTTTCTTGATTTCAACGATTACTGGCAATCGCTTCTGGGCAGCCACAGCCTGATCCGCGAATTTTTCACATCCCTTGATGCCGAAGCCGCCCACAGCCTGCAATCCGCCGTGCGCCGCGCCTATATCAGTGGCGGCAATGATGGCAAGCGCTCATTGGTGGCATCGGCATTGGCCGTGCGCGGGCTTGCCGGCACAGCCTGAACCCCCGCATTACCTGTCTTTTCTTTGCTGTTTATCGCCAATATCCCCGGCTGTCGCGGCCGGGGATGCCGGGTGCCGCGGCTTACTGCGAAACGGCAACCATAAACTGCCCACCAGCGACTGGCTTTCGCGATCACGAAATTCATTCAGGCCAATCGTCATCTCGCGGTCGTTTTCACGCGATTTATCGGTATAGCTGGCAAAGATACGATCCCACAGCGACAGGATATTTCCGTAATTGCTGTTGGTTTCCGCCATTACTGCCGAATGATGAATACGGTGCATATCGGGCGTCACAAAAAGCCCGCGCAAGGTTTGGTCAATCAGGCGGGGCAAATGCACATTGCCATGGTTAAACAGGGCAAAGCTGCTTAGCAGGGTTTCATAAATTACCACCGCCCACGCATCGGCCCCCAAAACAACCACAAAAGCGGCCTTGTAAGCGGCTGATACCGCAATTTCGAGGGGATGAAACCGCACCGCTGTTGAAACATCAAAACCCGGGTCGACATGATGCACCCGGTGAAACCGCCACAGCACATCAAACATATGGGTAAACCGGTGTTGCCAATACACCGCGCAATCAAGCCCGATAACCGCCAGCACCACCGCCACAGGGGCGAGCAAATCCAGCATTGGCAACAGGCCCCAGCCGCGCCCTTGCGCATAGGATGCCGCAATAATCATGGCCGCCCCGATGGTAAACCGGCTAAGGGCTGCGCCACAAATCATCAGCGAAAAATTGGTCAGCCAGCGCCGGCCCCGGCTTTGCCCGGCCCCGGTGCGATAAGGCAACAAAAATTCCCACCCTGCCATTATCAGCAGCAACACGGCAAAAACAGCCAGACGAAAAAGCACAGTTTGATCCATGGCCCTGATGAAATTCCTGTGTAAAATGGGTTTGAACTGTCATGACGGCACGTATACATATGACAGATCAGGCGATAATGCGCCGGGCATAATAAATTGCCTGTCGCGCAGGCCTGAAAAAATGCCGCTTGGCTGCGTATGGGGGTGTTGCAGCCACAATATTGTTTCCCCGGTACAAGGCAATCAGCAAGGAGACCTTTATGGGTCACAAAATAGTGTTTTCCGCAATGTGTGCCATCGGCATTCTGGCGGGGGCGCTGTATGCGGCACCGGCACGCGCCGATGGGCCGCCCTTTGATTTGCCGGTGGATTGCCCCTATGGCGAATGCGATATCGTCCATTATGTTGACCACGATGCCGGGCCGGGCATTCGCGATTTTGCCTGTGGCACCAGCACCTATGACGGCCACCGTGGCACCGACTTTGCCATTCCCGACGAAGAAGCCATGATCAGTGGCGTTGCCGTACTTTCTGTTGCCGATGGCGTTGTCAGTGCAACCCGCGACGGAGTCGAGGATATCGACGCCGGACGCCTGAACAAGGATGCGCTTAGCGGCATTGAATGTGGCAACGGCATTCTGATCGACCATGAAGATGGCTGGCAAAGCCAGTATTGCCACATGCGGCGCGGTTCCATTGCCGTGCGCAAGGGCGACCATGTAACCCGGGGCCAAACCATTGGCCTGATCGGTATGTCGGGCCAGGCCACCTTCCCGCATCTGCATTTCAACCTGCGCCAGAACGACCAGTTGATCGACCCGTTTAGCGGCACCAATATGGCCGACGCCGGCACGGAAAATTGCGCGACCAGCCAGTCTGTCCTTTGGACCCCCGAAGCCAGCGCGCAAATGACCTATCGTCCGGTTCACCTGTATGCGCTGGGTTTCTCATCGGGCCGCCCCAATGCCACCGACATCAAACGCGGCTATGACCGCGGCGACACCCTGCCCGCCACCAGCCCGGCGCTGTATTTTTGGGGGTATCTGATCGGGGTAAATGACGGCGATGTCATCACACTTAATGTCACCGGGCCGCGCGGCTTTAACGGCAGCCGCGATTTCACCATCAAGCTACCCAACGACAATGGCCCGCGCGCCAAATGGTTTTACGTCAATGCGGACCGCCCGGGTGATCAATGGCGTAGCGGCACCTATCAGGGCCGCATCCTGTTTGCACGGGATGGCAAATCTCCGGTCGAAATTGGCGCAACCGAATTACACATTCCCTGACCTTGCGGGCAAAGCGGTTGACAAACCGGCACCGGGAATCGCCCGAAAAAACAAAAAACAGTGCCTTTCGTCTGATTCAAAACTGCCCTTCTGGTGCGAATCCTCGCCCGAAACCGGAACAAAAACCGGCCCATCGTGTTTAATTGGGGTTAAGATTAATAAATTTCGTGCCGCAAACCCGCAGAAAACCTTATCTATTCCACCAGGTTGAAGGTTTTTTGACGTTTTTGACTGCACAGCACTTGTAACCTGGGTCGATGCCTGCCTATATTTCTTTGGTGCACTAAACAGTGCATACGCCCTGTCTTAAGACGGAGAAAAATGATGAACAAACGCAAAGCCGCTGCTATCGCCATTGCTCGCGACCAGCAAATCGCCCGCTCGATGGAAATCCTGTTTGCCGGGACCATTGTTGCCCTGATCGCTTCGCTCCTCATCCTTTGATGGATTGACAGCTTCATCATTACCGGGGAATGTTCCCCATCTTCTCTGCCTTCGGCACTGCCGATTGCGGTGCATTTCAGAACAAGCATGACCCAACACCACATTTCTTTTTTGCAGATTACGCGAATTATTCGCCCGGTGGTCTAAGGACCCCGGGACGTTAGTCGTTTTATCTGGATTAAAGTAAATGTATGTGGATCGTCATGACCAATCATGCCCTTTTGGCGCAGGATGCGCTGTCTTCCGACTTTAAATCTGTTCATTGTTTTGCGGTTCATGCTGTAGCAGAGCCGGACGTTATGCCGCGTGTGCTGGAACTGTTTGCCAAACGCAACCTGATCCCGACAAGCTGGCATTCGATTGTTGCCAGTGACCGCCACGGCAACGAAGAACTGCAAATCGATATCCAGATCAGGCATCTAGAAACCCGCATTGCCGACCATATTGCCCGCTGTCTGCGCCAGATTGCCAATGTGCAAACTGTGCTGACATCGGAAAAGGGCTATTCCAGTTCAGCAATCGGGGCATAACAGCCAGCCCCACAAACGGCCTCGAAAACACCTGCACCCTTTGTTCCGCGCAATAACATCCGGGACAATATTGTCGGGGCACCTGAAAAGGTGGGCACATCCTTGATTGCACCATTGCACCCATAAAAGAATGTGCGCTAACACTGTTCACGTGCCCCGACGGGCGCATCGGCATTGCCGGTTTGCCTTTTAAGCGGAGCAGCCCTGATGGCTTTTATCGACCATATCCACGCCTGTAACAGTGCAAAGCCGGAACAATATGTTCCCTTCTGCATGGATGGACGTGTGATTGGGGGGACTCGCCCGGCCTTTGCCAATGCCCTGCTGGCCCATCCGGCCCGGCATGTGTTGCGCAATCATGCCAATGACGGGCTTCATCTTGCCCCGGAAATTGCCAGCCACGATTCTCGCAGCCAGGCCTTTGCCGCCCTGATTGCCGATTTGCACCGCGACGGCATGATCAAAAGCCTGCACGGCGAAAAATTTGACGTTCGTCCCACCCTTAACGATGCCCCGCTCTGCGTCATGGACCGTTCGGCCATGTCCTATTTCGGGTTTCGGTCGTGGGGCGTTCATTTAAACGGATATGTTCGCAAGGAGGATGGCATCCACATGTGGATTGCCCACCGGTCGCAATCCAAGCCAACCTATCCCGGCCAGCTTGATAACATGGTCGCAGGCGGCCAGCCCACCGGTTACAGCTTTCGCCAGAACATGATCAAGGAATGTGCCGAAGAAGCGAATATACCCGAAAACCTGACACATAACATGGTTGCCGTTGGCACGGTTTCCTACGTCCACGAAACCGAAAAGGGTATCAAGCCCGATGTCATGGTTAATTACGATCTGGAATTGCCACTTGATTTTATCCCCCGGCCCGTAGATGGCGAAGTCAGCCATTTTGAACTAATGCCCCTGTCCGAGGTCGCCAAAATGGTCCGCACCGGGTTTGACTTTAAATTCAACTGCGCGCTGGTGATTATCGATTTTCTCATCCGCCACGGGGCTATTACCCCCGATAACGAACCCGATTACGCCGAACTGACCATCGGCCTGCATCGCGATATCACACGATAAGCCCTAATCGGCCCCCAATACGGTAATGGGCAATGGTTCGTGTATTTAACCGCATACAAGCCTATCAAGTCGTGTAAACAGGCTCAGGAAAGCTGTGATCGTGCATTGATGTGACCGACTGCAAATACCCTTCCGACACAGGATCATAAATGGCACCACGTTATTCCGGCTACCACATCGGCTGCCGTAAAATCCCAAAATGGATTTTATTAATGTTCGGCCTTGTCATTCCCCATACCAAAGGCGCTTAGCGCCATCAGGGTCAGCTTCATCCGGGCATCAGGGTCAAGGGCATCCAGGTCGGCCTGCTTGCTGCGCATGGTGTTAAGTGCATCGGAAATCAGCTTTTCGCGGCCTGGTGCCTGCCCGGCCTTGGCATACCGGCTTTTTTCCTGTCCCAGTTTGTTATCTGCTGCACTTAATGCCGCTAAAATCTCGGATGATGGATTTTGCGATTCCAGCAATGTTTCGGCCAGGGCCTGGGCGCGGGCCTCGTCGGCGGTCATGCCTTCGGCTTCATGGGCAAGGGCACGATCGGCAATGCGGCGCGCCTGTTGGGCTTGCTGCGCCTGGGCAACAGGGGTTTGTCCACGGCCCGTGGCCCCCGCACCACCCCCATAGGCAGCACTGGCAGCCGCACGGCTTGCTGCGCCACTCACCGCCCCGCCGGGGCCTGACCCGGGCCGGGCAGACAATGGATCAACAGGCAACGCCTGGGCATCCTGATAGGCACGCAACGCTTCGCGTCCGCTTTTGCCAACAAAAACGCGCAATAGCGTTTCCTTAAGCATTCCCATTGCAATTCCCTTCGCACATCTACCTGACGCCAACCGGGACCGATCCATACTGGTTCGGAAAACAGCGCACACATTGTGCATCCCGGCCCACCATCATGCCGCAATGGCGACAAAAAATCATCGGCGTTTATGTATTAATCCCAAAATGCACCTTTTTGCGGCCTCTCAGGTTTATGCTGGCCCGCCTGTGCCCATTCGATTTTCTTCAATCAGCAACAAAAACCGCATCAATCCGCCGATATCACCAGTGGCAAAGTGGGCGGCATCAAAGACAAAATCCACCGTATCGCGGGCCGGATCATCGGGATTACCGATAATGCCAAACTGCACATGCTGTGCGCCCTGGGCATCCAGCGACGAAATAAGATCGGCCACCCGCACCCGGTCATCGCCTTCGACTTTCAGGCGAATAAGAGCCAGAATATCGGCATCACAGTCAATCACCTGTCGGGCAATCGATATTTCATCAGAAATGGGCGGGGCAATATCAACGTCAAACCCGCCATCGGCAAACAGGGTTGCCACCGATTTTAGCAACCGTTCTTCATCATGCGATGCGGCTGCAATCAAAATGCGGGGATGGCGCCCTTCAATTTCGGCAAACCGCGATAACATGGATGCAAGTTCAATAGAGGTCATGGCACCTCGCAAAATAACCTGACCGGTACGCAACCGGCACAAACTAAAACACGCAGCAACGGGCATGGCACTGTTGTTTTGCCATACCCTATCACAACCTGCCCGGATCAGAGCAAGGCCGCTTGCGATAATTAAGAAACAGGCCCGGCTAAAAGGCCAGAGGATCACGCCCCAGGACAAGCGGATGCAGCCAAAGGATCGTACCATACAATATGATGCCACCGATCACGTCGCGCCAGTCCAACGCACCATTTAACAATGCACGCCAGTCAAACCGCCGAGTCCCGGCAGAAATACGGGCAAACTCGTCCGGGCCAAGCTGACGAAGGCGCATTTTCTCCATCCGGCTCATGCCCAGCAGGGCAAAAAGCGCACTTCCACCAAAAAATATTATTGCTGCCAAATGACCATTTGGCAGCATATGCGCCGTCCCCCAGATCAAAACACCCAGCAACAACGGATGCCGGGTAAAACGATTGATCCCCGGATGATCGGGGTCATACCCGCGAGCACGCCCGATAGAAAGCGGACAAGGCTGGCGCACAGCCGCCACCCAAAGAACGCAAACCGGCAGCATCGCAAGGATCGGAACCCAATGTTCGCGCGGATCATAGGGCCAAAGGGGAATATAATCGGCCTGTAATTCCGCCCAGATCACCCATGCAAGAAGGGCCATTGAAACCAGCGAAAAAACCAACACATATAGGGGCGCCCCCAACCGGGCAACCAACGCACGACGAAACAAACCCGGCACCATATGACCGGCCAGAAACGCAAAAATGGAAATGAAAAACCACGTCAAAATACGATCACCTCTTTACTTTGACGGCGCAACATGCAAATTGCCCACCACGTTTCGCGCGCCCCGGACAGGCAGCCCGTTGGCTTCACCCCTTGCGCCGCGCGACTTTAGCGGATACCTCTTTATCCCTAATTGACTTTACGCAATAAAGCTGGGTTCATCCCAAACATCGGAACACGGAATATACTCGAAATGAGCTGGACACCGGAAAAGATTGAATTGCTGACTTCGCTCTGGAATCAGGGCTGGACCACGGCACGCATCGGTGAAGAGCTGGGTGTGGGTAAAAACGCCGTCGTTGGCAAGGCGCACCGCCTGGGCCTGCCCAAACGTCCGTCCCCGATCCAGCGTCGCGCTGAAGATGCATCGGAACCCAAAAAGGCACCGGCACCCAAGGTTCTGTCCAAGGGCATCAGCATCTATGACCTGGGACCGGGCATGTGCCGCTGGCCCTTTGGCGACCCGGGTGATGATGACTTCCATTTCTGTGGCAAGAAAAACATCCAGGGCAAACCCTATTGCGACGAACATTGCGCGGCAGCCTATCTCAATGGCAAAAGCCCGCGCGAAGATAACCCGCGCAACCACAATCACGGCGGCCCGAACAACAAACGTTAATTCCGTTTGTATCGGCCCGGCCATCTCGCCAATGCGTCAAAGCCGCCCATCGGGCGGCTTTTGCCGTTTCATACGCGACAGCGCTGGTATGAAAGTGCCGCATCTGCAAACAGCAAAGCCCCGCCAGCAATGACACTGACGGGGCTTTGCTTTTCTTAATTTGTCATCCGTAACAACACAACGCGATCACCCGCTTTATTTCGTCCATGTCAGAACATATTGGGCAAACCCTTCGTCGGTTTCCCCGATAAAACTGATATTGGACGGAGCATTGGCCGCGTTCGACGCCTTGGGGCTGGTCACAAATGTCACCTTGCTGGCATTGCCAACCGGGGCCAGGTGCCAGTTACCATCGGCCTTGGGATCGATGGTTTTTTCATCCATAATGTAGTTTGCCAGCACAGTGCGGTTTTCATCGGGCGCCTCAACGATAATGGTTGATCCGTCCAGCCCCGGGAAATGTCCGCCACCACCGGCCCGATAATTGTTGGTCGCAACAACGAATTTCTGCGCGCCGTCGATCGGCTTGCCATCAAATTTCAGGTTGGCAATACGGTGTGAATCCTTGTTTACAACCTCGCCTTCCCTGTTATAGCGAGCCGGTTGCGTCACATCTATTTCATAGGTCACACCGTCAATCACATCGAAATTATAGGTCGGGAAATCCTCGTTGATCAGCATCTGTTCTGCACTGCTGTTCGGATCAATCCGGTTAAACTGCCCGGCGGACATTTCCAGCCATTCGCGCACCTGATCCCCGGTCAGCAACACTGCACGTACCGTATTGGGATAGACATAAAGATCTGCCACGTTTTTAAGGGCAATCTTGCCTGCCGGGATATCGGTATAATATTCCGGCCCGCCACGGCCACCGGCCTTAAACGGTGCCCCTGCCGACAGGATCGGCAAACCGTCATATTCGGTTCCGGCCAAAATCTTTTTCAAATACCAGGTTTGCGCATTGGTCACGATCTGGATCGACGGGTCATCGGCCACCAGGGCAAAGAAACTGTTAATCGATGATTCCGTCGTCCCCACCCCTTCGCGCATATATTCGATGGTGGCTTCGTGTTCGGTTTTTACCGCTTTTAAAATCTCCGGATCTGCGTCTACCAGCGGCACAACATCGCGCCCTTCACGATGATAAATCGGCTCGGCCTCGGACAGGGAATCTGTAACATCCCAGGTGCCATCATCCTTAACCGACAGGCCAAGATCGATCACACCAACATGGCTGCCCCAAAAACCGGGCATCACGGCGGCGACCCCGTTAATGGTGCCTTTGGTCAAATCAACACCGTCAATATCGGCAAACGTCTCAGAGGGAAAAACCGTATGGGCATGGCCAAACAAAATGGCGTCAATCCCCTTTACCTTCGACAGGTAATAGGTGGCGTTTTCTTCCATGCCGTGGCGTGTTTGGGTGCTTAAGCCCGAATGGGCAACCGCCACCACAATATCGGCCCCCTTTTCACGCATTTCCGGCACGTATTTTTCGGCCATATCCACAATGTCTTTGGTAACAACGTGGCCTTCAAGGTTGGCCTTGTCCCACTGCATAATCTGGGGTGGGGCAAAACCGATCACACCAATAGTAATTGGGTGCTTTTTGCCGTCCTTATCCACCAAATCGCGTTTTAACAACTGATAGGGCGTAAAATAGGGTTTGTCGTTATCGGGATTGTTATCGCCATCATCGATAAAAATATTGGCATTCACATAGGGAAAATTCGCCCCGCCAATGGCATTGCCCAAAAATTCCAGCCCGTAATTGAATTCGTGGTTCCCGATATTGCCAACATCGTAGTCCATCAGGTTCATTGCCTTGTAAACCGGGTGAATTTCCCCTTTTTTAAGGCCGTGGCGCTTGGCCATATAGTCGCCCAGCGGGTTGCCCTGAATAAGGTCACCATTGTCAATCAGGATGGCATTGTCGGCTTCGTCGCGGGCCTTCTTGATCAGGGTGGCATCTTTCGCCAGGCCAACGGTTTGCGACGCGGCATCGCGGTAATAGTCGTAATTGACCAGATGCGAATGAATGTCGGTGGTTTCCAGTATCCGCAGTGATACCGAACTGTCGGCAAGGGCCGTGCCCGCCATCAGGCTAACCGACAGACCGATAAAAACGCTCGCCAGTGGACGATAGAAAGTCATTTAATGCACCCCTGAAAATGATGGTCAGTCTGACAAATATATTCTTGTTCGGATGGTCAGGTTTTGAAGATTTTGCGAAAATAGACGCCAACACGCAAACAAAAACGCCTGCTCGTGGGAACAGGCGTTTTGTTAATTGAATGTTTACGCCAAAAAATCAAACGGCGCGAACGGCTTACGTAAAATTACCGAGCCGCCTGGCCCATGGCACCCACATCATTGGCACCGCCCAAAACCACTTCATTGCCCGGTCGCGGGTCATGGGGCACGTTAAACGACAGAATCAACGACCCAAGCGCCAAAGCCGCACCGGTTAAAAATACCGCACTGGGCGAAATCAGCCATAACAGGCCAAACGCAGCAGGCAAGAATACAGCGGCAATGTGATTGATGGTAAAGCTCACCCCTGCGGTTGAGGAAATGTCGCCCGGATCCGCAATTTTCTGGAAATAGGTTTTCATCGCAATTGCCATGGCAAAAAACAAATGGTCAACCACATACAACCCGGCAGCCAGATGCGAATTTTGCACAAAGGCATAGCCGGTAAAGACCAGAAACAGCCCGCAATATTCAAATATCAGCGCCTTGCGTTCCCCCCATTTACCAATCAGCCTGCCAATTTGCGGGGCCAGCACCATGTTAATGGCATGGTTTAGCAAATATAGAATGGTGATGGTGCCAACATCGTAGCCAAATTTTTCCACCATCAAAAATCCGGCAAAAACGGTAAAAATCTGGCGCCGTGCGCCCGCCATAAAGGTCAGCGCGTAATAAAGCCAATAGCGACGACGCAGCACCAGTTTGCGGGTTTGCGGGTGGGCATCGGTAAATTTGGGAAACACCATCCAGGCCACAAGTGCAACAACAATCGTCAGCGCACCACCGACCACATATACCCCGCGATAGGGCATATCAAAAACTTCCATCATCACCCAGACGCCGCCAAACATCAGCAACGAGGCAATTGATTTGGCCGATAATTGTCGCCCCATCACCATGGCCGTTCGATTTTTAGCAACCCACTGCAATGACAGCGCCTGTTGCATGGTTTCAAAATAATGAAACCCGATCGACATTAAAACAGTGGTGCAATAAAGCCCGACAATGGTGGGAAAATACCCGCTAATCGCCACACCAATGCCCAGCACCATAAGCGAAATCAGGGCAAAGGTTTGCTCGCGAAAAATCAACAGGGCAAAAATGGCGCTAAAGGCCAAAAACCCCGGAATTTCGCGCAAAGACTGTAAAATGCCAATTTCACGACCGGTGAAATTGGCCATTTCGACCGAAAAATTATTTAAAAGCGCCATCCATGTTGAAAAAGATAATGGCATTGCCGTTGCCATTAAAATCAACAGGATCTCCGGGTTACCCCGCCAGCCAGTTTTGCCATTGGCTGTTAACGGCATAAAGGCCGTTTTTTCGGGGGCCGATGCCGCCAGATTACCCGGGGCATGGGCATCGGGTTCGGTCGGGTTGTGGGCGTCGGGTATCTCCGGCGTCCGTGGGGTTGGATAAGGCGTTGGCATATGCAATAATTTCCTGATGGTACAAAGGCCCGGCGGGTACGGGTCGGGGGCGTTTGCCCCGGTTGTCTGGATTTACTCCAAACTAAACCTGTCATTTTCGTCTGTCTCACGGTAATCTGCCATTGAATACGGCAAACAGGACATTTCCCCGTGCTAAGACCCGAAAAATCACCCCCGCCCCGACCGCGCCCGGATATTTTACCGCGCCCGATCTATATTCGGATCAATGATGTTGCTGCCGGGCATTGTGTTGGCTCGCATCACCATGACTGGTACCAGTTGATCTATGCCAGCGAAGGCACAATGACCGTGACCACCAATGCCGGTATCTGGGTTGTCCCCCCGCAGCGCGCGGTATGGGTGCCGCCAGGTATTGACCATGCCGTCGCCCATTCCACATTTTGCCGGGCACGACATATATACATTGCCCGCGACGCCCACGCCGGCTTACCCGAAAGCTGCATGGTGATCGAGGTCAACCCGCTTTTGCGCGAACTGGTTCAGGCCGCGATAAAATTCCCTGTCGAATATAACGAACACGGCCCGGAAGGCCGGCTGGTTGATGTCTTGCTCGATCAATTGGCGGCATCGGCCCATACCACCAATCTGCACCTTCCTGCGCCCAAAGATGCGCGGCTATCGCGTATTTGCGAACAGTTACAGGCCGATCCGGCAGATAACCGCACGCTCGAGGAATGGTCTCGCGACTGTGGCGCATCCTCTCGCACGCTGGCGCGCTTGTTCCTGCGCGAAACCGGCATGCCGTTTCGTGAATGGCGACAAAAACTGCGTCTTTTATATGCGTTGGAAAAACTTGCTCATCATCGGCCGGTCACAGAAATTGCCCTGGATCTTGGCTATGAAAATACATCGGCCTTCATTGCCATGTTCCGCAAGGCCACGGGCAAAACGCCGGGAACCTATTTAAACGTGCCTCGCTGATATCACTGCACAGGGCCCAGCACAGCCCTTTTTACAAACGAACAATGCGGCGCCTGGCTAAATTTATCCAAAACACCACCTGGCGCTGCCCCAAAGCACCCCTTGTCGCAACTGCGCGACAGACAACCCTCACATAACGCCGGGTATCCTGCCAGGTTGTGTCCTAATCCTTCGTCGACCAGAACGGATAGGTTGGCGGCAGAATATTATCATCCTCCAGCTTTTGGCGGTTTTGATAACGCGATGTCGCCTCTGGTCCGTTGCGCCCCATCCGGCGCGTTTCCGAACACAAATTATGAATTTCCACTGCGTCGGCAATCGTCCAGTTGCGCGCCCTGTCCCCCTTGCGTCGCCCTGGATGATCCACACCAAAACCACCGTCCCGGCCCTTCTCGGTCAGAAGGTTTAAAAGCCGGGTCAGATCGGGCAGTGCCTCGATAACGGAATGAAGGTTCGCAAGACTATTTGAAAGCGCCCCCAGCATCTCGGACGTATTTTCAGACCAGTCGGAAAGGTTTCCCGAGGCCTCAAGGTCAGCACCGCCCCCGGTATCGCCATCAATCATATCAGCATTGGCATTGGCATTGGCATTGGCATTGGCATTGGCAAAACGATCCTGCTGATCCATCGCCTCAGCCACAAGGTTCAAACCCTCGAATTTTGTCCATGCCAAATGGTTCGGCTCACCGCGTCTGCGGCCCGGACTTATGACTAGGCGCGTGGTATTGGGCCCACGATAATTCGCCTCGCCCTTTCTACGGGTGGGATGCTGATCACCGACCGTATGCATTTTCTCCTCCTGAGAATCCGCAATACCTTAAGTTTCAGACACTTCGCTGAAACAGGATTGTTCTTACTACCTATAAGAACGACAATATTACCAAATTTTGTAGTTTCTGGATACAGTCAGTTTTCGGTACAGGCAGGCTCATGTCGTCGCGGTCATTCAGCAACCTTTCTGCAGGACCAAATCAACAAAAAGCCGGAGACCACATTCATGATCTCCGGCTTTGTGACTGGCACAAAATGTGGCTCTGCCTCCCCCGAGCGTGCCACATCCCTGCCGGTCGAGCGCGGGCCGTTTAACGCCGTAGCGTAAAGGGTCGCGCTGGAAACATCAGGATCGACGCCGCCCTTCTCCCCGGCGATCAACACCGGACCGCCGTTCAATTCGGGACATAACAGACGAATACCCGTCACGATCAGCATGATCATCGGTCGTGAGGAAAACAGGAGAAGACGACCGCGCTGTTTGCGGACGATCCTTGCCAACATTGATCAGGGCGCCGGTAAACGCTTCTAGCGAAGCACTCAGCACCTGGTCAAAGGAAGGATCTGTGACAGCACAGCCATGAAAAAAGAAAAACGCGTCATTAGCCAGGCCATTGCGCCAGTTGCGAAATTTTTCCGGATGGCGGCGCAAACACGGGGTATCGAGCAATGCTTCACCCAGCCACATGCCATGGTCACACGCCCGGCCAAATACATGCACCGTCTGCACCATTGTACGTTGCGACAACACATTGCCAATAACGGCAAGGCCGTCTTGCGATGCGCCAATCATAAAAATTTCGGCAATTCCGGCATACCGCCAGACAATCGCTTCGATATCGACCAAAGACTGATCAATGAAAACAAGGCACCCTGCACGCCCCTGGCGCGCACCAAACCCTGCTTTACGTACCGAGGCTGACAACCGTCCAACTTTGGACCGCGTCAGCTGATTAAGGGAATAATTCCCGTTATCCATAGATGCCCCCTACCTGTGGTCATCTTGCGTTATAAAAAGTGCCCCGTTCGCCGCCCTATACCTCAGGCGACTATTATTTTACTTATACCCGTATCTGTACCCCAAACTATACGACTCGTCCAGTTATAATCACTTGCGGTTACGAACCACCCCTGTTTTCTACCGAGAGGAAGGGGTGGTACCCGTATGACCACCCACCCGGCAAGCCTCACCCTTTCGAGGGTTGATCTGCCTGCATCTCAAGCAATTTTACCATCGTATATAAAACCTGGTTGGCTGGCGTCGCCACACCAAGCTCGCCGCCCTTGCGCACGATATAGCCATTGAGATAATCAATCTCGCTGGGTTTGCCCCGCATCAGATCCTGGGCGGTTGATGAATATTGTGCCGGCATCGTTTTAATAATGCCCGCCACCGCGGCACCAACATCGCCCGGCACAACAATACCAAGCCCCCCGGCAACTGCCAGGCATTCCGCCACCACATTTTCAATCACCGTCATCACGCCGTCGCCTTTTGCAAGCTCGCCATACGGCAAGCGCGATACCGCCGACAGGGCATTATAGGCGCAATTCAAAATCATTTTCGCCCACAACGCCCCTTGGGCATTTTCCGAAATATCCACCGGAATACCCGCCGGGCGCATGGTTTGCGCAATCACATCACTGGCATCATCAGGGCCAATCACCAGTTCGCCCCGGCCAAAATGGGTCACATGCCCCGCCCCGGCCATGCCAACGGCCACATAAACCACCGCAGGTACGACCAAACGGCCAATAATCGCACTTAACCGTTCAGCGTTATCCACCCCGTTTTGCAGGCTCATAACCACCGCATTATCACCCAGATGCGGTGCAATCGCCGCCCCGGCACTGGCCGTGTCGGTTGATTTGACACAAAACAGCACAATATCCGCCCCGGCTACCGCCACCGGGTCAATACTGGCCGCAAGGCCAACCGTTGTGCGGACACCGCCACTTTCAAACAAAAGGCCGTTTTTATTGATTTCGCGCACATGGGCGGGCCGGCCGATCAACACAACATCGTGGCCATGTTGCGCCAGTTTCGCCCCGTAATAACACCCAACCGCACCTGCTCCCATAACGGCTATTTTCATTTCCGGCCTCTCGCACAAATAATCACTGAATGGATCAAACCATAGCGCGCAGCGACCGTTGTGCAAAGCGGATCAGGGTTCCTTCCACCTGGCGAGACGAAAACACATCTTCAAGCGCCAACAGGGCCGCGCCAAAAAGTTCGCTTTGCCGGGCGGGCGGAGCGGCACAAATACGCAGGTTTTGTGTCGCAGCAGGCAAACATTGCTGTGCCACCTGCTGACGAATACCATTTAATAAAACATCCCCGGCCCCTGCCAGGGTACCGCCAATAACAATACATCCCGGGTTCAAAACGCTTATCATACCGGCAATGACGTCCCCCAGAATCCGTCCGCTTTGCGCCACCAGATCCAGCGCAAGCGGCTGGTTCATCGTGAAGGCTGCCATCACATCGCGGGCGGTTTTTGCCGGGGTTCCGGCGCTTGTCAAATCACGGGCCAGCGCCCACCCTGCTGCCTGTGCCTCAACACAGCCTGTTTTGCCGCAGCGGCATTGTGGCAATGTATCTTTGCCCAAACCGGCCCGCATTTGAATATGGCCGATATCCCCGGCAACACCCCTTGCCCCGCGTAACAAACGGTTTTGCGAAATAATGCCACTGCCAATTCCCGTTCCGGCCTTGATAAAAATCAGGTCCCGTTCGGTCGCAAAACAGGCGCGATGCTGATGCAGGGTCATCGCGTTCACATCATTTTCCCCATAAACCGGGGCGGTAAAGCGCTGGCTAAAAAAGCCGGCAATATCCAGGTCTTCCCACCCGGGTAAAACAGACGGACCATAGACCCGGCAATTTTCATAATCCAAAGGGGCCGGCAGGCTTAAACTTATGGCCAGCAACATTTGCCCGGCAGCTCCCCCGGCATGATCACGGCACAAAGCCTCAAAACCATCGGCGATTTGTTGCAGGGTATGCTCTGGTGCTGCGTCGGCCTGGCGGGCACAGGTGCTTTGGGCAATCATTGCGGCCGTGGCGGTTAACATCGCCAGCTGGATTTGCGTTTCGCCAATATTGGCAACCAGCACATATCCACAGGCAGCATTAAGGGCCAACACCCGTGATGGCCGCCCGCCAGTAGCCTGCATGTCGTCGCTTTCACATATCAAACCTGCCCCCAGCAAGGCATTAACCCGCTGTGTTACCGTCACACGTGACAAGCCGGTATGCGCCTGCAAAGCCGGACGCGACACAGCAATCTCTTGCGCGATCAGCGACAATATCGACCCGGCATTTGAAAGCCCGTTCAGAACCTCAACAGGGATACCCGACACCTTTTTCACCTGTAATTTTGCATCCATCCCGCCGCAAAAACCCCACAACCATCGTCGTAAACAGCTTTCTCTAACAGCAAACATTCACTTATGTATATTTTTATACATAAGTGAATTGACTTTGTCGCCAACAGTTTGGAAACTGCCGGCAACACCACCATATACAGGCGGGCAACATGGCATCTTTTATCATTGGGCTGGATTACGGAACCCAATCCGCACGGGGGGTTCTTGTCGATTGTGCGAGCGGGCAAATCGTTGCCAGTCACACGCACGCCTATCGCCACGGTGTCATGACCGAAACCTTGCCCAATGGCGCCAAACTGCCCCGTTCATGGGCGCTGCAAAATGCACCGGATTACACCGAGGCCTGCCTTGAAATTCTGAAAAAACTGGGCCTGGGCCGCATTATTGAGGGCATCGGCATTGGCTTTACCGCCAGTACCCCGCTTCCTGCCACTGCCGATGGCACGGCGTTGTCCGTTCTTTATCCCGATGAAAAACACGCCTATGTCAAACTGTGGAAACATGGTTCTGCCCAACCCTGGGCCGACAGCATAAACCGGCAGGGCGGCGACTTTCTGGCACCGTTTGGTGGCAAACTTTCGGGGGAATGGCTTATTGCCAAAGCCGCACAAATAGCGGCTGACGCCCCCGCCATCTGGGATAAAACCGAAAAATTCATCGAGGCTGGCGACTGGCTGGTATGGCAATTGACCGGGCAGGAGTGCAGAAGCCTCGGTCTTGCCACCTATAAAGCCCAATACGACCCTGAAACCGGCCAATACCCCGATGGACTGGTGCCAGAATTGTTAAATCGCCTGTCCAAACCGCACCGTGTTGGGACATCGGCAGGCAAACTCACCAAAGGCTGGCAGGATAAAACCGGCATTCTCAACCAGCCTGATATCGCTGTTGCTGTCATTGATTCCCATGTTGTTCTGCCTGCCGTGGGCGGGGTAACGTCAGGCTGCTTTGTTGGTGCCCTGGGCACATCGGCCGTTTATTTATACCTAAACCAAACCGCCCGCGACTTCCCCCCCGGCATTGAAGGCATGGGCTTTGATGGTTCCATGCGGGATCTTTGGTGTTTCGAAGCAGGCCAGGCCGGGTTTGGCGATACCCTGGCATGGTTTGTTAATACCTTTCCGTTATCGGCCAATCGCGACGACATAGCGGAAAATTTCCGGCTTTATAACGATGAAGCCAGCAAAATAACACCAGGAAGCCACCATCTGGTGGCATTGGACTGGTGGAATGGCAACCGTGTCCCCCACGCAAATTCCGCACTTGGCGGGCTGTTAATGGGCCTTCGGACCGACACCACGGCAGCCGATATTTACCGCGCCCTTCTTGAATCCTTGTGTTTTGGTGCCCGTTCAGTGCTGGAGCTGTTTCGCGCTGGAAACTTCCCGATCAATCGCATCGTACTCACCAGCGGCCTTGCACAGAACAACCCGCTTCTGGTGCAAATTATGGCCGATATCCTGAACCATTCGGTCGAAATTCCCGAAATTGACCATGCCACCGCCGTCGGCGCCGCCATTCACGGGGCTGTGGCCGCCGGTATTGTGGCCGATTACGGCGCAGGCACCCAAAAATTCGGGGCAAAAACCTGTCGCACGGTTCGCCCTGATGCCCGGCACAGCGCCATTTATGAACAGCTTTTTGCCCAATACCAAACCATGGCAAGTAACCCGGCCCTGCACCAAACCCTGCAAAATATTGACCAAATCGCCATGTCCCCGGCAATAAATGACGGTAATGCTGAAACCGGATCAGGCACGCCGCCGTCCTGATATATCGCATTCCCCACAAATACTGCGCAGGCATATATGCGCGCACCACCGCCACACGGTCACAAGCTGCGCAAAACCACACAGGCACCACACCATTCCACGTATCTCGTCATGACAACCTTCATCACAGGAATGCCCCGATGGACTATTTAAATCAGTTTCGCCTTGATGGCCGCACCGCCTTTATCACCGGGGCGGGCCGCGGCATTGGCCTGTGCACCGCCGATGCACTGGCACAGGCCGGCGCAAATATTATCATTTCCGGCATTGACCAGGCCGACCTTGACACCGCCGCCGACCAGTTGCGCGTCAAAGGCCACAATGTTCGCGCCATGCTGCTTGATGTTACCAATTCAGCCGCCACCACCGAAATTGCCGACAAGCTGGCGGGTGATGGCACAATGGTGGATATCTTAATCGCCAATGCCGGTATTGCCTGGGCCGATACCAAAGCCGAAGATATGGACGATGCCGCCTGGGCAAAGGTGCTTGATGTTAATCTGACCGGAGCGTTTTATTCCTGCCGCGCCTTTGGCCGCCATATGCTGCAACGTCGGCGCGGGTCCATTGTCACGGTCGGCTCCATGTCGGGCTTTATTTCCAACAAGCCGCAAAATCAGGTGCATTACAATGCGTCAAAGGCGGGCCTGCATCATCTGACCAAATCGCTTGCCGGGGAATGGGCGGATCGTAATGTACGAGTTAACGGTGTTGCCCCCACTTATGTCAACACGGTGATGTCGAACGTTACGGCACAAGACCCCGACTATTTCGGCCCATGGATGGAAAACACCCCCATGAAACGCATGATCGAACCCGAAGAAGTCGCGACCACCAACCTGTTTCTGGCATCTGATGCCTCAAGCGGACTGACCGGCTCCATCGTTATGGTCGATGCCGGATACACCATCTGGTAAATCCGGGATAATCGCCACGCGCGGCATATAAAACCATCAAAGGGCCGGTGATCCCGGCCCTTTAGCTTTTATCGTGCGATTATGAACGCTGCCGTTGCCGCCCCTGCATCAGAAGGGTGGTATTTTTTTCATCAAATCCGACCCGCCCTAGAGGAATGGCACCGCCAATTGCTTCACTTATCCGGGCGTAATCCTCATCATTAAATCCGCCGCATAGCTCAATCAGTTGCATGCCTTCGGCAACCATTGCCAGCGCCTCGGCCACCAGGGCATCAATATCGCCGCTGGCAAAAATCGTACTGTTAAACCCGTCCCCCGGCAGTGTTGTTCTTAAACCTCCGGGAGGATATCCACGTGCCTTGATCAGAAATGCGTATTTTCGCAATACCATACGGGGTCCTTTCATGATCGGGCCTAGCGCATTTCCTACAGTGACAGGCGACGCTGCGGCGCACAACCCCGAACACAATTTTATGATTGATCTATTTTAATTACATATTTGAAATAAAATAGAAAACAGGCACTAAAGCCGGCTTTTTATGCCCAGCTTTTTTAAAAATTAACGGCGAAATTTAGCCAAATTTTCCCCACGTCAAAATCCGCCTGACGCAATCATAAAACCCCGTCACAGCACCACCATGCCAGCTGACACATAACGATCACAGATGCAGGTTTCGCAAAATTTCAAAACTCTACTGACACAAAGCTGTCATCACGCAGCGGTTAAAACAGGGTTTCATCAGACCTGGAAAAACCATGCCCCTGTTCGCCCACGCCACTGACTGCCGACAAACAAGCGGTTTTCAGCTTGTTTGTCTTTCGGCTGTTTTATTTAGTACCGCCGGTGTTTTCACCAAAGGTGTCAGTGCCGATGCCTGGAGCATCATCTTCTGGCGCGGCCTGGTCGCAGCCCTTTTTGCGGTTATTTTGCTGGCATTGCGCGGTGAACTGCGTCGTGAAATACGCCAGTTTCGCGGGCCTGCCATTGCGGCAACATTGCTTATGGCCAGTGGTACAGCGGCGTTTGTTCCGGCTTTCAAATTAACAACCATCGCCAATGTCGCCCTGATTTACGCCGCAGCCCCTTTTTTTGCCGCCCTGCTGGGCTGGGTATTTTTGCGCGAACGCCCATCGCTTACAATTATTGCGGGCAGTCTTGCTGCACTGAGCGGCGTTATCATTATTTTTAATGGTACCCCCACGCCAGGCGACTGGTGGGGAAATATACTGGCCGGCTGGATGACACTGGTTATGGCGGCCATCACCCTTATTTACCGGCGCTGGCCCGACACACCAACAACGCTGCCCGGCGCGGCATCGGCCATTTTATTAACCCCGATTGCCGCCAGCTTTGGCGCCCCCACCGCCACATCCATATCAGAGCTGATCATTCTGATCGGTTTTGGCGTTACCTTTGCCCTTGCCTTTATCCTGTTATCAGCAGGGGCCAAACATTTACCCCCCGCCGAAACGGCATTGTTAAGCGCGCTTGAAACACCTTTGGCGCCAATATGGGGGATCATATTTTTTAACGAACACCCCACCGGCCAAACCATGATCGGCGGCAGTTTGATCATGATTGCGGTTTTTGGGTCCTATGGCTGGCAATGGCACACCCGGCGCAAACACGCCCGGCCAGCCTAAACCTCAACCGGTAAGTTGCGGCGGACAATGCCTGTCAAATCACGCCAGCGGCGCGCAAACGGGCAATCTGGTCATCACTTAACCCGCCAATTTCGCGCAGCAATTCTTCGCTATGCTGGCCCAATATTGGCGGTGCGGTTTCACCCACAATTGGCGTTTGCGACATTTTTAGGGGGTTGCTAACTGTCGGTACTTTCCCGGCCAAGGGATGATCGAGATATTTTACCGTACCGCGATGTTTAACCTGCGGATTATCAAAAACCCGGTCCAGCGTATTAATGGGCCCACAAGGCACATTCGCCGTTTCCAGAATATCAATCCATTCATCGGTGGTTTTCATTACCATGGCCCGACGTACCATCGGCACCAGATCAGTGCGGTTGGCAACCCGGGCGCGGTTGGTTCCAAACCGCGCATCATCTGCCACCCCATCCAGCCCGGCAACCTTGCAAAAACTGGCAAACTGGCTGTCATTGCCAACAGCAAGAATGATATAGCCGTCCGCTGTTGGAAAGGCCTCGTAAGGCACAATATTGGGGTGTGCATTGCCTAACCGGCCCGGCGCATTGCCAGTGGTAAGATAATTCATCGCCTGATTGGCAAGGATGGCCGTTTGCACATCAAGCAAGGCCAGATCAATATATTGCCCCAGCCCGCTTTCATCACGGTGACGCAAGGCTGCCAAAATGCCAATGGTGGCATAAAGACCGGTAAAAATATCGGCCACGGCCACGCCCACCTTCATGGGTTGGCCGCCCGGTTCATGGTCGGGCGCACCGGTCAGGCTCATCAACCCGCCCATCGCCTGAATCATAAAGTCATATCCGGCCCGTTTGGCATAGGGGCCATCCTGCCCGAAACCGGTAATCGAACAATAAACCAGCCGGTCATTCACCGCCTTTAGCGATGCATAATCCAGCCCGTATTTCGCAAGCCCGCCAACCTTGAAATTCTCAATCACCACGTCGGATTTTGCCGCCAGATCGCGAATGATCTGCTGGCCTTCATCCGTTGTCATATCCACCGTCAGCGATTTTTTACCGCGATTGGCCGACAGATAATAAGCCGCCTCGCCGGTGTCTTCGCCATCGGCATTTTTGGCATAGGGCGGCCCCCAGCCGCGCGTATCATCGCCATTGCCCGGCCGTTCAACCTTGATCACTTCTGCACCCAGATCGGCCAGTGTCTGACTGGCCCACGGCCCGGCCAGCACACGCGAAAGATCCAGAACACGAATACCGTCAAGCGCGCCGGGCATGCTAATTTATCCTTTAAAAAGGTAATTCAGGCGAAAAATGAACGAAATATGCACCGTTAAACAGGAAACGGGTTACCCGCACCATATGCAGATAACCCGTTTTCACATCACAATCAGGCGGTAAAAGCCTGAATACCGGTTTGGGCGCGCCCCAAAATCAGGGCATGCACATCATGTGTACCTTCATAGGTATTGACCGCTTCAAGGTTCATCACATGGCGAATAACATGATATTCGTCGGCAATGCCGTTACCACCGTGCATATCGCGCGAGACCCGGGCAATATCAAGCGACTTGCCACAGTTATTGCGCTTCATCAGCGAAATGGATTCCGGTGCTGCGGTGCCCGCATCCAGCATTCGGCCCAATTGCAGCGCCCCTTGCAAACCAAGGGCAATTTCGGTTTGCATATTGGCCAGCTTTAACTGGATCAGCTGGTTTGCCGCCAACGGGCGGCCAAACTGCACCCGGTCAAGCGTATATTGACGGGCGGCATGCCAACAAAATTCAGCCGCGCCCATTGATCCCCAGGCAATGCCATAACGTGCCTTGTTCAGGCAACCAAACGGCCCGCCCAAACCTTTGGCATCGGGCAGCATGTTTTCAGCCGGCACAAACACATTATCCATCACGATTTCACCGGTGATGGAGGCACGCAGCGAAAACTTGCCTTCAATCTTGGGCGCGCTCAGGCCTTCCATACCTTTTTCAAGGATGAAACCGCGGATAACGCCCTCGTCATCCTTGCCCCAAACGATAAAAACATCGGCAATCGGGCTGTTGGTGATCCACATTTTGGCACCATTCAGGGTAAAGCCGCCATCGACCTTACGGGCACGGGTTTTCATGCTGCCCGGGTCGGAGCCATGGTCAGGCTCGGTCAGGCCAAAACAGCCAACCCATTCACCACTTGCCAGTTTGGGCAAATATTTTTTGCGCTGCTCTTCGCTGCCATAGGCAAAAATCGGATGCATCACCAGCGAACTTTGCACCGACATTGCCGAGCGATAGCCGCTATCAACCCGCTCCACTTCGCGCGCGACCAGGCCATAGGCCACATGGTTCACACCCGGTCCGCCATATTCTTCGGGAATGGTCGGGCCAAGCAGGCCAAGTTCGCCCATTTCGCTCATGATTTCGCGATGGAAAATTTCGTGGCGGTTGGCTTCCAACACACGCGGCATCAGGCGTTCCTGGCAATAATCATGTGCGGCATCACGGATCATGCGTTCTTCTTCGCTTAACTGGGCATCAAGCCCCAGCGGATCTTCCCAGTGAAAATGTGCGCGGCCAGCCATGTGTGTCATCCCTTGAAAAATACGAAATCGGAAATGCCGCTACGGGCCATAAGGCCCCGTGGGCGAGACGGCGGCATTTCCGAAACTTTGATGTTTTGTTTCTAACACCAAGCTAGGCATTGGCAGTCACTTTCGCAAATGATAAATCCGCTGTAGTTTATGCAAAAAAATCATGAACTTTGGCAATAAGGGCATATCGCATGGCACGACGCATTCCGGGGTTAAAGGCCCTGTCCTGTTTCGAACAAACTGCACGACACGGCAGTGTTTCACGCGCAGCCGAAGAACTTTATTTAACCCAAAGTGCCGTCAGCCGCCAATTACAAGGCCTTGAAACCTGGTTGAACTGCAAATTGTTCATGCGAAAAAAGCAACGGTTGATCCTGACCCCGGAAGGTGAAGACTATTTACAGGCCATTCGCCCGGCCCTGGACCAGCTTGAAACCGCCACCCTTAAATTACTATCGGGGGGCAGTGATGGCGGGGTGCTGACCATTGCCGCCCCGCCCACCTTTGGCAGCCGCCGCCTGATCCCGTTTTTGCCCGATTTTCGCGCCCGCCACCCCGATATCGTCATCAATTTCATTTCGCGCATCGGCATGCCCGATTTTGACCGCGAACAAATTGATATCGCCGTTCTGTTTGGCAATGGCGACTGGAACGGGCTGGAAGCCCAACGGCTGGAAGGCGAAGACATGGTCCCGATATGCAGCCCCGGCCTGATCGCCAATATGGACCACACGCCCAAACCCGACGATTTACGTCAGTTTTCCCTGCTGCATATCGCCACCCGCCCCAATGGCTGGCGGGACTGGTTAAAGGCCGCCAATCTTGAAGGCATTGATGGCGAAAACGGCCCGAAATTTGAACATTTCACCATGGCGATGCAAGCTGCCATTGCCGGGTTGGGGGTGGCATTACTGCCGACATTTGCCATTGGCGATGAAATGGCCAATGGCCGCATCATCGCGCCCTTTGGCCCGCCACGCGCCAGCCCGCACCATTATTTCGCCGCCTGCCCGCAAAGCCGGGTCCGCACCCCGAAAATTCGTGCTTTCATGAAATGGCTGGCTGACCGGGGGCAAAACTGAAACGCCATAAAACAATACTGGCGTTCCCTGCAACCGAAGGGAATTTACCCCCGCCCTTCGATGGCGCGCAGGGCCGACATCCCCCGACGTCGCAATAAATCGGCGTCTTCCGGCCCGTCAATAATTTCCAGCAAACGGACAACGGCCATCAAATGCCGTTGGGCATTGGCATAATCGGCCATTGTCAGGCGACTCATCCCGTCAACACCGGCCCGGCCAACCTGGTTCAGTTTCTTTTTAATCTCGACCACGGCCTTCGTGGCCGAACTTTGCGCGGCAAGAATATGCGAAATACTTGCCGTCTCCGCTATCGCCTCGGCAGATTGTTCGGCTGCCAGTACTTTTTCACCATCAAACGGCAGGGCAAACAGCGGGGCCACAGTACCACCGCGCGGCACAGGCCCCCGTGGCGGTTGCGGCAGGGCCTCGGTTACGCGTTCGGGGCTGGCACCAAACATGGTATTGGCAATGGCCTGGCTCACCCGACGACGCGTGCCAAGCAGGCGTTCGCCCCATGGGCCATCCTTGCGAATGTTTAATTCACGGGTAATACGAACAAATTCGGACGCATACCACCGCGCAAGCTGCAAAATCTGGTGTTCATCCTTGCCGCGTTGTACGCCCTGTTCCACTTCGGTCACGATCTCGGCCAGCATATCAATCACCATGTCCCCGGCACTGGCAAGGTTGGTACTGCCAAGGGATCGATCATCCGCCTTGCTTGACAGCACGCGGATCACCTTGAACAATTCGCTGGGCCGTAATAACCGCATCAGAATTGCCGACATGAACTGGGTTTCGTAGCCGGTTTTTTCCTTCGAAACCTCGATAAATTTTTCCCGCAACCATACCAGATCTGAATTGCTTAGACTTCGGATCGGGGCGGATGGAAAACGGATCCGCATATCAATAATAGGTTCCGCCACGCGCAGCATCCGGGCAATAGCGGCAAACGGCTTTAAATGCACACGTGACCCCAGGCGCGTTGCCAGGGCGCGTTCCTGCTTAACGCCCTGTTCCGAAATTGCAATCTGCTGTTCAATGCAGGTTGCGGCTTCTTTCCACAGCAGCCTTTCACAATTATGAATACGCGCCTTGTCATTCGCCTCGGCAGCAATTTCCAGGTCCTTGCAGGCTTTGTGAAATTCGGCCGATGCACTTTCACATACCACATTCCAGATCGGCATCAGGGATGGCCGCCCGATGCGAAGACTTGTTTCGCCGGGAATATCGGATGTTAAAAGATCCTCGAACGGTGTGCAAAACTGCCGCATCGGCGTTGGGTAACGTTCCGGCTTTAACGATGCCAGCCGGGGTCGCAAAATTTGCAGGATCTGATCATGAGGTAACGGCAAACGCGGTGCGTTGCGGTCACTTTCAATCGCCCGGGTAAATTTGGTAATTTCAGCTGTGCTTAGTGAATCGAATAATTGTTCAAGCTGCGAAATGGATGGGCCTGCACCCCCGGCTGCCGTCATTCGGATGCCTCCCGAAAACGTTCCAGTCGATTGACCATATCCGCATCCATATCGCCAGATCCCAGCTTGCGCACCTCGGCGGCCCACATAACCTGATTAACGCGAATATCCGTCCAGAATTTATATTCTTCCGGTTCCAGTTCACCAATCGGAATAACCGGCAAAAAGCTTGCCAGTTCTTCCAGTGCGTCGCGTTGTTCGGTCCTGTTCACCAGGGTTGCCGCCCGCCAACGGGCAATCAATTCTTCCCAACCGTCAAGCAACCACCACAGCCGGTCAATGCTGCGGTCAATTTCGCGTTGTGCCTTGGGCCAATCCACCAGAACAGCCCCGATATCGTTGTTCCAGCGATCAATAGCCCGCAACCATCGCACCGCATGGTCATAGGTGGCCCCGGCCCCGTTCACCACATGGGTGGCCATAAACCGGATATTCGACATTTCCGATAGTGACCATTCCTCAAGCTCGCTTGACAACCGGCGCAACCCGTTCACCAGATCGCGCAGTGGTCCGGCGCACCCTTCGGTTGCCAGGCCAACCGGGCTGGTCAGGATGCTCCATTGTTCCAGGCTATCAATCACAGACTGGTTGGCCGCGCCGGCGTTGCGGGCAAACTGGTCCAATGCGGCGCGTGCGCGTTTTTGCCCCTCCAGGGTTGCAAGATCGGTTATTTTCATATCCTGCACATCGTCGCCGCCCAGCTTGCACAGCGCCTGATACACCAGGGTCAATTGGCCGGTGTCGCGCTTGATTTTTTCCTGCGCGTCAAGCTGGTCTGCCTCGCGCGCCAGGCGAATGCCCCCAACACCGGTACGGGCAATGTTGCGCGAAATACGGCGTAAAATTTCGGGGGTAGGTTTTGACACCGGGGCCAGGTCTTCAAACAGCATCCGGTCATGTACAGAAAGATCAAAAATCTGCCGCATGGTTTCAAGGGGCATTTCATAGGTACCCAAACCACCCGACAGCCCCGGCAGGTTGATAACCAGCTTGTTATACGGATCGCGAACAACGCGGGCAAATCGCAACGGGCGCGTTGTAAAAGGTGTTCTCACCCCGCGCGCTTCAAATGTTTTGGGCAAAGCCGACAATGGATCCGGTCTGCCAGAAACACTCCCGACCGTCTCCTCCTGGCCCTGATGGCCACGCTGCAGGTTTTGTTGTCTGGTCATTCTGCCTATCGTTCAGCCTTTCGTCGACCGGGGTCCCCCGTCCACAAGTATAACCTGTCCTATAAGTCAGATTACACTGTATCTCCCCAAAACCATATTTCATAAAAGCGCACAGGCCGACAACCCCATTGGCGCATAAAAACCGTATCGCAATGCATCTTTTGCAAAAATGACATTTTTGCCCCCAGCAAACGGCGAAAAATAGCGCCAGCTATCCTCAAACCCGCATATTTTCGCGAACTTTCCCCATCAACATCGCGGTAAAATAGCATGCCTTTACGATCGGCACCCAAGGGGCCGTTCGCGATACCAGTTCAAATATTTGGGAACACACACGGCATAAAAAAAGACCCGAACCTGACATTCGGGCCTTTTAAAAACTGGTGCGCCCGACAGGATTCGAACCTGTGGCCCCCAGATTAGGAATCTGGTGCTCTATCCTGCTGAGCTACGGGCGCGCACTTTGATAAAGGAGGATTTGACTTAGCAGGTTCATCCGCACGGATCAATTATTCGATGCCCCGGATAACCAATTTCAGTCGCCAAACCACTGAGCGCTGGTACATTTGCCCCGGCAAAGCTTCTTTCCCGGGGCAAATACATCGTATTCTAGTTAAAAATTGCCGAAACCGGCACCGTATATGTCAGCGACAACACTTCGGCCCCGGGGTTTGTATCGCCAATATCGGCGTTCGATATATGGGCAAAACCCAGCCCGACACGTGATTTATTATCAAACCGGTAGGCAACTTCAACACCGGACCGAAACTCGATCCAATGTCCCAGATCTTCGCCGTCGCCATCGTGATAGGCCCCGACCGAACTGTAAAACGATGTGGCAAAATGGTCACCCCACAGCAAATCGGCCATCAACCCGCCATAGCCGTGAACGGCCTTGTCCGACGTTACCATAACACCGCCAATGGGGCGTAAAACGCCAAACAGCGCATGGTCATCGCGATAATCCAGCCGCATTTCTGCCGCCGTTTCATCTGAACCAATATTAAAAATACCCGTTGAAAATCCGATCTGTGCAACGTCATTGCTGCTATTTGAAAATTCCTGCGCCTGGCATGTACCAACCGCAAAAAATGCTGCCAATCCGGCCAGCATCCCCCCAAAAATCACGCGCATTCGCCAATCCTCGAACATTGCTTTGATATAATCTTAGCAAAGCAATCCATAGAGGCAATCTTCTAAATACAAAAAACGCCTTATGGCTCAGGATGTTTTTCTGCAAACCTGTCCGTTGCCCGAACCAGTTCGCGCACAATTCCCGGTTCACTGGCGGCATGTCCGGCATCATCGACAATCACCATGTCTGCTTCCGGCCATGCCTGCGCCAAATCAAACGCGCTGATTGGCGGGCAGACCAGGTCATAGCGCCCCTGAATGATGGTGGCCGGCAAATGACGGATTTTATCAATGTTTGCCAGTAACTGGTTTTCTGAAAAGAACCCCGAATGAACAAAATAATGATGTTCCAGCCGGGCCAGCGCCAGGGCAATTTCATCCCCTTCAAAACTGTCCACCAGTCCCTCATCGGGTAACAGGGTACAACAGCGCGCTTCATAGCCGCTCCAGGCGCGTGCGGCCTGGTTGGCTGCCTCGGCCCCGAATTTGCCCGCGAAATAATCGCCATATAAATCCAGCAATCGTTGCGCACCGGGGTTTTTCGTTAATCCGACAGCCCCTAAAAACTGCTGTTGCGCGTCGGGCAAAAAATTGCCCATTCCGGTCATGAACCATTCAATTTCGGATGGACGGCACAAAAATATACCGCGCAGCACAAACCCCAATGCCCGTTCCGGGTGGGCCTGCCCATAGGCCAGCGCCAGTGTCGAGCCCCACGACCCGCCAAAAACCAGCCATTTTTCAACCTTGCAGGCCACACGCAGGGCTTCGATATCACCAATCAAATCGGCTGTTGTGTTATTTTCAAGCGATCCAAACGGGCGCGACTTGCCTGCACCGCGCTGATCAAACAAAATCACCCGGTATTTTGCCGGATCGAAATAACGCCGATGATTGGGCGAAATCCCGGCACCGGGTCCACCGTGCAAAAAAATCACGGCAATTCCATCGGGGTTACCAACTTCTTCCCAATAAATTTCATGTCCGTCAGGGCGCGTCATCCAGCCGGAAACACGTGGGTCAATTTCTGGATACAACATGGCTCGCCCCTATAACATTAATACAGTCGTGGTTACTGGTAACACCACACACCCTTTCCCTGCATCAGTTATTATCAGGCCCTACCCCGCCCACACAAACCCACGCCAGATCATTTGGTGCAACATATGGCCCACCCCGGTTTTCAATCATCCCGCGCACAATAATCGTGCGTCCCACCCAGTCGGCCGGGGCCACACCGGCCCTGGCCAAATTACCAATCTGGGTGCGATCAAGCGCGATGGTGAAATCATGCCGCCAGTCAGCGCCGAAATTCAGATAGGCGCGATATTTCTGCATCTCAACCGATTTTAGCCTGCCCTGTACAATGGCAAACTGCCCCTTCCCGTCGCCGGCAAAGGGCACCAGGGCGCCTTTTTCCCGCACCGGGTTTGCGCTAAAAAAATAGCGCCGGTCTGTCGTTGTGTCCTTTTGCAAACCGGGTGCCCACATGCCAATTCCGGCACGACGCGCCTTTTCCTCCTGCGCAACGAGGCGCGAAATTATAGCATGTCTGGATATAACACGGGCAGCACCCGCCGCCGGGCTGCCGCCCATTTCCCCGCCATCTGCCGTCACCGGCAATGATATCGCACAATTGGCATCAAGGCCTGCGACGGGCAAAACCATTGCCAAACCGGCACCAACCAGCTGCTCCTGCCACACCCCGCCATCTTGCATGACAAAATACACGGGGTATCGCGGGTCCTGCCCCGGTGCGGCTGAACCAATATCAGCCAGATGTTTCTGCCCCGGGGGGACGACCGCAACAACATCACGATAATGTCGTTGCATAAAGGCCAATACCGCCCCCTGCATCGCCGGGATGACGGCGATATCGGCCAGGCGCATAGCCGCTATTTGGGGTTTTCCGGCCGGGCCATCGGCAAAAACAGCGTCGATATCAACCGGCGCCTTTAAACGCAAAGGTACGAACGAGGATAAAGACAAATCTGAAAGCGGGATATCGGGTGCAAGACCACATTGATATGGTGTCAGGTCAAGGCGATTGGCGTTTGGCGATGCTGCAACATTTTTTACCCGCGCCGAACTTTTCACCTGATATTGCGTTAAGGTTTTAACGTCTGGCGACTTTGCTGTTGTGGTGGCGATATAAGGCACTTCTGACGCGGCCTGTAACGGCCCCGCCAATGCCACACCGGCAAAAAAAGCAACGACACCGCATTGGCTTAACATCAGCAGAAATTTTCCGGCTTTTTTGCCAAACCGGGTCATATAATGCAGGGCCCTTTCATGGATGATTGATCCCGAACGCAACACACGCTACGAAACTAATGGTTGTCGGATCCCCCCGACAGGCACAGACACCGGCAAAGACAGAAACCACAACAGGGTCATCTCCCTGTTAATGCACCGGCCCCCATACCGGACATAAAGCGGAGGCAAAGATAGTGACAGGTTGGCAGCACAAGCGCAAAGCACGAACAGCATCCCTGTGGGTTGCTCTTGGATTTATGGGTGCCCTTGCGGGTTGTTCGACCAACCCCGCCACCGGCGAAGACACCTTTACCGCCTTTATGCCCCCGGCACAGGAAGCCGAAGTTGGCGCCGAGGAACACCCGAAAATCCTTAAGGAATTTGGTGGCAGTTATGACGCCAAGGACCTGCCGTCCTATGTTACGGAAATTGGCAACAAACTGGCCGCCGTTACCGAAACGCCGAACCAGAAATTCACCTTTACCGTGCTCGATTCGCCCATCGTCAACGCCTTTGCCTTGCCCGGCGGTTATGTCTATGTCACCCGTGGCCTGTTGGCACTGGCATCAAACGAAGCCGAACTGGCCGGGGTTCTGGCCCACGAAATAGGCCATGTCGTTGCCCGCCATTCAGCCCAGCGTTATAGCCGGGGCGTCTTAACCCAGGTCCTGGCCGGTGGTTTATCCGCCGCCATTGGCAATGGTGCGGGCGATGTGATTGGCATGGGGGCCAACGCCTATATGCAGTCTTTCTCGCGCGAGCATGAATTTGAAGCCGACAAACTGGGTGTGCGCTATCTTTCACGTGCCGGCTATGACCCGGCGGCAATGGCAAGTTTCCTTAAAAAGCTGCGCGCCCATTCGCAATTGCAGGCCGAACTGGCCGGGCGTTCGCCCGATGATGTTGACCAGTTCGACATCATGGCAACCCACCCGCGCACTGTTGACCGTATTGAACAGGCCCGTGCCGCCGCCAACACCCCGGTATCAGGCACCCCGCGTCTTGAAGCCGTTAAATACATGACTGAAATCGACGGCATGATGTATGGCGATGGCCCCGAAAACGGCTTTGTTCGCGGGCGTAAATTTGTTCATGTACCGCTGGATTTCTATTTTGAAATTCCCGACGGCTTTTCAATGATCAACCAGCCCGACGCCGTGGTTGCCCAGGATAATCAGGGCGCGACGATCATTTTTGAAGGTGCCCCCGCTGCGGCACAAAGCAACCCCGGTGCCTATCTGCAACGCGGCTTTTCCAAATCGGTACAGTTGCGTGATATTCAAACCATCGACGTCAACGGCCAAAAAGCCGCGACCGGCTCGGCCGACGTATCGCTTAAATCAGGGACAAAAGCACGCCTGCGCGTCGTTGCCATCGTACATGGTAAATCCGCGTTTCAGTTCCTGTTCCTGACCCCGCTTGACCGGGCTGACAGCTATAATCTTGCCCTGCGCCGCACAACCTATAGCTTCCGCTCCCTTACCGCTGCCGAGAAAAAACAGTATCACGCCCTTTCGATCAAGGTTCGCGCCGTTAACCCGGGCTATACCATTGATACATTTGTAAAATCGATGGCGGTTGATCGTCGGCCCGAAGAAACGTTTGACGTTTTGAACGGCATTGAAAACGGGCAACTCCCGCCCGAAGGGTCGCTGGTCAAGGTGATCAAGGAATAGCTTTTCGCCCAAAACAGACAAAACCCCGTCAGTTCCAGTTGAACTGACGGGGTTTTTTATATCCGGCTGGCGAAATGATATATCTGCCTAGGCATCCATCATTCCATCAACAATACGACCTTAACTTTCAATACGGTCAACAATCTGACCATTCGGCCCGATCGCGGCAGCAACCAGTTTACCGCCGCGCCCGGCCCCCCCATCAAGGGAAAGGGTATATTCGCGTTCGGAAATGCCCGGGGTTGTATTCGATGCCCCGCGAATAATGCGCGTGCAATCATAATACTGTTCGGTAATCGCTTCGAACATAGACCCACCCCACCAGAAGGTATCGGTTTGGGCCGTCAGGGCACGCGATGAATCCAGACCCGCATGCACAAAAATAAGCGACCCGTCGCTGACATAGGCCGCATGTTTTAAATCCGCCATCAACGCCCCATGCCCGCCATGGCGGCGCAAGGCATCGCTAAGCTGGCTGGTCCATTGCGAAATAAGATGTGCCCCCTGGCGCATGGTGGCCTGCACCGTTGCCGGGTTAAAACCATAGGCACGGACAATTCCGGCCGCCCCGCGCGACAACATCCATTCAAAGACTTCACCGGGGTTGGGCGCAAATTGCAATTGCTGCAATTTGGTTAGCATTTCTTCGGCAGCACCGCGTAAAAACACGATATCGCCCAGATCAACACCATCCTGGGCAATGAAAAACCGGCGAAACAGCAATACTTCGTTAATCGCGGCAAGCACGTTTTCGCCGGGGCCATCGCCCCAGTAGTTGCCGGTATATACCAGCCGGTCACCCGCACGAATTTTGCGCGCCAGCTTGGCGTGCACCGCCTGCAATGCAGCAAAATCGCCATTAACAGCCCCGACAACCCAGATACGGTCGGCAGGTTTTAACGACGCCAGAACGACAGCTGCTTGCGCCATGACATGCTCCTGATGAAAAAACCGGCCCAAGAATAAACCCCGGACCGGTTTTAAGAAAGTATATGCTGATGGTACGCCCGCAAACGCGGATCAGGCAGCTTTTTGCAAAAGTTTTTCCAGCTTGCCCGATGCCTTGTCCTTGTCGATCTTTTCGATCGCGGCCAGTTCGTCTACCAGGCGCTCAAACGCAGCTTCGTAAATCTGACGTTCGGAAAAGGACTGTTCAGGCTGGGTCGCCGAACGGTGCAAATCGCGCACAACTTCGGCAATTGAAACCGGGTCACCCGAATTGATTTTGGCTTCATATTCCTGGGCGCGGCGTGACCACATGGTCCGTTTAACGCGCGCACGGCCTTTAAGGGTGATCAGGGCAGAATCCATCTGCTTTTTCGAAGACAGCTTGCGCAGACCCGAGTTGCCCACCTTATTCACCGGCACCCGAAGCGTCATACGGCTGGAGTCAAAAGTGATCACATAAAGGCGCAGTTCCTGACCTGCAATTGCCTGGGTTTCAAGGCCATCAACACAGCCAACACCATGCGCAGGGTAGACAACAAAATCGCCAACAGCAAAGGGCAACTTATCCGACATCAAAGCTTCCTTCCGGCCTGAAAAGGCCTGGTCATTTAAAACACCTTGGTCCCAACGACGCGAAGGCACAACACGACCATGCTTTTGGCTTAGTCGCGGTAACAGACAGGTAATAAAACGGAAATCCGACAGTGCGGAATGGAGCCTGCCGAGCCCTCAACGCGAAGAAGGACCATAACACAACTGACCGGCCGATCACAGAACTTTTCTGTGCGGCCGGGTCAATGCTGCCATGCGCAGAAATTCATCCTGCGCTGTTTTACAGGTCTTTCAGGCCAGTATGACCAATCAGTCACCCGTGCCAGGGGCTTCGGACAAAAGCTCGGCCTTGCCGGGTTTGCCATCCCATTCCGCCGCATCGGCCGGTGCATCGCCCTTGCGGGTAATATTCGGCCAGATTTCGGCAAATTTGCGGTTCACTTCCAGCCAGTTATCCAAATTCGGTTCCGTATCTGGAATAATGGCTTCGGCCGGACATTCGGGTTCGCAGACACCGCAATCAATGCATTCATCAGGATGAATAACCAGAAAGTTTTCACCTTCATAAAAGCAATCGACGGGGCAAACCTCGACGCAGTCCTGATACTTACACTTGATGCAGTTTTCTGTCACCACATAGGTCATGGTGTAACTCCGTACAGGTTGCGGGGCCTGTGGCGGCTGCGCCCACCGTCGGCCTTATTTCTCTCTCTCGGCCATTGGTTATCACGCAGGGATGCTGTGTGCAACTCTCATAAAACACTACTTTTTGCAGTAGTATTTGCCACATTCATTCACCGCCCGATAATGATCGAATCACGACATCATTTTGTAATTATTGTCAAAATCCAAATCCGGTTCATAAAATATATTTCCAAAACCCGTCCCGAACGAGCCTTGCAACAATTGCAATTCTGCTGCCCTTAACATACTGTTTGCATCCTCGAGTGGTCGCAGAACCATATTTTGGGGTGTGGATAGCGGAGGCTGGCCTGACGAATGCGAGGCTCCAGTGGCAGAATCGCCTGTCTTTCAAACAGGCGCGGGCCGCTGTCATCATAACATTGTTGATTGGCGTTGGCTTCAGTGCGCTCCAGATTTTCTGGGACCTGCATGGAGAACGCAACCAGATTGACCGAACCGTTAACCAGGTTCTCTCAACAGTTCGGGAATCGGCAACCCAGGCGGCCTATGGTCTGGATGAAACCCTGGCTGAACGGGTGGTTTCGGGTCTTTTTGAATATGAACCCATTTACATTGCCCGCTTGCGCGATGATTTCGGCAATGTTCTGGCCAAACAGCAACGCCAGCAGACCTCGTCAAACCTGAACTGGCTCACCTCGTTAATGTTTGGTGACAACCAGCATTATGAAATCCCGCTAACCATTGGCGACTCCGCCGATCTGGTTGGCTATCTTGAAATTGATGTCGATACCGGCCTGATTGGTGCGGGCTTTATTAACCGTTCCGTCATGATCCTGGCATCCGGGCTGGTGCGCAATTTCCTGCTGGGCATAGCCTTGACGGTGTTTTTCTACATCGCCCTGACCAAACCGCTTTTGCGGCTGGTGCATTCCCTGCGCCAGGTTGACCCGGCAAGCCCCGCCACAACCAAAGTCGATATTCCCGCCAACCATATGACCGACGAGCTGGGCCTGCTGGCACAGTCAACCAACGGCCTGTTGATGGAAATTGACGACAATTTATGGCGCCTGCGCGAAGCAGAACAAAGCCTGCGCGAACGCGAAAGCCGCCTGCGCGGCATTATGCAAAACGTCGCCGACGGCATCTTAAGTGTCGATTCGGATTGCCTTATCCTGCAATGCAATCCGGCCTGCCTGCAATTGTTGCACCTGCCCGAAAACACCGAACTGATCGGGCGCAGCCTGTATGACTTTATTGTGGATGCGTCCCAGCTCAACCTGTCGCAGGCGCTGGAACAAACCGAACGCAAGGACGCATCCTTTCGACCGGTTCTCGATCAATCGATTGAACTGGTGTTGCGGTGTGCTGATGGTGGCAAAATTCGTGTTGCCGCTGTTTTCCGGCCCATGCAATTTGAAGACAACCTTCTGTACACAGTTGTCTTTCACGATGTGACAGCACAGCGGCGCTATGAGGAGCGTCTGGTCTATATGGCCAATCACGACCCGCTCACCGACCTTCCCAACCGCTCGATGCTGGAACTTAGCCTGCACAAGGCCCTGGGCGATTACCGCGAGCCCAACACCCTGCCCCCCGACGAAACCGCACCGCCCCTGACGGCCACGGCCTTGCTGTTCATCGATCTGGACCGCTTTAAACTGGTCAATGACAGTTTGGGTCACGATTTTGGCGACCTGCTGCTCAAGGAGGTCGCCCATCGCCTGCGCAGTGTTATCCGCCGCAGCGACACGCTGGGGCGTTTGGGCGGCGATGAATTCCTTATCATCATTCCCCATCTGACCGAAACACAGGAAGCCGCAACGCTTGGGCAAACCGTGCTGGATGCATTTTCGCCCGCTTTTGAAATTCGCGGTCGCCAGTTATTTGTTTCGCCGTCAATCGGCATTGCGCTAAGCCCGGCCGATGGCGACGACTTTGCCACCCTGATGCGCAATGCCGATGCTGCAATGTACAGCGCCAAGGCCCGCGGTGGCGGCACCTATCATTTCTTTACCAAGATGATGAACGAAAGTGCCGTGGCCCGCCTGGCAATGGAAAACGATCTGCGCGACGCCATCAAGCGCGAACAGTTCGAAGTTTATTATCAGCCCAAAATTCATCTTTCCACCGGCCGCCTTTCCGGGCTGGAGGCCCTGCTGCGCTGGAACCGGCCCGGGCGCGGGTTTGTTTCGCCCATGCAGTTCATTCCCATCGCCGAGGAAACCGGCCTGATCGCAAGAATTGGCGAATGGGTCCTACGGCGCGTTTGTCAGCAAATCATCGAATGGGATGCCGGTGGTGTGGCCCCGGTGGTGATTGCGGTAAACCTTTCCACCCGCCAGTTGATCGAAGGGCGCATCACCGAAACAATTTCGAATATTTTGCAGGAAACCGGCGTGCCCGCATCGCGCCTTGTGCTGGAAATTACCGAAACCGTGATGATGCAGGGCATGAACCGCGCCGTTGCGATTTTAACCGAAATCCGCCGTTTGGGTGTTCAGATCGCAATTGACGATTTTGGTACCGGCTATTCATCGCTCACCTATTTAAAACGCCTGCCCATCAATTCAATTAAGATCGACAGGTCGTTCATTCGCGATATCACAACCGACCCCGACGATGCCGCCATCACCAACACCATTATTCTTATGGGCCGAAATCTGGGCCTGCGCGTCATTGCCGAAGGGGTTGAAACCACCGAACAGCTGGAATTTTTGCGTGCCCATGATTGCGACGAAATTCAGGGTTTCCTGATTTCCGAACCAAGGCCGCCCGCCGAAATCGTGGTATTGATGGAACAACTGGAACAGGCATAACAATCTGCCCTATACTGGCGAAATCGTTTAAACTGGCAATGCCCCGGCAGGGCTTCCAGGCAAACAGCTTTATGCTGCACCATTTTGAGGATTTCATGTCGCATCCCCGTTCCGTCCTTCTGGTTGATGACAGCAAATTTGCCCGGCTTCTGGTCAAGGCATTTATCGAAAGCAGCTTTCCCGGCTGGGCGGTTGACGAAGCCGCCGATGCCAGCGAGGCCCAGATAAAGGCCGACAGCCAGTCCTATGACTATTTCATCATCGATTTCAACATGCCCGGTAAAAACGGTCTTGAACTTGGTGCCGACATTCGCCAGCAACATCCTCATGCCGTGGTCGCCCTGCTCACGGCCAATATCCAGCAGGACATCCAGAAAAAGGCCGACCTGCTGGGCATGGACTTTATCGCCAAACCGCCGACCCAGGAAAAAATCACGGCCTATTTCACAGGCAAAGAATCAGCCCATGATTGATTTATCCGACCTTGAACGCGATACCATCACCGAGCTGATCAATATCGGTGTCGGCCGGGCTGCGGCATCACTTTCGGAAATGGTCGATCAATCCGTTGAACTGACTGTACCGTCCATCAGCTTTGTCCAGCGGTTTTCAGATGCCAATCTGATCGCCGCCCCCAGCGAGGTGGTCTCTGCCGTCACGCAAAGTTTCAATGGCCCGTTTAATGGCGATGCCCTGCTGGTTTTTCCTGAAAGGCGCAGTCTGGAGCTGGTGCGCCGGCTGCTTCAGGTTGATGTCCCGCTTGACAGCCTGAGCGACCTTGAGCAGGAAGCCCTGATGGAGGTTGGCAATATCATTCTCAATGCCTGCCTGGGCAGTATTTCAAACGTTCTGGGCCATCCGATCAATTGTTCAATGCCGGTTTTCCGCAAATGCGAAACCCGCGATCTGATGCCAGACATCAGCCCGGTTCACAGCCTGGATGAAGAAACGACGGCCCCGTTTTTGCTTATTTTGCATGTTCAGTTCATGCTGCGGGAAAACGATATCGACGGCTATGTTCTGTTTGTCATGGATCTGGACTCGATCCAGACCTTGAAACAAATGGTCCAGCGTTATCTGGCGCACGCGCTCAGCTGACATAACAAGCCCTAGTGCTACCGGCACCTCCGGCTGCAAGGAGCAACCAGGCCATGCCTCATGGCGACAAAAACCGACCCGACAATGACGCTCAGCTGCCAGACAGCCCCGCCACCTGGAGCGGCGATCTTTACCTAACCCTGCTTGAAACCGCAGATGTCGGGATTATCACCATTGACCAGGACAGAAAAATTCTTTTCTGGAACAACTGGATGGAAAAGGCATCGGGGCAAAAGACCGCATCAGTAACGGGAAAAACCCTGGCAGACGTGTTTGGCGATGCCATCCCCACCCGGCTGAATAATGCCATTCGCGATTGCCTGAGCCTTGGCATGCCCGCCATGATTTCCCCATCCCTGAACAAATCGGTTCTGCCGCTGCGCCCCTTGCCGCAATTTGCCGAGAAATTTCCGCAAATGCAGCAATCGATCCGTATTCAGCCTGTCCGCATTTCACCAAACGTCCTGCTATGTTCAATCACGGTGCGCGATGTGACGCTGGCCGTACAGCGCGACCAGCTGTTGCGCCGCCAGGCGGCTGAACTGGCCGAACTGGTGACCAAAACCCGCCGCAGCGAAGACCGCACAAGGGCAATTTTACAAAACACCATCGATGCCATTCTGGTCGCGTCCGAAGATGGCACACTCGAACCGCTTAATGCACGTGCCCAGGAGCTGTGCGGCCCGCAGGGCGACCCGGAAATTAAAAACATCATCCGGTTTTTATTGCCCGATAGCGGCAACAACCCGCCGCCCAAGCCCCCCAGCGACCGCTTGCTAACCGATCTTGGCACCGGTGTTATCGAAATTCTGGCGTGCCCGGCCAACGGCCACAATATTCCGCTTGAAGTGGCCATCAGCCATTTTACCGCCTATGGCCGCTATCACTATATCATCACGCTTCGCGACATTTCCCAGCGCAAACGCCACGAAATGGAAATCCAGAACACAATGCAGGAGCTTGAAAACTCCAACGCGGAACTGGAACAATTTGCCTATGCCGCCTCGCACGATTTGCAGGAACCGCTGCGCATGGTGTCAAGTTATACCCAGCTTTTGGCGCGGCGCTATCGCGACAAGCTTGATGATACCGCCGACGAATTTATTCATTATGCCGTTGATGGCACCCGGCGCATGCAACGCATGATCGACGACCTGTTAACCCTGTCTCGGGTCGGGCGGCATGGCAAACCATTTCAGTCTGTCGCGCTGGCAGGGCTGTTTGATGCCATCGAAGCCAACCTGAAACGCGCCGATGCCGCCCCGGCGGGTAATATCATGCGCGCACCGGACCTGCCTGTTGTCGTCGGGGACCCCAGCCAGCTGTTGCAGCTGTTTCAAAATCTGGTGTCAAACGGGTTGAAATACAGTAACCCCGAGCAAGCCGAGGTCCGCATTTCTGCCCGCGAATTTGACAGTTTCTGGCGCATTTCGGTGTCCGACAACGGCATTGGCATCGACCCGCAATATCACGCCAGCATTTTTGAAATTTTCAAACGCCTGCATGGCTATGGCGAATATGCCGGTACCGGCATTGGTCTTGCCCTTTGCAAAAAAATTGTCGAACGTCACGGCGGCAATATCCATGTCGAAAGCGCGCCCGACGAAGGCAGTACCTTCCATGTCGATTTGCCAAAGGACCACAGTGTATTGTGATTATGGGCAAAACCATGTAGCTTTCGTTTACGTAAGCGTAAACTTAAAAGAAATACATGACTGACAGTTTTTCCATTACCGATCTTGCCCGCGAATTTGATGTCACAACCCGCACCATTCGTTTTTACGAAGATCAGGGGTTGATTGCACCACAGCGCCAGGGACAAACCCGCATTTATGGCCAGCGCGACCGTGTACGCTTACGCCTGATCATGCGTGGGAAACGGCTGGGCTTTGCACTTAAGGAAATTCGCGATCTTCTCGATCTTTATGAAACCGATCGCAGCGAAATTACCCAGCTTACCATCCTGATCAACAAAATCGACGAACGCCGCGATGCCTTGCGCAAACAACGCGACGACATCAACGCCACAATTGATGAACTCGACCTGCTTGAAGAAAACTGCCAGCAGGAACTTAGCCGTAAATCTGCCGGATAATGTTTCCCCCGCCAATATCGGGCACTTCAGCCTGGGCCGGGTTAGGTCGCAATATGCTTAACCACCAGGTCAACAAATGCCCGCAAACGGCCGAGATCGCGTAAATCGCGGTGATATCCCATCCAGATAGACCGCGTCGGTGGCTCGTCCATCCCGCCAAGCTGGCGCAAATTGGGCACCTGATCGCCAAGGGGCCGGGGCAACACGGCAATCCCAAGGCCACTTGCGCACATACGCGCCTGAATATGGCGGTTATTGCTACGCAAGCCAATCCCCGCCCGGGGAAACCGGTCCTGTAACCACATGGTATCGGGATAGCTGCCGGTCGAGGCATCCATTGTCAGTAATCGTTGTCCTTCGCCGTCGCCCACCGTTGGATCAGGCAAATTTCGGGCGATATAAACCCCATAGGGCATATCAAGCAACCGGCGTTGAACGATATCGCGGTTGTTGAACGGTACAATGCGAAAGGCCAAATCGGCTTCGCGCCGGGCCAGATTATACAGCCGGGCGCTAATCAGCATTTCAACCTCGACCGCCGGATATTTTTCGCTAAATTCCTTCAGGACCGGGGGTAAAACATATCCCCCAAACCAGTCAGCACAGGATAATCGCACAATCCCTTCCGGTTCCTGTCGTCCGCCAGCCAACCGGCGCTCCAGCGCAAGGGCATTTTCTTCCATCTGCTCGGCCAGGGCAAAGACCGATCGCCCCTCGTCCGTCAGGATATAGCCTTCGGCTGTTCGCTGAAAAAGCACCTGTCCGGTGGCTTCTTCCAGCGCGCGCAACCGCCGCCCTGCGGTGGGATGACTGATTTTCAACGTGCGTGCCGCCGCACCAAGCGTTCCCGCCCGCGCCACCGCCAGAAAAACCCGCACATCGCTCCAGTCCATATTGGCGTCCCTCCGGTTTGCCTGACAATGCTGTAAACAACATCCATCACCAGGCCCGTACAAATTTGAACGAACAAAGTGCATCATTGTTCATTGATAAACAATGATCATCGGCGCACAACAGCACAAATCCAAATTCCCGATCACAGGAAAAACAATGTCCATATCGAACACTGCCGATGCGCCGTTCAGGCTGCGTCGCCCCCTCGTTTTTGCCATGTCCGCGGCCACCGGCATTGCCGTTGCCAATATCTATTACAACCAGCCGATGTTAAATATCATCTCGCAGGATCTGCCCCATGCAGCATCCCTCATATCGCCTGTCACCCAGCTTGGTTATGCGCTGGGTCTGTTTTTGCTTGTGCCTTTGGGGGATATGTTTAACCGCCGCAAACTTGTCATCGGGCAATTTATCATTCTGGCGGCCGCGCTGTTATTGCTTGCTACCGCTGCGTCAACCGCCATGATTGTCGTTGCTTCAATCCTTGTCGGCATGAGCGCAACAGTCGCCCAGCAAATTATCCCGTTTGCCGCCCATCTCAGCGCCCCTGAACGGCGCGGTGCCACCGTTGGCACCCTCATGTCGGGGCTTTTGGCCGGAATATTGCTAAGCCGGACCATCGCCGGATATGTCGCAACCGGCATGGGCTGGCGGGCAATGTTCTTTATTGCCGTACCCGTGGCACTGGCTGCGGCGGCGGCCATGTTTGCCGCCCTGCCGAACGACCATAAAACAGCCCCGGCCAGCTATCCCAAACTTATTGGATCGATGCGTCATTTATGGCGCGACTACCCCGAATTACGCCGTGCAGCCCTTACCCAGGCCCTGCTTTTCGCCGGGTTCTCGGCATTCTGGACGGTGCTGCCCTTTTTGCTGGCGCAGCCACAATTTGGTTTCGGGGCTGAAATTGCCGGCTTGTTTGGTATCGTCGGCATGATCGGTGTGCTGGCAGCCCCGATTGCCGGGCGACTGGCCGATCACCGTGGCCCGCGAATTGTGGTACGCTTTGGTGTATCGGTCGTTCTTGCATCATGGGTGCTGTTTGCGACCTCAACCAGTATTTCCGCCCTGATCATTGGCGTTATCCTGCTTGATTTCGGCATTCAGTCCGCCATGGTTTCAAACCAGCATATTATCTATTCGCTCGAACCTGCCGCCCGCGCACGTATCAACACCATTTTTATGGCGACCATGTTTATTGGCGGGTCGGTGGGCTCTGCTTTGGGGATATGGGTATGGAATCACGGTGGCTGGGCCGATGTTACAGCCATAATCATTGCAGCCAGCATTCTGGCTATTTTGCTACAACTCCGTCCCCCGCGCCCGCAGCAAAATCCCGGCGCGAATTAACCCTTCCCCGCCCTGGCCTTTGGCAAAAGCGCCCTAAAAACAGATACAACACAGGGACGATCGAATTTTTCGATCGTCCCTTGCGTATTGGCAAACCACACGGGGCTGCAGGTTATTTTTTGCTAACAGTGCCGTTGCGCGCGGTGCCCGACAGCAGGCTAATCCGTTTCAGAAACCGAAACGCGCGGGCTGGACGGGCGCGAAAAAATGAAAATACACACTGGTACGGCAACCATTACCTGGACCATAATCACCCACGGCGTTTTAACAAAAATAACCGATGCGCCAATCATAAGGACAAAGGCACTTGCTGCCATGATTTTGGCCCGACGGCTGATTACACCATGTTCATTCCAGTGCCGCAGCGACGGCCCCAAATGCGGATGATTATAAAGCCAGGCATGCGCACGCGGAGACCCTTTGCCAAACAGCCATGCTGCCAGCAAAATAAACGGGGTCGTTGGCAATAACGGTAAAAAGATGCCCAACACACCAAGACCAACTGCCAACCAACCAAAAACAAGATAAATATGACCAGGATGCACGTTTTTATTCCCACAGGGCCCGCCACAGCATTGACGAAGCAATTTCATACAATGTAGTCAGCCCATTGGGAAACTTCAATTGCACTTATGCAAACAATAATGATTTTCATTATAAATTGCTGCCGTGCGGGAACAGGAACCATGATTGATATTGGCAGCGGCCTGTATTTTGACGAACGCCATCTGGAATTTCAGTTCATCCGGTCATCAGGGCCGGGCGGGCAGAATGTCAACAAAGTTGCCAGTGCGGTTCAAATGCGCGTGCGAATTGATGATTTGCACGAACTGCCCCTGCGCGTGCGCGACCGGCTAAAGGAAATTGGCGGCAACCGCGTCACCACGCAAAACGAACTGATCATAGAAGCCCAGCGTTTTCGCACCCAGGAACGCAACAAACAGGATGCAATCGAACGGCTTGTCGCCATGCTGCGCAAGGCAACGGAACGTAAAAAATATCGCGTAAAAACCCGCCCAACGCTGGCCTCGAAACGCCGCCGCATTGACACCAAAAAGAAACGTGGCGACACCAAAAAAATGCGCCAAAGCCCGACGGACTAACGAAAGCCGCACGCAATAATCCCGGTTTAACCGGCCCTGTTATGCCCTGTTTACGATAATCCGCTTGGCCCGCCTGCCATGTTAATACTCAGTCGCACCCCTGTCGTTTTTCAGCGATGCACCGCGCTAATTTATTGTCCATCACCACACGCGGCTCCGGCCCCTTTGTTGCCCTGCCCTTGGCCTTTTGATCAGATTGCCCGGTCGGTTTAACCGGCCTATCGTTGCATAATGTTGTGCGCCCGCCCCGCCCCAAAATGAAGCAAAATACAGGAACGCCCCATGCCCGATCCTGACTGGACCAAAATTGCCGCCGCCGCCTTGCCCGATAATTGTGGCTGGCGCGGGCAATATCGTGTGCGCTATTCCGAAATCGGCCAAAACGGTTTGGCCACCCTGCCTGCCCTGGCCGATTATATGCAGGATGCAGCAGGTTGCGGGGCCAAACGGTTGGCACTGGCCTATGATGATACCGTCGATCGGGGTGTGGCATGGGTTTTGGCGCGCATGGCTATTATCGTGCGGCACTATCCGGCCAATGGCGAAACCATCACCATTGAAACATGGCCCTCGGGGTTCTCCCATCGCATGGCCTGCCGCGATTTCCGCCTGATCGACGAAAGCGGGTCTGTCTGTGCTGTTGCACAAAGTTTCTGGGCCCTGTTTGATTTACAGGCCCGGCGGGCCGCGCGCTGGCCAGACTGGCTCATCGCGCGCCTGCCCGATCCCCCCGGCCCGAAACTGATCGAGGTTTCCCAGCGCCCGGCACATCCCCCCGCCAATATGACAATGACAGACCATATTACCGCCCGGGCATCTGACCTTGATATTTATGGTCACGTCAATAACGTACGGCTAATGCAATGGGTGCTGGCCACCAGTGGACCGGACAAAACAGCTGATTTTCAACCCGCCAGCTTCGATATGCAATTTCGCACCGAATGCCGCCTGCATGACCGGGTTGAAATCCGCCAGGCAGACGGCTACGCCACCATTTCACGCCACGATACGCAGGATGGTAAAACCAGCGACACCGACCTCGTTCGTGCGCAATTTGTCCTTTAATTAATCTTCCCGTAGAACCACATCACCAAATCGTCATGCTCAGATTTCGTTTGTCTCCATTGCGTCCCACAACAGGGCAACAGGCTTGAAACTGCGGCGATGGTGTACCGTTGGCCCGGCAACATGCAGGCCCGCCATATGCTTTTTCACGCCATAACCGGCGTTGCCTTCCCAGCCAAAATGCGGATAACGCACTGCAAGCCTTGCCATGGCGCGATCACGCACCACCTTGGCAACAATGGATGCCGCCGCAATCGACAGCGATTTGCTATCGCCCTTGATCACGGTTTGCACCGCGCAAGGCAGCCCCGGATCCCGGTTGCCATCCACCAATGCCTGGTCAGGTAATTCCGGCAGGCGGGCAACAGCGCGACGCATCGCAACATAGGTCGCCTGCAAAATATTGATCCGGTCAATTTCGCGCACCGATGCCGCACCAATGCCAACAATCGCGCACTCCATAATCCGGGCTGCAAGCAGGTCACGCTTTTTGGCTGACAGCTTTTTGGAATCATTTAGCAGGTCATACAAATCGCCAATGCGTGCATCTTCGCGCGGCAAAACAACAGCAGCCGCAACCACCGGCCCGGCCAGCGGTCCGCGCCCTACCTCGTCAATCCCGGCAATGATACCGCGATACTGGTCTTCAATTGCAAAGTCGGGCATGCCCGTCATCTACCTGTTTTGCATATACCCTGCCGGGCTGGCCAGGATGGTTCCCAACCCTTTCGGAAACGCCCCTTCTTACCACGTAGCGCCACCTGGAAAACAGTTCGTTTCGGCCTTCATTGCTACTGGCATTATCCTGGCTTGCAACACACCGCCAGAAACATGGGCATTTGATTATTGTCTTGGTAGGAAGACTGTTTAATAGCAGGCTTGGTTAATCTGAAAATCCATTCATCTGATGACAAAATCAGGAAATCTTTTCGGAAAATTTTTGTGGTGGCTCCCGCATCGCCGTATTGATCGAAAACCTTGGACTAAAGCGACGCCGGCACGTTCATGCAGTTGGAAAGAACTTGCAAATATTCAGCACATTACAGATGCTCATAATCACGCCACTGAGCATGTTTGAATTTGACAAGCGCTCAAACAATTAAAATCGGTAACATTATGCAAATTGACGTCACGGAAATATATGCCGAAAACTTGAATGCACCCAATGATGTTTACCTATTAGAAAACCAGCTGGCAGATTTAAAACTGGCCGGATTCACTTGGCTAACGTCAATGCGCCATAAAAACAACGGATTGAATATTTTATTCAATCACGTTTTTGAAGAAATAAGATCTTGGGACACTAGCCTAACACCGACATTAATATCCGGCAACTCTGCCTGGAGGCTCGAAACACGAATCACTAATTACAAAAAATACTTAAAACACCGACAGGAAACCCTTAGTCAATCATCTTCATTTAAAGAAAGCATCGAAGAAAAAATCACGAGAAACAAAGAAGTGAAGTATTTTGCCGCCGCAAAATTAAAAAAAGAAAACTTAATCGATGCTTTTGACATTTTAATGTCCGACAGAATTACTGCGATAGCATTTACTAATGGTGAGAAGGATACACACGATCTGCTCTGCAATGGTTGGGAAGACGAATACCCTGTGGATCACGATCTTCTTGCAAGAATTTGCAGAAACGGTGGGATTTTATTAAAGAAGGTCGGAGAGTTTGACGACCTGAAAATTGGATTTACAGCATTTTTTCCTAAATATTTGATCGATCCTTCTATTATGGAATCGAAAAAATTTTATCGGATTAATACTTCATCTTCAGGGATATGAAACTTCAATTCCCGCCTTATTAGCTAGAAGCCCTACAAGACGAACATTGCAGACGTTTCTGCATTAGTAACCTGCTATCAACAACAACACCTGCCCTGTCGCCAGAACCGGCGTTGTTGATTTTCATTCCTGCCTTCGCAGCAATACCAACATAGCATCATTCCGGGGCGTAACATACGGCTTGCAATTTATTACCGTCCGGGTCGCGCACATAAGCTGCATAATAATCCGCCCCGTAATGCGGGCGCTCGCCCGGTTCGCCTTCGTTCATGCCACCATTTTTCATAGCCAGTTCATGAAAGGCACGCACCTGTTCGCGCCGGTCTGCCAGAAAGGCGATATGGGTGCCGTTGCCCCATGTTGCCGGACGGCCATCTTCGGGACTGTAAATATAAATCATGGGCATCTCGCCACCACGTTCATAGGCCAGCGGTTTTTCAGGCGGCTTTGGCAGGCGTTCAAACCCGATAGCCCCTAAAACCGCATCATAAAATCTTGCAGATCGGGCTTTGTCATTGGTGCCCAGAGTAATGTGGCTAAGTACGGCCATGGAACGCCCTCTCAATTTGCGATTATTCGTTATTCGGTTTGCAACTTTGCCACAGTATAGCAAAAACCATCTGCTGGTGTTTCATCGAAAACCATTATGCTGCAACCCTCATGACAGTTCCCAACACAAACAAAAACACCGGTCCCGCTGCCGGAACCGGTGTTGATCATATGCATCCTTGCGCGCAAATAGAAGCCGATTGCTCAGTCCGTTTTGCGGGCTTCTTCCTGCGGTAATTTACCCGGATCTTTGGGGTATTCTTCGGGATGGCGGGGGTCAAACGTGGCCCAGCCTTCCTTTTCGCCGGTATGGGGCAATTCTTCATGCGGATCGACATGGCGCAGCAGATACGCCTTGCCAATCAAATTGGCGGTAATCGGTGCTGTCAGAAACAAAAAGATCGTGATCAGCAATTCATGAATGGTGAATGTGCCCTGTTCGATCCAGAAAAACAGCATCGATGCGATCAAAATCGAACCAACGCCCACGGTCGTTGCCTTGGTCGGGGCATGCAGGCGCATCAACAAATGGGGCAGTTTCACCAGCCCGAACGAACCGATCAGGGTGAACAACCCGCCGATCACAATCAGAACAGAAATGACAAGTTCAGCAAAAAATTCCATCACATCCATTCCTATTCGATGATGTCGCCGCGCAGCACGAACTTGCAATAGGCCACGGTGGACACAAAACCAACCATCGCAAACAGCAAGGCGGCTTCAAAATACATCGATGTTGCCCGGCCAATGCCATACAGCACCAAAAGCGCGATGCCATTAATCGCCATCGTATCAACCGCCAAAACCCGATCCGCAATGGTTGGCCCGAATGACAAACGCCACAAATTGATCAGCAACGACAGACCCGCGCACACAAACGCAAAATTCAGGGCATATTCTATCATTCGAAAATCTCCTTCAAACGGCGTTCGTAGCGCGATTTGATATCGTCAATCACCCCTTGCGGGTCAGGGGCATGCAGGCAATGCACCAGAAGCGACCGTGCATCGCGCGACAGATCGACCGTAACAGTACCAGGCGTCATGGTAATGGTACCGGCAAGGGCGGTAATGGCTTCGGGCGATGTCAAATCCAGCGGCACGGTAACGCTGGCAGGTTCCAGGCTGTCTGCCTTGCGAAACAGAACCAGCCCTGCCACCACGACATTGGCAACCAGAATATCCCACAGAACAATCAGGCCATATTCGCAAATCGCCCAGATATTGCCGACCTTGGGCCGCCCCGGCCAGAAGCTCTGGCTGATCAACGGAATAATTACAGCCAGAATAACGGCAAACACCACCGTACCAACCGAAATCTCGTTGGCCAGCATCACCCAGATTACAATCAGGGCCACGCTGAGCAGCGGGTGGGGAAGATAACGTTTCAACATCATCACTGTCCTTTCTGCTGCTTATTGCGCAAACGGCGCAACGGTGGTGATCTCGGCAACGGGGGTATCGGCCCCCATTACCGCGCGGATATAGTCGGTGGTATCAAACAGTTCGGCACTGGTATCGTGCAAATAACCGGTGATCGGCCCGGCAAACACGGTTAACGCCACCAGCATCGCCAGCATCATGCCCGCCGCAATAACGGTTTGTTTGGGAAATGCCTGGTCCGATGCGGTTTGAATTTCGCCTTCTACCGCCGAACTTTTCCAGAAAAGAACACTGCCCGCGCGGCCAAAACCAACGATATTCAGGAACGATGTTCCCAGGATAACCACCCAGATCCACACCGCATATTGCGATTCACGCGCCGCAGACAGGATTTGCAATTTCCCCAAAAACCCGGACAAAGGCGGCAGGCTTGCCATGGCAATAGCCGCCATAAAAAACATCACCGCAATCAAGCCGCTTTGACGAATATCGGGGGCTGAATTAAGGCTGCCGCCATACTGGCCGCGTCGTGAAATAATCAGATCGGCGACCAGAAACATTGCCGCACCGGCAAAGGTGGAATGCAGCATGTAATACAAACCGGCAGCCACAGAATCCGGGGTGAACAGGGAAACCGAAATCATCATGGTCCCCATCGACCCTACCACGGCAAAGGCCACCATGCGGTTAAGCTGCCTTGCCGCCAGCACACCGACCATACCCACAACCAGCGTCACAATCGCCGCGGGCAGTAAATAAGGCGCAACCAGCCACGACAAATCGCCCGCCGACCCGCCAAATGCCAGCGAATACAACCGCAAAATCGAATAGGCACCCACCTTGGTCATAATGGCAAACAGGGCCGCAACCGGGGCCGGGGCATTGGCATAGGTGCCCGGCAACCAAAAGTGCATTGGCACCATGGCGGCTTTGATGCAAAACACCAGAAACAAAATCAGCGCGCCTGCCTTTAACAAGGCCAGGTCGCTATCGGGAACCAGCGGCACTTTCAGGGCCAGGTCCGCCATATTCAGCGTGCCTGTTACGGCATAAATCAGGCCAACGCCAATCAGAAACAGGCTGGAACCGGTCAGGTTCACAACAATATACTGCATCCCGGCTTTAAGGCGGTTTTCACCCGCACCATGCAACATCAGGCCATAAGACGCGATCAGCAGGACTTCAAAAAACACAAACAGGTTAAAGAAGTCACCGGTCAGAAACGCGCCATTCACCCCCATCAGCTGGAACTGAAACAGGGCATGGAAATGTTTGCCACGTTTGTCCCATTCGCGGGCCGAATAAAACCACACGATGGCGGCCAGAATAGATGTCAGCAACACCATCATCGCCGACAGGCGGTCCAGAACCAGCACAATGCCAAACGGGGTCGGCCAGTTGCCCAGTGCATACATTTCCGGGCCGGTATGGGCGGCATGAAAGACCAGTGCCACCGATACCGCCAGCAAAGCCAGCACGGTTGCCGCGGAAAAAACCCGCTGCAATACCAGGTCATGGCGCACCGCCAGAACAGTCAATGCTGCCATAACAGCCGGCAGCACGACGGGAACAATCATCCAGTTACCCATTATTTCTGTTCTCCGGTATCAGTGGGGCCACCGGAAAGTCCATCAACATGGTCATTGCCGATCTCGAGATAGGTTCGCAGGGCCAGCACCACGATCAGCGCTGTCATGCCAAACGAAATAACAATCGCCGTTAACACCAGCGCCTGGGGGATCGGGTCGGTATAGCCCGTTGCGGTATCGCGAATGATCGGCGGCAGGTCTACCTGCAACCGGCCCATGGCAAACAAAAACACGTTCACCGCATAGGACAATAACGACAACCCGATCACGACAGGAAACGTCCTGCCACGCAACAGCATGTAAACGCCACATGCTGTCAGAAGGCCGATACTGCTTGCTACCAGAAACTCCATAATATCAGGCCTCGTTCTGCTGTGGCGACGACAGGGGCCGCCCCGATGACGGATCGTGATCCATCGGTTCGGTATTGATATCGATATGTTCGGCCATGCGTTCAACCTGCGACAGTTTGGCCAGGGCCAGCATCACCGCCCCCACCACTGTCAGGAACACGCCAAGGTCAAAGCCCATGGCACTGGCAAGTTCAATATCGCCAATAAACGGAATATGGAAATGACCAAAGGTACTGGTCAGGAACGGATAGCCCGCAACCCATGCCCCCATGCCCGTTAACGCGGCCGCAATTACGCCCAGCGCGATCATGGCATGGTAATTGGCCCGCATGCGGTTCTGGGTCCAGCCAAAGCCGGATGCCATATATTGCATGATCAGGGCGATGGAAACGACCAGACCGGCAATAAAGCCGCCACCCGGTTCGTTATGCCCGCGCAGGAAGATGTAAACCCCCACCATTAGCGACAATGGCAACATCACACGCGTTGCAATCACCATCATCAACGGGTGACGTTCGGCTGATTCACGGTGGTCCTTCACCCAGTTCGCCAGGCGTGCCGCAGCCTTGCCGCTGGCAACACTTTCGATCAGGGCAAAAATCGTCAGGGCTGCAATGCCCAGCACCGTAATTTCGCCAAACGTATCGTAACCACGGAAGTCGACCAGAATAACGTTCACAACGTTATGCCCGCCGCCCTGCGACAACGAATTTTGCAGGTAATAATCGGCAATGGTGACACCATCACGGGTCATTACTGCCCACACGGCACCGCCCATGCCAAGGCCCGCGACCACCGCAATCAGTATATCGCGGAAACGCCGCCCGGTCGTGCTTTCACGCGGGGTTTCCTTGGGCAGAATGTTCAGGGCCAGCATCATGAGAATAACGGTCACAACCTCGACCGAAATCTGTGTCAGGGCCAGATCAGGTGCCGACAGGTAAATAAAGCCCAGCGACACAATCAGGCCGATCACACCAACGAACAGCAACACCAGCAAACGGTTATAGTGCAAAATCAGGGTTGCCGCACAGGTCAGCATCAAAAGCGCCCAGCCGATCACCACCGGCACACTCACCGGCAACAATTCGCGCGTTCCGGCAACATATCCGTCATGGGTATAAAAACCGGCCAAACCAATGGCAATGGCCGCCACCACCATAATCGACAGATAAAGCTGCAACGATCCGCTGTGGAACAGGTCCGTTATGCCACGCGCCAGTCCGACCAGCTTTTGGATAAAGCAATCAAACATTGCCTTGGCTTCGGGCCGCGACAGGTTTTTGGTTGCAGTCATCAGCCCCGGATGGCGCCACAACAGTAACAAACCACCAATAATCGCAATCGAACTTAACATCAGCGGCGTATTAAAACCATGCCACAGGGCCAGATGAAATTCCGGCAAAGCCCCGCCAATAACCGCACGCGATGTAACCTCGACCAGCGGCCCCGCCGTTGCCGCCGGGAACAGGCCGATTAACACCACCAGCACGGTCAATAATGCAGGCGGGCCCCACAGGCCAATGCCCGGGTCATGAGGGTGATGCGGGTATTCCGGCTGTTTGGGGCCAAAAAACACATGCACAATAAAGCGGAACGAATAAGCCACTGAAAACAGCGCCCCGACCGTAACAAGAACCGGGAAAACCCAATCCTGCCCCAGCCACGCCATATGCAGCGATTCATCAAGCATCATTTCCTTGGACAGGAACCCGTTAAACGGCGGCGTGCCCCCCATCGAGGCCGCGGCAATAACACCAATGGTTGCCGCAATCGGCATCAAGGATGCAAGACCGCCAAGGCGGCGAATGCTGCGCGTGCCGGCTTCGTGGTCAATAATGCCCGCTGTCATAAACAGGGCGGCCTTGAAAGTGGCATGGTTGATGATGTGAAACACACCCGCCACAGCCGCAAGCGGCGTTCCGAAACCAAACAGCATGGTCACAAGGCCAAGGTGACTGACGGTTGAATAGGCCAGAAGCCCTTTCAGATCATCCTTGAACATGGCAATCCAGGCCCCCATCACCATCGTGATCAGGCCCGATGTCGCAACGATGTAAAACCATTCATCCGTGCCCGACAGAACCGGCCACAGCCGCGCCATCAAAAACAACCCGGCTTTCACCATGGTTGCCGAATGCAGATAAGCCGAAACAGGGGTCGGTGCCGCCATGGCGTGGGGCAACCAGAAATGAAACGGAAACTGTGCCGATTTGGTCAAACAGCCCAGCAAAATCAGCACGGTTGCCAGCGCATAAAGCGGCGATGATTTGATCATGTCGCCATGCTGCAAAATCACGCTGATGTCATAGGACCCAACGATATTGCCCAAAATCAGCATCCCGGCAATCATCGAAAGGCCACCGGCCCCGGTCACGGTCAGCGCCATTCGCGCGCCCTGACGACCTTCGGGCAGGTGTTTCCAATACCCGATCAGCAGGAACGAACTTAACGACGTCAATTCCCAGAAAATCAGCAACAGCAAGATATTATCAGATGTAACGATGCCGACCATCGCGCCCTGGAACAGCAACAGGAACACATAGAACCGGCCCATCGGATCGCTTTTCGACAGATAAAACCGGGCATAAATAATGATTAACAGCCCGATCCCCAAAATCAGGGTGGCAAACAGCAACCCCAACCCGTCGAGGAAGAAATTCACATTAAGGCCCAGGGCGGGCAGCCATTCATATCGGACATGAATCACTTCACCCGCCATAACCGCCGGGGCCAGTGATGCCAGCAATATCAATGCTGTTGAAGTCACCAATCCGGCGGCAGTGGCACAGGTGTTACGTCCGGCCCTGATCAATATCGCTGGCAGCAGCGCGCCAAGGAAGGGAAGCAAAACAATGAGGGTAAGACTCATGAAAGACCCTTGTTTTTTGGAAGATGACGCAACGCCCCCGCGCGCGCAGCAAGAAAATTCTGGCAGAACCTAATATTTGTCCTGAATATGGTCAAGAAAACCCCACCCGTGCATTTTTATTACCAAGGGTGCAAACCCACGAACCTGATCGTCGCGGCAACCAATATAAGAACAAATTCCTGCCCGCCCCGGTAAGGCACCCCTGAAACCAGGGACTGGTCATAGAAATTTGCTTTTATATTGGCTCCCCATTCACCCCCCGCACCTACTAGGCTGCATGGGCGCAAAACCTTGAAAGATTGTTATCTTTTCACAATTTCACGCCAGACATCCGCACAAATCCGGGCGATCACGACAATCCTATTAATGGGATCGCACCCTAATGGGTCAAGTGATCCTGATCACCCATGAAAAAGCGCCGTTTTTGCTTTTCTGGCAATATTTTTTTGCATTTTTCCTATGCAAAAGAACGACTAACGCCGTCCTTGCGCCAGTTTAACAGCTTCGGGCATGGCCCGTAATCGCGTCATGGCTATAACCCCCATCACAGGACCAATCGCCAGCATCGCAAAAGATGCCCACCAGCCAAAGGCATCGGCCACCAAAGGCACCAGATGTATCGATATCAACGCAATCAAAAAACCCACCGCATTTTGCAATGTCAGGGCGGTGCCGATATGGGCGGGCTCGGCAAGTTCGATCACACAGGACGAAAACTGGGCAGAATCGGCCACAACCGAAATTCCCCAGATCAGACACACAATCACCAGCACCGGCAACGGTGCCCCGGCCAGTGCCCCTGTTACAAGGGCACAAAACCCGCTAATCGTCATTGCTGCAATCGTAATGGTGGTTCTGCCCCAGCGATCAGCAAATATCCCGCCCAGCAAACTGCCCAGCGCCCCGATGCCCACAATGGCAAAGGTGGTTAAGGCGGCCCATGCGGCAGCATTATCCATGCCGCGTTCCTGATAGGTGCGAAACAGGAACAACCCCGTCCAGCCCCACATGGCATACAGTTCCCACATATGGCCGAAATAACCATAACCGGCATAGCGTAACGGTTTATCGGCAATAATATGCCCCACCACACGCGGGTCGAACCGGGGCGATCGTGCCGGCGTGCCCCCCAGTTTGACAAACATCACGCCAAAGGCCGCCAGCCATGCCGAACAACTTGCCGCCACGATCACCCAGCGCCAGTCAAGTGGCAAGGCAACCGAAAACAAATGCGGCAAGGCCGACCCCAATGTTAGCGCCCCCACCAAAAGCCCGACCAGAAACCCGGTATCACCGCGTGCCCAGGTCGCCACCATTTTCATGCCAATCGGATAGATGCCCGCCATGCACATGCCGGTTAACAGGCGCAGCAAAATAACCACCACACCATCAACCGGCACGGTTAAAATCAGGATATTAGCCGTGCCTGCCACCAACGCACACAGGGCAAAAAAGCGGCGCGGGTCCAACCGGTCGGCCAGGCCCAGAAATGCGCTGATCAGGGTACCAGCAATAAACCCCATCACCACCGAACTGGTAAACAGCGACGATTGCAGCGCGCCCAAATGAAATTCAGCCCGCAATTGCGGCAAAACCGCCGTTGCCGAAAACCACAATGACAGCGCCAAAAGCTGACAAACCGTGATCAGGCTGACTTCAATGGTTTTTGTACCCCGCACCCCGATCCCCTTTTTTAAAATGATTTTATAATCATACACATATCCCCCGCCCTGCCTATCGCGAACCATTGGCAGGGCGGGGGTGGTTGTTATTGCGGGGATGGCGGTTCTGGTTTCGGCCGGTTTCGGCCGGTTCAGGCCGGTTCAGGCCGGTTGATGCCGGGCGATGGCCGCAAGGATCGGGGCCAGGTCGGCCCACAAGTCGTCCGGGTCTTCCATACCAATCGACAGGCGCAAAACAAGGCCACTGGGGGCATTACCAACAAACTGGCGCATGGTGCCAATTGCCATGGGCACCATCAGGCTGTGGGTGCCGCCCCACGATGCGCCAATGGAAAATGTCTGCGCCTGGTCGATCAGGCCATCCAGCTCGTCCGTCATATCCGCCGGAATCATAAGGCTGAACAAGGCACTGGCGCCGGCAAAATCGCGGAGCCACATGCCGTGTTGCGGGTGGGTTGGCAAAGCCGGATGCATGATCAGCGCCGGGTCAATAATTTCCGCCATGCGTTTGGCAAAATCCAGGGCAACGTCGCTGCCATGTTTCAAGCGAACAGCCATGGTTTCCATGCCGCGCAACACCAGCGAACAGTCATCAGGCGACACGCCGATGCCCAGCATGGTCATGGTGGATTTCAATTTGTCGTATAACACATCGTCATTAACCGACACCGACCCCATCAGCAAATCGGAATGGCCGCCAAAATATTTGGTCAGGGCTTCCACCACAATGTCGGCACCATAGGCCAGCGGTTTAAAATGCAGCGGGCTGGCCCAGGTGTTATCAATCCCCACCGGCACGCCCCGGTCGTGGGCAGCCTTTGCAATGGCGGGTAAATCCTGCACTTCCATTGTTGCCGAACCAGGGCTTTCAACCCAAACCAGCTTCACGCTATCGTCAATCAACCCGGCAATATCGCCACCAATCAACGGGTCATACACCCGGTGCGCAATGCCGCGTTCCGCCAAATAGCCATTGCACAGCGAACTCACCGGCGGATAGGCACAATCGGGGATCAAAACAGTATCGCCCGGCTTTAACAATGCCAGAAACACCACCGAAATAGATGCCTGCCCCGAGGGTTGCAACATGGTGTGCGCCGCCCCCTCCAGGGCAGAAATGGCGGCTTCCAGTGTGCGGCTGGTCGGGGTGCCATGCAGGCCATAAACATATCCGTTTGGTCCACGATCCGCCCTGTTGGCAAAGGCCGCTGCATTGGGAAAAGCAATGGTCGATGCCCGATATACCGGTGTTGCCAGGCTGGCAAAACCTTCATGCGATACTTCGGGCGGGCAAACACAAACAGTTTTGTCTTTCATGCGGGGCGCTCCTTGGGTGGGGACAATGCGGGTGTGTGAAACACGGTGCAAATAGTGGTGGCGGCGATAACAACGTCAGGCGACGGTGTGTAAACAATTTGAATTCTTAACAAATCGCATTTCATCACACCGCGCAAGGCTGTTCTGGCGGTTTCAAAACGCCGAAAAAAAAGGCTGCACGATAAAAATCGCACAGCCAGTTTATTCCCGAGCGGGAATGAAAGCCCGGCAGAGACAAAAGCCACCACCGGACTTGTTCAAATAACCCGGTTAAATTTCAACTATAGTCGCGCTGATCATCAATCACCTTGCCGTCATTGGGCAGGCTGCCCAATGTTGCGGGTTCAACCACACCTCGCAGTTTGCACACGTCATGAACGGTGCTGCCCACCGCGTCAGCATTAAAATCGGCGGCATCGGTTTCACAGGCCAGTGTCATCACATCATTATCATTCACGCGTGAAACAACCAGCCGTGCCTTGGCAATTTCCGGGTGACGCCGCACCACTTCGGCCACTTGTTGCGGGTGAACAAACATACCTTTAACCTTGGTGGTCTGGTCGGCCCGGCCCATCCAGCCCTTGATGCGCTGGTTCGTGCGCCCACAGGGGCTTTGGCCCGGCAAAATCGCCGATAAATCGCCGGTAGCAAACCGCACCAGCGGATAATCCATATTAAGGGATGTTACCAGAACCTCGCCGACTTCACCGTCGGCCACCGGGGTGCCGGTGCCGGGGCGGACAATCTCAACAATAATATCCTCGGCAACGATCATGCCGTCGCGGGCATCACTTTCATAAGCAATCAGGCCCAGATCGGCACTGGCATAACATTGCAGCATCGTTACGCCGCGTTCGGCAAACCAGCCGCGCAATTTCTCGGGCAGGGCCTCGCCCGACACCAGCGCACGGCTGATCGATGATACATCCGCGCCCATTTCGTCGGCTTTTTCCAGCAGGATTTTCAAAAACGATGGCGTTCCGGCATAGCCGGTCGGGCGGATATCGGCAATGGCCTTAACCTGCACTTCGGTTTGCCCCACCCCGGCAGGGACCACCGCACAACCGCATGCCCGCGCGCCGCTATCAAAAATAAAGCCACCCGGCGTTAAATGATACGACATGCAATTATGAATAACGTCACCGGGGCGAAAACCGGCAGCAAAATAGGCCCGCCCCATGCGCCACCAGTCATCCCCCTTGCCTTCAGGGTCGTAAATTGGCCCCGGGCTTTGAAAAATGCGGGCAAGCGCGCCAATGGGCGTTGCGTTTAATCCGGCAAAAGGCGGCTTTTCTGCCTGCATCGCAATCAAATCGGATTTACGCGTTACCGGCAGCTTTGCCAGTTCCTGCCGGTTGGTAACCGCAACACTGGCAATATTTTGCAATATTGCGCCAAAGCCGCTGGATTTATCGCGCGCATGGGCAATCAACCCCGGCAGGGATGCCAGCAAACGGCCTTCGCGGGCATCGGGGGCCTGGGTTTCCTTGTCGTCGAAATAGGTTTGCAATGTCATGGCCCGTCCCGTTTGATAGAGTTTCACCTAAAAGGTGGCCTGTTTCCCGCCCGTGCATCGACTTGAAAACAAAGCCGGAAACGCCGTTTACAGCCAGCGTTTGCGCCGTTTATAGGATTTGATGTTTTTGAAACTTTTGCGGTCTTCCGACCCGCCGCCAAGGTAAAATTCCTTAACGTCCTCGTTGTTCAAAAGTTCATCGCGCGTGCCGTCCAGCACCACCTTGCCACTTTCCATAATGTACCCGTAATCGGCCACTTTTAAGGCAAAATTGGCGTTCTGCTCGACGATCAGCATGGTAATACCCTGATCGCGATTGATTTTCTCGATAATGCCAAACACTTCTTTCACCAGCAAGGGTGACAGGCCCATCGAGGGTTCATCAAGCAAAATCATTTTCGGGCGCGCCATCAGAGACCGGCCAATCGCCAGCATCTGCTGTTCCCCACCCGACAAATACCCGGCCAGCCCGTTACGTTCACGCAAACGCGGGAAATACTCGTAAACCATTTCGATATCGTCTTTAACGCCCTTGTCCTTGCGGGTGTAGGCCCCCAGACGCAGGTTTTCCAGGCAGGTCATATCCTCGATAATGCGCCGCCCTTCCATCACCTGAAAAATGCCGGACCGCACGATATCTTCGGGATATTTGTTGGAAATCGGCTTGCCATCAAAGGTAATTTCGCCGCGGGTAACTTCGCCGTCCTCGGTTTTCAACAATCCCGATATGGCCTTAAGCGTGGTGGATTTCCCCGCTCCGTTGGGGCCAAGCAGGGTTACGATACTGCCCTGTGGCACATCAAGCGACACGCCGCGCAACACAAGGATCACCTCGTCATAAACGACTTCAATGTTATTTACCGACAAAAGCGGCGGTGCGGTTTCGGTCTTGCGGGCGGGTTCGGACATAAATCACCTTCGCAATGGCAGCGATAAAAACAAAACAAAACAAATCAAAAAACAATACGTCACACCGGGGAAACGCCCCCGTCCCTGCCACCATGGTGCCGAAACCGTTCGGGAAAACAGCAGGTTCCGGCACCAGGCGGGAGACATCCTTTCAAACCGAAAGGAGGCTGATCTTAATAGCCAAGCCAGTCGTCGCGGCGCGGCAGGGTCACGGTTTCAAGTTTGGTGACCTTGATGTCGCCGTCATGGGCTTCACCGCTATAGATATTGACAGTGTTAATGCCGCGATGGTCTTCGGCTGTCCAGGTGGCGGGCATGCAAACGCCTTCAAGACCTTTAGGCACCCAGTCAGAACGGGCATACATGCCCTTTTTGATATTCGGCCCGGTAATGCCGCCATTTTCCTTGGCCCATTCCATGGCTTCTTTCATGTAATAGACCGAGCAAATGCCGCGAATGTAATGATGGGTGCGAAATTCCTTGCCCGATTTGTCTGATTCCATCGAAATCTTGCGTACAAGGTCCATGCCCGGCACGCCTTCGTCCGTCCAGAAACTGGTCATCACCGGGAAGATGTAATTATCAACATCGCCAATGGTTTTCAGGGTTTCGTAATCCCCCGCCCAGATATTGGCAAGCCAGGTCGGGTCCACACCAACCGTCCCGCAGGACTTCACCAGCGACACAACCGACGGGCCAAGATTGCCCAAATAACCATAATCGGTTCCGGCTTCTTTCAGCGTCAGGCATTGCGCCTTGAAATCCCCCGGCTTCATCGACACAACAACCGGGTTGGTGACGTCAAAACCCAGTTCATTGGCATATTCGGCGCAGGCTTCCTTGGGCGCGTTCGGGTAAGGGTGGTTATCGCCGATATGGCTAAATACCGGTTTGCCTTCGCCGCCCTTGTCTTTCCAGTCTTTCGCGGCCCACTGCACCATCGCGCGGCAGGCATCGGAATAGGATGCGCCATAAAAGAAGTTATAGGGGGCCGGTTTGGCGGTTTTGGGGTTTTTGCCCGTCGGGTCGGTCAGATGGCCGGAATAGGATGCCGAATAGACCGGCACTTCATCCTTGGCAACAAACGAAATCAGCGCTTCGGTGTCACCCGTTCCCCAGCCCTGCATCGCGATCATGTTGTTGCGCGAACGCCATTTTTTATAATTGGCAATCGCCTGGGGAACCTTATAGGCATAATCAACCGATTCAAATTCCAGCGGGGTGCCGGAAATACCGCCATTTTCATTAATATAGGAAAGGGCATCACGTACCCCGTCGGCATAAAACTTGCCGATAAAGCCGGTCGCGCCGGTAATATCCATCAAATGGCCGACAAACACGCTGTCTTCAGCCTTTGCCGCGCCAACCGACAGGGCGGTTGTGATCATCGCGGTTGCCGCAATCAGTTTCTTCATCTCGACGTCTCCCTTGGACGTTTCATTGAACAAAAAAGCCTCCCGGTCTCCCCCATGTTTTTATTATCCTGCCGATAGATATTTTTATGATGTGGCAGGCGGGGGTTTGGTCAGTACGAGAAGGGATAAAGCTTCCAGTACGCCCTGATCTGTTGCCAACGGTGTGCTAACCCGTCGGGTTCAAAAATCAGGAACAGGATGATGGCCAGACCGATCGCCATCTCCTTGATATAAGCCAGGCCATCGGTCACCGCGGTGCTGTTGGCCCAGTCAAAAACGCTTAAGGCACTGACACCGGTTTCCATGACTTCGGGCAACAACACCATAAAAACAGTGCCCATCAAGGCCCCTTTGACCGATCCCAGGCCACCAATAATGATCATGCCCAAAAACTGGATCGACAGCAAAATGGTGAAGCCCTCGGCCGAGACATAGCCCAGATAATGCCCATAAATCGCCCCGCCGATCCCGGCGTAAAACGATGAAACCGCAAAGCTCAGCAACCGGTATTTGGTCAGGCTGATGCCCATGATTTCGGCAGACAGATAATGATCACGCACCGCGACAAATGCCCGCCCGTCGCGCGACCGCATCAGATTACTGCCCAGCACATACATGATCACCAGAAAAAACAGGCACACATAAAAGAAGCTGAAATCATCAACCACTTCATAGCCAAACACATTAATCGGATTGGCCGCCGCCCCGTAAGACCCGCCGGTAAACCAGTCAGCCCGGGCAAAGAAATCTTCTAAAATAAACTGTGCAGCAAGGGTGGCAATCGCCAGATAAAGCCCTTTGATGCGTGCGGCAGGCAGGCCAAACAGCAAACCCACCGCCGCGGTTAGCAACCCGGCCAGCGGAATGGATAACAAAACCGGAATGCCGGTGTGATTGTTGATCCAGGCCGAGGCAAAGGCCCCGAAACCGAAAAAAGCAGCATGCCCGAGCGAGATTTGCCCGGTAAAACCGACCAGAATATTCAAGCCCAGGGCCGCAATGGCAAAATAGGAAATCTGAATAAACAGATTAACGTAATAGCCATCGAGCACAAAGGGCATCAATGCCGTTGCCACCACGCCAAACACGGCGGCGTAACGCACAAAAGTAGTATCGAAAATGCGGGTATCCTGGCGATAGGTGGTGCGAAAATCGCCGCAGGGACGCATTGAAAAGCCGGCCATAATGGTTCGTCCCCCTGATCAGATACGTTCGATGTCTTTGGTGCCAAACAGGCCATAAGGCTTGATGCACAAAATAACGATCAGCACATAAAACGGTGCGATGGAAAACAGGTTGCCCCAGTGCAGATACTGCCCGTCGACAAATTCGGCCCCGTTTTCAAGCAGCCCAATAATCACCCCGCCGGCAATGGCGCCGATAATGGAATCAAGCCCGCCCAGAATAACCGCCGGAAACACCTTGATGCCGATCACCGACAAGCCGGACGACACGCCGTTAACCATGCCAATCACAATACCCGCAACCCCCGAAACCATTGCCGATATGGCCCAGGACATGGCAAACACGGTTTTCACCGAAATGCCCAGGCTTTGCGCCACCTGCTGGTCAAAGGCGGTTGCCCGCATTGCCAAACCCAGTTTGGAATATTTGAAAAACCAGTAAAACGCCGCCATGATCACCAGCGATATGGCAAAGCTCATGATATAGGCGGTTTCAATTTGCATGCCGCCAATCGAAATCGCACGGGTTTCAAATACTTGCGGGTAGGTTGCCGTGGTGGCCCCGAAAATCCATTTGGTTGCGGCCTGAAAGAAAATCGACAGGCCAATCGTCACCATGATCACGGAAATAATCGGTTCGCCAATCATCGGGCGCAGCACAACCAGTTGCAAAATCACGCCAAATGCCAGCATGAACAATAGGGTAAAAACGAAGCCCAGCCAGAACGGCATTTGAAATTCGACCAGAAACGCATAACAAACCCACGCGCCAATCAGCAGAAATTCGCCCTGGGCAAAGTTGACCACCTGTGTTGATTTATAAATCAGCACGAAACACATGGCGACCACGCCATAAAGCGTGCCGACGATCAGCCCGTTTAGCAGCAACTGGAACAAAAGTTCAAAATTCATGGTGCCATCCCTGTCATGGCGAGGATCAAATCATCCCCGGTTTTGTTTTTTGGCCGCGTCGCTCTGATCGGCTTATTCCGCAGCTTTCGAGGTGCTGTTTTCATGCCCCCGCCCTTCCAGATCGACGACCTGCACGCTGGTTTGAATCCGCGTTTTTGACCCGTCCTGAAAGGTAATCATGGTATCGATATCAACCTTGGGCGTACCCGAATAAACCGCATCGATAATGTCGGCATATTTTTCGGCAACAACACCGCGCCGCACCTTGCGTGTGCGGGTCAGTTCGCCGTCATCGGCGTCCAGTTCCTTGTAAAGCAACAGGAAACGGCGAATGCGCTGGGCTTCGGGCAGGGTTTTGTTTACCTGGCGCACTTCATCGGCGATCATGTCATAAACTTCGGTTTGTGCCGACAGGTTGGTATAGTTGGTAAAGGAAATGCCACGCTGTTCGGCCCATTTCGCCATGATGGAAAAACGAATGCAAATCATGGCGGATAAAAACGGCAGGCCTTTGCCCAAAATCACGGCTTCCGCAATGAAGGGCGAAAACTTCAGCTTGTTTTCAATAAACTGCGGCGAATAGCGTACGCCATTCGATGTTTCCGCCAAATCTTTCATCCGGTCGATCACGACCAGATGTTTGTTGTTATCCTTGAAATAACCGGCATCCCCGGTATGCATCCAGCCATCAATAACGTCTTCGTTATAGGCCGACGGGTTTTTGTAATAGCTGGTAAACATGCCCGATGTACGGGCCACAATTTCACCAACCCCGTTTTCATCGCTATTGATAACCTTGATTTCCGAATTATCAAACGCCACCCCCACGGTATCAAAATCGATATCGTCGGGCTGATGAATGGTATAGGCACCGCACAGTTCCGTCTGGCCATAAAGCTGACGCAACGGAACACCCATGGCATGGAAAAATTTAAAGGTTTCCGGCCCCATTGCCGCACCGCCCGTGGCGGCAGAACGCAAATTGCTAAATCCCAGCCGGTCTTTAAGGGCGCTCATCAGCAAAATGTCAGCCGCCTTTGAATGCCCGCCAGCCTCCATAGCACCCCGCGCCAGTTTCATGCCCCAGTCATACATTTTCTGTTTGAACGGGGTTGAATCCATCATGCGCGCACGCACATCGGCGGCGATAGATTCCCACACCCGCGGGGCCAGCAGCACAAAATTCGGTCCGATCTCGCGCAGATCGGCCATCATGGTTTCCTGTTCTTCAACAAAGTTTACAATCTGCCGGCTGACCAACGATTGCCCGACCACATAAACCTGTTCCATGATCCACGGTAACGGCAACACCGACACATAATTATCGCCCGGCAATTTGGGGTCGGCCCGCAAATAGGCCGCACAGTGATGAAGAAAATCACCGGCATTCATCATCGCGATTTTCGGCTTGGATGTGGTGCCCGACGTGGTGCAAAAAATGGCACATTCATCGCCGCGCGTTTCCCCCACCATGCGATCATAGGCCAACCGGTCGGCAGTTGCGGCCTTGCAGCCCAGTTCATAAAGTTCTTCCACCGCCATCAGGCGGGGATCATCATATTTACGCATCCCGCGCGGATCGCAAAAAATAATCCGGTCTACGGTTGGAATCTGATCGCCCAGTTCCAGCAGCTTGTCACATTGTTCTTCGTCTTCGGCGATAATCACACGGGCTTCGCCAAAGGTAATCAAAAACGCCACCTCGTCATGCAAGCTGTCCTGATACAACCCCAATGACCGGGCACGCAACGCATGGGCGGAAATTTCGGCCCACACCCATTCCGGGCGGTTTTCACCAATAATACCAACGACGTCCCCGGCCCCAATGCCCAGTTCACGTAGGCCCAGGCTCATCCATTTGACGCGGTCGTTATAATCTTTCCAGCTAAATTCCTGCCAAACGCCAAATTCCTTTTCGCGCATGGCAACGTCATCCGGCCAATTTTTGGCGTTATAGGCCAGCACCTTGGGAAAAGTATCAAGCATGGCAATATCGGCGTAATCAGGCGTGGTGTATTTCTTCATCGTTATGCGACCTTCCCGGAAACGCCATCGTCTTCATCGTCTTCTTCGCCGAGATAGGCCTTTTTGACATGGGCATTTGCCATGACTTCGGCAGGCAGGCCCGCCGCAATTTTTCGTCCAAAATCCAGCACCATGACACGGTTGGAAATGTCCATCACCACGCCCATGTCATGTTCGATCATGACAACCGTCATGCCCCATTCTTCATTCAAATCAATGATGAAGCGGGCCATATCTTCCTTTTCTTCCAAATTCATCCCGGCCATCGGCTCGTCAAGCAAGATCAGGTCCGGGCGCAGCGCCACCGCGCGCGCCAGCTCTACCCGTTTGCGCAACCCATAGGACAGGGTGCCCGCCGTTGCCTTGCGAATATGGGAGATTTCCAGAAAATCGATCACGTCTTCGCAAAATTTCCGGTGTTCCAGTTCTTCTTTCTGCGCGCCGGAAAACCAGTACAGCGACCCGGTGAAAAAGTTGTTTTTCAGCAGATGGTGACGCCCGACCATAATGTTATCAAGCACCGACATATGGCCAAACAGCGCCAGATTCTGAAAAGTTCGACCAATGCCAAGTTCGGCCCGGGCATTCGGCTTCATCCCGGTGACGTCCTGGCCCTTGAAATGCACCCCGCCCGACGTGGGATGATAACGGCCGGAAATGCAGTTCAGCATCGATGTTTTACCCGCCCCGTTGGGGCCGATAATCGAAAACAGCTCGCCTTTCTGCACCGAAAAACTGACGTCACTCAACGCACGCACACCGCCAAAAACCAGCGACACATCGTTGATACTTAAAATAGGGTCCGGTGACGTCATCGTCCTGGTATCCTCCCTGACCTGGGCCGCGTTCATCCGCTTTTCACCCGCCAAGGGTGTTCCGAAAATGAACCGTCCAAATTTCAGCGTTTCCCTGATTTGCGTCTGTTATTTTTACCCTGCCGGTCGATACCGAAAAGGCCGCAACGCAATTAATACGTATTTGAGTACCAAATTCACACTATAGCGTCAACGCGTTGCAAGCCCTTCGCTTTGCAACAAAATCACTTATCGCACCGCACAACCAGTCCGGTTATGCAGAACGCTCCCATACACGCCAACATTCCGTAACGGTAATATTTCAACCGCGCCAAAATGGACATCGCGAAATTATCGCAATGCGGCATTGAGAAAAACGTCACTCAACTTAACATTTCATCATTTAAGAGGGGTTTTTTGAAATATCGTTTCGCGCAAATGGCATCGATTCGGCCTGACCGGCCCATCCGCGATAGAAGTAAACCTTCCCATAATCCGCAACGAGCGTTTATCGCGCATTCTCAAAATATCTATTGCCTCTCATCGTTATGAGCTCAGGCTTACGATCTTTGAGACAGGATGAATATGGTCCCTATAATTGTTCTTCAACCATATCAAAAAGCCACCGGGCCGTCAGGCGCCGCGCTTCGGTTGAATCAAAGGCGGCCTGATGTTCAAAACCATTTGTCAGCGGTTCCGACATGGGACCTGAAACATATTTTCCCGATCCGGCATGAACCGTTCCGTCCCCCAGGGCATCTGCGGGCTGAATTTCATAGCGGGTTTCTGCCAGAAAAGTAGTCTGGGCACCATAAGGCGTTGTGTATGTATGCCACTGCCCCCATTCCAGTGTTCCGCGCCCGTCATTGTTCCGTTCTGCATCCGCCGGAATCACGTCTTCCTGCGCTGTTTGCTTCCATTCAATGTGATCAAAGGCAGGATGCCCCGAACCATTGGCATAAAACATGCGCGTATTGGGATGGAAAGCACTTGGTCCGAGTTGGGCGTGGAATTTTGCGGCATCTTTCAAACTCGTGAGGAACTGCTTGAAAGCGGCACCAGAATCTCCCTCCGGATTAAGATATTCCTTAACGATCAAGCGCCACCAATCCTGCTCGTTGCGGTAAATTTCCCCGTAAGGATTTGCTTCGGGTTTTGCCCACAGGCGAGAACCATCACGTCCGGTGGCAAACAGCCACTTCGTGCTCCCATCCACACTTTTATGGGTTTGGTTCGGCAAAAGCTCTAAAACGCCTGGCATATTGCCTGCCGTGGCTGTGGCCTCTTGCTGATTGGCCCCTAACACATGCCTTTCAATCGTTCCCTTTATCCCGCCGCCTTCAAACCCGGCGACAATACGTTTATAGGCCGCAGGTGCGCCATCACTTGGCAAGGCACCATGTATCACGCCATGCACGTCCGACGCACCACCATGGATTTGCGTATAAGCCCGTGCCACCAGCCCGCCCATTGAATGGGTAACAATCACCGGCTTTAAAACCTGAACATCCGTATCACGATATTTCTGGGTGGTTTCCGCCACTGCCTTGGCAACGGTTTCGCCCAGTGCTTTTCCTGAATTCAGATTGTCATCTGTCCAGTTGTAGGGATGCACCCAAACCTCATAATGAAGATTAAAACATCCCCGAGGCACTTGTCCGGCGGCAGGGGTTTCCGCCATATTCTCCAGCCAGGCCATAAAGCTCGCATAGGACCCTTGCATCAAGCCACCCCAACCCCGGTCGATCCGTTCCTGGGATAGAAAATCGTCCACCTGCCCCGGATCAACTTCAAGGTAATCAGGCGAATAAGGTGCACCATCCGGACCGATCATCCGGTCACGTTTTCCAATGGCCCCGCGACGCGCAAGCCCCAAAGCATTTACAGTACTATCTTGTGGCTCCCAGACGACATCTGTTGTCCCCGCAATCCTTAATCGACTTCCCATAATGCCGGGGACAAAAATCAAAGGTAAGGCAATCGGTTCCGGACAGCTTTTAATCGATGAATGAGCCATGTCTACCTCTTGATATCCATGTCTTTGATCAGCTTTTCCCAGATGTTTTTTGCATCTTCCCCTGTCACTGGTTCTGAGCCGGCATCATCCCGACTGTCCGAATATTCCAAGGTGATTTTATATCCAGCCATGCTCTTCGTCGGTTGCTGGCCAACCATTGCAGAAAGATTTATTTCCTTATTCTGCAAACGTAATTCTTTACCTTTTAATCCGGCAATATTGACCGGGTCTCCGTCGGCCCCCTCAATTGCGGAAAAATCCAGCGTCCGCCCGCCCGGTTCACGCACAACTGTTGAAATTCTAAGCAAAATGGAGCGTTCCGTCGGATAGATAAAAGACGCTCCGATATTTTCATTACCTGGCGGAAGGGCAACAAATGCATCTTTCAAGCAAAAACCGGGTTCTGATGGTATCTCGTTCAATTCGCGAGGATGGATCGCGTTCGCGACGGAAAGCATGTTCTCACGATAAAAATCCAGTTTGTCCTTGGTACCTGTTCCGATCAAATGAAAGATGACACCGTCCGACAACACATAGGCTTCTTCCGTCCACGGTTCTGTGATTTGCCCCATGATCGACGTATCGAGAATATGCTTGATGATTGTAAAACCACCAACTTCGTCCGTTCCCAGGAAAATCACGGGATCACCGCCCTCGATGACTTTTTTGTCTTCCAGTGCCTGAATACGGTCTGCAATCCTGTTCTGAAGGTCTTTTTCGTTACCGGCCCCCACTCTTTCAATTTTCAGCCCATTGATAGATCCGCCAAAATCCATCACCTCAAATTCTGTCGGCACATCAATCAGAAGACGCCCGACACAGTAGGTTTTCGTTTCCATCGTTTTCGCCATCACTGTGTGCCCCGTTGTCATTAGGATCAGCAGCCCTGTCACAAGCGCTGCGAGAGCTTTGAAATTCATTCGGCGTTTCCTTCGATCATATTTCTCAGGTGCCACAGGCGAATTGCCGGACCTTGGGCTGTGTTTTGCAAAATCTGCGATGCGTCGTCCGTCTTGCCCAACCATGACGCCCGGATAAAAAAGCACAGGGCTTCCTGCCGTTTTTCAGATGCCTTAAAGCCTTGGTCCCACAGCATATTAAGAGATGATTGCAACTGCACCGTGTCGGGGATTTCCTGTTCCGCAGTACTTTCGGGCAAAAGATCCAACGCCCCGGAAATATCCTGCGCATCACGAAGCGCATTAATTCCGTCATCCAAAGCCAAAATAACTGGCGCGGTCAGTCGTGGAGGAACCGTTGGGGCGGCATATCGGCCAAGGGCGCGGTGTATGATATTGACATCCCGCAGGGTTTTCGCCGGAACAAGCCAGGTCTGACCGCGATAAGTGCCGTCATTCAGCAGGGCCTCCGCCAGTTCAACAGCTTCTTGATTCGTAAAAACCGATAAAATCGATGAATCCCAAAAACGGAAATAGTGCCATTGGTCATCGTCATCGCGAAGACGGGTGAATTTGCGCAGATGGCGGCGCACATCCTCAAATCCTGCGCGGGATCGAATATAAATGCCCAACCCTTTTTCCCATAATCCCTGGATGCCGTCAGAACAGGTAAAAAGGTTTCGGGTAAAGGAACTATCTGGCGCAAGTTCAATCAGATAGGGCGCATATTCACCCAGTTCCTGCTGCGTTTTGCGTTGAAACAAAGACTGAAATCGCAAGCCGGATGTTTCAAGCAGTCCAGTTAAAACATAGGGCATTTTTGACGCATCAAGGACGGCATAAGTCTGCATTGGTGGCACAGAATCTGCCCCACCGTAAAAATCTGCCTCCTCGTCTATGGCATCAACCGCGCCAAACAGGGGCCTTTGCAAAACTTCGGGGACGGATCGCGGCGGATAAACACCCAATTGCATATCCAGTGGTTCAACATCCTCGACAGGCGTCACAATCACACAATTGCAATCTTCTGCCTGTTGGTCTTCACCTTCAACAGTGACCAGATCGGTCAAAACAACAGGGTGATTTTGACAGACGACACGCGCCACCGGCCCAATCTCACGCTGCCGGGCGGGATGTTTTGCCAGATATTGTGGTACCGGATAACAATCTTCGGCCCATATCAGGGTAAGCCCCTGCCTTTGCACATGTTCCGACAATTGGGCACGAAAAGAATCAAGGCCATCCGCCCAGACAGCGGCGCGCGACTGGCAATTGGCATGCGCATCGGTCTGTTGAAACTGACAATCTGCAATCCAGGGCTCGAATTTCGCCATCCAGCGTGCCTCTCTCGGGATTCAACCCGCTTAAAAACAACCATAGCGAGAAAAAACACAAGAATAAGACCACATTTTGGCAAAACCCTGGACCGCACATCGGGACTCGTACCAATTGACATCCCCAGAAAGACAATGCCGGCCGTTTTTTGGCCTATAAGGTTGTATCAGCACAATTATCAGGACCGACAAAGCCCTGTTATCAGGGTGATTTCGCGAAAGACCCTTTTCGGGGTCTGGACTTTCACCCGGATTTGTGGTGTAACGCCCTCGCACTTCTTATGTGTATCGTGACCCGCGTCACGGTCAACAGATAGCCCACCGCTCGGCGCTCCGACGGTCGGGGTGTCTTGTCACGACAAGCCCTTTAACCACCTTGAGGAGGGTCTGATGTCCATTTGTGGCAAAGACAACCTGCAAACGCGCCGCACTTTGAAGGTCGGGGATGAATCCTTCGATTATTTCAGCCTTAAAGCTGCATCCGAAAAAATCGGCGACGTTTCAAAACTGCCGTTTACGCTAAAGGTCGTTCTTGAAAACCTTTTGCGTTACGAAGACGATTTCACCGTTAAGGCTAACGACGTTAAAGCCGTCGTCGAATGGCTGAAATCGCGTAAAAGCACCCACGAAATCAACTATCGCCCGGCCCGCGTGCTGATGCAGGACTTCACCGGCGTTCCCGCCGTCGTCGACCTTGCCGCCATGCGCGATGCCGTGGTCAATATGGGTGGCGACGCCCAGAAGGTGAACCCGCTTTCACCGGTTGATCTCGTCATTGACCACTCGGTCATGATCGACTTTTTTGGCACCGACGACGCACTCGACAAAAACATGGAAGTCGAGTTTGAACGTAATGGCGAACGTTACGAATTTCTGCGTTGGGGCCAGAATGCGTTCAACAATTTCCGCATTGTCCCGCCGGGAGCCGGCATTTGCCACCAGGTAAACGTTGAACATCTTGCCAAGGTCGTCTGGACCGGCAAGGATACCGACGGTAAAACCGTGGCTTATCCTGATACCCTGGTCGGCACCGATTCCCACACCACCATGGTGAACGGCCTTGCTGTTCTGGGTTGGGGTGTTGGTGGTCTCGAAGCCGAAGCCGCCATGCTGGGCCAGCCGATTTCCATGCTGATCCCGGAAGTTGTTGGCTTCAAGCTGACCGGTGCCATGAAAGAAGGCATCACCGCAACCGACCTGGTTCTGCGTGTGGTTCAGATGCTGCGTGAAAAAGGTGTTGTTGGCAAATTCGTCGAATTTTACGGCGACGCGCTGGCACACATGTCCCTGCCGGACCGCGCAACCATCGGCAACATGGCGCCGGAATATGGTGCGACCTGTGGCTTCTTCCCGATTGACGATGAAACCCTGAACTATATGCGTTCGACCGGTCGTTCAGAAGAACAGATCGCCCTGGTTGAAGCCTATGCCAAGGAACAGGGCATGTGGGGCGACCCCGCACATGAAGCGGTTTATACCGACACCCTGGAACTCGACATTTCCACCGTTGAACCTGCCCTGTCCGGCCCGAAACGCCCGCAGGACCGCGTTCTTCTGAAGGATGCCGTATCGAGCTTCACCAAAACCTTTGCCGACATGGCACCGGGTGTTGATGCCGACCGTAGCGTCGATGTCAAAGGCGAAGATTTCGCCATGAAAGACGGTAACGTTGTTATCGCTGCGATCACGTCCTGCACCAACACCTCGAACCCGAGTGTGCTGATTGCGGCCGGTTTGCTGGCGAAAAAAGCCGTTGCCCTGGGCCTGCACAGCAAGCCGTGGGTTAAAACCTCGCTCGCACCGGGTTCGCTGGTTGTTGCCGACTATCTTGAAAAGGCCGGTCTGCAGGATTACCTGGATCAGCTTGGCTTTAACGTGGCCGGTTTTGGTTGCACCACCTGTATTGGTAACTCCGGCCCGCTGGCCGCACCGATCGCAGGTGCCATCGAAGACCAGGACATGCTGGTAACCGCCGTTCTGTCGGGTAACCGTAACTTTGAAGGCCGCATCAGCCCGCATGTGAAAGCAAACTATCTTGCCTCGCCGCCGCTGGTGGTTGCCTATGCCCTTGCCGGTAACCTGAAGGTTGATCTGAACAATGACCCGCTGGGTCAGGACAAGGACGGCAATGATGTCTATCTGAAAGACATCTGGCCGACCAACAAGGAAATTGCTGACACCATCGCGGCCTCGATCTCGGCCAAGATGTACAAGGACCGTTACGACAATATCTTTGCCGGTCCGAAACCGTGGCAGGAAATCCAGATCACCGAAGGCGAAACCTACGAGTGGGATAACAAATCCACCTATGTTCAGAACCCGCCCTATTTTGTCGATATGGCAGCTGAACCGGGTGACTTCTCCGACGTCAAGGGCGCTCGTCCGCTTCTGATCCTGGGTGATTCCGTAACGACCGACCACATTTCTCCGGCCGGTTCGATCAAGGAAGAAAGCCCGGCAGGTGAATACCTGAAGGAAAACGGCGTTGCCGTTCGTGACTTCAACTCCTACGGCGCACGCCGTGGTAACCATGAAGTCATGATGCGCGGTACCTTTGCCAACATCCGTATCCGTAACGAAATGGCACCGGGCACCGAAGGCGGTGTTTCGGTTCATTACCCGTCCGCCGATCAGGGCTGGGTTTATGATGTTGCCATGCGCTACCAGGAAGAAGGCACGCCGCTGGTGGTTATCGCCGGTCAGGAATACGGCACCGGTTCTTCGCGCGACTGGGCAGCCAAAGGCACCAATCTTTTGGGTGTCAAGGCTGTGATCGCCGAAAGCTTTGAGCGTATTCACCGCACCAACCTGGTCTGCATGGGCGTTTTGCCGTTGCAGTTCAAAAATGGTGAAGGTCGCAAGTCCCTGAAACTGGACGGCACGGAAACCTTTGATGTTATTGGCATCGCCGATGGCATCACCCCGCAGCAGGACGTTACGGTTCGTATCACCCGCAAGGATGGCTCGACCGAGGAAACAACTGCTGTGTGCCGTATTGATACCGAAAACGAAGTTCTGTATTTCCAGAACGGCGGTATCTTGCAGTTCGTTCTGCGCAACATGATCAAGGATGCTGCCTGATTTTAAACCCTCAGGGGTTTAATCAGCGCATACCGAATTCACCCCGTCAGTTCCGCTGACGGGGTGTTTTTTTAGTTTTGAATTGATCTATCTCCTAACGCCTGTCGCCACAATTGCGTAGGTGTTAGGGATTACAATGCCCCCGTTGTCCCACGCAGGAGCAAATTCGATGTTTTTACATAATTATTGCGCCGATTAATGACGAGTTACGCCAAAATCCCCGCGCCATTGCTGTCAGTGCGTGTTGGAACCTTAACCCACGGCCAGGTTTTGACCTGCAATCCCGATTTGCCCCTTGGCGATGCCATTGCCCTTATGCACCGTCAACGGCGAAGCTCGATCGTTGTAACTGTGGAAAACAAGCCTGTTGGCGTATGGACAGAACATGACTGCCTGACCATCAGCGCCGAAGATCCGACCGCTTTTCTCCGCCCGATTTCCGACTGGATGTCGTCGCCGGTCCGCACCATGTCGGCCCATGCCTCGGTCGAGGCCGCGACATTTAGAATGCGGCGCGATAAACTGCGCCACCTGATCATTATCGATGATCAGGAATGCCTGGTCGGGATTGTCAGCCAAAGCGACCTGATCCGCGTTCCCAGCGCCATTCACCCCTTGCGCGAACGTGATGTTGCATCAATCGTTCGCCGCAACACCGTAAGTGTCCCCGGCGACACGCCCGTCGGCCTGCTTCAGGCAGCAATGAAAGAAGGCGAATGCGACAGCGCCATTGTCTTTCAACCGGTTAACGGCAACTTGCCCGAAAACTCCGAATCCCCGACCGGTCGCGCACCCGCCACGCTGGCAGGTTTTCAGGATGAAGCCGGGTCTGTCACCACCACAATCGGCATTGTTACCGAACGCGATATTGTCGGGTATCTGGTACATCGCAGTGCTTCCGGGTCAGCATGGGAAATTGCCAGTCGCCCGGTGCGGCGTGTAAACGATCATACCAGCTTGCAAGATGCCCGCCAGATCATGATCGACCATCAAATTCGCCATCTGGTGGTGACGAATAACACGCAGGACGTGTTAGGAATTTTATCGTTTAACGATCTTCTGGCCTCGATCGAGCAGGATTACCTGCAACATATGCACGATGCGATGGAAGACCGTGACACCGCCCTAGCGCGGGCACAAAAATCGCTGCATCTAAGCCGCAAGATCATTGAAAGTTCGCCCGATGGCATCATCATTGTCGATGATCAGGGCAAGATCGAGGATGTAAATCCGTCCTTTACCCGCGTTACCGGGTACAGCCGTGCCGAAGCCATTGGTCAAAGCCCCAACCTGCTGCAATCTGGCCGCCACGATCGCCCGTTTTATGAAGACATGTGGCAAAGCATCACCCGCGCCGGACGCTGGCAGGGCGAAATATGGAATCGGCGCAAATCGGGCGAAATATACCCCGAATGGCTTTCCATCATCGCCATTCGCGATGAAGAAGGAAAAGTTTTGCAATATGCCGGAATATTTTCCGACATTACCGACCGCAAACAAACCAGCGAAGATATCCGCCGCCTGTCACATTTTGATGAGCTGACCGGCTTTCCCAACCGGCGCCGTTTCATCGACGTTTTGGGCCGCACGCTAAACGAATGTCGCGGCAACAAGGATAGCGTCGCGGTATTGCTGCTTGATATTGATAATTTTCAGCGCATCAACAATACGCTGGGCCACGCCATTGGCGATGATGTGCTGGTGGATTTTGCCGGGCGCCTGAACCGGGCCTTGCCCGCCGATGCGATGCTGGCCCGCATGGGGGCCGACGATTTCGCCATTCTGCTACCGCAAAAAAACGACCGCGACACGCTGGAAACCATGGCCCAGGATTTGATGGAGGTTTTTAACCACCCTCATTTTTCGGCATCCGGCGGGGAATTGTTTATTACCGCCAGCATGGGCATTACCCTGTATCCGCGCGATGGTAATGATACCACCATGCTGTTACGCAATGCCGAAATTGCCATGTTGCGGGCCAAAAATCATGGTCGCAACCGGTTCAACCACTATAACCGGTCGATGAACACGGCAAGCAGCGCCACACTGGCCCTTGAAACCGACCTGCGCCACGCCCTTGAACGGCACGAACTGTATTTGGCCTATCAGCCCCAGTTTATTGCCAATAGCGGAATGTTATCGGGGTTTGAAGCCCTGATCCGCTGGCGTCATCCCAAGCATGGCGAACTGGCCCCGGATAAATTTATTCCGCTGGCCGAAGAAATTGGCATGATTGACGAAATCGGCCTGTGGGTATTGCGCACGGCGTGTAGCCAGACTGTAAAATGGCGGCAACGCGGCCTGCATAACATCACGATGGCGGTTAACGCATCCTTGCAACAATTTAACAGCCCGATCGAATTTGGCGATCTGGTGTCATCGGCGTTAAATGAAACCGGATTGGCCGGTGACCGGCTGGAAATTGAAATCACCGAAAGCCTGTTTATGCAGGATATCGAGGATACCTGCCGTAAACTGCAACGCATCAGTGATCTTGGCGTCAAGGTTGCCCTTGATGATTTTGGCACCGGCTTTTCCAGCCTGAGTTATCTGCGTCATGTGCCCTTTGATGTGCTGAAAATTGACCGCAGTTTTGTCAATGATATCGGCAAGGGCATTGGCGGCAGTGAACTGGTGCGGACCATTATCAATATGGCGCACAACCTGGGCAAAACCTGCATTGCCGAAGGGGTCGAAACCTTGCAACAGGAACAGTTCCTGCGCGAAAATCACTGCGATTTCCTACAAGGTTTCTTGCGCGGACGTCCGGTTCGGGCCGAGGAAATTGAAAAAACCTTTGCCCACCTGTTTGCCGACTATCCCGGCTAAACATTTACAAACTGGTATTCCCGAAAAACAAAGGGGCGGAAACGAACCATCGTTTCCGCCCCAAATCGATCTGATGGATCAGCCTGATCTTAACCAGCCAAACCCTGGATCAGGATAAAGGCAATGGCCAGCGGTGCGATAAATTTCACAACGATGCCCCAGGCATTGATCCAGACCGGAACAGTGCCGTTATGCGCGGCAATATCGGCCTTCGCTGCCCCCCAGACGACCCAGCCCACAAACAACGAAATAAACAGGCCGCCAATCGGCAGCAGCAATTTCGAGGAAATAAAGTCCATCAGGTCGAAAAAGGTCATGCCGAAAAATTTGGTATCGGCCATAAGCCCCATCGACAGGGATGACGGGATGCCAAGGAAGAAAATGATCACCCCCATAATGATCGATGCCACCTTGCGGTTCATCGCCCGGTCATCGACAAAATAGGCAACGACAACTTCAAGAATCGACACCGAAGATGTCAGCGCAGCAATCGCCAGCAACAGGAAGAACAGGAAAGCGAACACTTCGCCAAACGGCATTTGGGCAAACACCGCGGGCAGCGTAATAAATGTCAGGCCCGGGCCTGCTGCCGGGTCAAAGCCAAAGGCAAACACGGCAGGTAACACCAGCAAACCGGCCAAAACGGCAACTGCGGTATCAAGCAGGGTTACCCAGCCAGCCGCACCGGCAATGTTTTCCTTTTTCGACAGATAGGACCCATAGGTAATCATGGCCCCCATGCCCAGCGACAGCGAGAAAAACGCCTGCGACAGCGCATCGGAAACCGTATTCCATGTAACCTTGGAAAAATCCGGCTGAAGCAAAAAGGCCAGTCCTTCGCCCGCACCGGGCAAGGTCACTGCGCGCACGATCAAAACCAAAAGCAACACGAACAAGGCTGGCATCAAGATTTTCGAGGCCCGTTCAATCCCGCTGCCAATGCCCGACAACACAACAAATACCGTCAGGGCCATAAAAATAGCGTGATAAACCAGCGGCGAAATGCTGCCACCAATGAAACCACCAAAGGCCGCGCCCAGAACCGCCGGATCACTGCTGGAAATGTCGCCCGTGATCGCCTTGACCATATAGGCAATCGTCCAGCCAGCAACGACGCTGTAAAACGACAAGATCATAAAGGCAGCGGCAACACCGCACAAACCCACCAGTGGCCAGGCACCGCCTTTCAGCTTTTTAAATGCGCCAATGGCATTTTTTTCGGCCATGCGGCCAATCACCATTTCGGCCAGCATCACCGACAGGCCAATCGTAAAGACCAGCGCCAGATAAATCAGCAGGAACGCACCGCCCCCGTTGACGCCTGCCATATAGGGAAACTTCCAGATATTTCCCAGACCAACAGCTGACCCCGCAGCCGCCAGAATAAAACCGAGGCGTGACCCCCAATGCTCACGTTTTATCATTTCCTGCAAACCCTCTTGTCTTGCCGATCTCGTTTCGCACCCGTTTTCGAGTTGATGGACCGGCTTTTATTTTGAATCGGAATAAAAAAGCAGAGGCATCCGGCCCCCGCCCTTTGCCCACCGGGCAAACCGGCTTTAACATCTCCCTTTAGCAGAAAACTTTGGTTAAGGGTGCATCCATTTACGCAAAAAACACGTGTTTTTATGACCTGTGGTTGCTTCAACCGCTTGTGATTGGCAGGTGATGGGGCAATCGGCAATGATAGGGGCATGAAAACACATTCACCCAAACTGATGTGGGGCCCCGCACTGGCAGCTTTGCTCGCGCTTGCTGTTCCCGGTTCGGCCCACGCCGCCGCAGGGCAGGCCACCAGCACAACCCCGCAAGCGGTTGTTGAACTTTTTACCTCCGAAGGGTGCAGCTCCTGTCCCCCGGCAGATGCCGTTTTGCGCGATATTTCCAGCGAAACCGACGATCTTCTATTGCTGTCCTTCCATGTCGATTACTGGAATTATCTGGGATGGAAAGACCGCTTTTCCGCCCCGGTCTATACCGACCGTCAGCGCAAATATGCCGCCTTTCAGCATGAAAGCTATGTTTACACCCCGCAAATCATGATCAACGGGGCCGGGGCGGTCCGTGCAACGCACAAGGATGCCATCCTGAAGGCGGCATTAAAAAAGCCATCTCCGCTGGCGTCCTGGGTAACCATCAAAACAGACAAGACTGCCGGGCAAAAACCGGGCGGCATTGTCCAACTGGCCGCAACAGCAGGTGTGACCCCCGACAAACCCCTTAAAATATGGCTGGTTGGCTTTGACCGCCACGCCAGCACCGATGTTGAAGCCGGCGAAAATGCGGGACGCAACCTCAAGCATGTTAATATCGTGCGCGAGCTGGATGATCTTGGCACATGGGATGGCAAACCACGCGAAATACCGGTGCGCCTGGAATATGAATGCAATGGCGGCATTGCCGTATTGTTGCAGGAAGAAAATGGCGGACCGATCCGCAGTGCGGGAATGGCGCGTTTTTATTGATGCCAAACCGCCATGGTTTTTCAAAACATCGGGATCACATGTTTTTATTAAAATAATGTGCAAAACATCCGCTCTCTCGCCCGGAGATTGACCTGAAACAAAGTCACCTGCACAAATGTCGGATAAAGCATGATTCCCATGACACTTCACGTTATAGAAGTGCATGACATGTGAATGGTTTGTGTGGACTGGATGATTGTTTTTAGCGGTTCTGATCTTACCTGCCGCCGCGGCGAAAGACTGGTTTTTGCCGACCTGGCGTTCGAGGCACATCCGGGCGATGCCCTGATGCTGCGCGGGCGCAATGGTGCAGGAAAGTCCAGCCTGTTGCGCCTGATGGCAGGCCTGTCCGAACCGCTCACCGGCACCATTTTCTGGCAAGGCGAAAATATTCGCACCGATTTACCCGCCCATCGCGCCCGTTTACAATATCTTGGCCATCAGGATGCCGTTAAGCCGGTCCTGACCGTACGCGATAATTTGCGCCTGTGGGCCAGCTTGCGTGATGTCGATAACAGCGACGCGGCCATTGATCATGCGTTAAAGGCGCTGGGCATTTTGCATTTGGCAAAAACCAGCGGCCGGTTTTTATCCAGTGGTCAAAAACGCCGAACCGCCCTTGCCCGTATTCTGATTGGCGAAAGCGACCTTTGGCTGCTTGATGAACCAACCGTTGGGCTGGACCGCGAATCCTGTGCCGACCTGGCCCGGATCATTGATGAATTTCGCGCAGGTGGCGGCATTGTGGTTTATTCGACCCATATTGATCTGGATGTTGCCAACCCGCGCAGTGTTGATCTTGATGAATTTGCCATGCCAATGTTTGATTGGCTAACCACCGATGATGAAAACCACGGCATAACCGGGGACACAGGCGACACCTGCCATAGTGGCGCCAATCAGGGTAACGCCGCTGGTAAAACACACAAAAGCAGATCTACCCCGTCACCTGATTTTACGGGGATCGCATGAAAATATTAATCGCCATTCTGGCCCGCGACCTGCGCCTTGCGCTTCGTCAAGGCGCAGACTCGATCATGGTGGTAGCTTTCTTCATCGTTACCACCACGCTATTTCCCTTCGGTGTGGGACCGGAAGCCAACATTCTGGCGCGCATTGCTTCGGGGGTTATCTGGGTTTCGGCCCTGCTTGCAGCTATGCTGTCACTGGAACGGGTTTTCCAGACCGATTTTGAAGACGGCACGCTGGAGCTTTTGTCGCTGTCGCCTGTCCCGCTGGAACTGGTTGTTCTGGGCAAGGTTTTGGCACACTGGCTGACAACGGGTCTGCCGCTGATCATTGCCGCGCCGTTAATGGCGGTAATGCTGAATATGAATAGTGCCGGTTTTGGTACCCTGATGCTGGCCATGCTGGTCGGCACCCCGGCGCTAAGCCTGATCGGGGCCATTGGCGCCGCCCTTATTCTGGGTGCGCGACGCGGCGGGGTTCTGGTATCGCTGCTGGTCTTGCCGCTTTATATTCCGGTGCTTATTTTTGGTGCCGGCGCTGTGGAAGCCGCCCTTTTAGGCTTACCCGCCGGCGAACATATACAAATTATGGGGGCCATTTTGCTTTTGACCTTGGCCCTTGCCCCGCTGGCAGCCGCCCGTGCGCTGCGGTTGGCAGTCGAATAAATGCCAACAATTGTGGCCCGTTTTCCGTATCGGAACAGGGGCTGCCAAACGACCGAGAGATAGACCAAACCGGTAGCGGAAACCTCTTCCGCCCGTGATGCGAATGGACAAGGAAAAATGCATCGTTTCGCCAAACCAAGTGTGTTTCTAAGACTGGCCAGCGCCGTCATGCCCTGGGCCGTCGGCATTACGGTGTTGACCCTGGCTGTCGGGCTGTATCTGGCGCTGGTGGCATCCCCTGCCGATTACCAGCAGGGCGATACCGTACGCATCATGTATATCCATGTGCCTGCCGCATGGATGGGACTGTTTTGTTATGTCGGCATGGCCATTTGTGGCGCCATGAGCCTGATCTGGAAACATCCGCTGGCCGATATTGCGGCACGCGCAACCGCCCCGATTGGCGCCACCTTTACCGCCCTGTGCCTGATCACCGGGTCATTATGGGGCGAACCGATGTGGGGCACCTGGTGGGTATGGGATGCGCGCCTGACCTCGATGCTGATTTTGCTGTTTCTGTATCTGGGCTATATGGCGCTGGTAAATGCCTTTGACGACCCCGAACGCGGCTCAAAGGCCGGGTCTGCACTGGCACTTGTCGGTGTGATCAATGTGCCGATCGTCAAATTTTCGGTCGACTGGTGGAACACCCTGCATCAACCGGCATCGGTGGCCCGCATGGGCGGCCCCAGCATCGACCCCAGCATGTTATGGCCACTGTTTCTGATCGCCATCGGCTTTACCGGCTATTACGTGATCGTGCTGATTTTGCGCATTCGCCTTGAACTTAACGAACGCCGCATCCGTGCCCTGCAACTAAGCGGCATTGGCGAAGATGCCCCGGGCAGCGTCCAACCGGCCTATAACCCCGAACAGGCAGGAGCAGGCGAATGACCGATTTTTTTGAAATGGGCGGTTATGCCGGTTATGTCTGGTCAAGTTACGGCCTGACCACCATTGCCTTGCTGGTTTTATTAATGGTCAGCCTGCGCGGGCTGAAAAAAAGCCGCCGCGACCTGGCCCATCTTGAAACCCTGTTAAAATCCCGGCGGCCCCGGCGCAAAAAAGCGCCCGTCCGCCAGCCTTAAGCCGAGGTCATTAAAATGTCCCTGTCCCGTGCCAAATCACGCAAACGCCAACGCCTGTATCTGATCGGCGCGGCCTTGCTGGCTGCTGGCGGTGCTGCCGCCCTTGGCCTGACGGCGTTTCGCGATTCTGTCGTGTTTTTCTTCAGCCCGACCGAGCTTGCCGAGCAATCGCCAATGGACCCGGACCGTCGCCTGCGCATTGGCGGCCTGGTCGAGGAAGGGTCGCTGCAAAAACTTGAAAATGGCAGCACGGTGACCTTTACCGTCACAGACATGCAACATGACGTGCAGGTTTCCTATACCGGTATCCTGCCTGACCTGTTTCGCGAAGGGCAAGGTGTTGTTGCCGAAGGCCACATGAACCCCAAGGGGCAGTTCGTTGCCCAGGAAGTGCTGGCCAAACATGACGAAAATTACATGCCCCGCGAAGTGGCCGATGCCTTGAAAAAAAGTGGTCACTGGGAAGAAATCGAAAAACAAAATGCCAAAAATATGCGTAATTAAGCCATATTTTTGAACCATCAGAAATATCAGGGATATTTCTTGTTGGGACGATTTCAGTTTGACGCACTTTCGTTTAGCATCACCGACCATCGCAAGATGGCAGGGGGAACCCTGTTTTTCGTATGACAGGATAAAGCACCGCACGGCATGATCGCAGAAACCGGACATTTCGCCCTTATTCTTTTGTTGATGCTGGGCTGCTGCCAGGCTGTTATCTTTTCGCCGCTTGGTGCGCTTATGCGCCGCCCGTCGCTGCATGTGACGGGGGCAGGCAGTGCCATCGCCGCAAAAACCGGCCCGTGGCAAACAATTTCGGCGTTTCTGTTTAGTCCCTTGCCCACCGGCCCTGGCCCGGCCACGTCACCGGCATCCTCCCTGTCGGGGATACCGATCTGGCCTTTGCCGATATTGATTTGCCTGTTGGCAATCGGCGCACAGGGAAGCCTGATATACAGCTTTATCATTAGCGATTTTACCCTGCCGCTGGTCACCCATTACAGCCATTCCTCCACCCCGGTTTTGTATCGTATAGCTGCCTCTATCAGCCCGGATCGCGGGGCGACCTTGCTGTGGATTACGCTCACATCGCTTGCGACCATTTTGTTTTTGCTGCAAAACGCCGTCTTTAAAAAATCGGAAAATCCGCACGCCATTATCGGCATTATGGGCCTGATCATTGCCCTGCTGGCGGCCAGCGTCCTGTTTGACGGCGACCCGTTTGCCCGCATGGCAAACCCGCCCCTTGACGGCCAGGGGTTTGACCCGCAATCCCAGGATATCCTTGATATCTTTTATTCGCCGATCCTGCATGCAGGGCTGGCCGGATTATCCATTATTTTTGCCGCCACCATTGCGGCCCTGCCGCGTGCCCGCCTGCACCGGTCCTGGGCCGAAATGCTGCGCCCGTGGGCATTATTGTCCTGGACGTTGCTGGGTGCCGCCATGATGATCAGCGCCTATCGCGCCTATGCTGAACAAAGCTGGGGCAACTGGTGGTACTGGGATGCATCGGAAAATGCCGTGCTGTTGCCGTGGTTACTGGCAACTGCGTTTTTACATTGCCTGGCCGTACTGGAAAAAACCGAAGCCTTAAAACCCTGGACCGCCCTGTTGGCCCTGTCGGCCTTTGGTGCGGGCTGGTTTGGTACTTTTCTCGCCCGCTCCGACCTGCTTGGCCCGCTTCCGGCCTCACTTCGCGCCAGTGGCGATAATGCAGTTTTACTGATCGGCTTTTGTCTGCTTTTTGCCGGGGCCTATTACCTGTTTTCGCGTGCTGCCGGTTATTTGCGCGAAAATGCCGATTTCACCCTGGTGTCGCGCGAAAGTGCGATGTTCATCAACAGCGTGCTGCTGGCCGTTGCCGCTGCCATTGTCATGATTGGCACCGTTTATCCGCTGTTTTTGCGCTGGCTGGGCGGTACCATCATTACCGTTGGTCCGCCGTTTTTTGTTCAGGCCCTGATGCCGGTTACCCTTGCCATGCTGCTATTGATGGGCCTGTCGCCTACGCTGCGCTGGCGGGTTGACGGGGCGGCATCGGTTGGGCGGCGCATGAAACTGGCGCTGATTTTATCCATTATCGTTACCCTGTTTGTCTGGATGCGCCATATTGATGCGCCGCCTTTGCCTTTGCTGGGCATTGGTCTGGCCGCATGGGTGGTAACCGCAGCCCTGGGTGATTTATGGGAAAAACTGTGGCGTCACCGCGACCATGGCGAAAGCAAATACCGCAATGTTAAAATGCTGGGGCCGCGTTATCTGGGCATGTCGCTGGCCCATATTGGCATGGCGCTGCTAATTGCCGGGGGTTCTGCCAGCAGCCTGTGGGAAGAACAGGCTGTTTTGTCCGCCCGCACCGGGCAAAGCATCGAAATCGGCCCGTATAATTTGCAATATGAAGGCGTTTCGTTGCTGCCAGGCGAAAATTTTGCCACCCGCAAAGCCAAATTCATTGTTTATCGCAATGCGCAGCCGGTTAGCGAGCTTTACCCTGAAGTCCGCTATTATCCGATCCGCGGTGTTGAAACCAAGGAATCGGCGATCTGGCATGGCCGCGATGGCGATTTACACGTGTCGATCGGGGATCGTGCCGAAGATAGCGGCCGCATTGTCGATGTCCGCTTTTTACCCATGATGCCGTGGGTCTGGGCGGGCATGCTGCTTATCCTGTTAGGCGGGGTCATCAATATGCTTACCCGCATGATCCTGCTTTTTAAGAAGAACGGAGTACCCGCCCCATGAGGTTCTGGATCGCTGTCATACCGCTGGTGTTGTTTGCAGCATTGGCCGGGATATTTCTGACCAATATCGGCAAGGACCAGTCCGTCATTCCTTCCGCCCTGATCGGCAAGCCCGCCCCCGAATTTTCCCTGCCGCCCCTTCCGGGCCGTGACAAGGGCATTTCACGTGCCGATCTTACACAGGGCCATGTTTCGGTGGTGAATGTATTTGCATCCTGGTGCGTGCCGTGCCGGGCCGAACACCCCATGATCAAACGCCTTGCCGCCGAAGCCGGCGTTCCGGTCTATGGCCTTAATTACAAGGAAAAAGACCCGCAAGACGGTGTAAACTGGCTTGATGAACTGGGTGATCCCTATACCGCTGTCGGTATGGATATTTCCGGGCGTACCGGCATTGATTTTGGGGTTTACGGCGTTCCTGAAACCTTCATCATCGATGGTGATGGCAAAATTGCCTATAAACAGGTTGGTCCTATTGATGCCGAAACACTGGAAAAAGTGCTTCTGCCCAAAATCAGGGAGTTGAAAAAAGGATGATGCGCCTCTTTCGCCCAAACAGGTCGATCTGGCTGGCCATGCTGGCAGTTGTGGTGACCCTGTCCTTTTATGCCCGCCCGGCCTTTGCGGTAAACCCCGATGAAATGCTGTCGGACCCGGTGCTGGAACAGCGTGCGCGCACGATCAGCGAGGAATTGCGCTGTCTGGTGTGCCAAAACCAGTCGATTGATGATTCCGATGCCGACCTGGCCCATGATTTACGGGTATTGGTGCGTGAACGCCTTCTGGCGGGTGACAGCAACCAGCAAGCCATTGATTATATCGTCGCGCGCTATGGCGACTATGTGTTGCTAAACCCGCCGCTTAAACCCGATACCTATATTCTGTGGGCCAGCCCGTTTATTTTGCTTATTCTGGCCGCCCTTGCTGTTGTCGGTTTTTACCGCCGCAAAAAACGCGATGACCGCACAACACCTGCAAACCTGACCGATCAGGAACGCAAACGCCTTGACGAAATTCTAAGTCCTTCGGGGGAATAAGCCACTAATGACCGGCATAAAAGACAGCCCGGCCCGCCTGGCCAAATATAACAAGGTCACACCATGATCTGGTGGAGCATTGCCGGGCTTTCCTTCCTGTCCTTTGTAACCGTGTTTTTCACGGCCTTTTGGCGTGGGCAACAGGGCGACACACCGCCCTTGCCCGCTGGGCAATCGCACAGGGCCCCTACCCCGGAAGCCATCGCCAAACCCAAATACCAGATTGGCGATGTCGTCGATGATGATGACGAAGACGACCTTGACGATGATTTTGACTATATCGAATATCGCAGTGCGCAAACGCGTCACAGTGATGGCACCGTCGTTTCGCACACCGGCACCGTAGCTATGGGTGAAGCCTCACCCCCACCCTTTGCGTCGTCAACGTCATCACCACAGACATTAACGCCGGCGGCTTCGAACGGCGGCCAAAATGCCCAAAAAATCATGATATCGGCTGTCATGGCGGCAATTCCGGTGGTTGCGGCCTTTGGCATTTATATGTGGCAGGGACACCCCGATATGCCCGCCCGTCCCTATGCGGAGCGGGCCAGTGAACGCAATATCGCCGCCGCAGCAGCGGCATCCGCCGACCCGGACGACCCGGCGGCCCAAACCGACAAACAAATCCGCCGCCTGTTAGGGCAAATTGTGATTTCGCTGGAATCCAACCCGCGCAATTTGCAAGGGTGGCTGGTTTTGGCCCGTGGGTCCTTACGGTTAGGTGACATCGAACGCGCGGTTGCGGCCTATCGCCGGGCCTATGCGCTGTCGGGGCAAAATCCGTTGCTGGCAATTGAATATGCCGATACCCGCATCACCGCCCAGGGCGGCCAGATCGACGAAATATCGCGCAATCTGGTCCTTCATGCGCTAGGCCAAATGCCCAATCACCGGCTTAGCCGTTATTATTACGGCATCATGCTGGAACAACAGGGGCATTTAACGCAATCGCTGCATGTCCTGCGCGACCTGATCCACGATCTGCCCGCAGACGCCCCGCTAAGCGCATCTACCGCCGCCGAAATTGCGTCACTGGAAGCACAGCTTGAAGCCAGTGAAAACGCCAAGAACAGCGCTGCCAGCAACGACAATTAGACGCAACACGCCAAAACGGGTCATATTAACGGAAAAGTGCTTTAGGCATTTAGCCAGTTCACGATGAACAATGCCAATAGAACAATCCCGACCATCAGGCCAAGCGTCCCAATGACCGAAACGACCCGCAAAACCAGTGGCAATCTTGCCAGCTCGGCCAGATCGGCACGGTTTTGATCATTCGCCGCATGCCCTGACGTTTGTTGCGACGACGGCCAGGGCCCTGTAGATGGACCATTGGCACGCGCCCCTGTTGCAACGTCACTTTCGCCATTCCCCCCGGAATCCCCCCCGCCATCGACTTCTGATGACACACTCCGTTTGGCTTCGTTCTGGCGTACTTTTTCCGTTTGCATATGCCCGTCAAACCGGCGCAGGGCTTCCTCGCCGCTCATGGGGGGCATGGAAATACGATCCAGGATCGTTCCCTCTGCCAACGGCGACGCCGCGGGTTTAGACGGTGGCGATGGCTTTGAGGCAGAATTTTTATCGGGATGCGCTGGCTTCAATTAAACGAACCTGACAGGCGTTAGGGTTTGATCCGGTTCACGACTATCTTGCGCCCGGTATCCAACATATGGCGCAAAAAGATCAAAACCGTCATCGGGCAGTTTATCGCCAATGACGGTTTTAAGGGATCGATATTTTTAAATGTCCTGTCGCCGGGCCACCAACATTTGCCACGCCGTTATAAACTCGCGACAGTCATGTAAGCAGGCCTGCTACTGAACAGCCGCCAGCCCGTCGGCATCCTGTGATTGATAAACAGGCCATTTACCTGCGGCCAGACGATCCAGTGACGGGCGATCCTGCCCTAAACGAGACCGGTACATCCACAGATTTGCCATCACCCGCTCAATGAACAGGCGGGTTTCACGCGACGGAATGCTTTCGATAAAATACAGCGGGTCTTCGTTGTCTTTCAGTGCCTTCTGCCAGCGGCCCAAATTACCAATACCGCCATTATAAGCCGCCATCAGCTGTAAAAAGCCGTTATCAACACCGTTCTGATCCAGCAAATGCCCTACATATTTCTGACCCAGGCCAATATTGACTTCCGGTTCATACAGTTCTTTGCGTTTGGCCCCGCGATAACGGGTATTGCCAATATAACTGGCCGTTGCGGGCATTAACTGCATCAAACCACGTGCGCCAACATGGCTACGTGCTTCGGCGTTAAAGCCCGATTCCTGACGCATCAACGCATAAATCAGGGCACGGTCAACGTTATAGCCCCCTTCCGGCACCCATGACGGCACCGGATACAGGGCATTCACAATCACTTCGCCGGTTTTTTGGGCGATGTAATTGCCAAGGCGCATGGTCAGGGCAGCAAAGGATTCGGTATCGGCCAGAGCCAAAACCGCCCGGCGCAGGCTGGGATCGCTGGAAATAGCAGCTTTGCGCATTTCACGTTCGGCATCATGGCGTTTGCCAATTTGCAACATGGCCAGGGCACGGCGACCATGCGGGTCAAGCCGCAATTTATTGGCGCGATCCTGCGTCAGGCTCAGGCTGTCCCAGTCAAAAACATCATCGCGACCAAGGGCGCGCAGGGCTAACAACCCGTAAAACGAACGCGGATATTTCGCCGCCCGGTTCAACAATTTATCGGCACGGTCAAACTTGCCTTCAGCCAGATCAATACGTGCAGCCCAGAACGCACCGGCTGACCTGGTCCAGCTTGACGCATACTGGTTGGTTGAAACATCGTCAAACTGCTGATGGGCTTCGTCAAACTTGTTCAGGCGCCATGCCGTCAAACCAGCCACCCACAGGGCCTCTGGCAAATATTTACCCGACCGTTTTGCCGCCTTCGCCGCATGTTTCAAGGCAAGATCAGGCTTGCCAAAATAATAATAACCCGATGCAATCGAGGCGCGCGCCTGGTCCTGCTCATAGGCATCAAACAGACTCCGGGCTTCGCCGCTATCAAGTACTTCCAGTGCGCCTGTGGGCCAGCCCGAACGAATGCGCGAATGAATACGCCGTTTTAAAACCGAAACCCGGCTGCGCTGGGCGGCAGACAATTTTTTGGTCGATTTGTGATAATAGGGGCGGATATCTTCGTAATCGTAACCAGCCCCCTTAAGATACGACCCGACAGGGCGCTTGGGCTTGGCAGCGGACCCGCGACGCGACATCGCCAGATCATAAATACGGTCCGCTTCGGGAAGATCGGCATATTTCGCCAGCCAGTCGCGCAGTTCGGAAAACCGCGAACGATATGCCGTCGGATGCAAATAGCGCTGGGCCATGACATGGCCCATCAGCACATCGTCAGACAGGCGCGATATCAGGTTGTCCGCGTCTTTCCAGCGGCCATCCTTTTGCACCTTGAAAATCTGGCGATAGAGTTCTGCATCCCGGCTTGAAAGGACACTGGGAATTTTAACCGCGTCGGAATCAGTCGACTCGTCAAGGCCAGAACTGCCAAGCGCAGCCTGTTCCTGTGCGGCATGAACCACTTTTGGACCTGCCACACAAAGTGTGGCCAGTGCCAAAACGGTAATGCTGCGCCTGATCCGCGTGGTTAAACGCGAAATGAACAATGTACGTGCTTCGATCAAAACCTGTCTTTTCCCCAAACAGACCCCGGTGTAAACGCGGTTTTTCTAACCCGAAGCAGTTTGTCGTCGCAACCTGTGTAAGCGGATTCCCCGTCTTTGAGCTGGCATATATACCAGCAATTCGCCCCTCAACGAAGCATTTTTATCCTGTAATCAGGAAGTTGCCCACCGCCCGGCCCCAAATGCATATCTGCCCTGCCCACGCAGAAACTGGCGGAAATTCTGGTTATTTTCCAAAAACAATTTCAAATTTCCGCCTAACTATCCCCGTCACCATCACAAAAGCTGCCGCACTTGCCCGCCTGAACCGGCAAAGGAAATACGCGCCGTTTTGAGATGAACCGGCACAACAGCGCAGGCAAAAATCGTTAAACACCGCCCCCGGTATTTGCAAAATAGTCACAAAATACCGCGGCAACAGCGCATAACCGCACGGGCATCAGCTAGAGGCCGAACGCCATTTTTTAACGATCCCGCGCAAATCCTGCCACGCGATCCTTTTTTGTTCGGGTGTTTTTAACAAATAGGATGGATGGAACATTGCCGTTACGTCCGCCTGGAGCGAATCGGAAAACGACATTTCATGCCAGTTTCCGCGCAACCGGGTAATGCCCTTATCCTGTTCCATCAAAATTTTGGCAGCACTGCCCCCCAGACATACGACAATACGAGGGCCAATGATTTCAATATGACGGCGCACAAAGGGTTCACAAACCATCAGTTCATCGGCGGTAGGCTGGCGGTTTCCCGGTGGTCGCCACGGTAAAATATTGGTCAGATATGCCGTTTCGCGCGACAGACCGATCGACCGCAACATGGCATCAAGCAACTTTCCCGCAGCCCCGGCAAAAGGAATGCCCTGCCGGTCTTCATCCGCATCAGGGGCCTCGCCCACCAGCATAATTTCAGCATCCGCCGCGCCGCTGCCAAAAACGGTATTGCTGGCCGATTTTTTAAGCGCACAGCCCTCGAATGCCAGTAAAGCCGCCTGTAATTCTTCCAGCGTGGTGGCGTCTGATGCGGCCTTTTGCGCCGAAATGCGCGCTTCCTGTGGCGCATCGGATAGAACAAAACCGCCAATGGCCGCAGGCGGCATCGCCCCTCCACCACCCGGAGTCGCACCGCCGCCCCCGGGCGCACCTGCCCGCGCGGCAGTGCCCCCCTTCATACCAAAGGTGCCCCGCCCGCCTGGTGCGGTTTGCGGGGCCGTTGCCTGCCGCGACAGGCTTTCAGACGCCCGAAACCGGTCCAGCGGCTCGTCGGCAATGGCTTCGTCTGCGCCCATTTCATATTGCCAGATCAGGGCTTGCAGGGCATCCAGGCTATTTACATCAAAATTTGTTATTGGTTTGCTCATCTACACAAATAAGGCGTATGTTGCAGTGCAGCCTGTAAAACAGGTTGCGTCACTCGGAATGACTTTAACGATTTTACGCCACTTGTGCCATATACAAACAGGCGTCAAATCGGTATAGCTTTACCGATTAACACCAGGATGAAACTCGGGGCTTGGGCGAGACCCTGATCGTGACGAAAAAGCCGCAGCACAAAAGGCATTAAAGCCAACCTGCGACAAAGGAGAGAGACGAGATGGAACGGGAATCCATGGAATTTGACGTGGTGGTCGTTGGCGCCGGCGTATCTGGCCTCGCAGCTGCCATCCGCCTGATGCAACTCGCCCAGGAGCAGGAAAAAGAAATCACGGTTTGCGTGGTGGAAAAAGGCTCCGAAGTTGGCGCGCATACCTTGTCCGGCGCGGTGGTAGAACCACGCGCCCTGAATGAACTTTTCCCCGACTGGCAGGAACGCGGCGCACCCTTAAATGTGCCCGCCACCACAGACCAGTTCCTGATGTTAAGCGAAACCGGCGCCAGACAGTTGCCGACCCCGCCGCAAATGCACAATAAAGGCAACTATATTGTCAGCCTGGGCAATGTGTGCCGCTGGCTGGGTGAACAGGCCGAAGCCATGGGTATTGAAGTTTACCCCGGTTTTGCCGCCGCCGAAGTCCTGTTTGATGATGCCGGTTCTGTGCGCGGCATTGCCACGGGCGATATGGGCATTTTACGCGATGGCAGCCAGGGCCCGAATTACGAACCGGGCATGGAACTGCACGCCAAATACACATTCTTTGCCGAAGGCTGCCGGGGGTCGTTGTCCGAACTGCTGATTAAAAAGTTCGATCTGCGCGAAAAATCCGATCCGCAAACCTATGGCATTGGCATCAAGGAATTGTGGGAAGTGGACCCGGCCGTTCATGAAGAAGGCAAAATCCAGCATACTGTCGGCTGGCCGCTGGATTCAAAAACCTATGGCGGGTCGTTCCTGTACCATCTTGATAACAATCAGGTATCGGTCGGATTCGTAATTGGGCTGGATTACGAAAACCCGCATCTTAGCCCGTTCGAGGAATTTCAGCGGTTTAAAACCCACCCGGAAATTCGCAAGATTTTTGAAAATGGCCGTCGCATTTCATATGGCGCGCGCGCCCTTAACGAAGGCGGGTTTCAATCCCTGCCCGATCTGGTCTTTCCCGGTGGCTGCATCATTGGCTGTTCGGCAGGCTTTATGAATGTGCCCAAAATCAAAGGGTCACACACGGCAATGAAAACCGGCATGCTCGCCGCCGAAGCCGCCTTTGCCCAACTGATCAGCGACGCACCTTCTCCGGTGCTTGATGCTTATCCGAAAGCCGTTGAAAACAGCTGGATCTATCCCGAACTTTATAAAGTTCGCAACATTCGCCCCAGCTTTGCCAAATGGGGCTTTTGGGGTGGCATGGCCTATAGCGCGGTTGATACCTATATTTTTGGCGGCAAGGCCCCGTGGACCTTTAAAAACCATGCCGATCATACCTGCCTGAAACCGGCGGCAGACATGCCCAAAATCACCTACCCCAAACCCGATGGCAAAATCAGCTTTGATCGGCTTTCTTCGGTGTTTTTATCCAACACCAACCATGAAGAAGACCAGCCGGTGCATCTGACCTTAAAGGATGCCAGTGTGCCGGTGGACGTGAACCTTGCCAAATATGCCGGGCCGGAAGCCCGCTATTGCCCGGCAGGGGTTTATGAATTTGTTGCCGACGAGGAAAAAGGCGGCCAACGCCTGCAAATCAATGCGCAAAACTGCGTTCATTGCAAAACCTGCGACATCAAGGACCCGACACAAAACATTGTCTGGGTGGTGCCGCAGGGCGGCGGTGGGCCAAACTACCCAAATATGTAACCAGCCTGATATATAACGGCATGTTATATGCTGGCCAGGACTGTTCAGGCCGCCATGATCCCCATCATGGTGGCCTGTTGCCTTGTCGGGGCTGATTTGCCCGGTAAAATTTCAAAATTCACACGGTTTTTTGTCTTTTTCCTTGTTTGAATGCCGTGCTGCGCGTTCAATAGCCGCCCTTTTGGTTGTGCGGTGGAATGTCAGATGAAAATTGCGATTGTGACACTGGATGGTTTCAACGAAATCGACAGCTTTGTCGCCCTGTCCATTCTGGGGCGGGTCAAGGCCGATGGCTGGTCGGTGCAAATCACATCGCCGGAAAAATCCGTTACCTCGATGAACGGGGTTACAGTCACGGCGCAACAATCGCTTTCTTTTGCCAATGATGCCGATGTTGTTTTGTTTGGCAGTGGCACACGCACCCGCGACCATATTGATGATGCCGACCTGATCAGCCAGTTTGCGCTGGACCCGGCCCGGCAGTTAATTGGCGCGCAATGTTCCGGGGCCCTGTTTTTGCACCGCCTGGGTATTTTGCCCGCCACCGCCACCACCGATGCCAAAACCCGCCCGCTTCTGGCAAAAACCGGCTGCCTGGTTGAGGACAAACCCCTCATCGCCCAGGGCAATATCGTTACCAGCGGTGGCTGCCTGTCGTCGCAATATCTGGCCGGCTGGGTTATTGCGCGCACCCTTGGCCTTGAACAGGCCCTGACAATTCTGGAATATGTCGCCCCCAGCGGGCAGAAATCGACCTTCGTGAAGGCCGCGTCTGACATTATCAAACCACAGCTTAACGTTCCGACCCAACCGGCCCTTTATTGCTAGGCGTCCAATTCACCCTTATCGCACAAAATATTGCCCGGTTGCGCAGGCTTGATCGCGCAAGATCGCACGGGATCGCGGTGATGTGATGAATTGCCGCCCCCAAACCGGGCAAATGCTTTGCCTTATATTGGCCGAATAGGTAGGGTATCGAAATGCCCTCGAACGGATGAGACTTGCCGTTTGATCAATACGGTTTTACACCGCGACCAAAAACGAAACGCAGGAAAAATTCTTGAAGCGCAATCTGTTACATCTTCTGGTCCCGGTAACGGCCCTTGCCCTTTCTGCCTGTGGCACAGTCGGTCAAAATGCCCTTAACCAGCCGTTCGATTATCCGCAAAGCGACGGTTTCGCTGGCAATTATCTGGCAGGCAAAGTGGCGCAAAGCAACAATGCCACCGATCAGGCCGCGCAATATTTGCTTCGCGCCCAGCAACTTGAACCTGACAATGACGATCTGCGCCGCCGGGCTTTTTTAGCCCTGATATCGGATGGCCGCATTTCCGACACCGAAACCATCGCCCGCCAGCTGATCATTGATCAACCCCAGGACCTGTTTGCTGTTCTGGCCGTGGTGGATGCCGATATTCGCAACGAAAATTACGAAGCTGCCCTTAAAACCATAAATACCCTGCCCGATCGCGGTTTGAACTCGTTGATCCGGCCGCTTGCCCGGGCATGGCTGTTTACCGCGCTAGACCGCAAATCCGATGCCCTTGCCGCCCTGGACCATTTGCAGGGCAACGGCACCCTTGCCCCGCTATCGGAATATCATCGTGGCCTGGTGCTGGATTATTTTGGTGATTTGAACGGGGCCGAACGCGCCCTTGCCAGCGCCTATGGCGACCCGGCCGACGCACCACTGCGCGCCGCCGAGGCATTGGGCGCCATTTACGAACGCAAGGGCCAAACCCAAAAGGCCGAACTGCTTTATCAAAGCTATATGGACCGCCATCCGCAGTCGCTGGCGATGCCCTATCATCTTGAACGCTTAAAAAAGGGCGAACCGCCCATCAGCACCGCGTTAACACCGGCATCGGGGCTGGCCGAAGGATATCTCGATATCGCGACCTTGCTAAGCCAGGAAAACGCTGTGGATCCGGCATTGTTGATGGCGCGCTATTCGCTGTCGTTACGCCCGGGCGATGCGGTAACCAAATTGCTGGTTGGCGAGGTAATGGAAATTCAAAAACGCTGGCCCGAAGCGATTGCGATTTATAAATCCATCCCGCTGGATTCCCCGCATAGCTGGAACGCGCGTTTGCGCGAAGCCTCCAGCCTGACCGAAATTGACCAAAACGACGAAGCCATTGCGATTTTGCGCAAAATGGTTAACGAACGCCGGGATCGCGCCGATGCGCTGATTCAGCTGGGCGATGTTTTACGCGCAACCAAAAAATTCGGCCAGTCTGCCGATGCCTATAGCGACGCGATTAACCGTTTGGGTGGCGCCCAAAATGTCGGCTGGCGGTTGCTGTATCGCCGCGGTATCGCCTACGAGCAAGACGGCCAGTGGCCCAAGGCCGAGCAGGACTTCCTTCTTGCCCTCGAAATGGAACCTGACCAGCCCTATGTCCTGAATTATCTGGGGTATAGCTGGGTTGATATGGGGATGCATTTTGACAAGGCGCAGGAAATGCTCAAACGCGCCATCGAACTTAAGCCCGATGACGGCTTTATTGTCGATAGTCTGGGCTGGGTCTATTACAAACTTGGCCAATATGATGCCGCCGTTGCCGAACTTGAACATGCGGTATCGCTGATCCCTGATGATCCGACAGTAAATGACCATTTAGGCGATGCCTATTATCAGATTGGCCGCCTCCACGAGGCCGAATTTCAATGGCGTCGGGCGTTATCGTTTGAGCCGACACCGGAACTGCGCAAAGACGTCATGGAAAAGCTGAACGGTAAAAAACCGGCAACCGGCACGTCGGCAACCAATTAATTAACCCGTAAAAATGGGCAGGGGCGATGGAAACCCAGTTGATCGAACCGGCACAGGCCAAGATTAACCTTTTCCTGCATGTAACCGGCAAACGCGAGGATGGCTATCATACCCTTGATAGCCTGGTGTGCTTTGCCGATTATGGTGATGTCCTGCGCGCACGTTTGCGCGATGACGCCACCCTGACACTGGCGATTACCGGCCCCATGGCCGACGCCCTGGAAGATGGCAGCCCCAAAGACAATCTTGTCATGCGGGCTGCGACATTTTTGCAGGAAAAATACGGCATTGCGCAGGGTGCCGAACTGATTTTGGAAAAAAACCTGCCCGTGGCATCGGGCATTGGCGGTGGCTCGGCGGATGCGGCGGCGGCCTTGCGGGTTTTGTGCAAGCTATGGGGCATTGATGCGCCCCCTGCCGATCTGGCCGATATCGCCCTGTCACTTGGCGCCGATGTGCCGGTGTGCCTAACCGGCGGCACGGTTTTAATGCAGGGCATTGGCGAGGAAATAACACCCCTGCCGCCCCTGCCCGGCTTTTCGCTGGTGCTGGTCAATCCTGGCAAGGCCGTATCGACCCCGGCCATTTTCGCCGCCCGCGATGGCGACTTTACCGATGCCGGATCATGGGCCACCGACGCCAGCTTTGCCGATGTCACCTCGCTTGCCACCGTGCTTCGCGATTGCCGCAATGATTTAACCCTGCCTGCGGTCACGCTGCTGCCCGAAATTTGCGACGTGCTTGATGCCCTGGCGCGCGCCGATGGCTGCCTGCTGGCCCGCATGTCAGGCAGCGGGGCCACCTGTTTTGGCCTGTACCCCGATGCACAACTGGCCAACACGGCCGCCACCACCATCGCCCAGGCCAACCCCGATTGGTGGGTGCGGGCGTGCAAAATTGTCGGCACCACGGCAACATAAGGCCGACACACGCCATTGGCGCGGCCATAAATCGCTGAAAACGCCGGAAAAACAAAAAAATGCCGCTGTGACAAAAAAGGATCAAAATAGAGGGTTGCACTTGGCGGAATAGGACGCTATTTTCCGCGCCACACACGCTGATGGGGCGTGGCCAAGTGGTAAGGCATCGGTTTTTGGTATCGTGTACCGTAGGTTCGAATCCTACCGCCCCAGCCAAGACAAACCCCTTCGAGGTTCGCCCTCGAAGGGGTTTTCTTTTGCCTGATCACCTTCTGCTATTCTTCCTTTACAAGTCCCGATTGCACCTTTTTCCCTGTTTCTTCTACGCATAGTTCCGCGCAGAATGTATAAAGCTGGCAATCGTCTTAAAGCCAAACATTACTATATAAACAACGGGACAAAGCTGTAGGCGGCTTACGACGAGACAGAAACGTCTTTATCGGCACCCAGCTCTATCTTTATAAATAAACCAGTCGCCAGAACCGGATTACACGGGGGAAGATCATCATGAGCCATGCACTCTGGGGAATACATATGTCAACCGAACACGGCACGGCCCCGGTTGATCAGGGTTATATCACCATTGGCTGGCACAATATGGGGGATCTTTCCAAACTTGAACGCACGCGTGAAGCCTTTAAGGACAAGTTCCGGCAGGAAGACAAAACGGCCAAAATCGGTGCTATTCCGGTTCAGGCCGGGGTTCTTTTCCGCTTTGCCAACGATATGCAGATCGGCGATCTGGTTGCCTATCCGTCAAAAACCGACCGCATGATCCATATCGGAAAAGTTACCAGCGACTATCAATATCTGCCTGATGCACCGTGCAAGTGTCCACATCGCCGCGAAGTTCAGTGGCTTATACATGTCTCACGCTCGGAATTCTCACAATCGGCGCTACATGAGATCGGCTCGGCAATCACACTATTTTCGATCACAAATAACGCAGACGAATTTCTGGCAGCTCTTGCTGGCGAAGCGACCGGGGCAAATGATGTTGACGATGAAAGCGTTGAAGAAGTTTCGATACAGGTCGAGGAATCGACAGAGGACTTCATCATCAAGCGCCTGAAATCAAAGCTCACCCCCTATGAGTTTGAAAAATTCATCGCTCACCTTCTGACCCGAATGGGATTCTTTGCACGCGTTACCCAACAATCGGCCGATGGCGGAATTGATATCATCGCCCACAAAGATGAACTTGGCTTTGAACCGCCGATCATCAAGGTCCAGTGCAAACAGACATTAGAAACCGTCGGCCGCCCCAAAGTTCAGGAACTGCATGGCGCAATTGAAAACGGCGAACATGGCCTGTTTGTAACACTTGGCGTTTATTCCACCGAAGCCCGAACGTTTGAGCGCGCCAAGCCCAATCTGCGCCTGATCGACGGCCCCGCTCTGGTGGATATGATTTATAACCATTACGAACATTTCGAGCCACGCTATCAGATGTTGCTGCCGCTAAAACACACCTATATCCCCGGCCCCGCGATCAGTACGGCGGATTAAACGCCGTACTGAAAAAACTTTCCCCTAATGATCCATCGCCCGGCGCAAATCACGAACGGCCTTGGCGTCGGTGGCAACGCGGCCTTCCTCGCCCGGCAATGCCGCCCGCTTGCACGATGCATGTAATTGCGATGTGCCGGTTTTGGCGCGCAGGGTGCTAGCTTTGGCAGCCGTCACACCACTGCCCGGCAAAATGATAATCCGTTCGCCCGCACGCGCGATCAAATCGGCAATCAGGGTACAGCCTTCCTCGGCGGTGTTTTTTTGGCCCGACGTCAAAATACGGTCAAACCCCAGTTCAACTGCCGTTTCAAGTGCGGCAAACGGGTCCGGTGTAATATCAAAGGCCCGGTGCAGTGTTTTTGCCATGCCCCCCGCCGCGTCACACAGCAAACGCAAGGCATCCCCGTCAAGGCTGCCGTCATCCTTGCTGGCCCCGAAAACAACACCTTGCGCCCCGGCATCGCGGGCCAGGGCAATTTCGCGGGTCATGGTTTCAATTTCCCCGTCGCTATAAACAAAATTACCCGGACGTGGACGGATCATAACGAAACAGGGCACCGCAATATCACCGATGCGGGCCAGGGCGCCCGGCGTTGGCGTTAGCCCGCCCACCGCCAGGGCTGAGCAATATTCGATACGATCCGCGCCATTTTCGGCGGCGATCAACGCATCATCAAAACTTTCAACACAAACTTCCAGCGTCATATGGCTGATGCGGGTCATGGGTGGCCTCCTTTAGGTCAGACACGGCAAAATCAAAGATCATGTAACAAGGCAGCCCCGCGCAGGCCACCATCGGCAAAAAAGCGCCCCGGCACCACCAGCGCATGGTCATAACGCCCTAAAACACTGGCCCGCACAGCCGCATCAATGCGCGCAATCAGGCCATGTTCAGCAGCAAGGCCCCCGCCCACCGGGATGATATCGGGGTCCAGCACATTAACCATCAGGCGCAATTGCCCGGCAACAAGATCGACAAAGACATCAATGGTTTTAAGGGCAGCGCTGTTGCCGGCCCGCCATGCCGCTGTAATATCCTGGCTGGAAAGATCACGCCCGTGCAAGGCCGCGTGAAGGCGTTCAAGCCCGCGCGCCGCGCCCCACGGGTCAAGGCAGGCCGCCCCGCCACAGCCGCACTGGCGGGCCTTTATGCCGTGGCGCATCAACGGGCCGGAAATATCATTGCCATGCCCCCATTCACCGCGAATGCCGCTGCGCCCGCCAATAAACTGCCCATCAACAACAATACCGCCGCCAACCCCGGTACCAAGAATAATGGCAAATACCGTGCGGTTGCTTTCACCCGCCCCTTGCCTTGCTTCAGCCAGGGCAAAACAGTCGGCATCGTTTTCCACCCGTACCGGGCGGTGCAAGGCATCGCTTAACCCTGCGGCAATCGGCCAGCCCTTGATCGGGGGCACATTTGCCGAAATCACCGCCCCGCTTTCCGGGTCCAGCCCACCGGCAAAACTGATCCCAACCGGGACCAGGGCCGAAACCGCGCCAGATGATGACGCATCGCCCGGTCCACAGCCATGCCCGGCAAATTTCCGGTCTGCATCAACAACCAGATCGCGGATCGCGGCAATAAAACTGTCGCGGTCCTCCAGCGGGGTTGCAACCTTTTGCCGGTGCAAAATGGTGCCATCATGATCAAAAACACCAAATTCTATTTTCGTGCCGCCAATATCGAATGCGTATTTCATTGAACCTTGCCTTGCGATCCCATAATTTCGCCCTTCACAATATGCCTTATCCGGGGGAGCAGACCCTGTCTGACCAAAATACCGCCCGCCTTCGCAAAAACCGCCTGCCCACCTTGCAGGATGTTGCCAACCGTGCCGGTGTGTCGCTGTCGGCGGCATCGCGTGCGCTGTCGCGTGATCAAAAGCCGGTGGCCGCCGAAAAACGCGAACGTGTGCTGGCGGCGGCCCGCGAACTGGGCTATAGCGCCAACCCGCTGGCTCAGGGCTTGTCCACTCGGCAAACCGGGCTGGTCAGTATTATTGTCAATCATATCGGCGATCTTAGTGACCTGGATTTGTTTGATATCCTGATTGGCCGATTGCAGGATGTCGGCAAGCAGGCATCAATTGTGCGGTTGGGATCGGTAAAGAGTGCGCGGGACTTTTTGCGGGGCAGCATCAGCTATCATGTCGACGCCGCCCTTATCTTTTCCGATTTTATTGGTCCAAGGCAAGCCCGGGATTTTTTTCGTACCAATCATGTCATCATGTTAAATGGCCGGCAAGACAGCCAAAGCCTGTCGGTTCAGCCCGATGACGCCCCGGGAATTCACCAGGCGGTTGAAAATGCCGCCCGCCATCAGGTTGAAACCGCAACGCTGATTACGGGGCGCGAAAGCTCTGAACTTGAAAAGCAGCGCATTGCTTTTTACCGCACTGCACTGGCCCGACACGGCATTCTCGTCAGCACTCAATTGCATGGCGATTATTCCTATGCCTCGGGTGTTGCCGCCGCCCGCCAGATTGACCCGCGCCATTATACCGACGCCATTTTTTGCACATCCGATGCCATGGCAATGGGGGTTCTCGATGTTTTGCGCGACCGCGAAGAGGGTATTATTCCCGGCCGCATTCGCCTCTACGGGTTTGATAACCTGTCGCTGACCGACCTTCACAGCTACCCGATATCGTCCATCGGCTTTGACAAGCGCGATTATGTCGAACAACTGGTATCGCTGCTGATTGATCCGGCCCGTGCGCGCAAGGGACCGCGCCATTTGGGCGTTCCCACCCGGTTTTATGGCCGCGAGACAGGGTAAAGTGATGACGCCGCCCGAACGCTAAAACGCCGCCCCGAAGGACGGCGTCATCGGCATGGCACACCTTACCAAAGCGGGTTCAGCGTTGGCGGGTTAGCATCCTCGCCCCACCATTTTTTATAGCTGGTTTCGTAATCACCTGACGAAATATAGTCAGAGACAAACATGTCCATCCAGCGCAGAAATTCCGGGTCGCCCTTGCGCACACCAATCGCAATCGGATCGTTGGAGAACAACCCCTTCATGGTAACCAGATTATCTTCCTGTGCAGCCAGATAATCGACCAGCGAGCTATCCTCGATCCCGGCATCAACCCGGCGTTGCTTTAACAGCAACACGCCATCGGGCGCGAAATTGTCGGTGTAAACCATTTCGGCATCCGGCACCCGGCGCTTGATAAAACTTTCACCGGTGGAGCCCCGACCGACGACAATTTTATGCCCCGCCAGATCATCAAGCGATTTGATGCCCGAGTCTTTTTGCACAACAACCCGCAAACCGGCCCGGTTATAGGGAATGGTAAAATCAATCGACTTGGCCCGTTCCAGCGTCGCCGACAGGTTGCCAATCACGGCGTCCAACTGGTCTGATAACAGCATCGACACACGGGCATCACCGCTCACATCGGTATATTCAATTTTCACACCCAGCTTTTCCGCCAGCCGTTTGGCCAGATCAACATCATAGCCCGCCGGGTTGTTTTCAGCATCGCGAAAGCCAATCGGCTCGCCGCCCAGCGATACCCCCACCCGGATCACACCGCGATCCTTGATGTTTTCCAGCTTGCCCGCCATCGCATGGGACATGCTTCCGGCAATCGCTGCGAGCGCCATCACGCCTGCCAGCACAAATCCTTTTAACCGCATTTTGAAGCCTCCTGTTTTTTATAAAACTTAGACCCGGTTCCCATGAAATTGGCCTATGGGGACCGGGTTAGGCGCGACGGCGCCGCGCGGCCTGCGCCGCGAAAGGCAAGGGCTTTTGCAAAGCCCGCCCGCCGATTGAGGGGGGCTTTGATCGATTTCGATCAAAGCCCTGTGGTCTTAGTCCGCGAGCGTTTCCGCTTCTCGTTTTTCCGGTTTGGTCAGGGTTTCGTCCCAGTACCAGTATCGAATGGTTTCGCGGCAGCGAAAATTCACCACCTTATGGCGACCTTGCGCATCCAGGGCATGAATAACCACCCCGTCAAGATAGCCGGTTTCAAGGTCACGCAATTCATCGACAGCAATCTTCAGGGCATCCTCCAGCGAATAGCCCAGCTTCATCGCCAGAACGATGGTGCGGCACGTGCCAGCCCGCATCGTCATTTCGCCGGTATGGGTGCAGGCCGCCGCCCCATAACGGCTATCGGCATAAAAACCGGCCCCGACAATCGGGCTGTCGCCCAACCGGCCGGGATATTTCCAGGCCCAGCCCGATGTGCTGGTCGCGGCATGAATGCCCTTATGGGAATCAATGGTCAAAAACACGCTGGTATCGCGCACTTTTTCCGGGTCGGTAATGGCACTGTTTAACGGGGCCAACGGCATATCGGGGAATTTGGCCTGTTCTTCAGGGCTTAACATCCGCGCCAGTTTATCCCACCATACCTTTTTGGAATCGGGGTATAGCGTGGGCTGCGCGGTGAAACCGCTTTCACTTGCGAACCTGCAAGCCCCCTCGCCGACCAGCATTTCATGGTTCAGGTCCGTCATCACCCGGCGCGCCACCGATACGGCATGCACCACCCCGCGCAACGCCCCGACCGATCCGGTCCGGCGTGTCGTGCCATCCATGACACCGGCGTCAAATTCCATTTCGCCAATCAGGTTGGGCCAGCCGCCATAACCAACACTGCGCACCTTGGGATCTTCTTCCACCCGGTTAAGCGCTGTTTCCAGGGCATCGAGCCCGTGACGGCCGGATTTCAAAATATCCACCGCCTGCTCGATCCCGGCACCGGCTTCGGAATTGGCAACAATGATCATGGGTCGCTCGTCCTTCTTTCTTATTGTTATTTATTGCGCATCTTTGCCAAAAAGCGCGCAATACGTTCATCGCCATAGCCACCATCTTCGGCAAAGAAACGGTCTGTTGGCATGTCGGCCCGTACCACCCCGTCATCGAGAAAAACGATGCGCGATGATATTTCGCGGGCAAAGGCAATTTCGTGGGTAACAAAAATCATGGTGGTGCCCGAACGTGCGAGTGCCGCCAGCACATCAAGCACTTCACCCGTCATTTCCGGGTCCAGCGCCGATGTCACTTCGTCTAGCAGCAAATAACGCGGTTGCATGGCAAGTGCGCGGCAAATGCCAATCCGCTGTTTTTGCCCACCTGAAAGCTGACCGGGATAGGCATCCGCCCGGTCTGCCAGGCCCACCTGTTTCAGCAGCGCATAGGCTTCGGCTTCAACCTCGGCCTTTTTGCGGCCCAGCACATCCATCGGGGCAAGCGTGATATTGTCCAGCACCGACAAATGCGGATAGAGGTTGAAATGCTGAAACACGGTGGCGCACCGTTTGCGGATTTCGCGCAATTCGCGGGGCTTTGACACATCCAGCCCGTCAATCAAAAGCGACCCGCCATTGAGCCCGGCCAGCCCGTTCATGCAGCGCATCAGCGTGCTTTTTCCCGACCCGCTAGCACCAAGGATCGACACCACTTCGCCCGGCGCAATGGTCAGGCTAACGCCTTTCAGAACCTCGGTATCGCCGAATTTTTTGTGCAGATTGTCTATTTCAATCACGATAAACGCATTCCTTATAATCCGGCCCAGTCCATGTGGCGGCGCAAACGGGTTTCAAGGCGACCACCGGCAGCCGCCAGCAGGCGCGACAGGATGAAATAGGTCACGCCAATGATGGTCCAGACGATAAAGGGCTGCCAGGTGCGCTGGTTCAAAATCTGCCCCACCTTGGTCAGATCAATCACACCAATGGCGGAAATCAGCGATGTGACCTGCAACTGGTTTACCGCCAGCCCGATCAGGGCGGGCATCGCCACCACCAATGCCTGCGGGGCGATGATTTTGCGTAAAATGCTGCGTTCGGAATGACCAAAGCTGCGTGCAGCCTCCAGCTGTCCACGATCAATGGCATCGATGGCGGAAATGGCGATGACGGCGATAAAGGCCGCTGTATTGCCCGTCAGGGTAAAAATGGCAGCTTCGGCGGGGGTGATGTTAACTTGCAACAGCACCGGCACGCCAAAAAACACCAAAAACAGTTGCACCAGCACCGGCGAGTTTTTCAAAAATTCGCTAATGGTCAGCAACAGGGGGGCGGCCACCGGCACCCGGTAAACCCGCACCAGCGCAATGGCAATGCCAATCACGGTGCCCAAAATCATCGAGGCGGCAAAAACACCCAGCGAAACGCCCAGCCCCTGCGCCCACAATATCGGGTCGTGCCAGTTAAAGCCCTGATTGCGCATTATTCAGCCCCCCGCATGAAACGGTTTAACCGCCGGTGCCACAGATTGATCAACAGCGACAGCAGATAGGTCAGCACGCAATAAAACAGCAGCAGGAAGAAATAGACCTCAAACGGGCGGAAGGTATCAGACGCCACGATCTTGGCATTGCCGGTCAGCTCGTTGAGCGTGATGGTCGATAATATCGAGGTCGTCAGCACCAGATTAATGAAAACCGAGCCTAGCGGACGCAGTGACACCCGCAACGCAATCGGCAGAATGATCCGGCGATAGATTTTGAACCGCGACAGGCCCGAAACCTCGGCCGCCTCGATCACGCCGGTATCGACATTTTCAATGCCGGAGCGCAACACATCGGCTGCATAGGCCCCCACCGCAATCGACAGCGCCATGGTGCCAGTGGTGAAGGCATCGATATAAACGCCAATTTCAGGCAGGCCGAAATAAAAGAAAAACACCTGCACGATGAAGGGAATATTGCGAAACAGCCCGATATAGCCCCGTGCAGCCTTGCGCAAAAAGGGCCGGCGCGACACCGCCCCAAAGGCCACAATCACCCCAATGATAAAACTGCCGGCAATGGACAGGGCACTGACCGACGCGGTCACCAAAAACCCGTCCCAAAACATGCCCAGATACCCTGATATCGCCGAAAAGTTCATTTTATAATTTATAACCTGATGATTTTGCTTGTTTATATGATGAAAGCGCTTTCACTTTAGCACATTCAAAACCGTGAGCAAACAAAAAGGCAGCCCTTGCCAAAGCCCCGCCGCCCATACCGTTACCAATTTTGCAATGGCATCAACAACCCTGCCTTGTATAGTTGTCACACGCGGCAAAAAATGGGGGAGCATAGATGTCAGATCCGCAAACGGAAGAAAGCCCGAATAGCCCCCTGAATGCCGACACCATCATCGACAAACTGGCACAGTCCGGATTTCTGTCTGACTTGCTGACAGACCGCGAGGTAAAGGCAGCATTACTTGATGAAATACGCGAATTGGGGTTTCGTCCCCCTTTGCACTACATCGTTTTGCGCCTGATCACCGCCATTGTTTCAAAATCAGAATCATTCCTGGGTGATGCAATTTCATCCCGGCTGCAAGCCTTTATTACCAAAGTCCCGGCTCTGACAGCGCTGCTAGACCGATTGACCACTATCCAGCATGGCAAGGAAACCAAAGACGCCCTTAAAACCGGTATCCTTGGTGCCATAACAGATGGCAGATCAATTGATATTAGCGCCATCGAAATTAACGACACCACCCCCATCGAAACCATGCTGGCCCTGCATAATATTCAAGGATTCGAAAAAGTTCTGAGCGAGCTTGATGAACAGACAGACACCCTGATCCAGACCTTCCAGAAAGAAATTGATCAGCTTTTTCACAACATGTTTTCGCCAGAGCTTAGATGGCCCAAACCACGGCGAGAGCTCGGATCTTTTGATCGCATCAAATACAACTCAAACCTTAACGAGCTATATGGACGCGAAAAAGAAATTGAGCTTCTGACCAATTTCACAGGTGACATCTCGATTTGTGGACCTGAATTTAATTTCCGCTGGATGCTGCTCACCGGTGATGGCGGCACAGGAAAAACCCGGCTTGCCTTTGATTTTACCACAGAAGAGCTAGACCGAAATATCTGGAAGGCAGGCAAGCTCCATCTCCATGATCTCGAAAAGTTTCGCAATCCGGAAAAATGGCGTCCTCGTCAACCAACCTTCATTGTGAGTGATTATGTCAGTGGACAGGCAGAAAAAACGGGGGACCTCTTACGTATATTTGCGAACAATGCTGCGCATTATGACTTTCCTGTCCGAGTTTTATTGCTGGAACGCAAGGCCGACAAAAGCTGGCTAGCAAAAATGCTACCCGAAAACGGCGATAAACCGATGGTAATGGACCATGTCTTCGGGCACGAGGATGAAAACGGACGCACCATCCCGCCCGTAGACGCAACTGCTATCAAAAAGATGATGAAGGAACGCTTTACCAAAGCCGGGCAAACACCCCCAGATGATGCCCTTCTTCTGGCCGCGGCGCAAAGGGTGGATACCAGACCAAACGATGCCAACCTGCCCCGCCCGCTTTTCGCCCTTGCCACGGCAGAGGCAATGATCGCCGAAGCCAAAAAATCACCAGAAGCACAACCCGATTTTACAAAAATCGCCGCACTGCTTAATCAGGAAGACGTCCTTGCAGGAATGCTAAGGCGTGAAGAACACACCCGCTGGCAACACGCCGCGCCCGATGATGGCGACGGCACCCTAACCCGCTATAAGCTCGCCTTGGCACTGGCAACCCTTAAACAAGGGCTGGACCTTAATGACCTCGACACAAAACAAGAGGATTATGGCCCCCTTGCCCGCCACCTGCCCGATCCGCCCCCCGATCACCATCAAGGGCTGATCAGCGCCCTTGGCGGCAGCGGAACATTCCTGCCGCCCCTTGAGCCCGATATTATGGGGGAGTTTTTTCTGGCTCAAATCTTACTAAAGGAGCCTCAAAGTCGACGGCACCTTTTTCTGAATGCCGCTTTGGCTGATGGAAAAACCGCCTCGCTGATCACCCTTTTACGTCTGCAACAAGACTTCCCGCAAAAAATCGCCGCCCTTGATATTCCGGTAGCCATGCGTGCCTGCCAAACCGAAACAGCCGCGGTATGCTACGCATACATGGCACCCAATTGGGTCAACCAATGCTATGCATCACATAACCCGGAGGCGGCGGACAGTTTCATGACGTCAAGTAAACAACTCTCCACGCGATTCGACAAAAACGCCGAAATCGCGCGGTTCGAGGCCATGGCCGCCTTCAATATCTGCTACCATGCCTGTCAAAAAGGCGATTGGGAACGGGTCCTCGCGATGTTGGCGCGACTGGACATACTCCGCAGCCAATTCAACGACAACCCGGAAATCGCATTGCATGAGGCCATGGCAGCCTTCAGTATCAGCAACTATGCCAGTGAAAACGGCGACGGGGAACGGGTCGACGCGATGTTACAGCGACTGGACAAACTCCGCAGTCAATTCAACAACAACCCGGAAATCGCACTGCATGAGGCCATGGCCGCCGTCAATATCAGCAACTATGCCAGTGAAAACGGCGACTGGCAACGGGCCGACGCGATGTTACAGCGACTGGATGCACTCCGCAGCCAATTCATCGACAATACAGAAATCGCTCTGGCAGCGGCCAGGGCCGCCCTCAATATGAACAGCGATGCCGGTGAAAAAGGCGACTGGCAACGGGGCGACGCAATGATCGCCCGACTGGACATACTCCGCAGCCAATTCAACAACAACCCGGAAATCGCACTGCATGAGGCCATGACCGCCGTTAATATCAGCAACCATGCCGGTCAAAAAGGCGACGGGGAACGGGTCGACGCGATGTTACAACGACTGGACGCACTCCGCAGACAATTCAACGACAACCCGGAAATCGCACTGCATGAGGCCATGGCCGCCGTTAATATCAGCAACCATGCCGGTCAAAAAGGCGACGGGGAACGGGTCGACGCGATGTTACAACGACTGGACACACTCCGCAGTCAGTTCAACGACAACCCGAAAATCGCGCTGCACGAGACCAAGGCCGCCGTCAATATCAGCTTCCATGCCGGTCAAAAAGGCGACGGGGAACGGGTCGACGCGATGTTGGCCCGACTGGACGCACTCCGCAGCCAATTCTACGACAATCTAGAAATCGCGCGGGAAGAGGCCAGGGCCGCTTTCAATATCAGCAACCATGCCCGTGAAAAAGGCGACAGGAAACGGGTCGACATGATGTTGGCCCGACTGGACGCACTCCGCAGCCAATTCAACGACAACCTGGAAATCGCGCGGGAAGAGACCAAGGCCGCTTTCAATATCAGCACCGATGCCGATCAAAAAGGCGACCGGGAACGGGTCGACTCGATGTTGGCCCGACTGGACGCGCTCCGCAAACAATTCAACGACAACCCGGAAATCGCACTACACGAGGCCAAGGCCGCCTTCAATATCAACAACCATGCCAGTGAAAAAGGCGACTGGCAACGGGCCGATGCGATGTTACAGCGACTGGACGCACTCCACAAACAATTCTACGACAATATAGAAATCGCGCTTTGCGAGGCCAATGCCACCTTCAATATCACCAACAACGCCGGTCAAAACGGCGACTGGGAACGGGTCGACGCGACGTTGGCCCGACTGGACGCACTCCGCAGACAATTCTACGACAACCCGGAAATCGCACTGCACGAGGCCATGGCCGCGTTCAATATCAGCAGCGATGCCGGTGAAAAAGGCGAGTGGGAACGGGTCGACGCGACGTTGGCCCGACTGGACGCACTCCGCAGACAATTCTACGACAACCCGGAAATCGCGCTGGAAGCGGCCAAGGCCGCCTTCAATATCAGCAGCCATGCCGGTCAGAAAGGAGACTGGGAACGGGTCGACGCGACGATGGCGCGATTGACCACAATCGCGGATACATTCGGAGATGAGTTGGTGCTGGTCGAGGTGAAGGGGCAACCCTTTACGCTGGGCGACGCCATCAATTATGTAACAAAGAAACTCGACAACAAACCCTGACCATACCATACCATAAAAACGGCGCCTGCCATCAGACAGACGCCGTTTGAAAGTGTGGTATCAGATCAGACCGCCAACGCTGTCAGGTCACGCCCGCAAGCGATCCACCAGCGTATCGTATTCCGGCATCTTGGCGACGGGGCCAAGGGCGGTGACGGTCGGTTTGCCCGATATCAGGGCTTCGCCAGCCGCGCGGACCTTGTTCAAATCAACCGCTTCGATCTTTTCGATGATTTCGGGAATGGTTTGCGGGCCGCCATGGACCTGAATTTGCCGGGCGAGCGTCTCGCAACGCGCCGAATTGCTTTCCATGCCCATCACGACCATGGCCTTAAGCTGGGCACGGGCGCGGTTGACTTCTTCTTCGGTCAGATCGACGGTGGCGCGTTTCAGTTCGTCGCACATCACCGGCATCAGTTCGGGCAGGTCATCTGGCCCGGTGCCGGCATAGATCGAGAACAGGCCGCCATCGACATAATGCGACGAGAAGCTGTAAACCGAATAGACTAGCCCGCGTTTTTCGCGGATTTCCTGAAACAGGCGCGACGACATGCCGCCGCCCAAAAGGGTGTTAAACACCTGCACATCATAGAAACTGTCATCGGCATAGGGCACCGTGGGCAGGCCAAAAATGACATGGGCCTGTTCAAGGTCGCGATGTTCGATGCGCTGGCCGCCTTCATAGCGCAGCGTTTCCATATCGTGGTCTTCGTGGGTCGGAAGATCGGTGAATTTTGATGAAACCATATCGACGATTTCATTGTGGTTCACATTGCCCGAGGCCGAAAACACCATGCGTTTGGCACTATAGCGCCGCGACATGAAATCAAACAGATCATCGCGTGACAGGCTGGAAACATTTTCAGGGGTGCCAAGAATAGAGCGGCCCAGCGCCTGATTTGGCAACGCGGTTTCCTGAAAATAATCAAACACGATATCGTCAGGCGTATCAATTGCCTGACCGATTTCCTGCAAGATCACCTGGCGTTCGCGTTCCAGCTCTTTTTCATCAAGGGTGGAATTTTGCAAAATATCGGCGATCACATCAATCGCCAGCGCCTGGTCTTCGTGCAGCACCTTGCAATAATAGGCGGTATTTTCGCGCGAGGTATAGGCATTCATCTGCCCGCCCACCGCTTCGATTTCTTCGGAAATTTGCAGCGCAGTCCGTTTGCGCGTGCCTTTAAATGCCATGTGTTCAAGCATATGGGAAATGCCGTTAATTTCGGGCGTCTCGTTACGCGCCCCGACATCTACCCATGCACCCAAAGCCACAGACTGCACATGTTCCAGGCGGTCCGTGGCGACAATCATGCCATTGTCAAGCTCCGTCAGCTCGACTGTCATTCAGATATTCTCCTGTTTCATATCAAGGTCCAACGATCCGATCACTGCCATCAATCAGGCCGCACGCCGGTTTTTACGAACATGCGCCATCAGGGCATCGGCATCGTTGGTCATGGGTTCAAGTTTCTCTGGTCGGTCATATAGATCGGAGAGGCGTTCGGGCAAGTCCGGGTAAATGCCCGATGCCTGTTTAACCGCATCGGGGAACTTGGCCGGGTGTGCGGTTGCCAGGGCAATCATCGGCACCGAAGCGTCACGGTTGCATGCCCGCCCGGCGGCAATGCCAATCACGGAATGCGGGTCTACCAGTTCACCGGTTTTTTGATACACATCGAGAATGGCAGCACGGGTCTGGTCATCATCCATGCGATAGCCATCAAAAAGTTCGCGGGCTTTGTCAAAGCGGCCCTGCGACATTTCCATAAGGCCGGTTTTGCGAAATTCGGTCATCAGTTGCGCAATTGCGGCACCGTCGCGGTCATACAAATCAAACAGCAACCGTTCAAAATTGCTGCTGACCTGAATATCCATCGACGGACTGATGGTGGGGTTAACCCCGTCCATTTTCATCACGCCATTATTGAAAAACCGCGCGAGAATGTCGTTGGAATTGGAACCAACCACAAACTGTTTGATCGGCAGGCCCATTTGCAGGGCGGCATACCCGGCATAGACATTGCCAAAATTGCCCGAGGGTACGGAGAAAGAAACCTCGCGGTCTGGCGCACCCAACTGGACACCGGCCCAGAAATAATAGGCGATCTGGCACATGATGCGCGCCCAGTTGATGGAATTAACCGCAGAGAGGCCAATTTCATCGCGGAAGGCGTGATCGTTAAACAGCGCTTTGACCAGATCCTGGCAGTCATCAAACGAGCCATCCACCGCAAGGTTATGGACGTTATCGGCAATCACGGTGGTCATCTGGCGGCGTTGCACTTCGGACACGCGCCCGGCAGGATGCAGAATGAAAATATCCACATTATCGCGGTCGCGGCAGGCTTCAATCGCGGCAGAGCCGGTATCGCCCGAGGTTGCCCCGACAATGGTCACGCGCTCGCCGCGCTGTGCCAGAACATGGTCAAACAAACGCCCCACCACCTGAAGCGCGTAATCCTTAAACGCCAAAGTCGGGCCATGGAACAATTCCATCACCCAGTCATTGGCACCAAGCTGTTTAAGCGGGGCAACGGCGGTGTGATTAAAACCGGCATAGGTTTCATCAAGAATGGTTTTAAGGGCGCTATCATCGACGGTTCCGGCAACAAACGGTTTGATCACCGCAAAGGCCACTTCGGCATATGTCATGCTGCGAAATGACCTGATATCCTCGGCCGTGAATTGCGGCCAGGTTTCGGGCACATAAAGGCCGCCATCGCGGGCCAGACCGGCCAACAGAACGTCGTCGAATTGCAAAACGGGGGCGGTTCCCCGCGTGCTGATATAACGCACTTTAAAGCTCCTGATACAAACAAACAGTCATCAGGCAATGGGACGCGCCACAAACACCCGCGGCAGCATCACCATTTCCACAGAATATCGAGTTAGTGCGGACTTACCCCGCCATAGTCAAGGATGAATAGCGGGCAGGTGCCCTGCATTGGTAAAAACACGCCCGATCACCGCAAATAACCGCCCGGCACCGGCATTACGCCCGTGAAGCATACCGAAAACGGCTTAATCCTCGAACGGAATGCCATGTTTGCGCAAAAGCGCCTCAAGTTTGACCGAACGGCGGGTGATTTGCCGGTAGTTTGATAAAAGAATGCGCAAAATGGCACGAATGAAACGGTCGGATTCGTTGAGTTTATATTCAAACTGACGCCGTGAAATGGCGATAACCACCGTACGGTCGCGCGCCCGGGCCGAGGCCATGCGCGGGGCATCGTCGATCAGCGATAGTTCGCCAAACAGGCCCCCGGGTTCGATATGCCCTAAAACCACATCTTCGCCACTGCCGGAGGTTTTATAAATCTCGACCGAGCCTTCCTGCACCACATAGGCGGCACCACCTGGTTTTCCCTCGCGGAAAATGATTTGTCCCGCCGCAAAGACCTGACGGTCCATTACCTTTGATGCCATTTGCCTGTCTGGTCCTGTGCGATTTAGTGTAAGTCAGTTTTTGATGTCAGATTTAGGCCTGCCCGCTGGAAACTCTATCGTTTATCCCGACAAAGGACCAGCGGGCAGACCCGGCGTTATAATAATTTAACCGCCGTAACGATTTTGCAAATGGGCAATGAACGCCTTTGTTTGCAAAGGCGCGCCGGTGGCAGCACCCAGAATTTCATCCGTTGTGGCGCTGGAGCCTTTTTCATGCACATTGGCGCGAAGCCAGGTCATCAGCGGGGCAAAATTGCCAAGGGCAAGCTGTTCCATGACATCGGGCACAGCGGTGCGAATTGCGGCAAACAACTGGGCCGCCGCCATCGCGCCCATGGTGTAAGTGGGGAAATAGCCCCAGGCGCCTGACGGCCAGTGAATATCCTGCAGGCACCCATTGCCGTCATTGGGCGGGGTAATGCCCAAAAGCGATTGCATCATATCGTTCCAGGCACCAGGCAAATCGGCCAGTTTCATATTGCCTTCGATCAGGGCACGTTCCAGGCGATAGCGCAAAATCACATGCGACGGATAAGTAACCTGATCAGCATCGACCCTGATCAGGCCCGGCTCCACCCGTGTATAAAGACGATAAAGGTTTTCCGGCTCCCATGCCGGGCCATTGCCATTAAACGCCTTTTTAAACATCGGGGCCGCATAGGTCAGAAATTCCTGCGAGCGGCTGGCCTGCATTTCAATCAACAAAGACTGGCTTTCATGCATGCTCATGCCGCGCGCCTTGCCCACCGGCTGCATGCGCCAATTTTCGGGCAGGCCGCGTTCATACATGGCGTGGCCGGTTTCGTGCATCACACCCATGATGGCGCTGGTAAAATCGGCTTCGTTATAACGCGTGGTCAGGCGCACATCATCGGCGGTGCCGCCACAAAACGGATGGTGGGAAATATCCAGTCGGCCATGGTCAAAATCAAACCCGACCGCCTTCATCAGGTCCAGCCCGATAGCGTTCTGGGTCGCAATCGGAAACGGGCCCTCGGGGGGCATGGCAGCAGGTTCGCCTTTCTGGCGTTCGATCACGCTGGCAGTAAAGTCGGGCAGAAACGATTCAAGATCGGCAAACAGGCCATCAATCCGCTCGCAGCGCATGGATGGATCATATTGATCAAGCAGGGCATCATACACCGAACAGCCCAGGGCTTCGGCCTTGGCGGTGCCGGCTTCAATCGAGAGGTCCAGCACGGTTTGTAATTTGGGCAACAGGGCGGCGAAATCGTTTTCGGCGCGTGCGGTGCGCCATGCCACCTCGCACGCAGTGGAGGCGCGCGAAATCGCCTCGACCAGGTCACCGGGCACGGCATTGCCATGCACCCATTCGCGTTTCATTTCATGAAGGTTGGCGCGCTGCCAGTCCGTCAGGGTTTCGCCTTCGGCCTCGGCCAGAAGATCCGCCAGGGCGGCATCCTTGATGAGCTCGTTGGACATGACATCAAGGGTGGCCAACTGTTCGGAACGCGATTCTGCCGCGCCATCGGGCATCATGGTGGCCATGTCCCAATGCAGCATCCCGCCAATATCCGCCAGAATGTTCATACGACGAAAACGGTTTTCAAGCGCAAGATAGGCTTTGGTCATAGGGGCTCCGCAGCGTTGGGGACATAAACAGAAATGATCCGGAAAATCATGAAATCACACCACGTTTCCCCCACCCGCAGGCAACAAGGAACGCCGGTAATTCACAATTACCCTGAAAACTAGTCTGCCAATGGCCCCGGCTGCAAGTTCAATCCGCTTTGGGCGGTTCCGGGCGGCGATGATAAACGATAAAAATAACAACCAGCGCAACCGCAAGGCAAAACCACGTAATGGCATATTGCAAATGGTTGTTAGGCAGGGTTACCCGCGCCTGTCCGCCCTTGGGCAATCCACCGGGGTTTGGCGTGGCGTCGGCTTCCAGGTAATAGGGGCTGGCAAGGTCGCCGCCTGCTTCTTCGGCCATATGTTGCGGATCAACATAAAACCACTGGTTTTTCACCGGGTCGTTTTCGGGCTGGGCCCAATGACGGGGCCGGGCGACCTGCAAGACGCCAGTCACATCAACCTGGCCTGAAACCTCGCCTTCCAGGCGGGTGGCGGGGTCGCGTTTGTCGTCGGGTACCCAGCCGCGATTAACCAGAATGATGCGGCCATCGGCCTGTTCAAGCGGTGTGATCACCTGATAACCCACACTGCCCTGCATGGTGCGCGCCATTAAATACATTTCCTGATCATGCAGAAAACGGCCATGCGCCTTTACGGCGCGAAACGACAGGGCGGGGTCGATTTTGGTAACATCAACAGGAAAATCGATGGGCGGCAGGCTGGCCTGGGCTTCGCGTTCAGCGATCAGGTTTTCTTTCCAGAATAACCGTTCCACCTGCCAGCCACATAATACCAGCAAAATCAGCAATGCCAGGCCGGCAGAAATCGATAGTGCGACGGTGGGCCGCGTTTTAAGAAGCGCCATAAAGGGCCTATTCCTGTTCTATGGTCGACCGGTGACGGTATTGCAAGGCAACCATCACCCCTTTTAGCGGCCGCAACAGCAAAAGGGTAACCCCGATCACGGTGGGAAACCACATGACCACATGCAGCCACAAAGGCGGTTGGTACGTTAATTCCACCCATAAGGCAAGGGGCACCACCAAAAAGCCGAGGATGAAAATAATGAAAATCGCGGGACCGTCACCGGCATCGTGACCGCGCAAATCAAGCCCGCAGACATCGCACTGTTCGCGCACCACAAGAAAGCCCGAAAACAGCTTTCCCCCACCGCAGCGCGGACACTTGCAGGCAAGGCCGGTACGAATGGGGGAAAGGGGTGGATAATAATCCAGGGTCATCAGGTTTTTAAAACCTTTGGGTTGGCATTGTCATTTTCGGACAGAGAGTGAGGGGGGCGTTATGCCCCGCCCCAGATATAGACCGAGAAGAACAGGAACAGCCACACCACGTCAACGAAGTGCCAGTACCATGCGGCAGCTTCGAGGCCAAAGTGATGGTCCGGTTTGAAATCGCCGCGGTTGGCGCGATAAAGGCAAACCGCCAGGAACACCGTGCCGACAAAAACGTGGAAGCCGTGGAAACCTGTCGCCATATAGAAGGTTGACGGGTAAATGCCATCATCAAAGGCAAAGGCCGCATGATGGTATTCGTAGGCCTGGCAGGACAAAAACGCGATGCCCAGCAGAACGGTAATCGCCAGCCCCTGCACCATATGTTTTTTATTGCCTTCAAGGCAGGCATGGTGCGCCCAGGTCAGCGTGCAGCCCGACAACAGCAGGATCAGGGTATTGATAAAGGGCAGATCCCATGGATCAAGCACTTCAATACCAGCAGGCGGCCACTGGGTTACAGACGGGTTAAAGTCCAGAAGGGCGCTTTGGAAAAAAGCCCAGAAAAACGCAACAAAGAACATGACCTCGGATGCGATGAACAGCGACATGCCATACCGCAGGCCGATTTGCACCACCGGGTTATGATAGATGCGCGATTCCTGAACAACATCGCTCCACCAGCGGAACATCACAAACAGGATACCGGCAATGCCAATGGCAGCCAGCCAGAAATCGGTCAGCATCCGATCCGAATGCATGAAATAAACCATGCCACCGGTAAACAAGCCTGCCGAAAGTGCGGCCACCATCGGCCACGGGCTTGGGTCTACCAGATGGAACGGATGTTTCTGAGCGTGATCACTCATTCCTCGCCCCCCTCAGTCCTTGAATAAATTAAGTGTCAAACTACGCATTCCCGAACGCTGGCCCATTTGGGTCAGCCTCCGTTCTCACCCGATCTGTCGGCTGCCTGGGCCGCCGTTTTCACGGCGTAAAAGGCAAACGACAGTTTAATTTCGCTCAAATCCTGTAATGCCGGATCATCCGCAATCGCCGGATCAACAAAAAAGCTGATCGGCATATCCACATTCTGGCCCGGCGACAGGCGCTGCTCATCAAAACAAAAACATGCCAGCTTGTTTACATAGCGGCCTGCTTCAACCGGGCTCACGCTATAGGCGGCTTCACCGGTTACAACCTTGTCCGACTTATTGCGGGCGGCATAAAATGCCATCCTGTTTTCCCCCAGCGGCACCGTCATCGACGCCTGCTCGGGAGCAAATTCCCAATCCATTGACAGGTCCGACGTTCCGTCAAAGGACACTGTAATCGTTCGCGCCTGCACATCCGTGCCAGTTGTCGCACTTACCCGGGTTATTCCGCCAGGGGCGGCCAACGCGAGCCCGGCAGCACCGGCCGGACTTTCGTGCATCGCACCCGCGCCATCCGCAAACATGCCGGGTGCCGATGCCATCTTGAAGCCGATAAACCCACCCACCAGAATAGCCGCGGCACAAAAGATCCATCCCCCGATCTTTCTGCGATTTTCCTGGTTTTTGCGTTTCCGGCGCGTCATTTTTCAGCCGCTCATCTTCAGGATGGTGATCACGAAAAACAAAACGGCCAGGCCGGTCAATATTCCCAGAAGAACCCAGTTTTTACGCCGGCGACTGGCATAAAAAGCAGCAAGTTCTTCGTCAGTCATTTTCGGTTGTTCGGTCATACGATGAAACTTTCAAGCCAGATATCGGCAACCATCGCGCCAAACAGCACAAACAGGTACAAAATCGAATAGCCAAACATTTTTTGCGGTGCCTTTTCCTCGGCATTGCGCAAAACACGCCAGGCATGACGCAAAAACCACAGGCCGGTCAGGCCCGCCGTAACGGCATAAAACACGCCAAGCAAACCGGTAAAATAGGGCACCAAAGTCACGGGCAACAACAGGATGGTGTAAACCAGCATTTGCTTTTTGGTCGCAACATCACCCGCCACCACCGGCATCATCGGCACGCCAACCTTGGCATAATCACCACAGCGAAACAGCGCCAAAGCCCAGAAATGCGGCGGCGTCCACATGAAGATGATCATGAACAGCGCGACCGAATTAAGGTCTATGCCACCCGTTACAGCAGCCCAGCCGATCATGGGCGGAAAAGCCCCGGCAGCACCACCAATAACAATGTTTTGCGGCGTGCGGCGTTTCAGCCACATGGTATAAACAAAGACATAAAACCCGATCGACACCGCCAGCAGAACCGCCGCCACCAGATTAATGGCAACGGCCATGACAGTGACCGATACAATCGACAGGAAAATTCCCAGCGACAGGGCTTCATCCGCCGGAACACGCCCGGCCGGAATGGGCCGGTTCATGGTCCGTTTCATGTGAATGTCGATGTCGCGATCATACCACATGTTAATCGAGGCAGCAGCGCCACTGGCAACAGCAATGCAGCCAATGGCAACCAGGGCCAGAAACGGGTGCAGATGGCCAGGCGCAATCAGCAGGCCAACGGCACCGGTAAATACAACAAGCGTCATGACACCGGGTTTAAGCAGCGTAAAATAATCACGCACGGTCGAAACCGGAATGCTTGGAACGGTATCAAGGGTCAGTGTCTGATCAAGTGCGGTCTTGCTCATGACAGGTGCGGTCTTCTTTCTGGCTTTGGTGGTTGTCTTTCGCCGGGAAATTCCGGCGAAAGACAAAAGATCGCATGGTTACTTGATGCGCGGCAGTTCATCAAAAGTATGGAACGGCGGCGGCGAGCTGACAGTCCATTCCAGGGTATCAGCATATTCGCCATACGGGTTTGCGGCGGCTTTCTTACCACGAATAAAGGCGTGTGCCACCACACCGAGGAAGAAAATAGTTGCTGCAAACGAGATATACGCACCATAGGACGAAACAAGGTTCCACCCAGCAAACGCATCAGGATAGTCGGCATACCGACGCGGCATACCGGCAAGCCCCAGGAAGTGTTGCGGGAAGAAGGTCAGGTTCACGCCGATGAAAAACAGCCAGAAGTGAATCTTGCCACCAAGATCGGAAATCTCGTACCCAGTCATTTTGCCGAACCAGTAATAGAAACCGGCAAAGATCGAGAAGACAGCGCCCAGCGACAGCACATAGTGGAAATGCGCAACCACGAAATAGGTATCGTGCAACGGCAGATCCATGCCGGAGTTCGCCAGAATAACCCCTGTCACACCGCCGACGGTGAACAGGAAGATAAAGCCGATCGCCCACAGCATGGGCGCGCGCAAACTGATAGAACCGCCCCACATGGTGGCGATCCACGAGAAAATCTTAACCCCGGTTGGCACCGCAATCACCATCGTTGCCGCGGTGAAATAGGCACGGGTGTCAACATCCAGGCCAACAGTATACATGTGGTGCGCCCACACGATAAAGCCGACAACACCAATGGCAACCATCGCATAAGCCATGCCGAGATACCCGAAAATCGGCTTGCGCGAGAAGGTGGAAATGATGTGGCTGATGATGCCAAAGCCCGGCAAAATCATGATGTAAACTTCGGGATGACCAAAGAACCAGAACAGGTGCTGATACAGGATCGGATCCCCGCCCCCGGCCGGATCAAAGAAGGAGGTGCCAAAGTTACGGTCGGTCAGCAGCATAGTGATGGCACCACCCAAAACCGGAACCGCCAGCAAAAGCAGGAAGGCGGTAACCAGCATCGACCAGGCAAAAAGCGGCATTTTATGCAGGGTCATGCCCGGCGCACGCATGTTGCAGATCGTGGTGATAAAGTTGACCGCGCCCAAAATCGAGCTGGCACCGGCAAGGTGAAGCGCGAAAATGGCCATGTCCACCGATGCCCCCGGATGCCCCAGCACACTTGAAAGCGGCGGATAAACCGTCCAGCCTGTACCGGCCCCCGTGCCGACGGCCGCCGAAAGCAGCAGCAAAAAGAATGCCGGAACCAGCAACCAGAACGAAATATTGTTCAGGCGCGGAAAGGCCATGTCAGGTGCGCCAATCATGATCGGCACGAACCAGTTGCCAAATCCGCCAATCATGGCGGGCATGACAACAAAGAACACCATGATCATGCCGTGTGCGGTCACAAGCACGTTAAAAAACTGGTGATCTTCGATAATCTGGGTTCCGGGATGTGCCAGTTCCATACGGAACCACACCGAAAACGCCCCGCCGATCAAACCGGCCACCAGCGAGAAAATCAGATATAACGATCCGATATCCTTGTGGTTGGTCGACAAGAACCAGCGGCTGAAAAAACCGGGCGTATGATCGTGGTCATGATCATGCGCATGTGTATCAGCGTGAGCCATTGAACTCTCCCTCACTCGGCCGAGGCAACTGAAACAGCGTTCGGCAAGGTTGCCGATGCAAACTGTTCCTGAGCCGTCTTGACCCAATCTGCGTATTCTTCCTTGGTCACGGCTTTAACCGCAATCGGCATATAGGCGTGATTGACACCACACAGTTCCGAACACTGACCATAGAACATCGTTCCGGCATATTCGGCCGGAATGCGGGTCCAGGTTTCGTTAAGACGACCCGGAACAGCATCGAGTTTAATGAACAGTGACGGCATCGCCCAGCTATGAATCACATCTTCGGATGTCATGATCAGGCGAATGTCGGTATCGACCGGCAGAACAACGGGATTATCCACATCCAGAAGGCGTTTTTTGCCTTCGGCAACGGCCGCATCCTCATCGAGCATCAGCGAATCAAAGGTGAAATCGCCGTTGTCGGGATATTCATAGGTCCAGTACCACTGCTTGCCGATGATTTTTAGCGTCATGTCGGCGTCTTCGACATGATCTGCGTAATACAGCAAACGGAAAGACGGGATGGCAATGATCAGCAAAATCAGGACCGGCACCACCGTCCATGCCACTTCAAGCAAGGTATGATGGGTGGTCTTTGATGGCTTCGGATTGCGCTTGTGGCTGAAACGAAACAGCACATAAAGCAGCAACGCCAGCACGATAACAACCACCGCTGTCATCAGCCAAACCAGCAAGATGAAAAAATTATGGCCCTCAACCGCCACTGGCGAAACTGCGTCCTGAAGACCCAGTTGCCATGGCTCGGGCTGGCCCACTGCGGCAATCGCAGATGAATCCAGTCCTGTCAGAACTGCCAATCCCAGCAAAAAAATGGGAAACAGCATCTTGATCGACATGCGAATCTGCCCCCTCGCATTACAACTCAAGGCATTATGCCATTTTCGGCAAGGCCGAACAGCGCGACACATTCCGATCGGGAAGGCCCGATCGCTCCCCGAAAATGACCCGCCATGACATTGGACCGCGGATCGGTCCCGACATTAAAACGACAAACTAATTAGCTAACACTAATTCTATTATCCTGACATGCCAAGCATATCGGTATGCGTGGCAAATAGCTTATCTTTTCAACCTGTTCCACAAAAAACCTTGCTGCGCTGCACAAATTAATTTTGTGTTTCCTCATAGGGTTTTAGCTGATTTCAGTATTTTTCCAAAACTAAACCTATGGATCAAAAGGAATATTCCCCTTATAGCAACCCAACCACAACGCCCGCAATGCCATATCGCCCTGCGGTAGCCAAAGGCAACAAAGCTATGTGCGCGCGGCGCGCATCGCGATGCAACCTGAAAATTTTGCTGAAATATTTCAATTCACCCCAAGCGCGTTCGATCGCGTCGCAACCTGTGATCCACATAATTTGGTATGGTTTTGCCGGAATTGGTGCAAAAGCGTCGCGAATCGTCCGGCAACTTTTCAATCCTGTCGGCAAAACACAGTGTCATATTGGGCAAAACCCGCTTTCAACCGGTTTCAACCGACAGATTTTCTTGCACCGCATATCAAGTCGCCCGCCCCCATCCATGCCCGCCCTATCCCCGGAAATGCCCGCCCCGGCCCCTATCTGGTTTCATCGGTAATTCTGTTTTTATTGCCCGTATGGCCCCAAGGGTAAGGAAAGAGCGGCATAAACCGGTATCTTGCCGGAAAATCGGGCCTGGATCAGGTAATTACAGCCGGTTTGCAAAGGTATACCCTCAACCGGCCGGATCATTTTGGTGGCAGGTGCAAGAACAGTATAAGGCTATATTCTTCTGTCTAAGCGGCCAAATCGGTATTTTTTGCAAAATTTACTCGCAGTGATCCCTTTACTTGTCGCCAGCTTTCCCCATTATCAAAGCATGGCAAGCGGTACGGAACGGTTGGCAACAGCCGGGGGCCGAAATTTGCAGGCGCGCTCGCAATGACATACCGGGAAACTTTAGCACCCGGCGCTCAGGTATAGTGTAGTATAATACAAGACAGATTTTCGTTATTGAGGTTTGCCTATGGCTCGTCAAAATCAAAAGAAGCTGTTCACTGCCGAAATGCGGTTGTTAAACAAGCTGGAACATATGAGCGACATCGTATCGCTGCCCGAACCGGCGAATTACGGTGAAGGACAGGCACAGGCACCTGATTTGTCGTCCCTGCATAATGCGATCGAAGATTTGAAGCTGGAGCTTCTGTCCGACATCAAAATCATGATTGACGAGCAGCGCAAGCTGGTTCAGACGCCCGAAGAACAGGGCGATGCCCGTAACGAATTGCGGATGCTGAAAACCGAAATTCGCGCGCTGGCCAATTCAATTCAGGAAACCAAAAAAGAAATCGCCGCCCTTTATTCGGCACCGGACGATTCCAGCGGCACGCGCCTGAACATTGTGAAGGGCGAGCTTGACTCGATTGTTGAAGCCACCGAGGAAGCCACGGCCAACATTCTGGAAAATGTCGAAAATATTGATACCGTTGCCCATAATATTCGCTCCTCCGCGACCGATGATTATGTACAGGGCCTGGCCGATGATATTGTTGAACTGGTTGTTAAGGTGTTTGAATCCTGTAACTTCCAGGACCTGACCGGGCAGCGTATTACCAAAGTCGTCAACACCATGAAATATATCGAGGAACGCGTGAACCGCGTGATCGAGATCTGGGGCGATGAAGACTTTGACGAATTTGACCTGCCGCCGGATCCCAAAGGCATGGATAACCTTGATAAAACCGTTACCCGTGCCCCGCAAAATCAGGAAAAGAACAACCAGAACGAAATCGACCAGATTTTCTCGCAAGACGAAATCGACGCTTTGTTCGACTAGGCCGTATCTCTTGCAAAACAAAACAAGGCAGCGATCCCGTTAGCGGGCGCTGCCTTTTTATTGCCCGTCTCCTCCCTGCTTCTGCCCCGCGCCGTAAACCATGATTGTGCGTAACAAAGCAGGCAAGGCAACACGCCTGCGGCAAACTGACGAGATTTGCGGTCCTGTCATGTCATGTCCTACCCCGTCCCTTCCTCTCAATCCAGGCGTCCTTCCGCCCTCCCCTTCCTGCCTGTTGCGCCGTTTTTCACTCCTTCCGGCCACCAAAGGCACAAGAATCTGGATCAGCAAGGTCGCCAATATTAACAATGCAAGGCAAATGGCTTAGGCTTTATCTGTATTGCAAAGGAGCCTGCACACATGTCGCCCCCGGCCCTGCCTGCCGCATTATCCGAAACATTTGAGCGTTATTCGACAGATGTGAGCCGGCGTCTGCTTCAGATACGCAGCCTGATTTTTAACACGGCAGCCAACACACCAGGCGTTGGCGTATTGACGGAGACACTGAAATGGGGCGAAGCAGCCTATCTAACCGCGGCAAGCGGTAGCGGCACAACCATCCGCCTGGGCCCCCCCAAATCCGCGCCCGATTGCTGTGCGGTCTTTGTAAATTGCCAAACCACCCTGATCAGCGATTTCCGCAGCCATTTTGCCGATGACTTCATATTTGAAGGCAACCGCGCGCTGATTATTCCGGCCAGAGCACCCCTGCCCGAAGGGCCGCTTGTTTTATGCCTGCGTGCAGCCCTGACCTATCACCTGCACAAAAAACAAAAGGCAAAAGCAGCCGTGATCAAGGCTTAAGGGCCCAAAAACACGGCCCCGTTACGTTACAGGCCCAATTGCGCGAATATTCGCTCTATGCCCGCTTGAACGACCAATCAGGTAACGTCAGGCTTTCGGGCCGGCGTCATTAGGCTCCTGCGCAGTTATGGTCGATGGCGGCAGTTTTTTCACCAGCGCATCAATCGACGCCGGATTGGTCAGGATCGCACCTGCAATAACACCAAAAAGATGTTCCGCCCGCGGGGCCAACGCCGGTTGATCGCCCAGCCACCCCAGCGCACTGATCAGGGCAAACAGATCCGTGCCATCCATATCAGTACGGGCCAGCTTAGCCGCCTGTGCACGAACAAGAAGCTGTGTTCCTGCCGCACGCAGAGCAACACAGGACGTATGCAAGGCAGAATCCGGCTCGGCAATTGCTGCAACCATCAGGGCGATAACCCCGCTGTAATTTTGCGTCACCGCCACGATCTCTTTTAGCCAGATCACAAGAGCCTGTGCGCAATCATCTGCCGTTTCAAGATCACGCGCCCTTATGGTCAATTCATCAAACCGTGCACGAAGCAAGGCTTCAAACAAGGCTTCGCGGGTGGGAAAGTGCCGGTACAGCGTGCCAAGACCAACACCGGCCTTCCGGGCAATTTCGCGCAATGAAACCTCGGCACCCTGCGCCATCACCACATCACGGGCAATGACAAGCAGGTGGTCATAATTCTTTTGAGCGTCCGCGCGCATCTATCCTCCTTGACAAACGGAACACTGATCCGTTTATATGGAGCAGCGCTCCGATTAGGGGTATCATAGATACAGTACAAGGAAAAGATATGACATCAACCATGATGAAGGCGGTTCGCCAACACGCGTTTGGCGGACCAGAGGTGCTGCAATACGAGGACGCACCGATGCCGGAATTAAACGCAGGCGAAGTGCTTGTGCGGGTTCACGCTGTGGGCCTTAACCCGCCGGACTGGTATCTACGCGACGGCTATAAAATGCTCCCGGAGGAATGGCGCCCCGAGGTTACCTTTCCTTTCATTTTGGGAACCGATATATCGGGCATGGTTACTGCAATTGCCGATGACGTGACGGATTTCGCAATTGGCGATGCCGTTTACGCGATGGTGCGCTTCCCTGACGGCCTGGCCGGGGGCAGCAAGGCCTATGCCGAATATGTCAGCGTGCCCGCGTCGGAACTTGCAATCAAACCTGCCGGGATTGATCACGCCCACGCTGCCGGTGCGCCCATGTCATTGCTGACTGCATGGCAGTTCATGATTGATTTGGGCCACACCGCGCCAAACCCGTTGCAGGCCACATCCCACCAGCCCGTACCACTTAAGGGCAAAACCGTGCTTGTAAACGGGGCGGCCGGAGGTGTGGGGCATTTTGCGGTGCAAATTGCAAAACTGAAAGGAGCGCATGTGATCGCCGTGGCGTCGGGCAGGCACGAAGCCCTTTTGCGCGACCTTGGGGCCGATGAATTTATCGACTATACCAAAACCCCGCCCGAAGAGGTTGCCCGTAACATTGACCTCGTTATTGATGCCCTTGGTGGCCCTACCACAGGTCGGTTTCTGACGACACTAAAACGGGGCGGTGCCTTGTTTCCGATCTTCCCGTTAGGCTTTTCCGGCGAAAAAGAAGCCGAAAAGCTGGGCATTACCGTTTCGACCACCCAGGTCCGTTCAAGCGGGGCGCAGCTAGCCGAAGTCGCACATTTGCTGGATAGCGGGGAGATCCGGGTGGTTCTTGACAGCACCTTTGCACTTGCTGATGCCAGCAAGGCACATGAACGCGCCGCCAAAGGCCACATTCAGGGCAAAATTGTCCTTACCGTCGATTAGAACCAAAACCCCAAACGGCGCAAACCAGCAGCGAGGACGATGATGATTATTGTTTCGGGGCATATCGACATTGCCCCAGCGGATGTGAGCGCATTCCTGGCGGATATTGAAAAAATCAATCCCGGCAATAAACCCGATAGTGGCTGCCTTTCCTATGCCGTTGCAATAATCGCCCCGGATATTGCGCGCCTGCTGATCGCCGAACGCTGGCAGGACCAACCATCGTTAAGCGCACATTTGACCCGCAAGGAAACATTGGCCTTTATTGGCAAATGGTCGGGCAGGATGCAGGGGGACATTTTGAAATATGATGCCACAAATGAACGCCCGTTAATGGCATAGGCCCAAAGAGACCATTATGACAACGTAGCGTTTTCCGACTTTATATCGCCTGTAAAACCCGCGAAAGACTGGGTACCTTAAACAAAAGACGGCCCTGTGATATGGCCGTCTTTTGTCGTAATCGTATGATCGGCAAAGTATAGCGGAGCGGTTTGGATCACGCGGCCAAAGACGCCAGCTTTCCATCGGATGAACGATCCATTCGCCAGCTGATCAGGGCCAGAACCAGCCCGCCTGCCGTAATCGCGGCAGCCACCAAAGGCACCCCGGCGAGGCCCGGTCCATGGTCAATGGCAACACCCCCAAGCCACGCACCGCCAGCATTGCCAAGGTTAAAGGCAGCAATGTTAATGGAAGATGCCAGGCTTGGCGCGCCTTCTGCCTTGGCAAGAACCCGCATTTGCAACGGGGGCACGGTTGAAAATGCCGCCGCCCCCAACACACCAACCGTGATAATGGTGAAAATCTGATTATCAAGTGCATAGGTCAGCACCACCAGAACGACCGATAAAAACACCAGCGACCCGATCAGGGTGACCATTAACCGGCGGTCTGCCAGCCGCCCGCCATACAGATTGCCAATAAACAGCCCCACCCCGAATAACAACAAAATCGGCGACACGGCCGCATCGGAAAAACCGGCAATTTCGGTTAATAACGGGGCGATATAGGTAAAGGCGGCAAATACCCCGCCAAAGCCCAGCACTGTAATCGCCAGCCCCAGCAATACCTGCGGGCGCAATAGGGCCGTCATTTCGGCAGCAACATTGATGGTGGTGTGTTTTTTATCGCGCGGCACCAGAAAGGCTGTTGCGATCAGGGCCAAAACACCAATCACGGTGACGGCTTCGAACGTGGCGCGCCAGCCATATATTTGCCCCAGCCAGGTGCCAAACGGAACACCCAGCACATTGGCAACGGTTAGGCCGGTAAACATAATGGCAATGGCCGATGCCTTTTTTTCCCTGGCGACAAGGTCGGTTGCGACCACCGCACCAATGCCGAAAAACGCCCCGTGGGCAAAGGCAGCAATAATGCGCGCCATCATTAACGTGGCATAATCAGGCGCAATGGCGCACAGAAAATTACCGATGATAAAAACCGCCATCAAAAACAGCAGCACATTTTTTCGCCGCCATCTGCCGGTAAATATGGTCAGAACCGGGGCACCAACAACCACGCCAAGGGCATAGCCGGTAACAAGAAGCCCGCTACTGGACAGGGACACATCAAGATCGCGTGCCACATCAAGCAGCAGGCCCATAATGACGAATTCCGTCATGCCGATGCCAAAGGCACCGGCGGCAAGCGCATAGATTGCTAAGGGCATAACAAAGCCTTTTGGTTAATACTTTACATGGCCTGCACTATGGCTTTTCTGCTTTGATGTGACTATAATTCAACAATTATAATTAGTTTGGAATTTTATTCTCAAATGTTGCCAAACCGCTCGGGCGAAATGGAAGTGTTTTTACGGGTTGCCGATGCGGGCAGCTTTTCGGCCGCGGCGCGGCGATTGCAACTTACCCCGTCGGCGGTGGCAAAGCTGATTGCGCGGTTAGAAGAACGGCTGGGCGCGCAGTTATTTGTGCGATCCACCCGTAATTTAAAATTAACCCGCGAAGGCCATGCCTATTATCACGACGCCAGCCGCATACTGGAAGATATCAGCACGCTTGAAGCCAGGCTGGCCCATGACAGCGCCACCCCGCGCGGCGCCATTCACGTTAATGCCACCATTCCATTTGGCAACCATGTGCTGGTGCCGGTATTGGGTACGTTTCTGGAAAAATACCCTGAAGTATCGATTGATTTAAGCCTGACCGATGATGTGATTGATATTCTAGATGAGCGCGCCGACATTGCCATTCGCAGCGGGGCCTTGCGCGATTCACGCCTGCTGGCACGCAAACTGGGGGTAAGCCGCCGGGTGGTTATTGCGGCACCATCCTATATTGAACGCCACGGTCGCCCGCAAACCCCGGCAGAGCTTGAAAAGCATAATTGCCTGAATTTCAATTTCCGCCGTGCGCAAGACCAATGGGCATTACCCCAGACCGAAGGTGACGGTAACGGGGGCCACAACGACGACCCCGGCGCACGAACCGGCAATTTGCAGGTTAATAACGGTGAAACCATGCGCCAGCTTGCCCTGGCCGGCATCGGTATTGGTCGGCTGGCGCTGTTTCATGTTGGGAGGGATATCGCCAAAGGCCGACTGGAAATATTGTTGGACGCGGGCATCGAACCCGAATTTGAACAGATCCATGCTGTTTTTGTCGGCCAGCGGCAAATGCCATTACGGATGCGGGTTTTTCTCGATTATCTGGCAAAAAACATCAACATCGAATAGGGCGCACCTGGCACATCGCAGCATCAAAGCCGTTAATTATTGCCGTCGCCCCGATCTTTAAGACCCGATACAACATCCTCAACAATTGCCTGCAAGTCTTCTTTCGCAACACCATCGCGCGCCTGAATAGAGATGCCTTGCAAAATGGCCGATACATAACGGGCAAGACGGTGCGCCTCATCACCATTTTTGGTAAAAGGCCGAAGCGCATTGGCGACAGACTCCCGCAACACCTCGCGCCGGGCTGCGGCATCCAGGGCAAGCGAATGAAGGTTGGGATGGCACGCAACCATACCGCTTGAGATCATACATCCCCGCGGACGGGCCGGATCAGTCACAGCACGAACAGCCCCTTCAAGCAATTTTCGCACGGCTTCAGCCGTGGAACTCGCGTTTGCGACAGACGCAAAATCAAGCGAACCGTATTTGTCCTCGTAGCGCTTTACCGCCTCCTGATAAAGGCCGGCCTTGTTGCCAAAAGCCGCATAAAGGCTTGGCGGTGCAACACCGATGACTTTGGTCAGATCCCCAACCGACACACCTTCATAGCCATGCTGCCAAAACAGCTGCATCGCCGTTTCGATGGCCTGTTCACGGTCAAAGCTCCAGGGGCGGCCGCCATGTGATTTTTCATCAGGTTTCATAGCGATCAATAAACAACACTTGACGCACAAAGTCAATCATGTTGATTAATGATCACTAAACAACATGAGAAAGATGATGCACAATTTACGAAAAACATTCATTTCAACAGCCGCTATTCTGTTTGCCATTGCCATTGGAACAGCCGCTTATGCGCCATCCGGCCATGCCGCGCCGACAGAAACGGCGAAAACCGACACCCGAAAAAATGAGGATGCCCGCGACCATTTCGAGGTGCGGTCCAGCGACGGAACAACATTGGCTGTCACAGCACAGGGGGCCGTTGATGCCCCGGAAATCCTGTTGATACACGGGCTGCGACAAAGCCATCTTAGTTGGGAAAAACAACTGAGCGACCCAACATTAAAAGGCTTTCGAATCGTAACATTTGATTTGCGCGGACATGGCGATTCGGACAAACCCGCCGCACTTGCCGCATATTCAGATGCCGATAAATGGGCAGACGATGTGAATGCCGTCATCAGCGGCGCAAAACTGCGTCGCCCCGTTCTGGTCGGCTGGTCACTTGGCGGGTATGTCGCAGGTGCCTATTTGCGTAAATATGGCGGCACGCATATTGCCGGGATTAATCTGGTGGACGCCGTAACGAATATGTCGCCCGACCTGTTCACCAGTGAAGCACTTGGTTTTGCCAAATCAACAACGTCGCACAACCTGGCAACACGGGCCGCTGCCACGGCCGATTTTCTTTTCACATGCTTTTATCAGGCACCGACACCATCAGCACTGCAGCAGATGATGGTCATTAACGGTATAACATCCCGCGCCGTCTATGAAGGGTTCCTTCAAACCAAAACCACGAACCTGGAACCCTTTTTTGCGGCTTATAACGGCCCGGTTTTGTTGTCGCACGGGATCCATGACCGGCTGGTAAAGGTTGCGATGTCCGAACGGATCAAATCCATACATGCCAATAGCCGCCTGTCCGTGTTTGACAATAGCGGCCATAGCCCATTTTACGAAGAACCGGCACGTTTTAACGAAGAACTGGCGGATTTTGTAAAAGAAGCCACGGCAAAGTGACCTTGCGATAAAGGCGCGCCGCAATCACGCGGCGCCCTTTTTTCATTGTACCGATTATTGGCGAATATTCAGGCGTGGCCGGCTTCGCCCGATAGCAATTCGGGGGCAAAACCCAGCTTGGCAAAGGCGCGCTGCCATTTGTCTTCGCAATCGGTACCAAACAGCAATTCTGCATCGGCATCGACATGCAACCAGCCATTGGCGCGAATTTCGGTTTCAAGCTGCCCGCTGCGCCATCCGGCATAGCCAAGGGCAAGAATGCTGTTATGCGGGCCTTTGTTCAGGGCGATATTTTCCAGAATATCGACCGTGGCAGTTACCGAAACATCCCGGTCGACCTGCAAGGTGGCATCGTTGTGGAAATCGTTGGAATGCAGGACAAACCCCCGGCCCGATTCAACCGGCCCGCCAAAATGCACCTGAATATCGGCAATGGTTGAAGCCGGGCGGACGATGCCCAATTGTTCGAGCAATTCGGGAAAGGTGATGGAATCGATCAAGCGGTTCACGACAATGCCCATGGCACCGTCTTCATTATGGGCGCACAGATAAACAACACTTTGGGCAAAGCGCGGATCACGCATGCCTGGCATCGCAACCAATAGCTTGCCCGATAGATATTCTCCGTCGCTGCCTGCATATGCCATTTGCGCACCATCCTCATTCACTGAAACTCAAGACTACCCTGTTCTCACGGGTCAAGCCAAGCATGGTCTTAAAATAATCACCCGGACCTGTTCTTAATCAATCCGCTGTTTTTTTCATATGGGTATAATTGGCAAAGCAAACCAGACCGTTTTTTTTAAGCCCCGATAGTGCTAACGCCGCAGTAACATGTTCGTGGCTTGCATTGAGCCATTCATCGTCGTACCCCTGCCTCGCTGACCAATTTTCCGGGAATCCGTGCCGTGACCAAGCGTATTTTTGCCCTGCTTATGTTGATAATGCTGCCGCATCTGGCGCAGGCTGCACCGGCAGAAAGCGCCTGGCAGGACGAGGATTTTGCCTCTGTTCGCATTATCAGTGCGCGCAACGGTGTCAAGGATGTTCACAGCCTGCGGCTGGGGCTGGAATTTGCCCTGCAACCACACTGGAAAGTATATTGGCGCAGCGCCGGGGATGCCGGGTTTCCGCCGAAAATTGACTGGACAGGGTCAGAAAATGTTAATGCTGGCGCAGAAAACATGCTGTGGCCCGCACCAATGCGATTTTCCATTTTCGGGCTGGAAACCTTTGGTTATGAAAACCGGGTTATTTTCCCCGTCGACATTCCGGTTCTTGACCCGTCCCAGCCGGTAAAGCTGCATTTATCGGTTGATTATCTGGCATGTAGCGACATTTGCGTACCCGCCACTGCTGTATTGAACCTCACCCTGCCCGCCAGTTCGGGCGACATTTCCAGCCACGCCCACGAGATTGAAAAATTTGCTGCCAAAGTACCGCTAACGGGTGGCAACCTGCCGATGGGCGTTGCCAGCATTTGGGAAACAGGCGATAGTAAAGCCAGTTATCTTGATATCGCGCTACGCGATGTTCCCGATGACAGCACCCCCGATATTCTGGTGGAGGGTAAACCAGCCGACAGTTTTGGTGCACCACAACCAACCGGAGAAATGCTTGATGGCGCACCGGTTTACCGCCTGACGATCCATAACAATGCCAAAGCCGACAGTTTTGACGGACAAAACCTGACCGTAACCATTTTGGCCGGGGCGCTGGCGGTTGAACAACCTGTTCAGGTCGGCAGTGCGCCGGAAAGCGGCATGGTGGCCGCCAACGACCTTTCAGGCGGCAACACGCCCCCGAAACAGGCCATGACAACCAGCCCCCATGGCACCGCCTGGTGGATTATTGGCGGGCTGGCATTACTGGGCGGTTTAATTTTAAATGTGATGCCCTGTGTATTGCCGGTTTTATCACTTAAGGTGATGGGGGCTATTCAGCTAGGAACGCAAAACCGGGCCAGCACCCGGCGTGGTTTTTTTGCCAGTGCGCTTGGCATTCTGGTGTCGTTCTGGATTATTGCCGGGGCGTTAGGCATTTTGAAACTGGCAGGTGGCTCCATTGGCTGGGGCATTCAGTTTCAGCAACCCCTGTTTTTAACGGTTATGACCATTGTTGTCGTACTGTTTGCCTGCAATATGTTTGGCCTGTTTGAAATCAGTGCGAACCGCTTAAACAACCTTGCCAATGACGCCATCGACCATCATCAGGCCCCGCAAGGTCATGCACCTGGTGCCAGGGAAGGTATGGGCGGGCATTTTCTGACCGGGATGTTTGCAACCCTGCTGGCAACCCCCTGTTCCGCCCCGTTTTTGGGAACGGCGGTTGGCTTTGCCCTTGCCGGGTCCATCTTTGATATTTTCTGGATTTTCACCCTGCTGGGCATCGGCTTTGCCCTGCCCTATCTGTTAATTGCGGCACGGCCCGAAATTGCCCGCCTGTTGCCCAAACCGGGTCGCTGGATGGTGGTGGTTAAATTTGTGCTGGGGCTGGCACTTCTGGGTACCGCGATCTGGCTGCTTGGCGTGCTGGCCGGGCAAATTGGTACCAACGGGGCCATTGCCGTTGGCCTTGGCCTGGCGCTTGCCAGCGGGTTGATCTGGTGGCGCCATAAAACCACCCGTCTCAAACGCAAACCGTTACTGGCGGGCTTTGCCACCCTTGCCGTGCTTGTCGCCCTGTTTGCGCCGGGCTTTTCCAAACCACCCGCAAACAGCGCACGTAACACGGCATCACACACAGGGGACGACGCGGCATTGCCATGGCAGCCCTTTGCCCCCGAAACCATCGCCCGTGATGTGGCCGATGGAAAAACAGTGCTGGTCGACATTACCGCCGACTGGTGTGTGACCTGTCAGGTCAATAAACGGCTGGTGATTGATACGGATGATGTGCGCGCAGTACTTGGCGGTGAAAACATTGTGTTAATGCAAGGCGACTGGACCCGCCCCGACCCGGCGATTGCCGCCTTTCTGGCGAAATATGACCGTTATGGCATTCCGTTTAACGCGGTATTTGGCCCCAATGCACCTGACGGTGTTTTACTGTCCGAATTGCTTAGCAAGGATCAGGTTATTTCTGGCATTGCCACCGCCAGCGGGGCAAACGGCCTTGCAAAAGACTGATCGCCACCACACCTGACGGGAAGCTGCTGGCACTGAATGATTTTTTAAGTCATTCTAGCAAGCTGTAATGCATAATCTGCCGGGCCACCTTACACCGGTAATCCATGCCCGCATTCAATGCGGCATATAAAACGGAGAAACGCCATGACCATCGCCGAAGGCGCAACATTGCCTGACGTCGTATTGCACCGTGCCACTGCGGATGGCCCCGAAGCCGTCCAGAGCAAGGATTTGTTTGCCGGTCGCAAGGTTGTTCTTTTTGCTGTTCCTGGTGCCTTCACCCCGACCTGCTCGATCAAACATCTGCCCGGTTTCATCAACAAGGCCGACGAGATCAAAGCCAAGGGTGTGGATGAAATTTTCTGTCTTGCCAGCAATGATGCCTTTGTCATGCAGGCCTGGGCCAAATCGGAAAATGTTGGCGAAGCCATTACCATGCTGGCCGATGGCGATTTGAATTTTACCAATGGCACCGGCCTGAAACTGGACTTGCGCGGCAAGGGTCTGGGCGAACGTGCTAACCGCTATGCCATGGTTATTGAGGACAACAAGGTTACCCACCTTGCTGTTGAAGAACCGGGCGCATTTGATGTTTCCAGCGCGGAATCGGTTTTGGCGGCACTTTAACCCCCCGTCCTAACGGGCAACATGATCGATCTGAAATGTTTGCCCGTGTCATAAACAAAAACAGGCCGAACCGCATAAACGGGGTTCGGCCTGTTTTGTAATTACCCGGCACATGGTGCCATTTGCCCATGCCACGCGACCGTCGGCACATTCGCCTGCAAACCGGATGATCACTTTTAATATCCCGGATGGGGTGTTTATCGCGGTAACATTACCGGGATCGCGTCCTGACGGCTGTCGAATTCGCATTCAAATACCGGCTTGATGCTGCGCGCGAGAAAATGAACGACCCCGTCGCGATATTCATCCTTGATCTGCGACCAGCTGATATAAACACCGCCGCGCCCGTCATATTCGCGAATGTCGCGGTCTTCGCGCAATTCCCGAAAAACAAAACCAAGATCCCCGGCATTACCGGCTAAAAGCCAGCCCGGCTTAACGCCGCCATGCCACACCAGATAAACGCCGCCAACACCATCGACTTTCAATTCGCTAATGTCGTCAATCATATACAAGCGAAAATAATCGCCGCGCGGCCCTGCGCGCCATTTGATGTCCTGCGCTTTGGCCTGTGTTGCATTTGTTTTGGTTGTTGACCAAAATGCCATATTTCCAGTCCTCCAGAACCTCCGGGACGGGAAACGCCCTCCCGGATGCTCGCTTCAAATCCTTCGGCACGGTAAACCGCCGGTCCGGCGGTGAATACCCATAAAGACAGTTTTACAATGCGATTGCATTATATATCTACCCTTACGAAGGGTATACCTTTTCGGGATGTTGGTATTCACGCGCGAAAATTAAAGGTTCAGTCGAACAATTTATCAATATCGTCCTGACTAATCCCCTCGCCTTCCATTTGCGGACCATTCAAAAGATCGGCATCTTCGTGTTTGACCTCGTCTTCTTCCTCTTCGGACATTGGCAGGTCGGCAAAGGCATCCTCGCCCCAGATCAGAATCATGTTGTGAACGCGTTTTTCAACAAATTCCAGGGTGTTAACCACCTTGTTGATGCGCTGGCCGGTAATATCCTGAAAATTACAGGATTCAAAAATCTTGGTAACGATAAAGGCAATCTGTTCAACATGATCGGCGACAAAATCGCTGGTGGCAGAATTTTTCAATGTCATCGCCAGATCGTCGATCTGTTCGGCCGATTCGAGAATGGTGTGGGTCGCCATCTCGGTATCCTTGACGATAGCATCAAGTTCGCTGGCCGCTGTTACCAGCCGGTCATCCGGGGCTTTGGGATGGCGCAGGGCGGCAATCTGGATTTTCGCCCTGTGAATATGTTCGTTCATTTCCTGAATCTGGCCACGGATCAGTTCCAGGTCGTCGCGGTCAGGTTCGCTGGCCCCTGGCCGATTGGAATGCGACGGGCGGCTTGAAACCGGCTCGGGCAAGACATCTAGCGGTTCGTCATTGGCCGCAACAGATTGCGGCGTAGTTTCGCCGCCTGCATCATCAGCCGCGGCAGTGGCAGCAACAGACGCGCCCTGGGCAATTGCATTGCGCAGCTGGGCCATTTCAGCCCGCATGGCGCGAATTTCATCCAGGATCAGCTGATTATCGCTACCAGCGGCCGCAGATGGCGCTGGTGAAACAGATGGCGAAGGTGCCGGCAGTTCACCGGCCCCCATGCCGGTTTCAAGTGTCGGATCAAAAAAGGAATCCGACCAGTCTTCGACCACAGCTCCCTGACGTTCTCGCAAACGTCGTTCAGCTGTAAAAATCTTCTGCACGGGACGCGTCATAACAGTCTCTTACCTCCGCCACGGGCTATATGCCCTGGTCTCCCAATCACGCATTTCCAGCCCCGCTTTCCCAAAACAGCGCGGCGATCGCAAATGCATTCAGATTATAAGGGGCCAGATTGCGACGAGTCCAACGGCTTTCAAGATCAAGCCCTTGAAAAAGAACACCCCGGCCATAGGACCGGGGTGCAAAAAATCGCAGCGCAGCATTGCAGATCAAGCGTTTGCCGGGCTCCAGCGCAATACTGGCTTGCGTGCAGCGGCTGTTTCATCCAGTCGCCGACGCGGGGTTAAATAGGGTGCATTTTTGAAGAATTCCGAATCACCGGCCTCTGCCTTGGCAACCAACGACAAAACTGCATCGCAGAACTGGTCGATCGATTCTTTGGTTTCGGTCTCGGTCGGTTCGATCAAAAGCGCCCCGTGAACGACCAACGGGAAATACATGGTCATCGGGTGGAAGCCTTCATCAATGATCGCCTTGGCAAGATCCAGCGTCGAAACACCGGTGCCCTTCAGGAAATCATCATCAAACAGGGCTTCGTGCATGCAATAGCCAGGATAAGCGACGCTGAGTTTGGTTTTAAGGCGTGCCAGCAAATAGTTGGCATTCAAAACCGCATCGCCCGATGCCTGACGCAACCCGTCGGCCCCGTGGCTTTTCATATAGGACAATGCACGCACGAACATCCCCATCTGGCCATGAAAACCCTTCAGGCGGCCAAACGGTTTTTTGCCGTCCTGTTCATCGGCGGTTTCCACCAGATGAAAGCCGTTTTCGGTTTTAACCACATAGGGGATCGGTGCGAACGGTGCCAATGCCTCGGAAAACACAACCGGCCCTGAACCCGGACCACCGCCGCCATGCGGGGTGGAAAAGGTTTTGTGCAGGTTGATATGCATGGCATCAACGCCCAGATCCGCCGGGCGCACCCGACCGACAATGGCGTTAAAATTCGCGCCATCACAATAGAAGTAACCACCGGCCGCATGCACCAGATCGGCGATTTTGCGCACATCGCGTTCGAACAACCCGCAGGTATTGGGGTTGGTCAGCATGATGCCAGCCACATCATCGCCCAGCTTGGCTTCAAATGCCGCCAGATCAACCCGTCCGTCGGCAGTGGCGGGGATCGAATCCACCGTAAAGCCACAAGCCGCAGCCGTTGCCGGGTTGGTGCCATGGGCCGATTCGGGCACCAGCACCCGACGGCGGTTTTCACCGCGCGCATCCAGGGCAGCACGAATCGCCATCATGCCGCACAACTCGCCCTGCGCACCCGACGCGGGTGACATGGCAACAGCGGGCATCCCGGTTAGAACCAGCAACCAGTGCGCACACTGATCCATCAGTTCTAACGCCCCCTGAACGGTGCTTTCGGGCTGCATCGGGTGCAAATCGGCAATGCCGGGCAACCGGGCAACCTTTTCGTTCAGGCGCGGGTTATGTTTCATGGTGCAGGAGCCGAGCGGGAAGAAACCGGAATCGATACCGAAATTCTTCTGGCTCAGGCGGGTAAAGTGACGCACCACTTGCGGTTCGGACAGGCCCGGAAGGCCAATTTCACTGTCTTCATCACGGGCGAGGCCGCCAAGGCGGCTTTTGACCGGTGCCGGGTCGGGCAGGTCAACCCCGGAACGTCCAGCTTCACCCTGTTCAAAAATCAGCTTTTCTTCAAGGACAAGGCCACGATTGCCGGTATGGGTCTGAAACGTCATGCCAGCACCTCCTTAAGGGCCGCCGCAAGGGCAGCGATGTCTTCGTCGGTATTGGTTTCGGTCGCTGCGACCAGCATAAACGCGCCCAGATCATCGCGGTTGGGATACAGACGCGACAACGGAACCCCGCCCATGATGCCACGGGCAACAAGGGCTTCGACCACCTCGGCTGCCGGTTTGCTCAGCTTGACGGTAAATTCGTTAAAGAAGCTGTCATTAACAACTTCAACCCCGGCAACCCCCTCAAGCGCGTCGGCGGTTTTAACCGCGCGTTCGTGGTTAATGGCAGCCAGCTTGCGATAACCGTCTTCGCCCAGCAAGCTCATATGCACCGTAAAGGCCAGCGAACACAGGCCCGAATTGGTACAGATGTTCGAGGTCGCCTTTTCACGGCGAATATGCTGTTCGCGGGTTGAAAGGGTCAGCACGAAACCGCGCTTGCCATCCTGATCGACGGTTTCACCGCACAGACGTCCCGGCATTTGGCGGACAAGTTTACTGGTGGTGGCAAACAGGCCCACATATGGCCCGCCATAGCCCAGTGCATTACCAATCGACTGGCCTTCGCCGCACACAATATCAGCCCCAAAACTGCCCGGCGATTTAATGGCGCCAAAGGCAACGGCCTCGGTAAACACGACGACCAAAAGCGCACCCTTGGCGTGGCAGGCTTCGGCCAGTTTGGTGTGGTCATCAAGACGCCCGAAAACATCCGGATACTGCACCACAACACAGGCGGTCTGATCGTCGATCAGATCGTCAAGCTGATCGGCAGTTGCCTGGTGTTCCGGGTGGCCATCGCGACCGGCAACCTGGGTATCGCTATATTGGCAATAGGTTTCGGTCACTTCGCGGTAATGCGGATGCAAACCACCCGACAAAACCGCCTTTTTACGCCGGGTGGCGCGGCAAGCCATCAGCACCGCTTCGGCACAGGACGTTGCCCCGTCCCACATCGACGCATTGGCAACATCCATATTGGTGATGGACGCCACCTGGGTTTGAAATTCAAACAGGTACTGCAAGGTGCCCTGGGCGATTTCGGGCTGATACGGGGTATAGGCCGTCAAGAACTCGCCGCGCTGAATGATATAATCCACCGTGGCAGGAACATGGTGCCGATAGGCCCCGGCACCCAGAAAACTGGGGGCCGATGCCGTTCCCATGTTTTTTGCTGCCAATTTGGCCATATCGCGTTCGACCTGCATTTCACCCAAATGGTGCGGCAGATCAACCGGTTCTTTAAGCAACGCACCTTCTGGTACATCGCAATACAGGTCATCGACCGAGCCGGCACCGATGGTTTCAAGCATCGAGGCCCGGTCTGCCTGGGTCAGCGGAAGATAGCGCATCAGTCCTCCAGACCTTCGACAAATGCCTTGTAACCGGCTTCGTCCATCAGATCGTCAAGCTGGGAGGCATCGGTGATCTTGATTTTAAAGAACCAGCCGTCATTTTCCGGCGATTCGTTAACCAAAGCCGGATTGGCATCAAGCTCTTCGTTGGCTTCAACAATTTCGCCGTCAACCGGGGCGTAAACGTCGCTGGCGGCCTTGACCGATTCAACAACAGCCGCATCGCCGTCCTTGGCCAGCTTTTTGCCAACTTCAGGCAGTTCAACATAAACGATATCGCCAAGGGCCTGCTGGGCATGGTCGGTAATGCCGACAGTTGCCACATCGCCGTCGATTTCAAGCCATTCATGTTCTTTGGAGAATTTTTTAGCCATTTTGATTTGTTCCTGCAAATTAGGTTGTCTGCTTAATTTTTGCTGCGTTTTAAACGCGATACGGCGCAATCAGCCGCGGAAATAACGATGCGGCGCAAAGGGTAACGCAACAATTTCCGCCGGGCGGGCCTTGCCACGAACCATCAGGTCCACCTTGGTGCCCGGCTCGGCAAATTCAATTGCGACATAGCCCATGGCAATCGGCGCATCGACGGTGGGGCCAAAGCCGCCACTGGTGATTTCGCCAATATCGTATCCATCCTTGTTAAGCACCATCGTATGTTCACGGGCGGGTGCCTTGCCTTCGGGTTTAATCCCGACGCGTTTACGGTCTGCCCCGTTGGCAAGCTGGTCGAGAATAATATCTGCGCCCAGAAATCCACCTTCTTCGCGGCGACGCTTATTGATAATCCAGTTCAAATCCCCTTCGACCGGGGTGGTCGTGGTATCAATATCGTTGCCATACAGGCACAGGCCGGCTTCCAGACGCAGCGAATCGCGTGCGCCAAGGCCAATGGCCTCGACCTCGTCTTCAGCCAGCAACAGACGGGCCAGCTTTTCGGCATCGGTATCAGGCACGGAAATTTCAAAGCCATCCTCGCCGGTATAACCCGAACGGGTGACAAAACAGGGAATACCGGCAATATCGATTTCAACAAAGGACATGAATTTAAGGCTGGCAACATCCGGGGCAAAACGCGCCAGAACGTTGGCGGCTTCCGGTCCCTGCAAGGCCATCAGGGCGCGGTCGCTCAGTTCCTGCAATTCCACGCCGTTATCAAGATTGGCGCGCATATGGACAATGTCATCATCCTTGCAGGCAGCATTGATAACCAGAAACAGGCTATCGCCCGCATTGGTAATCATAAGGTCGTCAAGGATGGTGCCGTCATCATTGGTAAAGGCGGAATAACGGGTTCGGCCCGGTTTCAAAACGGCAATGTCGCCCGGCACCAGTTTTTCCAGTTCGGCAACGCGGTTTTCGCCCACCAGACGAACCTGGCCCATATGCGATACGTCAAACAACCCGGCCTTGGCACGGGTATGAAGATGTTCGCCCTTAACCCCTAACGGATATTGCACCGGCATGGCATAGCCTGCGAACGGCACCAGTTTGGCACCCAGTTCAACATGCAAATCATAAAGGGCTGTTTTATATAGATTTTCGGCTTGTTGGTCCGCCATCAGGCTCTCCGTGACAGTCATTGCGAAACATAGCCGACCACTGGCCAACCACATCCCCCTCTGTCTTGGAGCCTGAAAGAATCACCTTTTCCGGGGCAGGATTTGCACCGGATCGGGCTTACATCTTCGGCGAGGCGCACATGAAACACCCATGTCGCCTGCTTTCCAGAGTCCCATCTCCCCGCGGTCCATTATGCCTGAGAGTTTCCGGGGTGGTTGCTCCTTCGGCGTCCGCGTATCACTGTGAAACGATCGCGGAACTCTCCCACGGGGATCACTTGGGTATGGGTCCTTATACGGATAACAGTACGATTGCACCAGTCAAAACATTAGAAATGCGTCACCGGTCATCACAATTCACACACGTGCTGTCAGCCCTCAACCGCCGGTTACCTGGCGAAGCGGCGATTATAATCCAGCTGTTCATGGCTCAGCTGAAAACCCATGTAAATTTCATAATCCGGACCATAATTTACATCGGCCAGCGGCACATGCAGCGATACCTGTTCGTCGGTGTAACGCACACGATTGGCATCTTTGGGGAAGGTCAGATCAACATCGAAAACCGATTTCTGAACAAACTCCCCTCCCGGATTTTTAAGGGCAACAAAATATTGTAAATGCTGCGAACGATCCGATGCGGCAGGCCCCATCCGGGCGGAAAATTCCGGGCTGATCAAAATATCAAGTTTCTTGTCTTCCAGATCATAGCTGCATTCGCCCTTATAACCTTCAAACCCGGCCTCAAAAATCACGTCGGTCAGATCGCGGCCTTTATCCTTGAACTGGGTCAGCTGGGCGGTATCCGTGGGCAGGAAGGTGCGCGGGCACGACGGAACAGGCGTTTCCCCGAACGGATCAGTGCCGCACGCAGCAAGGCCCGCAGCCATCAAAACCACACCAAGCGCACTTGCGCGCCGCAGATTGCATGCAATCGTCATCAAAGCCTCATTGATCAGACACGCCGAAGTGACCCGGCACCGGTTGTTGCGCGCAGTCTATGCTGTTGATCTGCCCGGCACAACCCGTTGCAGTGCACATTATGCAATGCACACCGGCCCGCCGCCCCGGGCAGATGGTAAAAACCCGGCAAAGCCTGTGTGAAAAGCACAAACAGGTACCATAAACCGCGTCTTTGACGGCAATATATCAACGCGCCATCATTGCACCTTTGTCGCAGGCGCGTTATGTAACCGGAAATACCTGTTAACGTGATACCGGCACAAACCGGTATCCTTGCATTTTCGAGGCGGTGCCGATGCCCGACAAAGCGAACCTTCACATTCTGCTGGCCAACCCGCGCGGTTTTTGCGCCGGGGTGGACCGTGCCATTGAAATCGTTGAAAAGGCGCTGGTCAAATACGGTGCCCCGGTTTATGTGCGCCACGAAATTGTTCATAACAGATTTGTCGTGGATCGCCTGCGCGATATGGGCGCGGTATTTGTTGATGAACTTGATGCCGTGCCCGATGGTGTGCCGGTCATTTTTTCGGCCCATGGCGTGCCCAAATCGGTGCCGGAAAATGCCGATCAACGTGCCCTTCATTACCTCGATGCCACCTGCCCGCTGGTTTCCAAGGTTCACCGCGAGGCCGAACGCCACTTTGCCGAAGGCAAGCATATTTTGCTGATCGGCCATGCCGGGCACCCCGAGGTGGTAGGCACCATGGGCCAACTGCCCGAAGGCAGCATGACCCTGATTGAAACCGAAAACGATGCCCGAAATGTGCATGTTGCCGACCCGGAAAACATTGCCTTTGTCACCCAGACCACCCTGTCGCTGGATGACACGGCAAAAATGATCGCCATTTTGCAGGACCGTTTCCCGACCATTTCGGTGCCGAAAAAAGAAGATATCTGTTACGCCACCACCAACCGTCAGCACGCGGTAAAAATGATTGCCGAACGCGCAGATGCGATTTTGGTACTGGGGGCACCCAATTCGTCGAATTCCAACCGGCTGGTAGAAGTTGCCCGGCGCGAAGGCTGTGCCGTATCGGTTCTGGTTGAACGGGCGCACGATATTGATTGGGCCAAACTGGAAAACATCAAAACCCTGGGCATTACCGCTGGCGCATCGGCCCCGGAAGTGCTGGTCGAGGAAGTGATTGATGCCTGCCGCGAACGTTATGAAGTCAGTGTTGAAACCATCACCCTGACCGATGAAAACGTCACCTTCAAACTTCCCCGCGAACTCGCAAGCTAAGGAAACGCCTGCCAATGGCCGTTTATACCGATGTGTCCGATGAAGATATCGCCCGTTTTGTGGCCGAATATGACATCGGCAAAGTCGTTTCGTTCAAAGGCATTGCCGAGGGCGTTGAAAACACCAATTTCCTTCTTCATACCGATCAGGCCCCGTTTATTTTAACCCTGTATGAAAAACGGGTTAACCCCGATGATCTGCCGTTTTTTCTAGGGCTGATGGACCATTTATCGTCCAAGGGGTTAAATTGCCCTACCCCGATCCATGGCACGGACGGGGTTGCCCTGCGCCGCCTGTGTGGCAGACCTGCTGCCATTACATCGTTTTTAAACGGTATGTCGGCACGCCGGGTGTTGCCCCATCACTGTGCCGGGCTGGGCGATGCGCTGGCAAAACTGCACCTTGCCGGGCAGGATTTTGACAATTACCGCCCCAATGCCCTGTCGGTAAAGGCGTGGCGCCCGCTATTTGGCAGTTGTGGTGCTGATGGTGCCGACGACGTAATGCCGGGCCTTTCCGAGCTGATCAGCAAGGAACTCGATTATCTTGAAGCCAACTGGCCTGCCAAACTGCCGGCCGGGGTTATTCATGCCGACCTGTTTACCGATAACGTGTTTTTCTTTTCCGGTCAGGGCGAGGTATCGGGACTGATTGATTTTTACTTCGCCTGCAACGATGTGCTGGCTTATGACGTGGCAATTTGTCTGAATGCCTGGTGCTTTGAACCCGACAACAGCTTTAATGTCACCAAGGCGCAAAACCTGTTGGCAAGTTACAACCGTACCCGCCCGCTTTCCGACGCCGAAATTGCCGCCCTGCCGGTTCTGGCGCGCGGATCGGCATTACGGTTTTTGCTTACCCGGTTATATGACTGGATCAACACACCGGCCGGGGCACTTGTGACCCCGAAAAACCCCCGCGAATATATAAACAAGCTGCGCTTTCATCAAAAGGTGGTCTCGGCCAGCGATTATGGCCTGGGAGACCGATAAAACCATGACGAAAGACGAAAAAGATACCGTCACCATATTCACCGATGGTGCCTGCAGCGGCAACCCCGGCCCCGGTGGCTGGGGGGCGATTTTGCGGTTTCGCGGCGTGGAAAAGGAACTTTCAGGTGGCGACCCGGCCACCACCAATAACCGCATGGAAATGATGGCGGCCATTTCGGCGCTGGAAGCCATCAAACGCCCGTGTATCGTCGATATTTATACCGACAGTTCCTATGTGCGCGATGGCATTACCAAATGGGTCTTTGGCTGGCAAAAACGCGGCTGGAAAACGGCCGATAAAAAACCGGTTAAAAATGTGGAGTTGTGGCAGCGCCTGCTTGAAGCGGCCCGCCCGCACACGGTTGAATGGCACTGGGTCAAGGGGCATGCTGGCCACCCGGAAAATGAACGGTGCGATGAACTGGCCCGAATGGCCGTTCCCCGTTAAAGCCGCCACGAAATTTATTTGCAAAAATCAATTGTGAAAATCCGGCCGATTTCAACTATTTAAAATCGCACTTGGCATTTTTTTTGTTCGTATGATCAAATTATATGTCTAAAATCAATCTTGTGCTTCGCCGTATCGCCAGTATGCGATACAAGTTAAGTACGGGGATGAGTATAGGATACACATCCAGATGGGGGACAAAAACTGACCGAAAGATCAGGTCAGTCAGGAGGATGAATTGCCGCACGGGTCTCACGGCTTTTTGCAGCGAAAATCGCTTAGCAGCCGGCTGCTGTTTATTGCTCTGCCGCTGGTAGCCCTGTGTTGTCTTATCCTGTTCGTTATCTTTGGTTATGCCAGCTATATTGTGCTGCGTGACGATTTGAACGAAAAAATCGAACAAACCGCCGATATCAATGCCCGCGTTCTGGCGACACCCTTCTGGTATCTTGATGTTGATAACATCGAATCGGCGCTGAACGCCATGAGCCGCGACCGCGATATTGTTGCCGTGCGTGCCCTTGGCGCAGATGGCACCGAATTTGCCCGCACCGGGGCATCGCAGGGCGACCTTAACGATACATTACGTCTGTCGCGCCGGGTTTATTTTGAACGGAACAATGTCCGCCACGATGTGGGCGAGCTGGTTATTTACTTTACCGAAGAGCGCGTACGCGAACTTTTGTGGCGCCGAATTCTGATCGATCTGATCCTGTTTGGCCTGCTGATTGCCGTGGTGACCGCCAGCCTGCTGATCGCCAATCGCCGTTCGATAAAGGAACCCCTTTCACGGCTTTTGCATTCCATCCGCATGACCAAACATGGCCGCCTGCGGCGCCCGGTGGAATGGAACAGTGTTGATGAACTGGGCCTGCTGATTCGTGAATATAACGAAATGGTGGCCCTGCAAGGCCAGGCCCAGGAAGAAGCCCAGCGCAAACAGGCTCTGCTAGAAGCAACCCTTCATAATATCGGCCAGGGAATTTGCCTGTTTGATCAGGATTTGAACCTGATGGTGTGGAACGAACGCTATATCGAGCTTTTGAACCTGCCGCGCGATCTGGTGAAGGAAGGAACGCCCCTTTCCGATATTTTACGCTTTAACGGGGAGCGCGGGGAATATGGCGAGGTCAGCATTCCCGCCCTGATTTCCGACCGGGTGGCGATTGCCCGGCGCCGCGAACCTTACCGCATGGAACGCACCCGCCCCAATGGCCGGGTTGTGCAGGTGGACCATAACCCGATGCCAGGTGGCGGTTACGTTGCCACCTATACCGACATTACCGAACGCAAACAAACCGAAGCCCGGATGCGCCACCTTGCCGTGCATGATGTGCTGACCAGCCTGCCCAACCGCACCCTGTTTTTGGACCGGTTGCGTCAGGCCCTGCTTTCTGCACGGCGGTTTCAGCGTGGTGTGACGGTACTGTTTGTTGACCTGGACCGGTTCAAGGATATCAACGACCATTTCGGCCACGATGTGGGCGATTTGATGATACAGGAAATGGGGCAACGCCTGTCGCGCATCATTCGCGATTCAGATACCGCCGCGCGTTTGGGCGGGGATGAATTTGCCATCATCCAGACCGACGTTCAAAATATCGAAGACACCATTGTGCTAGCACAGCGCATTATTGACGAATTGGCCCAACCGTTTGACTGCCGGGGCATTCGCCTGCATTCAACCGCGTCAGTCGGCATTACCCTGTTCCCCGAAGATGGCGACAACCCCGAACAGCTGGTTAAAAACGCCGATATGGCGATGTATGCCGCCAAGGCCGAAGGCCGCAATAATTACCGGTTCTTCCTGCCTTCCATGCATGAGCGGGTCAAGGAACGTAAAACCATCGAGGAAGACCTGCGCAACGCGCTGGATTACAACCAGCTGGAACTGTTTTACCAGCCCAAGGTCGATTGCCAGACCGAACAGGTGGTTGGGGCCGAAGCCCTTGTGCGCTGGAACCACCCCGAACGCGGCCTGATTTTGCCCGGCGAGTTTATTTCAGTCGCCGAGGAATGCGGATTGATCAATCGCCTGGGCGCCTGGGTGCTACGCGAAGCTTGCAAACAAACGCAAATCTGGCGCGAAAACGGCATGCCCGATTTACGCATGGCAGTTAACCTGTCACCGGCACAGTTTCAGGATGCTGAACTGGTGCGCACAGTCACCCAGACGCTGCAAACAACCAAGTTGCCCCAAGGCACGCTGGAACTGGAAATTACCGAATCGATCCTGATGAACAACCCGGAAAAAGCCGTTTCCACCCTGAAGGAACTGAAAAAGCTGGGCGTTGGCATTTCGATTGACGATTTTGGTACAGGCTATTCATCGCTGAATTACCTCAAACGGTTCCCGGTTACCTCGATCAAAATTGATCGGTCCTTTGTTAACGACATCAATGTGGACCCTGACGACAAAGCCATTGTCGATGCCGTTATCGGCCTTGGGCACAGCCTGCATCTTGATGTGGTTGCCGAAGGTGTGGAAGAAATCGAACAGCTGAAATATTTGCAAGCCAAAGGCTGCGATTTTATTCAGGGCTTTTTGTTTTCCAAGCCCCTGCCCGTCCCCGTTTTTGAAAAATGGGTTACGGAACGGGCCGCAAAATACAAAGCCGGTATCATTGATACCCAACCGGTTAACGGCGACGACTGACAAAGATCGTGTTTTGATAAACCGGCCTGTGTAAGCAGGGATGACATGGCAGCATCATCGCACTGCTTATCAGGCGTAAGACAAGCCAACCAAGTGCCAAGTGCGGGACAGTGGCTGCCACCATGTCAAACATCAGGTTCCGGGTATAAAACATGCATGACCCCCGGACGGGCCAGATGAGGGTCGCAGATGCGCCTGTTCACCACACCAATGATCGTTCAGGTTCCGGGAAAATTCCCCCGATCAGGCGTTCAAGCCGCTGTCGACCGTGAATTCGGCACCGGTAACCGTGCGCGCCTCGTCACTTGCCAACCAGGAAACCAAACCTGCGGTATCTTCGGAACGACTAAATTGCTTAATCGCCATGAAGCTGCGCATCGCGTCGCCGTTTTCACCATGCTCCGGGTTCATGTCGGTGTTGGTCGGCCCCGGATGCAACAAATTGACCGTAATGCCCCGCGCGCCCAAATCACGGGCGACCCCGCGGGTGAAACCGATCAGGGCTGATTTGGTCATGGAATAAAGACTGATACCAGGAAATGGAACCTTGTGTGCAAGGCTGCTGCCGGTGGTGATGATGCGCCCGCCATCGGGCATATGTTTCAGGGCAGACTGAACCGCGACAAACACCCCGCGGATATTGACGTCAACAATGCGATCAAACGATTCAAGTGTTTCATCCTCGATCGAGCCGCCACTCAGTATGCCAGCATTGTTAACCAGTATATCAATCTTTCCGAACGTTTTTGCCACTTCCTCGATCGCGGCGCGTACTGCTTCCGGGTCACGGTTGTCGGCCTTAATCGCAAAGGCCTCGCCCCCGGCTGCCTTGATTTCGGTAACAACTTCGGCGGCCTTGTCAGCTGCATTACCATAAGTGATGGCAACCGCAGCCCCGTCACGAGCCAGGCGTTTTGCGATGGCGGCACCGATGCCCCGGCTGCCGCCGGTTACCAATGCCATTTTACCGTTGAGTTGGGTCATTTCTGGAAACTCCATTAATTTTGTAATGTTCACTACAAAAACAAATGCGCCCCTTGCAATCATTCGTCAAGCCATTTATTTATCGGTCATTACATAATTCATGAAATGCGAGGTTTTCTTAATGGCTGAACGTGGACGCCCCCGGAACTTTGACCGGGATACTGCGCTGGAGCAGGCAATGGTGATTTTCTGGGCCAAAGGATATGAAAGCACGTCTATCTCGGATTTAACGACGGCAATGAACATGAAGCCACCAAGCCTGTATGCTGCCTTTGGTGACAAGCAATCGCTGTTTGAAGAAGTGGTGGAGCGTTACAATAGCCAATATGGTGCAAGACTTTGGGGTGATATGGAACGCTTTCACCACCCAAAGGACGCGACACAGCATGTTCTGACCACAACGGCATGCCTTTACACCCAAGATGACACGCCACATGGATGCATGGTGGTACTCGCCGCGCCACAGGCGGTTTCAAACCATGCAAATATCAATCAGGCCCTGCGTGATCTGCGCCGTCTCACTATCGGCAACCTGAAGAATTTATATGCCAAAGCGCAACATGACGGCCTTATCCCGCCCGATGCAAATATTGATAATATGGCGAACTATTATACGACGGTGCAGTATGGCATGTCGATCCAGGCACGTGACGGTGCGACGCGCCATGAACTGATCGCCGTTGCTAACGCGGCAATGGCAACGTGGCCTAGCCTGATCAACCCTTCACCGGTCGCATCCTGAAACCGGAACCCGCCGCAATCAATAGATGCTGGTTTGGCCCGCGTCAGGCGCGCCTTCAACATTACGCGGGGCCGGATACTCAGATAATTTGCGATCCACCAGATCGACAATTTCAGAAATCACCCGGACCAGTTGGTAATCCTTGGGCGTATAAACCGCCGATACGCCCATCTGACGCAAAACAAGTATATCTGAATTGGGAATGATACCCCCGACAACAACGGGGATATGCCCCGCCCCATGCGCCCGTAAACCATTTACAACTTCACGAACCAGCGCCACATGCGACCCGGACAGAATCGAAAGGCCGATCACATGGGCACCTTCGTCAATGGCGTTACGCACCAGTTTATCGGGCGTCCAGCGAATGCCGTCATAAAGGACTTCGATTCCGGCATCCCCCGCCTTGACCGCGATTTGTTCAGCCCCGTTGGAATGCCCATCCAGCCCCGGCTTTCCGACCAGCATTTTCATCCGTTCGCCAAGCTTTTCGGAAATTTCAGCCACACGACTGCGCAGTTTTTTGATGTTGTCCTCCTCGCCAGTCACAATCATGGATGTGACCCCGGTTGGTGCACGATATTCGCCAAAGACTTGACGGAGGGTTTCGGACCATTCCCCGGTCGTAACCCCGGCGTGGGCACATGCGATGGAACTTTCCATGATGTTGCGATTTTCGCGTGCGGCAGCTTCAAGACCGGCAAGGCTTTTGGCAATGGCGGCCTGATCACGAGCGGAACGCCATTCTTTCAGTTTTTCAATCTGTTCGTGTTCGACCATGTCATCGACCATCATGATCGACTGAATACCATCTGCGGTTAACGGCGAGGGTTCGGTTTCAACAAAAGCATTTACGCCAATAATGCGGGTTACATCGTTTTCAATATCGGACAAACGCTGTGCATTGGACTTCACCAGTTCGCCCTTCATATAGCCGCTATCCACCGCCGCAATCGCCCCGCCCATGGCATCTATTTTCGCCAGTTCGGCCAATGCGCCCTGTTTTAACGTTGCCACCTTGCGCTCTATCGCCGGGTTGCCATCAAACAGGTCTTCATATTCCAGAAGGTCGGTTTCATAGGCCATGATCTGTTGCAGGCGCAACGACCATTGCTGATCCCACGGGCGCGGCAGCCCCAGCGCCTCGTTCCAGGCCGGAAGCTGCACGGCGCGCGCCCGGGCGTTTTTCGACAACACCACCGACAGCATTTCAATCAAAATGCGGTATACATTGTTTTCAGGTTGCTGTTCGGTCAGCCCCAGTGAATTCACCTGCACGCCATAACGAAACCGGCGGAATTTTTCATCGCTAATGCCATAACGGGTTTGGGTAATTTCATCCCATAGCTCGCAAAACGCCCGCATTTTGCAAATTTCAGTGACAAAGCGAATACCGGCATTCACAAAAAACGAAATTCGCCCCACCACCTGACCAAATTCATCCTCGGGCACCTGGCCCGAGCTGCGCACGGCATCCAGCACGGCAATGGCGGTTGCCAGGGCAAAGGCCAGTTCCTGTTCCGGCGTCGCCCCGGCTTCCTGCAAGTGATAGGAACACACATTCATCGGGTTCCATTTTGGCACCTCGCGATAGGTAAAGGCCGCCACATCGGTGATCAGTTTCAAACTGGGGGCGGGCGGGAAAATATAGGTCCCGCGTGACAGATATTCCTTGATGATGTCGTTTTGCGTCGTGCCCTGCAAATCGGCGCGCTTTACGCCCTGCTTTTCCGCCACCGCGATATACAGTGCCAGCAACCATGCCGCCGGGGCATTGATGGTCATGGATGTATTCATTTTATCAAGCGGGATACCCTCAAACAGGGTTTCCATATCGCCCAGATGCGATACCGGAACCCCCACCTTGCCGACCTCGCCGCGCGCCAGCACATGGTCGGAATCATATCCGGTCTGGGTGGGCAGGTCGAACGCCACCGACAGGCCGGTTTGCCCCTTGGCCAGGTTTTGCCGATACAGCGCATTTGATGCCTGGGCCGAACTGTGCCCGGCATAGGTGCGAATCAGCCACGGCCGGTCGCGTTCCGGCGATGTTGCAGTGCGTGTGCGATCTGATGACATGGCGACCTCGCGTACATTTGTTGCTTAAACGCTTTCCGATTATTTCGTGAAAACGTTCTTAAATTACCCACTAGACAAGTTATGAGTAATTATATAACAATTTGTGCAACGCGATAAAAGCGAAATTACGCAATGCAGTGAAACCAAAGCGTTAGATGCCATTGCCATCGGGGAATCGGAAAACTTACGCCTTCCCCAAGCCGACAAGTCGTTATTCCGTGCCGCACGCGGCCCGAAAAAGGAGTGAAGGCCATGAACACCGCCGCTGAGATTATTTCGTACCGGGGCGGACCGGACGTCAAAGACCTTTATGACATTGGTGAAATTCCGCCGCTGGGCCATGTGCCAAAACAGATGTATGCCTGGGCCATTCGCCGCGAACGGCATGGCGAACCCGATACCGCAATGCAATGCGAAGTGGTTGATGTCCCGGTTCTCGACTCGCACGAGGTTCTGGTGCTGGTGATGGCGGCCGGGGTCAATTACAACGGCGTGTGGGCGGCCCTTGGCAAACCGATTTCGGTATTTGATGTCCATAGCGAACCGTTCCACATTGCCGGTTCTGACGCGTCGGGCATTGTCTGGGCGGTGGGGTCCAAGGTTACCCGCTGGAAAGTGGGGGACGAAGTGGTCATTCACTGTAATCAGGATGATGGCGACGACGAGGAATGCAATGGCGGCGACCCGATGTTATCGCCGACCCAGCGCATTTGGGGTTATGAAACGCCTGACGGGTCTTTTGCCCAGTTTACCAATGTGCAATCGCAACAATTAATGCCACGCCCCAAACACCTGACATGGGAAGAAAGTGCGTGTTACACGCTGACACTGGCAACGGCCTATCGCATGTTGTTTGGGCATCGCCCGCATATTTTGCGGCCCGGCCATAACGTGCTGGTATGGGGGGCATCGGGTGGCCTTGGGTCAATGGCGATCCAGCTGATTACCACCGCCGGGGCCAATGCCATTGGCGTTATTTCCGATGAAAGCAAACGCGAATTTGTGCTGGGTCTGGGGGCCAAAGCCGTCATCAACCGCAAGGATTTTGATTGCTGGGGCCAGCTTCCCACCGTGAATGGCCCGGAATTTGGCGCCTATATGAAAGAAGTGCGCAAATTTGGCAAGGCGATCTGGGATATTACTGGCAAGGGCGTGGATGTCGACATTGTGTTTGAACATCCGGGCGAGCAAACCTTCCCCGTATCGTGCAACGTGGTCAAACGCGGTGGTATGGTGGTGTTTTGCGCCGGCACCACCGGCTTTAACCTGACCTTCGATGCCCGTTTTGTCTGGATGCGGCAAAAACGCATTCAGGGCAGCCACTTTGCCAACCTCAAACAGGCGGCACAGGCCAACAAACTGGTGATCGAACGCCGGATCGACCCCAGCATGTCAGATGTATTTTCGTGGGAAGACATACCGCGTGCCCACATGAAAATGATGCGCAACGAACACAAGCCCGGCAACATGGCGGTACTGGTTCAGGCCAAACGACCGGGTATGCGCACCCTTGAAGACGCAGTCGAAGGATAAATCCCACATGGCAGGCGATGACGGTTTGGTTCCCTCGACACGCATCCCTTGCCACTTTCGACTGTGACCGGCGCGATCCTGCCCGAACCTCGCCCGTTACGGGCAGGATCACGTCCCGGTTTTGATTTATAAATATCTTTGCGCCTTAAAGCGGGCGTCGCATCATATTGGCCCCGATAATACCGAAATACCGCCACTTGCACGACCAACGCCTTACCATGATGTGTGCCGCAAGGTGCCGCCTGACAGGATAAAGCCATGAATGCCATGACAGAAAACACCCTGATCGCCAACCTGACATCCCTGTGTGACGGTGCCCTTTCCGCCCTGAACCCGCTTTATGATGCCACGCGTGATGCCGTCAGTACCACCATTTGCCCGGATGGCAAACTTGATGCCGACCAAATGGAAAAACACCAGTTTTCCGCCCACGGCTTTGCCTGGTTTGCCACCTATGTTAACGCGCTGCGCCAAATGCGCGCATGGGCAGCCAGGCTGGAACAACAGGACAAATTCGGACGGTTGGAACAACTGATTTTGCAGGCGGCCTTTGGCGAATATCTGGCCCAGATTTCAGGTGGCATCGCCATGTCACAAGGTGAAATCATTCGCCTTGGCGTAATGGGCACGGCCCCCGAAGCCATCGCCGGATTTAACGCCGACATATCGGTGCAAACACTGATCGCGCAGGGCAATGTTGATGCCACACGCCGCGCCATTGCCGACGAAATCGGCGACAGCCTGGCAAGCGGCCAGTTTGGCAATGGCGGGCTGGAAGACGACACCCTTGATATGGTGCGCGACCAGTTTCGCCGCTTTGTTGAGGAAAAAGTCAGCCCGTATGCGCACGGTTGGCACGAACGCGATGAATTAATTCCGATTGAAATTGTCAATGAAATGGCCGAACTGGGCGTGTTTGGCCTGACCATTCCCGAAGAGTTTGGTGGCCTTGGCATGGGTAAAACCGCCATGTGCGTGGTGACCGAGGAGCTTTCGCGCGGCTATATCGGGGTGGGGTCGCTCGGTACACGGTCCGAAATTGCCGCCGAACTGATCCGCCTTGGCGGCACCGATGCGCAAAAGAACCATTACCTGCCCAAGCTGGCATCGGGCGAAATTTTGCCCACTGCTGTGTTCACCGAACCCAATAACGGGTCTGATCTGGCAAATTTGCGCACCCGTGCGATAAAAGAGGGCGACTGTTACAGCGTTTCGGGCAACAAAACATGGATCACCCACGCCGCCCGATCCGATTTGATGACATTGATGACACGTACCAACCCCGATCAGGCCGGGTATCGCGGCCTGTCGATGTTGCTGGCCGAAAAACCGCGTGGCACCGATGAAAACCCGTTTCCCGCCGAAGGCATGAGTGGCGGCGAGATCGAGGTTTTGGGCTATCGCGGCATGAAGGAATATGAGCTGGGCTTTGACGGTTTTCGTGTGCCAGCCGAAAACCTGTTGGGCGGGGTGGAAGGCCAGGGTTTTAAACAATTAATGGCAACGTTTGAATCCGCCCGCATCCAAACCGCAGCCCGTGCGGTTGGCGTGGCCCAAAATGCGCTGGAAATTGGCATGCGCTATGCCCAGGAGCGCATCCAGTTTGGCAAACCGCTTTATGCCTTTCCGCGTGTGTATGGCAAAATCGCCTGGATGGTGGTGGAAACCATGATTGCCCGCCAACTGACCTATTTTTCCGCCATTGAAAAAGACCAGGACATTCGCTGTGACATCGAAGCGGGCATGGCAAAATTGCTCGGCGCCCGCGTGGCATGGTCAAATGCGGATAATGCCCTGCAAATTCATGGCGGTAATGGCTATGCCACCGAATACCAGATCAGCCGGGTTTTGTGTGACGCACGCATATTAAACATTTTTGAAGGGGCGGCCGAAATACAGGCACAGGTCGTGACCCGAGGGCTTTTGGGGCGCTAAAATTCGCCCCGTACCGAACCGGGGCCAACTGGCCCAGCCTTGCGGGTGTCAGCGTGCTGGCACCCGTTTTTTTGCCCCTCAACCTAAAGTACAATATGACATCCCCCCCCATATAGAGATAGGCTTCATGACAACAAAATGAATTATCGGGAAAAACCTGATAAATCCAAAGGAGACGTCCCATGGATATTCGCCAGGCAGCCCCGGGTGCTGCATCCCTGACCCATGCCCGTGCCGCATTTGATGTCATATCCCCGCATCTTGGCGAAATCGCCAGGGATTTTATTGCGCGCCTTGCGCCCCCCTCGCCGCCCGATGCCGCGCAAAAAGCAACTGAAATGGCACAATACTGGCAGGAATTGCTAAGTGCGAGCGGCCCCGAAACCATTACCCGCGACCTTGGCAAAAACCCGGTTTCGGGCATGGCCCCGTTACCGACCACAACCGCCATTGTCACGGCCTATGAAAATGCCGTTGCCAATGCCCTGCGCCATGTGACATCGCACCTTCGTGGCAGCAAGGCGCAAATGTGTGCCGATGCCATTCGCACCACATTTTATACCGATATGGGCGCGGTTTTAGGCCGTCAGATGCAACAGACAGGGTCTGGTAACACGGCGCGATCCGGCAGTGAAATACAGGCGATTTCGGAAATTATTGAACGCGAAACCGATAATATCATTTCCGAAGTCGGCTTTCAGGCCGGGCGCATGAATGATGTTTCCCAAGTCATGGAAACCGATTCGCGGGAATTATCAAAGCTGGTCGAACGCATTACCGAAACCACGGCCATTGCCAGCGGCAATGTAAATACTGTTGCATCGGCAACCGAGGAATTGCAGGCATCCAGCCAGGAAATTGCCCAGCGCATTCACCAAACCAGCGATATTGCCGGGCAGGCCGTAATCCGGGTTGAGGAAACCACCGGCACCATGGCAAGTCTGTCAAGCACGGCTGGTGAAATTGGCAAGGTGGTTGATATTGTCAAACGCATTTCCGACCAGACCAAAATGCTCGCACTCAATGCCACCATCGAGGCCGCACGGGCCGGTGACGCCGGCAAGGGGTTTGCCGTGGTTGCCAACGAGGTGAAAAACCTTGCCACCCAAACCGAAAAAGCCATTTCCGATATCAATGCACAAATTCAGGCCATTCAACAGGCAACATCAAGTGCGGTTGGTGCCATAGAAGGCATTGGCGGCGCGATTGATGAAGTCAGCCGCCTTTCCAGTGATATTTCCGTATCGGTGGAACAGCAAACCGCCGCCATTAATGAAATTTCGGGCAGCGCACAGGAAGTATCAACCCATATGGCCGGCATTGCCGAAGATATCGGCCTGGCACACAGCAAAGCGCAGAATGCACGGGATACATCGGAAAATCTGCGCGGGCTGGCCACCAACATTCGCCGTGATGTCAGCGAAATGGACCAGCGTTTCAGGGCTGTGCTGCGCACCACAAACACCGGTGATGGCACCGGCAATGATACCAAAAACAAGGCAGGCCGGCGGGTGCCGATTGCCGTTGATATTATGGTGGATTTTGGCAAAGGCGACAGCCGCACCGGCGTTACCGCCGATATGTCAACCGCAGGCCTTCTTGCCCGGATCGAGGCCCGCGAATCCGATGCCGGAAAACCCGTTTCTATCACACTGGATGGCGACACCCGCCTGCACGGCACCTTAAAGGCGGTTTCAAACCTGGGGTCGCATATCCAGTTTGACCAGCTTACGGCAGAAGCCCACAAGGTCATCGACGATATGCTGGTTAAAACCCGCGCCCATGACGAAAAAATTGCCGAACTGGGCAAACCGCTGGCACAGCAGCTTGGCAAACTGTTTGACGATGCAGTGCGCCGGGGTGAACTTAAAATCGATGATTTGATGAAACCGCGTTATCAACTGATCGAGGGTACGGACCCCAAACAGTTTACCACCGCATTCCTGAAATTCACCGACACCCATTTTGCCCCCTTGCAGGAAGGCACATTGGGCAAGGATTCGCATATTGTGTTTGTGGCATCGGTTGACCAGAACGGGTATTTGCCGACCCACAATAAAGTTTTCAGCCAACCCCAACGCCCCAACGACCCGGTATGGAACATGGGCAATGCCCGTAACCGCCGCATTTTTGATGATCGCGCCGGATTAATGGCCGCACGCAACACCAAACCGGTATTGCTGCAAACCTATTTCCGCGACATGGGCGACAAGGTTGTCTTCATGAAGGAATGCGATGTGCCGATTATGGTAAACGGCAAACATTGGGGCAATTTGCGCATCGGTTATCGCGCCTGAACCAGGCAAAGGCGACATAAACCCCGCTGGCAGCAAAGCGATAAAACCTTGCTGCCAGCGAAAAATATAACAGTATCCCAAGGGTATTGCGGCCTTATCGGAATTCAAAAAGTTCCTGATGGAAACGGGTGGCAGGCAGGCCATGCCCGGTAAGGTCCCGATACAGGGCAGTGCCAAAGTTGCGCGGCCCGCAAAACCAGAAACTGGCTGTTTTCCATTCTGTTACATCGTTGCGCAACCTGGCACCGGTTAACAGATCATCGCGGCCATCAAGGATAATATGCAGTTTAACCCCCGCCTGCTGCGCCAGCATTTTTAACCGGGACGACAGTTCTTCATCCTCGACCGGAACAGAATGATAAAGATCGATATTCTGGCGTTCAGAGGCGGGCAGGTCTGCCAGTTCCTTTAACCGGGCCAAAAAAGGTGTAATGCCAATGCCGCCACTAACCCAGACCTGCCGTGTTCCAGCGGCATCAAAGGTAAATGCCCCATAGGGACCTTCGATGCGGGCGGCGCGGCCAACCTGCAAATGCCGGGGTAACTTGCGGGTATAATCACCCAGTGCCTTTACCAACATCTTAAGGCGGCGGTCACTGGCATCCCAGGACGATGCAATGGTAAAAGGATGCGCGCCTTCCTGTTCATCAAAGGTGACAAAGGCAAACTGCCCGGCCTTATGCCCGTGCCAGCCCTGATCGAGCTTTAACGTTATTTCCAGCGACTTAATGGCTGGAAATGATTCGGTTTTTTCCACTGTTGCCATCACAGTTGATTTGCGACCCACCCGATTGGTCAAAACCAGAACGGCACTGTATGCCCCGGCCCCCAGAAAAATTGCCAACAGCACCCCGACAGGGCCTGCCCAGTCATCAAAATTGAACAGAACCAGCGCATGAAACACCAGTGCCAGATAGGCAAAGGCAATAAATTTATGGGTTTTGGCAAACCAGCGATAGGGAACCAGTTTAACCAGGGCAATCACCATCAGGGCCGCCGCGATATAAAAGCTCCATTCGCCAATGCTTTCGGCCAGATGGCGTTGCGACATCAGGAATTTCTGCAACATGCCCCAGCCTTCCTGTGAAGGGCGCGGCGGGCGATTGACATTTAACAGCCCCAGGCCCTTAAGCCATTTGGGCCCCTCTACCCACAACCAGTGGGTTACCGCCATAACCAGCGCGGCAATGCCCAGCCCTTTGTGCAAACGATATGTTTTATCAAGCCCGCCCAGCACGGGTTCAAGCCATTTGGGCCGGGTCGCCAAAATCATGATCAGGCTCATCAGGGAAATTGCCATCAGCCCGGTAAGTTGCAAAACCTGATTGCGCACCAGAATAACATTATCCTGCGCCCAGAAATCAGGATGTTCCGCCACCCACAGGCCGGAAACTCCCAGCAGGAAGACACAGAAAATCCATTTTATGTTTCGCATGATATTGTCCTTTGCGCATCCATGGCCAAGCCATCGGGGCCTTTGCCCACAAGCCGGTTAAACCACACTGCGGTCGCAGAACTATGCCGAAACAACGGAAATTTGTACTAAAATGTAACAGCTAACCTTCTGATTTTGCGAATGTTATTCAGACACATCCCAGTCCAGGTATGTAAGTGCCGGTTTCCCCTGGATATTCAAACGAAAACCGGAAAGGGCGGTTTTTCTGAACCATATGAAAAGGGCCGATATAACCCCCTTAGCTATCGATCAATCTGGCTAACATCTATCAGGTCAACGTCACGTCGCAGGGTGCGCTTATAGGCAATCAGTTGCCGGCGCGCCATTAACGGAATCGTGCATCCTGCATAGGTTCGCTGTTCGGCGGCAGCATAATCAATATCAAGGACACCCCAGTCCCCGGTCATGCCATCCTGAATACGGGGATGGTCATCGCTGCCAATTTCAATTTTTATGCCATCATAAACAAATTGCGCATAGGTCAGATCCCAGCCTGCTTCACGCTGGCGAAGGGCGGGTTTTCGAATATAAGCACCTAGTGCATCAACCAGCGGCCAGAAATGCGCGTCGGGCACAAACAGGTCAATATCATTTAAGGGGCGCGACCCGCCATAAGCCCGCACAGCCAGCCCACCGCAATAAAGCCGCGGGGCCCTGGCATGGTGAAGTTTGCTTTCAATCCATTCCAGCGCTTTCATCGGGCCCCCGCGGCTTTTTAGGTGATCGTTATTTCTAATTGTGCGACACCAGAATCCGCTGGGCAATTTCGCCTTCAAGCTCGGCAGGGTAATCCCAAAAGCCGGGTTTGAATGGTGCCGCCCCGCCCGATGCCAGCCAGTCGATCCCGCGCAACAAAATAGCCGAAAACGGATCAAACAGATCCTTGCCCGACCCGCCCATACCCGGCGCAAGGTTAAGCAGGCTGCCGCGGTTAAGCAGATAAACCTGTTTGTCATCGCTCAGATCAAAGCGTTCGATATGGCGGCGCATCCGGGTTTTTGGCAGGGTATCAAGCCAGGCAACATCAATTTCGGTGTTGGAATGGCCAACATTGACCAAAACGGCCCCGCGCCGCACCTGTTTAAGCTGTATTTTGCCCAATATGCCCGACAGGCCGGTTGCCGTTACAATGATGGCATTGTTTTTAAGACCGGTTTCCAGGTCCACCACCGCGCACCCGTGATGCTGGGCTTCGAGCGCGCGAACCGGGTCGCGTTCGGCAACCGAAACCACAGCCCCCAGGTTACGTGCCCGCTCGGCCACACCACGCCCGACCGGGCCAAAACCAATCACGAGAACCGTGCGGCCATACAGGGCCAACCCGGTAACATTGGAAAAAACCGGCCACATTTCCTGTGCAACATGGTGGCGGTTATGGAGGCGATCCTTGATGGCGATATCGTTCCAGTTAAAAACCGGAAAATTCAAATCCAGCTTTTCCACCCGGTGAACACCGGTTGTGGTGGCTTCAAGGGCACCATCCACCTTATGGCCTTTTTTAACAAATGCCTCGATCAATTCCCCACCCATATCGGCAATAATATCGGCTGGTTCGTTCGATAAAATATCAATGCTTTTGGCATATTCATCGGGCGTCATGCCGGAAAAGGCGTGAACCTCGACCCCGTTTTGCGCCAGATAGGCAGCGGCAGCATCGTCGGTGCTGTCAGGGTTACAGGCCCCCACCTTTACCCGTGCGCCCGCCTGGACAAACGGCAACAGGGTAGGAATGGTGTCTTCCAGAACATGCTGAAAACTGACGATGGTTTTGCCCTGCAAATCGCGCCGGGCAACATATTTGCCATAGGCGGCGGTCACCGGGCAAATCACCTGGCGCCAGGCCAGGGTTTCGTCGGTAATGTGTGCTGCCAGCGCGGCATCCTTGATACGACTATTCATGGTGTGGGGCCCATTTTGCAAAATGTGATCCGAAACTGGCCATCAGGACAGTGATCTGACTGCCTTGGTAATCGGTTCGATCCAAAATGAAAAGCACCCAGCACAATGCCATAAAAAATACCCCTGCCCCGGGGCTTAACAACCGCACAGAACAGGGGCACACAACCCGTTGAACGACCACTGATTGCAGACTAGTTTCTATTTACACTGAAAATATTGGTCAGCGCCCGGCTCGACAGCCCATAGGTCTGGCGGATTTCCTCGCGGTTCATACCCTTGCTGTAGTCACCCATAATCAGCGCCCGACGAATGGATTCAGACACGCCCCACGGAGAAGGTATTTCAACATATCCACTGCTGCTTGACAGGTTTAAAATACGCTCATGCAACTTTTGCGAGATATTTAAATCCATTTTGCGGGCCAGATCAGCGCGATCATTACGCAGATAAATTTTACGTCCCCCGTGGCAATACACAAACTCAAGTGCCTCGCGAAAGCCAAAATCCTCGATCAGTTCAGCGACCAGCCATGGCAGTGAAGCCATTATTAATCCACGGTTTTCTTCAAACAAATGTTCCAGTGTCGCGAAGGCTTCGTGATCATAGATCGGGAACCCTTTAAAAATTTGACGTTCCATAGTTCTGCCCCTGGTTACAGTTTCCATCTGTCTTACCTTGTGGTGATTTAAGGTTTAATATCAGTGGAATCATACCCGTTATGCGCGTAATACTTTTAACGTACTCCTAACGGCGAGCAGAAAGCTCAGTCACAACAAAATTTCAGGAGAACAAAATGGATTATACCCTCACCCTTAATGTTGACCCCACGGACCTGAACATCATCAATGGTGCGCAGCAGAAAATCGCCCTGGCAAAACCGGTGGGCAATTCGTCCGTCAGCGTGATCTGGGTGGCTTTTGACCCGTTTGAAAGCAATTCCATTCAGTGGTCGGAAGAATACTGGCTTTATGCTTCGACCGCATCGACGGGCACCAATGGCGAAAAAATCACCAAGCTGTCCGAAGTTCAGCCTGGCCCGTCAATGACCGGCTCCATTTACACCTTTGGCGATAGTGCGACCTTTGGGCAGCCGGTTAAAAGTGCCGATGTGGCATCGGGCACCTTTGCCGCACAGAACGACATGTCCTATGGCAAATACCCCTGCCTGACCTTTGGTCTGTCGCAGACAGCACAGGTCAACCAGAAAATCGAAGAACGCAAGCCGATTTCGGCCAATTCGGTTCTGGCCACCCAGCAGATCCAGGTTACCCCTTACACCCACGTCTATATCTGGCTTGAAGGGCATTTCGAAAGCTCGACCATCATCACCGATGTTACCGGCAAACAGTCGGTGGCCAAATTCGGTGGCGGGGTCAACGAAATCGCCATGACCTATGACGGCAAAAGCGGCCTGTTCCATCAATAATCGTCGTCCCTAACCCGGCCCGGCCTTTGCACCATACGGGGGCAGCCTCCCTTGCCCCCGTATGGCAGAAAAAAGGAAAACAGCCGTGCAAAACAAATTTTGCACCTTCAGGTGGCTCTCCCCACCCATCATTTTCGCAACGGCAATGTTTCTAACCATAACAATGGCGTTTGCGCGCCCGGCATCGGCCCGCATTAACTGCACAACTTTAACGCGCCTTGCGACCGTCGATCATATCGACATTAATCAACGTCATGTTTTTTGTGGTGAAATTGGCCGTTACGGGGCTGTTGGTTTTCATTCGCAACCAGATGGCGAAACACCGGATACGGTTAAATTCGATGCCTATAGCAGTGCGCTGGTCATATCACACCCGGATCACGGACAATGGCACACCAACGGAATATACGAATTAAACAATTTTCTGGTCAGCGACGGCATCGATCAGCTTAACAAAGCCAGATCAACCATGTTTCCCGACCATTGCACGATGAACAATGTGCTTGATGCCATCGCGCACGCCGCCCGGCACAATAACATGTCTGGCCCCACCTGCCTGACAACCCAAAACCGGCAATTTGAAATCAGGCTGTTCTGGTTATATGCCAATCCCACCGGGTGGTATGTCAACACCGCCTATCCTCGCCTTTAAACCGGCCCGCCAAAAACACTCAAACCCCACCCGGACAAACACGAGCAAATAAAAACAACGGAAGTCTGCGCCATTTGCGCGGGCTTCCTTTTGCTGTTTGTGGTGTTTTACCGCCGGATTTTATGATGGTTGACAGGGAAAAACGGATTTTTTTCAACTTCGTTACAGCAAAACTTGCCCTGACGGGCAGATTGACGCAGCATACCGGCCCCTGATCCTTGCCGATGCGATCAGGGCGGTTCACAATCGGGTTCTCAAATGCCTGTGAGCCAGTCTGGTGCCTTGCTGAAACCTGGTGCCAGATTACATATCGGGCGGGTTCTAACGGAGACGATAAATGGCTGCGTTTTTGCAAATCGGTGTTTTGCTGGCGATGGCAGCGGTAGGCATCATTCTGGTGCTGGGCATTATTACGATGGCCCGGGGCAAAAGTGCGCGGACATCCAACAAACTGATGCAATGGCGCATTATTGCGCAGGCAGGTGCAATTTTGTTGTTGCTGATTTTATCTGTCATGGCGATGGGTCACCACTAGATTAGCACCCACAGCGAACGCCAGCCCGGATCAACGCCAATACGGATGATACCGGGCCCTTCGGAAATCAAACAGGAAACGAACACGCAAAACATGGTTCAGCTGACACGCATTTACACCAAATCGGGCGACAAGGGCAAAACCGCCCTTGGCAACGGCAAACGGGTTGCCAAAAGCGACATTCGCGTTGAAGCCTATGGCACGGTGGATGAAACAAATGCCGTCATCGGTGTTGCCCGGCTGCACAGCGCCGATGCGCCCGGGATTGATGCCATGCTGGCGCGTATTCAAAATGATCTGTTTGATCTGGGGGCAGATTTATGCACGCCGGGCGATGGCACCGATGACACAGGCGACTATCCGGCCTTGCGCATTGTCGAAAGCCAGGTAACCCGGCTGGAAAACGAAATTGACGCCATCAATGCCGATCTTAACCCGCTAAAATCCTTTATCCTGCCCGGTGGCACAGCGTTGGCCGCCCAGTTGCACGTTGCGCGCACCGTTTCGCGCCGCGCCGAACGACAAATGGTTGAACTGGCCGCACAGGAAAACATCAACCCGCAGGCCATACGTTATATCAACCGCCTGTCGGACCATATGTTTGTGCTGTCGCGCTACGCCAATAATGGCGGCAAGGACGATATTTTATGGCAACCGGGCCTGACCCGCGATGCCGCCAAAGACGATACAAAATAGAATTAGGTTTCAGAAAGGCGTAATTCAGATTGCCAGCCTTCCTGAAAATATTGTTTTTGATCCCGGTTATTCCGGTTGCCAGGGTCAAATTTTCAGTAAAGAAGTTGTCGTTAACGTTAACCTCTTTACGTAAATTGACAAGCCTGCATGTGCCGATTATTGTGCATCGCAGGGAAAACAGTAACACCGGATGTATCAAGCCGTTAAAAGGGTGATGCATCCATTGGTTAGACAACAAAAACGAACAGGTCTGTCATGAAGGTTCTTGTCGCCGTTAAGCGCGTTGTGGATTACAACGTCAAGATCCGAGTCAAACAGGACCAGTCCGGCGTTGAATTAAACAACGTCAAGATGTCCATGAACCCGTTTGACGAAATTGCCGTTGAAGAAGCCGTCCGCCTGAAGGAAGCCGGCAGTGCCACCGAAGTGGTCGCCGTATCCCTTGGGGTGAAACAATCGCAGGAAACCCTGCGCACGGCCCTTGCCATGGGTGCAGATCGCGCCATTCTGGTAGAAAGCGACGACGAATTGCAGCCGCTAGCGGTTGCCAAGCTGCTAAAGGAAGTGGTGGCAAAAGAAGCCCCCGATCTGGTTATTCTGGGTAAACAGGCGATTGACGATGACGCCAACCAGACCGGCCAGATGCTGGCGGCATTGCTGGGCTGGCCGCAGGGTACGTTTGCATCCAAGGTCGTAATTGCCGATGGCAAAATGGATGTCACCCGTGAAGTTGATGGCGGCCTTGAGACCATCAAGCTGGACCTTCCGGCGATTGTGACCACCGATTTGCGCCTGAACGAACCGCGCTATGCATCGCTTCCCAATATCATGAAGGCCAAGAAAAAGCCGCTTGATACCCTGTCGCCTGCCGACCTTGGGGTCGATACCGCACCGCGCCTGAAAACCCTGAAAGTGACCGAACCGGCATCACGCAAGGCGGGCATCAAGGTTGCGGATGTCGCCGAACTGGTCGACAAACTTCGTAACGAAGCCAAAGTAATTTAAGCAGGGGCAGGTCATATGAGCATTCTAGTTATTGCCGAACACGACAATACCGAATTAAAGGGCGCAACCCTTTGCACCATCGCCGCTGCCAAAAAGATTGGCGGTGACATTACCGTACTGGTTGCCGGTGAAAACTGTGCCGCCGTTGCCGATGCCGCCGCCAAAGCCGATGGCGTTGCCAGGGTTTTGCTGGCCGACAATGCCGTTTACGGCCATGCACTGGCTGAAAACCTGGCTGGTCTGGTGATTGAACTTGCGGGCGATTACAGCCACATCCTGGCTGCATCCTCGACCACGGGCAAAAACTTTATGCCCCGCGTTGCCGCCCTAAAGGATGTCGCGCAAATTTCCGACATCGTTGATGTTGAAAGTGCCGATACCTTTGTGCGGCCGATTTATGCGGGTAACGCCCTTGCAACCGTGCAGTCCTCCGACAGCCTGAAAATAATTACAGTGCGGACCACGGGTTTTGACCCGGTTGCAGGTGAAGGTGGATCGGCCAGTGTTGAAACCGTTGCGACGGCGTCGGATTTTGGTAAATCCAGCTTTGTCGGACAGGAATTGACCGAGTCGGAACGCCCGGAACTGGCGGCAGCGTCGGTTGTGATCTCTGGCGGGCGCGGCATGGGGTCGGGGGAAAACTTCCACCTGATCGAACCGATTGCCGACAAACTGGGTGCCGCCATTGGCGCATCACGCGCAGCAGTTGATGCAGGGTACGCCCCGAACGACTGGCAGGTGGGTCAGACTGGCAAAGTTGTTGCACCGCAGCTATACATTGCGGTAGGCATTTCAGGTGCTATTCAGCACCTTGCCGGCATGAAGGACAGTAAGGTCATTGTTGCGATCAACAAGGACGAAGACGCACCGATCTTTTCGGTTGCCGATTACGGACTTGTTGCGGACCTGTTCGAGGCCCTTCCCGCATTGGCGAGTGAACTCGACAAATAGTCAGATCCTTTTTGGATAGGGATTAAGTGGGGAAACATGGCTTCATTGGATGATATCAAAACAATCGGCGTCATTGGTGCCGGTCAGATGGGCAACGGAATTGCCCACGTGATCGCACTGGCCGGTTATGACGTCCGTCTTCTTGACGTATCGGAACAGGCACTTGAAAAGGCGCTGGTTCAGATTGGCAAGAACCTGGACCGCCAGCTTAAAAAAGAGATGATTTCGCAAGCAGAGAAAGACGAAGCTTTGTCCCGGATTACCACCGGGGTGGAATATACGTTTTTGTCTGACTGCAATCTTGTCATCGAAGCGGCGACGGAAAACGAAGAAGTCAAAAAGCAGATCTTCAAATCGTTGTGCCCGGTTCTGGGTGAAGAAGCCATTATTGCGACCAACACGTCGTCCATTTCGGTGACGCGCCTGGCATCCTACACTGACCGGCCATCAAAGTTCATGGGCATGCATTTCATGAACCCGGTGCCGTTAATGAAACTGGTTGAACTGATCCGTGGCATCGCCACCGATGAGACGACCTATCGCACCATTCATGAATTGACGAAAAAACTGGGCAAGGACACGGCAAGCGCCGAAGATTTCCCGGCCTTTATCGTCAATCGCATCTTGCTGCCCATGATCAACGAAGCGGTCTATACCCTGTATGAGGGTGTGGGCAATGTGCAGTCGATCGATACCGCCCTGCGTTTAGGTGCCAATCACCCGATGGGCCCGCTGCAACTGGCCGACTTTATTGGTCTCGATACCTGCCTGTCGATCATGCATGTTCTGCATGATGGCCTGGCCGATACCAAATATCGTCCGTGCCCGCTTCTGGTCAAATATGTCGAAGCCGGCTGGCTTGGCCGCAAGGTTGGCCGCGGCTTTTACGACTATTCGGGCGACGAACCGGTACCAACCCGCTAAACCGGTTGCCAAATCAATTTTCAAGCCATCACCTTCGGGTGGTGGCTTTTTTTGTATTTCGGCAACCTTTCGTCGCAAACACAAAAAATTCGCAATCAAATCAGTTGATCTTATCGCCTGAATTTGTACTCCTGTAGGTAATAAAATTAACGGGAGGCGTTGCGATGTTTATGGGAATTGATGTTGGCACATCAGCGGTAAAAGCCCTGCTGATGGATGACACATCGGCAATTGTCGCCGAAGCCGACATTGCCCTGTCGCTTAGCAATCCTCACCCGTATTGGAGCGAACAAAACCCGGCCGACTGGTGGGAAGCCACCCTGCAGGCAATTGACCTGATCATGGCAAACAATGCCCGGGCATTATCGCAGGTCCGTGCCATCGGTCTTTCAGGGCAAATGCATGGTGCCGTGGTGCTGGGCGAGGACGACACCCCGCTACGCCCGGCCATTTTATGGAATGACGGCCGCGCCAAGGCCGAATGCGACGACCTCGAATCCGCGCTTCCCGGCCTTGCCCTGCGCGCCGGTGTGGTCGCCATGCCCGGTATGACGGCACCCAAAATCATGTGGCTGCGCAAACACGAACCCGATGTGTTTGAGGCGATTCGCACCATCATGCTGCCCAAGGATTATATCCGCCTGCATTTGTGCGGCGAAAAGGCGACTGAAATGTCTGATGCCGCCGGGACATTATGGTTAGACGAGGAAGCACGCGCCTGGAACCCCGATGCCATTGCCGCCACCGGCCTTAACGCCGATCAACTACCGCCGCTCTTTGAAGGAAGCGATGCCACAGGCACGCTGCGCCCCGATTTGGCCGCGCGCTGGGGCATGACTAAAAATGTTGTCATTGCGGGTGGCGGCGGCGATGCCGCCACCGGGGGCATGGGGGCCGGTGCCGTTACCCACGGGGCGGGTTTTATTTCGCTTGGCACGTCATCACAGCTTTTTGTCGCATCTGATCGCTATCGCCCGAAACCGGAACTGCTGCTGCACAGCTTTGCCCATGCGGTGCCCGATCGCTGGTTTCAAATGGCCGTTTTGCTCAACGGGGCCAGTTGCCTGGCGTGGGTGGCAAAAATGCTGGGCGAAACCAACATTTCAGACCTGTTGGCACGAACCGAGGCACAACATAAAAAACCGTCTGATCTGATGTTTTTGCCGTATCTTAGTGGCGAACGTACGCCGCATAACAACCCCTATGCACGCGGGGTGTTTTTTGGACTGGGCACCAACACCACCCGCGAACATATGGTGCAGGCGGTGCTGGAGGGCGTAGCCTTTGCCTTGGCCGATGCGCAATCGTGCCTGCATGCCGCTGGAACACATTGCGAATTACCCGGCGTCATTGGCGGCGGCGCACGCAGCCTTTACTGGACCCAAATGATAGCCGATATCATGGGCACCCCGCTGGCACGCTATCAGGGCGGGGCCAAAGGCCCGGCATTTGGCGCAGCAAGGTTGGCACGCATGGCGGCGAAGGATGGCACCATCGAGGATGTTTGCACGCCCCCCGTCATCGAAAATGTTTTAAAACCCGATGCGCACCGACACGAACAATACCTGCCCCGCATGGCCAAGTTTCGCCGCCTCTATGATGCGCTGGCCAACGAATTTCAGGATCACTAGAAACTGAGCCTGATCAGTATCAAAGCATAAACATCCAGCCCCGGTCAGACAGATGACGGGGTGATCGCGGTTTTGGCATTATCAAGCGGTGCCAGGCCAAGCCGCTTGCGGCCAGCGGCCAGTATCTCGTCAGAAAATTGCGGATCATCGGCGATGCGGGCCATAATGACCGAGCCGATCAGGGTGGCAACATTGGCAATCGCCACCTCGCGGTCATCGGCTGCATCAGCATCCACGTTACCATCAATTCCGGGCTGAATATTGTCCCCGCCAAATTTTGGCCGGGCCATTTGCGCAACAAAATGGTGCAAATTGTGGGTTAAATCGCGCCGCAAACCTTCATTGCCGCGCACCAGTTCCGTACCAAGTGACGAGAACACGCAAGAGTGATCAACATGGTCGCGATGCCGGCGGCTGAGATACAAATCTGAAAAATCCTGTGCCGAAATGCCGTCATCGACCAACTGGTCATTTGGCATCCCCAGGGAGGCCTGCACCAAATCATCCTTTGATTTGAAATGGTTATAAAACCCGCCATGAGTCATTCCGGCGGCCTTCATCACATCATTTACCGAAACCCCGGAAATACCATGCTGTCGAAACAGGCAGGCTGCGGCGGCCAGAATACGGCGACGATTGGCGTCTACCTGGCTTTGCGACAGCTTCATGAAAACCTCCTGTTGACTCTAATAATGTTAGTCATCATCATAAGGAAATATACATGAACAGGCAAGGGCGATGCCCTGCAAAAATCCGGAGAATTTCCTATGTCGCAGTCAAATAAAAGTACGGTTGCCATTACCGGTGCGTCCACCGGCATCGGTGCCACCTATGCCGACCGTTTTGCCAAACGTGGCCATGATTTGCTGATTATTGCCCGCAACGAACAACGCCTTAATGCCCTGGCTGAACGCCTGCGGGTCGAAACCGGTGTAAAGGTCGATATTCTTGTTGCCGATTTGACCGATGCTGCGGACCTTGCAAAAGTTGAAGACCGGCTTGCCAGCCTGCCCAATCTTGGCATTCTGGTGAACAATGCCGGTATGGCTGCCCATGGCGGTTTCACGGATGCGACGTCTGCTGAAATCCGCAACCTGATTACGTTAAATGTAACAGCCTTAAGCCAGCTTAGTGCTGCCGTTATTCCGCGTTTTGTTGAAAACAAAGCCGGGGCAATTATCAATATCGCGTCCGTCGTCGGGCTGGCCCCGGAATTACCGCTGGGCTATTACGGGGCAACCAAATCCTTTGTTATCGCCCTGTCGCACGCAATGAATATTGAACTGGCTGCAACCGGTGTGCATGTTCAGGCTGTGTTGCCCGCAGCCACCCGTACTGAAATATGGGAACGTTCAGGCCGCAATGTTAACGACCTTGATGGCGTGATGGATGTGAACGAACTGGTTGATGCCGCCCTTGCCGGTTTTGACAAAGGCGAAACCATCACCATTCCCCCCCTGCACGACGAAAATTTATGGCTGACCCTGGAAGATGCCCGCAAAGCAATGCTGCCGCATTTGCTTAACGGGCAAGCCGCACCACGTTATCAGGCATAAATCCATCCCTGCCCTTTGATAATAACCAGCACCGGTCCCATATTGCCTGCCATTACACATGGCGGGCAACGAGGGGCCGGTGCTTGCAATTCACAGATAAACCAGATCCGGCCGGTTCATTGGCCCCGCGCAACAGGCACGCGATACCAAGCGCCAATCAGTCGTTTGTCAGATCGGTGAAATACTTGATAATCGCCGGATCGGCCCACGGTGCCACCCCTTCGACATAGCCAATCACATTGCCATCTTTACCGATCAGAATGCTGGTTGGCAGGCCGCGCACCTTGAACGAGCGCGCAAGCGCGCCTTTGGGGTCAAGGGCAACATCAAGGTTATGAATATCGTTTTCGTCGAAAAACGCCTGCACATCCTTGGCACCGCCGCGATCTTGGCTAATCGCAATCACGCGAAACGGTTTATCGGCCATTTTATCGGCCAGATCGTTCAGATCCGGCATTTCGCGCACGCACGGCGCACACCATGTCGCCCATAAATTGACCAGCATCACCGTGCCCTTGAACCCTTTCAGGTCATGGATATTGCCGTTTTCGTCGCTAAATTCGGTTTTATCGGGCAGTGGCCCAGCATGTGTTGCGCTATCAAGTTTGGAAAGTTGATCAGGGACAGCCACATTGGCAAAGGCAGGGCTTGCATAAATGGCGGATATGGCGACAATCACGCCAAGTTTTATATATTGAAGCAGCGCCTTCACAACACACACCTTTCAGACCAAAGCGAAAACAACATGACCGACCAGACTTCTGCCAACCCGAAAAACGCCAACGCCTTGTGGGGCGGTCGCTTTGAAGCAGGCCCTTCCGCAATCATGGAAGAAATCAATGCCTCAATCGGGTTTGATAAACGCCTGTATGCCCAGGACATTCAGGGATCAAAGGCCCATTGTGCCATGTTGGTCAAACAAAACATTATTCCGGCTGAGGATGGCGAGAAAATCATCGAAGGTCTAGACCGCATTCTTCAAGAAATCGAGAGCGGCCATTTCGTGTTTTCGACCGCCCTTGAAGATATTCACATGAATGTCGAAAGTCGCCTGCGCGACCTGATCGGTCCGGCAGCAGGCCGCCTGCATACCGGCCGGTCGCGGAATGACCAGGTTGCCACCGATTTCAAACTGTGGGTGCGTGACGTTGCCTTGAATGACCTTGAAGCAGGCCTTGCCGGGTTGCAGGAAGCCCTGATTGGTCAGGCAGAAAAAAACATCGATACCGTAATGCCGGGCTTTACCCATTTGCAGGCCGCGCAGCCGGTAACATTTGGCCACCATATGCTGGCCTATGTTGAAATGTTTGGCCGCGACCGCTCTCGCGTCGCCGACTGCAAGGTTCGAATGAACGAAAACCCGCTGGGCTCTGCCGCCCTGGCCGGTACGCCCTACCCGATTGACCGGCACCTGACATCGGAAACGATGGGGTTTGACCGCCCGGCAGCCAATTCGCTCGATGCCGTGTCAGACCGTGATTTTGCGCTGGAATATCTCAATGTGGCCTCCATTACCGCCATGCATCTGTCGCGCCTGGCCGAGGAAATGGTGATCTGGTGTTCGGCCCAGTTCAAATTTGTTGGCATGTCCGATAAATTTTCGACCGGTTCATCGATCATGCCGCAAAAACGCAACCCCGATGCCGCCGAGCTGATCCGCTCCAAAATTGGCCGGATTGTGGGCTGCTATAATTCGCTGATGCTGTCGATGAAAGGCCTGCCGCTGGCCTATTCCAAGGACATGCAGGAAGACAAGGAACCGGTTTTCTTTGCCCATGACCATTTGGGCCTGTGCGTTGCGGCCATGACCGGCATGGTCGCCGATATGAAAGTGTTTGCCGATAACATGCGCAAGGCTGCCGGGGCCGGTTACATCACCGCAACCGACCTTGCCGACTGGCTGGTGACCGAACTGGGCATGCCGTTCCGCGATGCACACCATGTCGTTGGGGCAACTGTGAAACTGGCCGAAACCATGGGCTGCGACCTGGACCAGCTGCCGCTGGAAGAACTGCAGAAAATCGAGCCGAAAATCACCAGCGCGGTTTTTGATGTGTTGACCGTGGAAGCATCGGTTGCCGCCCGCAAAAGTTTTGGCGGCACGGCCCCGGAACGTGTTCGCGAATCCGTTGCCGCGGCAAAGGAAAGGTTTTTGAAATGAAAAATCACACGATAACCCGCCATGGCACGCGTGCGCTGATCTTGGCGCTGGCAGTGACCATGGGCCTGGCCGTTGCCGCCTGTGGCAAAAAAGGCCCGCCCGTACCGCCAACAGATGCTGGCAAAGATTACCCGCGGAGCTATCCCAGCCAATGAACCATTTTGAGTATGTTGATGGTGTTCTGAACGCCGAAGGCGTTTCGATACCGGAACTGGCCGACCAGGTCGGCACCCCGTTTTATTGCTATTCCACCGCAACCCTGGAACGCCATTACAAGGTGTATGCCAGCGCGTTTGACAGGCTGGATGCCACGGTTTGTTATGCGCTTAAGGCCAATTCAAACCAGGCCGTGATCAGGACCCTTGCCAAATTGGGGGCCGGGGCCGATGTGGTTTCGGTGGGGGAAATGCGCCGTGCCCTTCGCGCGGGCGTCGCTCCGTCAAAGGTGATTTTTTCGGGTGTGGGCAAGGCCGATGCCGAAATGCGCGAAGCACTGGATGCCAACATTGCGCAAATCAATGTCGAATCAATCCCTGAACTGGTCGAATTGAACCGCGTGGCATTGGATATGGGCAAAAAGGCCCGCATTGCATTGCGCATCAACCCGCATGTCGATGCCAAAACCCACGAAAAAATCGCCACGGGCAAGGCCGAAAACAAATTTGGCATCGACTGGACCCGCGCGATTGAGGTTTACCGCGATGCCGCCAAAATGGATGGTATCGAAATTACCGGTATTGCCATGCATATCGGTTCGCAATTGACCGACCTGACCCCGTTCCGCGAGGCCTTCACCCGCCTGGCTGGCATGGTCGAGGAATTACGGACATATGGTATCGATATTAAAAACCTCGACCTTGGCGGCGGGCTTGGCATTGCCTATCAGGGCGAAACACCGCCCCTGCCCGAAGCCTATGGCCAGATGGTGCGTGAAACGGTGGGGCATCTTGGTTGCCACATCACCCTGGAACCGGGCCGTTTGATTGTGGGCAATGCCGGTATTCTTGTTTCGCGCGTCATGTATATCAAAGACGGCGAAGCCAAACGCTTTGCCATCCTTGATGCCGCCATGAACGATTTGATCCGTCCGACATTGTATAACGCCTATCACGAAATCATTGCCGTTAATGAAGCCGGCGATGATGACAAAATGGCGTTGATGGACGTGGTTGGCCCGATTTGCGAAACCGGTGATACCTTTGGCAAAGACCGCAAACTGCCCGATAACCTGCAACCGGGGGATCTTGTTGCGATCTGTTCGGCAGGGGCTTATGGCGCGGTCATGTCGTCGACCTATAACACCCGTGCGCTGACACCCGAAGTTCTGGTTAGCGGCGATAAATTCGCCGTTATCCGCGAACGCCAGTCAATTGATGAATTGATCGGACTGGACAAAATTCCGGGCTGGCTGGATTAATTTCGCCGCATTGCGGGGAGTTGCCCCAAAACGGCCCCTGGGCCAATATCGAACAGGGTCGCGCGCGTCGCGGCCCTTTTTTTGTCCCTGATCACGCGGTCTTTGCTTGACCTTAAGCATTGCACGTCCAAACTGATAACAAGATCCACCACAGGGCCGTTTGCGTGAATATGTTGATCACATCCGCCCGGCTGGAACGTCGGCTAAAAATCGCCCGTCTTGTTTTGACGTGGGAACGGGTGTGGCCACGCCTGATCCCCGTTTTGGCGATTATTGCCAGTTTCGTTGGCCTGGCCCTGACCGGCGTTATTAACCAGTTACCACCGATCGTTCATTTATGCCTGTTGGGGCTTGCGATTATCGGGCTGGGTGTTTTTGGTGTTTTTGCATGGCGCGCCCTTAAATCCCCCCCCGCCATTCAGGTCATGGCGCGGATAGAGGCCGAAAACAACCTCTACCACACCCCCCTGCAAAGCCAGACCGATGGCATTGCCGCATCGGACGACGCCCTGACAACCTATTTGTGGCAACGCCAGCTGCGCGCCAACGAAACCAAAACCGGCCATTTGCACCTGCCTCGTCCCCGTCCGGTACTGGCCAGGCACGACCCGTTCGGGCTGGCCGTGATCCCGGTATTGCTGCTTTTCGTGGGTGTGATGGTGGCACATGGCAAATACGGCGACCGCCTTTCAACAGCACTGGACCCGCTTAGCCGGTTAAGCGGGGCTGCTTTTTCCACCAGTTTGTGGGTAACACCGCCTGCCTATACCGGCAAAATCCCCCGTGTTATTAACCCGGGACATGAAGGTGCCATCACCTATTTTACCGCGTCAAATAATGGTCTGGGCACCACAGCCCCAAACGAAGGTACCGGGCGAACCAGTGCCACATGGAATGGCAGCAGCAGTGTTTTAACCCGACCTGATCCAGGGTCAGAAACACCTGGCGCGGACAAATCAGGGCAAAATACAAACGAAACGGCAGAGCGTGATGGCACCAGTAGCGACGCCAGCGATGAAAACCAGCCGGTGCAGTTACGTGTTCCGGCAGGCACCATTCTGGCAGGCAGCATCACCAGTGCATGGCAACCCACCCTTATCGCCCCTGATGGCCACAAACGGCCGCTTGGAAACAGCGAAAACAACAGTTATTCCGTTTCAACATTGCTGGATCAGCCCGGCGAATGGAACATTACGGTCTGGGGTACCAGCCGGTTACGAATGCAGGTTGATATTGTTGCCGATATTCCGCCGGTTCTGGCTTTTGTTGCGCCCCCCACAACCACAAAACGCGATCATGTCCGCCTGGATTACATTGCAAATGACGATTACGGCATTCGCACGCTAAACTTAATTGTCAGCCCGCGCCTTGAAGCCACTGCGGCTTCGGTCTATGGCAAAATCGAGCCTATTACCATCAACCTGACCGGTGGGACCGACGGATCATCTGCTAAAAATCAGCGCGAAAATTACGCAGAAAACGGTCCGGTTAACGATGGCGCTGATGATAACACACCAGAAACAACACCGGATAGTGCAACCAACGATGCGCCCGTATCCGTTAACAACCTGCATGGGCCTTATTTTTTGAATCTGGTTGCGCATGCCTGGGCCGGGTTGCCGGTAAACCTGCAACTCGTCGCTACCGATAATTTCGGCCAAACTGCCAAAAGCGAAATACAGTCGCTGGTATTACCCGAACGAGAATTCACCCATCCGGTTGCTCGCAAGCTGATTGATATTCGTAAACTTTTACTGCGTTATCCCGACCAGGCACGCGACCTGCGCAACAGCCTGTACCCGGTGTTAAACGCGCCCCAGGCATATGGCGGCGATATTGGGGTCTTTCTGGGCCTTTCGGTGGCAACAGCACGGTTATCGGCCCACCTTGACGATATTGCCTATCACCAGAATGTCGGCGATCTTTTGTGGCACATTGCCGAGGAAATTGAACGTGGCCATTATGGCCTGGCCGAACGCAACCTGATCGAAGCCGAAGAAAAACTGCTGGATGCCCTGTCAAACCCGGACATCGGCGAACAGGAAATTTCCGACCTGATCGAACGTTATCGTCAGGCCTTAAACGAATATATGGCCGCACTGGCGCAAAAAGATGCCCCGATGCGCCCGGAAAATGCGCCGCACGGCCAGATGATTGAACAACAGGATCTCTCGCGCGTCATTGACCAGATCGGGGCGCTGATGCGGTCGGGGGCACGCAACGAAGCCCGCGACCTGATCGACCAGTTGCGCCAGCTGGTTGAAAACATGCAGGTCAGCAGCGACGGCAAAGGACAGGACATCACACAACCCCTTCGGCAGATGCTCGATGGTATGCGTGACCTTGCCCGACGCCAGCAGGAATTAATGGACCAGGCTAACCAGCGCAGCAATGACGCGCCCAGCAGCCAGGACCGTGCACAAACCCAACAGCAATTATCCGACGATGCCGGTTCCCTTACCAACAATAACGCCTTTGACCGTTTCGGGAATAGCAGCGGCCTGAAAAGTGCAATTGATGCCATGAAACGCGCCTCTGACGCCCTTGACCATGGTCGCCAGCATGAAGCCCTGCAACAGCAACAAAACGCCCTGCAAAGCCTGCGTGAAGGTATTGGCGCCCTGGGCCAGGCGCTTGAAGGGCTAAGCAAAATGATGCCCATGTTTGATGAACTGGGCCAGCCGGGCCAGCGTGACCCGCTGGGACGGCCGGTGGACGGCGAAAATGGCACCCATATTCCCAATGCCGATACACTCAATAAAACCTGGCAAATATTGCAGGAACTGCGCCGGCGCTCCAGCGAGCCGGGCCGGCCGGTACTTGAACATGACTATATCGACCGGTTGCTAAAACGGTTTTAACATCCATTGGCCAAGCACCTGGTAACATCCGCCTGCCCCACATCTCGACAACCACGCATGCCAACGGGGCAGGAAACCTGCGCGTTACTGCACACTGCGGCAAGATGCAATGCCTTCAATAGCTGATATGCCGGCGATACGGTGTAGCTGTGCCCGACATTCGCAACACCCCGCCCCTCTGCACCAGTGACCGATGCCATTACCGGCCAATTACCCGATAAGTTTTTGCAAACCGCGATCGCGCCCGGGTAACCATTATGCCCTGACGTTACAGCCCTAGATACGCCGCCAAACAAAACGGGCAGCACCCGCTGGTACTGCCCGTTTCACAATTCTTTCAGGCGGCATTATCACCCGGTGATAATGCCTTAAGGCTCAACGGCTTCACGCGGGTCAAGGAAGGTTACCTGAAGGCGCGTGGCTGTCGGGTTTGGTTTGCGGATTTTGGTTTCCACATTCAATGTCTTACCTACCGGCAAAACCTGTTCCTGAATGGGCATCCCCGGTTCAACCTGTGCCGCCTGCTGATCATAAATCAACGGAACTTTTTTGCGCTGAACCACCCGGTCAAGCGGATCAAGAAGTTCGATCAGCAAATAGGGCAGCGAACGGTCAACCTTACTGATATTAACGATTTCAGCGCGCACCACCAAAACATCCACGCCGTCTTCTTCTTCACGGGTCGGCGGCATTTCCTTAATATCAAGACCTTCGCCAACATGGGGCACATCCAGGCCAACCATGTCATACATTTTGGCGATCGGCGGCCAGGCGTTGATCAAGGCATCCTTGGCAAAATAGGCGCCGGCACCAATCCCGATGATGATCAGCAAAAACAGGATCCAGCCGACAATGCCCTTTTTCGATTTGGGCGCCGGGTCGTCATTTCTATTGAGCTGACGCGGAAAGGGCGGCGGATCGGGAATACGGTCCGCACCTTCAAAACCGGCATCGACATCGCCGTCATACTGGCCCGCACCAAAATCCCCCCCAGCGGCCCCATCGCGGGCAAACGGGGGTGGTGTCATTTCCTCGTCACCGGCAGATGAAACCGGCGCGGGCGCAGGCGCAGCCGGCGCAGCAGGTTTCGCCCCCGGAGGGTCCTGATGCCAACTGTTACCGCAACTTTTACAGCGTACAGTTCTGCCTTTCGGTCCGATAGACTCGGCCTTTACAGAATATTTTTTAGAGCAGTCTGGGCAAGTTATGATCATTGCAAACCTGGCATAAAGCTGTCAGCAGCTCGAATTCCGAACCTAGGGTCAGGACCCATTGAATACAGGAAAAACGGTCGACGGACACCCCCCGCTTTTCGCCGCTTCATACTATATGTAAATAGCGCCGATTTAACAGACTGTTAAGCAAAGATAACAGAAGCTGGATAAAGCAGCGTATAAACTGCGTTCAAGATCACATACCATTGCCATAAAACACACCCTTGATTGATAATTTTTTATGTTAAAACAGTGCCATGCCCGGTAACGCCATGCGCACATTTGCATATCCACGCATTTTTAAGGCATTTTCAGGTATAAGCCGGTCTGTGGCGTCGTTTGGCGGCAGATCATGCCCAAACGCACCACCGCCCACAACGCAGTCAGGAGGACGCAGGTGAACGATGTCGTCAGTTTTCGCAATGTCGGGGTCCGTTATGAATCGGGACCGGAAGTTCTGCGTGAACTGAACTTTTCCCTGACACGCGGCAGTTTTCACTTTTTAACCGGGGCATCCGGGGCTGGCAAATCCACCCTGATGCGTCTGCTTTATCTGGCATTACGACAGACGCGCGGCGAAATCAGCATTTTTGGCCGCGACAATATTCGCATCCCGCGCGATGAATTACCGGCAATACGACGTAAAATTGGCGTCGTCTTTCAGGATTTCCGCCTGATCAACCATCTATCGACCTTTGAAAACGTAGCTTTACCCTTGCGCGTGGCCGGGGTTGAAGATTTGCAAATTCGCAAAAACGTAACCGAATTGCTTGAATGGGTCGGCCTGGGCGATCAGATCAACGCCATCCCGTCGCGGCTTTCGGGCGGGCAACAGCAACGTGTGGCCATTGCCCGTGCTGTCATCAGCCGCCCGGCCCTGTTGCTGGCCGACGAACCAACCGGCAATGTCGATGACCGTATTGCCATGCGCCTTTTATACCTGTTCGAGGAACTGAACAAACTGGGCACCACGGTGTTGATCGCCACCCATAACCGCCACCTGATAAGGCGGTTCGGACATAAACACTGGCTGCTCGAAGGTGGCACCATTCACGACCTTGACCACCGGCCCCAGGCGTAACAGCGACCACACCGCAAAACACCAAGACAAAAAGCAGGAAATACCCAGGCATTATGGCATTCCGTTCCCGTCCCTCGCATTTGCCGCTTGAAAACGACTCCTCAAGCAGGTTCCTGCCCAGCATCGTGGCGCTGATGGTGGCGTTGCTGACATTTTCGATTGTCGGCCTTGCTGTATTGCACGATACCGTTGGTCGCTGGGCCACCCAGATTGACGGCAGCCTGACCATTCAGGTGCCCCCAACGGGCCTGTCGCAACTCGAACCAAAACAACGCGAAGCGGCCCTGGAAGAACGGGTTCAAACCATTATTGCCGCTGTTTCAGGCCAACCCGGTGTTGCCCGCATAGCCGAACTTAGCCCCGATAAAATGGTTGAACTGCTTGAACCGTGGCTTGGCCCCAATGAAATGATCAGCGATCTTCCCATACCGCGCATCATTGAAATTACCCCGTCATCGGGCTTTGATTTTAATGTGCTTGAAGCAACGGTTTCCAGAACCGCGCCCGAAGCCGTCCTCGACGATCACCGGATCTGGCTGGAACGGATCAGCGATGTCGCCGTGTCGGTTGAAATGGCGCTGCTTGCGCTGATTGGTGTTTTGTTTGCCGCCACCACGTTATCGGTATTTTTCGCTACCCGCTCCGGCCTGTCCATTCATAAATCGATCATTGAATTACTGCATCTGATTGGCGCACCTGATGGTTATATTGCCGGTCAATTTGCCCGCCACACCATGCGACTGGCCTTTTTGGGCAGCCTGATCGGCATTGCCATTGCATTGCCGGTATCGCTTTTGATTGGTTATCTGGGGTTACGTGCGGGCTGGCAAATTCCGGCCACCCTGCATTTGCCGCTGTTTTTTATTCTGGTGCTGATCGTTCCTGTTGCCATTTCGTCGGTGGCATGGTTAACGGCAAAGCGCACCGTCCTGAAGGTGTTACGGCGGATGTTATAACCACAACATTGATTTTATGTTGTTTTATCTCTTACACTTTGCCCGCTCACCCTGCCTGCACCGGTAGACAACCCCACCTTGAATGTGCGTAATGTATGCGTCATTTGCGGAATCGATATTGACGCGCTTTGCGATATGTAATGGGAGACCAACGATGCGCCTGCGCCCCGGCGCCGCCAAAGGCATCCCGGAATGAAGAGAACCCGAACAGCCCCACGCTCGGTCCAGAACCGGCGGCGGTCGCGCCGTGTGCGTTTCCTCATTTCCACCTTGATCATGCTGGCACTGGTATGGGGTGCCGGTTTTTTCTGGTATGTGGGTCAAATCCCCGATCATGTTCCTGACCCCTATCAAAAAACCGATGCAATTGTTGTGTTAACCGGTGGCAGCGAACGGCTAAGCGAAGGCCGACGCCTGCTTAACCGTCACCTGGCGCAAAAACTGTTTATTTCGGGGGTTTATCGCGGCGTCGAGGTTGATGAACTTCTAAGTGCGGGCCACGCCGACCCCGACCTGGTTGCCTGCTGTATTGTTTTGGGGCATATCGCCGAAAACACACGGGGCAATGCCATTGAAACCGCCACATGGGTTTACAAACAAGGCTATCACAGCCTGCGCATCGTCACGGCCAACTACCATATGCCGCGCTCGCTGCTGGAATTTCACAACCTGATGCCCGATGTCGAAATTGTCGCGCATCCCGTGTTCCCAGAAAATGTCAAAGTAAACGACTGGTGGCGCTGGCCCGGTAGTGCGGCGCTTATTTCAAGCGAATATAACAAATATCTGTTTGCGGCCTTTCGCAACAAGGTGCTGGAATGGTTTCCATCCACACGGCAAAGCCTGCCGCCGGTTCCCGACGAAATACCCGACAATAACGAATTGTCGGCGGCGAACCCGTTAAATGCGGTTAGCGGCGAAACTAAGCCCCAAAGGCAGTCCTATAAGCAGCCGGGCAATCGCAATGCGAATACCGATGCCTCCGTCGTCATTGTCGGCCCGCAGGGATAAGAACGAAACGCACGGGGCAGGCAAAACCGCAGGTGGGCATTACATGTGAAGCATTTATTTCACATTGCCCCCAAAACCCCCTAAAAGACCAGAACGCAATGAATTTGGTTTGAAGGACGTAAAGATGAGCACAATTCGTGCCCTGATTTTCAACATCCTGTTTTTTGGCGGCACAGCTGTCGAATGCCTGGTGCTGTGGCCGTTTTTGTTTTTTGGCCCCAAATTTGCCCAAAAAACCGGTCGTTTCTGGTGTATGTGGGTGCAGTGGCTGTTGAAAATTACGGTCAAGCTGGAACCCCGCATTGTCGGCGGCCAGTATTTGCCCGACGGACCGTGCATTCTGGTATCCAAACACCAGTCCGCATGGGAAACACTGACCTTTCATACCCTGTTGCATGATCCGGCCTATATCCTGAAAAAGGAATTGATCGATATTCCCGTCTTTGGCCTGTTTTTAAAATATTCAGGGCAAATCCCGGTGGATCGCTCTGCCGGTGGATCGGCCCTTAAGGACATGATCAAGGGGGTTGATTCCGGGTTGAAACGCGGTGCGCGCGTGGTGATTTTCCCCGAAGGAACCCGCACCCCGCCCGGATCGGACCGCCCTTATCATCCCGGTGTTTATGCCCTTTACCGGGCCTTCCCCGATGTCCCCATGATCCCGGTTGCCCTTAATTCCGGCATGTTCTGGGGCCGGGCAAAATTTATGAAATATAGCGGCAAGGTGACGCTGGAATATTTGCCGCCGATGGAACCGGGGCTGGATCGCAAAACATTTATGCGTGAAATTAAATCCCGCATCGATGACCGTACGCGCGAACTGGAAAAAATCGCCCAAATCGAATTTGACCTGCCAGCACCGCCCCCCACACCGGGTATTACCGACACAGATGCCGACGCCAATGCCCCCCAAACCACGGCCTAGGCGGGTTTAGGCGGCACTGTCGCGCTTCGATCATTCCCGTTTGGGCATTTTCATCAAGAACGGGCGAAAACATAAAGGCCGGTCAGAAATTCTGACCGGCCTTTTGCATGGAATTTGATGGTTCTGCCAGCGTAAAAATCAGGCCGTTTTCGTCGGTGCCGGTTTGGGGACACGCCGGGTGGCCCGCCAAATCCCCACGGCAATCAGGGCGATACCACCCAAATGATATAAATGCAGTTCTTCACCGAGAAAAATAATGGCCAGCACACTGGCAAAGGCGGGCATCAAATACAGAAACACACCGGCATTGGCCGCCCCCACCATGCCAACCCCCCGGTTCCAGAACAAATAGCCCAAAAAGGCCGGTCCGGCACCGATATAGGCAATTTTGATCATGTCGGGCCAGGCCGGGTCCAACCGGGTAAAATACGGGTCACCATTGACCAGAATGCTCCACAGATAAATCGGCGTCAGATAAACCAGCCCGACCACGATGGAGGCGAAAATCAGACTAAACGGGTGAATGCCACGTGGTGCATATTTCAGTAGCATCGAATAAACCGCCCAGATCATTGCCGAAATAAGGGCGAACAAATCGCCGGAAACAAAATTCATTTCCAGAAAAACATTAATGTCGCCCTTGGCAATGATCACCGCAGTTCCCAAACCGGCAATCAGAACGCCCACCCATTGGGTCATGCGGGGTTTGTCTGCCGTCAATAACGCTGCAAACAGCAACACCCAGATTGGCGTTGTCGCATTCAAAAGGCCTGTATTAACCGCCGTGGTGTTATATGCCGCCAGATAGATGGCAATGGTGAACATGAATGTCCCGGTGGTGCCGATCCAGAATATCGGTTTCCAGCCCTGTCTGATCAGTGGCCAGTCACGGCGGACCTTGCCCATACAAACCGGCAGTAACAATAAAAGGGCGACAACCCAGCGCCAGAAAGCCAGTGCCGCCAGTGGCACCGATGCATTCACCCCGCGCGCCACCACATGGTTGGACCCCCACATCAACGCGCAGGCGATGAGGAGCATATAGGCAATCACGGGAACGGCCTGTGTTTTACCCGCCGTTGAATTTGCCTGAGACATCAAGTTCCCCCCGAACCTGCCCCAAACCCGCACAGATATATGCCGGGGCAAGGTTCATTATTTGTTGGGCCGGGTTAAATCCCTGCACCCATATTTAATTGTCCATATTCGCGACGCACCAGATCCATCAGATCATGCAAGGGCGGATCAACAATGCCCATCTGATCAAGGTGGCAAACCGTATTTTCAAGATATTCCAGATTAGGGCCGACATTACCATAGGCTGCGGTAATAATTTCAGCCGCCTCGCGCATTGGCAGGTTGCCCGCATATTGCGGGTGTGCCGGGTCGGCCACATAGGTATGGGCAATAACGTGGCGGCCATCGGCCAGTTCCACATCAACATCGGCCGGAATATAGGTATTGGTTACCAGTTCGCGTTCATCAAGATAGGCCTTCACCATCGGCCAGTTTTCCGGTTTGACGCGAAAGGCCATGCCGTGGCATTCACCCCCGGCCGACAGGCCCAGAACCAGACCCGGATTTTCCGGCGTGCCGCGATAATGGTGCGAATAGATGCAAAAGGATCGATGATAATCGCGCAAAAGCGCCTGGGCACGTTCCTCGCAGGTGAAACCGGGCCGCCACAACAGCGAACCATAGCCAAACACCCATTTATCATCGTGGCCCGCCTCGCCCGTCATTCACATCCTCCTGATTTTGGCCTGTCTGTCTATTTTGCTGGCTTGATCTGGCCCCGACCCTAACGTTTCGACATCACCATTGCCACCCCAAGGGCGGCAACACCAAACCCGACAAAGCCCAAAACACCAATCTGTTCATCAAACAGCACCCAGGCAAAAAAGGCGGCCGTGGGCGGCACCAGATAAAACATGCTGGCCACCCGGGTCGCCTCGCCCTGTTTGATCAGCACCATCAACAGCATGATCGCCCCGATTGAAAGCACCAGCACCAGCCACACCATCACCAGGACAAAATCCAGCGTCCAGTCAACATGGCGGGTTTCAAGCGAAAAAGCCGCAATCGCAACAACGGCACTGGCGGCACTATATTGAATAACCGTACCGCTGCGCAAATCCATGCCGGTGCAAAACCGTTTTTGATACAGCGTCCCTGCCGTCATCCCCAACAACGCGCCCACGGCCAGCAACACACCCACAACGGTAATTCCGGAACCATCGCCAATTTTAGGGCCAAGCACCAGCCCCACACCAACCAGCCCCAAAGCCAGCCCCAGCCATTGCCGTGCTGTAACCCGTTCGCCCAGCAACGCCCCAACCACAGATGCGGTTAACACCGGCTGCATGCCGACAATCAGTGCCGACAGCCCCGCTGGCAAACCATGATTAATAGCGGCAAAGACCCCACCCAGATAAATGCCATGTACCAGCATCCCGGCCACGGCAATATGCAGGGTTTCAGCCAGGGTTTTGGGCCAGCGCGCACGCAGCAGCCACACCACCGGCAACATAATGGCAATCACCACCAGAAACCGGATCAACAGAAAGGTAAACGGCTCGGCATAAGGCAGGCCAAATTTGGCACCAACAAACCCCGTGCTCCACAAAAACACAAACACAAACGGCATGAACCGGGCAAAGGCCGGATGGCTCGATATGTTTTGTACGGGCATTTGCGGGGTTCCTTGCAGGCGAGACCGTTGCAGGCACGGCCTTTTTGCTGCCAAACGGCATTAATCGTGAAAAAAGACCCGCCGAAACAAGCAGCCCCGTTTAAGGTAAGCATTACCTTCAAGGGCCGTTAACACCGGCCGGGTCTTTTCAATTCAGGTTACTCAGGCGTCCGTTGCCGGTTGGGGCTTTTTGCTTTTGCCACTTTCATCAGACTTGCGGTCTTCGCCCTCGGCCGAGAAATTGGTAAAATACTGCCCGGCATCGACAATGCCCCGGCGAATTTCACGGGTACGCGAAAACAGATCAAACAGCTTGTCGCCCTCGCCCCAGCGAATGGCACGTTGCAGGGCCATCAGATCTTCCTGAAAACGGCCTAAAACTTCCAGCACGGCTTCCCGGTTGTTTAAAAACACATCGCGCCACATGGTCGGGTCGGACGCGGCAATACGGGTAAAGTCGCGAAACCCGGTGGCTGAAAACTTGATCACTTCCTGGCGCATTGCGTCTTCAAGGTCGGTTGCCGTGCCAACAATGGTATACGCGATCAAATGGGGCAAATGCGATGTAATGCCCAAAACACGGTCATGATGGTTGGCATCCATGCATTCCACCCGCATCCCGCAGGCCTCCCACAGCGCCTGAACCCTGGCATTGGCCTCATCGGGCACGCCGGGGATAGGGGTTAAAATGCACCAGCGTCCTTCAAACAGTTCGGGAAAGCCCGCATCGGGGCCGGAATGTTCGGTCCCGGCCAGCGGATGGCCGGGGACGAAATGCACCCCTTCGCCCAGATGCGGGGCAATATCGCGAATAACCGCCTGTTTAACCGAGCCAACATCGGAAACAATGCAGCCCGGTTTAAGGTGGCCTTCAAGCTGTTGGCCGATGGTTTCGTTAATGCCCACCGGCACGCACAGCATCACCAGGTCCGCGTCTTTGACCGCGCTTTCGATGTCGCAATAGGCGTAATTGGCAATGCCCAGTTCCAGAACCCGGTCACGGGTAGCTTCGGAACGCACAGCACAGCTAATGGAACCTGCCAGGCCGTCGCGGATCATGCGGCGCGCCATCGAGGAACCAATAAGGCCCATGCCAATGAATGCAACTTTGTCAAACAGCGGGGTCGTCGATACGGAACTGGTCATTTTAATTCGCTATAAAATCTTTGATTGTTTGCAGACATATCTGCATTTCTTCTTGTGTGCCGATGGAAATACGCAACATTTGCGGCAAACCATACGCGCCGATTTTGCGCGGGATCACCCCACGGGCCATCATGAATTCGTTGGCGGCATCGGCGTTTTTGCCTTCCTCTGCCGGGAATTCAACCATGACAAAATTGCCATAGGACGGATGGGCCTTAAGATCGGCCAGTTTGTTGATTTCCTCGCGGAACCATTCCCGCGTTTCCGAGTTATGGCGCACACAGGCATCGACGAAATCGTCATCCTCAAGGGCGGCAACACCGGCTTCCTGTGAGGGCAAACCGACATTGAACGGGTTGCGCAGGCGTTGCAACACATCGGCGACGGCAGGCGGCGCATAACACCAGCCCAGACGAATACCACCCAAACCGTAAATTTTGGAAAAGGTGCGTGTCATGACGGTATTATCACCCTTTGCCACCAGTTCGGCCCCGGCGGTATAATCTTCCTGCCCGGTCATGAATTCGGCATAGGCGGCATCCACTACCAGCAAAATATCTTCGCGCAGGCCCTCACGCAGGCGTGCAACCTCGGCCGAGGTAATATAGGTCCCGGTCGGGTTATTGGGGTTGGCAACAAAAACGATTTTGGTTTTATCGGTGACGGCGGCCAGGATCGAGTCAACGCTGGCTGTCATGTTGGTTTCAGCCGCGGTAACCGGCACCGCCCCCACACCCTTGGCAGCAATCGGATACATCAGGAAGCCATGCTGTGAATACAGCACTTCGTCGCCCGGCCCGGCATAAGCCCGGATCAAAAGCGTAATCAGTTCGTCTGATCCAGCACCGCATACGATCTGATCAAATTCCAGGTCGTATTTTTCAGCCAGTTTGGCGCGCAAAAGGTCACACCCGCCATCAGGATATCGATGCAGTTTGGTTGCCGATTTTTGCAGGGCTTCGATGGCCCTGGGGCTGGGACCAAGCGCGCCTTCGTTTGACGAAAGCTTGATCACGCGGGCAGCACCCGCACTGCTGGATTTACCACCAACATAGGGGGCAATATCAAGAATACCGGGACGGGGGGTGGGCGCAGTCATAACAGGAAACTCCCTGGGGGTATGTTCGTATGTTCGTATGTTCGTTTACATTTCGTCAGCGGGGATAGGCACGCCATAAGCACCCAATACCCGCACGTCACCGCATTTCAAACCATGGTCCAAAAGGGTGCGTCGAAAATTTTCGCCCTGATTACAAAGGAATCCGGCAACATCAACAAGGACAAAACCATGATTTTCAGTTGTTGGCGTAAAAACGCCAAGGATTGCCGAACCGGGGCTGGCTTTGGCAAAATCTTTGCGCAAGGTGGCCTCGTCACCGGGCTGATCAACCTTTACGACAAACAGGGTGCGGTCATCCCCGCTTTCCTCAAGCTCGATTGCGGCAAGAACAAACCCTTCGGTATCTTCACCACGCCCCACCGGGCGCCCGCCAAAAGGCAGTTTTGACACCACCCTGACCGCACTGTCAGCTGAAATCAGCGGCCACCACGAATGGCCTTCCCCCGCAACCGGGGCCGGAAAGACACCCACGGCGGCCCGACCGTCTTCCAGCGCATGAATGGCTTCAAGCTGGCTGTCAAATTCGACAATTTCATTTAAGCAGCCAAAATTAAGCCTGGCCAGTTCCCAGCAATCCTGCCCGTCGGCATCCCGGCACAGCGCCACCGTATAGGGCGCTTCCAGGCGGGTGCCCGCCGCAATCAGTTCCCGCCATATCTGGATAAGGGCGGTTTTGGGAAAGGCCCCTTCGTGGCGGCGCACCAATGTGCGCATGATGCGGGCTTCGCGCGCCGGGCGATAGGGCACATGTACCTTGCTGCCCGCTGCAATTTGCCGGTCCTTAAACGCACCAACGGCCTGCACCACGCGGGTACGGCGAATGATCAGGGCCTGCATCGCCTGATCGATCTCGTCGATTTCAGCCCGCAGCCCGTTAAGGTCAAGATTTGCCAAATTTTCGTCGTTTTGCGCCATGATCCACTCTTTTGCCAAACGGCGCTCAGTTTTAGGGAACTACCCGGCATTTGCAAAGAAAAGATTGACTAAAAGCATGCCTGTTCCTAACTGGAACGAACAAAAAAGGCTGGCGCAGCGTTTGGCGCGCCTGACATTGCCCGTGCAAAGGAATAAAACGTCCATGTCCCATACCGCCCCGCTTTCGCGCCGCGCCCTGCCGGGCCATCAGATTGTACTGGGCGAGACCGACAAGCTGCGCCTTGATAGCGGTGTTGATTTTGGCCCGTTCACGCTGGCCTATCAAACCTATGGCGCGCTGAATGCCGATAAATCCAATGCGGTTCTGGTGTGTCATGCCCTGACCGGCGACCAATATGTCGCCGATGATGTTCACCCCATTACCGGCAAGGAAGGCTGGTGGCGCGCCATTGTTGGCCCCGGCAAAATCATTGATACCGAAAAATATTTTGTGATTTGCACCAACGTGATTGGCGGTTGCCTGGGCAGCACCGGCCCCAAGGAAACCAACCCGGAAACCGGCAAACCCTGGGGGCTGGATTTTCCCGTGATCACGGTTGGCGATATGGTGCGTGCCCAAACCATGCTGATCGACCATATGGGCATCGACAGCCTGTTTGCCGTTATTGGCGGGTCCATGGGTGGCATGCAGGTGCTGGAATGGTGCAAAAGCTATCCGGAGCGCGTCTTTGCCGCCGCACCGATTGCCACGTCCTATCGCCATTCCGCACAAAATATCGCCTTTCACGAAGTGGGCCGCCAGGCCGTGATGGCCGACCCCGACTGGTGCGGGGGAAATTACCTGCTGGAAGGCAAAAAACCTGCCCGTGGTTTGGCCGTGGCACGCATGACGGCACATATCACCTATTTGTCCGAACCGGCACTGCATCGCAAATTTGGCCGCAAGCTGCAAAATCGTGGCGGCATTACCTATAGCTTTGATCATGATTTTCAGGTCGAAAGCTATTTGCGCCATCAGGGTAAATCGTTTGTCGACCGGTTTGATGCCAACAGTTACCTTTATATCACCCGCGCGATGGATTATTTCGACCTGTCAGTGGAATTTGACGGGCGCCTGGCCGAGGCCTTTCGCGGGTCAAACACCCGGTTCTGCGTGATTTCGTTTTCATCGGACTGGTGCTTTACCACCGCCGAAAGCCGCCGTTTGGCCCATGCCCTGAATGCGGCATCATGCAATGTCAGTTGTGTGGAAATTGAAAGCGATAAGGGCCACGATGCCTTTTTGCTCGACGAACCCGATTTCCACATGGTCCTGAGCGGCTTTATCGAGGGGGCCGCCGAAGCGCGCGGATTGAATTAAGACCATGACACAAACCTTAAACCAGACAGCCGCCACAAATGGCACCCCCCCATCCGACCGCATTCGTGTTGATTTGCAACTGATTGCCGACATGGTGGAACCTGGAACGCGTGTGCTTGATATTGGCTGTGGTGACGGCGAATTACTGGGCTATTTGAAGCGCACCAAAAAGGTTGATGGCCGCGGGCTTGAACTTTCAAACGAAGGGGTGCGCAATTGTGTGGCACAGGGCCTGCCCGTGATGCAGGGCGATGCCGACCGTGATTTGCACGATTACCCCAACGATGCCTTTGATTATGCGATTTTAAGCCAGACGCTTCAGGCCACTAACCGCCCGCGCGAAGTGCTGGCCGAATTGTTGCGCATTGGCCGTAAGGCGATTGTATCCTTCCCCAATTTCGGCCATTGGCGCGCCCGGTTTGATTTGATGTTTCATGGCCGGATGCCACAAAACCCCAACCTGCCAATCATGTGGTACGAAACACCCAACATCCATTTTTGCACCGTGCGCGACTTTGTTGCCATGTGTAAGGATATGGACCTGATCATTGAACGATCCATGGTGCTAAATGAAAGCGGATCAAAGGTCAGCCTGGGCAGCCATTCAAACCTGGCCAATTTTTTTGGCAATCAGGCTTTGTTCATGCTGAGCAAGAAGAAGGGATAACCCCCCGTCTTTTCGCTGGCCGTTCGTCACAAAACCCCTGATACACCGTCACCCCTGATCGCCGCGCAATCAGGGGATGCAGGATGAATTTTTACCGGGTTAAAAAAGAATGTTCGCGGGGGTGTTTCCTTGCGATGCTGGCCTTGCTGGCGGGCTGTGCGCAAAAGGCCGATGCGCTTAAATTATCGGCCCATCAGTTTAGCGTTGAAGCCCAACAGGCCATTTCGGCCCTGGATGATGCCCGCACCGCGCAGTTCAGTGCGCCCGTGCGCAGCCTTGATGCCCAACAGGCCATTTTCAGTGCCAATCTGGCGCAATTTACCGGCACGCTAACCGCCGATAACCTGCCGATATTGATCAACCCTGACGCCATTACAATTGACCCGGCTGAAAACGCCCGCTGGCAGGGCGAAATGGCAAATCTGCGCAATCAATATCAAAGTTTCGCCGCCATTTTTACTGACATCGGGGCAGACGACATTTTTGGGGCAGGCACCATCAAGGCATCGGCACCGCTGTTGCAAAAACTGCGGACCCAGCTGGCATCTCTGGCGCAAACGCTGGGCACATCGCCGCCGGCATTTCTGGTGCGCCGCGACGCGTTGATTGCCCGCATCAACAAAATCCACAGCGACACATCAATTTCCGCGACGGACCGATCCAGCCAGATCAAGGACTGGTGGCAGCAATGGCAAACCCTGGCCGGGGATGAAAAAACCACATGGCAAAATGCCATGCGTCATTTTATCACCGCAAGCCAACTGGGCAGCAAATTGCAAACCCAGATTGAAAATTATGATAAAATTACATCGCAAACCATGTTGACCGGCATTGACAAAGGTTTGCGCCTTGTTGCGCAGAACCGCAATTTAAGCGAAAGCCAGATCAAACAAAAAGCAGGCACCATGATTGATGATCTGGTCAAACAGGCCCGGCCCTGACCGTGTTTAAGGCCCCTTTAGATAAAGTCGTAAAACAAATTAACGGAGACCCGGATGTCAGATGTATCTAAACTGATCAGTGCTGCGATGAAGACATTTATCGCCCTTGATACACAATACGAGACGGCAGATATTAATCAAAAGGTTGCCCTTACCGCCAGCCGCAATCGGGCAGCCAATGCGCTTACCAAATTAAAGGACAACCAAATATCGCAAGACATAACGGTTAACCCCGCCGACATTGCACAGATGAATGCTCTTGCCGCCAAAGTACAAAATGGTGCGGCTTTGCAAACCGGCTTGCTGGAATTTCTCGATATCGTCAAAAACTACGTGCAGGTTTAGAACCCGCCCCGGCAACAAGCAGGGCAGCACAAGGCAGCACGGCAATTATTGGCCGCTTTCCCAGCGCCCAAGGTCATCTTCATCGCTGGATTTGGCGGCAACCCATTTTTCACCATCATCGGTTTCTTCGCGTTTCCAGAATGGGGCGCGGCTTTTTAAAAAATCCATGATGAAATCGCAGGCTTCAAATGCTGCGCGGCGATGGGCTGACAGGGTAATCACCAGCACAATGCGATCCCCCGCCAGCAGGCGGCCAAACCGGTGGATAATGCGCACACCATCCAGCGGCCAGCGTTCTGTTGCCTCATTGGCAATTTTTTCAAGCTGGCGTTCGGTCATGCCCGGGTAATGTTCCAGCGTCATGGCGCTGACATTCTCTGATCCGGCAATATCACGCACCAAGCCAACAAAACTGACGGCAGCCCCAATATCGGTTCTGCCATCGGTCAGGGCCGCAAGCTCGGAACCGGGGTCGAAATCGTTTTGTTGAACCGTAATACGCGCCATAGTCGCCTCGCGAAAATCGATCAGTCGAGATGCTTAAGCCCGGTGCGCAGATAGATATACCCCGTCTGCACGGTCACAATACCGGCAATCCACAGCAAGATATCGCCGATCATGATCGACGGGATCATATCGGGCGAGGCATCGCCGACCAGCAAAAAGCCAATCGCCAGGATTTGGGCTGTGGTTTTCCATTTGGCAAGAACCGTCACCGGCAGCGGCACCTTAAGCTCGGCCAGATGTTCGCGCAGGCCCGACACCATAATTTCGCGACACATAATAATCACGGCAGGCAAAACAGCCAGACCGGAAATACGGCCAAACGCCACCATCATCATCAGGGCGGCTGCGACCAGAAGCTTGTCGGCAATCGGATCAAGGAAACGGCCCAGCGGAGAAACCACATTCATACTGCGCGCAAGATAGCCGTCAAAAAAGTCCGTTACCCCTGCAAAGGCAAACAGGGCAAACCCGAGCCAGTTCCCCACCGGTCCGTCGACATAAAACGATAACACCAATGCCGGGATCACAATGATGCGCGACAAAGTCAGCAGATTGGGAATCTGGTTTTTCATTTACGGGCCTGTATACGGGTATTTGGGGCATTTAATATGGTGACATGCGTCGCCTGGCAGGGCCAAACGACCCCAGGACGCCCAATTAGTAAAGGCTTGCGCTTACAACCACAAGGGCCGTGTTGATTTGCCATAAAACGAAAACACGGCCCTTGCAGCGATAGGCAAATTCAGTCGTTATTTGCCGCCTGTTCTGTCGCACGATCCGCCTTGCCGCGCCCGATGCTGAGAACCTGATACAGAATAATCGCAGCCAGCGTTGCAGTGCCGATTCCGCCAATCGCAAAACCGCCGATGCTGACGGTGAAATTCCCGGCCCCGAAAATCAGGGTGATGCCCACCGTGAACAGATTGCGCGGATCAGAAAAATCAACCCGGTTATCCACCCACAAACGGACCATTGCCGCCGCAATCAGACCAAACACTGCAACCCCAAGCCCGCCAAGTACCGGCCCTGGAATTGTGTGCAGCAACGCACCAAATTTGGGCGAGAAACCCAGCAAAATGGCAATCATGGCGGCGATCACAAAGATCAGGGTCGAAAACACGCGGGTCACAGCCATAACCCCCATATTTTCCACATAGGTCGTCACACCGGTGCCACCGCCAGACCCGGCCAGCATCGTTGCCAAACCATCGCCAATAAAACCACGGCCAATATAACGGTCCATGTTTTGTTTGGTCATGCCGCCAATGGCTTTGATGTGACCCAGATTTTCCGCGACCAGAATAAACGCCACCGGTGCAATCATCACCATGGCCGAGCTTTCAAAACGCGGCGCAACAAAATTGGGCATGCCAAACCAGGCGGCTTGCGACAGTTCACTAAAATCAATGGCGGGCATCAGGCCAAAACCGTTACCAAGGATCAAAACCAGCACATAGCCCAAAAGAATACCGGCCAGAATCGACACACGGCGCACCGCAATCGGCGCATAAACCGACACCAAAGCAACCGATAACAGCGTCAGAAGCGCGACCAGCATATGGATACCATCCCCGGAAATACCGCTGATCCCAACCGGTGCCAGATTAAGACCAATGGCCGCCCCAACCGCCCCGGTCACCGCCGGCGGCATCAGTTTTTCGACCCAGCCGGTCCCCGTTGCCATCACGATCACGCCAATCAGCACATACAGCGCGCCAGCAGCAATAATACCGCCCAGTGCCCCGCCAATATCGGGATTGACGCCAGACCCGGCATAGCCGGTAGCAGCAATGACCACCGAGATAAAGGCAAAGGACGATCCCAGATAGCTTGGTACACGCCCGGCAGTGCAGATAAAGAAAATCAGCGTGCCGATACCGGAAAACAGAATTGCCAGATTGGGGTCAAACCCCATCAACAACGGACCGAGAATGGTGGAACCCGACATCGCCACAAGATGTTGCAACCCCATCGGAAACATTGTTCCCCACGGCAGGCGTTCATCAGGCAGCACGGTAGAAGACCGGGTCAAAGACCAGGAAGGAAAATAGCGCATCTTTGGTAAGCCAATTTTTATGGACGTTTCGCGCGAAGGTGCCCTGCCATAACAGCAAGACGCACCGGGTATCGCGCCCCTTACCGGAAAAAGCAAGGTGATATAAGGTGATGCAAGGCGATAGCCGGCGATCCCGGATGATGTTCGGTGATGCAGAAGGTATTTTTACCATTGCCGGATCGAGGGCCGAACCAGCAGCCGCCCTTACTGGAATCGCAACCACATAAACGGTGTGGCCCGATAAAATTGCGGGAGAAAAACCAAACAATTTGAATTTCCAAACCTGGGAAAGACCGTTCTGGCGTTACCCCGATTCCGAACCACAAGGCCAGGCAAGCAGGCAGCCTTGCCCGCAGAAAAGGCCGAAATAAGGGACAAATGCCATTTTGCGCGCCGCGTTAAAAACGGGAATGGAATGCTGAATATTTTTGCCGATCTGTTTTATCGTTCTGTTTTGGGAACGCACAGTTGCCACATTACCGGCTATGCCCTGCCCGCTCCAATCGTTAAGTTAGCTTCATACAGCAAGCCAATGTAACGAAACGAAGGAGGCTGCCCTTGAAAATCCATAGGAATGCAATGTGATATCGCCTTGGCGGTGTGTGCCCATTATGCCGCCCTGGTAAAACTTCCCGACATTGCCTCTTCCCTAAACGTTTTCTCTTTTCCTTTTTGTCGTGGTCAACTTCCCCCCCCCCCCGACCCCGTGACCACGGCAGATTTAGCGGCCCCCTTTCCCCAAGGGGGCCGTTTTTCTTTGCGCGCAAACAACACAGTTTCTGTGTGCAGTGCGTTAAAGCGCAAAATCATCAAAATTTTTTTCCCCGTTTTTCTTAATCTGCACTGCGCCTTTAGGCGAATTGGTTCCTTTCTGTGCAACGCAGCATTGGTAGGACCTATTGACTCACCATTTAATTTCAGCATTATTCATCCTACCAATAACAATTAAAATATCTGCGCTATTGCGCTGATATCATTAGGGCGGAAACTATCCCTGAACCATAACAGGGATAAGGAAATGCAATGAAAACAGCTGACCCCGCATGGCGTTCCGGCGCATCGGTTGCATGTGACAAAATTGGCCGCGCCATTGTTTCAGGCCGATTTGCCGAACATTCGCGTTTACCCAAAGAGGCCGAACTTGCCGCCGAATTTGCCGTTTCGCGTAACACCTTGCGCGAAGCGATGAAGGCCCTGGCCGCCAAGTCACTGATCGAAATTGCCCCACGCCGTGGCACGCTGGTTTTACCGCGGTCACGCTGGAATATACTGGACCGCGATGTGGCCGAATGGGCGGCACAAATTTTTATCAACGACCCCGGCTTCATGAATGAATTGCTGGCTTTTCGCCGCCTTCTCGAACCTGCCGCCGCCGAGGCCGCCGCCCTTCACGCCACCCCGGACGAGGCCGCTGACATCCAGGCTGCCTATGTTGAAATGGCCCGCGCGGTCGAAATAGACGATCTGGAAACCTGGGTAAATGTAGATATCGAATTTCACAAGGCCGTGTTTCGCGCTTCGCACAACAGGTTCATTCAGTCCGTGGCAGATTCCGTTATTCACGCCCTGCGCACCAGCTTTTTAGCCGTTAGCAACCAGCCCAGCAGTTATGCCCAGAATTTGCAAAACCACAAAATTCTGGCCGATGCCATTGAACATAAAGATTCTGAAGCGGCCAAACAAACCGCGGAAAAACTGATCGAAACAACCGCCAACGTCCAACGGAAAATGCTTCGATAACCAGCCTGCCCCGCAAACAGGCAACCACAAGAGTTGCCCTTGCAAAACAAACGATCCAGTGGAGGAAACACATGAAAAAGATAACAACCCTTGCCGTGCTTGCCGCATCTGTTTTTGCCGCCAGCCCGGCCTTTGCCGAATATCCCGAACGCCCGATCACCCTGATCGTGCCATGGTCCGCCGGGGGTGGCACCGATGCCGTAGGCCGAACCATTGCGCAGGGTTTGCAAGAACAGCTTGGCAAACCGGTTAATGTGGTAAACCGCACCGGGGCGGGCGGCGTTGTCGGCCATACCGCCATGGCCGATGCCGACCCCGATGGTTACACCATTGGTTTGGCCACCGCTGAAATCACCACTTATAAATCGATGGGTACCTCGCAAATCACCTATCAGGATTTAACCCCGATCGGGCTGGTAAACTTTGATGCCTCGGCCTTTAACGTTTCCACCGACAGCGACTGGAACGATGTTAAATCCGCGCTGGACGACATCAAAGCCAACCCGGGCAAATACAAAATGTCGGGCTTCCCGGTAGGGGCGGCGTACCATCTGGCTTTTGCCGGTTTCCTTAATGACAATGGCATTGATCCACAATCGGTTCCGGTCGTGCCCAGCCAGGGGGCTGCACCGGGCTTTCAGGAACTCGCGGCGGGCGGCGTTGCCATTGTACCATCATCCCTGCCCGAAGCCGTGCCGATGCGTCAGGCAAAACGGGTAAAAACGCTGGCTGTTTTATCTGACAAACGTCTGGATGCCTTCCCCGATGTGCCAACCGTTGAAGAAGCTATTGGCAAAAAAGCCGTGGGGGGCACCTGGCGCGGCATTGTAACGCCCAAAGGCGTTTCTGATGACGTGGCACAAAAACTTGAAGCTGCCCTTAAAACCGTGGTGGCGTCATCCGAATATACCGATTTCATGAGCAAACGTGGCTTTGGTGTTAAATGGCTTCCAGCGGACGAGTTCGAGGAATTCATGAAAAACGCCGATGAAAGCAATGCTGCCGTGATCAAGAAACTAGGTCTTGGTCAGTAACGCCAGATCCCGTTGATCGAAACCGGTCAACGGCCCCTTCGTGGCGGGCGGGCAAAAACATACCTTTGCCTGTTGCAGCATAAGCCGCACGGCACCGCCGCACATATCCCGGTTCCCATAAGCAGGCCTTAGAGGAACCGGGAACAACAATTGCGTTTTCGGATGCTGACATGAAAATCAACGATGCCCTTTTCGGGATTGTCTTTGTCCTTTTGGCAAGCGCGATTCTGATCACGGTGCAGTCGTTTCCGACCCTGCCGGACCAGCCTTACGGTCCGGGAACTTTCCCGACAATCATTGCCACCATCATGATGCTGGGCGGCATTGCATTGTGCATTTCGGGATATCGGGAACGGGCACACCAACCCTTGATCCGGCTTGCCGCCGTGATGAAAACCCGCGACGGCCTTGTGCGCATGGCCTGTGTGCCGGTTTTCATGATCCTTTATATTTTGCTCAGCAAACCCGTCGGCTTTCCCATTGTGGTGCCGGTCCTGCTGGCTGCCTTTCTGGTCATCACCACCCGAAACTGGCTGAAATCAGTGATTATTGCCGCCGTGACAACCGCCCTTCTGTGGCTGTTCTTTGTCGATTTCCTAATGGTGTCCCTGCCTTTGGGCATCCTGACCAAGGTGATTTACTGATGGATGTGTTTTATTCAGCGCTTGAGCAGGTCTTACGCCCGGATGTGTTGCTGATCATTTTAGGATCATCGATTTACGGCATTGTCATTGGCGCCATTCCCGGCCTGACCGCGACCATGGGCACCGCCCTTCTGGTTCCGTTAACCTTTTTCATGGACCCGGTCCCGGCCATTGGCGCCATTGTTTCGGCCACCACCATGGCGATTTTTGCCGGTGATATTCCCGGTGCGCTTTTGCGTATTCCCGGTACCCCGGCATCGGCGGCCTATACCGACGAAGCTTATAAAATGCGCGAAAAGGGGCTGGTGGAACTGGCCCTTGGCACCAACGTCATTTGTTCCATGATTGGCGGACTGGTCGGTGTGCTGGTGCTGGTGCTGGCCGCGCCGCAAATTGCCGAATTTTCGCTGATGTTTTCCAGCTATGAATATTTCTGGCTGGCCGTCCTGGGCCTTTCCTGCGCCATCATGGTGTCACGCGGATCGGCGATAAAAAGCACCCTGTCGCTGACCATCGGGCTGATACTGTCCATGATTGGCATTGATGTGGTGATGGGCATCAAACGTTTTACCTTTGGTGATACCGAACTGGTCGGGGGTATTTCGATTATCCCCACCCTGATCGGCATGTTTGCCATTACCGAAATTTTACGCAAAATTGGCGAATTGCGTGAATTACCCCCCGTGCCGCCGGTTCATATTTCGCGCATGATGTCGGGCGTTGGTTCGGCGATCTGGAAATATAAGGGGGGTGTGGCGCGGTCATCCATTCTGGGCACCATGATTGGCGCGCTGCCCGGTGCCGGGGCCGACATTGCGGCCTGGGTTTCCTATGCGGTGTCCAAAAAGTTTTCAAAAACACCGGAAAAATACGGCGAAGGCCATATCGAAGGCATTATTTCCGCCTCCAGCGCCAATAATGCCGCCCTTTCCGGGGCCTATGTGCCAACGCTGGTTTTTGGCATTCCCGGCGATACCATCACGGCCATTCTGATTGGCGTTTTGCTGATGAAGGGCATTACCCCCGGGCCGATGGTTTTTGTTATGGATGCCGGGTTGGTCAATGCCATTTTCATGGTGTTTGTGCTGGCCAATGTCATCATGGTGCCAATCGGAATTGGCGCGGTTCTGATGTCGCGCCATGTGCTGGGCATTCCCCAGGCCATATTGTTTCCCATCATTTTGCTGTTTTGCGTCATCGGTGCCTATGCCGCCAACAACACCCTGTTTGATGTCTGGGTGATGCTGGTGGTGGGGCTGGTCGCCTATGTGCTGGAGGAAAACGACTTCCCGCTGGCCCCGATGATATTGGCCCTGATCCTTGGCCCCTTGATTGAAGAAAACTTCATGAAATCCATGATCAAGGCCGACGGCCATTTGATAGAGTTTTTCTCGCGTCCGGTTAGCGGCACGCTGGGGGTTATCACGCTTGCCATCTGGGCCGTAATGACTGTCATGCATTTGCGCCACGCCAAACGCAAACACGCCGCAAGCCTGCCATCATGACCCATTCCTGCCCGCACCCTGCGCCCCATGTATCCATAGTGCCACCATCTGGCTATTTTGCTTATCAGAGGTTCCCATGACCAGAACGATTGTCGTTATCGGCGGCTCCAGCGGGATTGGCCATGCCATTGCCACCGGCTTTGCCCGGCAAGGGAATGACCCGCACGGCAATGGCAATGACAAGCCCCATGTTATTGCCACCGGCATAGAACCGGCCGCTCCACCTGCTTTTTCAGGTGATATTCTTGAATTTCAAACACTTGATGTTACCAATACAGAAGCGGTACAGGCCTTTTTTTCGACCCTGGACCGGCTTGATGTGCTGGTGAATTGTGCCGGGATCATTCGCCGCAACGGGGCCGAATTTACCGCCAGCGGCTTTGAACAGGTGATCGACGTTAACCTGACCGGCACGCTGCGCTGTTGCGAGGCGGCAAAACCGCTTTTGACGCAAAGCCGTGGTTGCATCATCAACACCGCATCAATGCTGACATTTTTTGGCAGTGCCTTTTCCCCTGCCTATTCGGCATCCAAGGGCGGCATTGGCCAACTGACCAAATCGCTGGCGAGTGCCTGGGCACCAGACGGCATTCGCGTGAATGCCCTGGCACCGGGCTGGATTAAAACCGATTTAACAGCGGCACTGGAAAAAAACAGTGAACGCAGCGCGCAAATCATTGCCCGCACCCCGATGCAACGCTGGGGCACGCCCGATGATCTGGTGGGACCAGCCCTGTTTTTGGCATCAGACCAGGCCGGATTTGTGACCGGATCAATCTTGCCGGTGGATGGCGGATTTTCGGCCAATTAACCCCGCCGGTGACGAAAGGATTTCACCATGACAAATTTTGACAGCGACGCCGCCCTTTTCAAAACCCTGAAAAGCAACCTGTTTACCGCCGTGATTGGCGATGTTCTGGACCAAATGGGCCTGACCCGTCAGTTTTTGCCGCCCGAAATTGCCCCGTTGCAACCGGGCACTAAAATTGCCGGGCGGGCAATGCCGGTATTGGAAGCCGATATTTTCGATTTGGGCCACCCGGCATCAAACGGGCCGCTGGCGAACAAGCCGTTTGGCCTGATGCTGGAGGCTTTGGATGACTTGCGCGAAAACGAAATTTACATCGCAACCGGCGCGTCGCTTCGTTATGCGCTGTGGGGCGAACTGATGTCGACCCGTGCGCTGCACCTCAAAGCAGCTGGGGCGATCCTTGATGGCTATGTCCGCGATGCTACTGGTATTCGCAGCCTTGGCTTTCCCGCATTTTGCCGGGGCATTTATGCCCAAGATCAGGGACCGCGCGGCAAGGTGATCGATTATCGCTGCACCATCGAAATTGGCGGTGTCAAGATTGCTCCGGGCACACTGCTGTTTGGCGACGAAGAAGGGGTGCTTGCCATCCCCGCCGAGGCCGAACATGAAGCCATCACCCGCGCGCTTGAAAAAGTCAAAAGCGAAAACATCGTTGCGGATGCCATCAAGGGCGGCATGAGTGCGACCGAAGCCTTTGCCACCTATGGCGTGATGTAAAGTCACCTTTAATCCCCCAGACGGATCGTAAAGATCAAGGAGAGACAAATGACCAAGGACAGCCAGGATCAGGCCAAAATGCCCTATCAACTGGCGATGCCCGCCGAAGCCGGACGCGACATTGTGGTAGAACATGCCATCCCCAAGGATGACCGCATTTGGGTACCACAGGCCGAAAATGTGTGGTTTCGCCCGCTATGCCTGAATGCCAGCCAGGGGTACTGGGTGAATTTATTAAAAGTGCGAAAATCGGGCGTGCTTAGCCGCCACCGCCACCCCAACCCGGTGCATGGCATGGTCCTTAAGGGGCGCTGGCATTATCTGGAGCATGACTGGGTCGCCAATGAAGGCGGCTATGTTTACGAACCGCCCGGCGAAACCCATACCCTTGTTGTTCCCGATGATGTCGAGGAAATGATCACGATGTTTCAGGTTAACGGCGTGATGTATTATGTCGACCCATGGGGAAAACACATGGGCTATGAAGATGTTTTTACCAAAATCGACATGTGCCGCGCCCATTACACCAAAATCGGCCTTGGTGCCGATTATGTCGACCAGTTCATTCGCTAGGCGATTTGAAAATGTATCAGGCCGGCCGTTATTGACCCTGCCTGATGCAAATTTACAGATGCCAGGGCAAAGCTGCCCTTAATCGTCGCTATGGAAATGACCATAGATTTTGCGGGCAATGGCGGCACTAATGCCGTCCACCGCTTCAAGGTCCGCCAACCCGGCATCGGCCACACCGCGGGCAGACCCAAAATGATGCAGCAATGCCTTTTTGCGCGCCCCGCCAATGCCCGGCACATCATCAAGCACGCTTTTGCCAATCTGTTTGGACCGTTTGGCACGGTGCGTGCCAATCGCCCAACGGTGTGCTTCATCGCGCAGACGCTGAATGAAATACAGGATCGGGTCTTTCTGGTCCAACCGCACCGGGGCCTTGCCGGGAATATGCAACACTTCCTTGCCCGCGTTACGGTCCACCCCCTTGGCAACGCCGACCAGCATCACATCTTCAATGCCCAGATCTTCCAGCACCTGTCGCGCCACACCTAGCTGGCCGAGGCCGCCGTCAATCAGACACAGGTCGGGCCAGGTACCATTTTCACGGTCCGGGTCTTCTTTTTGCGCACGGGCAAAGCGGCGGGTAAGCACTTCGCGCATCATGGCAAAGTCGTCGCCCGGTGCGATATCGCCCTTGATGTTGAATTTGCGATAGGCATTTTTCATAAACCCTTCCGGCCCGGCAACAATCATGCCGCCAACCATGTTGGTTCCCTGAATATGGCTGTTATCGTAAACTTCAATACGTTCAGGCGGGCTATCAAGGTCCAGTTTGTCGGCCAGGCCATCGAGCAATTTGCGTTGCGACGCACTTTCGGCCATACGGCGACCCAGGGCCTCGCGGGCATTGGTCAGGGCATGGTCCACCAGATTACGCTTGCCGCCACGCTTGGGCACATGCAGTTCAACCTTGTAGCCATTGTTAATGCACAGGGCCTCCTCGACCAGTTTCTGGCCTTCAATTTCGTGGCTTAGCAGCACCTGGCGCGGGGCCGGTTTATTGGCATAAAACTGGCCAACAAAGGCCGAAAGAATTTCGGGAATTTCAGCTGATTGCTCATGGCGCGGAAAATAGGACCGGTTGCCATAATTGGAGCCGCTACGGAAAAAGAACACCTGCACACAGCTTTGCCCGCCTTCGTGATGCAAGGCAATCACGTCGGCTTCTTCCAGCCCTTCCAGGTTGATATCCTGATGTGACTGAATTTGTGACAGCGCCCGAATGCGGTCGCGATACATGGCTGCCTTTTCAAATTCCATGTTTTCCGATGCCGCAAGCATGCTGGCCTCAAGCTGCTTGAGGATTACTTTGCTGCGCCCGGACAGAAAATCGCGGCAAATATCAACCAGCCCGTCATATTCAGGTTTTGAAATACGATCAACACAGGGGCCGGAACAGCGCTTGATTTGATAAAGCAAACACGGGCGGGACCGGTTGGCAAAAACAGAATCGGTACAGGAGCGCAGCAAAAAGGCACGCTGCAAATGGTTAATGGTATTGTTCACCGCCCAGGCAGAGGCAAAAGGCCCAAAACAGCTGCCATCCTTGGCCCGTGCCCCGCGATGTTTAACAATACGCGGATAGCCGTGATCCTCGGTGATCAGGATATAGGGGAAACTTTTGTCGTCGCGCAGCAGAATATTGTAACGCGGCTTGAGCTTTTTGATCAGGTTGGATTCAAGCAGCAGAGCTTCGGCTTCGGTGTGGGTGGTAATAATTTCCATCCGCACCGTTTGCGCCACCATTCGCGCAATGCGCAGTGCCAGACGCGCAATATGGGTATAGCTGGTAACCCGTTTTTTCAGATTTTTAGCCTTGCCGACATACAGGACCCGTTCCTTTTCGTCGATCATGCGATAAACGCCTGGTGACCCCGGCATTGTCTTTAACGCATGTTGAATTGCCGCCACCCCACGACCGGCTTTTCCGTCATGAAGATCATCCAGCGACAGTTCAATGTCACGCGGTGAGGAAGAAGAGGGTGCGGGGGAAGTCATCAGAAGGTCCTGGATTGTGCAATTAACGGGCTTTTGGTCGCCAATGGCCGGTTTTCTATACGATGGTCTAGCCGAATCAGCTTAGATAATTACGGATTGTTAAGGGAATCGTACCCCTGGAAAAGTTTCCACCAACCCTGTGGATAAGTATGTGGGTAATAGGGGGGCTGAACTCTACAGCCGTTGGGAGTCTTAACGTTCTATGAATTGCCCATATTTTAGGCATAAATACTAAGTATTTGATTTTATTAACTAAAAATACTGTCAACCTGAAAACATTCCGTAATCTTACCGTAAAATATCTTTTTACCCCTATGTTTTTGTCGCCAGGAATGCTTGTGCATAAACGACCAAAGCGATTCGCCCTTAGGGAATCACAGATTCGCCATGATAATGGCCCCGATATCGGCATTTATACATTTCAAAACGCTGATATCACCGCGCGAGATTGAACCGCTCAATTTCGACCCCGACCGCCGCGACATCGTCAAACACATCCAGTTTTTCGACCCGCACACAGACCTTGCGCACCCGGCGATCGGTCAAACACATCTCGGCAATTTTCTCGCTCAGGGTTTCCACAAGGTTCACATGGCCGGTTGCACAAATTGCGCGCACGCCGTTCACCAGTTCCTCGTAACACAGCACATTTTGCAATTCGTCATTCTTGGGGCCTTCGCCCTCGACCACGGATAAATCCAGGTTGATGCGCACGCGCTGGGGCGCATCCTTTTCAAAGTCGTAAACCCCGATCGAGGTATTGACCACCATGTCGCGCACAAAGACGCGCCGCAAGCTGCCTGCCTGATCGGCATAGGGCAAGGTGGTGATGTTATCGTCCTGTTTCAGACCTGCGGTCATGTTTATTTTCCTTCGTGCTGCGCGGGTGGGGGCAACTGGCACAAACCGCCAGCATCGGCATGGCAGTGCGGGTTATTCGACAGGCTGTTCGTTACTGTCGCAAGGCGCCCAATTCATATGTTGCCCACCATCAAGGGCTAACATTTGCCCGGTGACAGCGGGTGCTGCAAGAAAAAATCGTATCGCGTCGCAAATCTGCTGCGGCGATGTCCCAATTCCCAACGGTGTTTTACGGCACTGCGCATCGAAATCTTCCTGGCTTTGCCGCACGCTGGGCAATACCGGCCCCGGGCCAATACCATTTACCCGAATACGCGGTGCCAACCCCAGCGACAGGGTTTGGGTCAAGGTCCATAACCCGGCCTTGGACAGGCTATAGGTGGTAAAATGCGGCGTCAGATTCCACACCCTCTGGTCAATAATATTGACAATCAACCCGCCTGCGTCTTCGGGCAACTGGCGCGCGAAGGCCTGTGACAACACAAAAGGTGCACGCAAATTGACTTCCATGTGAAAGTCCCAGCTTTCACGGGTTGCCGTTTTCACATCATCATAATCAAAGGTCGATGCGTTATTAACCAATAGCCCGACCGGGCCAAGGGCATCATGTGCTGCCGCCATGATACCGGTGGTTTCTTCCTCGCGCGACAAATCGGCGCACACGACATGGCATTTGCGGCCCATATCGCGAATATCTGTTGCCAGTTCATCGGCGGCATCCCGCGAGCGGTTACAATGAAGAACAATATCATAGCCCTGCCCGGCCAGATCCAGCGCAATTACACGCCCGATCCGTTTGGCAGCCCCTGTGACAAGGGCGGTTTTTGGCAAATTGTCCGTCATCGCTTTTATCCGTTTCCTGCCATTTAATTATCGTCATCCGGGTAGATTGCCATGATCGGCATCCTGCCCCTTTTATTTGTTCAGGCAAACAACATGCCGATATAACCGGCATAGGCTGCCATAAAAACAGCCCCGGCAATACGCCCGATCCGTTTGGCGCAAAATGCCACCACCAGCACCGCCACCGTAACCGCCAGCATTATCCAGATATCGGACTGGGCGATTTGCGCGGGAACCGAAATGGGGGAAATTACCGAAACACCGCCAATAATCACCAGCAGGTTAAGCAGGTTCGAGCCAAAAACATTTCCCAGCGCCACATCCGAATGCCCGCGAAATGCTGCAACCATTGAAGCGGCCAGTTCGGGCAAGGACGTACCAAACGCCACCAGCGTCAAGCCAATCACGGCTTCCGACACACCAAAATCGCGCGCGACGGTTACACCACCATCCACCAGCAAATCGGCACCAAATGTCAGGCCCACCACGCCAACGACTGTGGCAACAACCGGTTTAGTCCAGCCCGACGGGGCTTCGCCGACTTCGTCGGCCTCATCTTCGTGCAGCGAACTGGCATCACCGGGATTTTGCTTGTCATGTTTATAGGTGAAATACCACATGCCGATCAGCACTGCGAGCATCACCAACCCCGCCCAGCGGTCGATCACACCAAACATGCAAAACCCGATAAACAGCAAAGTGCCTATTAACATGGCCCCGCCATCCCGAACGGTGGTGGTCCGGCTGGCAGCAATAGGTTTTAAAACAGCGACAGCCCCCAAAATCAGCAAAATATTGGCAATATTCGAACCAACCACATTCCCCATCGCAATATCGCCCGACCCGGCAAGGGCTGCGTTCAGCGACACCACAAATTCAGGTGCCGATGTGCCCGCAGCAACAATGGTAAGCCCGACAATGACCTTGGAAATCCCCATCAACAGCGCCAGACCAACGGCCCCGCGAACCATAAATTCGCCTCCGACCGTCAAAAGCACCAATCCGGCTAATATCTGTAAATAGGGTATAAGCTGTTCCAAAACCGGTCCGCCGTTTTTTATTAAAAAAAATGTGCCCTGTATTCATCCGGGCACTGCCGCGCAAGATGGCACTGCCACCCTGCAAACGCAAGCTGTGTCCCCAAATAGCGGATCGCAGGCATAACTGACCAGCCCTGTATTATCGTGTTGTTACCTAAAACACAGCCGATCGCCGCCTGAATGTGACATTACATATGGCACATCTTTAAAAACACAATGCGTCAAACGGAATGTGACCTTTTTCTCCTGCCAGAAACCGGTTTTCCAGCCCCGCTCATTGAAATTGAAACATCGCCGACCAACACTTGAAAATGCCGAACCAGAACCTGGACAATATCGGGCGCAATGCCCCGCCGACATCGTAAAACCATCTTGAAAACCTTTATAAACCCATGCCTAAAAGCAACTTTCCCACGCAAACACACACCGTAAAAACCAGATTTACATCGTTTTTTCACCCCGTTTTGCTATGCTGCACGCAACCGGGACCGTTTGTTGACTGGCCGCGAATTTAACGACCCTGGAAGATCATTCATGCCTCATAGCAATGTGCTGTTCGAGCTGTTCCTGATTTTAAGCGCTGCCGTGATTGCAGTGCCCCTTGCCCAGCGTTTGCGGGCCAATTCGATTATCGGGTTTCTGGTGGGCGGGTTGGTGATCGGCCCTTTCGGATTGGGGCTTATTCCCAGCAACAGGGATATTTCCACCGTTGCCGAACTGGGCGTGGTGTTCTTGCTGTTCATGATCGGGCTGGAGCTGTCGCGCGAACGGTTGCGCGTGATTGGCGGCAAATTTGCCGCCCTTGGCGTATTGCAAATTCTGGTGACGCTGGGCGTCGGCTTTATCGCCCTGGTGGCCATTGATTTACCCCTGCCCGCGGCGTTGGTCATTGCTGGCGCGCTGGCCCTGTCATCAACGGCAATCATTCTTAAGCAATTATCCGATGAACGTCAGTTACATACCCGTTTTGGCCGGGCTGCATTGGCGGTTTTGCTGTTGCAAGACGTGTCGGTCGGACCGTTTTTGATCATGGTGCAGGCGGCGGGCAACACCACCAGTACCACCAGCCCGTGGGTCAGTATTCTGGCCGGGTTTGGTGCGGTTGCCCTTTTATTGCTGGCGGGGCGGTATTTATTACGTCCGATGTTTCGCGCCATTGCCGCCCTGCACAACCCCGAACTGTTTGCCATTGGCACCCTGTTTGCGGTGCTGGCTGCCAGCACCCTGACCGAAATGGCAGGTCTTTCCATGGCGCTGGGCGCGTTTATTGCCGGCGTCATGTTGGCCGAAACCGAATTTCGCCACCAGATCGAAGCCGACATTGCCCCGTTTCGCGGGGTGTTTCTATCGCTGTTTTTCATGTCAGTTGGCATGTCGGTCGATATCGGGGTGGTTTACAATCACGCGATCACGGTGATTTTGGGCGTGGCGGCCCTGCTGTTGATCAAGGCCGCAATCCTGTTTGTACTGTCGCTGGCAACACGGTTTGACCGTGCCGTTTCGATCCGCATTGCAATGGGGCTTGCGGGCGGCGGCGAATTTGCCTTTGTCATGTTTACACTGGCCGCCCAAAACGGTGCCATCACACCCGATCTTGCCGCCATTCTTGTGCCGATTGTTGCCATTTCCATGGCCGTAACACCCAGCCTGATCAGCCTGGGCAAAAAGCTGGAAGATATCCTGCACCCGCGCGAAACCGACCAGCTTGGTGAAATTGAAAGCCACACCGAAGGGGTTGAACATCATGTGCTGATTATTGGCTGTGGCCGCGTTGGCCGCGTTTTGGCGCGTTTGTTAAAAACCCGGAATATTCCCTTTATCGTGCTGGAATCCGACGCCCAGCAAGTTGCACGGGGCCGTGCCGAAGGATTACCGGTTTATTTTGCCGATGGCTCGCGTCCGGAAAGTTTTCGGGCGGCCCATACCGATCAAGCCCATGTGGCCGCCGTTGCCATGGGCACCCCGCATGAAACCGAAAAAACCGTGGCCTTGCTGCGCCAGCATTACCCGCATTTAAAAATTTTCGCCCGCGCCCAGGACATTTCCCATATCGGCGCATTGGCCCGCAGCGGTGCCAATGCCGCCATCCCCGAAGTGTTGGAAACCGGCCTGCGCCTGTCAGACCATGTATTATCAGCCTGCGATGTCCCCCAGGATGAAATTGATACCGAAATTGCCAAATTCCGCCGTGCCGACATGCTGCTGATGAACGAACTGGCACCACGCGCGCCATCACATTCACCCGGCAGCGCCACAAAACCGATCAGTGCGCCATCTACGGCACCCGCAACGGCGACGGCCAAAACCACCGCTTCCGCCCCCCTGTCCGGCGAAAAGCCATAACGAAGGGCGACAATATTTCAATATTGTATAAAACAAGGCCCTGTCATGTGACAGGGCCTTGTAATTTCAGTGTAAATTGCGAAATTCTGTCACAATTTACTTAAATAAAAATGCCGGTTACGCAGCGGCATCATCGTCAAGGGCATAGCCCGCCGCACGAACAGTCCGAATAACGTCCTTGGTGCCTTTAACATCGTTCAATGCTTTGCGCAGACGGCGAATATGCACATCTACCGTGCGGGTTTCGACATAGATATTCGGCCCCCAAACGGCGTTAAGTAACTGTTCGCGCGAGAAAACCCGCCCCGGATGTTCCAGAAAATACCGCAACAGGCGAAATTCTGTCGGCCCCAGATGGATCGGTTTGCCACTGCGGTTAACCCGGTGCGCGGCCAAATCCATTTCGATATCAGAATAGATCAACTGCCCCTGTGGTTGCGCCGGACCCGACCGACGCAAAAGCGCACGGATACGGGCCAGCAATTCGCCAATGGCAAAGGGCTTGGTCACGTAGTCATCGGCACCGGTATCAAGGCCACGAATACGGTCGCCTTCTTCGCCGCGTGCGGTCACCATAATCACCGGCAAATCCCGGCTTTCCGGTTTCCGGCGGATCTGGCGGCACACCTCGATCCCCGACATGACCGGCAACATCCAGTCGAGCAAAACCAGATCAACATGGGTTTCAGCCATGATTTTCAAGGCTTCGTCGCCATCACCGGCTTCGACAACATTCATGCCTTCGCGTTCAAGGTTATAGCGCAACATCGTAACGATGGCGGCTTCATCCTCGACAATAAGAACCGTAGGATCCATCCTGTTATTCCCCTGCCTCGTTGGGTTCAATCACAGCAAAATTGGCAGCGTCATTTTTCGGACGGCCATCAACGGGCAAATCTTCACCCTTGATCCGGTAATAGATCGTTTCAGCGATGTTGGTGGCATGATCGCCAATACGTTCAATGTTTTTGGCAATGAACAAAAGATGGGTCGATGCGGTAATGTTGCGCGGATCTTCCATCATATAGGTCAGCAATTCGCGGAACAGCGAATTGTACATATCGTCCACTTCCTGGTCCCGCGCCCAAACGCGCTGGGCCTTTTCGGCATCGTTTTCGATATAGGCGTCCAGAACGTCCTTGATGATTTCCTGGGCCAGGCGCGCCATGTTGGGAATAACCTGAACCGGGCGGATCGGCGCCATCTGGTTAAGAACCTGTGCGCGTTTGGCAATGTTCTTGGCCAGATCGCCAATGCGTTCGAGATCGTTCGACAGTTTCAATGCCGTAACGACCTGTCGCAAATCATCGGCCATCGGCTGACGCAGGGCCAGAACACGTACAGCAAAATCCTGCACTTCCTGTTCTAGCTTATCAATCCGCAGGTCCGAAACAATGACCTGTTCGGCCAGTTCGGAATCGCGTTTTGAAATGGCGCGAATGGCCGAAATCAGCTGGCTTTCGGCCAAACCGCCCATTTGCGAAATGATATTGTTCAACCGTGTCAGTTCATCGTCAAATGAACTGACGATATGGCTTTCTTCTTTTCTCATCGTATTACCTCCTGCCCGGCTTAGCCGAAGCGCCCAGTGATATAGCCTTTGGTGCGTTCGTCTCGCGGGTTGGTAAAAATTTGGTCCGTTTCGCCGACTTCCACCAGTTTACCCAGGTGGAAAAAAGCCGTGCGCTGCGACACACGCGCGGCCTGCTGCATGGAGTGAGTGACGATGACAATTGTGTAGTTCGAACGCAGCTCGTCGATCAGTTCCTCGACCTTGGCGGTCGCGATCGGATCAAGCGCGGAACAGGGTTCATCCATCAAAATAACTTCGGGGCTGACCGCAACGGCACGGGCAATGCACAGGCGTTGCTGCTGCCCCCCGGAAAGACCGGTGGCAGGCGATGCCAAACGGTCTTTGACTTCTTTAAGCAGGCCAGCCTTTTCCAGCGAAGTCATGACGATTTCGTCAAGTTCATCGCGGGAATTGACCAGACCATGAATACGCGGGCCATAGGCCACGTTATCGAAAATCGATTTTGGAAACGGGTTCGGTTTTTGAAACACCATGCCGATGCGGGCACGCAACTGCACCACATCAATAACCTTGTCGTAGATATCGCGGTCATCAAGAGTAACCTTGCCGTTGATGGACACGCCATCAATGGTGTCGTTCATGCGGTTCAGGCACCGCAAAAACGTCGATTTACCACAGCCCGACGGGCCGATCAGCGCGGTGACTTCGCGTTCAACAACATCAAGGTCAACATTATAAAGTGCCTGCGCGTCGCCATAAAACAGGTTCAGGTCGCGGGCCGCCATTTTCGAATTACCCCGCGTTTGCGGTGCGTTCGTCATTGCATCAGTCGTTACAACAGCCATTTTACCACTTCCGTTCAAATTTCTTGCGCAATAACACAGCCAACCCGTTCATCAGGATCAGGAAGGCCAGCAACACCATAATCGCCGCCGAGGTTTTTTCGACAAAGGCGCGTTCCGGGCTGTCTGCCCACAGGTAAATCTGCACAGGCAACACCGTTGCCGCATCCATTGCACTGCCGGGAATATCAACAATAAAGGCCACCATCCCGATCATCAAAAGCGGGGCGGTTTCGCCCAGTGCCTGAGCCATCCCGATGATGGTACCGGTCAGAATGCCCGGCATGGCAAGCGGCAAAACATGGTGGCTAACCGTTTGCACGGGTGACGCCCCAAGGCCAAGGGCCGCCTGGCGAATAGAGGGCGGTACAGCCTTGATCGCGGCACGCGCGGCAATGATGATGGTTGGCAATGTCATCAATGCCAGGGTCAAACCACCAACAACCGGGGCCGAACGCGGCAAATGCATCACGTTAAGATAAAGTTCCAGCCCCAGCAGACCAAACACGATGGAAGGAACAGCCGCGAGATTGTTGATATTGACTTCAATAATCTGGGTCAGGCGGTTTTTCGGGGCAAATTCTTCAAGGTAAATTGCCGCCGCCACCCCGATCGGGAAAGATAAAAGCAAGGTTACGATCAACGTATAGAACGAGCCAACAGCAGCGCCCCAGATCCCGGCCAATTCAGGTTCACGGGAGTCACCATTGGTAAAAAACCGGGTGTGAAACCGCTTTTCAATGGCATCGCCGTTTTGAAGGGCCTGGAACCAGCCGATCTGGTCATCATCAAGGCGTCGGCTGGCTTCGTTGGTGTCGGCACTGATATAGCCCTTGTTGAGCATATCAAAATCATCACCGGAAATAAGCCAGACCTTGCGCGTTTGCCCGATCAGCGACGGGGTATCAAGAACCCGCTCGCGCAGATCATAAGACGCACCACTTGAAACGATGTCGTAAAGTTTACGTTTTTCCGAGCGCGATGTGACCTCGGGGAAACGGGCGCGAAGGGCTTCCTTGATCAGACCATCATAATTGGCACGTCCGATAACAGCCGGGTCACGGTTGCCTTCGGGGTCAATCACCGCCGGATCAAAGGTAACCTCGATCTGGACATAGGTTTGAACAAAGGCGCTGTAGCCCTTTGATATGATCGAATATCCCAGCATCACCAACGCGGCCAGTGCCAGCATGATCGCGGTCAGACCATAGGTCTTGAACCGGCGCTCGGCGGCATAGCGTTTTTTGATACTGCGCGAAATGTCGGCACTGTCCCAGTCAACCGGCTTGCGCAGGTTGGCGGCGTCCGTAGTGGCAGCGCGATCTTCCATCAATGATGCCATATCAGTCATATTTCTCGCGATACTTCTGCACAACCTTCAGGGCGAACACGTTCAACCCCAGGGTCACAAGGAAAAGAACCAGACCAAGTGCGAAGGCTGACAGGGTTTTTGCACTGTCAAATTCCTGGTCACCCACGAGCAAGGTAACAATTTGCACCGTTACCGTCGTTACTGCCTGCAAGGGATTGGCGGTAAGGTTGGCCGCAAGGCCCGCCGCCATCACCACAATCATGGTTTCGCCAATCGCCCGGGATACTGCCAGCAGGATGGCCCCGACAATACCGGGCAAGGCCGCCGGGAAAATAACGTGGCGAATGGTTTCGGATTTGGTTGCCCCCAGCCCATAGGAACCATCACGCAAGGATTGCGGCACCTGGGACATCACGTCGTCAGACAGCGAGGAAACAAATGGAATGATCATGACCCCCATGACCAGACCGGCGGCCAGCGCACTTTCTGAACTGACACTTAAACCAAGCACCGAACCAGTATCGCGCAGAAATGGTGCCACGGTAAGGGCGGCAAAAAAGCCGTAAACCACCGTGGGCACGCCTGCCAGAATTTCCAGCGCCGGTTTTGCCCAGGCACGGAAAGTTGGCGATGCGTATTCGCCCATATAAATCGCCGAAAACAAGCCGACCGGCACGGCCACCAGCATGGCGATAAACGTGATCAGCAAGGTTCCGGCAAAAAGCGGGATCATGCCAAACGAGCCATCGGATGCGACCTGATCGGCGCGGATTGCGGTTTGCGGGCTCCATTCCAGACCAAACAGGAATTCAAGCGGATTGACCTTGCTAAAGAAATGCAAGGCTTCAAACATCAGCGAAAACACAATGCCAACGGTCGAAAGAATGGCAATGGCCGAACAGCCGATCATCAGATAACGCACGATCCGTTCGACATTGTTGCGTGCCCGCATGTCGGCAACAATCCGGCGATAGGACAAACCCAGCCCGACCAGTGCTACGCACAACAGAACAACAATCAACGCCGTATTGGAAATGGTATGCAAAAGGGCTAGGCGATTACCGGCTTCAACCACTTCGGGGGCGACATTAAGATGTTGGCCGTTGTCGGCTGCAATCAGTGAAATTGCATTTAATGCCAATGACAGCTTGCCGGTATCGGATGTAATTTCGACCGGCAGGTCATTGATGATCAGGGCCTCGGTCACCGGGCCTTGCAGGGCATACCAGACAATCAGCAACGCCAGCGCCGGCAGACCACACCACAAAGCAGTGTAGGTGCCATAGTGGATTGGCAGGGAATGCAGGTTGCTAAAACGGCCGCCTGAAAGTGCAATCGCTCTCTGCCGTCCAAAGACGAAAGAGAGCGCACAAAGCAACGCAACCGCCAGCAACAAAAAGGTCAGGGACATTGTGTTATTCCATTTGCCTGAAAAAACCGGAAACCCGGTCGATGCACTCAGAGCGGGTGGGCAAAGTAATAATAAAAAAACAATTTTAAAACAAAGAAACCGGCGGCAACCCCGGATGGGCTGCCACCGGTCTTAATGCGATTACATGCTCAGCGGGGTCAGGTTTTTCGCAGCTTCGCGAACCTGTTCACGCTCGGCGTCATCCATCGGGATCAAACCACGGTCAGCAAGGTAGCCTTCCGGGCCCCAGGCTTTGTCGGCAGTGAACTGCGCAACATATTCTTCCATGCCCGGAATGGTGCCAACGTGGGCATTCTTGACATAGAAGTAAAGCGAACGGGAAACCGGGTAGGAACCATCCGAAATGGCTTCGAAGGTCGGCTCAACGCCACCAATTTTCGAACCGTGCAGCTTGTCGCCATTCTGATCAAGGAACGAGAAACCGAAGATACCCAGAGCAATCGGGTTCGCTTCAAGTTTCTGAACGATCAGGTTGTCGTTTTCGCCAGCTTCGATATAGGCACCGTCTTCACGGACACCGGCACAAGCAGCTTTGTGCTTGTCTTTGTCGCTGTCCTTAAGGGCAGCAATTGCCGGAAATTCGTCACAGGCTTCTTCAAGTACCAGTTCGGTGAAGGCATCGCGCGTACCGGAGGTCGGCGGCGGCCCGAGAACTTCGATCTTTTCGTCAGGAAGGGTCGGATCGATTTCTTTCCAGTTGGTGTACGGATTATCGATCAGATCCTTGCCGTCTTTGGACGGAACGATTTTGGCCAGTGCGAGGAAGATCTGTTCCTTGGTCAGTTCGAACAGCGGTGCTTCCTTGGAGTTGGCAAGAACGATGCCGTCATAACCGATTTTGACTTCGGTAATGGCTTCAACGCCGTTTTTGGCGCAGGTTTCAACTTCGGATTTTTTAATGCGGCGCGAAGCATTGGTGATGTCGGGGTTCTGTTCCCCAACGCCAGCACAAAACAGCTTCAAGCCACCGCCGGAACCGGTTGATTCGATAACCGGTGTTTTGAAAGAAGTGGTCTTACCGAATTCTTCCGCAACTGCGGTTGCGAACGGAAACACGGTGGACGAACCAACGATACGAATCTGATCGCGCGCATGTGCGGCGCCGGTCAAGGCAACGCTCGCGAGTGCTGCAATAGCGAGTGTCTTCTTCATGTAAATCCCCATTTGTGTGTTCCCTTAAGGAACTGTGCAACGATCTGCGAGGCGGACTTTACAGCTATGCTTTTACCGTATTGCGTCAGATTTGTTAAGGTTATGTTACAGTCGATTTTAGGGCGTCATATTCAAAAATTATTGTTTTAATTCAGTGTATTAATAAAAAAATATCTTTCCCGTTATTTGCCGGTTTCCTGACTTTTCCGGTTCTGCCATCATGCTTGTGACGCCAAATGTTACAATAAGGACATTCAACCTCAGGATCATCACGGCGGATGATTCGCCGTCCTTATGGTTTGGCACAGCCATCAGCGCTACCATTTTCCCCAGTCTGCTTCGGCTTACAGCCTTGCGACACCTCCTCCCGATTTTTACCGCCGCAGGAAAACAATAAAACGAATCATCGATAGTCATCGCAGTCGCGCTTTACAAACCCTTAAGAAGAGGCGACGCTATCCGAAATGGCGGAATAATCGCCATATGGGGATGACACCCGCAAAAGGGGACCTGCGATATTTTGGGGAGAGAAATGGTGAATGAACAAATCGACGGCTTAAAAGCGACAATTGATAAATTGTCGGGCGAACTTGGCGAAGTATCGCAAATGGCTGCCCGGCATTTTGATGAATTGCATGATGCGGTAAACAATGTTGCCAGCCATACCTTGGCAATGGAGGCAATTATATCGGCCATTCTGGTCAATATCGACATCGACCAGAAAACTGTTACCAGCTGGATCAGGGCGAAAACGGCGGAATATTCATCGCCTGAACATGGCGAATCTGCTGCCGAAGCCATTGCCCGTGATTTTCTTGGCAACAAAGGGGCATAATCGGGCAAGCTGGTATCAACCGTGATAAATGCCTGATGATAAATCAGATAAAGCGCCCTTTCACCAAAACCGGACCAGCAAACCGGTTCTCAATTCATGCCCGCCTGCCATCATAATTTGCGGGTTATGATATATGCTTCAGTTTTCCCGGGCAGGGACCACCTGTGGCCCAGTCCAGCAATTGTACAGTATGCACCACTTTAAGATCATCGGTTTCAAGCTGGATCATGCAGCCAATATTACCGGTCGCGACCAGGTCGGGCCGGGTATTGCGAATATTCGCCTGTTTGCGGACTTTTAACTGCCCGGCAATTTCAGGCTGCAACAGGTTATAAACCCCGGCAGAACCACAACATAAATGACCCTCGGCAATTTCCAGCACCTCGAACCCGGCTTTGCGCAACAAATCGCGCGGGGGACGGGTAATTTTTTGTCCATGCTGCATCGAACAGGCCGAATGATAGGCAACCCGAATTGCCCCTGTGCCATGGGACGATGCGGTTTCAAATGTGGCCACGGCCTTGCGTGTTGATGCCGCCGCACGATCAGAAACCGATGCCGGTGCTGATGATGGCGTAACAGACCCTGCAAAGGTGCCGTTCCGGGCCGATACCGCCTGTGTTGGCCGGTCCGGTTTGGCAGGTAACGGGGCAATGGGCTGCACAAGCTCCGCCGGTACGTCTATTTTTGCCAGATATTCGGAAATGTCGCAGGCCAGGCTGGCAATCCGGGTCGCTTTTTGCGCCCAGGTGGTGTTATGGGCCAGCATATTTCCGTAATCCTTGACCGTGGTGCCACAGCCCGATGCCGTAATAACAATCGCGTCCAGCCCCTCGCCGCCAGCCTCGGCCAACTCGCTATGCCAGGCGGCAATATTATTAATGGCCTGGGCATGGGATGCATCTTCCTTACCCATATGATGCACCAGCGAACCGCAACACCCCGCTCCCTGTGCCACCACAATTTCAATACCCAGACGGGTTAGCAACCGAACTGTGGCCTCGTTAATTTCGGTTTCCAGCACCTGTTGTGCACACCCGGTAAGGATGGCAACCCGGCCCTTGCGCGCCCCTTGCGCCGGAATAACCTGTGGCCGATCCACCCAGCTGGGCGGGGGCAATGGCCGCGCCCCCATTTTAACCATGCCACGCAACCGCCCCGGCATCAGCCCGGCCAGCGGCGATGCCAGCCTTGCCCCGATAAGGGCCGCCCGAAACAGGGTTGGGCGTGGCACCACCCATGCCAGCAATTTACGCAACCATTTATCCGCCATCGGGCGTTGATATGTTTTTTCAATATGGGCGCGCGCATGGTCGATCAAATGCATGTAATCCACCCCCGACGGGCAGGTGGTAGTGCAGGACAGGCACGACAAACACCGATCAAGGTGGCGAACCACCCGTTCATTGGCCGGTTTGTCGTTTTCCAGCATATCCTTAATCAGGTAGATCCGGCCACGCGGGCTATCAAGTTCGTCGCCCAGGGTGACAAATGTTGGGCAAGTGGCCGTACAAAACCCGCAATGCACGCATTTACGCAAAATCTGCTCAGACTGTGCCATTGCAGGGTCGGCAAGCTGACGGGTGCTAAAACCTGTTTGCATTTATGCCCCCACCGCCTGATTGCCGCTGACACCGCCCTGTGCCAAACCGGGCGTCATCCGCCCCGGGTTTAAAATATTGTGCGGATCAAAATTTTCCGAAATTTTGTGATTTATCCGGTTAATTTCCGATGATAACGGCTGAAATACCGGAATTTCACGGCGTAAATCGTCTGCGGCCCGAACCAGACAAGCCTGCCCACCTGCGTCAACCGCAATCTGGCGAATTTTACCTGCCTGCTCAACACTTCCGGCTGCGAATTGCGCCCAAACCAGCCCGCCTGCCCAATCAAGCATGGCATCGACATTTGGCTCAATCCGGCCTAATGCCTGTACCACGGCACCACCGGATGATGGCGGCACCGACAAACGCCATAAAATACTGTCATGCCGGGACTGCATTGGTTTTACATCGGCAATGGCCTGCCACACCGCCAGGCTTTTTTCCGTCCGCAATACCATCGCGCTCCCAATATCGTCGAGCAACCGGCACAGGGCCGCTGCCCGCCAGTCTACCGACTGTTCCGGCCCTTCGACCCGTAACATCACCATTGACGTTGCAGAACCGACATCGCCCGTTTCTGCCGCATCTGGCGAAATCATTGCCAGCATGGATGCAGGCACCCATGCCGCCCCGGAAACCTCGTTTTCACTGCCCATCGCGGCGGTCATTGCCTGTCCGGCTAAAACAACATCCTCGCAAGGCACCAGCACGGTTCGGGTTTTTTCCGGCACCGGCATGGCTTTTAAGGTCAGCGTGTGCATCACGCCCAGCGTACCAAAAGACCCGGCCATTAATTTCGATAAATCAAACCCGGTAACGTTTTTCATGACACGCCCGCCAGATTTAAAATCCTCGCCCCTGCCGCTAACCGCGCCGAACCCCAAAACATGGTCTCGTGCCGCACCGGATTTTAACCGGCGGGGGCCGGAAATATTGGTGGCCACCATCCCCCCCAGGGTTCCTGCCGGTGCCTGCCCGGCCACGGCACCATCCCGCTGCCCGCCTAACAGACGGGGAAAATCGCCCGGTTCAAACTGAAATTGCTGGTGCTTTTGCGCCAAAAGTGCAGTGATTTCGGCAAGCGGGGTGCCTGCATGGGCCGAAATTACCAGTTCTTCGGGCTGGTAAAATAAAATACCGGTCAGTTTTGATAAATCCAGCACGTAGTCGGCACGCACTGCATGACCATAGGCACGTTTGCTGCCATGCCCGATAATTTCCAGTGCCACCTTGTCACCCAAAGCCCATAAAATGGCATCACGCAATTGCGCGGGACTGGTCGGGGTTATTGTTTCCGCCATGGCGGGTTCCTCTCCTGATCCGGCGGCCGGTCTTTGCGGGGTCACGGCACACCGTTTTGCATTCTTTTGGTCAAGTCTCCGGCTTTTTGCCGGTTAAAAACGCGGAATATCGGGAAATTTTTCAGCAACAGAGCGTGCATGAAGGGTTTTTAACTCTCCACAGCCATGCAACACCGGAAAAACCTTACCCGGGTTTAACAACTGGTCTTCATCAAAGGCCAGTTTCAGGCGCTCCTGATGTTTCATGTCGTCTTCGGTAAACATTTCCGGCATCAGATCGCGTTTTTCAATGCCAATGCCATGTTCACCCGACAGGCAACCGCCCACCTCGACGCAGAGTTTTAAAATATCGGCGCCAAAGGCTTCGGCCCGTTCAAGTTCGCCAGGCTGGTTGGCATCAAACATGATCAGCGGATGCAAATTACCGTCGCCAGCATGAAAGACATTGGCGACCCGAAGGCCATGACGTTGCGAAAACACCTGCATCCCGGCTAGCACATCGGACAAACGCCCGCGCGGAATTGTGCCATCCATACAGATATAATCGGGTGAAATACGGCCAATCGCCGGAAAGGCATTTTTCCGACCCGACCAGAACAGAGCACGTTCTTCTTCGTTTTCAGAAATACGCGAATATACTGCGCCACATTGTTGGGCAATATCGCTAACCCGGTCAATCAGGTGATTAACCTCGATTTCCGGTCCATCAAGTTCAACCAGCAAAAGCGATTCCACATCCAGCGGATAACCGGCATGGACAAAATCCTCGGTCGCGCGGATGGCCGGCGCATCCATCATTTCCAGCCCACCGGGGATAATGCCACTGGCAATGATTTTGGCAACGCAGTCCCCGCCAGACTGATTGTCGGGAAAGCCCAGCAACATGGCACGCGCGGTTTCAGGTTTGCGCAAAATACGCACGGTTATTTCGGTAACAATGCCCAGCAACCCCTCGGACCCGGTAATTACCCCCATCAAATCATAACCGGCACTATCCAGGGCCTTACCGCCAAGGCGCAAAACATCGCCCTCGATGGTGACCATTTCCAGGCCCAGCACATTATTGGTGGTCAGCCCGTATTTAAGGCAGTGCACCCCGCCGGAATTTTCCGCAATGTTGCCGCCAATCGAACAGGCGATCTGACTGGACGGGTCCGGGGCGTAATAAAACCCGCGGTGCTCAACAGCACGGGTAATGCCCAGATTGGTCACCCCGGGCTGCACCACACAGGCGCGATTATCCCAGTCGATATCCAGCACACGGTTGAATTTCATCATGCTAATTGTAATGGCATCAGCCATTGGCAGGGCACCGCCCGAAAGGCCGGTGCCCGCCCCGCGTGGCACCACACGGATTTTGTTTTGATGGCAATATTTTAAAATCGCAGCAATTTGCGCCGTATTTTCGGGCAACACCACAATCATCGGCAATTGGCGATAGGCCATAAGCCCGTCGCATTCATAAGGCCTGAGCGCATCTTCCTCGGCAATCACGGCACCGGATGCGGGCACTATGGCCCGCATCGCTGCGATGATGTCCGTGCGCCGGGCAAGAACGGATTGGTCCGGCTCAGGCATTTTCAGCATTTTTTACTCCGTCAGTTCCACCAGCAAGTCCTTGCTGTCCACCTGGGTTCCTGCCGGGGCATGGATTTTCGCCACCGTCCCGTCTTTTTCGGCATGCACCGCTGTTTCCATTTTCATCGCTTCCAGCGCGCAAATCACATCGCCCGCCTTCACCTTCTGGCCTTCGGTAACCGACACCTCGACAACAAGGCCCGGCATCGGGGCCGCCACATGCAGACCATTGCCATCTTCCGCTTTGGGCCGGGATTTGCCCGAAACTGCCAGCTTGTTATCGGCAACTTTTACGGTCCGTGGTTGGCCGTTCAACTCGAAAAACACCGTACGCTGGCCTTCGTCATCGCCAAATTCCGATGTTGCCAGATACCGAATGACAAGGGTTTTGCCCTTTTCGATATCCACCGAAATTTCCTCGCCCTGCCCCATACCATAGAAGAACACAGGGGTTGGCAGAATCGACACATCGGCGTTGTGGCTGCGATGTTCGGCATATTCCAGAAACACCTTGGGATACATCACATAGGATGCGACCTCCGCATCGCTGGTATTACGATGGGTTTTCTTTTCAATCTCGGCCTTGGTCGCGGCAAAATCAATCGGCTTCATATGCTTGCCCGGGCGATCGGCCAGGGCCTCGCCGCCCTTAAGAACCTTGCGCTGCAAAGCAGGCGGAAAACCGCCAACCGGCTGGCCGATTTCACCCCGGAAGAATGAAATCACACTGTCGGGAAAGGCGATATCCTTTTTCGGGTCCAGTACGTCCTGTTCGCTTAAGCCCGATGTCACCATCATCAGGGCCATATCACCAACCACCTTCGAGCTTGGCGTGACCTTGACAATATCGCCAAACATCTTGTTAACCTTGGCATAGGCCTTCGAAACCTCGGGCCAGCGTTCTTCCAGACCAACGGCACGGGCCTGATGGCGCAGGTTGGTATACTGACCACCCGGCATTTCATGCACGTAAACATCCGACGTACCGCTGCGAATGTCGCTTTCAAAACCGGTATAATAACGACGCACCTGTTCCCAATAGGTGGAAACTTCACGCAGGGCTTCCGGGTCCAGCCCCGGGTCTCGTTCCATGCCGCGATAGGCCTGGGCAATAGAACCAAGGTTGGGCTGAGATGTTAACCCTGACATTGAATCAAGCGCACCATCCACCGCATCCACCCCGGCATCAATCGCCGCCATCACGGTAGCGGCTGAAATACCGCTGGTATCATGGGTGTGGAAATGGATCGGAATATTAACCGTGTCCTTTAGCGCCTTAAACAAGGTGGTTGCAGCCGCAGGGCGCAGCAAACCCGCCATGTCTTTCAGGCCCAGAATATGCGCGCCGGATTTTTCCAGTTCGCGGGCCATTTCAACATAATAATCGAGGTTATATTTCGACCGGTCCTTGTCGAAAATATCGCCGGTATAACAAATGGCCCCTTCGCACAGCTTGCCGGTACGAAGGACGGATTCCATCGCCACCTTCATGTTTTCAACCCAGTTAAGGGAATCAAACACCCGAAACAGGTCCATGCCATGTTCCGCCGACTGCTTCACAAAGTAATCCACCGCGTTATCAGGGTAATTGGTGTACCCCACCGCATTCGAGGCACGCAGCAACATCTGGGTCAGGATATTGGGCACGGCTTCGCGCAGTTTCACCAGCCGGTCCCACGGGTCTTCTTTCAAAAACCGCATGGCAACGTCAAAGGTCGCCCCGCCCCAGCATTCAATCGAAAACAGGTCCGACAGGCCATGGGCATAATAAGGGGCGATTTTCAACATATCGAAGGTGCGCATCCGCGTTGCGATCAATGACTGATGGGCATCGCGCATGGTGGTATCGGTCATCAAAACGCGCTTCTGGTCTTTCATCCAGCGCGAAAAGCCTTCCGGCCCCAACTGATCCAGCTTTTGTTTGGTGCCGGGGCGGATTTCCTTCAGGTCAATCGATTTTGGCATCACCGGCGGGTTGAAATTGGCCGGTTCGGCCCGGCCTGCCACCTCGGGATTGCCATTGACGCTGACTTCGCCAATGAAACGCAAAAGGCGGGTTGCACGGTCGCGGCGACGGGCGAATTTAAACAGTTCCGGCGTTTCATCAATAAAGCGGGTGGTATATTCCCCTGCCCGAAATTTCGGATGATTGATCAGGTTTTCAAGGAAGGCCAGATTGGTGGTCACCCCGCGAATACGGAATTCGCGCAGCGCCCGGTCCATGCGATCCACAGCTTCACGCGGGGAACTGCCCCAGGCGGTAACCTTTTCCAGCATCGAGTCATAAAACGGGGTAATCACTGCACCGGAATAGGCCGTGCCACCATCGAGACGAATGCCAAAGCCATTGGCCCCGCGATAGACCTTGATCCGGCCATAGTCGGGGACAAAGTTGTTTTCGGGGTTTTCAGTTGTAATACGGCATTGCAGGGCATGGTCACGCAGCTTGATTTTATCCTGCCACGGAATGCCGGTTTCCGACGGAAACCCGATGCGCCCGCCCTGCGCAATCAGAATTTGCGCCTTAACCAGGTCCAGCCCGGTGACACATTCGGTTACCGTATGTTCAACCTGAATGCGGGGGTTTACCTCGATAAAGTAAAATTTGGATGTATCGACATCCATCAAAAATTCAACTGTACCGGCATTGACGTAATTTGCCGCCTTGCCCAGACGCATGGCTGCATCGCAAAGCTCGGTGCGTTGTTCTTCACTTAGATAAGGGGCCGGCGCGCGCTCGACCACTTTCTGGTTGCGGCGCTGCACCGAACAATCGCGCTCAAACAAATGCACCAGGGTGCCGTGGGTATCGCCCAGCATCTGGACTTCAACATGGCGGGCACGACGGATCAGTTTTTCAAAATAAATTTCACCGTTGCCAAAGGCGGCTTCGGCTTCGCGTTTCGCAGCCAGCACCTGTTTTGCCAGGTCCTTGCCGTTTTCGATCACGCGCATGCCACGGCCGCCACCGCCCCAGCTTGCCTTTAACATAATCGGAAAACCGACCTGCTTGGCGATTTTGGCAACTTCGTCCATGTCATCGGGCAAGGCGGCGGATGCAGGCATAACCGGCACGCCCGCAGCCTCGGCCAGATTACGGGCCGAAACCTTGTTGCCCAATGATCGCATCACATCGGAATCGGGGCCGATAAAGGTAATACCGGCATCGGCACAGGCATCGGCAAAATCGGGATTTTCGGACAAAAAGCCGTAACCGGGATGAATGGCGTCAACCCCGGCATCGCGGGCAACGCGCAAAATATCCTCGATATCAAGATAGGCACGAATGGGTTTGTTGCCCTTGCCAACCCCATAGGATTCGTCGGCTTTAAACCGATGCAGGGCAAAACGGTCTTCATCGGAAAAAATCGCAACTGTGCGAATGCCAAGCTCGTTGGCTGCGCGCAAAACACGAATCGCAATTTCACCGCGATTCGCAACCAGAAGTTTACGGATTTTCTTGGGTGCTGGACGTGACATCTAGGACCGGACTCCTACCAGATATGAATGGCAAAAGCGGCCCTGAACGCCCCTGCCGAAAGCCAAGAGAAACGCCACGATACGGTCCTGTAGCGTGTTGCGGCGCGGAAAACCGGCAACACCGTATCCTGTGTGGCGAATGCAGGCACGAATACGCATTAAACGCGCATAAGCTACCCGAAGTTCCTGGCGCCTGGTGGGCAGGCGACGCTTTTGATATATGCCCAATGTCCGGCCTCTGTCAAAACAGTAATTTCAACTGGTAATACCAATTTTAAATTTACGCCGCCACAACCTTTCCACGATGTGAAAACAACTTTCTTGCGAAAAAGACAAAATTGCGACCGTTCCGTTACGTTTTTTCACGATCAAACGCAGACATACGCTGCTTTTATGTTATTGTCGGGCCGCTTTTGGGGAGCCAATCCTTTATCCGTTAGTTGAAGTCCGCCCGACCATGCCTAAACTGAATTTGCGCCTGAAATTTCTGTTGCTGTCGATATTGCCGCTATTGCTGGCTGCAAGCGCGATTTCCGGGCTGGTTTTTGCCCAGGCGGAACGGCTGGCGAAGGCAGAAACACGCACCTTTGAGCGCAATATCGTCGAAGCCCGCAAGGAAGAGTTAAAAAGCTATCTTCAACTGGCGATGGCGTCGATCAATCACATCTATTCGGTGGCAAGCCCGCTTGATGCGGTATCGAAGGAACGGGTTAAGGCGATCATTAATGACCTGTCCTATGGCAAGGATGGTTATTTCTTTATTTATGATCGCGATGGCACGGCCCTGGTGGACCCGCCAGAACCCTGGCGCGTGGGTAAAACATACTGGAACCTGCGCGACCTGAATGGAAATTCCGTTATTCAGGCCCTGATCAAAAATGCCGAAGATGGTGGCGATTTTTTACGCTTCATCTGGGATAAACCCTCCACCGGATTGCCGGCCGAAAAAATCGGCTATTCGCTGATGCTTGATAAATGGGGCTGGATGATCGGCACCGGGATTTATATTGACGATATATCCCAGCAGGTCACCGAAATTGAAACCGAGGTTGCCGCCCATATTCGCGAAACCACGATTTCGATCATTGGCATTACGGTTCTGGCGGTGTTGCTGGTGGGCATTTCGGGCACGGTTGTCACCCTGTCGGAACGCAAACTGGCCGACGCCAAGCTAAAGGAACTGGCCCATCGGGTGGTCGATGTGCAGGAAGAAGAACGCTTGCGGGTTTCGCGCGAACTGCATGACGGCATCAGCCAGATACTGGTATCGGTGAAATATTCAATCGAACTTGCCAGCGACCGAATGCGCCAGAATATGTCTGATGCCGCCATTCCGATTGAAAAAGCCGCCAAACGGTTACAGGATGCAATACAGGAAGTGCGACGTATTTCGCGTGACCTGCGCCCGGCGGTGCTGGACGATCTGGGGTTAAAACCGGCCATCGAAAGCATGTGTAATGAATTGCAGGACCGGTCGGGTATTCAAATTGGCGTAAAATGCGACCCGGTTGAAAATGCCCTGACATCGGCAAAAAAGACAACGCTTTACCGGGTATTGCAGGAAAGCCTGACCAATATTGAACGCCACGCCGATGCCACCCATGTTAGCGTGCGCATTCGCCGCGACGGTGCCAGTGTCGTGATGACCGTTGCGGATAATGGTGTGGGGTTTGAAACAAAAAGCTATATTCGCAATCGCGACCCGCGTGCCGGGATCGGGTTGCGTAACATGCGCGAACGCATGGAATTTCACGGCGGCGGGTTAAGTGTTACCTCGGAACGCGATGACGGCACCACCATTACCGCCTATGTGCCAGTGACCCCCGGCACACCACCCCTGCCCCCGGCATTAAAAGCATGATGCCGGTAAAACAATATCTTCTGGCTGCGCCCCCAGCCTTTTCGTGCCCATTTCGCCTTTTCCCGGCTGCTTTTGCTCCACAAGGCGGCCAGATCATACTGACAGGGACCGACGACAACGATGACCAGTGATGCTATTGTTTTTTCTTCGGATCGCCCGATCCGTATTTTGCTGTGTGACGACCATGCCCTTGTGATGGATGGCATTCGTTCGCGCCTGGAATGTTATGCCCATATCGCCATTGTTGGCGAAGCCTGCAACGGGCAACAGGCCCTTGATTTGGCCGGAGAATTAAAACCCGACATCGCATTGATGGATATCTCGATGCCGGTGATGAACGGCCTTGAAGCGGCCGAAAAATTCCGCGAAACGCTGCCCGATATCAAGGTCATCATGCTCAGCATGCATGAAAACCCGGAATATTTGCGCACGGCCAAACAGGCCGGTGTGCGCGGTTTTATCCTGAAGGACGTGTCATCAAATGATATGGTTCGCGCCCTGGAAGCGATCGCCAGTGGCGGCGAAGCATATAGCCCGTCTTTCGACAAAATCGACATCACCGAAGATTCCAGTGATGACGGCATGCCGTTAACCACGCGCGAACGCACGGTTTTGCGATTATTGGCGCGTGGGGCCAGCAACAAGCATGTCGCACGCGAACTTGATATCAGCGTCCGTACGGTTGAAACCCATCGCCGCAATATCAAACGCAAACTTGGCATTGACAGTTCGGCCGGCCTGGTGCGTTACGCCATCGAAAAAGGCCTGGTCACGCTTGACAGCGCCGCCGGATAATTACCTTTTTGACAGGCATTACCAGTGGCAAAGGAAACAGTTTTTAAAAAACGGGCGATTGAATTTACATTCTCTAATGCTAAATTACACAGCAGGTTGTAGTAGTTAAAATTCAAACCTGACGACACCGCCGACCACGCCTGTCGCCCGGTCGTTATAAAAGGGGGTCTTCGTGTCACAAACCGGTTGTGCCAAACCCAAACCTGACATGGTACGCTGCAAAAGCTGTGGCGTGCGTCAGCTTGCGCTGTTTACCGATATGACAGACGAAGATTTTAAACTGGTGCATCAACCGGTTGACGAAATCAAACTGGTGCAAGGCGAGGTTTTATATCATACGGACGACACCGCAGACTGCCTTTACACCCTGCGATCGGGCCTGGTTAAAATGACGCATTATCTGATCGACGGGTCGCAACGGGTAGTGCGGCTGGTGCGGCCCGGCGGCACCATGGGGTTAGAGGCGCTGGTGGCCGGTCGCTTTGCCCATAATGCCGAAGCCCTGCAAGATAGTGTTTTATGCCGCATTCCGGTTTCGGTGGTTGAAAAACTGGACCGTGAAAGCCCAAGGCTGCACAAACAGATATTAACCCGCTGGCACCAGACTGTCATGGATGCCGATTACTGGCTAACCCAGATGAGTACAGGCTCGGCCCGGGAACGGGTTGCTCGCCTGTGCCTGTTTTTGGCCAATGATGATGGCGATCTGGCTGCCTGCCATTTACCAGGACGCGAAGATATTGGCGCGATGCTGGGCATTACCACCGAAACGGCTAGCCGCGTGATTGCCGATTTTCGCCGCCAGGGCCTGTTAACAACCCATTCACGCCGGGAATTTTCCATGAATATCAATGGCATGCGCGCATTGGCCGGAACCGAGGACTACGCAGCATAACAGCTGTAGCACTGCCAGCACTGCCAGCAGCATGGAGGCCCTTTTACCGTTCCCCCAAGCCGCACATGGCACGCCCGCCTGTACATTGTTAACGGCGCATCGCCGCAGGCAAAGTTGTTTGAAAAGCCGAATTTGGCCCACAGGCGTGGGACAGACGGGTATATTCCGCTGGCGTGTCGATCTTCGCGTGGTCCCGTTGACGGGCGTTATCGATTTTGGCCAACAGGGATTTAAAATCACGCCCGTATCTGGATAATAAATTTTGAATCCGCGATGCCGCCAACCTGGCGGAAATTGGCTGCATTCGGGAAAAATCGCGCGTTACATCGTCCAGAAACGTCGGCAAAGCGTTGCGAATATCCAGTTCCATGTGCTGGTTAATCGCCACATGCTGCCCTTCATGGGCATAAACCACGTCATACTCGCAACTTCCCCGGTCCAGTTCGCTGGCGATATAGACCAGATGTTCGCTAACCGTTACCGTGGGATGAATCCGGGCTGGCAACAAACAATATCGACCATCGCCAAGCGCGACCGGTTCTATCCGCATTTCAAACTTTGCCTGCATTGCATAACTGGTAAGCCCGGTAACAAACCAGCCCGGGTTATGGGATGCCGCCTTGCGGTTTAGCCATTTAACCGACCGGTTGCGATCAAGCTGTGGCGATTTTGGCACAAAATCAAACGCAATTTCAGGCGGGCTAACCACCGGGCATGCCGCAGCCTGCGCCGGATGTAAGGGGAACACCGTGCAGATTCCCACCAAACACAGCATTCCAGCCCCGAACCTGACCTGCCCCCCCGTTTGGCAAAGCAAAACAGCGATCAAATTACGCAAGAATGGCAAAAAAACTGGAAAAAACGCAATCCGTGGCAAACCCGGCACTGAAAACCCCGTTAAATTAAGCGTGCCCCGCCTTTATGCATCGGCATCGGGTTTAATATGGCACCTGAATGGAAATATTGAAGAGATCACGGCCCGTCACACGAATATTAAGACGACCCTCGCCACCCTCACCACTGAAAAGGCGATAGGACCATCACGATGTTTCGTGCAACCAGCGACGTAAGACCGCCACAGCACGGTCCGGTTCAGTATCGACAAGCGTGCTGGCACGATGGACAAGGTTTTGGGCAATTCGCCCTTCGATGCCATCCAATGCCAGGGTAACATCGTTTTGCACGTCAGCGGAAACCGGTGCAACACCCCCTCTGTTGGCGGCCAGTTGCGGGGCTGGCCCCGGCAATTGGCGCGGCAACGGGGGTGTTGGTTTGCTTGCCATTGGCATGGCAGGTGTATCGCTATCTTTTAACTGCATACCCAAGTGTTGATCTGAAACCCGCACTTAACAAGTGAAATATTGATCGTTGCAGCATGGCGGCCAAATAACCCAGGCCGCCCGGAAACGTCGGCAGGAAAACAAATCTTCCCGCCGACGCAATCTCGTGCTTACGGTATCACACAACAGCCATTGACCAGTTGTGACCCGACACCCGCCCAGGCAACGGCTTAATGAACGGTGCGGCGTTTGTTGCTTTTGCTACAATCACCACAGGCATCAACCAGTTTTTCCATCGCGGCGTCGGCTTCGTCATCATCAAGGTGATGCGATTTCATGTTTTTCTGAATTTTGCAGCATAGAACCGCCCCTTCGGGGAAGGTCTCATCTGTCCAGAAACACTTGGCCGGATCGAAATAGCCGATCTCGTCAAGGAACGACACGCCATAATAATAGGCAGCACCGACAGAATTATAAAAACTGTCATCGTCAATAAAGCCGCCATCCTGCGTCATCGACACATTCAGGCACCAGTCAAGAAGACTGGATAAATCATCGCTGGCTTGCTGATGCGCGGCGTCATCAACACTTGACCAGCCTTCCGCAAAAATTTTGGCAACGTCGTAATTGTTGTGGTTATTAAAGTCGCCGTTGTGCTTCCAGCCATAGGGATATGTGCCATCGCGCAACGACAATGTGGTGGCAAATATTTCCGGCCAGTAAGCAACCTTGCCATGCTGATAGGAAATATTGTGAAAGCTCAGGCTCAGATCAGCGCTTTTAACCAGTGTTCCGTCTTCCTGCTCAAACCACGCACCCCAATACCCTGTCTGCGGGTCCTGCCAGTCATCAAGCCAGGCTTTATAGGCGGCAATATAGTCATCCGTCAGATCAAAGCCTTTGACGTATTGACGGAAATAATCGCGAAGTTCGCTTTTGAAGCACATTTCCGACAGCACAGCTGTCACGGCCCCCAATGCATCGCGACGATCTATCCCATCGGCGAAAATCTTTGAGGTACGCTGGTCATTCAACCAGTTTTGCATGCCCTCGATAGTGGCGATCGGGGCCATAAAATCAAACGGGTATTGCGGTGCCTCGCCCTGATCGGCCAGTTCGTTAACCGCATCAATCATGGCATCTACTTTTAAAAACCACTGATGATAACAAGGCCCCCATGATCCATCGACCGAAGATTGTTCCTCGGCCCACTCCTGATCCCTGTTTTTAAGCGACTCGGCAAGCAAAGCGATTGCTTCCTGAAGGCTTTTCCAGTCTGCCGTGTATTGCAGCAGCCATTTGCATTCAATCATCCTTTGATCTGAAGCTGCCATGCTGTTTCCCTGCTCTTGCAAGGTCGACAGACGGTCTTCCAACGGTGAAAGCTGACTGGCAAATTTTTTCTGTTGTGAAATATAATTTGGATCAAAGACGCAAAACTGCTTATTTATCATACTATTGTAATCTATCATTTATACATATCCTGAATGATCATGCCGGTTGTGGCACCGAAGAAAAAACCAACGAAAACCTGTTCTGCCTGACGCTGTTTTAATGACTTTTTCGCGAGGATAATCAATTAAATGCCATCAAAACTTTACCTTAATGTTTTTTTTCTTTATTCACCACCTAAGGATAGCGGATACGATACCTACCGCTTGTTATAATACAAAAGCATAAAATCAGTGGAGCCACGCGTGCCCGGAAAATTTTTCCAAACCTGCACCGTCCTGTTCGCAGCTATGTTTGTTTTCGCAATTTCTGCGACAAGCAGCTATGCCGTTGAATTTGGGCAGGCTCCATTGCTTGATGACCAGGTAAAGAACGGCCAGCTCCCCCCGATCGAGGACCGGTTGCCCCGTACCCCCATGATCGTATCGCCCGTCGACAGCCTGGGCAATTACGGTGGGACGTGGCATATGGCTCAACTGGCCGAACGCGACTATGCCCTGCTTATTCGCACCATCGGCTATGAACCTTTGTTACGCTGGACACCTCAATGGACAGGCACCGTGCCCAATGTGGCATTGTCATTCCAGACAAATACAAATGCCACCGATTTTATATTCCGGTTGCGCCCTGGCATGCGTTGGTCCGATGGCAAACCTTTCACTGCCGAAGATATTTTATTCTGGTACGAAGATATTCTCAAAAACCCCGATTTAACCAGAAACGTCCCCGACTGGCTTACCTGTGGTGGCGAGGCTGTTCGTGTCACAAAATCCGACGATTATACTGTAACATTCCACTTCGCCGCCCCCTATGGCCTGTTTTCAACGTTTCTGGCCCAGCCCGACGGGGTTGAACCGGTTTCCTATCCGGCGCATTACCTTAAAAAATATTTGCCAAAATATAACCCAAATGCCCAAAGCGATGCCCAAAAGCAGGGATATGCCAGTTGGCAGGAACGCTTTATTGATATTTTTGGCCAACCCGGCACCATTGATGACCCGTCGCGCTGGCGCAACCCCGATGTACCAACCCTGAATGCCTGGACGCTGAGCGGTGTTTACGGCAAACAGGACCCTTTGATTGCAAAGCGCAATCCATATTACTGGAAAATCGATCCAACCGGTCGGCAGCTGCCCTATATCGATACAGTGTCATTCAAACTTGTCGATAGCAAACCCGACGCCATCAAACTGGCGATGGATGGTGGCATCGATATGCAGGAACGCCACATCAGCAGTGGCACCGACGAAATTATTGCCCGCCGCAAAGACATGTCGTCTTTTACCCTGATCGAAAGCGACATGAACAAACTGACATTATCGCTGAACCTGAACCATCGCGACAAAACACTGCGCAGTCTGTTTCAGGACAAAAACTTCCGCGTTGGCCTGTCTCATGCATTTGACCGCGATGCCATTATTGACCAGTTCGTGCCAACAGCCCTGCCCCATCAGGCCGCACCGCGCCCGGAAAGTCCGCTGTTTCATTCGGTGCTGGCACGTCAATTTATAACTTATGACCCGGACCTGGCACTGGACTTTTTTGCCAAGGCAGGTTTAGTCAACCGCGACAGCCAGGGGTTTTTGCTAATGGCAAATGGCAAGCGGGTCAGCTTCAATATCGACACTGTTGGTAGCAGCCGTTTTGAAATGCTTGAGGCTGTCACCGGATACTGGCGCAAACTGGGAATTAATGTCACCCCCCGCGATATGGCGCGCGACGCATTTTACGAACAACGCAAGGCCAACCATTTTGATGCAACCGCCTGGGGCGGGGATGGCGGGCTGGATGCCATGTTGATTCCAATCAACTATTTGCCAATTTCGAAAGATTCATGGTTCGCACCGGCATGGGCGGCATGGTATCTTGATAAAACAAGTGAGACGGCAAAAATCCCGCCGCGAACAGTGCAAAAACAGCTGTCGCTTTATGACCAGCTAAAATCGACCGCAGACACCACGGAACAAAACGATCTGATGCGGGCGATCCTCGACATCAGTGCTGATCAGTTTTATGTTATGGGAGTTGCACTTCCGCCAAATCGCAAGGGAATTGTCGCAAATAACTTTAAAAACGTACCCAAGGTAATACCCGCGGCCTGGAGCTTTGCCACACCGGCACCAACCAACCCGGCCCAGTATTATATTGAGGACAAGTAACAGAAAAAAGCCGGGGGACGACCGGATCAGGGCGTAGAGGGTAGCTTGAAAAAACTGTTCGACCGGCTGTTTGGTAGTCTGGCGTTCAAGATCGGTTTTGCAATTGTTATTGTGGAAACCATTTTTCTAGGTCTGTTTGGTGGATATTATATCCAGTATTTCGGCGCAGAAATTGATCGTCGCACAGCCGAACAAATTAGTGCTCCTGGCCGCTTGATCCAGGAAGAACAGCTTAAAATATCGATTATCAGTGACAAGGCGCAACTGCGCCGTTTGCTAGGCCCGCATGTTATTGATGCCCTGGCCGTTGGCTTTGACGGCACCATTTACCATTCGATGAACCAGGCCCTGATCGGCAGCAACATTGCTGAGCTCGACAAATATCCGGCCCGCTGGTTTGCTGCCGATATTGTCGAACCGCGACTTTTTACAGTTCATGATACCAATGGCCGACAAATGGTCAGCGTTACCCCGCTTTTCAGTCTGAACGCCACCCAGCCCTTTATGTTCGTTTATTTCAAGGTTTCCACCGTCGGCCTTGAAGAAAGCCAGAACCGCATGCAGTCGGTTTTACTGATCGGCTCGGTGATGTGCCTGTTTTTAACATCAGGGCTGATCTTTTTGCTGATGCAGCAAACTGTTTTGCGCCGCCTGACCGGCATGGCGCAATTTGTCAGCGATATTCAGTTTGGTAAAATTGGTGCCCGGCTGCACCCCGCCAGCCGTGACGAAATTGGCGCGCTTGAACGCGGGTTGAATGCCATGGCCGAAAGCCTGGAACGCCGCACCGGCCAGCATCAGACCGCCCAGGATGCCCTGCGTGACAGCGAGGAACGTTTTCGTGATTTCACCCTGTCCTCGGCCGACTGGTACTGGGAAATGGGCCCGGACCTGCGCATTACATTTGCGTCCTATAAATTCTATCAACTGATCGAGGAACTGCATGGCTCCCCGCAGGGGCAGCGGTTTGACACGCTGGGGTTAACCGCACGCGACCACGAAAGCTGGGGCGTGTTGATGAGTCGCCTTGAAAGCCACCTTGCCTTTCAGAACTTCGAGTTTTCGTGGCAAGGTAAAGATCGCGATATTCATTTTGGCCGCATAAACGGGGTGCCGGTTTTTGATCTCGACGGGGTTTTCAAAGGCTATCGCGGTACAGGCAGCGATGTTACGGCCCAGCACCGCGCGACCGAAGAACAACATGCCCTGCAACGCCAGCTTGCGACGTCGCAAAAGCTTGAGGCCGTGGGCCAGATGGCGGGCGGAGTTGCCCATGAATTTAACAATTGCCTGGCGGGCATCCTGAGTTTTGCCGAAGTAGCACGCGCCCGCATTGATGACCATGACCGGGTGGAAGAATATATCGGCCATATTATTTCGCTGGGCGAACGCGCCACCAGTGTTGCCGACCAGCTTTTGATGTTTTCGCGTCGCAAGGTTGAACAACCCACCATTGTTCAGGTCAATGATGCCGTTCTGGATATGGAAAAGCTGCTGATCACGTTGCTGGAGCATCGGATCGAACTTGAAATCTGGACGTGTGAAACAGCCCTGTATACCCGGGTTGATCCGACCCAGCTTTCGGCGTGTATTCTTAACCTGGCGATCAATGCCCGCGATGCAATGCCCGATGGCGGAAATCTTCAAATCAGCTGTTCTTCTGAAATCATCCCGCCGGAAGACCAGCGCGATCCGCTTGATGAAATAACCTATCCCGATTGTGCGCCCGGCGGTTACGCGGTTATTACGGTGCAGGATACCGGCACCGGCATACCAGACGAAATTCTGGACCATATATTCGAGCCATTTTATTCCACCAAGGAACCTGGCAAGGGAACAGGACTTGGCCTGTCGATCGTCCATAGCTGGGTGGAAGAATCCAACGGGTGCATTGATGTCCAGACAATAGAGGGAGAAGGCACAACCTTTTCCATCTATTTACCCCTGTGCGAAGCTGGCACAGCAACGGTTCAGCCAATTGATACCATCAGCTATCACCCCGGCAATGGTGAACGGGTATTGGTCGTTGATGATGAACCATCATTACGCACCACAGCAAAAATCATTCTTGAAGATGCCGGGTTTAGCGCCATTTGCGCCCAGAATGCCGACGAGGCCTTGAAAATCCTGGCATCCCAGGAAGGCGACGACAAGATTGACGTTATTCTAAGCGATGTCGTCATGAGCGGCCTTAGCGGGCCACAACTGGCCATCGAGGCATTACGGCAATACCCGCATCTTAGCATTGTCTTTATGTCGGGCTACCCGGCCCGCACACGTCAGGAAATGGAAAAGATGCTGGGCGAATATATTTTCGTCAAAAAACCCTTCCGCCCCGCTCAGTTGCAAAAAGCCATCCATGAAGCCCTGGTGCAAAAGGCTGAACGCCGCCGCCTTTAACGCAAGTTTCCTTTAACACGCCCATGCCGAAAAATACCGGATTTGGCGAACGCGCCTAAAACTGCGGCAAATTCCAGAAATCATGTTTTAAAACGCCCCGTCATACAGGGGCGTTTTTTTATGGTCCGATATTTTTGTGCCTGCTTGTGACGGCCATCACTTAAAATTTGGCTAAACGGCCCTATATCTTAGTAATACGATGAAAATGCTTTCTGGCGCAGGCGCGATATCGACGGCCAGCAACTGCCAGACAACACAGGCGAGGACATCATGGTCGGCTCGATTGGTTCAGGTTTAAGCGCAGCGCAACAGGCGCTATCAGACAGGGTCACACCGCAACGCGCGGATGGGGCACCGCTTAGTGCCGCCGGATCATCGATGAAAAAGGCCGAAGGCCTGATGGAAAGCATTGCTTCAATCGTGACAGATTATCAACCCCTGGAAACCAGTGGTTCCCGTGGCACGCGGGTTAATATCGTGACCTGATTTTATTGCCTCCCTCCTCGTTGGCTTCTACTGGGGCAGCGTTCGCGCTGCCCCTTTTCTTTGCCCGTTATCACGAGGATCAAAGCCCGTTTCGGCAGGATTGACGAAGAACCGGACCAACCCCAAATCACGACGATACAAGATGAAATGTGATCCCCCCAAACTGAATGGTTCAGATTTTAATCAAAATCCCCTAGAATGAGCATTCGACAACAAGGGAAAAATAATGGCGCTCCTACCGCTTGGCAGTTCACGTACCAGCACAGGCGATATTACCGAAGCCCCGACCCGCAATGGTCCGGGACGCCCCAACACGCCAGGAGCCCGGCGCAGTTCCGCGGACCGCCCGTCAACCGAACTTGATATCCTTAGCCAGCTTGCCCGCCTGCGCAACCTGATTGCGGCCGACCAGATCGACCATTCGGCCCGACGGGGTACTTACCTGGATTTGCTGCTTTAACGCATGTTTCCGCATATTCCAGAAAATGACAAACCCTGACAGCCTTGGCCGGGTTTTTGCCCATATCAAGGCATGATGCGCCTGTTGCATTTTACCCACCGCTTTAATTAGCAGTTAATACGTGGCGAAAACTGCAGGAAAGTTGCCTGTTCACCATCGCCCTGGTCATCGATTACGATTAACAGGCTTTGGCATTATTGTGTTTTTGCCCTGTGTGTTCCCATATCAATAGCCCAAAAAAAGATACCCCGCACCGAGATGCGGGGTAAGTTGGTTTGTCCGGGTGTTTGGACAAGGGAGCTTACGCAAGCTGCGTGATCGTAATCACGCAGTTGCCTGGTCTTCGCTCTGGGAGCGAATGGGGTTTTCCAGCTTGTCGACGATTTCCTTTGGCACAACCTGCCAGAAGTGCCCGCGCTCGCGATCCCAGTTATCAAGGAGGTTGCGGGCGAAACCACTATCGGTTTCAGCAACATGCTCCTCGATCAGGCTGCGGCACAGATCGTCCCAATGCGGGGTTTCAATACGTTGATACAAAACCGAACTGTCATTGACGACATCGCCAAAATTATTGTTACGGTCATAGATAAAGGCCATGCCACCGGTCATGCCAGCGCCAAAGTTTTCGCCAACTTCGCCAAGGATAACAGCCGTTCCGCCGGTCATATATTCACAACCGTTTGAACCACATCCTTCAACCACCACCGTGGCACCGGAGTTACGAACACAGAAACGTTCGCCCGCCTGACCCGCTGCAAACAGCTTGCCCGCCGTTGCACCGTAAAGGACGGTATTGCCAATGATGGTGTTTTCGTTGGTCTTAAGCGAGCTTGACGGACGCGGACGCAGAACAATGGTGCCGCCCGAAAGGCCCTTGGCAACATAGTCGTTGGCATCGCCGTGAACTTCGATTTTAAGACCCTGAACCGAAAACGCGCCCAGTGACTGACCGGCCGAACCACGCAAACGCACATGCAAATGGCCGGGTTTCAGGCCAAACATGCCGTATTTCTGCGTGATCAGGCTGGAAATGCGGGTGCCGATGGCACGCTGCGTATTTTGAATATTATACTGCAGCTGCATTTTTTCGCCGTCATCCAGCAACGGACGGGCATCCTTGATCATTTGCGCATCAAGGGTATCAGGCACTTCGTTGCGGCCTTCGGTGGTGCAGTAACGCGGGTGCCCTGCCGCATCGGCCTGGGCCAAAAGCGGGTTCAGGTCAAGGTCAACAAGGTCCTTTGCACCACGGTGAACCTGCTGAAGCAGATCCGAACGGCCAATCACATCCTGCAGGTTGTCATAACCCAGTTCTGCCAGCACATCCTTGACCTCTTCGGCCATGAAGGTGAACAGGTTGACCAGTTTGTCGGCCGTACCATTAAACTTGGCACGCAGGGCCGGGTCCTGGGTACAAACGCCGACCGGGCAGGTGTTGGAATGGCACTGACGCACCATGATACAACCAAGAGCAATCAGCGATGCCGTACCGATACCGAATTCTTCGGCACCCAGCATGGCACCAATCACAACGTCGCGGCCGGTTTTAAAACCACCATCGACGCGCAGCTTCACGCGGTGACGCAGGTTATTGAGTGTGAGAACCTGGTTAACTTCCGACAGGCCCATTTCCCACGGAATACCGGCATATTTGATCGAGGTTTGCGGGCTTGCCCCCGTACCGCCATCATAACCGGAAATCAGGATCACATCGGCCTTTGCCTTGGCAACACCCGCGGCAATCGTGCCCACGCCCGACCGCGACACCAGCTTCACGCACACGCGGCAGCGCGGATTGATCTGCTTAAGGTCGTAAATCAGCTGGGCGAGGTCTTCGATTGAATAGATGTCGTGATGCGGCGGCGGTGAAATAAGGGTCACACCCGGCGTCGCATGACGCAGCTGGGCAATTTCGACCGTCACCTTAAAGCCAGGCAACTGCCCACCTTCGCCCGGTTTTGCCCCCTGGGCGACCTTGATCTGAATTTCTTCGCAGTTATTCAGATATTCCGCCGTCACACCAAAGCGACCCGATGCCACCTGCTTGATCGATGAACGGGCATTGTCGCCGTTGGAACGCGGACGGAAACGCTCGCGCGATTCCCCGCCTTCACCAGAGTTGGACTTTGCCCCAATCCGGTTCATGGCAATTGCCAGGGCTTCGTGGGTTTCAGTTGAAAGGGCACCATGCGACATACCAGGCGTTACAAAACGCTTGCGAATTTGCGTGATGCTTTCAACTTCTTCCTGATGCACCGGCTTGCGGTCCCGGCGGAAATCGAGCAAATCGCGCAGATGCAGCGGTTCGCGCTGACGCAGGCCTTCGCTAAACTTGCGGAACGTATTGTAGCTGCCTGTTGTAACAGCAGACTGCAAGGTATGGATCAGCGGGCCGGTCCACACATGGCGTTCACCGCTGCGACGATATTTATACAAACCACCAACCGGCAGGCTGACAACATTACCGGCAAAGGCGTCCTTGTGCTGGGCAATCGTGCGGCGCTGAATACCCTGAAGGCCAATGCCCGAAATGCGCGACGGCATACCCGGGAAGAATTCAGCCACCAGCGAGCGCGAAAGGCCGATGCTTTCAAAGTTATAGCCACCACGATAGGAACTGATGATCGAAATGCCCATTTTGGACATGATCTTAAGCAGGCCCTGATCAATTGCGGTTTTAAAGCGCTGCATGATTTCGGCGGTGCTGTGGATGTTCGGGAACAGGCCACGAGCATAACGGTCCAGCAAGCCTTCCTGGGCCAGATAGGCGTTAACCGTGGTCGCACCCACACCAATCAACACGGCGAAGTAATGCACATCCATGCATTCAGCCGACCGTACGTTCAGCGAAATATAGGTCCGAAGCGAGTTTTTGACCAAAAAGCTGTGAACGCCCCCAACAGCAAGCACCATCGGAATGGCAGCATGGTTTGCATCAATGCGTTCATCGGTCAAAATCACGTGCAAGGCACCGCCGCGCACGGCTTCTTCGGCTTCTTTCTGGATGCGGGTAATCGCATCGCGCAGCGCAGACGGACCAGCGCCAATGTCGAACGTGGTATCGATTTCAACAGCACTGTCGCCCATATAGTCGCGCATGGCGTCATATTCGCCAGTCGTCAGAACCGGGCTGTCAAGCTGCAACAGGTCGCACTGGCTTTCGTCTTCTTCGAGAATATTGCCAAGGTTGCCAAGGCGCGTTTTCAAGCTCATGACGCGGGCTTCGCGCAAGCTGTCGATCGGCGGGTTAGTGACCTGTGCGAAATTCTGACGGAAGAAATGATGCATGCCACGATAACGATCCGACAGGATCGCAAGCGGGGTATCATCGCCCATCGATCCAATCGCTTCCTTGGCGTCTTCGGCCATCGGATGCAGGATCAGTTCAAGGTCTTCATGCGACAGGCCCATTGCCTTTTGCATCCGCAAAAGGTGTTCCTTGTTAAAATTGGCCGGTTCGGATTTTTCCGGCGATACCAGGTCATCAAGAACCTTGGTCCGGCCGACCCATTTCGACCAGTCACGGCGATGTGCCAGTTTATCTTTCAGTTCGGTATCGTGGTAGAGCTTGCCTTCTTCAAGGTTAACCGCAATCATCTGGCCCGGCCCAAGGCGGCCTTTTTCAACGCAGCTTTCCTCGTCGATATGCACCATGCCGGTTTCCGAACCGGCAATCAGCAAACCGTTGCCGGTCACGGCATAACGCAGCGGCCGCAGGCCGTTACGGTCCGTACCGCCCAAAAGCCATTTGCCGCCATAAGCCGCAAGCGCTGCCGGGCCATCCCACGGTTCCATCACCGCGTTGCAATAGGCGTAAAGGTTTTTATAGCTGTCCGGCGTGGTCGCTTTTTTCGACCATGCTTCGGGCACCATCATGGTTTTCACCATCGGCAGGTCACGACCGGCACGCACCATCAATTCAAACACGGCGTCAAGGGCGGCGGAGTCTGATGATCCGGGTTGAATAACCGGTTTAACGTCTTCGATCGTATCAGAAAATGCTTCGTTACCCATGCGGGCTTCGTGGCTTTTCATCCAGTTGACGTTGCCGCGCAGCGTGTTGATTTCGCCGTTATGGGCCAAAACACGGAACGGCTGCGCCAGCGGCCAGCTGGGGAACGTATTGGTCGAATACCGCTGGTGATAGACGCAGAAATTTGACGTAAAGCGTTCGTCACGCAGATCAGGGTAAAAAATGTCGATCTGTTCGGCCAGGAACATGCCCTTGTAAATAATCGAACGGCACGACAGCGAGCAGATATAAAAATCCTTGATCGATTCCGTCATTACCGCTTTTTCAATACGGCGACGAATAACGTAAAGATCAACTTCGAACTGTTCTTCGTCGATGGTGGCAAGGCCCCCGACCAGAACCTGTTCGATTTCCGGGCGGGTTGCGTTGGCTTTTTCACCAATCACCGACACATTAACCGGCACCTGGCGCCAGCCAAGAATCGAATAGCCCATTTTCAGGATTTCGGTTTCCACAATCGCACGGCAACGTTCCTGTGCCGCCATGTCGATACGCGGCAGAAAAACCTGACCCACGGCAATCATGGAATCCGGGGCTTCCTGATTGATCAGCTTGAGATGGGCTTTAAAAAAGTCCTGCGGCACCTGAAGGTGAATACCAGCACCATCGCCGGTTTTACCATCGGCATCGACAGCCCCGCGATGCCAGATCGATTTCAAGGCTTCGATACCGGCTTCGACGACTTCACGGCGCGGTTTGCCATCAATGGCGCCAATCAGGCCAACGCCGCAACTGCTGTGTTCGTCATCCACGTCATACAGGCCGTTTGCCGACAAATGTTCGGCGTTACGCTCGAACCGGGCGATTTCTTCGGCACCGTGACCTTTGATAATTTCATTCATGGCTTTGTTCTCCAAAATGCGGCGGCGGGCTTAGGCGGCTGCTTCTTTCCGCGCCAGCAAATATTCGTCAATGCGATCAGCGGCATCGCGACCATCACGGATCGCCCAAACCACCAGCGACGCACCCCGTGCGATGTCACCGGCGGCAAAAACGCCATCCAGATTGGTCATCATCGAACGGAAATCGATCTTCACGGTACCCCAGCGTGAAACACCCAGTTCCGGGGCTTCAAACAGGGTCGGCAGGTCTTCGGGTTCAAAGCCAAGGGCCAGGATCGCCATGTCGGCTTCCATCGTATAGCTGGAATCCTCGATTACTTCCGGGCTTTGGCGGCCACCGGCATCGGGTGCGCCCAGGCGCATTTTAACGGCCCGCACACCATTTATCTTGTCATCACCAACAAAGGCTTCCGGGTTGGTTAACCAGACAAATTCAACACCTTCTTCCTCGGCATTGGCCACTTCGCGCTGGGAGCCGGGCATATTGGCACGGTCACGACGATACAGACATTTGACCGACTTGGCACCCTGGCGAACAGCCGTACGCACACAGTCCATCGCGGTATCACCGCCACCAACAACCACAACATGCTTGTCTTTGGCATTCAGCGTACCATCGTCATAGGCTGGCACGGCATCGCCCAAACCCTGACGGTTCGATGTGGTCAGATATTCCAGTGCCGGATAGATATTTTTCAAGCCAACGCCTGGCACCTTAAGGTCACGTGCCTTGTAAACACCGGTCGCAATCAGAACGCTGTCGTGCTCGCGGCGCAATTCTTCAAGCGAGGCATCGCGCCCGACTTCAAAATTGGTGTGCATGACGATGCCAGCTTCTTCAAGCAACTTGATCCGGCGTGCAACAATGTGTTTTTCCAGTTTGAAACCGGGAATACCATATACCAGCAAACCGCCCATACGGTCGTAACGATCATAGATATGAACGTCATAGCCTTTAAGGCGCAACTGTTCAGCTGCCGCCATACCAGCAGGACCACCACCGATAATACCAACCGACAGGCCGTTTTCCTGCCCGGGCACCGGTGCCTTGACCCAGCCGTTTTCAAAGGCGGTGTCGGTAATGTATTTTTCAACTGACCCGATCGTCACCGCCCCGTGGGTGGATTGTTCGATCACGCAATTACCTTCGCACAGGCGATCCTGCGGGCAAATACGGCCCGTGATTTCGGGCAGGTTATTGGTCGCCGAGGAAATGGCATAGGCTTCTTCCATCCGCCCTTCCGTGGTCAGGCGCAACCAGTCGGGAATATTATTATAAAGCGGGCAATGGGCCTGACAGAACGGCACGCCGCACTGCGAACAACGCGCGGCCTGATCGGCCGCAGCATCAGGTTCGAAGTCGGCATAAATCTCATCGAAGTCTGTCCGACGCTCAGCGGCTTCACGCTTTTGCGGATATTTTTGTTCAAGATGAACAAACTTGAGCATCTTTTCTGTCATTGAGGCCCCCAAAAAGGCTGTTTTGTTGCGGGAGTGGCCCTTTATATACCTGCGCCAGAAAAGAGAATCCAGCACAAAATGCACCATAGGTCAACAATACTGACCAATTTAACAAAAAGCCCTGACGGCGCCTAGGGTTTTATGGCAATTTTTCGGCGTCTTAAAAGTTTAATTAGTACCGAAATGGTACTAATTCAGTTATTCGCCTAGAGAAAACAAGCTGCTATAAGCAAATTTCCCTTCAAAAATCAGCACCGAGGCAGGTGTGACTCTTCAGCACATAATTCTCCTTGCAGTCGTTCAGGGTATCACTGAATTCCTGCCCATCAGTTCTTCCGGCCATCTTGTTCTGACACCCGCAATCACCGGCGCCGCCGACCAAGGCTTGCTGCTGGATGTTTCGGTGCATGTTGGAACCCTTCTGGCTGTTTTGATCTATTTCTGGCGCGACGTCCTTGCGATGATTATCGGCTTTTTCCGCCTGTTTACCGGGCGGATGACACCGGGTGCGCGCATGGCACTGCATATTGTGGTGGCGACCATTCCGGTGGTTGCTGTCGGCTTTTATCTTAAACAGTCCGGCATCGAGGAACAGATGCGGTCGGTCGAAATCATCGCCTGGACCACGCTTGTTTTCGGCATCCTCCTGTGGTTTGCCGACAAGGTCGGCATGACGATCAACCGGATCGAACATATGGGATGGGCCGGATCCATTTTTATTGGTCTGGCCCAGGTCATCGCCCTTGTTCCAGGTGTCAGCCGATCGGGCATCACCATGACAGCCGCCCGCTTGATGAGCTACGAACGCTCGGATGCGGCGCAATTTTCGATGCTAATGTCGATTCCTGTCATCATGGGGGCCGGGCTTTTGGCCGGGCTGGATTTGCATAAAGCCGGCAATATGGAACTTAACCGCGAAGTTCTTATGGCGATTGGCTTTTCCTTCATTACCGCACTGATCACAATTGCGGTTCTGATGTCGTGGCTTAAACGTGCCAGCTTCACGCCCTTTGCCATTTACCGGATCATTCTGGGGATTGCGCTGCTGGTGTGGGTCTATGGTTATGACACCGCCCCGCTGGGAACGCTGTTTTAACATCCCCTTGCGGTCGTTGATTTTGGAACGTTGATCGTAAAGGTGCGACTCCGAATGGGTCGCGCCTTTTTCTTATGCCCGTGCTGATGCGCCCATCACAGGCCACCGTACTTTTCGGCCCGGCCTGCAACATGGGTCAGGCTTTGTGCGCCAGAACATTCACCAGCCTGCCAAATGGATCGCGCACGAAAAAGCGCCGTACCCCCCATTCCTCGTCGACCGGCCCGTATTCCAGATCGATACCAGCGGCACGCATCCGCGTTTCGGCGGCGGCAATATCATCCACCTCAATAGACAGATCAGGCACCGGCGTACCGGCACCGCCCTGGCTGGCAATGCTAAGTTGCACCGACATTTTAACATCGTTGCCAAATGTAACGATCCAGCCATGATCCATCATAATATCAAGCCCCAGCACATCGCGATAAAACGCCGCGGCCTTTGCTGTGTCAGGGCTGGCGATGTTGGCAACGATACGCTTTACCTGCATGCCCGATACTCCTTTCCTTACCCAAACCGTTAAAGACAGCTTACATGCAAACCATGCAGCCGCGGCAACAATACACAAAATCGCTTGATCAAACACATAAGTACGTGCTTATGTGTTTGCATGATAGAAAATAACATCTTCAAAGCCCTTGCCGACCCCACCCGGCGCACAATTTTTGAAAAACTGGCAACGGCCCCGCGCATGAATGCCAGCACCTTGCGCACGGGCATGGAAATTAGCCAGCCCGCCATGTCACAGCACCTTGCTGTTTTACGGCAGGCCAAACTGATCCGCGAAGATCGACAGGGGCGCTTTGTCTATTACGAAGTTGACCCGGAAGGATTTGGGGTCATCGCGCAGTGGGTGGCAAAATATCGCACCTATTGGCCCGAACGTATTGATGCCCTGAAGGCGACCCTAAAGGACATGGACCAATGACAAACGAAAAGAACCATGCGCCCATTAAAACGTTGGTGCAGGAATACACACTTGATGCCCCGCGTGAAAAAGTCTGGCGGGCAATCACCATTCCCGCTTTTCGCGAAAACTGGTTACCGCAGGAAACCCTTCGCGACGCTGCGCCATCGGCGGTTATTCCCGGGCAGGAGGTAACCTATAAAATGCAGGATACCGAACCGCCCTTTTTTGAAAGCACGGTGACATTTCGCCTTTCAGACACTGATAACGGCGAAACCAACCTTCTGATTATCCATAAACTAACCGATCCGAAGGTTCGTGGTATCACAAAGGCGGCAAACACCAACACCCCTCCCTTGATGCGCGCTGCCTGAAATCCGTTCTGCCATTTCGAACAAACAGGAGTTCGCCAATGCGCGACATGATGCAACTCGTCCCGATGGTTGTTGAACAATCAAGCCGTGGGGAACGTTCATTTGATATCTATTCACGGCTGTTGCGCGAAAGAATCATCTTTCTGAATGGCGAGGTCAACGACACCATATCGTCACTGGTTTGCGCGCAATTACTGTTTCTGGAATCCGAAAACTCGAAAAAACCGATCCATCTTTATATCAATTCGCCCGGGGGCGTGGTTACCAGCGGTCTCGCCATGTATGACACCATGCGCTACATCCAGTCTCCGGTTCATACCCTTTGCATGGGAACGGCCCGTTCAATGGGGTCTTTTCTGCTGATGGCAGGCGAACCGGGCCATCGGGCTGCCTTGCCCAATGCCAGCCTGCATGTGCATCAACCCCTGGGCGGGTTTCAGGGCCAGGCATCGGACATTCTGATCCATGCCGAAGAAATGCGTAAAACCAAACATCGCATGATCACACTTTACGCCCGCCACTGCGGACGCAGCTATGAAGAGGTCGAACAAACCCTTGATCGCGACCGTTTCATGACGGCAGAACAGGCACTGGAATGGGGGTTGATCGACCAGATTCTGGCCCATCGCGGCGCCAACGACCAGGACGACACACCGCACGTTTAAAACTGATCCCAAACATCACAGAACTTAAAACGCGCGGCGGCCCGTCAAACACAGGCCGCACGCCCTACACCTGTCCTGTACAAACACCCCAAACAAGCAGGAACGCCGCCCCACGCGGGGCATTAATCCTGCCAGATCGGCCCGCCAGAAAGAATGATATGGGCTTTGGCTGGCATATCGGGCGGGCAATCAATGGCATCGACCAGACGCATTAAAAACGGTTCATGCGACAGCAAAAATTCCAGCACGCCGCGCTGCACATCGACATTGCCAAGCCCTGCACGTAAATCGTTTAAGTCCATACCGGTTTGCATCAGCAGGCCTTGCAACAATTCCTCGTCACCCGCAACAAAGGCAATCGCCTGAATAGCCAGGGTTTCGGCCGCGTCGTTATTCATTATTTTCGCCTATTTCAACCAGTTGGCCTTCGACAAGGCCCGCCACATTACCAAACCTGCCACCAGTATAATCCCGGCAGCGACAAAGCCCAAGCGGCTTCCCGCCAGTAAAACCAGCCCCCAGAACCCGATGGTGCCAAACCCGATTGCCAAACTTAAAAAAGCAGCTTTCGCCAGACTATCATGGCTTTTCTGGGCGGCCTCGGCCCGTTTGATTTCGTCAACCACCTCATACCAGGCCAGTTGTTGCCAGCGGTTATATTTCAAACCGCTTTTGGGGCCTTTGCGCAAAAACTCGTCAAGCTGTCGCACCACGTTATTGGCACGCTCCTCGGGGGCAACATATTTACCGAATCGTTCTTTTTTGCGTGGCTGGTCGTCGTCACTATCACTCGTACTCACGTCACTAACCCTGTCGTCGTCCCCAAACAATGCCGCACAGTGACCGGCAACGCATTTACATCCGGTAAATCTGCCTCATTTACCAAACCGGCAATTGCAACTTTCGGCCTGCATTCCTATCTGATAAATTCAGTTATGCAGGCTGATGTATCGTCGCTCTGCCCCATGAAAACCCCTGGTGATCATGGGATGTGGTTCGGGAAACAATTGATCGCCCCGACACGACCACCTGCCAACCGGATGATGCTGGTTTACCAGCCCGGTCAAACTGCCAAGTTGCTTGGCAAACAATAATGTACGGCAGGTATTTTAGGGAAGAAACAGCCACATTGGCAGGGTTAACTCACCCGCCGACGGGCTGGTTTTGTGTGTCTGACTGGCACAGAAACCGTAATTTCGCCCCGCACGAGACAATGATTTTGGGATGACAAAAAAGGATTTCTGGCAAATTTTCGTTGCGAATCGACTTTGCAATGCAACACGAACTGCAAAACGAGGCTGAAAACTGTAATTCCGGAAGGAGGGAATATGGTGCGGGCGGCCGGACTTGAACCGGCAAGGTCTGTTAGGACCGGCGGATTTTAAGTCCGCTGCGTATACCAATTTCGCCACGCCCGCAAGAACTTGGCAGAAACGTCCGGAGCCAATCACCCCAAAGACAGGACAGGTTTCTAGCGCGGCTTTGACGATGACGCAACATTCTATTGCAGGGATTTATAATTCGGTAACTCCCCTGCGCTATCACCAAATGGGGACACGAAGGTTTTTCAAGGCCTGACAGCCCCATAAAATACGCAATTTTCGCCGTTAGCTGTTGGGCAACGGCGAATGAAAAGGGCGGCAAAACGCCGCGAAACCGCGACAAGAGAAACAAAAAACAATGAAACTGCGCTGGAGCATCATAGCCATCGGCACAGCCTGCATTGGCGTTTCCACCCTGCCGCCAGACAGGGTTATTCCGCCGTGGATCACGCACGCCCATGCCGCACAGGACAAATATCTACGCACCAGCGAATCGCCTATTCTGCGCACCGAAACCATGACCCGGTCCAAAAACCGGCTTGGTCACCTTGACCGGCTTTCTGACCGGCTCGATGGCAACTTTGTTACCAACACGTTGCAACCCCTGTTTCTTGACGGCAGCATCGCCCCCCAGGACCAACCCGCCGATGCCCTGGCGATGGGAACCGACGTTGCATCGCAAATAGAAAGCTATAGCGGGCGCGATGCCCTGGGGTCGCTTGCCGAACGCATTGATTTTGACAGTGCTAACGGGTCTTTTCCAACCCAGGACCGCGCCACCGAGCGCGCCATAAGCATATGGGTCCATGGCACCCGGCAAAGCATTGATAACCGCGTTACCCGTGACGGCTTCAACCCGGGCCTTAATGGCGACGTCATTGCGGTGGATACCGGCGTTGATTACCGCATCGATACATCTACCATTGTTGGCATTGCCCTTGGCTGGGGCAGCACGGCAAGTGATATTGCCGCCCGGCAAACCCTGTATCGGGAAAACAACGTTACCTTTTCCCCCTATTTTCTAACGCGCATGACCGACTGGTTAAAACTGAATGGCAGCCTGGGCATTGGCAGCAGCGACATCACGCGCACCGGCCTTTCAAGCAGCTATGAAAATACCAGTTCCAGCATGACCTATTCCGGGTCGGTCGGGTTTGACGCTGAACAAAATCTGGGGCAAACGCCGCTTAGCCTGCGATTAAGCGGCAACCTAATCAGCGCACGCGAATCCTATGGCAAACATTTTACCCCCAACGGGGAAATTGTATCGGGCCATGTCGCGACATCGACCCTGTTTGATTCCGAAGCCGAGGCGCGCTATCGCATCGAAATGGGCGACCATACCCTGACCCCGTTCATGGGTGAAAACCAAACCATGTCGGTATTGAATGAAGGGTTTGGCCAGGACCAGACCCGACGTTATTTCTCCGGCACGGATTATAATTATTCACCGCTAAGCCTGAATGCGTCGCTGGAGGCCTTTCGTGAATTCAGCCCCGATGATGAACCCTATGAAGGGGTGAAGGGCGAATTGCGCTTTTCAACAGTCTTGCCGCGCGATTACGGCACCTTGCAGCCATTCGTTAATACCGAACGCGACAGCGATGCGGTTAAGGTTGGCGGCGGGATTGACCATTACTGGACCGAGTTTTCCGGCCATGTCGGCCTTGAAATCAATCAGACTGTCACCTTTGATCAGACCGACAAGGACCCGTTATCGGGGTTGCTAACGCTTAGTTTCAACATGTAGTCGGTTTTGCCTGTCCTGTCGGGCATTATAATATTTGCCTTTATGTAAAATGCGGCAAAACCGGCAACAAATGTGAACTGATTGCTTCTATTTGGGCGCAAAAGCCCCTAGGGTGCGGATAGATTTATTTCAGCGTGCCAGGCCACAAACATGACCCAGACCGACGACACCCAGCCCCCGGCAAGCAACAGCATTTCGCAAGCACCAAAAGGCAGTGATAATTTGACACCGCCGGTGTTTGACCATGCCTTTCAGCAGCAATTCATTGATTTGCTGTTATGGCGCCGCGATGTGCGGCGGTTTCGCACCGACCCGCTGCCCAAAGACGATATTGACGGCTTAATTGCCGAGGCCTGCCTGGCACCGTCTGTGGGAAATTGCCAGCCGTGGCGGTTTGTAAAGGTCAATGCCCCCGAACGACGCAAGGCAATACGCGACAGTTTTGAACGCGCCAACCAGCAGGCCTTAAACGATTATCACGGCGAACGTGCCCGGCTTTACGCGTCGTTAAAATTGCAGGGGATGGACCAGGCCCCGGTGCAGCTTGCCGTTTTCGCCGACGAGGAAACCGAGGCCGGCATGGGACTGGGCCGCAAAACCATGCCTGAAATGCTTGATTATTCCGCCGTTGCCGCTGTTCAGCTGTTATGGCTGGCGGCACGGGTAAAAGGCATTGGTGTTGGCTGGGTCAGCATTTTGGAACCCAAAACAGTACAACAGGTGCTTGAGGTGCCCGAACATTGGCGTCTTATCGCCTATTTGTGCATTGGCTATCCCGAGGAAGACCATGTGGTGCCCGAACTGGTTCGTCATGGTTGGCAGGACCGGATAGACCCGCAAGATCTAACCCTGGAACGCTAGAACATGTTTCGTAAAATAAAATATCAGGGAATACCAGTATGACAGCCGACCCGGCGGGGCAAAAACAGCCTGAAGCACAAGAGAAAAAACTGTCAAACGGCCATTATTTCAAGATCATGGGCTATTTGCTCACCGCATGCTGGGTGGGCTATATCGTGGTCATCACCAATGGCAATACCAGCGATCCGATGTTTGATTACATCTTTTCCGTACCATTGGTGTGCTGGATTATCGGCATGGTGATTGCGCATTTCGTGCGTAAAAAAAACAAGGCCGATCGCCCCTAACACCTGCAGCCTTTAGGCGCAGAACACAAGGTGCAACCATGTTTTTGATGGCGCGTTAATTCGCGCCATCGTCATTTCTATGATGGCGGCGTTCGTCATCGTAATCATCATTGTCGGAAAAACCACCCAGCAGCATCACCCCTGCCCCCATGCTGATGCCGCCAAACGTGATGAACAAACCAAAAAACAGCAAAAAGATAAAAACCAGCGTATCGCGCGAGGCATTGGCCAGCGTCCAGATGCCGCCAATATCGAAATACAGTGCCAAAACACTAAATACGACCGACCCCACCCCGCCATACATCAAATGCGTCAGCATGAATTTGATGATTTTCCATTCATCGCCGGGTTTTTGCGGCGGGGTCGTGTCGGAATTTACCTGTTCGCGCATTACCAAGGGCCTTTCTGGTCACTGGGCGGGTAACGCGGGCAAAAATTACGACGCGATTAATCAGCAACAACCTCGCGTCCAAAACCGATAATCGCATCGGTAATCCGCTGGATCGCCGCATCCACATCGGCCTGTTCTTCGCCGCGCACCACCAATGTGGTCCCAAGTTTTCCTTCGCGCAAGAACGGATAGGACCCTATATCAGTATTTTTGAATTCATCCTGGATTTTACCCAGAACCTCGGCAATCATCCCTTCGGGAATATACCCGCCGACCGAGCCTGACAGCATGGGTTTGCCGCCGACCAATTGATGTTTGATCCCCTGAAACATCGCCTGCATGATCATGGGGACGCCCGCCATGACATAAACATTTTCCATGCGATATCCCGGTGCCTTGCTAACCGGGTTTTCCACCAGTTCGGCCCCACGCGGGATACGCGCCATACGCAGGCGGGCTTCGTTCAAATCAACATCGGGATTGGCGTAATTGCTACGCAGCATTTTAACGGCTTCATCGTTTAAATCCAGCGGCACGCCAAACGCTGCGGCCATGCAATCGGATGTAATATCGTCATGGGTCGGCCCGATGCCACCGGTGGTAAACACATAATCAAATTTTGCCCGACATTCATTAACGGTATCGATAATGGTTTGAGCAATATCAGGAATCACGCGGGTTTCAGCCAGGCGCACGCCCAGCTCGTTAAGTTGCTCGGCCAGATAAGGCAGGTTTTTATCGTGGGTGCGGCCCGAAAGAATTTCGTTGCCAATAATCAACAGGCAGGCGCGAACAGTTTTGGACATTACACCCTCGTATTTTAAAATAAATCGCCCACCGGGACCGGCACGCGCCGAAATGCACATAGACACCAGCCAGCGTTTTCGCCAGCCGCATCAATGCCATAATAACCACGACCACGCCTTAAAGCACAGCCGGTTATCCACAACCGTTTCCCAAAGCCCCATTCATTTCAGATGGCCACATCACCGGGCCACAGGACCAATGGAAAAAGTTTATAAAAAGTCACGCAGCATCGCCACCAGCGGCACATCGGCCGGTGGCATAGGATAATCGCCCAAACGCATGGGCCGCACCCATTTCACCGACTGCCCTTCCATCGGGCGAATTTCACCTTTCCAGACCCGGCACAAATAAAGCGGCATCATCAGATGGAAATCGTCATAGGTGAAAGAGGCAAAGGTAAACGGTGCCAGACAGCTTTCAGTAATATCGATATCCAGCTCTTCCTTAAGCTCGCGCACAAGGGCCATTTCCGGGGTTTCCCCGGGCTCGACCTTGCCGCCGGGAAATTCCCATAGCCCGGCCATCGATTTACCTTCGGGGCGCTGCGCAATTAACACCCGATGATCAACATCAACCAGTGCCACAGCACTGACAAACACGGTGCGCTCGGGCACGCGACCCTGACGCAAATCGACCGACATGCAGCCGCTATCTGGTTTTTGAACTGTCATGGGGCATTTTTATCGCGCTAACGATTTTCCGCCAAGAGGGGATGCAATCCTTTTGATGTTTTTTTGCGTATACACAAACAGATCCATAACAATGTCCCGGTGCCATGCCTCGCCCAAAATTATTTATCATCGCCGCCAACGCCCTGCTTGCTACCTTTCTTTTGGCCGGGTGCGACAAACTGGGGGCCTTTAACAGCCTGCAAGCCGGGGACTTAACCCCGGATCTGGCTGATATACCCTATGGGCCCGATCCCCGCCAAAAAATGGATATTTACCTGCCACCGGCCCACCTGCGCCCGGCCCCTTTGATTGTGTGGTTTTACGGGGGGTCGTGGGATTCGGGGGAGAAACGCAAATACGCCTTTGTCGCCAAGCGGTTTATTGAAATGGGCTATGGCGTTGCCATTCCCGATTATCGCCTGGTACCTGCGGTGCATTATCCTGCCTTTGTCGCCGATGGCGCACGGGCCGTTGCATTTGCCCATCAATATGCCATCAGTCACCCCAATGAAATTGATGACAAAAAGCTGGTATTGGCCGGACACAGCGCCGGGGCCTATAACGCCGTGCAACTGGTTGCCAATCCGGCTTTTTTACACAATGTCGGTATGGCGCGCGACGATATAGCCGGGATTATCGGCCTTTCCGGCCCGTATGATTTTTACCCCTACGATGTCACTGCCACCCAAATTGCCTTTGGCGATACCGCCGCAAAGGATAGCCAGCCGGTTAACCAGGACCTGCATGACATGCCGCCACTATTGTTAATTACCGGTGAAGATGACCACACGGTTTTCCCACGCAATTCCATTCGCCTGGCGGCCCTGGCCCCTCATGCCACACTGGTAAAAATCCCCGATACCGGGCATGTCGGCACCGTTGTCGGGCTGGGTACATTTTTAACTGGTGACCGACGTATCACAACCCCGATCAAAACCTTTTTGCATGATGTTGCCCCCATTGATGCACCCATGCCAGGTGCCCCGCAATAAGGCCCCTAGCATTGGTTTGACCATCAAAATAATAAAGATCACCGCTTGCCTAACGCGGCAAGGCTGACGCCAGCGATGCCACCTCGCCCAGTGCGGCTGCGACCCCATGTTTTGCCAGTACATCCACCAGCCGCGACCCCACAACCACCAAATCGGCATGGGCGGCAACCTTGCGCACCTGTTGCACGCTGCGAATGCCAAACCCCGCAGCAACAGGCAAATCTGTATGCGCCCGCAACCGGGTTATTGCTGCGGCTATCACCTGTTCGTCCGGTGTGCCTGCACCCGTCGTTCCTGCTATCGCAATATGATAGACAAACCCGGTTGCCGGTTTTAGCACGGCGGCCATACGCGCATCGCTGCTGGTTGGGGCTGTCATTGCAATCAGATGCAGGCCTGCTTTTTCCAGTTGCGGGCGATAGACATTGGCGTGCTCAAGGGGTAAATCCACCAAAATCACCGCATCGGCCCCTGCGTCTGCCACGTCGGCAAAAAAACGCGCCGGTCCATAATGCAGCACCGGGTTAAAATACCCCATCACCACAATTGGCGTCGCATCATCGCGCAGCCGCACTTCACGCAGCATTGCCATCATCTGGTCCAGTGTTTGCCCACCTGCCAATGCGCGAATATTGGCCGCCTGCAATATTGGCCCGTCTGCCACCGGGTCGCTAAAGGGCATTCCCAACTCGATAATATCGGCGCCGGCCCGGCCCAACTGGCATAAAAGGTCAAGTGATGTCGTATAATCAGGGTCACCACCGGCAAAATATGTTACCAGCCCGGCACGATTTTCGCGTTTCAACGCGTCCAGTTTCCGATCAAGGCGGTTCATGCCTGCGCCCCTTTTTTCCCGTGTGTTTCGGTATTATTTTGCTTACGCCCAAAATGCGTTACGGTTTCAATATCCTTGTCGCCGCGCCCGCTTAAACACACGATCAAATTTTGGTCTGGTGCCATTTTCGGTGCCAGTTTGCGTGCAAAAGCCAAGGCGTGCGAACTTTCAAGTGCAGGAAGAATACCTTCCAGCCGGGTTAACCAGTGAAAGGCTGCAATGGCTTCATCGTCGGTGACAGAAGGATAATTGACCCGTTTCAGATCATGCAGCAACGCATGTTCCGGCCCGACACCGGGGTAATCCAGCCCGGCCGAAACCGAATGTGCATTGCGGATTTGACCATCGCGATCTTGCAAAAAATAACTAAGGCAGCCATGCAAAACGCCCTTTTCGCCCGTACCGATACAGGCGGCGTGATCGCCGGTTTCAATGCCCCGTCCCCCTGCTTCAACCCCGTAAAGTTTAACGTCGGCATGGCCTAAAAACGGGTAAAAAAACCCGATGGCGTTGGAACCGCCCCCCACACACGCCACCATCGCATCAGGCAAACGCCCGGTTTTTTGTTTTATCTGGGCATAGGTTTCATTGCCGATAATACGTTGTAAATCACGCACAATACGCGGATAGGGGTGGGGCCCGGCCCCGGTACCCAGCAAATAATAGGTGGTATCAACATGGGTTATCCAGTCGCGCAGGGCTTCGTTCATGGCATCTTTCAGGGTGGCAGTGCCCGAATGCACCGGCATGACCATTGCCCCCAGCATTTCCATGCGCTGTACATTCACCTGTTGCCGGGCAATGTCTTCGGCCCCCATATAAACCACGCATTCCATAGCAAACAGGGCGCAGGCCGTGGCCGTGGCAACACCATGTTGCCCCGCACCGGTTTCGGCGATAACACGTTTTTTCCCCATGCGCCGCGCCAGCAAGATTTGCCCCATGCAATTGTTAATTTTGTGCGCACCGGTATGGTTCAAATCTTCGCGTTTCAAAAAAACCTGGGCCCCACCCAATTCTGACGTCACGTTCCCTGCTTTAAACAGGGGGCTGGGGCGGCCCACATAATCGGTTAGAATTTCTTGAAGCTCATCCCAATAGGTTTGGTCATTGCGGGCTGCGGCGTAAACCTGTTCAAGCGCCCGCAAGGCAGGCATCAGGGTTTCAGGCATATATTGGCCACCAAACGGGCCAAACTGCCCTAATTCATCAGGCTCTTCGTGATGAAAATTATGTGTTCGCACGGGCTGCACCGTCATGTCCTCCGGTTTGGAACGATGTAATTTTGCCCAGACTAGGAAAAAATTCAGGCCGCCGGAATCGACAAATTCTTGTCTATTAATGTGAGAAAAACTAACATCATATTTATGATCAAATTACCGCCCCTCAATGCCCTTAGGGTTTTTAACGCCGCTGCCCGCCATTTGAATTTTTCATTGGCAGCCAAAGAACTATGCGTCACCCACAGTGCCGTTAGTCATCAGGTTCGACATTTGGAAGACTGGATGGGATGCACCCTGTTCGTGCGTCATGCTGGCGGCGTGCGACTAACCGATGCGGGGCAAAGCCTGCAACAAACAACGCAACAGGCATTTAGTTTACTCGAAGCCCGATGCGAGGAACTGTTAAATCGCAACGAACCCCGGCACCTGCTTTTGGCCGCCCCGGCCAGTTTTCTGGCAAACTGGCTTATTCCACGAATTGAACGGTTTGAAGCCCGCCACCCCGATATTATTGTAAAACTGCAAACCAACGCCGACCTTGCCACCCTGCAAACACGCCAGGTCGATGCCATTATTCTTGCCGGGCAAAACTGGCCCGCCGATATCCTTGCCCGACCATTATTTGCCGAAACCATCGGCCCGGTTTGCGCCCCATCCCAAGCGAAAAATATCACAACCGCCGAAGACGTAATATTGCAGCCCATGTTGCAAACATCCTCGCGGCCCCTGGCATGGCAAGACTGGGTCAAACAAAACGGCCTTAATGGCGCACAAATCAAACCCGGTCGCCAGTTTGACCATTTGGGCCTGATGCTTGAAGCCGCCACCGCCGGGCTTGGCATTGCCATTGCCCCATCGGTTCTGATCGCGCAGGAGCTTTATCGCCATCGCCTGGTCGCCCCGTTGGGCTTTGTCGCATCGGGGGCATCATTTTGCCTGTGCACCCGGGAAAATGACACGGCATCCCCCCAGCTTACCCAATTGCACGCATGGCTAACCGACGAAGCCGCAAGCGACGCCGCCGGGACGCCATAAACCTGGACCATCATCTAACGCGGCAGTGGTAAATACGCGAAACAAACCGGCGGGTGCAAAGGCAGACCTGAGCATGCCCGACACGATGTGTCGCATGCAAACGACAGTGACCGAATAAGTGGTAAAACCGCCTTAACGACCCCGACACCACAGCTTTTCCCATAAAAAAACGCGCCGTTTTTGACACAGCGCGTTTTTCAAAATCAAATCTTTGCCGCCAATCAGGCAAGCTGGCCGTGGCAATGTTTGTATTTTTTGCCCGAGCCACAAGGGCACGGCGCATTGCGCGAAACGCGTCCCCAGGTCGAGGGATCGTTGGCATCAACATCAACGCCACTGCCCTGACGGGACTGTACCGTTTCCTGCTGGCGTTCTTCCGCTGCCGTGGCAGCCGTTGCATCACCTTCAGGGGCAGGATGGTTTTCCTGCATTTGCTGCTGGCGGCGCGGTTCCAGGTCTTCCGGGCGCGGGGCAGATTGCAATTCAACATGCGACAACATCTGCGTCACACGTTCACGCAACGTGCCCAGCATGCCTTCAAACAGGTTAAAGGCTTCGCGTTTAAATTCGTTCAGCGGGTCGCGCTGACCATATGCGCGCAGGCCGATGCCCTGACGCAAATGGTCCAGTGCCAGAAGGTGGTCTTTCCATGACTGGTCCAGCAACTGTAACAGCAGGCTTTTTTCGACCTGGCGAATAATGTCGCTGCCGTAATTGGCGACCTTGGCGGCCATTTTCGAATCAACGGCCTTGGCGATGCGGTCGTGAACTTCCGCAGGATCAATGCCTTCTTCCTTGATCCAGTCGGCCACCGGCAAATCCAGACCGAACAAACGCAGGCATTCTTCATGCAGCGAGTCTGCTTCCCACTGTTCCGGGTAAATCTTTTCCGGGCAATGGCGGGCAACAATGCCTTCGATGACTTCGGCGCGCATTTCGGCAACGTCTTCGGCAACGTCTTTTGCCTGCATCAAATCGCGGCGTTGTTCGTAAATGACCTTACGCTGGTCATTCATCACATCGTCAAATTTCAACAGGTTCTTACGAATGTCGAAGTTGCGGCCTTCAACTTTCTGCTGTGCTTTTTCAAGGGCTTTGTTGATCCACGGATGATAGATCGCCTCGCCTTTTTCCAGCCCCAGTTTCTGCAACATGCTGTCCATGCGCTCGGACCCGAAAATACGCATCAGGTCATCTTCCAGCGACAGGAAGAATTTCGATCCCCCCGGGTCACCCTGACGACCGGAACGACCGCGCAGCTGGTTATCAATCCGGCGCGATTCGTGGCGTTCGGTTGCAATCACAAACAAACCGCCCGCTTCCAGAACCTTTTTCTGATCCTCGATCACTTCCTGGCGAATCCGCTCGATGCCAGCTTCACGTTCGGCATCGGGCACATCCGCCAGTTCCAGTTCGGCGCGCATTTCCACGTTACCGCCCAGTTTAATGTCGGTACCGCGACCGGCCATGTTGGTGGCAATGGTAATAGCACCCGGTGCACCGGCCTGTGCCACGATATAGGCTTCGCGTTCGTGCTGCTTGGCGTTCAGAATTTCGTGGGGAATTTTACGCTTTTTCAAAAGCGCGCTCAGCATTTCCGATTTATCGATCGAAACGGTGCCGACCAGGCAGGGTTGCTGACGGGCATGGGCTTCGACCAGCAAGTCGGCAATGGCATCCCATTTTTCTTCCGCGGTCCGATAAATTTCGTCGTCGAAATCCTTACGGGCAATCGGGCGATGGGTCGGAATTTCCACCACGCGCAGGCCGTAAATTTCTTCAAATTCTTCGGCTTCGGTCATGGCCGTGCCGGTCATGCCTGCCAGTTTCGGATACAGACGGAAATAGTTCTGGAACGTGATCGATGCCAAAGTCTGGTTTTCGTTCTGAACTTCAACCCGTTCCTTGGCTTCCAGTGCCTGATGCAACCCGTCGGAATACCGGCGGCCTTCCATCATGCGGCCGGTAAATTCGTCAATAATCACAACCTTGCCATCCTTGACGATATAGTCGGTATCGCGCTGGAACAGTTTATGGGCGCGCAGCGCCTGGTTGGTGTGATGGACCAGATGAATATTGGCGATGTCGTACAGCGTGCCTTCGGTCAGAATGCCCATTTCACCTAGCAGTTGCTCGGCGTGTTCGGTGCCTTCTTCGGTCAGGGTAACGGCCCGGGCCTTTTCGTCTTTTTCGTAATCGGCTTCGACCAGTTTCGGGATCAGCTGATCCACCGCCATATACATCGCCGATCCGTCTTCGGCGGGGCCGGAAATGATCAGCGGGGTCCGGGCTTCGTCCACCAGAATCGAATCGACTTCATCGACGATGGCATAGTTGAATTCGCGCTGAACCATGTCTTCCAGACGGAATTTCATGTTATCGCGCAAATAGTCAAAGCCAAGTTCATTATTGGTGGCATAGGTGATGTCACACCGATAAGCCGCCCGGCGCTGGTCGTCGGTCATGCCATGCATGATCACGCCGACCGTCATCCCCAGGAAGCCGTAAACCTGCCCCATCCATTCCGCATCGCGGCGGGCCAGATAGTCGTTGACCGTCACAACATGCACACCCTTACCCGACAGGGCATTCAGGTAGACCGGCAAGGTCGATACCAGCGTTTTACCCTCACCGGTTTTCATCTCGGCAATTTTACTGTCGTTAAGAACGATACCGCCAGTCAGCTGCACATCGTAATGGCGTTCGCCGCGCACACGTTTTGCGGCTTCGCGCACCGTGGCATAGGCATCGGGCAGAACCTGTTCTAGGGTCTCACCATTCGTCAGACGATCGCGCAGCCAGTCGGTCCGGGCGCGCAGTTCTTCGTCAGACAGTTTTTCGACCTCGGGTTCCAAGGCGTTGATTTGCTCGACCGTGGCCCGAAGGGCTTTGATTTCACGATCGTTAGCTGAACCGAAAATTTTCCGGGCAATGACGCCGAGCATTAAAACGTTCCTGGATAAAATGAAAATAACAAACAGACGGGTCACGGTACATACACCGGGCCCGATCACAGATAGAACCCTGACTTTGATCTGTCAACGGAACGAACCACTAAGATGTACGTAGAATACCCGCTTTCCTATCATTCCGTATAAATCTGGCTGTTTTTTGGTCCTTGAGATAGGCGTAAAAACACTTTATGATAAAACCTTAAGTTTTCAAAAGCGGGCAAGTAGCCCGAACATATTGCCCGATGCAGCAATTGTTGCACCATGATCAGGCGGTATTGTGCCTCAGGAGGAGGATACTATGGCGGACATATCCGCATTTGGCCCGCTACGTGGCGGCTCGATACCCAGCACAGATGCCCGGTTAACCCAGGGCCATGGAACCGATTCAGAAGCTGGATCGCGCCTTGGTCGCCCGGCATCCCAGGCGGTTGACCGTCTTTCGCTATCCCCGCAAGCTGTTAGCGCCGCACAAGCCAGCGACAAACCTGCTGCCACCACCGCCAACCCGATGATTTCGGCTGACGGGCTGGGCTCGACAGCCCTGTCATCGGCGCTGGAACTGATTCGCGGCAGCATGACAGAAATGTTTGCCCTGTCTGGCATGAGCGACGATGAAGCCACCGCCGCCACACAGGCCCTGTTTGATGACATCACAAAAATGGCATCCGGGTCCGACAATTTTGATTTTTCTTTCAAGCAGGCCATTGCCAGCCATTCGCGCAGCGAAATTGCCTATAGCAATGGCAATGCATCGGCGGCGGGCTTTGCCGAGTCTGCCATGTTTGCCGCCCAGTCGCTCGATATCAGCATCGATAACACCACTGGCGATTTTTCCTTTAGCTATAACACCGCCAAACTTGAAGTTTCCCGCGTGGCGGTTTCGGCCGTTGGCAACAGCGCCGGTGCCGCCCTGGGCGCACTGGGCACCGCACTAAACGGTTTGGGTGGTGCAAACCTGATAAACAGCCTGGGTCAATCGGCCAATGCCGGTGATGGCGGGTTACTGTTTGATATTAACGGGTCCGGCGTGGCCGACTTCATTAAAGATTTGCTGGAGCGCACCACCGGGGATTCCAGTGCTGCGAACAAAACCGGTGATCAGGATACGACGGCAAACACAACCAATGGCACCGCCGCCGCCACACAGGCAGGCCCCAGTGCCGCCGACCTGGCCCTGAAACATGCAAGCGACCTTCAGGCACAACTGATGAAACAGGCCGCGGTAATCGTGCGCGATGTTCAGCAATTGATGCAACCGGGCGAAAATGGCGTTGATAAACCGGTTACCAAACTGGGAATCGATTTGTTGTTGCCAATGGGCCGCGCAGGAAATGATGGCAACACACCCACATTCCAGATGCCCGATGGTAACAAGCTGTCCATTACGCCAGCCGATGATGCAAACAGCGTAACGGCCTGAACCGCCTGTTTCTGAAACGCTGTCATCATGGAGGCAGCCGATGGTTTCCCTTAATCTGAACAATGCGGCACAAGGCCGGGCAAGTTCGCTGGTATCGCTACAACAAAACAGCGCCACTGCAAGTGCAACCGCCCTTCAGGTATCGGCAACACGCGGTCAGGCTTCGGCCAGTATTGTTAGTAATGCGGCACAATTAACAAGCGCGCGGCTTAGCCTGTCAGCCACAGGCAACAGCAACAACACGCCCGGGGCAACGGCCACGCCGGGGGGTGATGCTGTTTCGTCGCAAATTTCCAAATTGCTGCATTTGTCAGGCAGCGGCGGCGGCGAAGTAATTAATGATGCGTCGCGCCGAATGAACCGTGATGCCCTGATCGTGCTGGCGATGCTGGGTATTCCCCCGGCAAAAGCCCGCGAAATGGCCGACCAGCTAACCGGCGCTGCCACGGCAGACAGCATTGGCAGCGAGGCAAATTTCAAATCCTCGCTGGCACAATCGGGCCAGGCATCAAACGGGTTTTCGCTGGTGGCTAGCAGTGTTGAACTGCAATTCAGCCAGACCAGCTTGCAAGCCAGCAGCAGCAACGGCGGCAGTACCCGTATTTCGGTTAGCGATTTACAGGTCCGCGTTAGCCAAATTCGCATGGAGATTGGCAATGTCACCCAGCAGGACCCGTTAATTCTGGATCTGGATGGCAATGGCATCGACATTACCAGCCTGCGCGACGGCGCCGTTTTTGACCTTGATGGTAACGGCACGGCCACCCAGGCCGCCTGGGTTACCGGTAACGATGCGTTGCTGGCACTTGATAAAAACAAAAACGGTAAAATCGATGATGGCCGTGAATTGTTTGGCGACCAGAACGGTGCCACCGATGGATTTGCCGAACTGGCAACCTATGACGACAACAACGATGGCACCATCGATGCGCAGGACAAGGTATTTTCATCGCTGATTCTGCTACATGCCGACGGATCACAATCCAGCCTGCAAGACGAAGGCATATCAAGCATTCGTCTTTCGGCAATTACGCCGCTATCGCAACGTCTGGTTGGTGGTACGCTCGCCGCAGAGGGCCAGTTTGAACGCGATGACGGCAGCATTGGCAAAGTTGGTGAAGTCCTGCTTGATATGGAAGCATAGGCAAACCTGGCCTGTGGGATGCTGAACGATCACCACCTGTAATCTGAAATCTCCTGTGGTGGGTACAGCACGCGAAGCTTTCCTATCGATATGCTGCCGTTTTGGCATAGTGGTTATCAATGCGTCATCATCAATTAGCGTGGTCATGCCCCGCTGTCCTTCCTGCTCTGTACTGTTCCAGTTCCTACAGCCATGCGGTTTTCTAACGTCCGCCTCAGCGGATTACAGAGCCAAATTTGCACGCCATTAACACATCAATGGTGTTTTCCAGATGCCAATTGGCACTGTCTCTCCCTTAAATTGCCGCATTATGGGGTTATTTACGGGCCTCGGGATCGTTTCATTATCACTTTTGCGCCAGCCACCGGGAAAAAACCGTGACATTGGCGGGCTGCCTCTTGTGCCATGATAAAGGATATGATTTACCCGTTAGATAACAGGAACAGGGTCATCCGGCCCTTAATAAATAAATCTGGAGAAAACATGCTGCGTAAAACCCTTCTCGCTGCTTCACTGGCCACCGTCCTTTTTGCATCTCCGGCCATGGCGCAGGATTCTGCACCGGCCGAAGACAAGGTTCTGGCGACCGTAAACGGCGAAAAAATTATGGAATCCGAAGTGCGCGCTACGCAGCAGGGGCTTCCGGCACAGTATCGCCAGTATCCGTTTGAGGCCCTTAAGCCGATGCTTCTGGACCGCGAAATCAGCCAGCGTCTGTTGACCATGGCGGGTGAAAAAGCCGGCCTGAACGACGACGAAGAAGTCAAAGATCGCGTTGCCGCCATGAAGCGCCGCATCGTTGCTGAAACCTACCTTGACCGTGAAATTGCCAAGGTTGTGACTGAAGACGCGGTTAAAGCACGCTATGACGAATTCATTAAAACCAATGAACCGGAAAACCAGGTTCACGCCCGTCATATCCTGCTGAAAACCGAAGAAGACGCCAAAGCCATAATCAAGGAACTTGATGGCGGTGCGGATTTTGCCGATCTGGCCAAAGAAAAATCAACCGGCCCGTCTGGCCCCACCGGGGGTGATCTGGGCTTTTTCAGCCATGACCAGATGGTACCGGAATTTGCGGATGCCGCGTTCAAAATGGAACCGGGCAGCTACAGCAAGGAACCGGTTAAAACCCAGTTTGGCTGGCACGTTATCAAGGTTGAAGAAACCAAAAAAGGCGAACAGCCCAGCTTTGAAGACAAACGTACCGAGCTGACCGCCGAACTGACCCAGGAAACCTACAAAAAGCTGGTTGCTGACCTGCGATCAGATGCTGAAGTAGACAACACCCTGGAAACCCCGGACGCCAAAGAAAGCAAATAAGCTGTTAATGGCACCACAAAGTGCCTTATCGGGCTTGATTGCCAAATGACCAGACGGGGTTGGCCCAACGGCCTGCCCCGTTTTTTTGCCTGTATCCTGCATATTATACCATATTTTGCATTCCCGGTTTCGCCCGGCCAGACAAGGGACATTAAACACATGGCTGCACATACCGTTTCGCCGCTTGCCCCGGCTGCTTTTCCCGAATTGCCCGAAATTGGCGGCCTGACGCTGCATACCGCAACCCTTGGCATTCGCTATAAGGGGCGCCCGGATGTTTTGCTGGCCGAACTGGCATCAGGCACCAGCGTTGCAGCTGTTTTTACCACATCAACCACGGCATCGGCCGCTGTACGCTGGGGCCGCGAAGCCCTGCGCGGCGGTACCGCACGGGCATTTCTGGTTAATGCGGGCAATTCCATTGCCTTTACCGGCAAGGCTGGCGAACAGTTTGTTGCCGATGAAGTTGCCGCAACCACCAAATTGTTGTCGTGCGAGAAAAACGAGGTTTTCACCGCGTCAACCGGTGTGATCGGTGAACCGGCCACTGCAAACCGCATTACCGATGCCCTGCCCGCAATGCTGGAAGCAAAGGCAAGCTGGTCGGATGCGGCACGCGCCATCATGACGACCGATACCTTTGCCAAGGGGGCAGCAGCCACCAGCGAAATTGGCGGCACACCGGTTAAAATTGCCGGGATCGCAAAAGGTTCAGGCATGATCGAGCCGAACATGGCGACCATGCTGGCCTTTGTTTTTACCGATGCCAAAATTCCGCATGCAACCTTGCAGGCCATGCTGGCCGATTGTAACGGCCGCAGCTTTAACGCCATCACGGTCGATAGCGATACATCGACATCCGATACCCTGCTATGCGCAGCAACAGGGGCCGCTGGCAACGCCGAATTTGACGATGCCAATGGGGCCGACCTGGCCGGGTTTAAAACCGCCCTTGAAGCTGTTCTGGTTGACCTTGCCCATCAAATCGTGCGCGACGGCGAAGGAGCCAGCAAATTTATCACGGTGAATGTCACATCAGCCCTTAATGATGCCGAGGCCAAAACCGCAGCAAAGGCGATTGCCAATTCGCCCCTGGTGAAAACCGCCATTGCCGGTGAAGATGCCAACTGGGGCCGGATTGTGATGGCTGTTGGCAAATGTGGCGTGATGGCCGATCCCAACAAACTGACCGTTTCCATTGGCGGCATTCCCCTTGCACATAAGGGCGAACGGGTTGCCGATTTTGACGAGGCCCCGGTAACCGCCCACATCAAGGGTCAATATATCGACATTGATGTTGATCTGGGTTTTGGCAACGGATCGGCGACCGTCTGGACCTGCGATTTGACCCACGGCTATATTTCCATCAATGCCGATTACAGAAGCTAAAGCCCGATAACCCGGGCTGCTGCCGGCTGAATGACATACACAAAGGCGGTGCATGTGTTTCACAGCACCGCCTTTGTTATATGCAAAGCATAATATCCATCTTGCCAAAGGAAACGGGCAATTCTGCGTCAGGGTCAGGCTTTATCCAGTGACTTTCCCATAACAGGTGTCAATGCCGCCTGCATGTTGCACCCTTCAAAATCGGCACCGTCAACATCGCATGATTTAAAGGTCGCCCCGGAAACATTTGCCCCATTCAACAGGGTGTTTCGCAGCCGCACTTCGACAAATTTTACATTGCGCAAATCGCACTGAAGCAAGCTGGCATCGCTTAAATCCGCCTTCCAGCTTTCGCCGGTAGCACTTCCGGTGGCATCGCGCTGGGCAACGGGTCCCATATGCACGCCCATCAACACAGCACGATCCAGCTTCGCCCCCATCAAGCGAATCCCCGAACAATGTGCCCCGGTAAATTTCGCCCCTTCAAGGTTGGCATTACGAAAAGATGCCAAAATAAGCACTGCATCCATAAACTTTGTTTCACGCAACGTGCAATTATCAAAACAGGCTCCGGTCAGGTCACTGCCCGATAAATCAATGCCTGATAAATCCTCGCCCGCTACATTTAACGGGCTTCCGGTTTGCCCTTCGCTGCTAATCCAGGCGGCATGCCGATCAATACGTTCCTGGATGGAATCGGGCAATTTGGGGCCTCGTTTAACGCCAATTGCCCCACTGGTGTTGCAGCGACTTAAATCTACCTGCGACAAATCGACATTGCGCAGGTTAACCCCGCTTAAATCGGCACCGGTAAGGTCGGTATATTTAAGGCGCGCGCCTTTCAGGTTCGCATTCTTTAACTTGGCCCCGGTCAGGCGACACCCGCTCAGGTCTGCGCCCTCCAGATTGACGGCAAACATGTTGGCTTCGCTCATATCAACATTGTGCAGTTTGGTACCGCTCATGTTGGTATTTGCCAGATTGGCACCCCACATTTTGGCCCCCGACAAATCAGCACCGCTCAGGTTACTACGACGGCTGACAGACTTTTCGTGCCCGGCATCAAGGATAATAATCGATCCTGCCCGAAGGTCGGCCTCGGTAAAGTCGGTGTCGCATAACCGGCAACGCGCCATATTAACGCCACGCATATCGGCACGGTTAAAAAACGACCCTTCCAGGTCAGCCTCGACAAAATTACTGGCAAAAAGATCGGCGAAATCAAACCGGACATCATGCATTACAGCCTGAATAAAGTTGGTTCCCGGCAACACGGCATCGGCCAGCGTTATGCGTCGCACCTTAAGACGCGACAAATTGGCATTGCGCACTTGCAACCGCTTACCGCCCGGTTTTCGCGAGACAAACGCCTGATGAAGACGAATGGCTTCATATAGCTCCTCGCGCGTTGTCACCGATATTCCCCCCGCACCACAAAAAACCGGTTTTTATTTTTTTAACGCATTGGATCGCCGCGCTCCGGGCACTTGTGCTGCAATGCCCCTTTTTAACCTTCATAAAACTATACAATAGAATTAATTTTCGACAATGTTAAAGGAAGGTTAACACCGCTTCGCCGAGCACTCTTTTTCCAACGCGCACACGAACCCTCTGGTTAAGGCTTCATCTTTTTATCCCCCCTGCCGGTTTTATCCGTTACACATGCCTTAAATCCCAACCGGGGATTATAAAGTTAAAGGTAAATACACCCAAAACGTGAAACCTGGCGTATAATCGGGAAAACAGTATTTCGTATGTCTTCGCCTTTATATTCGTGTGCCGAACCCCCAAATAAAACTGACAAGGTGCTTTGCTCGGCAGGGATTTTTAATGAATGAAGTTCTGTTCGTCGATGATGACGAAAACATACTCAACGGGCTTCGACGCCGTTTGCACGCAAAACGGCCCAAATGGCGTACCCATTTTGCCACCAGCGGCAAAATGGCATTGGAACTTTGCGAAGCCACAAGCATGGATGTTGTCGTAAGCGACATGCGGATGCCGGGCATGGATGGATCTTCCCTGCTGGAAAAAATCCGTCTGGCCCATCCCGAAAGCACGCGCATCATTCTGTCTGGCTTTGCCGAAGACGAAGCCATTTTGCGCACTGTCGGCCCGGCCCATCAATATCTGGCAAAACCGTGCGAAGAAAGTTTGCTCATTGATACCATTGAAAATGCGCTGGAACTGAAAGACACGCTGCAACGCCCGGCCCTGCGCGCCCTGATGTCAGGAATTGATGCAATTGCCTCCCCGCCCGATACCTATATGCGCCTGGTCAAGGCGCTGGAAGACCCGTTGACAGGAAATGACCGCATCGTCGCCATTGTATCGGCCGACATCGCCCTGACCGCCGAAGTCCTGAAACTGACCAATTCAGCCTATTTTGCCATTACGCAAAAAATCAGTTCCGTGTCCCATGCCGTGCGGATGATCGGCATGGATACCCTGAAATCACTGGCCCTGTTTGTTGGCCTGTTTCAGGGGTTCAAAGGCCCGTCACACGTGACCCGGCGGCTGTATCTGTTATGTCATCGCAGCCAGCAAATTGGCATTACTGCAGCCCTGATCGCCGAGGCCGAAAATCTGGGCAAACAAATTTCCATGATGGTGCCCTCGGCAGGCATGCTTAGCCATATCGGAAGTCTGGTTTTATTGATGAACCGAACCGAAGAAATGGAAGACGTGATGGCACGTGTTGACACAAAAAACATCTCGATCATTGCGGCCGAGGAAGAAGTATTTGGTGCGGCCCACCCTGAAATCGGGGCCTATTTGCTAGGGCTGTGGGGCTTCCCCGGGCCGCTTGTCCAGGCTGTCGCCTTTCACCATCGCCCGGCCGACGTACCCGAACGGGCAATGACACCGCTTTCGGCGCTTTATTTTGCGCAAATGCTGTGCCGTGACATAAATAACGACAAAAGAACCAAGCCTTACGCCGATCAAATCGACATGACCTATCTGGAGGAACTTGGCAAAACCGACCGGCTTGAAACCTGGCGACAAATCGCCATCAAGGTAAATGACCAATATAAAACCCTGACCAGGTAATCCATCAAGGAGGGTGCAATGGAAACAAACAAGGTTCTTTTTGTCGATGATGATGAAAATTTGCTGCGCGGTGTTCGTCGCACCATGCGGGGAAAATTCGATTTGTCGATTGCGGTTGGTGGCGCACAGGCACTTGAAATCCTGGCCGGGGAAGGCCCGTTTGCCGTCTGCATCGCCGACATGCGAATGCCCGGCATGACCGGGGTTGAACTGCTTGAAACCGTTGCAAAAAAGTACCCGGAAACCGTCGGCATCATGCTGACCGGCAATGCTGACCAGGCAACAGCCATTGATGCCATTAACCGGGGCAGCATTTTTCGGTTTTTCAACAAACCCTGCGATGATGAAATTCTTGAATCCGGCATTCGTGCCGCCCTGCGCCAGCACCAGTTAATAACCGCCGAGCGCAACCTGATCGAACAGTCGCTGGCGGGCAGCATCAAGGTCCTGACCGACGTTCTGGCGCAGCTTAATCCCACCATTTTCGGTCGTGCCATGCGGGTAAAAACCTGGTGCGACAAGATTGCGGGCGACATTCAATATCCGCAACCCTGGGAACTGGGGCTGGCCGCCTTGCTGTGCCCGATTGGCATGGTATCACTCCCGCCCGATTTGCTAAGCCGGATGTCGGGTGACAAACCGTTACAACCCCTTGAACGCGATATTGTCAAACGCACCCCCGAGGTTGCCGCCAAACTGGTTGGCAATATTCCGCGTCTCGAACATGTTGCCGAAATCGTTAGCATGCAGAACCGCAATTACGACGGTACCGGCTTCCCCGACAAGGGGCCGGTGGGGGAAAATATTCCGCTGGGCGCACGGGTATTGCGCATTTTAAACCATCTGGCCGAACGCGCCCGTGGTGATGCCCCCCTGCCCCAGGATTTTGACGAATTACTGTATCACAAGGAACGCTATGACCTGGACCTGCTGGCGCGTTTGCGGTCACTACTGGCGGTTGTTGATGATGTCTATGACGAAACCGTTTATCCCGATGGTCAGGAACTTGCGATCAATATCAAGGAATTGCGGGTTGGCGATTATCTGTTAACCGACCTTGAAACCATGGAAGACCGGGTTTTGCTGACCCACGGAAATTTCATTTCCGAGGTACAGCTGCAACGGCTTAGAATATTTGAACGGCTCCACAAGTTTCGCGAACCCATTGAAGTCCGCCGTGGCGGGCAATCATTAAAGCGGGGCCGGGCCGTAACATCTTCACCGGCATCTGACAAAGCCGCTGCGAACGCTCCTGCGACATCGTCCCCGCCGCAAGAACCAAAGGCCTGACATTATGAGTGTTTCCGCCGTGCCAAAAGAAACCGCCTTTGACCCGTCCACCAGGGAAACCGTAATTCTTAGCCCCAACGACAAGGCCGATTTTGACCTGATCGCTGCGGTGCGCGAACTGGGCCTGCCCGACGAAATGGCAGCGCGCGTTGAAATGCTGATCGAGGCGCAAAAAAAACGCCACCGGGAATCCTCGCAACGCCTGCAAACCATTCTTGATAGCGTTGTTGAAGGTATTTTGATTGTCGACGGGGTTGGCCGCATTCAGGACTGCAACAAATCGGCATGTGTTCTGTTACGATCCGACCGGGAGGATCTGACAGAATCAGGAGCGGACGAAATGTTTATCGACCGCAAAAACACCGTGCGTCACAAATTGCTTAATCGCTGCATCAATATCAGCAGCGGTATTTTGCGCTATGACTATACCGAAACCATGGGCCAGCGGCGCGACGGCGACAGTTTTCCGATGGAAGTTATCGTCAGCCCCGCGCATTTCATGGGTGAAAACAGCTTTTTATACATTTTTCGCGATATCACCCGACGCAAAAAAGCCGAAGAATCACAAAAGAAGCTGGAAGGCGAACTGCGCGAAGCCTTAAAACTTGAAGCAATTGGCCATCTTGCCGGAGGCATTGCCCACGAGATTAACACACCCAGCCAATATATTCGCGATAACCTGAAATTCCTCAATGACGGATACGGGTCGTTGTCGCGGTTGTTGGGGACCGCCCTTCAAACATTATGGAAACACCGTGACAGCCTGCCCGAAGGCACCTTTCGCGAGTTTTCCAAACAAATGCGCGATGCCGATCTGGAATTTTTGCTAGATGAAATCCCCCATGCCACCCAGCAATCGCTGGACGGGATTAATCAGGTGGCACGCATCGTGCTGTCGATGAAGGAATTTTCCCATCCCGGCAGCAGCGAAAAGACCGCAACCGACATCAACCGGATTCTGTCCAACGTTATTGTTATTTCACGTAACGAGTGGAAACACAGCGCCGAACTGACCGAGGAACTGGACCCGGAATTGCCGCATATTCCTTGTTTTATCAATGAAATAAATCAGGTGTTTCTGAACCTGATTGTCAATGCGGCCCAGGCGATTGAATCATCAGGGCGCAGCGTGGAAGAAGGCCATATTCATATCAAAACCACAGCCCTTGATGATCAGATTCTGGTCAGCATTACCGATAATGGTTCGGGCATTGCCAAGGAAAACAGATCGAAAATCTTTAATCCGTTTTTCACCACCAAAGAGGTTGGCAAAGGAACGGGCCAGGGCCTGGCAATTACGCATGATATTGTGCAGGTCAAACATGGCGGTCGGATCTGGTTTGAAACTGAAATCGGAAAAGGCACCACATTTCATGTTTTGTTACCGGGCGAAGACCGCACTGGTACGGGGAACGCCCCCAACAGCTAACCAAGGCAGGTTCCGCGCCCTAACGCGGGGCAAACAAAATGACCATTGCCCCGGCCACACACATGCCAGCCCCGACCATATCCCAGCGGTCGGGGCGCATTCCTTCGACCAGCCATAACCATAGCAGCGATACCGCGATATAAACCCCGCCATAGGCCGCAAACGCCCTCCCGGCAAATGCGGTATCAACGCGGGTCAGCAAAACCGCGAAAATCACCAGGGCAATCATTCCCGGGGCAGTCCACCACGGCGATTTATCGTTTCGCAACCACGCCCAAAATGCATAACATCCGGCTATTTCGGCAGTCGCGGCAGCGATATAAAACAACAGTGACACAACAGCCCTTTCACGCCCTGATATTTCGAAATACCGAAAACGGGGTACCACAGCACCATCAATGCCACGTCAATTGACTTAGGCGACATTGATCATTGCAGGACACCTGGCTAACAGCCCCAAATATTACGGTTTGTCCCCGCGTTAGCGGCGATGGTAGCGGCAAGAATACCAATACCAATATGCCCGCCATTCGCATACTGACCGGGATGGCATTTATAGTGGTAAACAGCCCTAAAGGCCTTGTGCGATCCTGCCCTTAAAAGGCGGGGCGCATATCACCGGCATATTTGCCCGCCCAGTTGGTTAGAACCGGCGTCAAATAATCTTTCAGAGTTGCCGCACGGGCATCATCAATCACGCCATGGCGACGCAGCAATGCCCCCATTGCCACCTCGGCACCACGTTGGGCACCGTCATCAATTTTAAGGGCCACGCCCAATCCTTGTTGGGGAAATGCTGCGCAATAAACGCCTTCGGCGCCGACCTTGACCAAAGCATCGGTACCGCAAACTTCCATCACCTTGGTGCAAAAACGCCCGGTGCCTGCCACCATGAACGGGTCAGCCGCACAGCCCTTGCGAATCCGCGTAATTGCCTGTGCGCGTGCCGGGGCCAGGCCACTGGTATCGGCCATACGTGCCATTGCCAGCCCCAAATCGCGCAACCGCATGCCAATAACCGGAATTCCGCAACCATCAATACCGCGTGGCGCAGATGACAAATCACAATCGCCCATTTCTTCCAAAATGCGAATCAGGCGTTGCTGCACCGGGTGGGCTTCGTTGATATACCCCGTCGGGTCTTCGCCCAAATGCACCGCCGTTGTCAAAAAGCCCGAATGTTTACCTGAACAGTTATTGTGCGCCCTGGTCAGTTGTACATGGTCCACCGCCTGTTCAATCGCCGATGCCAGTCGCAGCGAATAATGCGGCGCACATTCCAGCGTATCAACCGACAACCCCAGTTTTTCAAGCCATGCCGCCACAGTATGGGCGTGGCGTTCCTCACCGTTATGCGACGAACAGGCCAGCGCAATATGCTGGTCTTCCAATTTAAACGCATCGGCCGCACCGCTTTCAACCATCGGAATTGCCAATAATGGCTTGATCGCGGAACGCGGATACATCAACGCATCAATATCGCCGCCCTGCTCAATTACAGTGCCATCGGCTTTCATCACCACATAACGCCCGCGATGAAAACTTTCGACCATGGTTCCACGGGTGGCTTCAACAAGGATCGGGTTGGCACGATTGGTCATGATGGGCTCCGCATATGGGGGACGGGTTATATCGGTCATCGAATACTAATCTTTCCTATGCCTGAAATCACAGGCAAAAGGCAAGAACCGTTCACGGCGCGGACCGCACGATAAAACCGGTTACAATTTGCTTTTCACCATCCTTTACAGGGGAACCAGTCCCGTTCCCACGCGTCGGCAGCATCCCGATAACAGGGTGTGTTTCAATCACCCCGTGTAACATTATCAGGAGTATCCCGTCATGAAACGAGCCTTGTTCGCCCTTTGCAGCATCGTCATATCGAACAGCCTTGCGTCACCCGCCGTGGCCGAAAACAAGTGGCTTACCCCCCAGGATGCGATCTCGCAGCTATGGTCGGGCCGCTCCCCTGTCGGGCAGGGAAAAGAATGGCCGGTTGATCAATGCAATAATTGGGGAGCCTTGCCTGAAGATGTTCAGACGGCATCAACCAACACCTTGTCCGGGCTGGTTATTCCCACGGTGGGTGTTAACCGTGCGATCCTGACCACTGGCCTGCAACAAATGGCCAAATCCCTGCTGGCCTATGATTTAGCCACGCTCGAAGCCGGTCATTTTTATCCGCCCGACGATATTGACGGTCCCTTTGCCCTTAACCCCGCCTATTGGCAAAATGCTGCCCGGTCCCCGCATGGCAATGCTCTTGACCACCTGCCAGTCCTTGATATTTCCGGGTTTGACAACGAAATTCATATGACCGAAGTGCTAAAAACACAAAACCGCGCCGAAGTCATGAATACCCTTAATCAAACCGGGGGAATGACCAACAGCCAGCGATGGAACTATTACGCGGCGCGTTTTTCAAAAGTAGGGCAGGAAAACATTCCGCTAACGGGCTATGTCGAATTTACCCAGATGGAAGACCAGTGGGACGACCAATATGCCTTTGCCGCGGCTGACGGGCGCATCGTTTACGATTACGTCAACAACCGGATATACTATACGCCTGCCCATTACAAACAATGGAAACAGGACGATTTCACACCTGATGACACCCCGGCATATGGTTGCACGCCCGAAGGCACCTGTTGCGACCCGTTTTTCAAAATTGCCAATGACCAACAGGCTGCACAATAACAAACGATCTGGCAGGAAGGCGGTGTAAAGCCCCTTCCTTGCCGGTTTTCGGCGACCATTGCACCTGGCACATCTGCTGTCACGAACCTGCCTGCTCGTTGCCCTGCATCGTGCCTTACATCTATATCCGCGCCGACGGATCCACCCTGATCGGAATGGCGGTTTCGTTTTTATATTCCTTAAGCACCAAACTGGATTGCACATCGCGTACATTGGGCATCGACAGCAATTTATGGGTCACAAAATCACCAAAACTTTCAATGTCTTGTGCCAGTGCCATTAACAAAAAATCCTGCCGCCCGGTCATGGCCCAGCACGACAAAATCTCGGGCAAATCATTCATCGCACGGGCAAAATCTTCGGCACCAGCTTCGGTATGGCGCTGCAAACGGACCTGAACCGTTGCCAAAACCCCCAACCCTGCTTTTTTGCGATCCAGCAGGGCAACGGTTTTACGGATCATTCCCGATGCCTCTAGCTGTTTCACCCGGCGCAAACAGGGCGATGGTGACATACCCACAATTTCAGCCAGGGCAACATTGCTTATGCTGGCATCCTTTTGCAGGACATTTAAAATTTTCACATCCGTTGCCGAAAGCTCAACATCCGTCATTTTTAACCCCAAAATCGCAATAATCAGTCACATCATGACATACAAACCATAAAAACGCATCCATATCGCCCGGAAATGACGCTGAAACTACTGTAAAATACAATCTTCACAAATACCCGAAACCGGCCACCAGAATGCCGGAGACTTATTCGTCAGTGAGGAACGTCATGAACAGGTTTCAGGCCGAAAAAACACCTTCCTTTGTCACCGATCCGCATTTTAGCCCGGCAGAAAGGCAAAACGGCAATGATAGCGCCCAATTAGCGCCCTCTTGTGCGCCAAAGGCTCCGGCCCCTAACCTGCGCGGAGATTACAGCCATACCCATGACGATTACACAGTCGATCAAAACTGGGAAAAGTACAGCGCCGCCGAACATGCCTTGTGGCGCGAATTGTATCAGCGCCAAAGTGCAATTTTACCCGGCATGGCCGCCGACGATTTTATTGCCAATCTGGCACGGATGAACGCGCAGGATGGCATTCCAAAATTCGATAAAATCAGCGAACAGCTTTTTGCTGCCACCGGCTGGCGGCTGGTCGCCGTGCCCGGCCTTGTGCCCGATGATGCGTTCTTTAATCATCTTGCCAATCGCCGTTTTCCGGTAACGGTGTGGCTGCGCAAACCCGAAGAGATCGATTATCTGGTCGAACCCGACGTTTTTCACGATTTTTTTGGCCATGTGCCCATGCTGTTTGATCCGGTATTTGCCGATTATCTGGCGGCCTACGGTGCCAAAGGCCCGGAAGCGATCAAACACGGGTCACTAAAGCAGCTCGCCCGGCTGTACTGGTACATGGTGGAATTTGGTCTGATCAAAACTACAGACGGTTTGCGTGCCTATGGCGCAGGAATGTTATCGTCAAAAAGCGAGACTTTATATTGCCTTAGCGACCCACGACCAAATCGCATCGGATTTGCACTGGAACGTGTGATGCGAACAGACTACAAGATCGACGATTTTCAAAAAACCTACTTCGTTCTTGAGAGCTATCAACAGCTGTTCGAGGCGACGTTACAGGATTTTGAAAATCTCTATACGCGTCTTGCCAGTCTGCCCGTTATTCCACCAGCAGGCGTTCTGGATTCAGACCGCGTGTATCACTTCGGTAACGAAGGATACGCCTTCGATGGCACTGGCTAACACCGGGTGCCTGGACAAGGGAGCTTGCCCGCCGGTTGCGATGCGACCGGCGGGTTTTATTTTGCCGCCACTCCCGTTACCGCACCATTGGCAATAGCGGTCTAACGCGAGCGCGCAGCAAATATTGATGAATTAATGGCTAAGAACGTTTTCCAAAACGCGGTTCAACTGCGCGATAACAACCATCGGACTGGAATCCTTGCTGATAAAATCAGCCGCCCCAAGGGCTTCAGCCTGGGCGCGAGTATCGGCATCGTAATGGGCGGAAAAAAACAAAACCGGGACATCATTTGAACTGGGAAACCGGCGGCGAATTTCGCAAAAAGCTTCAAAGCCGCTCATACCGGGCATTTCCAGATCCAGAATAATGGCGCGAGGTGCCATACCATCTAGCGAATCGATCAAATCATCGGCGCAATCAAACCCTGCAACAGCATATCCCGCACGCCGCAAAACCGTCTCAAGGGCGGCTTTGGCACTGGGGCTGTCGTCGGCAAAGGCCACCAGACCAGACAGGCTGGGATAAGGCGGCATGGCGCTTAGCGCGTTCATGAATGGCTTCTCTCCGAATTTCAGGACAGCCCGACCATAGAGGCTGAAAATGTCGAATTGGTTAAATGTCGAAATTTTGCCGCATTTAAACGGCTTTCTCCCGCAATGATGCAACAAACGCCAGAAATGCACGGGTTTTGGCCGGTGGATGGTGGCGCGAAGGGTGATAAACATGGGCGGGGAAAATTTCTTCGCCCCAGTCCGGGAACAATTCTGTTAACGCATTTCTGCCCGTGAAATGCAGACGACCAACTTCCATAACCCGGGCAATCCTATGGCCTGCAATACTGGTGCGATAAAGCGCTCCTGTATCGCCCAGCAGCAAAAACCCCCGTTAAGCACAATAAGGAAACCGCTGTTGATCGCTCTGGTTTGTGGGAACCTGCCCGTCTTCGAATCCCGAAACGCGGCATGGTTCTTTGCCGTTCCCGGGTGTCCTGTTGTTCATCATAGCACCAAAGTCTGATGCGCCCACATCGCCAAACGGCCTTTTCGACACCATCAGACACATGCAAAATTTTTCCTTATTAATTGAATTTGCACTATTTTTCATCGATTCTTATTTTAACCGGGTTCTACCTTTCGAATAAATAGGTATTTCCATGCCTATTTACTGAATTGGGCGGGGGTGCTATAAACAGGACCGTCCCCGCAAGGGGACATGGAACATTTTCCGGGAATTCGGTGCGGCCCCTGCCAAATCCGAAACTGCCCCCGCAACTGTTGGTTCCGTAACGTCAGGGGCGCCAATGCAGCCTGTGACGCCGGGAACAAGTCAGATTACCGGGATTGTTTCGCTCTCTGACAGGGGCCGGGCGGGGTGTACCGGGCGATGGGAACCAATGGTGCCACGCCAGTGCGCGGTACTTCGTATCGACCGCGACCGGGAGCAACCATGACCGATCAGAGCTTGAAACTGGCATCTGAATTTCCGCCTGCCGATTATGCAGCATGGCGCAAACTGGCCGAAGCCGCCCTGAACGGCGCGCCGTTTGACAAAAAACTGGTAACACACCTGCGCGACGGTTTTGATGTTCAGCCCATTTACACAGCCGATGATCTTGATGGTGACATCGCCCAAATTCACCCCTCCCTGATCGCGACCAACAGCCAGCTTGCCGCGGCACCCAACGCGAATGAAAAAACAACAAATACCGGCGCAAACCCTGCCGCAACCGGCTGGGATATTCGCCAGCTCCATGCCCATCCATCACCCAAAGCGGTGAATGATGCCATTCTGGAAGATCTGGAAAGTGGTGTGACATCCATTTTGCTGCGGTTTGATCATGCCGCAAGGTTTGGTCGGGGTGCCCGTGGGGATGATGCGGGGCTGGGTGGCGTCATGGTTTATAATCTGGATGACCTCAACCACACACTGAACGGCGTTTATACCAATCTGGCACCAATCGCACTGGATGCCGGGGCAGCAACCATACCCTGCGCAGCCTTGCTGGCCGCCCGCATGGCCCGCGAAGACGATATTTCCGACGCCGCACCTGCCTTTAATTTTGACCCGATAAGCACATATGTTGCCGAGGGGTACTGCCCAACCGACCTGACAACCGCATTAAAACAGACCGGCAGTTTTGCCCGAACGATGGCTGATAAATTCCCCAATGCCACAGCGATAACGGTAAACAGCACGCCGTGGTATAATGCCGGGGCAACCGACAGCATGGAACTTGCCATTTCACTGGCAACCGGCCTTGCCTATTTCCGTGCCATGGTTGATACCGGTATGGAGGGCGCAAAGGCTGCCACCAGCATTACTTTTACCACGGCCATTGGCACCGATTTTTTTGCCGGCATTGCCAAATTACGCGCCCTGCGCCTGATGTGGCGGCGTATTTTGCAGGCATCAGGCATTGAAGGCTGCCCCATCACCATCAATGCCATATCGGCCGAACAAATCATCAGCAAAGTGGACCCGTGGGTAAATATGCTGCGCACCACTGTCACCAGTTTTGCCGGCGGGCTGGGCGGGGCAGATAGTGTTGTGTGCCTGCCCTACGACCATGCCATTGGCTTGCCGGACGGTTTTTCACGCCGTATTGCCCGTAATACCCAGCTGATTTTACAGGAAGAAAGCAATGTTCACCGTGTCATCGATCCGGCAGGTGGTTCGTGGTTTATTGAAAACCTGACCCGTGATCTGGCACTTAATGCCTGGCAAAAATTTCAGTCCATCGAAGACAATGGCGGCATTATCAATGCCGTTGAAAACGGCAGTCTCGTTGCTGAAATTACCGATCTTTGGCAAAAACGTGAATCCCGCCTTGCAACCCGGCGCGACCCGTTAACCGGTGTTTCCGAATTCCCCAATATCGACGAAGCCGCCGTGCATTGCGAAACACCCGATATTACGGTTTTGCGTACGGCGGCCCAAAACAGGGCCATGCCGCCTGATGTAAAAATTGGCAATGATTTTAGCGATCTGGTCACCGCCGCAGCCAAAGGGGCCAGTATCGAACAATTGTTTAATGCCCTGTATGGTGACCCGTCATCGGCAAGCCGCATACCCCCACTGCCACAACATCGTTTGTCCGAGGCGTTTGAAGCCAACCGCCGCCGTGCATCGGCACATAAAATGGAAACCGGTACGGCACCACAAATTTTCCTGTGCAATATAAGCAAGGTTGCCGACCATACGGCACGGGCAATGTTTGCACGTAACTTTTTTGGTGCTGGCGGCATTGAAGCCATTCCCAATAACGGCTTTGCCAACGGCCATGATGCGGCCATTGCCTTTAAGCAAAGCGGGGCAAAAATTGCCATCATTTGCGGATCGGATACACAATATGCCGAACATGCCGCTGAAATGGCAAAATCGCTAAACGCAGCAGGTGCCCGCAAAATTTATCTGGCCGGGCATCCCGGTGATAACCGGGGGGCTTTTGAAGCCGCCGGAATTAATGATTTCATTTTTGTCGGATCGGATGTGGTTGCCACAACCACCGCCGTCCTTGACCATCTGGGAGTGAAATAACCATGACCCGGATCCCTGATTTTTCCGATCTGCCCTTATTTGATACAAAGGCAAACACGCCCACCGCCCCGTCATCGGGCGTGCCATGGCATACGCCCGAAGGCATTGACGTAAAACCTGTTTACGACACCGATGATATTGCCGGGCTGGACCATTTGCACACCATGCCAGGGATGCCGCCCTTTTTGCGCGGCCCCTATCCCACCATGTATGTGCAACGCCCGTGGACGATCCGCCAATATGCCGGTTTTTCCACCGCCGAGGAATCCAACGCCTTTTACCGCCGCAACCTTGCCGCCGGGCAAAAGGGCCTTTCGATTGCCTTCGACCTGGCCACCCATCGCGGCTATGACAGCGACCACCCCCGGGTGGCTGGCGATGTCGGCATGGCCGGTGTGGCGATTGATAGCATCTATGACATGCGCACCCTGTTTGATGGCATCCCGCTTGATCAAATGTCGGTGTCCATGACCATGAATGGCGCGGTGTTGCCAGTAATGGCGCTGTATATTGCCGCGGCCGAGGAACAGGGCGTTAAACACGCCCAGCTTTCGGGCACCATCCAGAACGACATTCTCAAAGAATTCATGGTGCGCAACACCTATATCTATCCGCCCAAACCGTCGATGCGGATCATTTCCGACATTTTTGCCTTTACCTCGCAAAACATGCCGAAATTCAATTCGATTTCCATTTCCGGCTATCACATGCAGGAAGCCGGGGCGACGGCGGACCTGGAACTGGCCTATACCCTGGCCGACGGGGTGGAATATGCCCGTGCTGGCATGGAAGCCGGTCTCGATATCGATAAATTCGCCCCGCGCCTGTCGTTTTTCTGGGCGATTGGCATGAATTTCTTTATGGAAATTGCCAAAATGCGCGCCGCCCGTATGATCTGGGCCAAGCTGATCAAACAATTTGATCCCCAAAGCAACAAATCACTATCGCTGCGCACCCATAGCCAGACATCGGGCTGGTCACTGACCGCGCAAGATGTGTTTAACAACGTGATCCGCACCTGTATTGAAGCCATGGCATCAACACAGGGTCATACCCAGTCGCTTCATACCAATGCCCTGGACGAAGCCCTGGCTCTGCCAACCGATTTTTCCGCACGCATTGCCCGCAACACCCAACTGTTTTTGCAGCAGGAAAGCGGAACCACCAATGTGATCGACCCGTGGGGCGGCAGTTATTATGTCGAACGTCTTACCCGCGATCTGGCCGAAAAGGCCTGGGCGCATATTGCCGAGGTCGAAGAACAAGGCGGCATGGCCAAGGCGATTGAAGCCGGCATTCCCAAAATGCGGATCGAAGAAGCCGCCGCCCGCACCCAGGCCCGTATCGATAGCGGCCGTCAAACCCTGGTCGGGGTGAACAAATACCGCGTAACGGACGACCGCCCGGTAGATGTGTTGCAGGTTGATAATGCCGAAGTTCGCCGCCAGCAAATTGCCAAGCTGGAACGTTTGCGGGCCGAACGCGACGATAACGCCGTTGAAAGTGCGCTTACCGCGCTGACCAATGCGGCAGGTGAAAAATCGGGCAATTTGCTGGAACTGGCCGTGCAGGCCGCGCGGGCAAAATGCACCGTTGGCGAAATTTCCGATGCGCTGGAAAAGGTTTATGGTCGTCATCAGGCTGTTATCCGTTCCATCGCTGGGGTTTATAAAACCGAAGTAGGTGCCAATAACGCTGCCCTTGAAAAAGTGGCGCGCCTGGTCGATGCCTTTGCCGAGGCCGAAGGACGCCGCCCGCGTATCCTGATTGCCAAAATGGGGCAGGACGGGCATGACCGTGGGCAAAAGGTGATTGCAACAGCCTTTGCCGATTTAGGCTTTGACGTCGATATTGGCCCGCTGTTCCAGACGCCAGAAGAAGCCGCCCGCCAGGCCGCTGAAAACGACGTGCATATCGTCGGCGCAAGCTCCCTTGCTGCCGGGCATTTAACGCTGGTGCCGCAATTGCGCACCGAGCTGGATAAACTGGGCCGCGAGGACATTATGATTGTGGCTGGCGGGGTTATTCCGCCGCAGGATTTCGATAAGCTGTTTGCCGCCGGGGCCGAGGCCATTTTTCCGCCCGGCACCGTGATTGCCGAAGCCGCCAGCGAATTACTGGAAAAATTGCTGGACGGCGAAACATCAAACGCGGCCTAGAACCAAAACTCTGAGCCGGGCAGCGGTATCCAAAGCACAGTCTGTGCCCGGTTTATTTTACCATTTACGCCTTCATCAATTTGCCCCCGCCACAGGCGGCTCGATAGCCCGTTAATACAGGGCAACAAGTGGCACCAACCTTGCCCGTGCGATGGTGCAAGCAGTATGATCGACAGGATGGGGTAAAAGGTAGCGCAAAAAACCATGGCGAAATGCCCTGTTTGAAACCTGACGGCATGACAAAGGATATCTGGTGAAGGAAACGTTGCGCACCATTCCGGGTAAAAACGCCACCACCAACCCGCGCCCCCGGGTGCGCAGACGGGTGCTGGAAACCACCGAGATAGTCGAGGGTGTTCTGGCGGGCAATCGCACGATATTGTCACGTGCCATTACACTGGTTGAAAGCCGCAAACCCGAACATTTCACTCAGGCGCAACAGGTGCTGGAACAGTTAATGCCCCATACCGGCGGATCACACCGTATTGGCATTACCGGGGTTCCTGGCGTTGGCAAATCGACCTTTATCGAGGCGTTTGGCACCAAACTCACCAAAGCGGGGCATAAAGTGGCCGTTTTGGCCGTGGACCCGACCAGCGCACGGTCAGGTGGATCGATTTTGGGGGATAAAACCCGGATGAACGACCTGTCGATTGACCCCAACGCCTATATTCGCCCCTCGCCCAGCAGCGGGTATTTAGGCGGTGTCAACCGCATGACGCGCGAAACCATTTTGCTGTGCGAGGCCGCAGGCTTTGACGTGGTGCTGGTCGAAACCGTCGGGGCCGGGCAAAGCGAAACCATGGTTGCGCAAATGACCGATTTCTTTTTGGTGCTGATGTTGCCCGGGGCAGGCGATGAATTACAGGGCATTAAAAAAGGCGTGTTGGAAATTGCCGATCTGATTGCGGTTAACAAATCCGATGCCGACCCGGCCAAAGCCCGCGAAGCCAAACGGGAATATTCATCGGCCCTGCGCATTTTACAGCCCACCAGCCATCACTGGCGCCCGCAATCCATGATGGTGTCCTCCCTGACCCGCGAGGGGCTGGACGAGGCATGGGACCTGATCAAACAACACCGCCAGATCATGGAAAAAGAAGGCGAATTTGCCGCCAAGCGGGCGCGCCAGCAACATGAATGGATGTGGACCATGCTGCGCGACCGGCTGCTGGAAACCTTTACCCGGCGCGAAGATGTTCGCAGCGCCCTGCCCGATCTCGAACAAAACGTATTATCGGGTTCCATAAACCCGACACAAGCGGTCGAAGAACTTTTGGCGATGATGGCGCAAAAATAGCGAAAAAACAAAAGGGCTACGAAACCGCAGCCCTTTATCCCAATATCCAATGAACGCAATTTACCATCGCAACCGGCTACCAGGGACGATAACCTGCGGGAAATGTAAAATGCCCCTGACCTATCATATAGGCCGCGCCAAGGCATATCACACCGCATTGCGTCTGGTGCGCTCGTCAAAATCAGGTATCAAACGCCAGACAAGCCAGCGTTATTTCTTTTCGTCAGCTTCGAGCTTATCTTTAAGTTCCTGAAGTTTGGCGACCGCCTCGGAAATCTCGCGATCCACGTGGGAGTAGCTTTCGCGTTTGTCACGCGGCATGGCTTCAAGCTCGTCCAATGCCTTTTGCACAATATACAGCATCGTTGGGATCCTCCAGTTCGTCGTTTATGATGTATTTTATAATCAAACCAATCGTCAACACCCCTTAATTCCTGCGGAGTGCAGATGTCTTTTATCCTGTTGGGGCTACCAGATAAATAGGGATTTCCAATGAAAATAACCAGACTTGATCACCTGGTTTTGACCGTGAAAAGCATTGCAGTCCCTGTTGAATTTTATCAAACCATTTTAGACATGAACCGTAAGGATTTTGGTAATGGCCGTGCCGCCCCGCATTTTGGGGGGCAAAACCAATTTGCACCCAGCAAACACCATTCCTGATGATAACGTACATCGCCCCCTGCCCGGTTCCGCCGATTTGTGTTTTTAACCCAAACACCGCTTGACGCCGTAATTGAACATCTGCACAAGCACGGACAGAAAACTATCGAAGGCCAGATCGAACGAACCGGTGCTACCGGCCCGCTTCGGTCAGTTTATATTTACGATCCGGCCGAAAACCTGATCGAAATTCGCAATCCGCGATAGGGAATAAAAGACGATGACGCAATTGGTGTTAGCACCAATGGAAGGGCTTGTAGACTGGCGCGTTCGGCAATTGCTAAGTGCGGTTGGCGGCTTTGACCAATGCGTTACCGAATTTATCCGCGTGTCGCAAACCCTGTTCCCGGCGCATGTCTTTTATCGTTATTGCCCCGAATTGCATCAGGGCGGCAAAACCGCCAGCGGGCAGCCTGTTCTGGTCCAGCTGATGGGCCATGACCCGCAATTATTGGGTGAAAATGCTGCCTTTGCCGTTGAACTGGGCGCACCGGGCATTGATATCAATTTTGGTTGCCCGTCCAAAACCGTCAATAAACGCGAAGCAGGCGCGTCTTTGTTAAAATGCCCGGAAAACCTGTTTAACATTGTCCGTGCCGTGCGCGCCGCCGTTCCGGGCCATATCGCGGTTAGTGCCAAAATCCGCCTGGGATATGCCGATAAAACCCTGTTTCTGGAAAATGCCCGTGCGGTTGAAGAAGGTGGCGCGCAACATTTAACCGTTCATGCCCGCACCAAACTGGAAGGTTACAAGCCGCCCGCACATTGGGAATATCTGGCCCGCATCCGCGAGGTCCTTTCCATCCCAATGACAGCCAATGGCGAAATCTGGACCCTCGAGGATTATATCCGCTGCCGCGATATTTCCGGCTGCACGTCCTTTATGCTGGGGCGCGGTGCCATTGCCTGCCCGGACCTTGCCGCGCGCATCAAGGCAATGGAAACTGGCGAAGCACCGGCAAAACAAAGCTGGGCCGATGTTTTGGGCATTCTGTTGGCCTATATCGACCTTCTGGCACAGGACGGTGCGACTGAAAATCATCAGGCCGGGCGCATCAAACAATGGGTCGCGCTGATGCGCAAGGGCCATGCCCCTGCTGCACAATGCTTTGACGAGATCAAGCGCATTCGCGATATTGACGAGCTGCGCACCAAATTAAGCGAAGACCGCGAAAAGCCTGAAAACCGGCAGCAAGACAAACGGATCGCGGCTTAAAAAAAGCCTCAAAGCCACCAAACGCCTCCGGTTATGGACGTCGCCATGCCCCTTTCCGATCTGACCATACGCCCCTATGATCCGCAGGATTGCGACGATCTTCTCGCAATCTGGCTTGCGGCATCGCGCCTTGGGCATGCCTTTTTGGGGGAAAAGACGCTGTTACAACAACAGCTCATCGTGCGTGATGTCTATTTGCCGCAGGCGGAAAACCACGTTGCCCTCGTTGGTCACATTCCGGTGGGCTTCATTGGTTTGCTCGATTGTTTTATTGGCGGGCTTTTTGTGGCCCCGGCCTTTCATGGCAGGAATATTGGCCGGTCCCTGGTGGAACATGTCAGCCCGGTCAAACCCTGGCTGGAACTCGAGGTTTATGCTGCCAACCCCTTGGCACCGCCTTTTTATCGCAAATTGGGTTTTCACGAAATCTCCCGCCGCGCCAAGGATGATGACGGACGCCCCTTTGAGCTGATCCGCATGCGACGGGGTTAATCAGCCGCCATAAGGCCGGGCTGTTGGAGCAAACCAAAACATAAAAATCCCCGCCAGACGACCTGACGGGGATTTTCGTTACATTCAGCAGGTCAAAGCCAGCTAACCTTAGCTTGCCTTGGCCAGCATGCCGTGCGGGTCGAGGACAAATTTCTTGGCTGCCCCCTGGTCAAAGCTTTCATAGCCCTGTGCGGCATCTTCCAGCGAAATGACCTGGGCATTAACGATATCGGCAATGTTCAGTCGGCCATGCAAAATGGCCTGCATCAGTTGCCGGTTATATTTGATCACCGGGGTCTGCCCGGTATGGAAGGATTGTGCCTTGGCCCAGCCCAGGCCAAAGCGCAGCGACAGGCTGCCCTGTTTGGCCGCTTCGTCAACAGCACCCGGATCTTCGGTAACATACAGGCCGGGAATACCGATGGAACCTGCCGCCCGGGTGATTTCCATCATCTGGTTAAGCACAATCGCCGGCTGTTCACCGCCACTATGCCCACGCGCCTCGAAACCCACGGCATCAATGGCGCTATCCACTTCGGGGCTGCCGGTGATTTCGGCAATCATCTCGCCCAACCGGTCGCTTTGTGACAAATCGACAGGCTCAAACCCCATTTTAGCCGCATGGGCCAGACGTTCCTTGTTGAAATCGCCAACCATTACAACGGCCGCACCCAAAATACGGGCCGATGCCGCCGCCGCCAGACCAACCGGGCCTGCACCTGCCACATACACAATGGAACCAACACCAACACCGGCCTGCACCGCGCCATGAAAGCCGGTCGGCAAAATATCGGACAACATGGTCAGATCGCGGATTTTTTCCATCGCCTGATCCCGATCAGGGAATTTCAGCAAGTTAAAGTCGGCATAAGGCACCATCACATAATGGGCCTGCCCGCCAATCCAGCCGCCCATATCGACATAACCATACGCCCCACCGGCACGGGACGGATTAACTGTCAGGCATACACCGGTATCTTGCGATTTGCAGCACCGGCACCGGCCGCAAGCGACATTAAACGGAACCGATACGATATCGCCAATTTCAAGCTGTTCAACATCGCTGCCCTTTTCAATAACCTGCCCGGTTATTTCATGGCCCAACACAAGGCCAGGCTCGGCCGTTGTGCGCCCGCGCACCATATGCTGGTCAGACCCGCAAATATTGGTCGATATCACCTTTAAAATAACAGCATGGTCGATCTTGCGACCATCTGGCGATGACATTACCGGATCCAGAATATTCCGGACTTCCACTTTGCCCGGACCAACATAAACAACACCTCTGTTCGCGCTCATTTGCTTCCTCCGCTGATATAAAGCCTTCGGACATTCCGGGGCTTTGATTGTTTTCTTTTGATGGCCCTGGTCACCGCGCAGGTACACGGCCGGCACTTCGGGGCGAAATGCCTATAACGCCCCCGATCAAAAGGGCGCTGAACAAGTCCTGAAGAAGCACAAAATCTGGAGAAGCGACACAAAACCCAAAATACCCTGTTTTGCGTCATTCACCTGCTGCCGGAGCAACACGCAAATCCGGTGTCGATTATTTGAATTTGCCGGGCGAAGCACCAAAACGGTGACTTCACACTATTGATTATGCTTCATCCCTTTCAAACGGCCCCTGTAGGAAAAGACAGCCTGAAAGACGTGCGATGGAAAACCCAAAGGTTCATTTGGAATTACCCTAACAGAACCCCAAAGCTAAAAACGGGAAGTTTGCGACGTTTCGTCTGTAAGTTTGCGCATATCGATCAAATACACGTGTGAGTAAGGAAAGGGGGGGACAGTACAGACCGGGACAGGTCAGCATTACAAACATGGCCCGACGCACCCCAACCAAACCACAAAACCCGCAAATGCCGGGCATTTGCGGGTTTGTTTTAGCAACCGGTTTATTACGGCCTAGCCGTGGAAATTAAAATCATCGGCCTTAAGATTATGGTCAATGCCCATCAACGTAATCGATGCGTCATGGCCCAGGTCAATCACCAGGTTTTGCCCACTGGCATCAAGGTGCATATCGGCTTCGATCTGGTTAAAGTTGTTATAGTTCCACTCGCTTAGATCAATGATGTCTTCGCCTTCGGTGAAATCGGTAATCACATCATGGCCGGTCACATCACCCGCCACAAACTGATCCCAGCCCGCACCGCCCGACAGCGTATCATCGCCCAAACCACCATAAAGCGTGTCGTTGCCTGCTCCACCGCTCAGAACATCGTCCCCGGCATTCGACCAGATCACATCATTGCCATTGCCACCATTAATCGTGACATCGCCGTAACTTTCATTCTGGCTGGTCAGATCAACAATATCGTCCCCGTCACCGGCATCAATCACTTCAATCCCGGAAATACGCGGTGATGTGCCCGGATCACTTGTCGTATCATCCAGGAACAGAACATCATTGCCATCAGTCATTTGCAGGGTATCGTGCCCGTCGCCACCTTCGAAAATGTCGTTGGACTGGTTGTAGCCATCCAGATTGACCATATCGCCGGTGCCGCTGTCACCACCATCGCCGTGACCATAGCCATTGCCATGATGGAAGAAATGCCCCCAACCGCCGGTGTTGTTGTGGCTGTCAGCACCCGGTGCCCCGTCATTATGGGCATACCACTGATTGTTCCACTGACCATCGGCGTTATATTGCAGCACATCATCGCCCGCACCACCATCCAGCACATCCTGGCCGGAACCACCCGAAAGCAGGTCATTACCGCTGCCCCCATGCAGGGTGTCGTTACCATCCCCGCCGATCAACACATCGTCCCCGGCATTGGACCACAAAATATCGTCGCCCGTGCCACCATCAATCGTGACATCGCCGTAGCTGTTGGTTGAACTGGTCAGATCAACAATATCGTTACCGTTCCCGGCATCAATCACCTCGACCCCGGAAATGCGTGGCGTTGTCCCCGGTGCTGAAAGGTCGTCATGCAGGATCAGGGCATCATTACCCGAAGACATCACCAGCGTGTCATGGCCTTCGCCACCGTTAAAAATGTCGTTCGACTGGTGATAGCCGTTCAGATTGACCTGAACGTTGCTGCCATCGGCGCCCGGATCGCCCATGTCGCGCACGGCATTGGCCGAAGACCAGTTGGCATCATCGTGATATTGCAACACGTCATTACCGGCACCGCCATCAAGCTGGTCCTGCCCGGCACCACCCCACAGGGTGTCATTGCCGTCACCGCCCGCAAGGTAGTCATTGCCGTTACCGCCCCACAAAGTATCGTTTCCGGCACCGCCCAGCAGGTCATCATTGCCCGCCCCGCCCGATAGCAAATCATCACCATTAAGGCCCGAAAGCAGGTTCGCCCCGTCATCGCCAAACAGGGCATCAGCAAAGTTTGACCCAATCAAATCCTCGATCGAATTAAGGAAGTCCTGACCTGCCCCGCCCGATGCCGTATGCACCGAAAGATCAGCAGCCACTGCCGCACCTGCATTGGCATAGCTTGCGGTATCACGGCCCGACCCGCCATCAAGGCTGTCATTCCCCGCACCACCGCTTAGCGTATCATTGCCATTACCGCCCCACAGGCGGTCATTACCATCACCGCCATCAAGAACATCGTTACCGTTATCACCGTTCAGGCTGTCATCACCGCTTTGACCATACAGGGTGTCGTTACCATCCTGGCCCCACAGGCGGTCATTGTTGGCACCGCCATCGATCACGTCATTGCCGGTGCCGCCATAAAGCGAGTCATCGCCATTTTCGCCAAACAGGGTATCGTTGCCGTCGTCACCCCAGATACGGTCATTATTATCCTGACCGTTCAGAACGTCGTGGCCGGTACCCCCCTTGATCGAATCATCGCCCGAACCGCCAAGAATGGTGTCGTTACCATCCTCGCCAAACAGACGATCCTGGCCCTGGCCACCATCAAGCGTGTCATCGCCGGTGCCACCCAGCAGGCTGTCATCGCCATCATTGCCCAGCAGCACATCATTGCCATCACCCCCTTCAAGGCGATCCTGGCCGCTACCGCCTTCAAGACGGTCATTGCCCTGATCACCATAAAGGCGGTCGTCACCGTCATCGCCGTAAAGGGTGTCGTTACCATCCATACCGCGCAGGGTATCCTGCCCGCCAAGGCCCATGACCGTGTCATCGCCAGCAAGGGCGGCGATGGAATCATTGTTGCTGGTGCCATACAGCACGTCGCGATATTCGGTTGGGCCGCTGCTGCCGGTCACACCGACAAAGGAATCAGCACTCAGGTTTTCAAGGCGGACATCTTCAAGTGTCAACGTGCCTTCGCCATTCAGGAAAATGACAACATCATTGCCAACCTGCGACATGTGGCTGGCAAGGTCCGACCAGTCGGTAATGCCCATCGCCACGAGCGAGATTTTGTCCTGTCCGATGGCAAAATCGGTGACAACCTTGTTCCCGGCATTGTTGGAAACAACAATGGTGTCGTCGCCAGCTCCACCGGTAAAGGTGTCGTTGCCTGCACCACCGTCCAGCGTGTCATTGCCATCGCCTCCCAGCAGGTAATCATTTCCGGCATCGCCGCTCAGGGTGTCGTTACCATCGCCACCCCACAGGGTATCGTCGCCATTCCCGCCTGAAAGGGTGTCATCCCCGCCACCATTGTTCCAGTCACCGGCCAAAAGGTCGTTACCATCACCACCGGTGATAATGTCGTTGCCGGCACCGCCTTCAATGGTGTCGTTGCCGCTATCGCCCGACAGGGTATCGTTGCCTGCACCGCCAAAGATCAAATCTTCGTTGTCGCCACCCGAAACCACGTCATTGCCGTCGCCTGCTTCAATCCAGTCATTGCCGCCAGAACCAAAAATGGTGTCGGTTTCGGCCCCGCCAATCAAATGGTCGTCGCCGTCCTTGCCATCAATGTAATCCTGCCCGCCTTCACCGTCGATTACGTCGTCGCCAGCCCCGCCAAACAGGGAATCGTTGCCATCACCACCGGAAATAACATCTTCGCCGTCTTCACCATCGATCCAGTCATCGCCTGAACCGCCATCCAGCACGTCATCCTGATTGCCACCCAGAATGGTGTCATCACCCGACCCGCCGGAAATCTGGTCATTGCCGTCATTGCCGATCAGGGTGTCATCACCGGCACCGCCTTCAACAACGTCGTCCCCGGCCAGTGCATCAATATAATCGCCCGCGGTTGTGCCCGACAAAACGTCGTCATACGGCGTGGCCCCGACAAAGCCGTCAACATCTTCAAATGTATCGGCACCAATATCGCGCAAATGCACGCCCTTAAGGGTCAGCGAGCCATTTTCACCCAGATCAATTACCAGGTTGCCATTAACCTCGGACAGGCGCGGGGCCAGATCGGACCACTCGGTAATGCCAACCCCGGCCAGCGACACCTTGTCTTCGCTGGTATTAAAATCGGTTACCAGCTTATGACCTTCTGTGCTGGTCACAATCACATGGTCAGCCCCGGAACCGGTCTGAATCGTGTCATCGCCAGAACCGCCATCAATGCTGTCATTGCCGCCGCCGCCATTTAGAATATCGCGTCCGGCATCGCCATAGAGGGTATCGTCACCCAGTTCGCCATACAAAACGTCATTGCCTGCGCCGCCATGAACGATATCGTCGCCATTGCCCACCCATATGGTGTCATTGCCAAGGCCGCCATCGATGGTATCGGTGCTGACATCGGCCTCGATATTATCAAACACATCGTTGCCATCGCCCAGATCAACCACATTGTCCTGGCTGTTGCCGTAAATGTAATCGTCATGGGCCGAGGCAATAACCCGTTCAATGCCCGACAAAACATCGCCTGCAGCATCGCCCGTCAGCCCTTCATTCGCTGCCCACGGGTTGCGGGCATTGCCATCCGTGCCGCCAAGATAGGCTTCCACACCCTGGGTGGAATGGCTGTAATCAACCGTATCAATACCGTCGCCACCCATCAGGGTGTCGGCACCGGCACTGCCCATCAGGGTATCATCGCCCGCCCCGGAATCGACCACATCATTGCCAGCGCCATCATGGGTTATGTCATTGCCGTCGCCACCCAAAATGGTGTCGTTGCCCGCATTGGTCCACAAAACATCATTGCCACTGCCGCCATCGACCACAACATCGCCATAACCATATTGCGAACTGGTCAGATCAACCACATCGTCGCCCGCCCCGGCATTGATCACTTCAATGCCCGAAATACCGGCTTGTGCCGTGCCATCGGCATGGTCCGCATCAAGGATAATGGCATCGTTGCCATCTGTACCGGCCAGGGTATCAACGCCATCGCCGCCGGCAAATACATCGTCCGACAGTTCCTTGCCATCCAGCGACACGCCAATGCCGGTACCATCTATATCAGGGCTTCCGGCATGGTCGGTATCATCATGGGCCGTCCCGGTATGGTCACCGGCAAACTGCAACACATCATCGCCCGCGCCGCCAATCAGCGTATCGGTGCCGGTGCCACCTGCAAGGGTGTCGTTACCACCGCCCCCATCAAGCACATCGTTACCGCTATTGCCCAGTAAGGTGTCATCCCCGGCCCCGGCCGCAACACTGTCATCACCGCCAAGGGCATCGATCACGTCATTGCCATCGGTTCCGCTCAGAGTATCGTCAAACGCACTGGCGACATTTTCGATGCCGTTAAACTGATCCGGCCCCAGTTGCGATGCCGAAATACCTTCAAACGTAATCGTTCCGCCCTGCGGCAATGAAATCACCGCATTGCCGTTCACATCGTCAGCAATCATGCCTTTAAGTTCGGACCAGCTACCAATGTTAAGGTCCGGCAGGGAAACGTGGTCTTCGGTCAGGCTAAATCCGCGTACCACATCGTGGTCGCTGCCATTGGCAAAAATCAGGGTATCAGCCCCGGCCCCGCCATCGACAATATCATCACCGGCACCCGCGATCAGGGTATCAGCCCCTTCGCCACCCAACAGCAGATCATTGCCATCGCCACCGTCAATCACATCATCGCCTGCTCCGCCCAGCAGCGTATCGGCACCTTCCCCGCCCGAAAGCAGGTCGTTCCCGTCGCCACCGCCCAGAACGTCGTCGCCGCTTCCACCAAGCAAGGTATCAGCACCATCGCCACCGTCTAGCTGGTCATTTCCGGCACCGCCATCAAGGGTATCATTGCCAGCATCACCTGACAGGCTGTCAGCACCATCGCCACCTTTAAGGGTGTCGTTTCCGGCACCGCCCAAAAGCGTATCGGCCCCGTCGCCGCCCGACAGGGTGTCGTTACCTGCCCCGCCATCAAGCAGGTTATCGCCCGCATTGCCGGTCAAAACGTCATCTTTTGATGAACCGATCACATCCTCGATCGAGGACAGCCGGTCGGTTTCGCCGGCCCCTACCTGGGCCGAGCCCGAGGCGAGGTTAACCGTTACGCCACTGCCAGATGTGCTGTAATCAGCGGTATCGCGCCCTTCGCCACCGATCAGCGTGTCGTTGCCTGCACCACCCGAAAGGGTGTCATCACCCGCACCGCCGTTCAGAACATTGGCCGATGCGTTACCGTTAATCGTATCGTTAAAGTCCGAACCGACAACATTTTCAACATATTGCAACACATCGTTGCCCGCACCACCGGTGGCGGTATTGGCCGACAAGTCAACATTTACACCCGAAATGGCATCATCAAACAGCACGGTATCAACATCACCGCCGCCATAAATGGTGTCATCCCCCAAGCCACCGCGCAGGGTGTCGGCACCCACGCCGCCAATCAGGTAATCATTGCCCGATGCGCCATCCAGCATGTCGTTGCCAGACCCGCCATCCAGCGTATCGTTCCCGGCACCACCATACAGATTGTCAAAACCATTGCCGCCCAGAAGGGTATCGTTACCGGCATTGGCCCACAGGGTGTCGTTGCCATTACCGCCATCAATAACGACATCGCCATAGGTCAAATGGTCGCTGGTCAAATCGACCACGTCATTACCATTACCTGCGGCGATGGTTTCAATACCATCAATCTGCGCGCCTGCCGGTGCCTCGGTTACCGCATCAAAGCGAATGGACCGCAGGAAATAATCGCTGCTGTCGCTGCCCTGTGCGCCATTGCCATAAGGTTCGGCCGCAAAGGACAGGTAACGGAAGGAAACCGGGTTACCGCTGGCATCCAGCACGGAAATTTCGGCTGTGCCAACATCGCCGCTGGTGTAATCGATGGTATCCGCGTTCAAATCGCCCGTCGCAACAAGGTTGCCATCGGCATCAAATGCCTGCCAACTGCCGGTTTCCCCACCGGATTCCCCTTTAAGCATGTTGGAAACCTGAATCGTCGCACGGACAGAATCCGCGCCCAGATCAACAACGATGCTTTCGCTTTGTCCGGTTTGGCCGTTATGGTTGATCTGGCTGCTCGCCGGGCTGCCACCATTATTGCCAATGCCGTTGCCATCATAGGAAATGGTGTCTGTCCCGGCGCCCAGGTTCAGCTTGCCGTTTTCATCGGTCACCGAAACCCCGAAATCATAGGCATAAAGCCCGGCACCGGACCATGCCGATTGCACCTGATCAGGGGTGGACTGATTGGTCAGGCCAAAGCTGCGGGTTTCGGTGGTACCTTCACCGCCCAGCCCCAGTTTACCACCATCAAGCACCAGCGCATCATTGCCGTCCGACAACTGCAGCGTATCGTTGCCATCGCCACCGATAAAGCTGTCGGCCGAAATGGCATGGTTGCCAATATCGGCGACATCACCAGTGCCACTGACACCCGGACTGCCCTCATTTTGCGTGGTTGTGCCCGCATCGGCCTGATCATCGGCATTAAATTGCAACACATCATCGCCCGCACCACCGTCGAGCTGATCAGTCCCATCGCCGCCGCCCAGCGTATCGTTGCCATCACCGCCCGCAAGGCTGTCATCACCGGCACCACCAGCAAGGCTGTCATCGCCAGCGCCACCGGCAAGGGTATCGTTACCGGCATCGCCGCCCAGGCTGTCATTGCCATCGCCACCGAAAACCGTGTCATCCCCGGTGCCGCCCGATAACGTATCATTACCGCCATCGCCCGACAGGGTATCGTCACCGGCACCACCGGCAATGGTGTCATTGCCATCCAGCCCGTCGATAACATCGTCGCCCTCGCCCCCGGCAAGGTTGTCGTCATAGGCAGTGCCACCATCGGCAACACCGACAAAATCATCTGCGCCCAACGTGCCAAGCGCAACGCCCTGAAGCGTAACTGTACCACCGGCAGGCAGGTTGATAATGGTGTTGCCATGGCCGTCATCAACCATCTGTTCGCGCAATTGCGTCCAGCTGATATAGCCGCTATCGGGCAGGGAAATGGTATCCTGACCATGGGTGAAGTCGGTTACCACATCATCATCAACACCATCGGCAAAACGGAACACATCATTGCCGGCACCACCGGTTAATGTATCGTCCCCGATGCCGCCATCAAGCAGATCATTGCCCGCACCACCGGCCAGCGAATTGTCGCCATTGCTGCCCAGCAAGGTATCGTCCGAAGCACCGCCAACCACATTTTCAAAACCGGAAACAGTATCATTACCAGTGGAACCGCTGCTGGCGGTACCTGCGGCCAGATCAACTGTAACAGCGCCAATGGCGCGGCTCATATCCAGGGTGTCGATCCCGGCATCGCCATTTAAAATGTCATCGCCTGCACCGGCATAAACCCAGTCATCGCCGGTTCCGGCATCAATGCTGTCATTGCCCGCGGCCCCATCGAGCACATCGTTACCGCTGCCGCCCAGCAAATGGTCGGCCCCGGCACCGCCGGTCACCACGTCATGCCCGGCACCACCGTCAAGGCGGTTGCCAACATCATTGCCTGTAATGAAATCACGCCCGGCACCACCGGTGACATTTTCAATACCGCTTAGGGTATCGTGCCCGGTTTGCGCCGAAACAGCTGTGCCTTCCTGCAGGTTAACCGTCGCACCCAATTGCGCCTGCGACATATCAAGCGTGTCAAACCCGCCATCGCCCGCCAGCACATCGTCACCCGCACCAGCCAGCAATGTATCGTTGCCATCACCGGCCGAAACGGTGTCATTGCCCGCACCATCGGCAATCACGTCATTTCCGGCACCGCCCGAAAGGCTGTCGTTACCGGCTCCACCGTCCAGCGTATCGTTGCCTTCGCCACCGGCAAGGCTGTCATTTCCGTCACCACCGGCAAGGGTATCATTGCCCATGCCACTATCAATAACGTCGTCGCCGGTGCCGCCATCGAGGCGGTCATTCCCGGCACCACCGGAAATATCGTCGTTCCCGGCTCCACCATGCACGACATCATTGCCATCACCGGCGACAATGGTGTCGTTGCCCTGATTGGTCCAAAGGGTATCGTCGCCGCTGCCGCCATCAACCGTGACATCGCCATAACCAAACCGGGTTGATGTTAAATCGAGAACGTCGTCGCCTGCACCGGTATTGATAACCTCAACGTCAACAATACCCGGCGTACCATTGCTGGTACTGGCATGATTATCATCAAGAATAACGGCGTCCTTGCCATTGGTCCCTTGCAGGGTATCAATGCCATCGCCGCCATCAAACACATCGTCGCTAAGCCCGGCACCATTCAGCGATGCCACATCGCCGGTCCCGGCAACGCCGGGGCTGCCAACATTGTTGGTACTGTCTGTGGTCGAGCCAGTCTGGTCAGCTTCAAAATGCAGGGTATCGTTGCCAGCACCGCCCAATACGGTATCGCGGCCTTCGCCGCCGCCCAGTGTGTCCTCGCCATCGCCGCCCGAAATCACATCGTCGCCGCTGCCGCCATCGATGGTGTCATCACCATCACCACCGCCCAGCGTATCGGCACCATCACCGCCACCAAGGCTGTCATCGCCCGCACCGCCATCAAGGCTGTCGTCTCCGGCACCACCGCCCAGCGTGTCGTTGCCATCGCCGCCGGTCAGGGTGTCGTTACCGGCACCGGCATCAATCGTGTCGTCGCCATCACCACCGCCGAGGGTATCGTCACCATCGGTGGCAACATTTTCCACACCGTCAAAGGCATCGGCATTCAAATCGGCAAGGGCTACACCGGTCAGGGTAATCGTTCCGCCCTGCGGCAGGGTAATGACGGCATCGCCATTGTCGTTCTCACCCAGATAGGGCTGCAACAAGGTCCAGCTTGAAACATTGTCATCAGGCAGGGAAATAACGTCTTCGCCAACGGTAAAGCCGTTTACCACATCATGGTCTGTGCCATCGGCAAAGACCAGCGTGTCGGCCCCGGCCCCGCCATCGATAATGTCATTGCCGGCACCGGCGTTAATCACATCATTGCCGGCACCACCCGAAAGGCTGTCGTCGCCAGCCCCACCCAAAAGCGTATCTGCCCCGTCGCCACCGCTGATCAGGTCGTTACCTGCGCCGCCGTCAAGCACATCATCCCCGGCACCACCCGTCAGGGTATCAACGCCGTCTCCACCAGAAAGCTGGTCGTCGCCTGCGCCACCATCGAGAATATCGTTCCCGTCGCCGCCCGAAAGCGTATCGGCATCATTTCCGCCTGAAAGGCTGTCATCACCGACACCACCCAGCAGGGTATCAACGCCGTCCCCGCCCGAAAGCTGATCATTGCCTGCGCCACCGTCAAGAACATCATTTCCGGCACCGCCCAACAAGGTATCATTGCCCAGACCGCCCAGCAGGCTATCATTGCCATCATTACCGGACAAAAGATCGTCGCCAGCTCCGCCATCAAGAATATCGTTGCCTGCGCCGCCATCAACCGTATCGTTTCCGGCCCCAGCAGCAACGCTGTCATTGCCTGCACCGGCATTAATAACGTTATCACCCTCCGACCCGGCGATAATGTCATCCCCGGCAGAGCCAATAACGTTTTCAAAGCCCGAAAGGGTATCTGTGCCGCTGGCATCGCCCGTCGCCGTTCCGGCGGACAAATCAACATGGGCCTGACCGGCACCGGTCATATCAAGGGTGTCGGTGCCGTCCCCGCCAATAAGCAGGTCATCACCGGCACCAGCCACAACCGTGTCATCGCCCGCACCGGCATCAATCACGTCGTTACCGGCACCGCCGTCTATCACGTCATTGCCTGCCAGCCCGGCAAGGCTGTTGGCCCCGTCATTACCGGTCAGGGTATCGTTGCCCGCAGAGCCGCTGACATTTTCAATCCCGGAAAGCTGATCCGTGCCGGTCGCCCCCGAAGATGCGATGCCCGTTGCCAGGTTTACCGTCGCCCCGTTTGCCGCCGCCATATCCAGCGTATCGGTGCCATCACCGCCCACAAGGGTATCATTGCCGGAACTGGCAACCAGCGTGTCGTTTCCGGCACCGCCGTCAACTACATCATTACCTGCACCGCCATTAAGGACGTCGTTACCCGCGCCGCCCAACAAGGTATCGTTGCCCGCATTGGCCCACAACGTATCATCGCCCGCACCACCATCAAGTGTGGTGTCGCCATAGGCATATTTGCCGCTGGTCAGATCAACAACGTCGTTGCCATCACCGGCATCAATCACTTCAATATCGCTAAGCGCCGGGGCATCGCTGCCCCCCGCATGATCGCCATCGAGAATAATGGCATCATCGCCCGATGTGCCCAGCAAGGTATCCGTGCCACTGCCGCCATCAAAACGATCATCGCTAAGACCCTTGCCATCGAGGTCGGCAATCGCGCCGGTACCCGGCATGCCGGGGCTTCCGGCATGGTCGGTCTGATTGCCCGTCTGGCCCTGTCTGTCGCCTTCAAACTGCAATACATCGTCGCCAGCCCCGCCCGAAAGGGTATCGGTGCCGGTGCCGCCGCTCAGATGGTCGTCATCGTCGCCGCCATCGAGCACATCGTCGCCGCTGCCGCCATCGATGGTGTCATTGCCACTTCCCCCGGCAACGGTATCGTTACCCGCACCCGCGCTAACCGTGTCGTTACCGCCAATGGTATCAAAGCTGTCATCGCCGTCGGTGCCCGTCAGGGTATCGTCACCCGGTGTGCCAACATTTTGCACCCCGTCAAACTGGTCGGGGCCAAGCTGGTCAACCGCAACACCCTGCAAGGTTACCGTGCCGCCTTGCGGCAGGTTAATCACAGCATCCCCGGCATCATTGCTGCCCAAAAGCGGCTGCAAATCGGTCCAGGTGGTAATGTTACTGTCGGGCAGTGAAATAACATCCTGCCCCGGGGTAAAGTCGGTCACCACATCGTGGTCGGTGCCATCGGCAAAGACAAATGTGTCGTTGCCGGAACCACCCGACACCACATCGTTGCCTGATCCGGCATCGATAATATCGTTTCCGGCCCCACCGATCAGCACATCATCGCCAGCCCCACCGGCAATCATGTCGTTACCCGCACCACCATCAATGGTGTTGGCCCCGGTATCGCCTGTTAACTGGTCGTTTGCACCCGACCCGGTAATATTTTCAAAGCCGTTAATGATGTCAGAGCCGGTCTGCTCACCGCTGGCCGTGCCCGCTGCAAGGTCAACATCAACGCCGCCTGTCGTGCCGGAAAGATCAAGCGTATCGGTGCCATCGCCGCCTTCAAGGGTATCGTTCCCCGCGTCCATTGCCACGGTATCATCGCCGCTTCCGGCAATTACATGGTCATCCCCGGCACCGGCCGAAATGGTATCGTTACCCGCACCGGTATCAATCAGGTTGGCCTCATCATTACCAATAACGGTGTCGTCACCCTCGGTCCCAATAACGTTTTCAAACCCGTCAATACTGTCGGTTCCTGTCGCATCTGATGCCGCTGTGCCATTGGCAAGGTCAATTTGCGCGCCATTGGCTCCGGCCAAATCAAGGGTATCGGTGCCAGCGCCACCCAACAAAACATCGTCGCCCGCACCGGCACGCACAACGTCATCGCCGATCCCACCATCGATCACATCATTGCCAGCACCCCCGTCGAGCACATCATTGCCATCACCGCCCGAAAGCATGTCGGCATCCGCACCGCCCGAAAGGCTGTCATCACCCGCACCACCCAGCAAGGTATCGGCACCGGCACCACCGTCGATCACGTCGTTGCCAGTTCCCCCGTCGAGCACATCATTGCCATCACCGCCCGAAAGCGTGTCGGCATCCGCACCGCCCGAAAGCGTGTCGGCATCTGCACCGCCCGAAAGGCTGTCATCACCGGCACCACCCAGCAAGGTATCGGCACCGGCGCCGCCATCGATCACATCATTGCCATCGCCACCATCAATGGTGTCGTTGCCTGCGCCACCACGAATGTTGTCATCCCCGGCACCGCCGGAAATAACATCGTTGCCATCATTGGCCCACAGGGTATCGTTGCCGTCGCCACCATCAATGGTGACATCGCCATAGCTGAATTTTTCGCTGGTCAGGTCAACAACATCATCGCCGCCACCGGCCTGAATATTTTCAATATCGACAAGTGATGGCTGGTCCGCCCCGCCATTGGCGTGGTCATGATCCAGAATAATGGCGTCATCGCCATCACCCGCCACCAGCGTATCAACGCCAGCGCCGCCCACAAAACTGTCCGATGACAGGTTTTTGCCGGAAATATCGGCTATTTCACCGGTTCCGGCACTGGTTGGGCTGCCAACATTGTCGGTCGTGTCGCTGGTATCGGCGATGCTGTCGGTTTCAAAATGCAGCACATCATTGCCAGCGCCGCCATCGATCAGATCTGCGCCCAGGCCACCGGCCAGCGTATCGTTACCATCGCGGCCAAACAGGCTGTCATCACCTGCACCGCCAACAAGAATATTATCGCCATCCGAACCGGCCAGCGTATCGTCACCGGCACCGCCGGTGACACCTTCAATATCGATCAGGCTGTCATTGCCTTGTGCGCTTTGCGCCGTACCATCGGCAAGGTCAACCGTAACCGATGTATCACGGTCGCTGTAATCGGCCATATCGGTGCCCGCACCACCGGCCAGCGTATCATTCCCGGCACCGGCTTGCAGGGTATCGTTACCTTCGCCGCCCAGAACGGTATCGTTCCCCGCCCCGCCAGCCAGCACATCATCCCCGGCACCGCCCGAAATAATATTGTCCTGTGCGTTGCCGGTTATGGTGTCGTCAAAGGCAGAACCTTCAACATTTTCAAACCCGGAAATAACATCGTTGCCCGCAGCACCACCAGCCGTGCCCGATGCAAGGTCAACATCAACCCCGCCATTCGCATCTTCATAAGACAGGGTATCGTTGCCAATGCCGCCAATCAGGGTGTCATCGCCGCCAGCACCCAAAATGGTATCGTCACCCGCTCCGCCATCCAGAATATTGACGTTTTCATCGCCAATCAAAACGTCATTGCCGTTGCCGCCGGTGGCATTTTCAATGCTATCAAGCACATCATTGCCTGCGGCACCAGTCGCCGTTCCGGCACCAAGATCAACCGTCACACCGGTATTGGTATCACCGTAATCAACCGTATCATTGCCATCGCCACCGCGCAGGGTATCATCCCCCGCACCACCAATCAGGGTGTCATCGCCAGCACCGGCATTGATCACGTCATCGCCGTTCTTACCATCGATAATATCATTGCCATCCAGCGCATTGATTTCATCATCAAGCTGGCTGCCATTCAGGATATCGTCGTTTTCCGTGCCTTCGATGGTGACATAGCCATAAAAATTGCCCGGCCCGAGGTCGTTGATATCAACACCTTCCAGCGTCAGACTTTCGCCTGGTGCCAGCGAAATAACCACATTGCCCGACGCATCGTTAAACATGCGGTCCGACAAATCTTCATAGGTTTCAATACCATAGGCCGATAGATCGATTTTATCATGTTCGGGGTCAAAATCGGTCACATTGTCGCTGCCACCGCCCGGTTTAACGACAACCATATCGTCGCCATCACCGGTGATAATCACGTCATCTGACGCCCCGCCCATCAGGGTGTCATTGCCCGATCCGCCATCCAGCGTGCTAACACCATCGCTGCCAATCAGGGTGTCGGCATAATCGGTGCCAATAACATGTTCGATATTGCGCACAATATCGTTGCCAGCGGCCCCACTGGCATACTGGTTCACCAGATCAACAACAACCGGGCCATCAACTTCGGAATAATCGGCTACGTCGTGGTTACCATCGCCACCATCAATGATGTCGTCGCCCGCATCACCATAAATCCAGTCCTGCCCGGCATTACCCTGCAACACATCGTCGCCTTCACCGCCGCGCAGGGTATCGTTACCCTCGCCGGCATCAATAGCATCGTCGCCTGATCCGCCCGAAATGGTATCATTCCCGGCACCGGCATTAATATCATCAGCACCGGAACCGGCATCAATCACATCATCGCCAGCACCCGTATCAATGGCATCATTCCCGCCGCCGGCAGCAACGGTGTTATTTGCCGCACTGCCCTTGATCACGTCGTTAAAATCCGACCCGATCACGTTTTCAATGCTGTTAAGGCTGTCGGTGCCCTGGCCTGTTGCGGTACCGTTTTCAAGGTCAATATGCGTGCCGGTTGCCGCGGATGAATAATCAACAGTGTCGTTGCCATCACCGCCCAGCAGGGTATCGTCACCTTCCCCGCCTTCAAAAATGTCATCCCCTGAAAGGCCGGTTAACACGTTGTTGCCACTATCGCCACGCAACACATCGTCAAACAGGGTACCGGTCACATTTTCGATACCATCAAGCGTATCGTCGCCATCCCCACCGATAACGGTGTTTTGCGACAAATCAGCCGAAATACCACTGCTTTCGTTGGAATAATCAGCGGTATCAACCCCGTCACCGCCGCGCAAATCATCGCGGCCCTGACCACCAACAAGGGTGTCATCGCCTGAACCACCATCCAGCGTATCGTTACCGGCGCCGCCAATCACACGGTCATCGCCCAGCCCTGCTGAGACGGTATCATCGCCGTCAAGGGCATTGATAATATCGTTGCCACTGGTGCCGGTCAGCTCATCGGCATTTTCCGTCCCCAGTTGGGCATCAACGCCCTTGAAGTTATCCACACTCAAATTCGCGGGATTAACATTTAAAAGCGTGATGCTGTCAGTGCCATTCAGGCTGATCGTCAAATTACCATTGGCATCGGTGCCAAACATCGATTTCAAGGCATCATAGCCGCCAATATTAAAGGCGGTCAGGTCGATCACGTCGCCGCTGGCCTCAAAATCGGTAATGGTGTCATTACCATCGCCGGGGTTAAACACAACCGTGTCATTCCCCGCGCCCAGCGTTAAGCGGTCATTGCCGCTGCCTGCATCGAACCAGTCATTCCCCGCACCACCAACAAAGGTGTCGCTGCCGCTACTGCCGATAAAGCTGTCGGCGGAATCTGTGCCTTCAACAATTTCAACATTGGTCAGGGTATCGGTACCGGCACCGCTGCCACTTACCGTTCCGGCTGCCATATCAACGGTGACAGAACCGTCAACATTGCGATAGGACGCAGTATCAATACCGGCCCCGCCGTCGATCTGGTCATCACCCGCGCCAGCCATAATAATATTGGCCCCGGCATCGCCGGTAATAATATCGTTTCCTGCGCCCGTGGTGATGTTTTCAATATCCACCAGGCTGTCAGTTTCGCCATTGATGGTGACAGTGCCTTGCGCCAGATCAACCACCTGGTCGCCGCCCTGTGCCGATGTATCGACGGTATCAATCCCCGCACCGCCATCAAGCGTGTCAACACCGGCACCGCCCGAAAGCGTATCATCGCCAGTACCGCCCAGCAGCACATCGTTACCAGCACCACCTGCCAGCACATCGTTGCCTGCTGCACCATTGAGAATATTGTTGCCATCATCGCCGGTCAAAACATCGTCTGACCCGGAACCGGTAATATTTTCAACATTCGTCAACGTATCGGCATCACCGCCGCTGACCTTGCCTGTCATAAGGTTGGCATTAACACCCGATGTGGCCGTGTCATAGCTAACGGTATCAATACCGTCGCCACCATCAATCACATCGGCCCCGTCACCGCCACGAATATAATCGTCGCCTGCATCGCCAAACAGGGAATCGTCACCACCACCGCCCAGAACGGTGTCATTGCCCGCTCCGGCATGCAGAATATCGGCATCGTTGCTGCCCGTCAGGGTATCGGCATAATCCGAACCAACAACTTCCTCGATCCCTGAAAAACGGTCCTGACCAATGTCGTCACCGCTGGCGATTGCCGCAGCAATGTTAACAGTCACACCGCCATTTGCTGCGCTGTAATCAAGAACATCCTGCCCTGCACCGCCAATATAAACGTCGTCGCCCGCTTCGCCGAGGAAGTGATCGTTGCCCACGCCGCCATCAAGAATATCGTTGCCCGCACCGCCAGTCAGGGTGTCGTCTCCGGCCCCGCCCGTTAGCACGTTGTTGGCACTGTTGCCGAAAATGGTATCGTTAAAGGCAGACCCGGTAACATTTTCAAACCCGGAAACGGTGTCGTTTCCGTCTGCACCGCTGGCAACACCTTGTGCCAGGTCAATGGTGACGTCTCCGGTGGCTTCGCTGTAATCGAGCGTATCGGTGCCTGCACCGCCCGCCAGAATATCATTTCCGGCACCCCCGCTAACCACGTCGTTTCCGGCACCGGCATCAATCACGTCATCGCCAGCCCCGCCCGACACCGTGTCATTGCCACCAAGGGCATTAATGATATCGTTACCGGCACCGCCGCGCATAATATTATCGACACTGCTACCCGACAAATGGTCATCAAAATTGGTGCCGGTTACATTTTCAATGCTTTCAAGGGTTTGATTGCCCAAATCACCTGTCGCGGTGCCATCGGCCAAATCAACAGTAACCGCAGCGCCAACATTGCTGAAATCAACGGTATCGGACCCGACCCCACCCTGAAGCACATCATCGCCCGCACTGCCCAGAAAAGTATCGTTGCCTGCACCGCCGACCAGAGTATTGATGGCATCATTGCCGCCAATAATATCGTCTCGGGCCGACCCGATAACATTTTCGATGTTTGTCAGGCTGTCGGTACCACTGTTTGTTACCCCGACACCAGTTGCCAGGTTAACCGAAACCGCGTTGCCCAATTCACTGGCATAGCTAACGGTATCAACCCCGTCGCCGCCATCGATCACGTCCGAGCCGCTGCCACCATCAAGCAGGTCATTTCCGGCACCACCCAGAAGGGTATCATCGCCGCCCCCGCCGGAAATTGTGTCATTCCCGGCAAGACCACTTAGCGTATTGGCAAGACTGCTGCCGACAATGATGTCACCATATTGAGAACCACTGGCATTCTCAATGGAATCAAGGCGATCGCTCCCCATGCCGATGGCTGAGCCCTGCGCCAGATTAATGGTCATCGCACCGTTGGCATTGCCATAACTGACGGTATCAATACCGGAATCACCGCGCAGGGTGTCGTTACCTTCACTGCCAATAAAACTGTCGTCACCCGCTCCGCCAATCAGAACGTTGTCAACACTGCTACCCGCCAGAGTGTCGGCAAACTGGCTGCCATTTATATTTTCAATATCGACCAGGCTGTCATTACCTGCCGCACCGGTGGCAGTCAGATGTTCCAGATCAACATTTACCGCACCACTGGCTGTACTATAATCCGCAGTATCGGTGCCACTGCCGCCAAACAGGGTATCATCGCCAAGGCCACCGGCCAGGGTATCGCTTCCAATACCCCCATCCAGAATATTATTGGCGCCATCGCCACGTAAAATGTCATTGCCCGATCCACCAACGACATTTTCAATATTGGCAAGGGTATCGCTACCGGTTGCTCCGGTGGCTGTCCCTTCACTTAAATCAACGTTAACGGTACCTGTGGCATCATCAAAATGAACGGTATCTGTTCCTGCACCACCATCGATATAATCACTTCCCATGCCGCCGGTCAGTTGGTCATTACCATCCCCGCCCAGCAAATAATCATTACCATCCAGACCAATAATGGTGTCGTTGCCTTCCAGCCCCGACATGGTGTCGTCCGCTGACGTGCCGATCAGAATATCGTCGCCCGATGTCCCTGTAATATCGTGAATGCCAACAAAATTGGCGGCCGAAATATCGTCCAGACCAACACCCTGCAAGGTCATGCTGGTACCATCACCCAGGTCAACCACCAGGTTGCCATTGGCATCGACCGTCATATTTTCGCGCAAGCGGCCATAGGTATCGATATCAAGTTCGCCAACATCAATGCGATCAGTCGCAACGTTAAAGTCGGTAACCAGATCATGGCCGTCACCGGCAGCAACCTTGTAAAGGTCGGCACCTTCACCGCCCGACAGGGTATCGTCGCCCGCGCCACCACGCAGGGTATCATTGCCCGCACCACCGGAAATCCGGTTAACCCCGTCATCCCCGGCTAGAATATCGTCGCCGTCAGACCCGGTAATATTTTCAATACCGTCAAGCCGGTCGTTGCCTGCTGCGCCGGTGGCCGTTCCCTGCGATAAATCAACAGTAACGCCGTTGGTTCCGGCATCGGCATAACTGACGGTATCGTTGCCCTCACCGCCCGAAATCGTATCGTCACCCAACCCGCCAACCAGGGTATCGTCGCCGTCGAGACCGGATAATACGTCGTTCCCGGCACCGCCTTGCAAAATATTGGCCTGCCCGTCGCCCGACAGCACATCGTCAAAATCCGAACCGGTCAGATTTTCAATATTGGCAAGGGTATCGCTACCATCAATGCCTGTTGCCTGCCCTGTGGTCAGATCCGCATTGACGCCCCCCGTGGCATCATCAAAGGCAACAGTATCATTTCCGGCACCGCCATCAATGGTGTCATCACCTGAACCGCCGCGCAGCAAATCATCGCCATCGCCACCGGTAATAATGTCATCTCCGGCCCCGCCGGAAATCAGGTCATTATCAGCCCCGCCATCAAGAATGTCGTTACCGGTCCCACCATCAAGGCTGTCGGCCCCGGCACCGCCGGAAAGAACGTCATCACCGCCCGCGCCTGCCAGCACATCATTGCCGCCATTGCCGCTCAGGCTGTTATCGGCCGCATCGCCGATAAGTGTATCGGCAAAGCCGGATCCGTTAATATCTTCAATCGATGTCAGTTGGTCGGTTTCACCACCGGATTGTGTTGCGATACCATTTTCAAGGTCAACAACCACGCCCCGAGTGTCGGCATAATCGGCCATATCCCGGCCAGCACCACCATCAAGGCTGTCATCCCCGGCACCGCCAATCAGCGTGTCATTACCTGCCCCGGCCAAAATAACGTCATCGCCGCCACCGCCTGAAATCACATCATCGCCCGCCAGGCCGTCAATCATTTCGGCAAAATCGGTCCCGGTGATCCGGTCAGCATTTTCGGTGGCGCCCAACGAGGATATATCGTTAAAATTCGCCGCCGTCAGGGCGTCGGGCGAAACCCCCGTCAGGGTCAGTTCCTGGCCGTTAAGACGAATAACGGCATCACCCGCATCGTTGCTGCCAATGGCAAGGCGCAAGGCTTCCCAATTGGGAACATCAAAGCCCGACAGGTCAATAAAGTCGGCTGCCGGGTCAAAATCGGTGATAGTATCGTTGCCCTGATCGGCCCCGAAGACAAACTGGTCAGCCCCCGCGCCACCGGTTAAAACGTCATTGCCCGCACCGCCATTTAAAATATCGTCGCCTGCGCCACCCAAAAGGGTGTCAGTGCCGCCGCCGCCCGACAGCACATCATTACCCGCCCCGCCTGACAGAGTATTGGAACTATCATTCCCAAGAAGGGTATCATCACCCACACCACCGGTAACGTTTTCAATGCCTTGCAAAATATCACTGCCAGCGGCGCCTTCAGCAGTACCCGCGGCCAGATCAACCGTTACCGCCCCGTCAGCATCACTGTAATCGGCAGTGTCATTACCCGCGCCACCTCGCAGCAGGTCATCGCCCGCGCCACCATGCAGGATGTCATTGCCGCCGTTACCCGACAAAGTATTGTCACCGGCATCGCCCGCCAAGACATCGTTAAAATTCGATCCTTCAAGATTTTCGATGCCATTCAGGCTGTCATTACCCGCGGCACCTGTGGCTGTACCCTGGCTCAGATCGGCATTCACACCACCGGTCGCATCGCCATAACTTGCGGTGTCGGTGCCTTCGCCGCCTTCAAGCACATCATTTCCGGCACCACCGGAAAGAGTATCATCGCCGTCCCCGGCAGTAAGGGTATCCTCGCCTGCGCCCCCCAAAAGCACGTCATTACCACTGCCACCATCAAGAAGATCAGCACCCTCTCCGCCCGATACAATGTCATTGCCATCACCGCCGGTGATCGTATCGTTTCCGGCGTTACCGCTTAAATTATCGGCACCGGCACCACCGTCAATCAGGTCGTTACCATCGCCACCCGAAACAATATCGTTGCCGTCCCCGCCATCAATTGTGTCATTGCCGCCAAACCCGTCAATGGTGTCGTTCCCGGCCAGGCCATCAATCACATCACTGCGATTGGTTCCTTGCAATATATCGGCATCAGGCGTGCCTTCCAGCGACCGTACACCGGCAAAATTCCGGTAGGTAAGGTCATCCGGACTTACATTTTCCAGCGTAATAACACTATCGCCAACAGTAATGGTGGCAAAACCCTGGGCGTTTTCACCAATCAGCGGGGCCACATCGGCAAACAGTTCCAGCCCGTCAATGCCCTGAATATCAAGGATGTCACTGGTCGGGTCAAAATCGGTAATCAGGTCGTTACCGCTGGCGCTGGAAACCACAAAGCTGTCTGCCCCGGCACCGCCCGACAACACATCATCGCCTGCCCCGCCATCAATCGTGTCATTCCCGGCACCGGCACGGATGGTGTCGGCGGCATCGCTACCCGTCAGGGTATCGGCACCCGCCGAACCTTCATATTGCTCGAACCCGGAAAAGCTGGTGGTGGAATCGCCAATGGTGGCCGTGCCGCTACCGATATCAAGGGTGACACCGCCAGTGCTATCGCCAAAGGACAGGGTATCGGTGCCGCTGCCACCTTCAAGCACGTCCGCCCCGGTGCTGGCGAAAACGGTATCGTTACCCGCACCGGCATCGATATTGTTATCACTGCCGTTGCCATGGATAATGTCGTTGCCGTCACCAGCAATAACATTTTCCACCGATTGCAACGTGTCGTTGCCTTCGCCGGTCGCCGTGCCATTTGCCAGGTTAATCGACAAGTCAGCGTTGCTAGCCGAATAATCTGCAGTATCGGAGCCGGAACCACCAATCAGCGTATCATCACCTCCGGCCCCCACCAGCACATCGTTACCGGCACCACCATTTAGAATATTCGCGCCATTATCGCCCGAAATATGGTCATCCCCGGCCGAACCGGTAACATTTTCAATGTTTGAAAGGGTCTGGCTACCTGATGCAAGGTCGGCATGGCCTGCGGCAAGGTCAACCTGAACAGCACCGTCATTTGCGTAGCTAACGGTATCGCTGCCATCGCCACCGTCAAGGATATCATCGCCACCCCCGCCAGCCAATGTATCGTCACCAGCACCGGTTTGCAGGTGGTTATTGGCGGCATCGCCCTTTACAACATCGTTGCCACTGCCAGTAAGGATGTTTTCAACGCTGCTAACACTGTCAATTTCATCGGTCGATGTGTCGGTGGCAATGCCATTGGCAAGGTCAACATTCTGTGCTGTGTCGCGCGCTCTTAAATCAAGGGTATCGGTGCCGCTGCCACCAATATAGGTGTCATTTCCTGCTTCACCGACAAAACTGTCATCCCCTGCACCGCCATCCAGCACATCATTGCCACCGCCGCCGGTGATCACGTCATTGCCAGCACCGCCCTCAAGCCGGTTTACCCTGCCATCGCCATTCAAGGTGTCGTTATAATCTGATCCGATAACGTTTTCGATCCGGTCCAGAACATCATTGCCCGCAGCACCGGTAGCCGTTCCTGCCGCCAGATCAACATTTACACTGCCGGCAGCATCCGAATAGTCAACGGTATCAACGCCTTCCTCGCCGCGCAGGGTATCATCCCCCGCGCCACCATTTAAAACATCGTTACCATCACCGCCCGACAGAACGTCATTACCCGCGCCACCCCGCAGGGTATCGTCGCCGTCAAACCCGTAAATGGCATCATCGCCACTTGTACCGGCAACCGAATCATCGGCATCATCGGCAAAAATGCGGCCAAAACCACGGAAATTATCCTGCGTTAACGACGACGCATCGACATTTTCCAATGTCAACGATCCGTCATCCCCAAAATCAATAATGGTATTGCCGTTGCCATCATCGCTCATCATACTCTGAAGAGTGGCAAAATCAGACACAGCCAGGCGCGACAAATCAATAATATCGGCACCGGTTTCAAAATCGGTAACGATATCGTTGCCAAAACCTTCGGTCAGTTGAATATCGTCAACACCCGCCCCGCCGGTCAGGGTGTCATCGCCAGCGCCGCCTGTCAGGGTGTCAATGCCATCACCGCCCGACAAAACGTTATTGCCGTCATCACCGGTCAAATGATCGTCAAAGGATGACCCTTCAACATTTTCAACCATCTGAACAATGTCATTCCCGGCACCACCCGTCGCGGTTTCATTGGCAAGGTCAACCCGCACACCCCCAATGGCATCGCCATAATCGGCGGTATCCGTGCCTTCACCACCCTGCAACTGGTCATCACCCAGGCCACCGCGCAAATAATCGTCACCAGCGCCGCCCTGCACAACGTCATTGCCATCGCCGCCAATCAGGCTGTCATTGCCCGAACCGCCTTGCACAATGTCATTGCCCGTGCCGCCATCCAGCAAATCATCGCCGTCCCCCCCCTGCAACACGTCATCACCGGCATCACCGGTCAGGGAATCATTTCCAGCACCGCCTTGCAAAATGTCGGCGCCATTGCCGCCATCAAGCACGTCATCGCCGTCGCCCCCCTGCAAGGTATCATTGCCATCAGCCCCGGCCAGCGTATCGGCCCCGGCACTGCCATGCACAATGTCACGACCAGGCGTTGGAACATTATCACTCGGCGTGGTGCCGTCAGTTCCATTGTCGCCGTCGCTGCCATCTTCGCCGGTTTCATCGGTTTCACTGGCATCACTGTCACCACCTGTCGTGTCATCCCCCGATGACCCGCTGGTGTCGTCGCTGCCGTTACTACCCAACGCGTCACCATCGCCATTCGTCACACCATCGGTGCCACCGTCTGTCGATCCGTCGCCGGTTGCTGCCTCGCCAGATGTATCCCCCGATCCATCGGTTGAACCGGCATCACCGGAGCCTGTGTTGTCACCGGATCCATCATTCGCATCCGTATCCGTGCCAGTATCAGCGTTGCCGTTACCGGTTTCACCCTTACTGGTATCGCCACCCGTCGTGTCATCCCCTGATGACCCGCTGGTGTCGTTGCTGCCGTTACTACCCGACGTGTCACCATCGCCATTCGTCGAACCATCGGTGCCACCGTCTGTCGATCCGTTGCCGGTTGCTGCCTCGCCAGATGTATCCCCCGAGCCATCGGTTGAACCGGCATCACCGGAGCCTGTGTTGTCACCGGATCCGTCATTCCCATCCGTATCCGTGCCAGTATCAGCGTTGCCGTTACCGGTTTCACCCGCGCTGTTATCGCCACCTGTCGCGTCATCCCCCGATGACCCGCTGGTGTCGTTGCTGCCGTTCCCCCCCGCCGTGTCACCATCGCCATTCGTCGCACCATCGGTGCCACCGTCTGTCGATCCGTCGCCGGTTGATGCCTCGCCAGATGTATCCCCCGAGCCATCTGTTGAACCTACGTCAGCGGAACCGTCATTCTCCCCGGACCCGCCATTCGTATTCGGGCCAGAGCCAGCACCGGTGTCGCCGTTGCCGGTTTCACCCGCACTGTTATCGCCACCTGTCGTGTCATCCCCTGATGACCCGCTGGTGTCGTTGCTGCCGTTACCGCCCGCCGTGTCACCATCACCATTCGAGGCACCATCGATGCCATCGTCTGTCGATCCGTCGCCGGTTGGAGTCTCGCCAGATGTATCCCCCGAGCCATCGGTTGAACCGGCATCACCGGAGCCTGTGTTGACACCGGATCCGTCATTCCCATCCGTACCCGTGCCAGCACCGGTGTCGCCGTTGCCGGTCTCACCTGTACTGTTATCGCCACCTGTCGTGTCATCCCCCGATGACCCGCTGGTGTCGTTGCTGCCGTTATCCCCCGCCGTGTCACCATCGCCATTCGTCGCACCATCGGTGCCATCGTCTGTCGATCCATCGCCGGTTGCTGCCTCGCCAGATGTATCCCCCGAGCCATCTGTTGAACCGGCATCACCGGAACCTGTGTTGGCACCGGATCCGTCATTCGCATCCGTGCCCGTGCCAGCATCGGTGTCGTTGCTGCCGTTATCTCCCGCCGTTTCACCACCGCCATTTGTGGCACCATCGGTGCCACCGTCTGTCGATCCGTCGCCGGTTGCTGCCTCGCCAGATGTATCCCCCGAGCCATCTGTTGAACCGGTATCACCGGAACCTGTGTTGTCACCGGATCCGTCATTCGTATCTGGGCCCGTGCCAGCATCGGTGTCGCCGTTACCAGTTTCACCTGTACTGGTATCGCCACCCGTCGTGTCATTCCCCGATGACCCGACGGTGTCGTTGCTACCGTCACCCCTGACCGGTTCGCCATCCGTTGCACCATTGGTGCTTTCGTTGGCAGATCCGCTATCGGTTTCGCTGTTGCCCGACGTATCAGCCGGTTCATCCGCCGGAGTTACATCGGTATTATTGGTAATTTCGCCCTGACCGGAACGCACATCCACCACAACGCCGCCCTCGGCATCGCTGTAATCAATGGTATTGTTGCCGTCGCCGCCGATGATCTGATCGTTGCCACCGCCTGGGGAAAATGTATCGTCCCCGCCTGCGCCATACAGGATGTTGTCGCTGGCGTCGCCGCGCAGCGTATCGTTGCCATTTGATCCGGCAACATTGTCGATATTGGAAAAAGAAACCGTATCGCGGCCATTGGAACTGCTGGCAGTACTTGCACCCAGATCAACATCAACACCGTCAAGCTGGCCCCAATAGGACAGGCTGTCATTGCCATCGCCACCGTCGACAACATCATTGCCGCCTCCACCGCTGATCGCATCATCGCCCGATGTTCCGGCGATCACGTCATCATCGGCACTGCCTTCGATGTAATTGAGGGATGAAAGATCAGGCAGGGTAATCGTGCTGCCATCGGCCAGACCGACGGTGTCACCAGCATCAACAATCGACACGGCTTGCAGGTCGGCAAGTGTCAGGTTTTGCAACACCAGCAGATCGCCATTATCGAATGTAATAATGACATTTCCGGCGTCTTCATGGGCAAGGCTGATCAGATCCTGAACTGTTTTAACGCCCGTCCCCCCGAGCGACAGGGAATCTTGCGACGGGTCAAAATCGCTAATCGTGGTTTGCCCGAAACCCTGCTGCAAAACAAAAAGGTCGCGGCCATGCCCGCCTGTCAAATGGTCGTTGCCTTCACCGGCCACCAGCGTATCGTTGCCCGCCCCGCCATCAAGGCTAAGCGTTGAGCCATCGGCAATCAGCACATCGTTATAGGCGCTGCCAATAACATTCTGAATGTTGGTAAAAACCTGGGTCGCAATTGATTGCGGCACCTGTGCAGGAGACGCCCCGGCATTTCTGGAATCCACTGTGGCGCCATCACCCGCTGCGGAACCATTTTCCGTGCGTGTATCAAGCACATCTTCCAAGCTGGGGTCGGTAAAACCCGTGCCATCATCCTGATTGGCTGCCGCTGTCAATTTCGTAACTCCCTACATGGGACCACCCGGCACCCCTGCCGGAAAAAAGTCACAACTTCCCATATACGACAGTATATTTCAGCGACCCGCCAGCGGCAACAGCAGAAACGCCCGAAAACCATATGTTTCGGCCTTTTTCACCCTACGTCCCGCTAACGGAGCAGCAAAGCAAAAGAAATGTCAGATTGTGTCAGAATATAGCGCTGTTGCTTCGGTTCTTGAGGCCGAAAATACGCGACTCGGCCAGATAAACCGGCCTATTCCTCGCGGAAGGCACGCTGGAAACTATCCGTGATCGGTTCAAACAAATAGGCCAGAATGGTTCGTGCACCTGTCACAATCTCAAGTTGCGCTGCCATACCAGGGGACAGGATCATACCTTCATGTTCGGCCAGACTATCGGCATCAATTTCCACCATCGCCCGGAAATAAGGGCGTCCATCCCCGTCGCTCAACCGGTCCGGCGATACATCAACCACCTCGCCTTTAACGGGTGCAAACCAGCGCTGACTAAAGGCTGTCACACGGATATTCACCAGCAAGCCCGGCGACACCACATCGATGTCATTGGGTGAAATTCGCCCTTCAATTACCAGCCGGTCATTATGGGGCACAATCTCCAGAATTGGCGCACCTGGCGGTATCACGCCGCCCACCGTGGTAAATTTCAGGCTGGTTACTGTCCCTTCGGTCGGGGCGACGATTTTGGAACGCGCCAAAATATCCTCGGCCGAGCGTAACCGTTCCGTCAGGTCCGATAAATCCGCCTGCACATCACGCAGTTCGGTGTTTACCGTTTCCAAATGATCACGGCTTAACTGCGCCTGGCTGGCACGCACCTGTTGTATCTGTTGTTCGATCCGGGCGATATCGGCTGAATATCGACCAATATTGCCCAGATTATCCACCAGTCGGCTTTCAAGCTGCAACAACCGGGTGCGCCGGGCATAGCCCTTTTCCACCATCGGCTTTACCATCGCCAGCTCTTCCTTAACGATGCCAACCTGCTGTTGCGACGCAATCTTTTGTTCATTCGTTGCCGAAATTTCACGGCGCAGCTCTTTTATGCGTTCATCATAAAGCTGCACCTCACCGCGAAAGGCACTGGTTCGGCTGTCAAACAGGTCTTTTTGTGCCATCACAAGGTCTTTGTGGGCCACGGGATTTAAATCAGACGGCCAAACCACATGGTCCATCCCCTGCCGTTCCGCATTCAGGCGGGCCTGGGTCGCCAGCGCATTCAAATGCCGTTTATACAGCAAATCATAACTGGCCCGCGCCCTGGTATCATCCAGTTCGATCAGGGTTTGCCCCGGTGCGACCCGCGCACCATTTCGCACCAGAATATTGCGGATTATTCCGCCTTCCAGATGCTGCACGGTTTGCCGCCCGGAAAAGGGCGAAACCACCCCGCTGGCAATGGCCGCAGAATTAATACGCGCAGTTGCCGCCCATAAAAAAACCGACCCAAACCCCAGAATCAAAATCATCAAACCAAGGCGGACCAGCGGTTTTACATCGGTATCAAGGGTCCGAACCGACGGAAGCTCGACACCGTTCATCGACCGCCCCCTTGCCTGCGCCCGGCCGATCCTTCAACCACGCGCAATTGCGGGCGCCCATCCAGCCCGGTTTTTACCCGTGGCGTGCGTTGTTCACGCGGCTCACCAGGCGCTGCGGCGGAAACACGTGTGTTTCCATCATCCGCCCCACCCTGATCCGCTTGCTGGCGGGCAACCTGGCGGGCGGTTTTTTCGCGGCTCAGACGGGCATCTGCAGCGTCTTTTTGTGCCTTGCGGGCCGCGGCCTGTTTGCGGCGTGCCACGTCCTTTGGCCCCTCGCCACGGTCCAGCCCTTCGTCCTTGCGCGTGGGCGGCGCAAGGGGCCGCATTACCTTCATTGTGCCATTTGCCGTGCTGCGCAGGGCCTGTTGTTCGCCCCCCTGCCCAGCAGCTGCCCCGGCCCGCACGGTGCTGCGGGCCGTGCCATCATCCGTCATTCCCGCATCAGGGTTGCGGCGGCGGGCGGCATCGGGGTTGGGAACGGCGCGTTTTTGCGGGGTAATGCGCATCTGGTTATCGTCCCCCGCATTGCCCTGCCTGCCTGCCCCCGTGGCCGTTTTCGCAGAAGACAGCGCATCCGGCCGCGGCGGCACCTGCGCCGAGGACGGCAAGGCCGCAACCGACGCCGGTGCAGGAGGAGGCGGAGTTTGCATACGATTTACATTTACCGGCACCACACGAATTTGCCCGCCAGAAAGCGCAATAATCGCATCTGCGCGTTTTAAAACTTCGCGTTCATGACTAACAATGAAGGCGGTAATCCCCGCACGGCGGACGATATCGACCAGATTGGTCACATATTCCATCCGCCCTTCATCAAGGGCGGTTGTCGGTTCATCAAGCAACAATAATCTTGGCTTGCCATACAGGGCCGCCGCCAGGGCAACAAGCTGGCGTTGGCCGCCCGAAAGATTGGTACCGCCCCGGTCCAGTTTGGTGTCATAACCATCAGGTAAATCAAGAATAAATTTATGCGCCCCGGCCAATTCCGCCGCCTGCACAATCTCGCGCGGGTCGGCCGAGCCCAGCCGGGCAATATTTTCAGCGATTGTACCGGGAAACAAAAACGGGTTTTGTGCCAGATAGCCAATTTGCGGGCCGATCTGGGCACGATCCAGTTTTGATGCTTCGACCTCATCGAGTTTGATCGATCCCGAAGCGGGCGACCAAATCCCCATCAGCAGCTTTAACAGGGCGGTTTTACCCACTCCGTTAAACCCGGCAATGCTTACAACCTGCCCCGCGCCAACCTTGAACGAAAACCCTTTAAACAACACATTTCGGCTGCCGGGCGGGGCAAAAACCAGCCGATCTACCGAAACGGCCATGCCTTTGGCCTTTAATGCCGGTGCGGCAAGGCGGGGTTTGCGGTCCAGCAAAATGCGGTTTAGCCGCTCAAACGAATTACGTGCCGATGTCCAGGACCGCCACGCCGCCACCGCCCCGTCAAACGGTGCCAGGCCGCGCATGCCCAAAATCATCGATGCCACCATAATGCCGATTGTGATGCTTTCGCTTAGCACCAGATAAGCCCCGGTGCCGATAAACATCACCTGCATCGACAGGCGCACAAAATGCGACAAGGTGGTCGATGTGCCAACCCGGCGGCTGGTTTGGCCTTCCCAATACAGCGCATCGGACTGGTCCGCCTGCCAGCGCGCGCGGGCCGCAGGCGTCATGCCCATGGCTTCCATTGCCTCGGCATTGCGAACATAGGTTTCTTCCTGGGCAATGCCGCGATTTTGCGATTGTTCGGATCGATCTACCGAAATTCGCGCCGCAGCCTCGTTGGCCACCGCAATCAAAATCAGGATCACCGCACCGCCAAGCGCAACCATGCCCAGACGGATATCGAAAATGAAAACCACGCCAATATAAACCGGTGCCCACATGAAATCGATCAGGGCAAACGGGCCAGACCCGGTTAAAAACCCGCGCAAGCCATAAAGGTCACGTAAGGGGCGCTGCCGGTTGGGCGCGCCGCGCGATGCCTGTTCCACCACATGGGCAAACAAATCGCCGCCCAAACCAAGATCAAGCCCCGTGCCCACCCGGATCAAAACCCGGGATCGCAATTGCTCCATCGCGGCGATAAACACCAGCACAATGGCAATGCCAAGGGTCAACAAAAACAGGGTATCGAAACTGCGCGAGGACAAAACCCGGTCAAAGACCTGCATCGAATAAATCGGGATCACCATATTCAGCAAATTGATGACCATGCTGAATCCGCCCACAATACCGATCGACCGCCAGAACATCCGTTCAAGCGGGGTGCGATCACCTTCGCGGTTGCGTCCGGCCAATATGCCGGAGCGGGCTTTGTTCGGCTGGGCCATCCTGATCCCGTAAATATCGTCGCCGCGTGCCTGCGGCCTGTCCCCAACAGCAATCATCCCGTCGCATCACACGGCAGGACAACCTATCTGGTTGCATTAGTCCTCTACGACTATTCTAGTCAAACTTAATAAAGATGCGTTAACGAAATCATTGGTTTTGGGCCAATGCTTCATCAATTACCTGAATTTACAGCCCTTCTTTTGTGATCTGGCGCACCATTCCTGATCACACCACAGTCAAAACCCTTGCAACGGGCCTCGATCTATCCAATTTTCGTTTTTTTAATTCTAAAAACAGTTGCGAGTCCCCAATGGCTAACCCCAAAAATTCCTCAACCCCGAACCACCTGCAACAGGCCAAATCCAACCCGTTCAAAAAAGCCCTGTTAACCATTCTTGCCGTCATGGCACTGTTTTATGTCGGATACTGGTTTAGCCAGATGGTGTTTTAAACACTATCCTTCCCTGCCTGTCGTTGCCTGGTAAAACAGGCAACACTGGCCAGTCCGAACTGGCGGCCCGAAAACAACAGGATCAGGCACCACAACCCCCAATTCCTGTTTCGCACCTCCCCTGTTACCCGCCAAAACCCGGCTTGCATCATCAGTGCCATTTTGCCCGTCAGCGGTTATTTTGCCGAATTGATCAAGCCCCATGCACCGGACAACGCAGAAGCGTATCATCAGGGATCATTGCCCATGGCAAGATTTAGCGGTGGCCTGGTACGATAAGGGGATTGTCAAATGCTGGAACTTCCCAACTCCGTTCAACGGTTTTTAGCCTTACGCGCAGGCGGGGTTACCCATACCAGCGGGCTTTTAGCCTGCATGGCAGGGGTTCTGGTTGTTTGTGCGTGGCTTCTGGGCGGGCCCATGATGATGGTTTCGGCGTTTTTTGCCATTACCCTGATGATGATGTTCGGGCCAATGGTATCGTCAGACACGATAATGAAGCTGCTGCGCGCGACACCCTTGTCCCCCCAAAGCCATCCGGCCCTGTATGAAATGGCGATCCTTCTTGCGCATCGGGCAGGTCTGGCCTTTATTCCGCGTCTGTATCTATTACCCGGTAAAGGGGTTAATGCCATTACCACCGGCAAGGATGACAGCACCATCATTGCCTTGTCACAAGACGCCATTACCGGCCTGTCCCCCCGGCAATTGCGGGCGGTTCTGGCCCACGAAATCGCCCATACCTGGCATAACGACACCCAGATCCTGATGATGACCGACATTCTTTATCGCGCGACCTGGACCGTGGCGGTTTTTGCGATGTTTGTATTCATATTCAGCGCAGCACACCCAACCCCGCCAATATGGCTGGTCATCGTGCTGGCCACAGCGCCAAGCATAAGTTTTTTGTTGCAACGCGCCGTTATCCGAGACCGCGAATTTGCCGCCGATCACGGTGCAAGCGACCTTTTGGGTGGCCCCGACGATCTGATCGACGCACTGGGCCATATCGAACAAATCAATCGCCGCACCCTGCGTCTGATCCCCTATCGCAGCACCGAACCCCCGGCCCTGCTCGATACCCATCCTTCTGTGACCACCCGTATTGCCGCATTGCGCGACCTGCCGCCACCTTTTGCCGGGGGCTTTTTTACCCGCCCCCGACGTTAACCCACCTGGCACGACAGGTACCGCCCAAGATACCGCTCATTGAAAATGACCTCGTAATAATCAGTACAAGACAAAAACCACAAGCCGGCGATATATCGACATGTCAAAACGGAACCGCGCCGACAGGGCATGGTTGCCCCGACAATTACCGGCAACATCGGGAACCGGGCATTTACCTTTCTCGTTCAAACGCGTAAATCAACGCTGGCTTTTCCGGTGACTTCGGGCGAGCTGAAAACCGCCTGTTTATGGCGACAATTACGGCGTGATGTGCAAAAAATGCACCCTTACATCGACGGATGATCAAGCAAAAAAGGAAATCCCATGCCCGATATCAGCATGTTAAGCGAACTGATCGCCGCCTTTGTTACGCTGTTTGTAATTATCGACCCGGTGGGGCTGGTTCCGGTTTTTCTGGTGCTGACCCAGGATACCAGCACGGCTCACCGCCGCCGCATGGCGATCCGGGCCTGTATCACATCCTTTCTGATTTTAACGGCCTTTGCCCTGCTGGGTGAAAAACTACTAGGTATTTTTGGCATTCATATGCCCGCCTTTCGCATTTCGGGCGGAACCTTGCTGTTTTTGATCGCCCTTGAAATGCTGTTTGAACGGCGCGGCAAAAAACGGAATGAACGCGCCGAACAGGTTCATCAGGAACTTGAACACGAAGATGACCAAATCGTTGCCGGCAGCAAAATCCCGTCTGATGCCAAACCGCCGCAAGCCGCAACCAGCCCGCATACAGGCACAGTTGCCAGTACCAGTACCACCGTCACGCCTGGGCAAACCCCGGCATCCAAACCGGCACAAACCGCCCCCCATGATGAAGACGACCACGAAGATGTGTCGATCTTCCCCATGTCGATCCCGTTTCTGGCCGGTCCTGGTTCTATTGCCACGGTTATGCTCCTGATGGGCAAATATCAGGACAATATCGTTATGCAAACCGGCGTGATTGGCGTTGTCGGGCTGGTCATGGTCTGCGCACTGGTGATGTTCCTGTTGTCAGGCCTGGTCGCCAAACGCCTCAGCCCCACCGTCGCCACCGTCATCTCGCGCCTGCTCGGCATGATCCTCGCCGCCCTCGCCATCCAGTTCATCATTGACGGAATTAAGCAGGCGTTTTTCTAACCTCGTAATCATCAGATCGCGTTCCGAACGTCGAATTTCTGGTAGCGCACATATGTGCGCGTGCCCAAACAAAAAGGGAGAGCTAAAGCCCTCCCTTTCGCCGTCCCGTTTTACCGGGTGATCAGTCCCACCGCTTGGCCGCGCGCAGGATGGCTGCGGTGTCGATCTGGTAATGCTTATACAGATCGATGCTGTCGCCGCATTGACCAAACGCATTTATTCCCAGCGGGGCCACAGCATGGCCGCGCACCGCGCCAAGCCACGCCAGCGCCGCCGGGTGGCCGTCAATCACCGTGACCATGCGGGCATCTGATGCAAGTGGCTTCAGCAGGTTTTCAATGTGGGCCATGTCGTCACCTGCCTTGCCTTCCAGCCGGGCGCGTTCCAGGTCTTGCCATTCATTATATAAACGGTCCGTCGAGGTAACGGCCAACAGGCCAAGGCCCGGATGGTCGTCTTTAAGCTGTTCCCACGCTGCAATGGCTTCGGGTGCCATTGCCCCGCAATAGGCCAGCACCATTTTGCAATTTTCGCCCGGTTCGCGCAGCCAGTAGCCCCCGCGCACAATGCTGGATTTGGTCGCGTCATCCAGTTCACGTTCCGGTTGCGCCATCGGTTTGGTTGACAGGCGCAAATAAACCGATCCGCCGTCTTTATCCTGCATATGATTAAACGACCAGCCCATCACAGCGGCCACTTCATCGCCAAAGCTGGGTTCAAAGCTGGTCAGGCCCGGCTGGCCCATGCCAATCATGGGTGTTCCAATCGATTGATGCGCGCCGCCTTCGGGTGCCAGTGAAATACCACTGGGTGTTGCCACCACCATAAAGCGCGCATCCTGATAACAGGCGTAATTCAGCGCATCGAGCCCGCGGGCAATGAACGGATCATAGAGCGTGCCAATGGGAAACAACCGCTGACCAAACAGGCTGTGCGACAGGCCAAGGGCGGCAAGGTTCAAAAACAGGTTGTTTTCGGCAATGCCCAGTTCCACATGCTGGCCCTTGGGCGTTCTGATCCATTTTTGGGCCGAGGGCACCTTGCGGTCGCGAAATTCATCGGCCAGATTTTCCCGCGCAAACAGGCCACGCTGGTTTACAAAGCCGCCCAGATTGGTCGACACCGTCACATCGGGCGATGTGGTGACAATACGGTCGGAAAAATCGCTGTTTTTGGCTTTCGCCAGTTCATTGAGGATCTTGCCAAACACTTCCTGGGTGCTGCTTGTATCTGCCCGCTGATAGGGCATTTCCGGCACGGTGATGATTTCGGCAAATTTCTGGCGGGGCTGGCGGTTGTTAAACGGGGCGGCATCAACAAAGGCGCGCAGATCGTCGGCGGCGCAATCCAACCCGGCGGTCATATCCCATTCTTCACCCTCGGCAACATTGTTGGCTTTGCGAAAGCCTTCCATCTGCGCCACATTCATCAACCCGGCATGGTTATCCTTATGGCCCTGAAGCGGCAGGCCAAAACCCTTGACGGTATAGGCGATAAACACGGTGGGTTTGTCGTTGGGCACATTTTCAAAGGCGTTTAAAATTGCCTCCATGCAATGCCCGCCCAAATTGGTCATCAGGTCATGCAGGGCATCATCGTCATAATCGGCCAGCAGGCTGGCAAGCGCATTATCGCCCGGCATATCGGCCAAAATCTGTTTGCGCCAGGCGGCGCCACCCTGAAAGGTTAATGCGGAATACACATCATTGGGCGATTCATTGAGCCATTTTTTAAGCGATTTGCCGCCCGGACGACCAAAGGCCTCGTGCAGTTTGCGACCATATTTAATGGTGATGACGTTCCAGCCCACAGCGCGGAAAAACCGGCCAATCACACGAAACAGGTGGGCATCAATCATGCCATCCAGACTTTGGCGGTTATAATCAATCACCCACCAGACATTGCGAATGTCGTGTTTCCAGGTATCAAGCAAGGCTTCGTAAATATTGCCTTCATCAAGCTCTGCATCGCCGACCAGCGCCACCATCCGGCCCGGCTTTTCGCCATTGGGCAGCATGTTTTTATAACGCAGATAATCCTGGGTTAAGGCGGCAAAGTTGGTGACCGCGGCACCGAGCCCGACCGACCCGGTTGAAAAATCCACAACATCGCCATCCTTGGTGCGCGACGGATAAGACTGCGCCCCGCCAAAAGCCCGGAAATTTTCCAGCTTTTCACGCGATTGCCGACCATACATATAGTTAATGGCATGAAAAACCGGTGACGCGTGGGGTTTTACCGCCACCCTGTCTTGCGGGCGCAACACATTAAAATAAAGGGCGGTCATAAGGGTGCTTAGCGATGCACAACTGGCCTGATGCCCGCCAACCTTGATACCATCGCGCTTAGGCCGGATATGGTTGGCGTGGTGAATGGTCCAGCTTGACAGCCAGCGCACCTTTTTTTCCACCTCGGCCAGCATTTTCAAATCGGTTGCCGAAACGCTGGTGCCAGCCGTGGCTTCAATAATTTCGCCTGTCATATCGGTATCGCTGTTTGCTGCCAATTTCTTTCTCCCGTTTCTTGAAAGCGGACCGGCCCTGAGGATTAAGGCGCGCCTTTATTTTGGTACCTGAATGCGTATTTTTAAAACGGATCGACGCTAGGCAAGCGATTTTGCCAAAATTGGCAGAACCAGCGACAGTTTTGAAAAATCTTCGATCATCTCACGCAAGATTTCATAAAATTGTCGAATACCAAAACCGGCCCTTTTGCCCATAAACCGACCCAAATGGCGATTCGGCCCTTGTAACCGTAAGGTCATTTCTCCGAACAACGAGCACCTCTTGCGCAGCACCTACATTAAGCAATGCCTTCAACACTTGGGAAAGAGGGCGCAAGATCTGATTTGATCATCTATGCAAAATTGACCCGTCGGACATCCACTGTCTAAGGTGAATGACACAAGAGTGAGCCATTGCAACCAACACTGTTTTCTCCCCGGCAACAACTGCAAGCATTACTGCCTTAAGCCGAGGTCGCTGCCACCGGTCCGACGTCGAACGCCTTTCAAGAACAGGCAAAATATCATTCATACGTTCTATTTTTTACACGATGAAAAAGAAAACAGCCCAACCCGAACTCAATATATAGAACCATTAAAGTAAACGATATAATTCTATATAACTCTTAAAAAAATCACATAAATCGCCCCTCTCAATAATAATTTCACATATCCACAAAAACAAAATATAATTTTACTGCTTTAATTTTCTTACTAAAAAAGGAATACATGATGAATTTTGATCATAAACATTATGTCCCTCTCTTACGTGGAAAGATGGGAGAGTTCATTGCATTAAAAGAGCTCACGCAGCCTGTGCGAAGCAAGTTAACCCCGCTACTTGAAATCCCTGAACGGGACTGGGACTATGACCTAGAGGAGTACAAAAAAACTATTGAAGAACACATCAATCGCTTTCCGGACTTAATAAGCGGCAACTGGGGACTTGATCAAATATTCATTGACGGGCCATCAATTAGTGAAACCGACAAAATGAATGATGACTCTCACCCGCTAGATTATATTTTTAGACAGCTGTCATCGGCGGGTTCAGCAGCTATACCTGTTACGTCGCTATCAAGACCTAAAAACTATCAACAAGCTGTCAAAGCTATTATTGCGCGCGACGGTCGAGGGCTGTGCATAAAAATAGAGCAAGAAACATTAAGCTCTGCCATTTTCAATTCCGACCTTAAGAATCTGCTAGAAAACTTTAACTTGGCCGAAAATCAAGTCGACCTAGTACTCGATTTAGGTTTTATCGGGGGCGACAACCAAGTACCGATATTTCAATCACTTGCAACCAATTTTATATCAACGAACTCTTTCGCTTTGAACTCTCGAACCTTAACACTTTTAAGCTCCGCATTCCCCGTAAATTTGTCGAATTTCGGGATAGGCATATCCTCAACCCCAAGAAGCGACTGGCAACTTTGGCAAAATATTATCGCCACTCCACAACTACCCCGCCTACCCTCTTTCGGAGATTACGCAATCAGCAATCCAGAAGTCTCGCAAATTGACCCACGCCTAATGAGAATGAGCGCTAGCATACGTTATACATCTCAGAATGAATGGTTCATCTTCAGAGGTTACGGAATTACCAACGCGCAAAGAGGCGGTGCGAGTCAATACTTTGATCTAGCGAGAAAAATTACCAAGCATCCTTCTTGGTGTGGGAGTCACTTTTCTTGGGGCGATACTTTCATAGATAATGTAGCTAAAGAACTATCAGGGCCAGGAAATGGACAATCTTGGAGGCAAGCTCCAACCAATCACCACTTGCATTTCGTTATCGATCAGATCGCCAACCTACCCTAGTTTTCAAACGATCGCGAACTGCATCACGCAGTATGTCAACCGACAAACATTCGGCAAGGCGGCGATAAATTGCCGCCTTATTTTTACTACGAACCCCTTTTGCCACTCCGTGCTTCTCTAGAACATCTAGGGCCTCATCTTTCCATAACAACGAAGCAAGCGCTTCCGGCTCCTGTGATCGATTCAGTTTTGGAAAGCGTTCTTGGGAAAACTCTATACCACCGCGAGGACCAGAAACAGCTACTTTTATTCCCCACCACGCCGGCACGCACTCTTCTACTTTTTCAAAATGTCTCTCACCACAAACAATCGTAACCTTATCAAAAATACGGGAATAAGCTCTGGACTGTTCGGAGAGGCGCCCCAATGTGTCTTTGTCTGACTTGATTTCAATCCCGTGCAGCGAGCCATTAACAACGGCAATATCCACTCTTGACGCCCCGCCCAACACACCCAATTCGTGCACAACAAGAGTATTCGGATCAGCGTTATGATCACGCAAAACCTGTCTCTCAAGAGCCTGCCTAACGTCAATGTCTCTCATTTTACCGCTATTTTAATTGCCTCGGGCCTGTATTGAATCGACTTTGCATTGGCCATTCAACAATTTTATTTGCAAGGCACAATAGACGAATTGCATTCGTTAAACACAAGCCCCCCAAGAAACACCCTTCCTCACTACTCAGCAACAGCTAAATACTTATAATCCAGCGCGTTTTCAAGGTCGGCCAGAATGTCATCAATGCTTTCCAGCCCGGCGGAAATGCGGATCAAACCATCGGTGATCTGATATTCAGCGCGTTCTTCGGGGCTATAGGTGGAATGCGTCATCGAGGCCGGATGCTGGATCAGGGTTTCGGCGTCGCCAAGGCTCACGGCACGGGCAATCATTTGCAGGCTGTTCATCATTTTACGGCCTGCTTCAATTCCGCCTTTCAGCTCAAACGCGATCATGCCGCCAAAACGGGTCATCTGTTTTTTGGCAAGGTCATGCTGGGCAAAGCTTTCAAGGCCGGGGTAATAAACCGCCTCAACCTGCGGGTGCGCTTCCAGAAACGCCGCGATTTTTTCGGCATTGTCGCAATGGCGTTCCATGCGCAATTCCAGGGTTTTCAACCCGCGCAGCACCAGATTGGCATCCTGCGGCGAAAGCACCGCCCCTGTCATATCCTTTAGCCCCACCAGGCGGATATCGGTCAAATCCTCGGCTGTGCCAATAATGGCACCGGCCATTAAATCGCCATGGCCACCCAGATATTTGGTGGCTGAATGCACAACAATATCCGCCCCCATTTCCAGCGGGCGTTGCAGATATGGGGTGCAATAGGTGTTATCCACCACCACCTTGGCCCCGTGTTTATGGGCAATGTCGGAAATGGCCTGCACATCGACCAAACGCATATTGGGGTTGGCCGGGGTTTCAAAATAAACCACCTTGGTGTTGTCCGAAATCGCGGCTTCAAGATTTTTCGGGTCCGACAAATCAACATGGGTGTGTTTAACCCCGAACCGTTCCAGCCCGTGGCGGAAATAGGCAAAGGTGCAGCCATATAATGTCCGGTCCACAATCACTTCATCGCCCGGCGAAATCAACGTCCAGAAAACCGAGGTAATCGCCCCCATGCCCGAGGCCGTTGCAATGGCGGCTTCCCCACCTTCCAGGGTTGCCAGGCGGTCTTCCAGCAAACTTAATGTCGGGTTGCCAATACGCGAATAAATATAGCCGCCCTCGTCTCCGGCAAAGCGGCGTCCGCCTTGCTCGGCGGTATCAAAGGCAAAGGTCGAGCTCATATAAACCGGTTGATTCAACGCGCCGTTATGGCTGGCAGGATTATAGCCATGATGAATAGCGCGGGTGGCAAAACCGGCTTTGGCGTTCCGGTGGGCATGGTTTGACGAAGACATAAAGGCACTCCCGTTTTTTAAACTGTTCTGCCCTCATCAACGCAACCGCCGTGCCAGTTTCAGCTTTTTGTTTGAATTCAACATCTTAAAAATATTCCACAAATTATACCTGTATCGTAAAGTTTACACACCCGAAGCAACACGCCGCAGAAATGCTTGTCTTTCGCAAAAACAGCGCCTTATATATGTATATAATAGTTTACGCTGTAAATTAAGGTGTACGGATGCGCTTTGAAATCACCGGCGAAAACCGCCTTGGCATTACCCGCGACGTTGTAAACACCTTAACGGCGCGCGGACTGGATATTCGGGCGTTTGAAGTCACCCCGCACCATATCTATGCCGACATTCCCGCCCTTGCCCCCGATGATTTTGCCGAACTGGCGCGCCACCTGATGCGGGTGCCCGGCATTCATAATGCGCAGCCGATTGACCATTTACCGACCGAACGCCGCCGCGCCCAGCTTCACGCCACCCTGGCCGCCCTTGGCGACCCGGTTATTGCGGTTAATGCCAACGGCCTGATTGCACAGGTTAACCCGGCGGCACAAAAAATTGCCAGTACATCCAAAACAACCCTGCGCGACCAGCCTCTTGCCAGCATCTTAGCCGAACCAGATATCGCAAGCCTGCGCCGGGACGGCTTTTCGCAAAGCGAACGCGAGGTGACGCTGGGCGGGCAAACCTACCTGTTGCAGGTCGAACCGATTGGCCAGGTCGAGGATGGCAGCCCGGTGCACGATGGTGGCCCCCGCGAAGATAACGCCCCATGGGGAGGGGTGTTGATTTTTCACCGTGCAGCGCGGTTGGGCCGGGTCATCACCGCCCTTCAGGATCGCAATCACACCGAATTTGCCGACATTATTGGCGACAGCCGTGCGCTGGCGCGGGTTAAAACCCAGGCCCAAAGACTGGCGATTGTCGATGCGCCGCTGCTTATTTTAGGCGAAACCGGCACCGGCAAGGAACTGTTTGCCCGCGCCTGCCACCGGGCCAGCAAACGCAACGGCCAACCGTTTTTGGCCCTGAACTGTGCCGCCCTGCCCGAGGGTTTGGCCGAAAGCGAACTGTTTGGCTATACCGCCGGGGCCTTTACCAGCGCACGGCGCGGCGGCAAACCGGGGCTTTTGGAACTGGCCGATGGCGGCAGCCTGTTTTTAGATGAAATTGGCGAGCTATCGCCCTATTTGCAGGCCAAATTACTGCGCGTTTTGCAAGATGGCCGCTTTCGCCGTGTGGGCGGAACCGAGGAAATTTCGGCCGATGTGCGCATCATCAGCGCGACCAACCGCGACCTTGAAGCCATGTCGCATGATGGAACGTTTCGTGAGGATCTTTATTTCCGCCTCAATGTTCTTGGCATCACCTTGCCGCCCCTGCGCGAGCGGCGCGAGGATATTGACGCGCTGGCGCAATATTTTGTCGCCCGTGCGGCCCGCCAAACCGAACGCCCCTGCCCCAAAATCGCGCGCGATGCCTTGCAATGGCTTGTCACCCGCGACTGGAAAGGCAATGTCCGCGAACTTGAAAACACCCTGTTTCGCGCCGTTGCCCTGCTTGATGGCGATATTTTGGCCGCCGCCGACCTGCAATCGGCTTACGGCCCGCATTCGGCATCGCAATACGACGATAAAACAGCGTCGCCACCGCAAAATGGGCCCCTTTTGCCCGAAAATGCACTATCAACCGCCGCGACCTCGCAAAACACGCTCGAAACCTCTCTGATTGATCAGGCGCTGTTTTGTGAAAATCATGGTGCAGCAATGGATTTACTCGAAAAAAGCCTGCTTGAACGGCTTTACCCCGATTATCCCAGTTCGCGCAAACTTGCGGCCCGACTGGGGCTGTCACACACAGCGGTTGCCAATAAACTGCGCAAATACGGCATCGGCACCTGATCGCACCAGCCAGCACTGCGGTGCCGCATTCGCAAAAAAGGTGAAACATCAATCAAGCGCAAGCAACCACACCGTGATTCCTTGCCTCAACGATTGCGCTGCGGCATGATCGGATTACCTCATAAGGGCAAACCCGCCAAACGCCCCCTCATCGGACAATGGAGAACCACCATGCTTAAAGGCAAACACGCGCTTGTAACCGGCTCGACCAGCGGTATCGGCCTTGCGATGGCAAAGGCACTTGCCGGGCAAGGTGCCAATGTCATGCTTAACGGTTTTGGCGATGCTGGCGAAATTGAACAAATTCGCCTCGGCATCGAAAGTGAATTTGGCGTCAAAGCACTTTATAGCGGTGCCGACCTTTCCAAACCCGACCAGATCGAAGACATGATGAAAATGGCCGCCAGCGATTTTGGTGGCGTGGACATTCTGGTTAACAATGCCGGCATTCAATATACCGCCCTTGTCGAAGATTTCCCGATTGAAAAATGGGATGCGATCATCGCAATCAACCTGTCATCGGCCTATCACACCACCCGGCTGGCCCTGCCGCATATGAAAAAGCAAAACTGGGGCCGGGTGATCAATACCGCATCGGCGCATGGCCTTGTCGCTTCCCCGCAAAAGGCTGCCTATGTTGCCGCCAAGCACGGTATTGTCGGCTTTACCAAGGTTGTCGCCCTTGAAACCGCCGAAACCGGCATTACCGCCAATTCGATCTGTCCGGGCTGGGTCCGCACCGAACTGGTGGAAAAACAGATCAAGGCCCTGGCCGAGAAAAACAATGTGTCGGTCGAGGAAGCGGCAACAGAGCTGGTGTCAGACAAACACCCGTCCAAAACCTTTGTCACCCCCGAACAAATCGGCCAGACGGCGGTTTTCCTGTGCTCGCCCGCAGCAGACCAAATGACCGGCACCAGCCTGTCGGTCGATGGCGGCTGGACGGCGCAGTAAAACACATGTCTATGTCACCGTTCGGTGGCATAATACATCTATCCCCGTGAATAAAACCGATCCGTTACATGTCATATTTTCATGGGATGCAGCGGGTCGGCATCATACATTGCGGTTTATCACAACCACCGCCCCGGCAACAGCAACCAGACATCCAAAACCTCTTGCTCAATTCTTATCATATGATAGATTTAATCACATCATATGGAGGAAAACATGCTTCATCCCGTTATCCGTGATGGCGAAGCAGGCATTGTGCGGCCCATGACGGAACGCGATAAAATAGCCGTTCTGGTCAAGGCGATTGTGCGCACCGCCAACGCATGGGGCCTGACCAATGCCGAAGCCGCCGCACTTTTTGATGTCCCGACAGCCACCTGGAGCCGCATGAAAGCAGGGTCTTTTCAGGGTAAACTCGATCAGGACAAGGTGACACGTGCCAGCCTGTTAATCGGCCTGTTTAAGGGCTTGCGGTTGCTGTTTAACGGCCCGCTTACCTATGGCTGGCCCAAAACCCCCAACAAGGGTGCAGGCTTTAACAACAAAACCCCGATCCAGATCATGCTTGATGGCGGCATCCCGGCGATGATGCGGGTTCGCCAACATATTGATGCGCTGCGGGGTGGTGTTTGATAAATGCAGCCGACCTGCAAAGCCGGGATTTTACCAGCAACCATACCATTCGGCTGATTCCGACCGCTTATATTGATGAACCCGCCCTAAGCCCGCTTGCCGATAGCGATGACGAGCTGGATCTTCTTGCCGAAATCGAAGGGCTGACATCGGCACGGCTGCAACCGCCCCTTTCCATTCCGGGCGGGCTGGCGCCAAGCGAACTGCTAAGCCCGGCCCATGGTTATGGCTGGAGCTATGTCAACGCAGCCTTTTGTTATACCCACGCAGAGGGCAACCGGTTTAACAGCGCGGAACGCGGGGCCTGGTATGCCGCCTATGGCAAAAAGGCCACCCAAACCGCACAGGCCGAAGTCGCCTGGCATTTAACCCGTGAGCTTGAAAATACCGGCATTTTTGAAAATACCACCGCCTATCGCGAGCTGATCGCCGGGTTCAACGCCCCGTTTCACGATCTCACTCCGCATCCACAAACTTCCGCCCTTGATCCCTCGCCCGCCATTGCCTATCCCGCCGGGCAGGCGCTAGCCCGCACCCTTCTGGCATCAGGCGGCAATGGCCTGCTTTACCCGTCCGTCCGCCACGCTGACGGCCACTGCATCGCCGCCCTGCGCCCCCATCTTGTGCAAAATATCCGCCAGGGCGACCAATGGGTTTTCACTTGGTCAGGCTCTGCCATCCCGGAAATCATCCGAGCGTAAAAACGCCGCTGCCTAACGCTCCAAGCGTCTATAGCTTAAGCCAACTAAATGAACTTGAACCATTCATCAAAAACATCATGCAAACTTATGCACGGCACGAATAAATTCTGATCGACTAATTCGAGAATAAGCAAAATATCCTTCTTCCAATGGCTGACCTCCATTTAATTTCTTTGAAAGTGCCTCACCTGCAAGAAAAAAAATATGCCCATCATAGTCAAAGAACACGTATGCAGATGATCGCTTCCATTTCTCAATGAACTGACTACTTCTTGATGCGAAATACACTATCTCAAAAGTGCGACCGTCAACCGTCACAGACCGAGAAGAAAGCCCCAGCGATAAGCGAAAATTCGTTCCAGCAAAGCTTCTCTCATCATGAAGATGAACTAGCCAAAACATTCGGTGCCGTTGACGATAAAATACCTCTCGTTCAATACGCTCTTGCTCACTTATGCTGGAATGCTGCAATTCCAAAACAGTTGCCTGAGGCGTATTCCTTCCACAAAGCACGTCAGCACGGTGCCATTCACCAGCAACGTCGTCAAAAAGCCCAATTTCACGGCATTCCTCTGGAAACTCTTCTTTCCAGCCAAGATGCCAAGGGCCTTCAGATTCGCTCCAGCAATCACAATCTCCAGCCTTATGCCTCCAATGCCTAACGTTTTTTGAAGGAATAACCGAAGTTAAAACTCCGCCACATTCGCGGCAGGCCGTTCTTTCCCCCTTAGCAATCGGTTGACGCTTTACTCCATCGACCAACGCATAAAGCATTGTTCCTCACTACTAATTTTCTGCTTTTAGCTCACTCATCTAAAAGAAGGCCTTTGATAGGTTCACAGATTAACTATTCAGCTTTTATAAGAAGGTTGACCTTTAAATCTTATGTTATTTCCATCCAATACACGATCAAAATCACCCCAAATACCGTGCCAAATGCTCCACCAGCATCCGCACCTTTGATGACAAATGCCGGTTGGCGGGGTACAGCGCCCAAATGCCTTCGTCAGACGGTTGATAGCGTGTAAGGATCGGCACCAGCTCGCCACTGGCGATATAGGGATCAACGTAAAAATCGGGCAATTGCACAAGGCCAAGGCCCTTGCGCGCGGCATCGAGCAGGGCCTGGCCGCTATTGGCGGTGATGCTGCCGTGGATGCGAATGGTGCGTTCGCGGCCATTTTCCTCGAACCGCCAATAATCCAGCGTGCCGGGCAGGCAATTATGCCGCGACAGCTCCGACAGGCTATGGGGCTCGCCGCGCTTGGACAAATAAACCGGTGCGGCACACACATATAAACGGCGCGATGACAGCCGCTGGCTCATGATGGTTCCGGGGGTTCCCTCCAACCGCCCCAGCCGGATCGCCAGATCATACCCCTCCAAAATCAAATCCAGCTTCTGGTTGGTAAAGCGGCAATTTACTTCCAGCTCCGGGTAGCGGGCGACAAAATCATTGATCAGCGGGGCAATGACGCTTTCGCCGTAAGTGGTGGGGGCTGTCAGTTTTAATTTTCCGCGCGGGGTATCTTGCAGGCTGCTAATCGCGCGTTCCGCCTCTTCCAGGCCATCGCGCAACTGGCGGCAATGCTGATAATAAATCAGCCCCGCTTCGGTGAGGGTGACCTTGCGCGTCGTTCGGTAAAACAGCTTGCTGCCCAGGCGGGTTTCCAGCGCCGTGATCTGGCGGCTGACATGGGCGATCGAAACACCCAGCTGCGCGGCAGCCCCGGTAAAACTTTGGCATTCCGCCACCGCGATACATTCGCTGATCCCGTCCCACGCATTCATTATTACTACACCGTAAAAGTTATTTGCATAAATACGGGATTAACATTTTCTCGGAAACAAATAAACTTTCCTTCATATCTTTGCATCCTTGTATGCATTCCCGCTGGTCTGAAAAGGATTTACCATGACTGCACAAACCATCACCTGCAAAGCTGCCATTGCCTGGGAAGCGGGCAAACCGCTGTCGATCGAGGAAGTTCAGGTCGCGCCGCCCAAAGCAGGCGAAGTGCGCATTAAACTGACCGCGACCGGCGTTTGCCACACCGATGCCTTCACCTTGTCGGGCGATGATCCCGAAGGCATTTTTCCCGCCATTTTGGGCCATGAAGGCGGCGGCGTTGTTGAATCCATCGGTGAAGGTGTGACCAGTGTGGCCGTAGGCGACCATGTTATTCCGCTTTACACACCGGAATGCGGCGAATGCAAATTCTGCAAATCGGGCAAAACCAACCTGTGCAGCAAAATCCGCGAAACCCAGGGCAAGGGCCTGATGCCCGATGGCACCACGCGCTTTTCGCAAAACGGCACGCCGATTTTCCATTATATGGGCTGCTCGACCTTTTCTGAATATACCGTTCTGCCGGAAATTTCGGTCGCCAAGGTCAATAAGGCCGCCCCACTGGAAGAAGTTTGCCTGCTGGGCTGCGGTGTAACCACCGGCATGGGGGCGGCCACCAACGCCGCCAAAGTGAAAAAGGGCGATACCGTTGCCATTTTCGGGCTGGGTGGCATTGGCCTGTCGGCAATTATTGGCTGCCAGATGGCGGGGGCAGAACGCATTCTCGCCATCGACATTAACGAAAAGAAATTTGATCTCGCCAAACAGCTGGGTGCGACCGATTGCATCAATCCCAAAAATTTCGACAAACCGATCCAGCAGGTGATTGTCGATATGACCGATGGCGGCGTTGATTACAGCTTTGAATGCATTGGCAATGTCAACATCATGCGCTCGGCATTGGAATGCTGCCACAAGGGTTGGGGTGAATCCGTGATTATTGGTGTGGCCGGGGCCGGGCAGGAAATCTCTACCCGTCCGTTCCAGCTGGTTACCGGGCGTGTCTGGCGTGGTACGGCCTTTGGCGGGGTTAAAGGCCGTTCTGAACTGCCAAATTATGTTGAACGTTATCTGGCCGGTGAATTCAAACTGTCCGATTTCATCACCCACACCATGCCGCTTGAGGAGATCAACCATGCCTTCCATCTGATGCATGAAGGCGAAAGCATTCGCAGTGTCATCCATTATGCACCGGCCGCCAAATAAGTTGCCGCCACTCTGGGCCGGAAGCGATCTTCCGGCCCACTCGCGTAATTGGAGGATGAAATGAGCATCGAAAATATCTCTAGCGCCAAAAGTTTCGGCGGCTGGCACAAACAATATAGCCACCCTTCATCGACGCTGGGCTGCGACATGCGCTTTGCCATTTACCTGCCGCCCCAGGCAGGCAATGGCACCACGGTCCCGGTGATGTATTGGCTGTCCGGCCTGACCTGTACGGATGAAAATTTCATGCAAAAGGCTGGCGCGCACCGCCTTGCCGCCGAACTGGGCATTGCCATTGTTGCCCCGGACACCAGCCCGCGCGGCGACCATGTGCCCGATGACGAAAACGAAGCCTATGATTTTGGCAAAGGGGCGGGTTTTTACGTCAATGCCACCCAGGAACCCTGGCGGCAAAACTACCGGATGTATGATTATATCCTAAACGAGCTTCCGGCCCTGATTGCCGAACATTTCCCGGTCAATGACAATGCGGTGATTTCCGGCCACTCGATGGGCGGGCATGGCGCGTTGATGATGGCACTGCGCAATCCGGGCAAGTTCCGCTCTGTCACCGCGTTTTCGCCCATTTGCAACCCGGTCAATGTGCCCTGGGGGCAAAAGGCGTTTGAAAACTATCTTGGCCCCAAACAGGCCGATTGGGCCGCTTATGACAGCTCCATGCTGATGAGCACCGCCCAACCCACCGGCTTCACCCCCGCCCTTATCGATCAGGGCGATGCCGATGGCTTCCTCAAAGACCAGCTAAAGCCCGAAACGCTGGAACAGGCCGCCAAAAACAGCGGCTACCCGCTAACGCTGCGCATGCAGGAAGGCTATGATCACAGCTATTATTTCATCGCCAGCTTCATCGAAGACCATATCCGCTTTCATGCGACGCATTTGGGACTAACGGCCTAAAACATTCAGCCGACAAGACCCGCTTTCATGCCGGACCTGACAACAGGTCCGGCATTTTTATTTGCGTCCGGCAGGATCATAACTCCGCGCTTCAATCGCATCGGCGACATCATCGGCCATTTTCAGAGTACGGATGATCAGTGGCACCGACAGGGCCAGCATATTGCGATCCAGCCCCCGCGCCTTTTGAGCTTCACGCACATCATCGAAAACGCTGGCAATGACGGGGATAAAGCGTAGCACCAGCGAAAAGGCGAGGCCAACTTTTTCCGGATTGATGCCGACAAAGCGCAGCGGCTGCATCGCGCGTTCGAGGGCAGCGAGCATTACGGAAACCTGTGTGGTGAGCGTCACCAGGGCGGCAAACAGCACGACGATAGCAAGCCGTGTGACCACCACGAGGCCCGCTTGCCAGTCATTCAGCCACAACTGCACGGCAAAAAACACCACCAGCAACCAGACAAGCGGCCGGATTTGCGCCCATAAAATTTGAGGTGAAAACCGCGCCACCCCATAAAGCGCAATGACGGCCGCCAATATTGCCAGCAGAATTTGCCAGTTTGGAATAAGAAACACCGCCGTGCCGAGCACCACGAGTGCCAGCACCTTTAGCCCAGCCGGCAGGCGATGGATCAACGAGGCGCGATCCTGATACAGGCCGCTGGCAAGGTTCATGACATCAGATCCACATAAAACGGCAGCGCCTTTTGCGGCACGTCATCACACACCACCCGGCCCTGATCGATCACCAGAATACGGTCATAATCGGCCAGAAGGTCCAGATCATGCGACACCGTAATCACCTGTTGCTCCAATTCAGCAATGGCCTGTGCCACCCGGTTACGATTGCGCAAATCGAGCAAGGTGGTGGGTTCATCAAACACAATGCAGGCGGGCTCCATAATCAGCACACCACAAATCGCCAACAACTGCTTTTGCCCGCCGCTCAATTGATTGCTGGGATGGGTGCGATAGGCCCCAAGGTCATAACGCGCCAGCATGGTATCAATCCGTCGGCTGACGTCGTCTTTGGGCAGTTTCAACGGTTTCAGACCAAAGGCAAGGTCTTCCTCGACCACGGGAAAAACGATCTGGTTATCCGGATTTTGAAAGACGAACCCCACCCGTGCGCGTACTTTGCGGCCCTCTTTTGCGGTATCAAAACCATCGACCTGCACCTGGCCTGCGCTGGGCACCAACAGCCCGTTAAGCAGACGCGCCAGCGTGCTTTTTCCCGATCCATTGGCACCAACAATGCCAATACGCCGTTCGCCAAGGGACAGGGAAATATCTTCCAGCACGTTTTGCGCCCCATAACGCAGCGCGACATTCTGCAATTCGATCATTGGCCTCTCATATTCCGCCCAGCAAAAAGCCGCCTGCACTTATTGCACAGGCGGCCCGATTAAAGCATGCAAATCAGGCTGGCGAAACCAGCGGATAAGCCCGGCGCACCGTAAGGGCCGCCCCGGTTGCGACAAAGACCTTCAACGCATCGCCAACCAAAAAGGGCGCGGACCCGACCGAGGCCTTCCAATAGGAAATATCAACCACGACAGCCACCCAGGCATTGCCCAGCCCATAAAGCACAACAATGCCGCCAAAGGCGATGATGGCAGCCGTATTCACTGCGTTCAAACGGTCCCAGAATTTCTCGATCAGATAGCCAATGACAAAGGCCGATACCGCCCAGCCGATCATGAAACCACCGGTCGGCCCCAAAAACACACCAAAGCCACCGCGCCCACCAGCCAAAAGCGGCAAACCCAGCGCGACCAGAACCAGAAACAGCACCACCGACAGCGCCCCGCGCCGCGCGCCCAAAATCGCCCCGGCCAACATCGGTGCCAGTGATTGCGCCGTAATCGGCACGCCCGTCAGCGGCAGGGTAAAGGGCGGAAACAGCCCCAAAACAGCCATCAGGGCCGCAAAAAGGGCGATATAAACAATGTCCTTGGTCTTCATTCTGATCCCTCACTTCCGGGTCAGCCCTGCAGCGGCCCATAAACCGGCCTACCGCAAACACAAAACCGACCCCGCCTCACGCCAGGGCCACCAAATTCATTGGTAATGGATAACTACAAATGCAGGATTTTCCAAGGGAAATGCAAACCGAAAGCAAAGGCGACAGTAGGAACGTCGACGGTGCGAGGCACGCTATCCAAAAAATCACACGCTCAGCTTACTTAAGTTTTAATGAATGACTATAGTTCTGAAATTAAATATTCAATTTTTTGAATCGCACCGTTTACAATTGGCTGAGTAACCTGATCTAATTTATTTTCATTTTTTTCAATAAGATAAGAATTAACAGACTCCAAATCAGTCAATTTTTCTGTAAATTTATGATCCCATTCACTTGGGCAAACATCTAGCGCATCGCGCAAAAAAATCAAATCCTCTACGAGATCTCCTAAGCCAATTGCCCCATTTTTATAGTTTATGACCTGATCCTTCATTCTTTTAATTTGCCGGTCATCATATTCAGTTCTCATCATTTCACCTCGCCCCTCTCATAACTGTTATCACTTTTTCATTTTCAGTAATTACAGTTACTTTATTTTCCATATCAACATACCGAACTCGACCTGGGATTGGATCAGCACTACGTTTTCCAAATTTTACCGCATTTTCAACAGATGATGACATTATACCCCTATTTTGCATTTGATCTAAGGCATGACCAGAATATTCGCGACCAGAAATTACGCCATCAGAGTTTCGAGTTTTCTGATATGCTGAATTCTTAAGCTCATGACCTTTTCTGCCCCCAAAATCGCCCCGGTCAGCATCGGTGTTAACGATTGCATCATAATCAGAACACCAGTAAGCGGCATGGTAAAAGGCAGGAACAGCCCGAAAACGTCCATTAGCGCCGCAAAAGGGCGATATAAACAATTTCTTTGATCTTTGGTCTTCATTCCTGATTTATCATATCCGGGCTAGCTTTGCCGCAGCCCGAAACTCAGCCACCACAAACGTAAAACCGGCCACACCTCGGGTCAGGGCAACCAATTTCTTTAGCAATGGACAGCGGGAAATGCGCCTGCTTCCAAGGGAAATGAGATATCGCGGTTACGAGAAAAGGAGCGGCCTCCCAAAAGACGACAACGTTTGACCACTGGTCAACCTGAAAATATCTCGTCCAAATTCAGTTACCATAAATTATCGAGATACTTTTTTGCCTTAAAAACTAAATACCGTATCTGCTCCGCTGAATCACACAACGACCTCATGTAACCCCCTCTCGACAGTGGTTAGGGCTCTACAAAATTTCGCAAAAAATAATTTCCTACAAATTAAAAAACCAAGACCTTAAGAATTCACCGCAGGAGACATCTCAGGAATTTTGAAGCTTCTTTGACAACGAAACAAGTTCTTCTATTGAAAATTCGAATTCCTCTCCATCTTCCATAGAGCTAAGTTCCAACAATAATTCCTGCATATCCTCGTCCGCTTCCGAATCTCGTTGATGATCCATAAATATCTCAAAGGCCCAGCGAGACAGGATAACCAGATCATGTGTCTCGTTGACCTTTTTTTCTAACATTTTACCAAACTCTGATTTAGACAGTTTCATCGGATACCCAATTCGGTTCCAGTTGGGGGATAATGAAGAGAATCGACATGTTGACCGTTTATCATTTTGGGATGTACTCGGTTGATCCTCCCTGACTGATCATATGCTTCATTCCATGAACGAACCATTCCCGTATTAGAATTATATTCCGTTACATATGAAGAGCCTCTCGTTGGGCCTGGGCTCTTCGCCGAACGTTCGGCTCCATAATACCTGATACGCCCATCTGGCAGCTCGCGAACTTTCACTGCCTTGCTTTGAGCACGCTCCAACGCAGATAATTTCCTCTTCAGAGCAACGCCGGCATTAACGTTATTGGCACCCAAATTTGCACTATTTGTCGTGTCCGCAGTAGATTCAGTTTTCATCTCCTTCGGGCGCAATTTTGGCGCCGTTATTTCATTTTTTTCAAATTTCTCGAAATTTTTATTTGAGACAACCTGCTGTCGCGGCTCAACTATTGGCCTTGAAGTCTTAATTTCTACCGGCGAAGTTTTTGGGGATTCTTCGATTATTTGACGAGGGGATCTTCCTCCCACCCCTGTACGCCCAGCGGCATGAGTGAGCAACGCAATCAATAACCCCACTGTGATTTCAGCGGCAACACGTGCAAAAAGTGCAGCCGCGCGATCCAGATCTCGCTCATCCTTGGCGTTGGCAACCAACTGCATGGCCCCCATCAGGTCGCCAACAGCACCGAAAATTGCCCAACCAACCATCGCATAACCAATACCCAGGATAATCGCGAGAATGGTCCCGCCGCTTGCGAATGCCAGTGCAGCAATCGTCGCCGCAGCCGTTGCAAGTGCAACAGGTGAGACAAGCCCGCGCAAGGTCTCTGCGAAGCCTTCACCCAAATGATTTTCTAATTTCCCAAATGTCAGCTCGAATTTTTCGTCCATCGACATCGTTGCCACATTGCGGCCCTTGAGTGTCGAAAGCACTGGGGTCATCCGGCCACTGATCTTTTCAGGAACGGCACAGCCAACTCGGCGCTCATCGGCAATTTCAAGCGCCATCCATGCGCCTTGACCAACAATACGGCCAACATCACGCACCATATCCCGCTCATTGCGCGGGGCAAGGTTGCCACCACCTGCGGACAACCAGAAGTGACGCAGCTTAAGCCCGTTACCGGGATGAGAGGCATAATGCCGGACCCGGTCGGCAATACGCTGCGGATCGTCAATGCTGCCGCACATTCTTGCATCAAAACGATTGAGCTGACCAAAACTGATAGGACGGCCAATCAACAAGATAGAGCCATTGCCGCGCAATTCGACAATTTCGCTGTGGGAAAACACATCCTTCTCCTGACAGGTCCACATAACAGGTGGGGAAAACCGAACATGCAGAGACTATCGTGAAGGCTTGGGCATTTTCCTGTGCAAAAGTTCAAAATTCTGAACTTTCCTGAAAACAGAACAAGATATTGAATTTATGGGGAAATCATAAAAATCACTCAAGCAGACATGTTTCAATATCTGGCGAAATTCCGCTCGCGCCGGCGAATATTCGCCCGACAGACCAACTTTTACGCGAATCGTAAAAACAAACACCCGGCCCTTTCGGGCCGGGTGTTGCTGAACTCCCATCATCTGCGATTTTCTGCTTGTTTTATGTCACGCAGCAGATTGACGGAGCCCCCCTGATTCGATGATAAAGTTTTTCACATCCTCAAGGCCTTCCATCGCCTTGAGATTGGTAAAAACAAAAGGCCGATCCCCGCGCATTTTGCGCGCATCACGGTCCATAACCCCCAGATCGGCCCCCACCAGCGGGGCGAGATCGGTTTTGTTGATAATCAAAAGGTCCGAACGGGTAATGCCCGGCCCGCCTTTGCGCGGAATTTTATCGCCCGCCGACACATCAATCACGTAAATCGTAATATCGGCCAGTTCGGGCGAAAACGTCGCCGACAGATTATCACCGCCCGATTCAATAAAAATCGCCTCAAGACCCGGATGTTTCGCACTCATATCTTCGACTGCCGCCAAATTGATCGAGGCATCTTCGCGAATGGCCGTATGCGGGCAGCCGCCGGTTTCAACACCCGCAATGCGGTCCGGCGCAAGCGCCCCCGAGCGGGTCATGAATTCGGCATCTTCGCGGGTATAAATATCGTTGGTGATGGCGGCGATGTTAAATTCGTCGCGCATCGCCTTGCACAACCGTTCAAGCAATGCCGTTTTGCCAGAGCCAACCGGCCCACCAATACCAATGCGAAGCGGAGAAGTCATGATCGGAACAACCTTGTATATTGGGTTTCGTGTTTCATCGATGTCCAGTCGATCAACGGCGCGCAGGCACCTATGTCATCCGGGTCGGTTTCCATGGCCTGTTTAACGGCCAATTCCACCGCATTCTCTAGCGCAGCAATGGCGCGAATGCCATCGGTCTGCCCCAGCGGCACCAGCCGCACGGCACTGGAAACCAGATTGGCCACCATCGCATGGAAAAACGCCGTTAAGGCGCTGCGCAAATCAATATCCGCCCCCGCCGCGGCAATCGCAACCGCCACCGGATAAGACGGCAACCGGCCATCCGTACGCATCGAAGCGGCCCAGTTTGCCAGCAAGGCATCATCCCAAACCTGGCCAAGGGTGGAAACAAACGCCCGCCCCTGAGCGGTTGCCTCCAGCGCCATTTCGGCCGTGCCCCGGCGGCAATCGGCATCAATGCCAATGGCAATCAGATCCTCAAGGTCACCTGCGCAGGTGGCATGGTAAGCCTGGCAAAACAGTACCCCGTCAATGCGCCCGGCACCAAAGGCCAAAACACCTTCCACCCAGGTTATCACGCTGTCGCGCTTGCCAACCCGGCCATCCTCAATCGCAAATTCAACGCCGTGCGAATAGGTATAGGCGCCAACCGGAAAAGACGGCCCCAGCCATGTCATCAAGCGCATCAACCCGCGAGAATTAAGGGGCTGCGGCACGGTATGATCAATGGTCATGATCACCCCCGGCGGCAGGGTTGTGGGTGTGACGGTGACTGTCGCTTTGACCATGGCGGGGAACAGCAATGGGCCCCGTCGCATCCCCCGCGTCCCCGTGATCAGCATCGGCAAAGAAATCGTGGTCATGGCCATGATGATGGCCATTTTCCTGCGCATTACCGCCGAGGCCATGATAGGCCCCGCGTTCGGGGTCAAAGGGTGCAATTTCGCTGTCAACCACACCGCCAAGGCCAATGATCATATCGCGCAAAACATGGTCTTCAATAATGCGCAAGCGCCCGTCTTTAAGCACCTGCATCGGCGTATGGCGGTTGCCAATGTGCCAGGCCATGCGGGCCGCCGCAACGGGGCCGGCACAGGTAATGGTCAACACCGGTTCGGCGGCGGCACACACTACAATAATGCCACCATCGGCCAGTTTCAAATGATCGCCATCGCCCAAACGCACCGCATGGGGCAGATCCAGCAAAAAGGGCGCGCCCGCATCATCAAGCAGGCGAATGCGCCGCCGGTGCCGGTCAGCAAAGGCCAGCGTTACCGTCCCGCGCATTTCGGCGGCATGGTTTTGCCCGACGGGAATATGTTCAATGGCGCGCCGCATGATCCCGCCCCTTAAAACAGGAAGTAACGTTGTGCCATCGGCACTTCGGTTGCCGGTTGGCAGGTTAGATGCACCCCGTCCGCATGAACCTGATAGGTTTCCGGGTCGACATCAATTTTTGGCAAGGTATCGTTCAACTTCATGTCCTTTTTGCCGATATTGCGCGTATTCGATACCGGCAACAACTGACGTTGCAAGCCAAATTCGGCGGCGATCCCGGCATCGATCCCGGCCTGGGACACAAAGGTAAAGCATGATTTGGTCAGCGCCCCGCCAAAAGCCCCGAACATCGGCCGGTAATGCACTGGCTGCGGCGTGGGGATAGAGGCATTCGGGTCCCCCATAGCAGCCCCCATGATCATGCCGCCCTTCAGGATCATATCGGGCTTCACGCCAAAAAACATCGGTTTCCACACCACCAGATCGGCGATTTTACCCACCTCGATCGAACCGACATGGCTGGCAATACCCTGGGCAATCGCGGGGTTGATGGTGTATTTGGCGATATAGCGCTTGGCGCGGAAATTATCGTTTCCGTCGCCGTCTTCGGGCAAGTTGCCACGCTGCTTTTTCATCTTGTCAGCCGTTTGCCAGGTGCGGCAAATCACCTCGCCCACCCGGCCCATCGCCTGACTATCGGACGAAATAATCGAAAACGCGCCCAGATCATGCAAAATGTCTTCAGCCGCAATGGTTTCGCGGCGAATACGGCTTTCGGCAAAGGCCACATCTTCGGGAATTTTCGGATCGAGATGATGGCAAACCATCAACATATCAAGATGTTCGTCGATGGTATTAACCGTAAAGGGCCGAGTCGGATTGGTCGAGCTGGGCAAAACATTGGCTTCGCCGCACAGCTTGATAATGTCGGGCGCATGGCCGCCCCCGGCCCCTTCGGTGTGGAAAGTATGAATGGTTCGGCCCTTGAACGCGGCCCGGCTATGTTCGACAAAGCCGCTTTCATTAAGCGTATCGGTATGGATCATCACCTGCACGTCAAGATCATCGGCAACCGACAGGCAAGCATCGATCGTGGCCGGGGTGGTGCCCCAGTCTTCATGCAGCTTTAATCCGCAAACACCTGCTTTTACCTGTTCGATCAGGGCGGCAGGCAGGGTGGCATTGCCCTTGCCAAAATAACCAACGTTAACCGGCAAACCGTCGGCGGCTTGCAACATGCGGGCAATATGCCACGGGCCGGGGGTGCAGGTGGTGGCGTTCGTACCCGCTGCCGGGCCGGTACCCCCACCCAACATCGTGGTTACACCAGAATACAGGGCTTCATCCGCCTGTTGCGGGCAAATCCAGTGAATATGCGCGTCAATACCGCCTGCGGTGATAATATTTCCTTCACCGGCAATCACTTCGGTACCCGGACCAATAATAATATCCACATCGGGCTGAATATCGGGGTTGCCTGCTTTGCCAATGGCAGCAATGCGGCCATCACGCAGGCCAATATCGGCCTTTACAATGCCCCAGTAATCCAGAATCAGCGCGTTGGTAATAACGGTATCCACAGCCCCTTCGGCGCGCGATGCTTGTGACTGCCCCATACCGTCGCGGATCACTTTGCCGCCGCCAAATTTGACTTCTTCACCATAGGTGGTGAAGTCTTTTTCAACTTCGATAATCAGGTCGGTATCAGCAAGGCGCACTTTGTCGCCCACGGTCGGGCCAAACATGGCAGCATAGGATGAACGATCAATTTCATAGGCCATGTTCAGTCCCCCAACGCGCCGTTAATTTTACCATTGAAGCCGTAAACCACACCTTTGCCGACATATTTGACCAGGGTGACTTCGCGGGTTTGGCCCGGTTCGAACCGCACGGCACTGCCCGCAGGAACATCAAGGCGGCAGCCCCGTGCGGCTTCGCGGTCAAAATCAAGGCCGGGGTTGGTTTCGTAAAAATGATAATGCGACCCCACCTGCACCGGGCGGTCACCGGTATTTGATACCGTTATGGAGACGGTTTCACGGCCCTCGTTTAAGGTCAGGGTACCGGGTGCTGTTATAATTTCACCGGGGATCATAAAAACGCACCTTTCCTAGCGAATGGGTTCATGAACGGTAACGAGCTTGACCCCGTCAGGAAAGGTCGCTTCGACCTGAATGTCATGGATCATTTCGGCAATGCCTTCCATCACCTGATCGCGGGTCAAAACTGTGGCCCCGTCACGCATCAATTCGGCCACCGATACGCCGTCGCGCGCGCCCTCCACCACGTAATCCGTAATCAGGGCGATGGCTTCGGGGTAATTCAGCTTTACGCCCCGTTCCAGCCGCCGACGGGCCACCATTGCGGCCATCGCGACCAGTAATTTGTCTTTTTCGCGTGGCATCAGGTTCATGGTGCCCTCCCTTTTTCGTGCAAGCCGTTCTGCATCGCTTAAATCTCCCACATGCGCGGCAGGCGCGCCGGAAGATGATTTACCTTATGGCGAAACATCGCCCACCAGGCGCCATAGGCGCTGCGCAACCGCATCGGTTCAACCGCCAGCCACCGCACAATGACAATATTTGTCATTGCGGTTGCCGCCGCCAAAACCCCGTCCCCCTGTTGCGCAGCGCCCTTTAGGCATTCGCGGGCAACCTCAAGCTGATTTTCGGCCCCCCGACCGGTGAAAATCGCCGTGGCACTGGCCCGCGCCCCGTTAAAACTTGCCGGATGATCCAGCACCCGTAAAATATCGCCATCCAGATGCAACGCATCACGCCATACGGGGCGACCATCAAGGGAAACATCCCAGGCATCACGCGCCAGACCGTGCGAAAAAACCTCGCCCCGGGCCAAACGGCCAAAAACCATTATTTCCCCGGCCAGAACCCGGCCAGAACCGAAAACAGAAACCGATGTTGTGCGGCGCAAACGGGCACCATCAAACAAAATCGTTTCCTGGGGCAACCATTCCAGCCACGCGCCATCTTCGGCGGTCAGATCGACCGTCATTTTGCCATCCGGCCCTAATGACCGATAAACTTTTTCTGCCGCCTGCGCAGTCAGTTGTAATTGGGTATTTTCACCCGCCCGGCCCGAAAACGCCAGTTGATCGCCACCAACCATACCGCCCGATGTGGTCACCAGCACCGCCTGGCTAATATCGCCGGGCTGGGTGCGCGGAAACAGCATCTTCATCGGATCACGATAAAACAGATGGTTCAGGGCCGAAGGCTGGCCGGGATGATGTGCTGCCTTGAAAGAAACTTCCGCCCGCCCATCGGTCACAATCGGGCGCGCCAAACAATCGGGGTGCACCTTTGTTTCCGGGCGCACTACCGCCGAAATCGCGGTGTCGTCAAGCGCGGAACTTTCAATCTTGCCTAACTGCACAGGCCCACCCAACGCCGTTTCAACTTTGCCACCAACAGCAGCAAGCAACATATTAGCAAGATCCAGGCCAGAACTGATACCCGGCCAACATCGGCGCATTAAGGCGTTTTTTGGCGCGCAAACACACAATCGCGCCTGTTGTTCATGCGCGAAAATTAGGCAGGTGCTGATCAAACGGTCAGATAGGTGCGAACATTTTCCCGGTCCAGTTCATTTTTCGCCCCCGCCAGCACCACTTCGCCGCGTTCCAGCACAATGATTTCATCGGCAAGTTCATGTGCAAAATCAAAATATTGTTCAACCAGCAAAATCGCCATGTCGCCCCGATCTGCCAATTGTTTGATCACGCGCTGAATGTCTTTGATGATCGAGGGCTGAATGCCTTCGGTTGGTTCATCAAGGACAAGCAACCGGGGCCGGGTCACAAGGGCGCGGCCAATTGCCAGTTGCTGCTGCTGCCCGCCCGACAAATCGCCGCCGCGCCGCCCCAGCATGTCGCGCAAAACGGGAAACAGATCAAAAATTTCATCGGGAATATGACGTAGCGGCCGGGGCAAGGCCGCAAAACCGGTTTCAAGATTTTCCTTAACCGTCAAAAGCGGAAAAACCTCGCGCCCTTGGGGGACAATGGCAATCCCCGCTGCGGATCGTTTCCACGACGGATCCCGCGATATTTTTTTACCTTCCCAGACAATATCGCCACTGGCTATCGGGTGCTGGCCGACAACAGCGCGCATCAACGATGTTTTGCCCACCCCGTTGCGGCCCAGAACCGCCGTTACCTTGCCGGTTTCCGCCCTGAGCGAAACCGAACGCAACGCATGGGACGCCCCATAATAAAGATCGATGTTTTCAACACTCAGCATGATCAGCGCCCCAGATAAACTTCAATAACACGCGGGTCTTTTTGCACGCTATCTAACCGCCCTTCCGCCAGAACCGAGCCCTCGTGCAGCACCGTCACCTTGCAATCAAGATCGCGGACAAATTCCATATCGTGTTCCACCACCACAACCGACCGGGTTTTCGCGATATTGCGCAGCAAAATGGCGGTTTGTTCGGTTTCAGAATCGGTCATGCCCGCCACAGGTTCATCAACCAGCAACAATTGCGGTTCCTGCATCAGCAACATGCCAATTTCCAGCCATTGCTTTTGCCCATGCGACAAATTGGCCGCCAGCGTTTCGCGCGCATCGCCCAACCGAATGGTCGCCAGGGTCTCCTCGATCCGCTGTTTTTCAACGGTGCTTAGCCGGTGAAACAGGGCCGAAAACACCCTGCGCCCGCCAGAACAGGCCAGTAACAGATTGTCAAAAACCGTATGGCTTTCAAACACGGTCGGTTTTTGAAACTTGCGCCCAATGCCCAAATTGGCGATGTCGGCTTCGTCAAGTTTGGTTAAGTCCACATCGCTTTGATACAGCACATCACCCGTATCGGGGCGGGTTTTGCCGGTGATAATATCCATCATCGTGGTTTTACCCGCCCCGTTAGGACCGATAATGGCGCGAAGTTCACCCGGTTCAACATAAAAGCTCAGGTTATTAAGTGCGCGAAAACCATCAAAACTTACCGATACGCCATCGACATACAGGATGGTGGCGGCCTTTTCGCTTTGAATCATGCGGCTTTCTTCGGAAAGAAGGTCTTCTGCGGTATTCATGCCTTGCCCCCCTGATTGGCGCGCCAGGCGGCCAATCTTTCACGCCAGTTCCCCTGTGCGCCCGGCCCCGCAGCACCACCAAACGCAGGAACCGCCCCGATGACACCCTTGGGCAAAAACAGCGTCACGGCGACAAACAACCCGCCCAGGAAAAACAGCCAGAAGTCGGGCATTACACCGGTAAAAAACGTTTTGGCATAATTGACAATAAACGCCCCTAACACCGCCCCGTAAAGCGTGCCACGCCCGCCAACCGCCACCCAGATCACCACTTCAATACTGGCAGCAGGGGCGAATTCGCCGGGGTTGATAATGCCGATTTGCGGCACATAAAGCGCACCGGCAATGCCCGCCATCACGGCTGAAACGGTAAACACAAACAACTTGTAATATTCCACCCGATAGCCGGTAAAACGCACCCGGCTTTCGGCATCGCGAATGGCAATTAACACCTTGCCCAAACGTGATTGCGTAATGCCCCGCGCCACCAGATAACACAGTGCGAGCATCACAGCCGATGCCACAACCAAAACACAACGGGTTTGATCCGATTGCAGATCAAAGCCCAGAATATCCTTGAAATCGGTCAGGCCGTTATTGCCGCCAAAACCCATATCGTTGCGAAAAAACGCCAGTAACAGCGCATAGGTCATCGCCTGGGTAATAATCGACAGATAAACCCCGGTCACGCGAGACCGAAACGCCAGAAATCCGAACACAAACGCCAGCAAACCGGGAACCAGCATCGCCATAATCACGGCCATGCTGAAATGATCAAACCCGTACCAGTACCACGGCAGTTCCTTCCAGTTCAGGAACACCATAAAATCGGGCAAAACCGGATCGCCATAAACCCCGCGATCACCGATCTGACGCATCAGATACATGCCCATGGCATAGCCGCCAAGGGCAAAAAACGCCCCGTGGCCCAGGCTTAAAATGCCGCAAAAACCCCAAATCAGATCAACACTCAGGGCCAACAGCGCATAACACAAATACTTGCCCAACAGCCCCAACATCCAGGTTGGCACATGAAAGGCCGATCCTTCGGGGATCAGCAAATTTCCAATCGGAATCAAAATGCTGCCAGCCAGCAAAATGCCCAGCAAAATCATGCCGCCCCGGTCCTGCAACAACCAGCCCAGAACCGGCGTCATTTTATATTTCTGGCGATAGTCGGTCATGGATCAGGCCTCCACCGCGCGGCCCTTAAGGGCAAACAACCCTTTGGGACGTTTCTGGATAAACAGGATAAGAGCAACCAGAACAAAGATTTTTGCCAACACAGCCCCGGCAACAGGTTCCAGGAATTTATTCACAATCCCCAGGCTAAACGCGCCCAAAACCGTGCCCCACAAATTGCCAACGCCGCCAAACACCACCACCATAAAACTGTCGATGATATAACCCTGCCCCAGATTGGGGCTGACATTGTCGATCTGGCTAAGCGCGACACCGGCAATCCCGGCGATGCCCGATCCCAGGCCAAAGGTCAGCGCATCGACATAGCCGGTGCGAATACCAACCGACCCCGCCATACGGCGGTTTTGCGTCACTGCCCGCATTTGCAAACCAAACGCGGTATAGCGCAGCACAATGGCAATGCCACCAACGACGAGCAGGCTAAACAGAATAATCCACAGCCGGTTATAGGTGAGAACCAGACCGGTCGAAAATTCGATGGCGCCACTCATGAAATCGGGTGCAACGACCTGGCGGTTGCTGGCACCAAAAATGCTGCGAATGGCTTGCTGTAAAAACAGGCTAAGCCCCCAGGTCGCCAGCAGGGTTTCAAGTGGGCGGCCATATAAAAAACGAATGATCAAACGTTCAATCACCACGCCAACCCCGCCCGAAACCAGAAATGCCATTGGCACTGCTACCGCCAGCGACCAGCCGATACCGGCAGGCCACCACACCATAAAAGCCTGCTGCACCGCATAGGTGGTATAGGCCCCAATCATGATCATTTCGCCGTGCGCCATATTAATGACGCCCATCACACCAAAGGTAATCGCCAGCCCCACAGCAGCCAGCAACAAAACCGACCCCAGGCTGATGCCCCGATAAACGTCACCGCCGGTCTGCCACATCTTTAACCGGCCTTCGACCGATGCCACCGCGTCCTTTGCCGCAGCAACCACTTTGGGGTCATAATTTTCGGCCTCGGCGGCATTGACAAACTGCAACAACACCGCGCGAATTTGCGGGGTGGTCTGGCTTGCCAGAATATCAATCGCATCCAGCCGTTCTTGCGATGTTTTGCCCGCTGCCAACGCCATGGTCGCCCTGGCAAGTTCCATTCGCGCCAGTAATTCGGGGTCGTTCTCGCGGTCAATGGCACGCTGCAACAATGGTGCCATTGCCGGATCGCGGGTATCCATTACGGTTTCCACGGCCGCCCGGCGGGTTGCCAGGTCCGGACTAAATAAATTCAGGGTCGCCAGCGCATCACGAAGCGCCCCGCGCAGACGGTTATTAATCCGTATTTTATCAAGATCGCCCGATCCGCTTTCCCCTGTGACCGCCCCGCTAACAACATCAATATGCTGCCAGACCTTGCCCTGCTTTTTACCAATAACCACCTTGTCATCGGCCTTGCTGACATATAAATCGCCGCCCAGCATTGCTTCCAGGATCGGGGCAACACGCGGGTCGCCATCCGCCGCCATCTTTTCAATGACATCAAGCTTTTTGGTCGAACTTTTGGCGTTTAACTGTTCCGCATTCTGCCGCAACTGTTCGTCGCTAAAGGCATGTGCCTGTTGCGGGGCCAATGCCACCAGCATCAGAGCCACAATGGCAAACAGGGGCATGAAAAAACGGCGGAAAGAATGATGGGGCATTCGGCCCGGCGCAGGCGGGGAAAAATCTTGACGCATGATCAAAGCCTTCGCATCGCGCATTCAAATATACAGGCAAATTCAAACGGGGCGGTAAAACATGTTGCCATCCCGCGCACCAGCAAAACGGGCCGGAATGCGCATGGCATCCGGCCCGTCCATTTCAATTAATATGTCGGTTTTTCGCAGTTACCGCAGACCCACGGATAGGTCCAATCCGCCGTCAGCTTCGCACTTTCGGGGATATAGTCTGACCAGGAATCACCGACAACAACGTCGTCGGTTTTCCAGACGGTATCAAACTGGCCATCATCCTGTACTTCGCCAATCAGAACCGGTTTGGACAAGTAATGGTTGGGGTTCATCACCGCAACACCACCGGTCAGGTTCGGTACTTTCTGGCCATACATAGCCTGACGAACGGCATCGACATCGGTGGTGCCAGCCTGCTCAACCGCATGGGCCCACATGGTAAAGCCGATATAGGTGGCCTCCATCGGGTCATTGGTTACGCGTTTGTCATCGCCGATATAGGCATGCCATTTTTTGATAAAGGCCGCATTGGCTTCGGTATCGACACTTTCAAAATAGTTCCAGGCGGCCAGATGACCAACCAGCGGGGTGGTATCAATACCAGCCAGTTCTTCTTCGCCGACTGAAAATGCAACGACGGGAATGTCTTCTGCCTTAATGCCCTGGTTTGCCAGTTCCTTGTAGAACGGCACGTTGGCATCACCATTGATGGTCGAAACAACAGCGGTTTTTTTGCCCGCCGATGCAAAGGTTTTTACGTCCGACACAATGGACTGCCAATCGGAATGACCAAACGGCGTATAGTTTTCCATAATGTCTTCGTCAGCAACACCCTTGCTATGCAAGTAGGCGCGCAAAACCTTGTTGGTGGTACGCGGATAAACATAGTCCGTTCCCAGCAGGGCAAAACGCTTTGCGCCGCCGCCATCTTCGCTCATCAAATAGTCAACAGCCGGAATTGCCTGCTGGTTCGGGGCAGCCCCGGTATAAAACACATTGCGCGAGCTTTCTTCGCCCTCAAACTGCACCGGATAGAACAAAAGACCGTTGTCTTCTTCAAAGACCGGTAAAACCGATTTGCGCGAAACAGATGTCCAGCAACCAAAAACAGCGGCAACCTTGTCTTTTTCCAGAAGCTCACGCGCTTTTTCGGCAAAAAGCGGCCAGTCCGAAGCCGGGTCAACCACCACAGCTTCGACCTTTTTGCCCAGAAGACCGCCTTTTTTGTTGATGTCATCAACCAGCATCAGGACCGTGTCCTTTAACGTGGTTTCCGAAATCGCCATCGTTCCCGAGAGAGAGTGCAGTACGCCAATTTTGATCGTATCGTCGGCGGCTTGCGCCGGCGTCATGGCCATTGCAGACCACGCCAGCGCCCCCGCGCCAACGATCGTCTGAAGCGTCTTCTTCATTTTGTAGCCTCCACTGCGAGTTTATTGCACCGCAGCGGTACTAGCCAAAATCGTGCCAAATTTTGAAGTTTTATACGAATCTTCAAAAACCGCAGAGACTCAACGCAATTTAACAATACTACATTGCGGTTTAGTAGAAAATTATTGCGTCACATGCATTTTGTATGACTATTTTTCATTCACATATATTTTTTTGACTGTTTTTTAATCAACCGAAAGGTACTTGACCCCCCTTATTAACCGGCGTATCCCACCGCCCGGAGGTTTCGGCCTCCACCGAGGTTATTGCACCACAATACCTCGCACCCCGCTAGTTTGCCCTGGCGGGGTGCATTTATTTCGCCCCTGTACCATCATCATCATGATGCCTGCAACGCCACGATGCGAATACAATCACGCATCCATAAGACAGCAACATCGCGTTCCGTATGGCGGGCCCAGACCATAAAGCTGGCTGAAAAACCCTGTGCGACCGGCACCGGGCTGGTCACCAAACCAAATAGTGCGGCATAGCGCCTGGCAATGCGTTCTGGCACCGTCGCAATCAGGGGGGCCTTGGCCGCCGCGGCCAACAACGGCAAAAAAGCCGGGGCCGCAAACCCGACATCGAGCGTATGCCCGGTTTTTTGATAAATATCTCCAACACAGCCTGCGATATTGGCACTGTGTGAAAAAACCGCGTGGCGTGCCGCAAAATATGCATCGGCGTCCAGTGGCGCGTTTCGCCCAATCAAATCAGGGTGAAAACAGCAACTGGCGTGGGCATCAAACAGCTTTTCGCCCGCAAACGACCCTTGCGGCACATAGGGCACGCCCACAGCAACATCTATTTCACTACGATTCAGCAAAGGCTCAACCGTTGGCAGGCTTAATTCCCGGGCCAAAATGCCAATGCCGGGTGCGGCATGGGCCAGATACCCCAGAAGGTCCGGCAACAGAACCTGCGCCATCTCGTCAGAAACCCCGATGCGAAATACCCGTTTTTCCGTTCGCGGATCAAAATCATTTCCCACCTGCAAGGCGACTTGTGCCTGCTGCAAAGCATGGCGGATCGGCCCGGACAGGCTTTGCGCGCGGGCTGTTGGCTGCATTTCCTGCCCAACCCGAACAAACAAATCATCGCGCAACAACATCCGCAACGTTGCCAGATTATGGCTCATCGCGGACTGACCGATCCGTAATTTTCTGGCTGCCCGCGTCACACTGCCTTCCGTGATCAAGGCATCAAAGGCAACCAGCAGATTAAGGTCAAAAGATCGTAAATTGAAATGATCAATGATTTGCATTACCGACATCGATTTGATTAATGACAAACCCAGATATAGCCTGTCTGAACCAACTTACAAAGCCCCGCCTGCGTGGCGGGCAACAGACAGGAAACCACCATGAACGCCCCGATCAAACATCCGGCATTGCCCAACCCCGTTCCCGGTTATTACCCCATGATCCTTGGCAACATGGTCGTCACCGCATTATCAGACGGAACCATCCCCTTTGCGCTGGAAAAACTTTATCTAAATACCAATGCCGACCATGTCGCTGCACGGCTGACTGATACCTGGCAAGGCACGCCAACCCCCGCATCTTTTAATGCCTTTTTATTTGCCATCGGTGATCGTCTTGTTCTGGTCGATACCGGCAGCGGCGACCTGGCCGGGCCTGCACTGGGGCATGTGGAGCGCAACCTTATGGCAGCGGGATACCGGCCTGCGCAAATTGATGACGTTATTTTAACCCACCTGCATAGCGACCATGTCGGCGGTTTGATCCGCGATGGCAAAATGGCATTTCCCAATGCCCGCCTGCATATCCCGAAACGCGATGCAGACTTTTTCCTAAACCCGGACCACATGGCACTGGTCCCCGCTGCCATGCATCCGCATTTTAAAAATGCCATTGCCTGCATCGCGCCCTATGAAAATGCAGGGCATGTGTCCGTATTTGCCGACAATGCCAGCCCCATCCCCGGTTTTGCAATGTCGGTTCTGTTACCCGGTCATTCACCGGGGCATAGCGGCATCGTCATGCAATCGGGTGAAAATGCCGTCTTTTGCTGGGGCGATATCAGCCACGGCCATATCGTCCAGTTCGAGGACCCCGCCATCGCAATCTGCTTTGACGTCGATGGCGACACGGCGGTTCAAAGCCGTAAAAAAGCGCTGGAATTTGCCGTTACAAAGAAATGCCATGTGGCAGGCAGCCATATTGCGTTTCCCGGCATCGGCCATATCACGGTTGCCCGGCAAGGCTATCGCTGGAACCCCACTGTTTTTCAAAACCTGCCATAACAAAACCAAACCCAGAAAAAACAGGGGGTGGATCACAATGTTCCACCCCCTGCTTATCTCGGTCATAGCTTAATTACGATCGGACCCACACAAACCCTATTCCGGCATCTTCGCCCTTATCCACTGGCCCAGCTTGGCCCGTTCTTCGTCGGTCATTTCAGTAAGATTACCTAGCGGCATGGATTTGCCAATCACAGCCTGCGCCATAATGCGTTGCGCATTGGTATGGACCTGGTCAAGGCTGTCAAACATCACACCGGCCGGGGCTTCATCAAAGCCATCCTCGGTTGGATGGGCGGAATGACATACGGCACAGCGGGTTTGAATAATGCCCATGGCTTCGTTTGACGAAATAATGTCGCCACTGCGCGGGGCACTGGGGTCATAGGATACAAAAACCACCAGTATCGCCATAAATACCGCCGCAGCGGGCAATTGCCAGGCAATCGCCTTACCCGCACCACCCGAATTGCGGGTATTGAAAAAATGCCGCACCAGCCCGCCCACAATCAGGATCAGACCAATCACCACCCATGCCTGATCATGGGCATAGGTCATGGGGTAATGGTTGCTGATCATCATCGCCAGCACCGGCAAGGTCAGATAGTTATTATGGGTGGAACGCTGTTTGGCCTGCAAACCCAAAGCCGGGTCGGGCTTTTCCCCCGCCATCAGCGAGGCGACGACCTTTTTCTGATTGGGAATGATGATGCGAAAAACATTGGCCGCCATCATGGTGCCAATCAACGCACCCACATGAATGAACGCCCCACGCCCGCTAAAAACATGGGTATAAATCCAGGCAAAGGCCATAATCTGAATGAACAGGGCAATCGCCAGCGTGCCGGTTTTACGGCCAATCGGGCTTTTGCAAATCAGATCATAAATAAACCACCCGGCGACCAGGCTGATCAGGCCGGTCAGGATGGCATCCCATTTGGTCATCGGCATCACCGACGGATCAATCAGATAGGATTCCGCACTCCAATAATACATCGTCACCAGCAGGGCAAAGCCGGTCAGCCAGGTGAAATAGGCCTCGTATTTGAACCAGTGCAAATCGTCGGGCATTTTGGCCGGGGCGACCATCCATTTATTGACATGGTAAAAGCCGCCGCCATGCACCATCCAGGCTTCGCCGTAAACGCCCTCATCCATGCCCGGGCGCTTGCGCAGCGATAAATCCAGCCAGACAAAATAAAATGACGAGCCAATCCACGCGATCCCGGTAATCACATGCGCCCAGCGCAGGATCAGATTGATCCAGTCCTGAAACAGAATATCCACCTGTTTGGTCCCTCTCTCTTACCGGGATGTCCCTGCGATAACGATCGCGGGCCCCGGTCCCCGTCCCTGATTTTGCCTTGCAGCATATTATGACGCGAATTTTCAGAATTCTTACAATCCCTATTTTCCTAACACAGGCTTGAAGGGGGCTCTATTATTTAGGAAGCGGGCATAATCGAAATGACTTTCAAGACATTTTTTAAAATGGCACAGTAAAGACGCGATCAAGGCTTCGCTCCCGCAGCAAAATAAAAGCCCGATCGCTACAGCACCCCAACAGGGGAGCCTGTAAACCAACAAGAGTGAGAGCATAGCCCTATGTCCGATTTTGAGGACATCCAGATTTTTGTGCGCGTTGCCGAACTGGGCAACCTTTCGGCCGCCGGGCGCGAATTGCGCCATTCGGCCGCCGTGGTGTCAAACCGTATTGCCCGGCTGGAAGAACGACTGGGCGTACGTTTGCTTAACCGCACCACACGCCGCGTGGGCCTGACCACCGAAGGCGACATTTATTATCGCCATTGCCAGCGTATTCTGGCCGAAATGGAAGAAGCCGAAAACGCCATTGCCAACCAGAAAAACACCACCCGCGGCCCGGTAACCGTCACCTGCCCGGTGGCCTTTGGCAATATGTTCGTCGCCCCGATCATTCCGAAATTTGTTGAAAAAAACCCGGATGTACAAATCCGCCTGCACCTGTCAGACCGGCTTTTGGACCTGCTGCAAGACAAGGTTGACCTTGCCATTCGCATTGCCGAGCTTAAGGAAAGTTCGCTGATTGTGCGCAAACTGGCCGCCAACAAACGGGTATTGGTGGCAAGCCCGGCCTATTTAAAACGCAACGGCACCCCGCGCACCCCCGCCGACCTTCTGAACCATAACTGCCTGTTGCTGCGTTTTCCCGGCTCGCGGCAATATCAATGGACCTTGCAGCCTGAAGACGACGACGCACCGAGCACCTTATCGGTTTCAGGATCGATGGATTCGGACAATGGCGAGGTTTTAACCCGCTGGTGTGTCGATGGGCATGGCATTGCCCTGAAATCGATGTGGGAAGTTGGCCCGCTGATCGCCTCGGGGGTGCTAAAGGTGGTTCTGCCCGACTGCACTCCGCCAGCCCATGCGGTTTATACCCTGTACCCTGAAAACCGTTACCTGCCAACACGGGTGCGCGCCTTTGTTGATTTTCTGGTTGCCGAATTTGGCGGCATCCCGCCGTGGGAACGCCCATGATCCACCCGGTATTTCGCCCTTGTTAGCCCCGCAAACAATAAGCAATCACCGGGGCGATCAAAACATTCAGCAAACCAACCAGCACCATAATCAACCCGGCGACCGATCCTTCTTCGGTGCCAATTTCGTGGGCCTTGGCCGTTCCGGCCCCGTGTGCGCCCATGCCCAGTGCGGCCCCTCGGGCCAGGGTCGATGATACCGGCATCCGGGCCAGCATAATTTCGCCCAGAACCGCGCCAAACACCCCGGTCACCACCACAAAAACTGCTGTTAAATCGGGAATGCCGCCAATATCGCCCGAAACTTCCATGGCAAAGGGCGTGCTGATGGAACGGGGCAGCAAACTGAGCCGCAAGGCACCATCCAGCCCCAAAAATGTGGCCAGGCACCAGCCGGTTACCATTGCGGTAACACTCCCGGCAACCGCCCCCACCGCCAGCACCGGCCAATGACGATAGATAAATTTGCGCTGTTCATAAATTGGCACGGCAAAGGCAACCATGGTCGGCCCCAGCAAGGTTACCAACCAGCCGGTCCCGCGAATATACGCGCCATAACTTTCATGAAGCATCAACGCCAAGCCGATCAGGATCACCGGCGTTACCAGAAGCGGCGTTAACCAGCCGTGTTGCCAGCGGCGATGAAGTTTACGGGCCAGAATGTAAAATCCGATTGTTGCCAGCGACCAGAAAATGGCCTGGGCAATGGCATTATCAAACCACGTCATGACGGGACCTGAAATGTACAAAAACGTCCATGATCAAGGCGGTAACAGCAATAACCGAGGCCGTACTACCCAATATAACCACCAAAACCTTCACGCCCAGCATCCCGAACAATTCGGAATGGTTTAAAACCGCCAATACGGCAGGCACAAAAAACAGCAACATCTCAGCCAGATACCACTGCGCCCCGCGCCGCATGCTGTGCAAGCTGATGCGGTGTGTTGCCAGCAGGCCAAAAACAACTGCCATGCCAATAATACCGCCAGGCAAAGGGACATGCGCCGCACGCACAATCGCTTCGCCCAGCAACCAAAAGGCAAATATCAAGGCAATTTGTAAAAGGCGACTATTGCGCACGGCATGGCGACTGCGAATGGTGATGCCGGTGAAAAAGCGACCGGTCGTGAGCGGCGCAACGACGGCGTGGGTCGTGGCAACGGCAGATGGAACCGTGGAAAGTGGGGTGCTCATGTCTGTTCTCCTTGACGGCCACCATAACGCACTGCACAATATGATTAAAATGAATTGAATTACTTAAAACTATTCCATTTAGGAATAATTATGGATATTCGCGCCCTGCGCGCCTTTGTCGAAGTTGTTCGTCAGGGCGGGTTTTCCCACGCGGCCAAAACAGTTTTTGTCACCCAGTCGGCGATCAGCAAGTCTGTGCGCCAGCTTGAAGATGAAATTGGGGTACCGTTGCTCGAACGCATTGGTCATAACAACCGTATGACGGCCGCAGGCGAGGTTGTTTATGCCCGTGCATTGCGCATTTTGGCCGAGCGCGAAGACCTTTTGGCGGAACTTGATGAAATTCGCGGTTTAAAACGGGGTGCGCTGCATTTGGGCCTGCCGCCAATTGGCAGCAACACCCTGTTTGCGCCAGTATTTGCCATTTATCGCAAACGGTTTCCCGGCATTGATATTCGCCTGGTCGAACAGGGCAGTACCCGGCTGGAAGAAATGCTGCAAAGCGGCGAACTGGAACTGGGTGCATCGTTGTTACCGGCAGCGGGTGATTTTGATGCCCAACCCGTGCGCTGCGAACCGCTGGTCGCCCTGTTGCCAAACGACCATCCCGACGCGCATAAACCCCGCATCACCTTCGATGATTTGCGCGATACACCGTTGATCCTGTTTGAAAAGGGGTTTGCACTGAACCGTATTTTAATTGACGCCGCCCGTCGCCGTAAAGTTGAACCGGTGATTGCGGCGCGCAGCAGCCAGATCGATTTTATCACCGAACTGGTCGCAGCGGGCCTTGGGGTCAGCTTTTTGCCGCGCATGATCGCGCAGCAGCGCCCGCATCCTGGCCTGAAATACATCGAACTCAACGAAGCAGACACCCAATGGGACATGGCCATGATCTGGCGCCGGAACGGGTTTTTATCGCACGCTGCCAAGGCATGGCTGGAGATCGTTCGCGAGATTTACCCCACGGCTTCGGCCCTGCCCGCCCCACAACCCGGTGAACCACATCTAACCAGTTAAAAGTATCAGCCCCTTTTAAAACACTGACCCAATCACGGGTTACTTCCGATACCGCCTAAAAACCCCGACAATACCGCCACCACATTTTGCCCGATCACATCGTGGGCATACCCGCCTTCCATCACAAACAACGTGCGCAAGCCAAGGCTGGCAATCTGTTGGCCAATTGCAAAATAATTTTCCGTCGTCAGGCCAAGGGTCCCCAAAGGTTCAACCTCATGGGCATTTACCCCCAGTGACACCACCAGCATATCGGCATCAAACCCGATAATTTTTTGCCGCGCCAAACCAAGCCCGTCAGAAAAACCTGAAAAACCGGCATTTTCCGCCAAAGGTATGTTCAGGTTGGTGCCCAAGCCGTCACCCGCGCCGGTTTCGTGGGCATAACCGCTAAAAAAAGGAAAATGGTTATCCGGGGCTGCATGAATAGAAACAGTTAAAACGTCGCCACGCTGATAAAAAATATCCTGCGTGCCGTCGCCGTGATCCTGATCAATATCAAGAACAGCTACCCGGTCTGCCCCCATTGCCCGCATATGCTGGGCCGCAATCGCCGCATTATTTAACAGGCAATGCCCACCATAACAGGCACGGTGTGCATGGTGCCCCGGGGGCCGGCCAAGACAAAAAGATGCCTCGCCGTCCTTCATCACCGCATTGGCCGCCGAAATAGCAGTTTGTGCCCCCCAATAGGCAGCCTGCCAACTGCCATCACCAATCGGCGTGTCAGTGGCATAGGCATATTGGCCCAGCTTTTTAAGGATATGACAATGATCGGGCAGGACACTGGCGGCATGTGCAGATTTATCGCCCGGATTCAAATTTGCATCACCGATACCTGTCACCATGGCACGCCAGACACCGGGAACAGCAGCCCCGTCAAACCCGGCATTGCTCCAGTCCTGCCAGGCATGGCTTAGAAAGTTCAGATACCCCGCATCATGAACAGCCCGGATCGCAGCCATGCCATGATCTGTCGGGTCTACCAGCCGGGCGGCAACTTTATGGGCCAAAGCATCACGGATAATGCCCATGCGACGCGGATCGTCGAGGGCGGAAATGGTTTGCCCGTGATAAAATTCAGCTTTCACGTCATGGGCGTCATGCCGGGCATTGAAAAATACACGCATTGTCATATCCCTGAACCAGCCCGCCAGGCTCGACCGGTTCAAGGATACATCCGGTGGTTTACCTGCGGATTATTTTTTACGTGATGAAGTATACAACAATTGCGTAATATTATCGAGAAAACCGCCCAACTGCCCGCGCAGATGTTCCGCCTGCTGTGCCAGATCGGCCGCCATTTCACGCGTGGTTTGTGCCGCCTGACCGGTTTGGCTGGTCATATCGGAAACGGCGGTGATGTTATCGGTTACATCGCGTGCGCCATCCGATGCCTGTTCAACATTGTGCGTCATATCGGACGACAACGACGTCTGGGTTTCAACGTTGGTGGAAATCAAATCAGAACGCGCCGCCAGATCGTCGATTACCCCGGCAATCTCGCGGATTGATCCAACCGAAAGCTCGATCGCGTTTTGAATATCCTGAACTTTTTCTTCAATGCTTTCGGTTGCCTTGCTGGTCTGGTTGGCAAGGCCTTTGACCTCGTTGGCGACCACGGCAAAGCCTTTGCCCGCCTCACCCGCGCGGGCGGCTTCAATCGTGGCATTCAGGGCCAGAAGGTTGGTCTGGGCGGCAATATCGCGAATAAAGCTAACGACTTCGACAATCTCGACGGCCGCGGTTTCAAGCTGTCCAATACGCCCATCGGTTTCACGGGCCAGGCCATTGGCGCGATGCGCAATATCAACCGATTCCCGGGCCTGCTCGCTGACTTCGCGAATGGAATGGTTCAGTTCCTCGGACGCGGCGGAAACACCGGTGACGTTATCGGCCGTCTGGCGGGCAGCGGCGGCAACATTGGTGGAACGTGCACTGGTTTCATGGGCTATGCGGCTGGCATCATCTGATGCCCCTTCAAGGGCGACCGATGCCTGGGCAATACGGTCCACCGCATCAAACGACCCGCTGCGAAATTCATCGACAACTTTTTGGAAACCGCCCAGCTTTGTTTCAATCATGCCGGTGGCTGCGTTAATTTCACGCGCCGATGTTAAATAAGCCCCGACAAGCCCGGTTTCGACAATACGCCGGTAATAACGATTTTCAGCCACCGCAGCCATAGATGCGGCACTTTCGCGCAAAAAGGCATCGTTTCGGTCGATCAATCGGTTGATAGCGTTAAATAAATCCCGCATTTGCGGATGGCTATCAATATGGGTAATACGGGCTTCATAATCGCCATTTGCTGCTGCTTCGACAACTTCCAGCGCCTTTTGAATTCCCGACTTCGTAGACCTGCCAAACAGCGACATATTCAAACCTCGGCGTTAGGGTTGTTACAGGCTTTGGACGAACTGATCATATTCAAGCCCAAGATCCTTGACCTTTTGCGCCATCGCGCGCCCGGCCATATGCATGCCGTCCTTGCGGCTGGCCTGGCTTTCCTCGATTTTGCGCAATTCGGCATAAAGGGGCTTTATGGTTTTATCAACCACACCGGCTTCGGGAACCCGACGGTTGGAATGATATCCCGTGATTTTACCGTGCTGGTCAAAGCTGGGGGTAATATGGGCATAAACCCAGTAATGATCGCCGTTTTTTGCCAGATTAACGACATAGGCAAAAATCTCGCGGCCCGCCTCGATTTCAGACCATAGCAACTGAAAAACACACCGCGGCATATCAGGATGGCGGATAATGGAATGGGGTTGTCCCAGAATTTCTTCTTCGTCATAGCCTGCTATGTCAAGAAACGTATCATTGGCATAGGTAATCCGGCCTTTAAGATCGGTTTTACTGACAATCAGTTCGTCTGCACCGAAGTGGCGCTCCTTGCCCGTCGGCTGCACATGAGATCGTGTTTCAGTCACGTATCCTACCCCGGTTTTTGTCTTGATTATCCACCGTTCCCAACAGACGGCAGTATTACGTTTTCACGTATCATGTAACGATATATCCGCGAAGGATAAATGTAAAATATCCATGTGCCATACGGGCTAAGCGCGCCACCGAAAATTAGAATAATACAAATATGCACTGTAAAAAAATAATACCTGTGCAGCAGTCTGGCGTTTTTTTATCAAAACCCGGCCAGTATCCCCCGCACGGGGGATTTGCAGATACCCAAAATCACATTGAATAGCATCGAATACACCCGACACGGCTTGCATTTAGGGCAACTGCGAACCGGTCTTACACGCCTGGGAGACTTTTATGAAAAAACTGATAATTCCTTTTATTATTCTAATCGGGCTGGCAGCCTGCCAGACAAACAGCAATGTCGTGCGCAACAGCCAGGTCAGCCTGCTGTCACTGGCCAAACCGGACCTTGCCGTCGGCGATGCCTATGCCTATTACCGTAATGGCAACAAAGAAACACTGACCGTTACCGGCAAAAATGCCGATGGTTTGATGTTTGAAATCACCGAAGGCCCCAATAAAGGTTGCACATCAGAGGGAGCAGATTTCTTAAGCCCCGATACCAAATGGACCAATTGCGGCGGGTCAAACGGCACGCAAAGCGTTATCCGGCAAGGCGATATCTGGCCGTTAAAACCTGGTGCGATGGAATCCTTCGAGATTGAAGGCACAGACGGCAAAGAAACATGGTCAGCAACACGCGATTGCATCGTTGCCGGGACCGCAATGGTCACCGTTGGCACCAAAACCATCCCGACCTATGAAGTCATTTGCAAAGATGCATCAAACACACGCAGCTGGTTTTATTCTCCCGACAACAAATGGCCGATCAAATTCACCAAGGTTCACAAAAAACGCGGCCTTGTCGAAGATTATGTCATCGACCTTGGACAGGGTGCCAGCTAAGCATAATTAAAGACACAGCATAAACAGACACGACAAAACACCCGGTCGGTCAAACATTCAACCCGCCGACCGGGCCTTAACCTGCCTGCTAATCCTGTAACGCCCGTCTGACCCCCGGTTTTGGAGCATCGCCATCACCGTTGAGCGGAATGATCAACTGAACCGCAAGGCGCACAAGTTCCAGCCGGTCATTGGCACCGGTTTTACGAAATATGCTCGCAAGCTGGGATTTTACGGTTTCGCGTCCCTTGCCCAAATGATCGGCGATATCACTATTGCTTAAACCACGAAGAACAGCGTCGAAAATGTCGATTTCGGCCTTCGTCAAATTGTAATGATCGCGCATCAGGCCAACATTTAAATCCGTATACCAGAACGGATCCACCACCGTAACCAGCACACCGGAAAACTGCCCGCCAAAAGCGCCACGGGTTTCGCGCAAGGGCGATAGATCCAGCAAATAGGCGCTGTTTTCATTGATCCTGCTGCCAAGGCGGATACTTTCCGATGTCGTAACCAAACTGTCCTTGCGGCTTAGTTTTAAAACGGCATCGCGTAACAGACGGGCATCATAATCATCGCGGGCCGACAGGCTGGAATCCGCCCCCAGCATAAGACTGTCGCCGGTTGAAACGATGCGATTAAACTCCTCGTTGGCAATCACAAGCTCCGACCCTGCCGTTACAATCCCAACCCCGATCCGCAAGCGGTCCAGCACATCAAGAAATGCGCCATATCGATGCCGCAAAAGATTGACCGGGCGGTTCATTTCAAGAACCTTGGTCAAATGGGGGCCGATAATGCGCAGTATGCTGGTTGCTTCTTGCGGGACAAAATCCCCACCGTCGCGATAATGGGTGGTTAGAATGTCATACCCGGAAGGCTCGTTCGACAGGCAAATTCCCGCAGCCTGATTACAACCGGTGTTTTTTTCCAGCCATGGGTAAAAACGCGATGGCGACATGTCCCCGTTGCGGTGACGCATTTCATCACCAACTGAAAATTCATACACATCAAGCTGATGAAAATAGGCCGACCCGTCATTATTGTTCAAACCAAGTCGCAGATAGTCATCCGTCATTTCCGGCGTGATCCAGCTGTTGGTATGAAAAGAATAATCAGAAATTTCAGGTCTGATATTTTCAATGCGAACAAGAACAACATTCTTGCTGCGCAATACCCCTGTTAACCAGTCAAGGCGCTCTTTCCACAAATCGGGCGAAATTGCCGCCTCATATAATGCAGGAATCATCGAATTCAGAACGCCAAATTCTCTTTCACCGATCATTACCCTGCACCTCTCCCTATTGCCAGCTAAACTTTAGAACAGATAAATCTTTCGAATTCAAAGACAAAGAATTTATACATCTTTTAAGAACGCTTTATGTATCATTGGCTAACCGCCAAAGGCTGGCGTTGGGGGAGATATGAAAAAAGATCTGCGAAATTTTCCGTTTCGGATTGTTATTCACGAACGGCAATCAGCGCAGCCGATCCTGGACTGGCTGGACCGAAATATTCGTCATGATCGCTGGACCATGGGTATCCGCAATATTGAAATGCCGCGATCAGACCAAAGTGCACCATTTGTCGATATGGTGATCCACTTTGCCCGCAGCGATGATATGGAACTGTTTCGCGAAAAATGGGCCGGGGAAAGCCGGCAGCGCCGGGTAAAATTAAAATTCATCCGTGCTGCCCTGTTCGCCCTGACCCACCCGCGGGCCGATATGGTATTTTACGAAACCCTGTCCGACGCCGACAACGAACGTAACGCAAGGGCCCTGGCAAAAGCAAAAGCGGCCGAAAAAGAAAAGAACGCCCAGGAGCTCGATGCTGCAATTAATGCTGCAGAGGCAGCGCTGGACGCGCCAAAGCAAACATCGTCACCAAAACCGCAAAACCGGCAATAATTCCCATATAACCGCCCCCGCGGGGGCTAGCCCCGGTACTGGTCGCAAACAGGATGTTTTATCTCCGCATCAGATCTACTCGTCACCAGCCCCCAAATCGATAGGTGGTTTTCCCTGAAACCCGTGTTCGGGGCAGGTGCCTTAGAGCATATTTTACAAATAAAACAGCCCCACAGATCATCTGCGGGGCTGTCATATTTTGCTTATAGGCAACTGCAATCGTTAAAACTGCAATTAACCACAAGATATTTTATTTCGGCAGTTCGGCATCAATGCCTTTAACGTACCAGTCCATACCCAGCAGCATGCCGTCCGGGGCAACTTCGCCTTCCTTGACGCGCAATTCGCCAGCCTGATCATAAATCGGGCCTTCAAAGATTTTGATGTCACCCGAAGCAATTTTGTCTTCGGTTTCCTTGGCAAGGGCAGCAACATCGTCGGGCATGTTGGTAAACGGTGCCATATGGACCATGCCTTCTTTCAGGCCATGCCAGGTGTCGTCTGCTTTCCAGGTACCGTCCATAACAGCCTGAACGCGGTCGATGTAATAGTCATCCCAATGGTCAACAATCGCGCTAAGCTGGGCTTTGGGCGCAAATTTGATCATATCGGATGCCTGACCAAAACCCTTGATGCCACGGTTTTCAGCAACCTGAAGCGGTGCCGGGCTGTCGGTGTGCTGCACCATAATGTCGGCACCCTGGTCGATCAGGGCCTTGGCAGCATCGCCTTCCTTGCCCGGATCATACCAGCTGTTAACCCAAACAATTTTGACCTTCACATCGGGGTTAACCGACCACGCACCACGCATGAACGCGTTAATGCCACGCACAACTTCGGGGATCGGGAAGGACCCGACATAACCGATGACGTTGCTTTTGGTCATTTTACCGGCAATCACACCGGCAACATAACGGCCTTCGTAAAAACGTGCGGCATAGGTTGCAACGTTATCGGCGCGTTTGTAACCGGTTGCATGTTCGAATTTCACATTCGGGAACTGCTTTGCCACCTTGATGGTCGGGTTCATGAAACCAAACGAAGTGGTGAAAATCAGTTCGTTGCCGGTCTGGGCCAACTGGCGGATAACACGTTCGGCGTCAGCACCTTCCGGCACATTTTCAACAAACGTGGTTTTAACCTTGTCGCCAAATTTTTCTTCAACAGCCTTGCGGCCCTGATCATGCTGGTAGGAATACCCAAAGTCACCGACCGGGCCAACATAAACAAAACCGACCTTTAACGGATCAGCTGCCTGTGCCGCCCCCATGCCCAGTGCCATTGCGCCCACAGTCGCCAATGCGGCTGCCGTGCGCTTCATAAAACGTGCCTTCATAAGAATGTCTCCCTTAAAACCTCTGCACAGGATTTATACCTGTTATTGCGTGCAATCAACAATGCGCGTCATAATTGAGTGTGACGCACCTCCCATTTTGCGCCGGCGTTATTGCGCCGGTCGGAACGCCTTGCCGATGCAGGCCGGCGCGTTAAGGCGAATTTTGGTAACATCGCTGGAAATAATCACCAGCACGATCACGGTTGCCAGATACGGCAGCATCGACATGAATTGCGATGGCACATTGATGCCCGCACTTTGCGCATGAAGCTGCAACACCGAAATGCAGCCAAACATATAGGCCCCGGCCAAAAGCCGCCCTGGCCGCCAGGTGGCAAACACCACCAAGGCCAACGCGATCCAGCCCCGCCCTGCCGTCATGTTTTCAGCCCACATCGGGGTGTAAACCAGCGACAGATACGCCCCGGCCAAGCCCGACATCGCCCCGCCAAACAGGGTGGCCATATAGCGAATACGAATAACGTTATAGCCAATGGCATGGGCGGAATCATGAGAATCGCCCACGGCTTTTAAAATAAGCCCGGCGCGTGTTCTGGTTAAAAACCAGCCTGACGCGATCACCATGAAAATCGACAGATAAACCAGAAAATCCTGCCCGAACAGGATCGGCCCGATCACGGGAATGTCGGAAATAAACGGAATATGCAGGGACGGCAGTGGTTCGATGGCAAAACCCACAAAGCCCGAACCAACAAGGGCGGAAAAACCCACCCCGAAAATGGTCAGCGCCAAACCGGTTGCCACCTGATTTGCCATCAGTGTCAGGGTTAAAAAGGCAAAAATCAGCGCAATCGCCATACCGGCAATGGCCGCAGCAATAATACCCAGCGTTGCCGACCCCGTAGAAACCGTAACGGCAAAACCGGTGATGGCACCAATTAACATCATGCCTTCAACGCCCAAATTCAGAACGCCGGATTTTTCGGTAATCAACTCGCCGGTTGCCGAAAGCAAAAGCGGGGTTGATGCCGTAATCACAGTAAGGATTAAAGGGACAATCCAGTCCATTATGCAGGCTCCCCGGATTTGCTAACCGACCCGAAACGAAGGCGGTATTTGGTCAAAACATCGCAGGCCAGCAGGAAGAACAATAAAATCCCCTGAAACAGCCCGGTTACGGCACTGGGCAAACCCAATCCTATTTGCGCCAGTTCCCCCCCCAGATAGGTCAGCGCCATGACCAGCCCGGCAAACAAAATGCCAATCGGATGCAAACGGCCCAAAAAGGCAACGATAATGGCGGTAAAACCATAACCCGGCGAAATAGACGGTTGAAGCTGGCCGATGGGACCAGCCACCTCGAACATGCCGGCAAGGCCGGAAAGCCCGCCCGACAAAAGCAAGGTGAACCACACCATGCGTTTTTGCCGGAAACCGACATGGCGGGCCGCCTGTGGCGCCTGCCCGACCACGCGAAGCTGAAAACCAACCACCGATTTGGTCAGCAAAACCCAGCCGCCTGCAACAATCAGCAAGGCAAAGATCCCGCCCAGATGCACACGGGTACCGTCATAAATAATCGGCAGGAGGGCGGCATCGGGGAAAGCACGGGATTCAGGAAAGTTAAAACCTTCGGGGTTGCGCCACGGCCCATAAACCAGATAGCTGAGAAACAAAGTTGCCACATAGGTCAGCATCAGGCTGGTCAGGATTTCGTTGGCATTAAAACGCGTACGCAACCATGCCGGGATCGCGCCCCAAAATGCCCCGCCAATAGCAGCCATGACAAACATGCCGGGTAACAAAAACACACTGGTACTGTCATAAAACGCCAGTGCCAGCCCCCCGCCAAAAATTGCCCCCATCGTCAACTGGCCTTCGGCACCGATGTTCCAGACATTGGCGCGAAAACCCATTGCCAAACCAATGGCAATAATGACAAGCGGGGTTGCCTTAACAAACAGCTCGCCGACACCATAGGCATTGTTAATCGGCATGATGAAAAAGGTATAAAGCGCCTCGATCGGGTCTTTGCCCATAAAGGCGAAAATAATCGCACCACTGATCAGGGTCAGGACAATCGCCAGCAAGGGCGAAAGATAGATCATTTTTTGCGAATGCTGACGCCGTGGTTCAAGCCGGATCATTCTGGCCTCCGTTCAGTTCGGGGGCCGGATTTGCGCCCAGATCATGTAACCCGCCCATCAGAAGGCCGATTTCATCAATGCTGGCATCGGCCATATTGCGAGCTGCCGACATTTTGCCTGCCGCCATCACCACCACCTGGTCGCAAATGGCGTAAATCTCGTCGAGATCCTGTGAAATAACCAAAACCGCCGTACCCTTTGCCGCCAAATCCAGCAAGGCCTGATGAATGGCACTGGCCGCCCCGGCATCGACCCCCCAGGTAGGTTGGGAAATAACCAGAACCCCCGGGTCCTGCATAATCTCGCGGCCGACAATGAATTTTTGAAGATTCCCCCCTGACAGGCTGCCTGCTTCGGCCCCGTGACCGGTGGTACGGACATCAAATGTCTTGATAATGCTATCGGCAAAGCTGCGGGTTGGGACCTCGCGGATCAGACCGCGAGCGGAAAGGGCCATGCGGCGAAACGCAGTCAAAAACCCGTTTTCAGCCAAATTCATATCGGGCACAGCGCCATGACCGTTGCGTTCTTCGGGCACAAAGGCAGCCCCCAGACGACGGCGACGGCGCGGGCCAAAATCGGCCACCGGTTGTTTATCCAGTGTGATGCAATCGGGTGTGCCGTGAATTTCCGTTTCGCCGGCCAGGGCCTGAAACAGTTCGTTCTGCCCGTTCCCGGCCACCCCGGCCACGCCCAGAATTTGCCCGCCGCGCACCTCGAACGAAATATTTTTAAGATCGGTGCCAAATTGCTGATCACTCACCAATGACAGGTTTTTGACCGCCAGGCGCACATCACCCGGTGCCGGGCGCACACCCCGGTCCGGTGCGAGCAGTTTTTGCCCGATCATCATTTCCGCCATCGACTTGGCGGTTTCGGCGCGCGGGTCACAAGTGGCGACAACCTTGCCGCCTCGTAACACCGTTGCATGCTCACAAAGCGCCTTAACCTCGTGCAGCTTATGGCTGATATAAAGAATGGCACAGCCTTCGTTTGCCAACCGACGCAGGGTTTCAAACAGTTTGTCCACTTCCTGCGGGGTTAACACCGACGTTGGCTCGTCCAGAATCAGCAATTTGGGATTTTGCAACAGGCAGCGCACAATTTCGATGCGCTGCCGTTCACCGACTGACAGGGTGTAAACATGGCGGTCCGGGTCCAGCGGCAGACCATAGGTTTTTTCAACCTCGATCACTTGCTGGCGTAAAACAGCCATATCGCGCACATCGTTCATGGCAAGCGCGATGTTTTCCAGCACCGTCATGGTTTCAAACAGCGAAAAGTGCTGAAACACCAGCCCGATGCCCATTTCACGCGCATCATGCGGGCTGGCGATGGTAACGGTTTTTCCTTCCCACAACAGTTCACCGGCATCGGCCTGCATCACGCCATAGATCATTTTGACCAGTGTGCTTTTGCCGGCACCGTTTTCGCCCAGCAAGGCGTGGATTTCGCCCGGCTCGATCCGAAAACTGATATTGTCGTTGGCCAAACAACCTGGGAAAGCCTTGGTCACGCCGCGTATTTCAAGCTGCGCGGGCCCTGATCCCGTTCGTTGTTCGACGGCCCCGGTGGTATTGCCGGTCATCGCGGTCACTGTCTGCCACCCCCTGATTGCGATCCGATTACATGCGCCAAAGGCGTTTTACCCCTGCCCGGCCCGGTAATCAAACTGTCTCGATGCTTTTTTAAGTATGTTTTTTAATAGGCGATCTTATCTTCCTTGGCTGCCCATTGGGCAAAGACCTCGGCGGCTTCGTCCATTTCGATATGTTCGCACGGCAATTCGCGTTGCGATATGGGTTTGGCAACCTCGTCATATAAAAACTGGTCATCAAAACCAATGGCGGCAGCATCTTCGCGACCATTAGCATAATAAATGCGGTCGATCCGCGCCCAGTAAATCGCCGACAAACACATGGGGCAAGGTTCGCAACTGGTGTAAATTTCGCACCCGGCCAGGCTAAAATCGCCTAGCGCCTCACACGCAGCACGAATGGCAGAAACTTCGGCATGGGCCGTCGGGTCCATGCTGGATGTGACATTATTCCAGCCTTCGGCAATGACTTTGCCATCGCGCACAATCACCGCGCCAAACGGCCCGCCACACCCCTCTTGCATCTTTTGGCGTGATAATTCTACTGCGTAGCGCATATGTTTATGCCGAATATCATCACACACAGTCTGTTCTCCTTGTTAAGCCCTGCCCGATCATTCGGGATATTGTCTATTGTGTTATGTACCGCATCCCCTGCCAAGCCGGCTATGCGATAGTGGTTTGTTCCCGCGTTATCACTGGCGGCAAAATGCCCCTGCCATTATCCGGTATTTCTGTTGTCCTTCCCATACTTGCGGGCCGCGCCAGCTGTATATGCACCAATACCGGGCGTATCCAGTTTTTGACGTTGCATATTTTCACGCAACCCCACCAATTGGGCGGCCACAGATGCGGCAATAATGGCGGGATGTTTCCCCGTAATACCGTCCACACCAATCGGACATGTCAGGCGCGCCAATGCCGCATCAGACATTTGACGTTCGCGCATCCGCGCAATAAACCGCGCCCGTTTGGTGGCGCTGCCAATCATACCAACCAGGCCAAGATCGGCACGTTTCAGGGCTGTACGGCAAATCTCAAAATCTTCGGCGTGGGAATGGGTTAAAATCAACACCAGCGCACCGGCAGGGATATCGGCGACTTCTTCCCACGGGTTGGGGCTGTGATGGCGATGCAGACGAGATGTTTCCGCAGTATTGGCAGGGGCATCAGGCGGAACATCAATGTAATCACGTCGCGAATCGACCCAGTGGACATTAAATGGCAAAGGCGCAAGCGCCCGCACAATTGCGGCCCCGACATGCCCGGCGCCAAAAACCCAAACCGGCGTCGCCCCATCATCAAGCCGGATAAACAAAGCCCCTTTTGCCCCTAAAACAGGCTGATCTGCCACATGGTTAGCGGGCAACATGCCGCCGCGCAAATTGCCAAACTGTTTGACCAAACCCAAGGCATCATCGCCCGATACAACAGCAAAATCATCTTGCGGATGCTGATTTGCGGGCAGTATCAGCCACACGGGCGATATATCGCTGTCCTGCCCGGTACATAACGCTCGAACAGCTTGTAACAAAGCTGCTTTTCGCTGATCATTGATGGCATGAAAGCCAACCTGCACCGACCCGCCGCAACATTGCCCCAGCGATGGCCCCAGCGGGAAACGCATAAATTGCGCCATTGGCACCGTTTGTTGCGCCAGCCATTCGCGGGCCTTGCGGGTCAATTGATGTTCCAGATTGCCGCCGCCAACGGTGCCCGCCGTATGATTGGGCGTTATCACCATAAATGCGCCTGCTTCACGCGGGGTAGACCCGGCAATTTCGGCAATGCTGACCATCACCATCGGTTCGTCTGTTTGCAACAAACCAATCCATGATGCCGGGTCCAGCGACAAGGCCGGATATGCAACCGATGATGAATCAGCAAAGCTGGCCATGTGGTTTATGCCCCCACCTGCGGCGCGCCAACCCCGACCATTGCGGTATTATCGGCACCCTTCACGGGCAAATCTTCGTGTTGGCGGGCGGCATGACCGGCCATATCATCGGCAAGGCGGGCCACAGCACGTAAAACGGCCTCGGGCGTCGCCGGGGTATTTAACGCCGGAACAATTTTACCCTGCGCCACCGACGCCACCGCATGGGCAATGGCACGATGCACCGAAATTGCCAACATCAAGGGGGGTTCACCAACCGCCTTTGAACGATGGATGGATTTTTCAACATTTCGACCCGATGACCACAGGTCCATGCGGAAATCTTCGGGGTGGTCCGAACAGGCGGGAATTTTATAAGTTGATGGCGCGTGGGTGCGAATACGTCCCGCATCGTCCCACCACAGTTCCTCTGATGTCAGCCATCCCATGCCTTGAATAAAACCGCCTTCAACCTGCCCCCGGTCAATCGCCGGGTTAAGCGACTGGCCAACATCGTGCAAAATATCAACCCGTGTAACCTTGTTTTCGCCGGTCAACGTATCGATCATGACTTCGCTGCAGGCCATGCCATAAGCAAAATAGAAAAACGGGCGCCCCGATGCCGTTTCGCGATCATAGTGGATTTTCGGGGTCGCATAATAACCGGTTGCCGACAGGGATACTCGGCCCAGATAGGCCAGTTTGACCAGTTCGGCAAAACTGATATCCGCAACGTCACCTATAATAACCCGTCCCGGCACAAACTGAATGGCAGTGGGCGCAACCTTGTAATAACCGGCAGCAAATTCAATCAGCCGGTCCTTAATGGTACGGGCGGCATTGCGTGCGGCCATGCCGTTCATATCCGCACCCGACGATGCCGCCGTGGCCGATGTATTGGGCACCTTGCCGGTATTGGTGGCGGTGATTTTGATCTGATCAAGATCGATCTGGAATTCCTCGGCCACAACCTGGGCCACCTTGATAAACAGGCCCTGGCCCATTTCGGTGCCACCGTGGTTTAAATGCACCGATCCATCCTGATAAACATGAACCAACGCCCCAGCCTGATTAAGGAAGGTGGTGGTAAAGGAAATGCCAAATTTAACCGGGGTAATGGCAATGCCCCGTTTGATCACCGGGCTTTGGGTATTAAAGGCATCAATTTCCGCCCGACGTGCGCGATAATCCGCACTTGCCAGCAAATCGCGGGTCAGTTCGGGCAGAACATTGTCTTCGACCGGCATATGATAGGGCGTCATATTGCGCCCTTCGCCACCATAATAATTGGCAAGGCGCACATCCAGCGGGTCCAAACCCAGCGTCATGGCAATTTCATCGATAATCCGTTCAATCGCCACCATGCCCTGTGGCCCGCCAAAGCCGCGAAAGGCGGTATTGGACACAAGGTTGGTTTTACAGCGATAGGACCGGATTTCAACATCGCCCAGATAATAGGCATTATCGGTATGGAACATGGCACGATCGGCAATCGCAGATGACAAATCGGCGCTGAAACCGCAATTAGCTGCGTATTGAATATCTGCGCCACATATGCGCCCGCCATCGTCAAAGCCGATATCGTAATCAACGATGAAATCATGCCGTTTACCGGTCATTATCATATCGTCATCGCGGTCCAGCCGCATTTTGGCCGGGCGCCCGGTTTTTATTGCCACGATGGATGCCAGGGCCGCCCATTGCATGGATTGGGTTTCCTTGCCACCAAAACCACCGCCCATGCGCCGCACTTCCACCGTAGCGGCATTGGCCGGGCGGCCCAGCACATTGGCGATGTTATGCTGTACTTCGGACGGATGCTGGGTGGAGCAATGAATAAAAACATCGCCATCTTCCTGCGGGATGGCAAAGGAAATATGCCCTTCAAGATAAAAATGGTCCTGCCCGCCAATCACCATGCGCGATGCATGGCGGTGCGGTGCAGATGCAAGCGCACTTGCACTATCGCCGCGTTTCATCACATGAGGGTCGGCAACATAGGATTTTTGCGCCATCGCATCGTCAATCGACAGGATGGCGGGCAATTCCTCATATTCAATTTCGGCAAGTTTAGTGGCAGCACGGGCCTGTTCGCGGGTTTCCGCCGCCACACAAAATACCGGCTGACCGTAAAACTGCACGATGCCATCGGGCAAAACCGGTTCGTCATGGGTATGGGCCGGGGAAACATCGTTGATGCCGGGAATATCATCCGCCGTTAGCACACATACCACCCCCGGTGCCGACCGCACCTTGGACAAATCCATTTTGGTAATTTTGCCATGCGCAATGGTGGCAGCCCCCGGGGCCAGATGAAGCGTGCCATAAGGTTCGACAATATCGTCGATATAAACGGCTTCGCCGGTTACATGTTTGGGGCCGCTATCGTGCTTGCTGGCAGAACGCACCCCGCCCTTAAGGCCCCGTGTCGGTGCAATCAGATCGGTGTTGTCGGCTTTATCAAGCATGTGCCGCTACCTTCCCGACAAGGCGGGTTGCCACGCCGGGTTGTGTGGTTTCAATAAACAGTTTGGTCAGCAGGTTTTGTGCGACCAAAGTGCGGTATTCGCCCGATGCCCGCATATCCGTCATCGGTTTAAAATCATCCATCAAAGCCCGCCGCGCGGCATTCAGGGTTGCATCATTCCACGGCTGATTGACCATCGCAGCTTCGCATTTTTTAGCCCGCATCGGGGTCCCTGCCATGCCGCCAAAGACCGCGCGCATATCATGCACCACACCGTTTTCCAGGGTTATGGCAAAGGCACCAAGTACAGCGGTAATATCCTGATCAAATCGTTTGGAAATTTTCCATGCCTTGAACTGCGTTTGCGCACCGGGTTTTGGGACAATGATTTTTTCAACAAATTCGCCTTTGGCGCGGTCCTGCTTGCCATAGGTGATGAAAAAATCCTCCAATGCGATTTCACGGCGGATATCGCCCATACGCAGGACAATGCGCGCACCAAGGGCAATTAGGGCCGGTGGCGTATCACCAATCGGCGAACCATTGGCAATGTTCCCCCCCACGGTACCGGCATTACGAATTTGCCGCGACCCAATACGTCGAATCAGTTCGCCAATATCGGCGGCAACTGCCCCCAACGCATCATGCGCGTCGCTATAGGTGGCACCAGCCCCGATATGCAGTTCAGTGCCAACCTGTTCGACCTGTTTAAGATCGGCGACATTACCAATATAGATAATCGGGTCCAGACGTTTAAGGTGTTTGGTTACCCAAAGGCCAACATCTGTGCCGCCAGCCAGAATAACTGCATCAGGATGCGTCACCAAAAGGTGCGCCAGATCATCACTGTTACGCGGTGCAAAATAACGTCCGCTTTCATGGCTCAGGCTTAATCCGCCCTCCTCCCCAATCAGGGCTTTAAGGCGCTCGGCAATTTCCTGACGGCGCGATTGTTCAAGTTTATCATTTATTGAAACGCCACCTGATTGGCGTGCAGCCTCTATAATTGGTCCATAACCGGTGCAGCGACACAAATTACCCGCCAATGCATCGTTAATCGCACCGCGGTCATCCTCGCCGCCATCCAGCCAGATTTTATACAGACTCATGACAAAACCGGGTGTGCAAAAGCCACATTGCGAACCATGACTATCGACCATTGCCTGCTGAACCGGATGCAAGCTGCCATCCGCCGATTTTAAATGTTCCACGGTCAAAAGCTGTTTGCCATCCAGCGTTGGCACAAACTGAATACAGGCATTAACGGTGCGGTAAGACATGCCCCCCGCCGCTGTGTCGTCCACCTCGCCCAAAACGACGGTACAGGCCCCGCAATCGCCCTCCGCGCAGCCTTCTTTGGTGCCGCATTTATGCTCGGTCAGGCGCAGATAGTTCAGGACTGTGGTTTGCGGATCGATATTTTCGATCCGGCGTTCTTCATTGCCCAACAAAAAGCGGATGTCGCTTCGCATATTTGTCATCGTCTTTCTTAACTGCCGCGATAGGTGGAATAGCCAAAGGGCGAAAGCAAAAGCGGTACATGGTAGTGAGAATCGGCATCGGAAATGCCAAAGCGAATTACCACCTGATCAAGGAATTTCGGGTCAGGCAGGTCATAACCGGCCGCATCAAAATAATCCCCGGCATGAAACACCAGCTCATATTTTCCCGGTCTAAAGGTTTTGCCCTCCAGCAAGGGGGCATCGGTACGGCCATCTTCATTGGTCACGGCCATGGCAACGCGATCATCATGACCACCATCAAACCGGTGCAATTCAATGCGAATACCCCCCGCAGGGCAGCCGCGCGCTGTATCAAGCACATGTGTGGTCAAGCGCCCCATGACGGGTCTCCTTTGTCACTGAACCGAGGATCTCGTAATTTCTCGATAATTTTAGGACGGTTGCCCGCCTGCCTCTCTGATCCGGCCTGTTATAATTTTGAAGGCCAAGCCGGTTTGTTTGTGATGTTTTTAAAAAGGTCGCACTGCAACAGGCATTCAGGAAAGAGGCGATAAAGTGAAACTATATCAATAATTCTTTGAAAAAGGACATCACCAGCATCGCACAAAACACTTCCAATGCCTGAAAACCTGCGTCTTTTAGCCATGAGAAAGGATGGATATTTTCAAAGCCACCTTGAAAATTTCCCATATGCCCCGCGCGAGATTTTCTTGCTGCACCGCAGCCAATGGTTAATGCTACACCAAATAACCCGGCGAACCAAACCGGGATTAATCGATCTGGAGGCAAAGATGACCGACACTCCCTATGCGCGTGACCTTATCGGCTATGGCGCAAACCCGCCCCATGCCAACTGGCCGGGCAAAGCCCGCATTGCGGTGCAGTTTGTGCTGAATTACGAAGAAGGCGGTGAAAACTGCATTTTGCACGGGGACGCGGCATCGGAAGCCTTTTTATCCGAAATGATTGGTGCCGATGCCCGCAAGGGCGTGCGTCATATGAGCATGGAATCGATCTATGAATATGGATCGCGTGTCGGGGTGTGGCGAATATTGAACCTTTTTCGCGAACGCGAAATTCCCATTACCCTGTTTGCCGTTGCCATGGCCCTTGCCCGCCAGCCCAAGGTTGCCGAAATCGCCATGAAAGACGGCCACGAAATATGTTCGCACGGCCTGCGCTGGATCGATTACCAGTATGTTGACGAAAATGTTGAACGTGACCATTTGCATCAGGCCATCGACATTATCAAAAACATCACCGGCGAACGCCCGCTGGGCTGGTATACGGGCCGCACCAGCCCCAATACCCGGCGCCTTGTCGCCGAAGAAGGCGGTTTCCTGTATGATGCCGATGATTACAGCGACGAATTACCATTCTGGAGCACCCAGACCGAAAACCCGCACCTGATTGTGCCCTATACCCTTGATGTCAACGACATGCGTTTTGCCGCCATGCAGGGCTTTAATTCCGGCGAGCAATATTACCAGTATTTAAAAGACAGTTTCGACACCCTGTATGAGGAAGGCACCCATACGCCCAAGATGTTGTCGGTGGGCTTGCATTGCCGCCTTGTCGGGCGTCCGGGACGGTTTAGCGCGTTAAAACGCTTTGTCGATTATGTGCGCGGCCATGACGATGTTTGGTTTGCCCGGCGCATCGATATTGCCCGGCACTGGCGCGAACATCACCCTTTTGCCGGTTGACCAGACAATGCCCAAATGACAGGCAGTCTTTACCTGATTTACAGGAACGTTTCCGATGACTGAAAACACCCCCTCCACGGCAACCGGGCCGGGTGAAAAAACATCGCTGTTTACAAGCAACCCGCCCAGCACCCTGGCGGCAAAATCGTTTGTTAATTTATATGGCGGTGTCTACGAACATTCGCCCTGGATTGCTGAACGGCTGGTTGAAAATGGCATCACCCCGGCCCTCGATAGCCCTGAAAATCTGGCAAGTGCCATGCAGGTTATTGTCGAGCGCGCCACCCGGGACGAAAAACTTGCCCTGTTACGTTCCCACCCCGACCTTGCCGGTAAACTGGCCCTGGCCGATTTAACAACATCGTCACGCAATGAACAGCAAGGTGCGGGGTTAGATCAATGCAGCAAGGACGAACTTGTGCGATTTTCCGAACTTAATGATGTCTATAAGGGCAAGTTCGGGTTTCCGTTTATCTTTGCGGTAAAAGGATTTCATCGTACCGACATTCTGGCCGCGTTTGAGCGCCGGGTGAAAAACGATATGGACACCGAATTTAACGAAGCCCTGCAACAGGTTCACCGCATCGCCTTATTGCGATTGCAATCCCTGTAAGCGTGGCACGCCCCTTTATCAGCAGGACGCAAACCCATGACCCATTCAAGCAGCGATACCGCACCCGATTTTACCCGGCGTTTTGTCAATCTGGCAGACGAACGCCTTGGCGCGGTTGCCATTTTTGCCACCGACGATTTTTTCGCCGACAAACAGCGCATGTTGCAATCGGCACCGGCAATTTTTTATCCTGACAAATACGACGATAACGGCAAATGGATGGATGGCTGGGAAAGCCGTCGCAAACGGGTGGAAGGCCACGATTACGCCATCGTCCGTCTGGCAACATCTGGCAAGATTTATGGTGTTGATATCGACACCAGCCATTTCACCGGCAATTTCCCGCCCGCAGCATCGCTTGAAGCGTGTTTTTGCCCCGACAGCGACCCGGACGACACCACCGCCTGGACAGAAATTGTCCCCCCGCAAGGATTAGGGGCCAGCGCACATCATTATGCCGAAGTCAGCCATGACGGGGTGTTTACCCATGTGCGTTTGCATATTTACCCCGATGGCGGCATTGCCCGGCTGCGCGTTTATGGCCGCCCCAACCGCGACTGGACAGAAATGGCCGCCAAGGGCGAACAGGTTGACCTTGCTGCCATGATCAATGGCGGCATCGCTGTTGCGTGGTCTGATGCCCATTATGGCAACCCCAATGTGGTGTTGGCACCGGGACGCGGCATTAATATGGGTGATGGCTGGGAAACCAGCCGTCGGCGCGAACCGGGAAATGAATGGCTGATTATCGAACTGGGCCACCCCGGCGAAATCGATAAAATCGTGATTGATACCTGCCATTTCAAAGGCAACTTTCCCGACCGCGTTTCCATTCAGGGGGCCTATGTGGACGGCGAAAAGGATAAATCGATTATTGCCCGTTCCATGTTCTGGCAAACCATCTTACCCGAACAAAAAATGCAAGCCGACCGTATTCACGAATTTGGTGGCGCAGCGATCACTGCACGCGGGCCTGTTTCGCATTTACGCATCAATTCAATACCGGATGGCGGCATCAGCCGGATCCGTATTTTGGGGAAACCGGCCCGTCCCTGATTTTCATTAACCGGCCTTCGCAGGAATTTCCATGAAGGCCTGCCTGAACGTGGTCGCGCCGCACACCCTGAAAAATTGGCACGGGCTTGCTATGGCCACCGGCCCAGGGTCAGGGGCGTGGCGACCGGTTTAGGTTCATGAAATCTGGAACTATAGATACGGACAACAGGGGGTAAAAATGAAACTGACTGTCGAACCGCTGACACCGGAATCCTTCACCGAATTTGGCGATGTGATCAGCACGGAAACAGCACGGGAATCCTTTGGGATCAATCAGGGAACAACCACGCGCTATCACGATATTTCCGGCATCGACACCAGCGAGGAAGGCGGACGGCCGATTATCAGCATTTTTCGTGGTAACCCGCGCCCCTTGCCGATCCGCATTGCCATGATGGAACGTCATCCATTGGGATCACAGGCATTTGTCCCGATGCAGGGGCAAAAGTTTTTGATTGTGGTGGCCCCCGCAAGCGACATGCCCAAAGCAGGCGATTTGCGCGCCTTTGTCACCAATGGCAAACAGGGCGTTACCTATGACAAAGGGGTTTGGCACCACCCGCTTCTGGTACTGGAACCCGATAGTGAATTTCTGATTATTGACCGCGCAGGGCCGGGTAATAATCTTAACGAAGTTGAAATGGGCGATATTGACGGCGTGCCCATCAGCCTGGACTGGTCACAAACCAAAGCCAGCTAAAATGCACATCCCTTAATGCGCCAGCGCCATCCCCGCAAATAAGACAAAAGTTCGCCCCCCGATGCCACAACATGCGAAACCCTGGCGGTAAATAGCATGTTGGCATCGCAGGGCTGCCAACGCCCTTTGAGCGGCGGCAAAAGACAGGCATCACTATTGATTAACACGCCATCACATCACTGTTGGGCGGCACCAACGCCCATATCCAGGGCCAAAAGCTGCTTTTGAATACGCTGGGACAATACGGGATCGGGATTGGCATTTAATGCGCGCTGATAGGCAACACGGGCCATATCGCGTTTGCCCATTGCCACGGCGTTATCGGCAAAATGGGCCAGATGTTCGGCAATCGGCGCGGCCTTGTTGGCCTTGATCAGGGCTTCCTCGGCGGCGGCATAGTCGCCCTGTTTATACAGGATCAGCCCATATGTATCCTGAATCGACGGATTTTCCGGCTGTACCTGCATCGCCATTTTAATCAGCCTTTCGGCCTCCATCAGGTTTTCGCCCTTTGTGGCGTAATGATAGGCTAACCAGTTAGCGGCTTCGATGTTTCCGGCTTTGGCCGCCTGTGCGGCTTCGGCCGTCAGGGTGTCGTTATACGATTTAATCACATCGGCAACGCCTTGCTGGTCCAGCCCATCGATCGATGTCAGGCCCAACCGCGATACCTTGCAATTGGCACCTCCGCCATTTTGGCACATCGCCAGCGCCTGCTGCCCCGCGCCCACAACCGTGGCATTCGGCCCGGCGGAAAATGCCTTGCCGCTGTCATCGGTTGCCATTGCCTTGAAATCAACCATCCCCGCATAGGCACTATCAAGGCTGGTTTGCTCGGCCGGGCCGCCCATCATGTCCTGGGGTTCCCATTTTGGCGCGGTGTCTCCACACGCGGCCAGCCCCAAAAATGCGACGCTAACAATCACATGTCGGAAATTTATCGGCATGGTGTGCGGCCTCCCTTAACGATAATCCTGATACCCAACCAATAGGTCAGGCCACTTAACAATCATAGCAAAAACCCGTCGCGTCATGTTAACGGCTTTGTTCCCAAAGTATTCCCCCCACGGATAAATCGGAATATGCGGGGACCTCCGGTTTGAAATCACCCTGTTGTAACTGGTCGATGATATCGATACTGGCCTTACCGTTTGCCAGATACAAATCGCGCACCTTTACCCAGTCCTTTTCCTCAGGGCGGTATTTTAACATCGCCGCAACAGGCCTGAGCGAGAAAAACACAGCTTCGTCCACCCCGTCGCCATCCATATCAATAATCAGCAAGGCACATTTGTTTTGTGCTTTGGCGGCCTGCTCAGAAAAGCCATCCTCTTTGCAAAACTGACGATCAAATTGCAAATCCTTATCCATCATTTGTGACAGGGCATCGCGCGAATAAGGTTGATCCTCGGGAAAGACCGGAATTTCATCGGCGGCTGAATCCCGCCGCTGTTTTAAGATTGTGGGCATCAAACGCAATTCGGCCAACTCTGGCACGGTGTCAGGGTAAACCTGCTTTAGGTCCGTAATGGCCTGTTCACCAGGCTTGCCCAGTTGTTGCGCCATAAAGGCCAGGTCGGACTGGTTTATATCTTCGATGTGCAATAGCCGGGCCTGCTGGTTACGTGCAGCGATACTTACCGGGTCAAGCCACGGCAGATGGATTAAAAATGCACAGATGGTCGCACCAATGGCGACATGGCCGAACGCCCGTTGCAAGGCAATGATCATGCCATCGCCACGCGTCATGCCTGCACGCATAATCCAAAGCGTGGCAACCAGCACGGCAACCACGATCCAGGAACCATAAATGCGTTGGGGGGTCAGCCCGTAATCATCGACACGCACCCATATCGTCCCAATGCCCAGCAACGCACAAAGAGGGGCCATCCACAGGGTATAGCGAAAAACAAAATCACCCCAACGACCGAACAATGTTGTTTTCGTACCCGACTGTATCGCCCCGAACAGTAAATAGCTTAGCCAAAGCGAGGCCGAAGTTACCACCAGCCAGATACTGGTATCCTGCCCCAAAAGCTGTTCCCAGCCCCCAAGCGCCCCCAATAATAAAAATAGAAAAACCCCGAATGCCTGAAAGGGATAAAAAAACCGGTACAGGGTGCCCAGCACCTGACGAACGGCGCGCAACAAATTTGGTTTTTCACGGGTTAGCATAATACCGGTGGCAAAGGCCGCCCCCGACAGGACGGAGCCACCCAGCCCGGTTTCAAGAAAATCCATAAAGGCGGTGAAACCGACAATATTAAACAGAATTGCCAGCAAATAGGCCATGACCCAAAACACGCCAATCGCCACGACGCCAAAAGAAAGCGATAGCTTGATGTTCCAGATTTGCGGGCCGATTTGAGAAACCCTGATCAATGGGTACGAGGCATCCGCGGATTGACCACTGTCATCATGATCAGGATCGTTCGTAACACCCTGTTCCTGAAACAGCGAGGCATCACCTGGTTTCACTGGCAATGGCTGCAATATGCTGCGCCAGATCGCCACAACCAGCGCAACCCAAACAGCCTGGGCGGCAATTAAACCGCCAACTGTGGTATCCTCAACATGGTCGAACCCGACCAAATGCTGAAAAACGGCAACTTGCCCGGCAGCCAGCCCGGAAACCAGCACCGAAAACAGGATATCGCCCCACAGTTTGCGAACCCCGATTGCAAACCAGCAGCAATACGCCGCCACAATGATGAAAACCAGCAATGACGGGGCATACAGGCTGTGTTCGTCAAAATGGTCAAGCAAATACCACAACGCCCAACCATAAAGCCCGCCGCTTAGCGGGAACAACCACATCAGCCTGTTTACCATCTATATCTTTCCATGTCGTATTGCGCAGGGCCTCTGCGCATGAGGTGACGCCACAAACAACCCGCCACCGGCCCCGGAAGACTAAAAATCAAAACTGCGACCACATCAGGGCAGAACGGTTGGAAAAATGCGACGAAAACATCACCACAAAATCATCTAACCCGCTTGAAGGTGGTGTTTTTTTATGCGGCGCGCCATTTCATTCAATACCAAACCTGGCGGATATCATTAAATTTTAGCAACAAAACTGACAACTTAAAATTTTATGATGGTAAAATAAAACAACTATAATACGATGAAATTCGTATTAATCCAGGAGGCTTGAATGGCCAGTAATAATCCGTCTACGATTTTTCAGGGTTACAGTACCGTTTCGGGCAGGACCTATTTGCAGGCGGTAACCGGTGACACCACCAAATCGGGCGCGCGATCGTCTGTTGATGTTCTTGTCACCAGCAGCGCTGAAAAAGTTGCCACCAGCATGGAAATTCAGGCATCCCTGACTGCAAGCTACGGCCCGGTCGCATCGGGTTCGACAAAGGTGGATTATTACCACAGCCTGGAAATAACCACCTACAGCATCGTAATCATGGTTTCGGCATCAAAAACACTTAGTTCCGAAAGCATTATATCCAATTTGCGAATGCTTGACGGTGTTGCGACACCAACCAACAATGCCGAAGCTACGCAATTTTTCAAATCCTACGGTGACTGCTTTTTGCAAAGCGTCAATACGGGTGGTGAATATTATGGCACTTATGTTTTTTACTGCCAGTCCCGCGAAGAACAGGAATCGCTTAATACCGAATTATCGGCATCAGGCATTTATAACGGGGTAAGTGCCAGTGCCAGCCTGCAAACATCGCTAGACAGTTTCACCAAATCAACCACGGTCAGTTACAGCTTCAAACAGGTTCTAACCGGAATCAGCAACCCGTCTCTGCCAACCCAGGACGATTTTGTCGCCTATGCCCTGGCCTTTCCGTCACTGACACTCGACGCACCGGTCATTAACAGCTTCGACGTCTGGAGCTATACCAAGGTTATCAATCAGGCATTTGACGCCATTGAGCGCAATCGACTGTATTTTACCGGCGATGAATTCACCGTTGGCCTGACAGCAAGCGCAACCAAGCTGTCTGATTTGCAAGATCAAACAGACCGGATCATTGATACCTACGAATTCTATCGTGGTAGTGATTTTGACTGGCAGGAGTTTGACCCAAAACTGGCCAGTGTCGATGTGGAAACCGGCGATGACCTTGACAAAATCTCTGCCCAGATGGAAGCCTACCTGACAGATCCAGTCACCCCCTATGAAAAACCGAGCCTTCCGGCACTTGATCATGGGACCCCGCAACTGGTGACCTATTATTCCTATAGCACGATGGAAGGCGGCGGTGGCGGCAGCCCGTTTGATGATGTCGACACGATTAACGGCATCAGCAATCATACCCATATAACGGCCATTGAATTGCGCGCCGGGGCACGGGTTGATGCCCTGAAAGTCACCTATAACAACGGTTCCGGGCAAAAATGGCAAACCGTCCATGGCGGCGGTGGCGGTAGCGCGGTTGGTCCGCTGGAACTTTCCGAATCTGTCCCGGTCACTGCTATTTCCGGTCGTGCGGGTTCTAAAATAGACCATCTCAGCTTTGCAGCAGCCAATGGCACCACCCTTGATGGCGGTGGTGGCGGCGGTGGCGTTTTCAACTTCACCTTCCCCGAAGGCATGTTTCTGGTTGGTTTTACCGGCAGGTCTGGATCGGAACTTGATGCGTTTGGCGCCGTATTTGGCGGCTTCAAGCAGACGAAATGGTCTAACAGCTAGTTTATGCCTGCCATTATGGCATAGGCGAAACAATGTCACGGAAAACACAGGCCGCAGGCATTTCTGCCATACGCCAACAATGCACCACCCGGCCCCATCATCAGATGGGGCCGGGCACATTTTCGGGCCATCTATATCCATTTGATATCAGAGATGCCGCCTTAGCTGTCTTGTGCGTTCAAATCAAATTGCTGACGTGCGTGCTGAATTTCAAATTTATGGGCAATTGCCCAATCGGCAAGCGCCATAACCGGTTGCCATAATGATTGCCCCAGCGGGGTCAGGCTGTAATCAACCCGTGGGGACTTACCCGGCGTCACATGACGTGTAACCAGGCCATCACGTTCCAGATTGCGCAGGGTTAATGTCAGCATTCGTTTTGAAATGCCGCCAATACGGCGATGCAGGTCACTAAAGCGCACCGGGCCATCACCCAGCAACCGAACGACAAGGACGCTCCATTTATCGCCAACCCGCGATAACACACCGCTTACCCCGCGACAGGTATCTGGCAAGTGATCGTCTGCGGGGTCGGTCAGAATGAAGGAAGCTGGTAACATAGGTGTGCCTTATTGAGGAAAAGCCATTTGCCGATATATATGTAGGTTACAAATAATTACCTGACTTCAACCTGCCATCACAGCCAAAATTTGGCGATCTCGGATGGCAGTGACTTAAACAAGGAGAAACCATGGCGTCGATCAAACTGGCTGTCATCGTTGGCAGCAACCGCAAAGATTCAATCAACCGAAAACTGGCAAATGCACTGGTGAAACTTGCGGGCGACCGCGTTGAGGCATCGCTGGTACAGATTGATGATTTGCCAATGTATAACATGGACCTGGAAGGCAACCGCCCCGACGCGGTGAACCGGTTTACCGCCGAAGTCGCCGCCTGCGATGCGGTATTACTGGTTACGCCTGAACATAACCGGTCAATCCCCGCTGTTTTGAAAAACGCCATCGACTGGGGCTCCAAACCGATGAATAAAAACGTATGGCGTGGCAAGGCAACAGCCATTACCGGCACGTCACCCGGTGCCATTGGCACTGCCGTCGGCCAGCAGCATTTACGCCAGATCATGGGGATCCTGGGCGGGCTGGTAATGGGCGGCGAAGCCTACATTGCGTTTAAACCCGACCTGATCGCAGAAGATGGCAGCATCGCCATTGAGGACACCAGGGCCTTCCTGCAAACCTATATCGATAATTTCGTAAACGTTGCGCAAAAACTCTCGGCTTAATTGCCTTTTACGAACGATACCGGGCAAACCAACATTTGCCACGAAAAACACAAATGCCGCCGGAAAAAATCCGGCGGCATTTGTTTTACGCAAAATGAATTGCGATATCTTCTGATCTGCCGTGATTAAGCGCCGCGTTCCGCAATCATTTTTTTGATTTCGGTAATCGCCAGTGCCGGGTTCAACCCCTTCGGGCAGGTATTGGTGCAGTTCATGATCGTGTGGCAACGATACAGACGGAACGGGTCTTCAAGCATATCAAGACGTTCGCCAGTATATTCATCACGCGAGTCAGCCAGCCAGCGATAGGCCTGCAACAGAACAGCCGGGCCAAGGTAACGATCAGAGTTCCACCAGTAAGACGGACATGCGGTAGAGCAGGAAAAGCACAGAATGCATTCCCACAAACCGTCAAGTTTGGCACGTTCTTCACGAGACTGCAGACGTTCCCCGTCCGGCGGGGTCGGGCTGTCGGCCTTAAGCCACGGCTCGATCGAGGCGAGCTGGGCATAGGGCTGTGACAGGTCGGGCACCAGATCCTTGACCACCGGCATATGCGGCAACGGATAGATTTTAACATCACCGCTAATGTCTTCGATCGGTTTCAGACAGGCCAGCGTGTTACGGCCGTCAATATTCATCGCACAGGAACCGCAAATACCTTCACGGCAGGAGCGACGGAAAGTCAGGGTCGCGTCGATTTCGTTCTTGATCTTGATCAGCGCGTCCAGAACCATCGGGCCGCAGGCATCAAGGTCAAGTTCGTAGGTATCGGTGCGCGGGTTATCGCCGGAATCCGGATCATAACGATAGATCTTGAATTTCCGGGTATTCTTCGCATTCGCCGGTGCAGAAAACGATTTACCGTCCTGCACGACCGAATTGGCGGGAAGCTTGAATTCAGCCATCTCTCAAATCCTCTCTGTCCGCGCCTTAATACACGCGTTCCTTCGGCTCGATATACTCAACTTCGTCGGTAAGGGTGAAGCTGTTAACCGGCCGATAGGTGAGATCAACGCCATAGTTGTTGTCCCAGGCAACCTTGGCAATCGTGTGCTTCATCCAGACTTCGTCGTCGCGCTTGGGATAATCTTCGTGCGCGTGCGCCCCGCGGGATTCATGGCGCGCCTCGGCGGAATTCATGGTTGATGCTGCGCAAACCATCAGGTTTTCCAGCTCCATGGTTTCCACCAGGTCCGAATTCCAGATCAATGAACGGTCCGAAACAGAAACATCCCCAAGGGTTGCTGCTGTTTTGGCAAGTTTTTCGACACCTTCACCCAGGATTTCGGCAGTACGGAACACGCCGCAATTACCCTGCATGACCTTTTGCATTTCGAGGCGGATTTCCGCCGTCGGACGGGCACCCTTGGCCCAGCGCAAACGATCAAAGCGGTCAAGGGCTGTCTGGCCATCGCTGGCTTTAAGTTCCTTGAAGGACGATTTCGCGTCAACAACCTCGGCGGCATGCATGCCACACGCACGACCAAACACAACCAGGTCAAGCAGCGAGTTCGTGCCCAGACGGTTCGCACCGTGAACAGAAACACAGGCAGCTTCACCAGCCGCCATCAGGCCCGGAACGATACGATTGGGGTCATCTGCCGTCGGGTTCAGGACTTCGCCCTTATAGTTGGTCGGAATACCGCCCATATTGTAATGGACCGTCGGCAGAACCGGGATCGGTTCCTTGGTCGCATCAACACCGGCAAAAATCTTGGCGGTTTCGGTAATACCCGGCAGGCGTTCCCACAGGACTTCCGACCCCAGATGCTCAAGATGCAGATGGATATATTCGCCATGTTCGCCAACACCGCGACCATCGCGAATTTCCTGTGCCATCCCGCGCGATACAACGTCACGCGATGCCAGGTCTTTCACGGTCGGGGCATAACGTTCCATGAAACGTTCGCCTTCGGAGTTGGTCAGATACCCGCCTTCACCGCGAGCGCCTTCGGTGATCAGGCAGCCCGAACCATAAATGCCGGTCGGGTGGAACTGAACAAATTCCATATCCTGAAGGCCAAGGCCCGCACGGGCCACCATGCCATGACCGTCGCCGGTGCAGGTATGAGCCGAGGTGCAGCTAAAGAAGGCACGGCCATAACCGCCCGATGCCAGAATGGTCATCTTGGCGTTGAAACGGTGCATGATGCCGGTATCAAGATCCCATGCCACCAGACCGCGGCAGGTACCATCTTCATCCATGATCAAATCAATGGCGATGAATTCAACAAAGAATTCAGCCTTGTGTTTCAGGCACTGCTGGTAAAGCGTGTGCAGCATGGCGTGACCGGTACGGTCAGCCGCGGCACAGGCACGTTCAACCGGGGCCTTGCCGTGATCGCGGGTGTGACCACCAAACGGGCGCTGGTAAATCTTGCCTTCGGCGGTACGCGAAAACGGCATGCCGTAATGTTCAAGTTCATGAACAGCGGGCACCGCATTGCGGCACATATATTCGATGGCATCCTGGTCACCCAGCCAGTCCGACCCCTTGACGGTGTCGTACATGTGCCACTGCCAGTGATCTTCCGACATATTGCCCAGCGACGCACCGATACCACCCTGGGCGGCAACAGTGTGTGAACGGGTCGGGAAGACCTTGGTGATGCAGGCGGTTTTCAAACCGGCCTCAACCGTGCCCAATGTAGCGCGAAGACCAGCACCACCGGCACCCATAACGACAACATCGTAGTTATGGTCAATAATTTTATAGGATTCTGTCATTGCTCAGGCTCCGGCAAAAACGATTCGCAGCACCGAAATAATCGCGGCAACGGTCATAAAGACCGCCAGGGCGCGGATCAGCAACATCGAAACAATTTCTGCTTTACGGTTATGCACATAGTCTTCGATCACAACTTGCAGGCCGAGAACGAAATGCCAGGCAACAGAGATGACCAGAAGGACCATCATGGTTGCGTGGAAATAACTGCTCAGCCAGGCCCGGACTGCATCGAATGATGCCGTGTGGCCAGCAAGGATCGAATAGATAAACCAAAGTCCCAGCGGCAGGTTCGCCGCAGCGGTGACGCGTTGCGCCCACCAGTGCGAAGAGCCGCTTTTGGCGGAACCGAGACCGCGTACACGGCCCAGATCGGATTGCATCTTCATAACAACCTTGTCCCCATTTGCCTGGATCAAACCAGACCGATAATCCAGGTGATGATGGTCAGCACGACTGCCGCGCCAAGAACGATCGGGTTGGACTTTGCCGCCCCTTCATTCGACAGGCCGCGACCGGTGTCCCAGACGAGGTGCCGGAGACCGTTGCAGGCGTGATAGTAAAACGCCACTGTCCAGCCGAACAGCAGCAACAGACCAAACCACGAGGTGAAAAATGCCTGATAGCCCTCGAACGTATCCCGACCGGCGCCAGCGGCGATAAGCCACGACGCCAGGAATACGAAACCAATGGCAAGGCCAATGCCCATGATGCGGAACGAAATGGACATTTTGGCCGTCAGCGGGAGCCTGTACACCTGAAGGTGGGGAGACAGCGGCCGATTGGCTTTGCTCATAACGGAATTGCCTCTTCTCAAATAGCTGGCGGGAAAGCAGGGATTATTTACCCACGCACAGGGGGTAAGTCAATCTCAACGCCTTTGAAAACCAGAGAAATCTGCGAATTAACGCCATTTCTACCGTTGTTTTAGATTTGTTTCATATAGTTGAACGCAAGGCAATATCCCCCTTAGTCGGAGATATATGATGCTGTAACGCACCAAAACAGGTGTCACTATGAAATTTTATTCTTTTTACGGATCAAGTGCGCTTTGGGATCAAAACAGTATGGTCAAAATCCAGTAACACGGCGGAGTCATATTTTCCGGCTTCATCGCGTAGCACAAATTCCGTCGCGCCACGGTTGCGCACTGCAACAAGCCTTACGCGCAGTGCGCCCACATCATCGCGCCCGGCAAGGCTGATTTTGTCGACAATTTCGGACCAGGCAAACACCGTATCACCGGCAAAAGCGGGGTTGGCATGGCTGCCACCATTGATAGCCACAATTTTAAAGGCATTGCCCAGCCCGTTAAAGGACAAGGCCCGGGCCAATGACATGATATGCCCGCCATAAATCAGTCGCTTGCCAAACCGGCCCTTATTGGCGGCAACCTGATCAAAATGCACTTTGGCGGTATTCTGATACAACCGGGTCGCAATCTGATGTTCGGCTTCTTCAATCGTCATGCCATCCACATGGTCGATCTTTTCGCCAACCTCATAATCATCCCAGTAATGGGGGGCACCGGCCAGTTCACAATCATATCCGGCCAGATCAAGCCCAACCGGCACCCGAAAACTGGCAGCATCAACCGTCGCGGCCAGGTCTGGCACAGCGGTGACAGGTGCAGGGGTATCAATATTGTTTTTATGCACCATGACCCAGCGGTTATAATCCACCACCATTTCACCATGCTGATTCGACCCGACCGAATTAACGTAAACAACCCCGGTTTTACCGTTTGAATTTTCTTTTAAGCCAATCACACGTGACACGGTACTAACGGTATCCCCCGCATATACCGGGGCATCAAACACCCCGCCTGCGTATCCCAGATTGGCCACCGCATTTAACGATATATCGGGCACGGTTTTGCCAAAAACCATGTGAAACACCAGCAAATCGTCGACCGGGGCCCCTCGAAAACCAATGGCGCCGGCAAATTCAGCCGAGGATTGAACGGCAAAACGTGGACCATATAACCCGGTATAAAGGGCGACATCCCCCGCGGTAATGGTGCGCGGAGTAGCATGGCGTAGCACCTGCCCGAGATGGAAATCCTCGAAATAATTGCCAGGATTATTTTTGGAGATCATCACCGAAAATTCCTTGTTCCCTGCGCAATAGACCTGCGCATTAAGCCAATCCGACACACCTTCGTGACAGTAAATAACCCCGGCTCTCTATGGAAATAACGCAATTGAGGACCGGTTAAACACAACACCGCCGCATGGCCTGTGCCACACAAAAGGGGATCAACGAGTATGCCTGCCAAGCGAAGACCTTGTTGATCGGCTTCAATCAACAGGATTGTGGTATAACCCCGGCTTCCCGACAATTCAGGTGGTTGCCATTGCTGCGATTTGATCGGCAAGAGCAACAAGGCGCTGCGCACTCACCACGTGCAGATTTTCAATCAATTTTCCATCAACCACCACAACCCCCTGTCCCTTCCCGGCGGCATCCTGATGGGCCGCAATAATTTTGCGTGCCCAGGCCACCTCGGTCTCGCTTGGTTCAAAGACTTTATTTGCAGCAGCAATGGTTTTGGGATGAATCAGGGTTTTACCGTCAAAGCCCAGTTCGCGACCTTGTACACAGGATGCGTCAAAACCTTCATCGTCAGCCAGATCAAGATGAACACCATCAAGAATGGCAAGACCATAAGCCCGCGCGGCGAGCATACACAGACCAAGGCTTGTGATCATGGGCAGGCGATCGCGCGTGTGGGCACAGTTCAAATCCTTGGCCAAATCGGATGTGCCCATCACAAACCCGCCCAATAACGGATGCGCCCCGGCAATTTCACGGGCGTTTAGCATCGCTAGCGGCGTTTCCATCATGCACCAGATACGCATGTTGTCATGCGCCCCTTCGGCCTGCATGATCGCCGCGACCTGACGAATGGTTTCCGGGCTTTCGACCTTGGGCAACAAAATGGCATCGGCCTTGCTGCGTGCCGTGGCAACAATGTCGTCATAGCCCCACGGGGTATTCAGGCCATTCACCCGCACCTGTATTTCGCGCGGACCATATCCTCCCTGATCAAGGGCGGCCATAATTTGTTCACGCGCCACAGCTTTGGAGTCGGGGGCGACAGCATCTTCAATATCAAGGATAAGACCATCCGCCGGCAAAGCCCGTCCCTTTTCCAGGGCTCGCGCGTTGGAACCAGGCATATATAAAACGGATCGACGCGGACGCGATGAAACAGCCATCTAAAAGCCCCTGATTTGTAACTTTAGTATAAAATAAGACAACCAAACTTTAACAAAATTACCAAATTTTGCTGCGATGCGGCAAGTTGTATTTTTATATTCACCACACAATCAGTAGGCGAGGGTACACTTTTCGGGTGATATTCTAACCGCCATACCAGATTATACTGATATCGGAAAAAGTGATTTCCTCTCAACGGGATATTTATTTTCCCAATCGCCTTTTCCATAGCTTGCGAAGACAGGGATGCCTTCGTAAAAAGAAATGATATTGTTGTCAGACACGGTCAAGCCGGCTGTGGATACAGGGGGTCCCATGCGCAAAAACTGCGTTCGCAATACCATTGCAGCACTGTGCACAACCAGCTTGCTTGCCGGATGTGCCAACCAGCAAGCGCCATCCTTTTTAAATGTGCAGCCGGACCAGAATGGCGCCTGCCAATTTAACGAGGCTGGATATGTTATTGGCGGCGCATTGCTAGGGGCCGGGCTGGGGCTTTTGGTCGGGGGCAAAAACCGGGGTATCGCCACGGTCGCAGGCGGCGCTGCCGGGGCGTTGGCTGGTAAGGGCCTTCAATCCTATTTAACCAGTCGCTGCGAAAAGCTTGCTGCTGTGCAAAAGGAACTGCGCGAAACCCGAATGGGCATTGCGCGGGTGAATGTCCCGACCGGATCAACCTGGGCCAATCCCGATGCCAGCAACAGCAAAACCTCGGAAGGCTTGCTGGTCACCGTGGATAACAGCGGCATGTTTGCCAGCGGCGACGACAACCTTTCGCCGGCCGCCAACAGGGATATGCACAAAATTGCCGACACGTTCCGGGGTACAGACCGCAATATCCTGATTGTCGGTCACACCGACAGCACAGGCAGCCGGGCGCTAAACCTGGACCTGTCGCAACGCCGTGCGCGTACCGTTGGCCGCATTTTCGAACAGGAAGGTGTCGATAAAAACCGCATCTTCTACAAAGGTGCCGGAGAAGACCAGCCGATCGCCAGCAACACCACCGAGACGGGCAAGGCGCAAAATCGCCGCGTCCAAATTATCGAGCTTGAAACCCGCGAAGCCATCATGGCATTTGCCAACCAGACCGAGACCGACCCGACATTGCCCGAGCGCGTAAAGGTCAATCAGGCCCCGGCAGATGTAGATGAACCGGTTACAGCACCTGCCCCACCCAAAAAATCAACTTCACCGCAAAAAACCACACCCAAAGCGCAAAGCACGCCCCCTGCCACGCAGGAAGCCATGACCAAACCGGGCTATCAGGTTGCGAAATCCGGACATGGCATTGATTTTGGAGGCAAACCTGCCGAAACCATGCCCAACACATTATCGGGCAAAGCCGGTTTGCCTGATAAAGAAGACGAAGGTGTTCTGTCATCGCTTTGGCCTTTGGGGTCGGCCAAGGCATCGGAAACTACGCTGCCAACAAATATTGCCTGTATTGAAGATACCTATCGCCCGGTCGGGGCTGTTATGTCGCTTGCAAATGATCGCCCGGTTCACGAAACAGCCGATTATTTACCCGCCCTGTATTCGACCAGCTGGTACGATACGGTAAACAACCACCTGGTCGGGCTGACCAAAGTTGCCGTTTTGCAAAACGGCGGATCAGTCGACGGGGACCCGGACGTCTTCGTGTTTGAAAACTATAAAAAAGGCGATCAGAAACCGGCCATTAAAACCATCGGCCATGCCAGGTCCTATGTTGGAACAGACGGGGTGATGTATCGGGTATTTATGGATGGAGATGCCTGGCCTGTGCGCTGCATGGATGTGCTTTTTTCGCGCAAGGACCCGTTCGGCACCGCCGAAGGCCGCATTTATTATGACAGGGATGGTCATGTCTATGCCCGTGACATCGGTCTTGAAAAAGCAAAATGATTTTGGGGAATTCGGGGAATTAATCGATGCTTGACGAAATTTACGCCTTTGTTCTCGCCTACCGCGAACTTATCTCGATTGTGGTTCTGACAATTGTGCTGGTGGTTTTACTTTTGAACTGGTGGGACGAAGTAAAACTGTTTGCCAAAAGCACATTTTACAGCATGCCGTTTATTGGCAAAACCCGGCGCCTGTCAAAGGATCTCAATATCCGCCGTGACGGCTGGTTTGCCTCCGAGCGGACCCTGTGTGAAGACTTCGCCGGTGACATTCGCAAAATTGCGGCTGATCCCGACATGTATGACAAAGCCAAAAGCTATCTGGGCAAAGTACAGGAACTGGGCCGCAACGAACTGGGCATTGGCATGCGCCTGTTGCTGATTGCCATGGTGTTTATCGAGGCCCTGGGTTTTGCCTATGTGCTTTCGGGCTATACCCTGCCCGGTGCCAGCGAGAAGTTACAGGTTCAGGGGGCGTTTGGTATTGCGTTCCTGATTTCCTGCGTCCTGGTGTTTTTCACCCACCAGGCGGGTCATGAACTCCACAAACGTGGGCTTATCGGCAAGGTTCGAACCTGGTGGAACCACGACAGCAACCCCGACCGCCCCAATCTGATGGGCCGCACCAACAAGACAACTTTGGAAAATGATCATCTTGATGATGATGATCCCGCCTATCTGCAAATCCTGCATCGGCTTGACACCAATGCAACGGTAACCAAGGGCACCCCGATCTGGACGATTGTTGCCGTCATTGCCATTATCGGCGTTGCCTGCACGGCCACCTATGTGCGCTATGAAACATACAAGCAGGAAAAAACTGCCGAAACCACCGGTGCCCCTGCAGCCGACAACACCTTTTCGCTGGGCGATCTTATGTCCAACGATGATGCCCTGCCCGACCTGCTGGCCCAGCCGCAACAAAATGCCGATCAAAAAGCCTCGCAGGAACGCGAAGGCGCACGGGATGCCGCAAATTTGTCAACCTATGCCATTTTGGCGGCCCTGTTTATCCTGATTCAGATCATGGGGATCGGCATTGGTTTTAAAACCGGTTTTGCCGGCAAGGAAAGCAGTGAAGCCCGCCGGATCATTGGCAAATTTTCCAGCCGGGTTGCCTATGAAAGCTGGTTTGAACGCAAACGCGATGCCATTGCCCGCATTGCCCAAAAACACCTGACGAACCTGCAATCGCGCCTGACCGAACATGCAGCCGCCACCGGCGTTGACAAAACCCATCGTGACATTCTGCAATTTTCCGCCGATCGCCACTTCATGGAACATTATTACCAAAGCGAAGATAAAAGCTATCATGCGCGCCAGGCCCACGAAGCTGTAACCCGCAACACGCACGCGCAAAGCCGTGAAGCAGCAGCAGCCAGCACGGCACCTGTCGCACCAAGCGAACCGGCGACATCTGCCCCGGTGGAAAACGCGACACCGGTAGCGCCGATGGAAACAGCCGAGCAAATGGAGCAACGTCTACGCGCAAAGATCAAACAGGAAATGGCCGAAAAGAAGGCCCGCGAAGAAGCAGAAAAAAAAGCCAAACCTGTGGAAACAGAAGAAGAAATGTATGCCCGTCTGCTCCGGGAAGAAGGCACGGAAAACTAATGTCAACGCCGGAACGGAGGACAGAATGGCCAGACAATTAAACAGCTTTACCCGCACAGGTCTGGCGATGCTCGCAATTGCCGCCTCGTCGCTTGCCCTGATTTCCCCGGTACAGGCAGGAAGTGCGAAAATTGGCAGTTGTTACGACCAGGTTCGCATCAACGATGTTGAAACGCCCAGGCTGTCGCGCGACCTGTATATTGTTGTGGATCAGACCCTGATATTTGACAAAAAGCTGCAAGAAGATGCCTATCGAAAATTGCAGGATTTTGTCGAACCTGGCACCGCCTATCATGTCGTGACCTTTTCGGCCAATGCTGCCGGGCGCTATGCATCGGTTCTGATTAATGCGCAGGTCGATACGCCGTTGGAAAATGACGTTCGCTATGACATTTCCAAAAAAACACTAACCCTGCTTGATGCTTGCCAGAAGAAACAGGCCCTGCTTGCCAAAAAAGCACTGGGGCAGGCTTTGTTAAAGGCATTTGGCGATGCCAGCACTGAATTACCCCACACCGAATTGATGGGGAACCTTGCCAATATCTCGCGTAATCTGGCCGGGGCATCCGACATTGCCGATAAGTACCTGGTTGTGATTTCGGACATGATCGAAAATTCCGATCTGCTGTCATTCTATCAGGCGGGAAACCTGGAAAAAGCCAATACCGACGCCCATTTTGAAAGCTATGCACAAGCCGGGGCGATTGGTGACTGGCAACAGGCCAGGGTTTACGTCATCGGTGGTGGCTATGCCCCGGATGGCAGTTACTGGTCATCCGCGCAGCTTAAAATTCTGCGCGATTTCTGGACCAGCTATTTTGAACATTCAAATGCCCGCATGATGGAATTTGGCACCCCGTCGCTTTTGGGCAATATTGGTGATTAATGCCAAAAACCCAGAACAGGCGTGCCTCCGTTATCTTTCGTAACTAACGAAAAATGCTAACAAAACAGCCCTGAATTATTTTCAGGGCTGTTTTGCTATCCAATTAACAAGCGCCATTAAAACAGCTTACTCAGGCGTTCACCCTTGCTGCTTATGATATCTTTGCCATCCTCTATCACACGAACGGTCGCGCTCCGCCCGGCAACCAGCCGCACATCGGCGGGAACATCCTGCAATGTAACGCGCACGGGTACACGTTGTGCAAGGCGCACCCAGCTAAATGTAGGTTTGATATTGGCCAGGCTGCCGGTGGCACCTGTGCGTTCGCTATCCTGAATACCGGCTGAAATGCTGGCGACGTGGCCGTAAATGGGGTGTTCTTCCCCCATTAACTGCACCTCGACACGGTCGCCAATGGCAATGCGCGGCAATTTGGTTTCTTCAAAGTACCCGGCAACATAATAGGAATGCGCATCAATCAGTGCGGCAATTGCATTGCCCGCCCCCACATAATTGCCGGGTCGCATTGAAAAGTTGGTCAATGTGCCGTCAACAGGGGCGCGGACTTTGGTACGCTTCAGGTTCAGTTTCACCAGGTCAAGGTCTGCCTTCGCCAGTTCGACAGCAGCATTGGCCGTTGCCAACGCCGTACGCACCTGTTCCTTTTTCTGGCGTGAAACGGCATCACTGCTAAGGTTGCGATAACGTGCAACTTCGCGTGCTGCCTGGTCCTTGCTCGCAACAGCGCTGTCTAACCGGGCCTGCGCCTGGCTTACCGCCACTTCAAACCGGGCGGTATCGATTTCAAACAATAAATCACCCGCCTTGACCTGCTGGTTATCGGTCACATCCACCTTGCTGACCAAACCCGATACATCAGGGGCAATAGCCACCACATCGGCACTGATGCGCCCGTCACGCGTCCAGGGATCGTTCATGTAATAATCCCACAACTGAATACCTGCGACCACGGCAGCTGCGACCAGAACCCCGGACAGCACAAACCGCCCGATCCATGAAAACCACTTTTTCATAATTCACCTATCGAACAAAAATCGCCGTGATCCCGGCCAGCAGTAATACAAACAGCGCCAGATCGATCAGGGCCGGATGGAATGTGGTGCGGTAAAAACCAACCCGCACCAGAACCTTGCGCAGAACAACCAGGCTGCACCACGCCGCAATCGCAAACACCAGAAAACCCGGTAAATACACACCATATAAATCCACCATCGCACCGATCATGCCCGTCCCTCCAGACTTGCAGGTACAATGTCATTCGCACATGACAACGGCAGGGTAATGCGCTGAAAACCATGTCCGAAATCGGGCTCGCCATCGCGGGCAAGCACCCGGCGCATCGCCACCAGCGACACCACCAGCCTGCGTTTAAAGTTATGGTCCATGTCCATCTGTGCCGGTTTTGCCGTATTCCGCATGTCCCGTGATGCCACCAGCCCGACAAACCCGTCGGCAAGGCACGACACGTCCTGTCCTTGCGGTTGATCTGCGGTTGCCTGCATCAGGATTTCGTCAAGCAAGGTTAAAAGTTCGGCGTCGGGCTTACGGTCAAAATCATGGGTTCTAAGGTCAAAATGATTGGCCATCCCGCCCAGGAAACGATCAAGCAGATCGGCGATATCACCGTTCACCCCTTTGCGGACCCGGCGCAAATCAAACAGGTTGGCCGCAATAGAGACTTCCGGCATTGCGCGCATCAACTGGCCCCGATGGTTTGGGGCCAGGGCCAGTTTCGGCAAGATCAAACCCTGACGATCCAGCAAGCGACGCAGCACTGTCATACGCGGGGCAACACGGTCAAACCGCGCCAGATTGGCAAGGTCGCGCCAATTGGCCTGCAACAGGCGGCGAATGGAATGATCCGGCGTCATGGAGCGCATCATCGCCGTTACGATTGCCGCCACAGCAAAGCCGGAAACCATAGCCACGGCCCCGTCAATCGAACTGGCAAAGTTACCGCTATAACGGGTGGAAATGTTAAGCAACATCACCGTATTAACCGCCATTGGCAGCGCAAAGATAAACGTTTTGGGTGACGGGATCAGCAAGCCGATGAGCAGCAAATAGGGGGCAAAAACGGCAACCAGCAACGGAAAACCGTCAATGGCCGGCAGCACGGCATAGCCGTAAAACAGCGTTACCACCACCGAAAACAGGGTATAGGTGATAAAGCCTTTTTGGGCGGGTACCGGGTCATCGAGAAATGACAATATACTGGTGCCGACAGCGGCCATCATCGCGGCCGAAGAACCATTGGGCCAACCGGTTTCAACCCAAATCAAACAGACCACCAATGTCGCAAGGGTCGCGGTCAAGCCCGAGCGTAACGCCAAACCATAATCCACATGCAACGAAGCTTTGTCGCCCGGGTCTCGCCAGCGGTCCACCACCGTTTGGGGAACCCGCCCTCCGCGGATGCCAGCCCATAACAACTGGCAATCGTCGTAAAAACCAATCAGTCGATGCAAACGCACACACAGATTGATCACCAGAAGATCATGCCAGTTACGATTAACCTCGTAATGGCGGGCCAATTCGGAAATATCGTTGTGCAACCGGTTAATCCGGGTCTGGTCAAACGGATCGGCATTTCCATCCTGTATCCAGGTATCGATGCTGCGCAACAGAACGGCCACATTTTGGGGGATGCCGGGACCTGTTGCCGCCAGTGCATTGATCCGGTCATGCAGGCTGTAAAGGGATGGCAATAAAGCCGCCATGGCGTTTTGCAATGCCTGCAACGGACGCGTCATCCCGTTCAGAGACGAACGTTCATAACCAACATGAACGGCAAGACCATGTATTTCGCCAATATCGGCAATCAGTTTAATACGGTCCTCATGCAATTTTTCATCATCATGGTCACCGGCAAAACTTAAACCCGCAAGATCGCGCACATCTTGCAAGGCACGATCAATTCTTGCGGCTAACACAGGCCCCAGATGACGTGGAAACACCACATGACTAACAAGTGTGGCACAAATAATGCCCAGACTGATTTCCTGGACCCGGGCAACAGCAACGTCAAAGACAGTGCCGGGGTCGGTAACACAGGGAAAACCGATAATGGCAGCGGTATAACCCGCCAGCATAAACAGGTAACTGCGCGGGGTGCGATCAAGGCGTGACAGATACAGGCACAATCCAACCCAACCCGCCATCATCAACGACAGTAAAACCGGTGCATCCACCAAATTGGGTACCAGCGCCACGGCGAAAACCGCGCCAATTATGGTGCCAACCACGCGATATACCGCCTTGGATGCCAAAACCCCGGTTAACGGATTGGCAATGATATAAACAGTTGCCATCGCCCATACCGGGCGGTCCAGATCAAATGCCAGCGCAATAAACAGGGCAAGCATACCGGCAAAAAAGGTTTTGGCCGAAAACAACCAGTCATCCAGTCCCGGCCGGGAGGCAAGAATATTTTTTAACATCACATCCCCTAACCGTTATTGTCTTGCGGGTCCTTGCCTTCGCGACAGGTCAATCTGGCCAGCAGCTGCTTTAGAACCTTCAGGGTGGTTTCAAGGTCGCCATCATCAATTTCAGCCGTAACGTTATCGCGGACACGGGCCAGAATTTGCTCGATCTCGGTTGCCTTGATCGCCCCTTGCGAGGTGAGGGATACCATTTTCGCCCGCCGGTCTGACGGGTCGGCAACACGGCGCACCATGTCGTCGGCCTCCAGCGCATCAATCACACGCACCAGCGATGGGCCTTCAACACCAATTTCCTCGGCAATGGCGCCTTGTCGTACGGTGCCACCGCGCCGATGCAACACAATCAGCGGTAATGCCGTGGTTTGCGACAAGCCGTGCGCTTGCAGGGCATGGTCGATCTCGCGACGCCATTTTCGCGCTGTGTTAATCAGGGCGCTGCCAATGGTCAAATGCTGGGAAAAGGGGTCAAAATATGTCATGCAAAAAAGGTAGCATTGAATTAGTTTGAATCCTATCTATTTTAATTCCAATCAGGCATGCCATCAACGCATGGCATAACGAACCCTGGATTTGCAGATAAGCTCCATTACCGCCGCGACCATTGCGGGCACCAATGCGCACCAACAAGCTTTTGTGGAAAGTGCAGTCCCCTCAAATGAACCTGATTGATGCACTGGCTGCCTGCCGTACTGCTTACAGTGTAACGACAGAATTATACAAAAGCCGAGATTTCCGGGCGGTAGCTCACCTATCTGCGTGTGTGGGGGGGGGGGGGAGATGAACACACAGATTAACCGGTTTGAAAAACAGGATTTCGTAAAATTCCACACGGCTTTGCCACGCCGGACGCATGCGTTTACCAAACACCCGTTATTGCACCGCACCCGGCCCTTGCACGGAAGGCAATCGTCGGTAAAACTGCTTTATTGCAGGGGATTACCAAAAATGGCAGGCAATATTTGCTGAGTAAAAGGGGATACATCATTTAGCGGCCGACCATTGGTTAGAAAAACAATGGCTGTTTTTTGCTTGGGAAACCACGATATTTCAGCGCTATAGCCAAAATAGGTGCCATCATGCCCCCAAACCGGCCCCCAGTCGCTTTCCCCGACCATAACGCCATAGCCATACGCCCCGTTACCGGCAAACATGGTATCAGTTGTCATGCGCTCAATTGCCTGGGGGCCCAACAAGGTACCATCAACAAAAAGCCCCCGGATAAAAGCCAGCATATCGCGCGCGGTTGAAACAACCCCGCCATCAGCCAGATGGTCGCCCACATCATAACCGGTGACATCTTCAAGGTTCCCGTCACCATCGCCATCGTCATATCCGCGCGCAAGATCAGCATCACGCGGGAAACTGCCAAAACTGGTCGCGTCCATTTCCAGCGGGGTAAAAATGCGTTTTTCAAAAACCTCCTCGATTGAGGCCTGTTCGATCTGCTCGATGATATAGCCCAGCAAGATATAATTGCTGTTGGAATTGGCATATTCGCTTCCAGGCGAAAAAACGGGATCGCGATCAGCGATCAACGGCAAAAGCTCGGCATTGCGCCATCCATGCCGGGGTTCACGCCCCACCAGTTCAAAAAAGAAATCACCGTCCAGATAATCGGGGATGCCGGAACTGTTATGTAAAAGGTCAATCAGGGTAGCCTGTTTGGCGTTGGCGATGGACTGGGCATATTCGAGTGGCAGCCAGCGCGCCGGATGATCCGACAGCTTTAACCGTTGTTCGGATGCCAGTTGCAGGATCACGACCGACGTCATCATCTTGGTTAAAGATCCGATATAGAACCGCTCCGCCCCACGCATTTTCCGGCTTGGGGCGACATGGGACAAGCCTGCCGCGGCAAAACGACTGCTACCATCCTGATAGGCAATACCGACGACGGCGCCGGGCAATCCGGCCTGGGTGATATAGGCCTGCAAAAAGACTTGCAGCGGATCGGCCTGTTTTTGTGTTTGCGAAAAGGCCGGTTTACCACAACCAGCAAATGCAAAAAAAACAATTACAAACAGAACAGGGCCCAAAGCCGCCATTTGGCCTGCCCTTGCCCCTATATGCCACCACCGATCACGCACCGCTTCTGTCCCCCGACTGAAATCACAGCCTTTTCACTATGGACAGCATTTGCCTGCAATCAAATTAAAAATTCAACGACAATTGGTACGCTACAGCACGTTTCGCGCCTACTGTGCCACCCGGGTTCTATCAATATCGGCAATCCGGCGCTCCAGCGCGGCAAGAAGGTCAGGGGTTTGCACAACAACCGGGGCCTCACCCGTATCATCAATGGCGGGTTCAATAACCGAGGTTTCAGGACCAATGGTAACGCTATAGGCATTCATCACAATGTCATCTTCTGCACTGCCCTGCCCGGCGCGGACAGGCTGATTTATGATGCGATCGCGAACATATTCGGCCTTTTCATGAGACTGTTGAATATCAAGCACCAGAAACGCCGTGATACGCGCATGACCAACATTACTTGCATCCCGCCCCGGCCAGTCCGGTACAGCAGAATAAGGCCCACCTAATACTTCACCCATCAAAACCTCCTGTTGAGGCAAACGACACGCCAGCATTTTAATCCTAAACAAATGAAAAAGACAGCTCCGGCAAGGCGGCGTTTTCTAGGCCACCAGACGGAGCTGCCTTGCTACAGGTTACGGTGCGACGTTAATCGGAAAGGCTGTATTAATTGCGGTGCCCGATATCGCCATTGCGACTGAGAAACGCAATGACGCATCTTTACCAACACAATATTTTCCAGCATCAGCCACCGGTAATGGTTCAGGCCGGTTATAACCGCATTTGGTCCATCCCGGTGCCCCTGCCGGGCAGGCTGCCTCAAGATGATCGGCAGCATATGTGATTGTTTCCTCGATCTGGGTTTGACTGCAATCATCGGGGAACAGGGTTGAAAACTTCGACGGGTTGGAGGGGTTGGCAGCCCCGACCCGGGCGCTATTCCAAAAAACCGTGGCATCATAAATGCCATTGGCATTTTCTGAACCCGGTGTCACGTTCACGGCAGAAATGGTTGCCGGGTTAACAGCCCCCGGGCGTGAATGAAAACCGACAAACCGGTTTTTGGCATTCACCTCGCCGCAAAAAACATGTTCAAGATTGATAGAATAAGTCCCGCTGCTATGCCCCTGCCCCGGACATGCAACCTGCGCCTGTGCTTTATTTCCCGCACAGACCAACAAAACAGCCAACAACATGGCAGTGCCAGTTAAAACCCGGCCTGCCGTTAATAGGATATACATTTGACGCCCCCGTCATGTGTTAAGAATACGTGCCGGTCGACGACCAGCCACATCCAACGACGCCAGCGCCCTATAACTGTGAAAATTCCAGTCCAATCCGCAGGGCCAATACACTGGCAGGTTCAAACCGCATGGGTTCACCGCCCAGCTTGCCGCCATGCCATTGAGCCTTGGTAAGGACAAATGCCCCCAAGGGCAAATCGTGGCTGGTTTTGAAATTCACCAGCGCACGAACTTCCTTTGGTTTGCGGATGGCATCGTCGCGCCACATACAGTGATAGGCAAAAAGCGGCGTTCCACTACGGCGGTCCAAAAATACAAACGGCACTTCATAATGGCCCCAGCGCGCATAAAACAGGCTTTCCATACCCGTACTGGATGCCAGAAACTGGGTTTGAATGGCGGTTTCCACCAGCCGGGTCACCGTATCTTCGCCTTCGGCGCGGCCCCCAATAAGGCCGCTTCGCAAACCGGGGTGAATCAGATGTACCTTAAAGGCAACAGCGCGCTGAAACGGTTTGGCATCCTGATCGATCCGTTCCAGCCGACGTACCAGCCACGCACTTTCCAGATATTCGAGATATCGGCGCAGGGTGTTTTTTGCCAGGTCAAGTTCGCGCGCCAGGGTTTCAATCGAAAATTCGGCCCCGGTATTATAGGCCAGCAAAACAAACAGGCGATGCAGGTCTGACGGGCTGGAAATACCATGCAAACCGGGCAAATCGGAATGAAGGGAACGATGAATGGCCCCGGCTTCGCCATTGCGATCATGAAAACCGCCTTCGTTTATGTAATCTTCAAACAGGCGGTTTAATTCGATCAGGCCATCGGGCACATCTGTTGTAAAGCGCCCCGCATTTGGCGGTTCGGGCAAAACATCGGCAGGTTTAATGCCTTGCTGCCCCAAGTATTCGGCAAAGCTGAAGGGGGGCAAAAACAATGTGGTCAAATGGCTCCGATTTTCGGCATTAGGCGCCAGCGCACTGACGGCAACCACGCGCAACATCGGGTCGGCTTGTAACAACTTGGCAAGCTGGGCCTCCCAGTCGCGCTGATAGGATACTTCGTCGATAAACAGCCATAACGGATGATCAGCCGAAATCCCGCGCGAAGCCCGCAACAGGCGCGGCAGCCGGGAAATATCAAGTTCCAGAAATAACGGATGTTCCAGCGAAACATAACAGACATGGCGGCGCGGGGTATCGCCGTCGAGTAATTGCGACACGGCCTGACGCAGCATCACGGTTTTGCCCACACCGCGCGGCCCGGTTAACAAAACGGCCTTCTTATCACCGTCGCCACGTTCAATCGCATTCCAGAACCGCTTAAAAAATGCCCGTTCCGGCAGATTATGAACCACATCATCAGTGATGCCATCCCACCACGGATTATCCAGCATCAATCGACGCAGAAAATCCGGCTCGCCAGGATGTTCAACAAAAGTCGCCATAAACCGCCCCCACAGCTTGCCAGTGGCCGCTATTGCATCGGCAAAATAACGCCAGCGACAGCACCCAAATTAGGATTAGTCATAAACCTTATTCCGATATTTTTTAACAAATACTTGTCAAACACCGATTCTTTTGCCTGTTACCCACAAAAAACGGATCGCCTGCCGGGGAGGCAAGCGATCCGACGGACCGATCTGCTATGCGGGAAGGCACAAGTCCTGGGGAAGACGCGAGAAAGACTGACCCGACAACGGGAGCGCCAACTGCATCTCGGTCCTTTTGCACCGGCCAGGCGGGCGGGGGAGGCTTACCAGCCGATGCAAACCGGAGATTTGGTAATCAGAACAACAAGACGGACAAATTATTTGTCAGGTTTTGTATCCGGGCCGGGAATATCGCCCTCATCAGGCTGGCCGGTTACATTCTTGCCGGGCTTGCCGGTGCCTTGGGCACCGTCGGCCTTGCGCATCCGTTCCAGTTCGGAAGATAAATTATAGTCACCCGAGGCAACATAACCTTCCATATGGCCAGTCCGGCGTTCAAGATCGTCAAACTTGGCGCGCAATTCATCCATCCAGGGTTCTTCATAATCAACCCCGAAAGTCGGATGCTCTACCTTATCAGAAGCCGCATCGTCACCCGCTGTTGACCCGCTTCGTGCCGAAGTGGCCCCACCGGACGACCGGCGGGAATGACGACCCAGAAAACCGAACCATTCCGGATGATGAACATAGGACCAGGCGGCAATAAACAGGAACACGCCGACGGGGAAGCTGAAAATCAGCGTTGCGATCCAGGCGACAAGCACCCCTTTGCGCGGAATTCCGAATTTTTCAGAGATGCCGGTAATCGTGCTTTTGATCGGCCCGGACCGGTGCGGGCCATTATGATGCCCACACCCGCCCTGGCTGTGGCTTTGGTCACGCCCCCGGCGAAAACGGCACCCGCCGCCGGTATGATTATGATGCCTGTTATTAAAGTATCGTGCACCGGCAGCAGCTTGCTCGGCAGTCATATCCTGTTCCTCCATTCGGCAACCTCTGCATCCAGAAGACTCTCCAGTGTCGCAACACGGCCCTCAAGGCGCTCCGCCTGCAATTTCAGACGGGCCATTGCTTCCTTGTGCTGCTGACTTTCCGCTGGCGGAACTTCCTGACGTTCAGCTTTCATACGTTTCCACACGGTAATGTAATGAAAGATCACCCAGATTGGCCCGACAATAGAAATAAACACAATCAATGGAACGGCAAAAACCCACATAAGCGCCCTTTAACTGATCAGGGTTCGATCATGCCACAACTGGTCATGATCGCCGGCTGCGAACACCAAAATGCCCGCACACTGAATTAGTTGTCTTTATTGACCCGTTCCTTCAAGGCCTTCAGGTCATCTTCGATCCCAAGTTCCGCTTCAAGATCGCCGAACTGCTCGTCTAGCGATTTGGCACGACCCATATCATAGGAATCCGCACTGGCTTCAAGTTCGTCAATTTTACGTTCCATTGCCTCATACCGCAGCAAGGCATCATCGATCTGGCCATTATGCAGTTTTTCGCGCATTTTGACCCGTTTTTCTGCGGTTTTCATCCGAATTTCCACCGCACGCTGCTTGCCTTTGGCTTCGTTCAGCTTGTTGTGCAGTTTGTTCAGATCTTCGTCAAACTTACCCAGTGTTTCTTCGATCACTTCAAGCTCACGTTCCAGAACCACCGATTGCTCAGCCAAACGACGACGCGCCATCAGCGCCCCCTTGGCCAAATCATCACGGCCCTTGGAAACCGCAAATTCGGCTTTTTCTTCCCATTCATTCTGGCCGTCATGCAGCTTTTTCAGCTTGCGTTCGACTTCCTTTTTATCCGCAATGGCCTTAACGGCACTGGAACGGACTTCAACCAAAGTGTCTTCCATTTCCTGAATCATCAGGCGCACCATCTTTTCCGGGTCTTCGGCCCGGTCCAGCAGCGAATTGATATTGGCATTAACGATATCGGACAAACGCGAGAACACGCCCATTGCTCGATCTCCTGTTGGGGGATGTAAACTCTTCTGCCCTTCTATTGCAGGCAGCGTGCCAACTTTATGTTTTCATAAAAACCAATGACTTACATATCAGTCGCCATTTTTGATTAATATTTATCGCGACATTTATGGTGTTTTCCGATAACGTTTTTCGCGAAATGGACACCAGATCACAACCTATATTGGGCGAAGACCCCCGTTTTTTGGCAGCCCTGGAGCATGTTTCGCGCCTGGCACCAATTAATCGCCCGTGCCTGGTAATTGGTGAACGCGGGTCGGGCAAGGAACTGCTTGCTGCCCGCCTGCATTATCTTTCCACCCGCTGGGGCGGGCCGCTGGTCAAGGTCAATTGCGCGGCACTAAGTGAAACCTTGCTTGATACCGAATTGTTTGGCCACGAAGCCGGGGCGTTTACCGGGGCCGCCAAACGCCACACGGGCCGGTTTGAACGCGCCAATGGCGGCAGCATCATTCTAGATGAAATTGCCACCGCCAGCCCCATGGTGCAGGAAAAATTGCTGCGCGTTGTCGAATATGGCGAAATTGAACGGGTTGGCGGCAGCGAAATTATTGATGTTGATGTCCGCGTGATTGGCGTTACCAATGAAAACCTCAAACACCTGGCGGCACAGGGAAAATTCCGCGCCGATTTGCTTGACCGGCTGGCATTTGACGTAATTGCCGTGCCGCCCTTGCGCGAACGGCCGGACGATATATTACCGCTGGCCGAACAGTTTGCCCTGGAAATGACCAAACGCTTGTCACGCCAGGTATTTTCAGGCTTTAGCAAACATGCCACACAACAATTGCAAAATTACGACTGGCCCGGAAATGTGCGCGAATTGCGTAACGCCGTTGAACGCAGCCTGTATATGTCTGACGACCCGGAGGGCCCGCTGCCCCATATCGTACTGGACCCGTTTGCCGGAATCTGGAGCGAAACGAAGGCAGACGTTGCAACACCATCGACAAACACGCTGCCTGCCATAGCCGCCCCATCGCCCACATCGGATACAACCAACCCTGCACTGGATTTCAAGGCAGCGATACGTGACTACGAAATTACCCTGCTTGAACATGCAATGCACCAAAGCCACAACAACCAAACCGAAGCTGCCGAAATGCTGAAGCTGAATTATCACCAGCTTCGCCGCTTGCTGGAAAAACACGACTTGCTGCCAACAAGATAAAACCAACATGTATCAGCCCCGCACCCCAGGCTATTCCAGGTATGACGCCATTAAACGCTGGCATTTGCCAGATCGGGTGTTTTTCGCCTGTGGGGCTTGTCATATCCTAGCTTATGCCTTTATCGAGCAGTATGACGCAAACGACACATCACATTTTGCAGCTTTATGGATCAAACCGGCCAGCGGGTTTATCGGCAACCATATTGTAATTGCGGGCGATGACTGGATATTTGACTATCACGGCTATAGCCACCGCACGACGTATATGAACCATACGCTCAAGCGCGCACAACAACGCTGGCCCGGCTGGCAGGCCGAAATGATTATACTGGCACCTGACATTCTGGTTTCCGAACAAAAATCACGCGCGATAGATGGCTTATGGCTGCGCGAACCTAGCCAATTTCTACATGATGCCTTGCCCCGGGCGCAGAAATTTCTCAGTCGTTTTTCATCGCCGCCTCCACCAATGATCGCACCTTCGCCACAGGAACCGTTCCATGCCCAACCCGCAAAACAATAACCCGCAAACTGCCCTGCGCGCTGTTTACATGCGCGGCGGTACCAGCCGGGCACTGTTTTTCCACGAAAAAGACCTGCCCGCCGCAGGTCCGGCCCGTGATGCCATGATATTGGCCGCCATGGGCAGCCCCGACCCGCACAAACGCCAGTTGGATGGTATGGGCGGTGGCATTTCGTCGCTGTCAAAAATTGCCATCATCGGTCCGGCAAGCAGATCAGATGCCGACATTGATTACACCTTCGGCCAGGTCGCGGTTGATACCGCCGTGGTGAGCTATAAGGGAAATTGCGGCAATATTTCATCGGCGGTCGGGCCGTTTGCCATCGATGAAGGGCTGGTACCCCCCGACAGCAGCACACAGGCAACCGTGCGCATCCATAATACCAATACCGGCAAAATCATTGTTGCGCGTTTTGCCCTGCAAAATGGCAAAGCGGCAATTATGGGGGATTTTGCACTGGATGGTGTGGCGGGTACGGCAAACCCGATTGCACTGGACTTTCTATATCCCGGTGGATCCTCCACCGGTCATATCCTGCCCACCGGCAACGTAACCGATCTGATTGAAACAGAAGGATTTGGCCCGCTTGAGGTTTCGCTGATCGATGTGAGCAACCCGGTAGCCTGCTTGCGTGCAAGCGACCTAAACCTGACCGGCAGTGAAAGCCCGGCTGACTTGACCGCCATGCCGAACCTTCTGGAACGGATTGAAACGATCCGCATCGCTGCCGCTGTCAAGATGGGATTATGCAACACCGAAGAAGCCCGCACCACGTTGCGCAACCTGCCGCAAATTGCAATTGTGTCCGCACCATCACCGGGCAACAACGCCCATATTACGGTCCGCATGATTTCTGCCGGACAGGCCCATTTGGCAACGCCGCTTACCGGGGGCATGTGCCTTGCCGCTGCCATGCGTATTCCCGCGACAATCGCCAATCGCACGGCGCATCTTCCCGGCGACCCGGCTCAACCGCTTAATATCAGTCATCCGTCTGGCACCTTGACTGTCGATGCAACCATTTTAACCACCCCGGAACTACACATCCCGTCAGTGACAGTATATCGCAGTGCGCGGCGACTTATGCAGGGCGAGGTTTTAGTGCCGACCCATCGCATTTAACGCAGTCAGGCCAAAGTGGTCTAGTCCGCCAGCGACCGTGCAATCACCATGCGTTGAATATCGGATGTGCCTTCATAAATCTGGCAAACACGCACGTCGCGATAGATGCGCTCCAGCGGAAAGTCTTTAAGGTAGCCATACCCGCCGTGGATCTGGATCGCCTTGGAGCAGACTTCCTCGGCCATTTCGGATGCAAACAGTTTTGCCATGCAGGCCTCGGTCAGGCAGGGTTTGCCATCGTCGCGCAAGGCCGCGGCGCGATGGACCAAAAGGCGGGCAGCATCAATTTTGGTCGCCATATCGGCCAGACGAAAAGCAACCGCCTGATGGTCGATTATCTTTTTGCCAAATGTTTCGCGTTCATTGGCGTAATCACGGGCAGCATCAAAGGCGGCACGCGCCATGCCCACCGATTGCGCAGCAATGCCAATGCGCCCGCCCTCAAGATTGGCAAGGGCGATTTTATAGCCCTGCCCTTCGGCCCCCAGCATGTTTTCGTCGGGCACCCGGCATTCAACAAAGGTAATCTGGCAGGTATCCGATGCGTTTTGGCCCAGTTTTTCTTCGGTTCGCGATACCACATAGCCCGGCGTGTCGGTCGGCACGATAAAGGCGGAAATACCGCGTTTTCCGGCTGACGGGTCAGTCACGGCAAACACAATGGCGATATCACCTTCGCGGCCTGATGTGATGAACTGTTTGGCCCCGTCAATCACCCAGTGATCGCCATCGCGCACGGCCCGGGTTTTAAGGGCACTGGCATCGGACCCCGCCTGTGGTTCGGTCAGGCAGAATACGCCAATTTTTTCACCAAGCGCCATAGGCACCAGAAATTCCTGTTTCTGGGCCTCGGTGCCGAATTTTAAAATCGGCATACAGCCGACCGAATTATGCACCGACATAATCGTCGAGGTCGCGCCGTCGCCTGCGGCGATTTCTTCCAAGGCCAGCGCATAGGACACATGGTCCATGCCTGCCCCGCCATATTGTTCGGGAACCAGCATGCCCAAAAAACCAAGCTCGCCCAGTCCGTTAATCGCTTCGGCGGGGAAAATATGGTGCGCGTCCCATTTTGCCGCGTGGGGTTTTAATTCGTTTTCGGCAAATTCACGCGCGGTATCGCGCACCATGATCTGATGTTCTTCCAACCGCATGGCGGTTCATCCTCCCGATTGGGCGACATTACCGGCCATACGATCGGAACGGGGATACCCCCAAAGACCAGGCCAGGTTTATTCTTCGCCCTGAACAAATTCATCCTGCGCCGCATTATAGCGCCACAGAACCCCTTCTTTCATGCCATACCACCACCCGTGCAGGGTAAGGTCACCGGCTTCAACCCGTTCCTTGATGAACGGGAACGTCATCAGGTTTGTTAGCGAATTACGGATCGAATGACGCGATACCTTGTCCACATCCGGTCCGTGGTGAAGGCAGCATTTCGCCATGCTGACCCATTCACCGATAAAGTCACGCTCAGGAACCTTGCCCGCTTCGCCATGCTCGACAAGTGCCTGAATCCCCCCGCACGCCGAGTGACCCAAAATCACGATATCGTTGACCTTAAGGTCCCGAACCGCAAACTCGATGGCAGACGACGTGCCATGATAATTTTCGTCGGGCTCATAAGGCGGGACAAGATTGGCAACATTGCGGATGACGAACATTTCGCCCGGCTCTGCATTGGTCAAAATGGCGGGATCAACGCGTGAGTCCGAACAGGCAATCAGCAACACTTCCGGCTTCTGACCCATATTGACCAAATCTTCAACGCGCTCAGGGCGCTGTTCGTAATACATCGCCCTGAAGCTTTTGAAACCGGCCAGCATCCGCTCGACAGTGCTTTTTGCCATCGTGTCAATTCCCTGTGTTGAAATACTCTCTCGTGGCACAAAATAAGAGTAATCCACCGGCTTGGGTAGCCCCGAAAAGACAGTTTTTAGAATTTCTCTAAAGTGATCAGATCAGCTCCACCGCCATTGCAGTGGCTTCGCCGCCGCCAATACACAGCGATGCAACACCCTTTTTGCCCCCGCGCGCCTTAAGGGCATGGATCAAAGTAACCAGCAATCGTGCGCCTGTTGCCCCGATCGGATGCCCAAGGGCACAGGCCCCGCCATTAACATTGACCTTCGCGTGGTCCAGCGACAAATCGCGCATCGCGGCCATGGCAACCACGGCAAAGGCTTCGTTGATTTCCCATAAATCAACGTCATCGACATTCCAGCCGGTTTTTGCCAGGACCTTGCGAATAGACTCTATCGGTGCCGTGGTAAACCAGCACGGTTCCTGGGCATGGGTGGCATGGGCCAGCACACGGGCCAGCGGTTTCAGGCCACGTTTTTCGGCCTCACTTTGGCGCATCATCACCAATGCGGCCGCCCCGTCGGAAATAGAGGCCGAATGTGCCGCTGTTACCGTACCATCCTTGCGAAAAGCCGGGCGCAAGGCAGGAATTTTTTCAGGGTTGGATTTGGGCGGTTGCTCATCGGTAGAAACAACAACATCGCCTTTGCGGGTTGAAACTGTAACCGGGGTAATTTCACCTTCAAACTGGCCGGTTTTAATGGCTTCCTGCGCCCGCGTTAACGAGGCAATGGCATATTCATCCTGTGCGTCGCGGGTAAAGCCGTATTTATCCGCCGTGTTTTCGGCAAAGGTCCCCATGGAACGGCCTTTTTCATAGGCATCTTCCAAACCGTCCAGCGCCATATGGTCATAAACCTGCGAATGACCATATTTATTGCCACCACGCATATTGGGCAGCAAATACGGCGCATTGGTCATGCTTTCCATACCGCCCACCACCATCGCTGTGGCACTGCCAGCCAGCAAAATGTCATGGGCCAGCATCGCTGCTTTCATGCCCGATCCGCACATTTTATTAATCGTTGTCGCCCCCGCAGCACGCGGAATACCGGCATTCCAGGCTGCCTGGCGCGCGGGCGCCTGTCCTTGCCCGGCAGGCAGCACATTGCCCATTATCACTTCATCAATGTCATCAGCCGAAACATTGGCGCGTTCCAGTGCGGCTTTGATAGCAAAGCCACCCAGTTCAGCCGCAGTCAGACTGGCAAAATCACCCAGCAAACCGCCCATCGGGGTACGGGCACAGGAAACAATTACAACCGGATCATTCTTCATCAAAATCCCCTTTATTCGGGAGAACAAAATTTATATCGCGAAAATTATGGCAATTACGCCGTTTCGCCAAATAATTCACGGCCAATGAGCATACGGCGGATTTCGCTGGTGCCTGCGCCAATTTCGTAAAGTTTGGCATCGCGCAGCAACCGGCCCGTGGGATATTCGTTAATATAGCCATTACCACCCAGCGCCTGGATCGCCTCCAATGCCATCCATGTCGCTTTTTCAGCGGCATATAAAATCACCCCGGCCGCATCCTTGCGCGATGTTTCACCGCGATCACAGGCCTTGGCAACTTCGTACACATAGGCACGGCAGGCATTCATGGTGGTGTACATGTCGGCCATCTTACCCTGCATCAGCTGAAATTCGCCAATCGCCTGACCAAACTGTTTGCGTTCGTGAATATAGGGCACCACAACATCCATGCAGGCCCGCATAATGCCCGTGGGGCCAGCAGCCAAAACGGCACGTTCGTAATCAAGGCCGCTCATCAGCACGCGCACGCCGCCATGCAGATTGCCCAAAACGTTTTCTTCGGGCACTTCGCAATCCTGAAACACCAGCTCGCAGGTATTGGACCCGCGCATCCCAAGTTTGTCGAGCTTTTGTGCGGTTGAAAAACCCTTAAAACCTTTTTCAATAATAAAGGCCGTAATGCCTTTTGGCCCCGCACTGGCATCGGTTTTGGCATAAACCACCAGGGTATCGGCATCCGGCCCATTGGTGATCCACATTTTATTACCATTCAGGATGTAACGATCACCCTTTTTCTCGGCCCGCAATTTCATGGAAACCACGTCGGAACCGGCACCGGGTTCGCTCATGGCGAGCGCCCCAATATGTTCGCCGCTGATCAGCTTGGGCAGATAACGGGCCTTTTGCTCCGCCGTGCCGTTGCGTCGCAACTGGTTCACGCACAAATTGGAATGTGCCCCATAGGACAATGCAACCGAGGCCGACGCCCGGCTGATTTCCTCCATAGCCACCACATGTTCCAGATAACCAAGGCCGGTGCCGCCATCTTCTTCGGGCACTGTAATGCCCAACAGGCCCAAATCGCCGAATTTGCGCCATAAATCGTTGGGAAATTCGTTTTTCGCATCAATCTCGGCGGCACGCGGGGCAATTTCGGCCTCGGCAAAGGACGAAACACTGTCGCGGATGGCTTCGGCGGTTTCGCCAAGATCAAATTTCAAACCGGGAAAATCAACAAATGCCATGGGATAATTCCTGCCCTAGATCGATTGTTATAAACGAAAATCCGGCGCCGGCATTGCGGCACCTTTTATTTGAATGGCGGGCACTTAACCCGCCTGTGTCAGGCTGCCCCCAGCAATTCGGGCGGCAAGCGCATGACTTTCAGGGTTTGAAGGGCCGTCGTGCATAAAACATCACGTTCACCGTCATGGCCAAACACGTCAATACGGGTCACGATAATAGAACGTCCCCGCGATATAACCTCGCCCACGGCGCGCAGCTGATCACCTAACCCCGGTGCGACGATGTTAAGTTTATATTCCACCGTCAGCATCCCCTGATCCGCGGCAACCAGGCTCCATCCAGCGAAACCACCGGCAATATCGGCCAGCCCGGCAATCGCCCCGCCGTGAAAATAACCGTTATGCTGCACCAGATCAGCGCGGGCCGGCATCACCAGCTCCACCCTGCCCGGCATAACCTTTTCCACCCGCGCACCCAGCGACAGATTGTAAGGTTGCTGGGCAAACCGGCGGCGAACTTCGGCATCATAGTCGGGATTTTGTGGTTCAAATGCGGTCATGACGGGCGTGCCATCCTGAAAATCGGAAAATAGATTCCCTTTGTAGTTAACGTTTACGTTAACGTCAAATTAAATCGGCAAGAGACTACCGAATTAATGTTTTGCCCTGTAACGAACCTTGGTAATCCCATCAAAAAAGGCGACATCCATTAAACGGATGCCGCCTTAAAACCGGATCACGCCGCCAACAGCGACCTGCCGAAGGATCAAATCTTTATGTGCGGTAGCCTAACAATTCAGGCAGCCAGGTTACCAATGACGGAAATGCAATCACAAAGGTCATCGCAATCGCCATCGAAAGGACCAGCCACAGGCTCCATCCCACCGATTTTTCCAGCGGAATACCGGCAATTCTGGTGGTGACCATCAAATTAACGGCAACAGGCGGGGTGAACTGACCAATGGCGATGTTCATTGCCATCACCACACCAAACCAGACCGGGCTCCAGCCAAATTCCTGCATGATCGGCATCAGGATTGGCAGCATGATTAGATAGATCGACACGCCATCCAGCACCATACCGGCCAGCAGCAACACCACCATGATCAGGGCCAAAACCACATGTTCGTTGCCAGACAGGCTAAGAATACCATTCGCCAACAGATCAAACGTGCCCAACGCCGCACCAGCCCAGGCAAAAATACCTGCCAATGTAATGATCAGCATGATCACGCCCGATGTCACCGCCGAATCGACAAACAGGCGGTACAGATCCCGCAAGCGAATGGTGCGATAAACAAACATGCCAATCACCAGCCCATAGGCAACAGCAACTACGGCGGCCTCGGTCGGGGTGAACAGGCCCGATCGCAAGCCCCCCAGAATGATAACCGGGGCCAAAAGACCGGGTAGGGCATGCATGAAAGCAGGCAGCAAGGCAGACTGGCTTCGGGTTTCCTGTGCGCCAAAATCATGTTTGCGCGACAGCAAAAGCACGGGAATGATGATGGCCGCACCGGCCAGAATACCGGGAATAATGCCACCGGCAAACAGGGCACGCAGATCAACACCGGGCACGATGATGGAATAAATGATCAACGCGACCGACGGTGGAATAAGAATGGCGGTAGAAGCCCCCGCCGCAATCACGCTGGCGGAAAATTCGCGTGGATACCCCGCCCGCATCATCGACGGGATCATGACCACGGCAACCGCTGCTGCATCGGCCGGGCCAGACCCCGACATGCCACCCATCATCATGCATACCAGCACGGCAACAACAGCCAACCCGCCGCGACGCGGGCCAACAATGGCACCGGCAAATTCCACCAGCCCCCGCGCCACCCCGGACCGTTCAAAAATCATACCGGTTAAAATGAACAGGGGAATGGCGATCAGCGGATATTTGGCAATGCCGTTATAGGTATTGGTGCCAACTGTCGCCAGGGCATAGACATCAAGACCGAAATAAATGCCAACAACCGCAGAAAAGCCAAGCGCAATGGCAATGGGCGCGCCCATAAACAACAAAACAGCAAAGGACGCCAGCAGGGCGAAACTGGGGGTCATTTCACCCCTCCTTCGCGCTCGGAATTGCGGCGTGCATGAGCCAGTCGCCAGGCATGTTCAACCACGCGAAACAGAATAACCAGCGACAGAAGGGGCAACCACAGCGAATAGATCCAGCTGGGATAGCCCAGACCGGCAGAAACCTCGCCATATTCGTATTGATCAAGGGCAAAAGTCGCCCCGTAATACATGATCATGGCGAACAGCAGGGTTGTTATTGCCAAAATCAGAAGTTCGACAACAATACGAACCGGGCGCGGGAAACGCGCCAGAAAAAATGTTATGCGAATATGTTCGTTCCGGGCAAACGCAATTGAGGCCCCGACCAGCGTCATCACCACCAGCAAAAACACCGAAAATTCTTCGGTAAAGGCAAAGGAAATGTCGGTCAGATACCGCACGACCACATTTGCAAGACTGATCAGGCAGATCAGTGCCATGGCAAGGGCGGCGATGGCCTCTTCTATTTTCAGCCAGGGGCCGCCGGCAGGATCGCCGTGTGCTTCGGGGGATGCATCACCATCTGGTTCGGCATCAAATTCAATAGGGATTCCGTCACGATCCGACACGGTCGGGACCTTTCAAACATAGCGCATAATTTTACGGGAAAAGTAGAAAACAGAAAACCGGCCCCCACAATCGCAACATGCAGTTGTGAAGGCCGCGTAATCAATATTGTACGGATCAGATAACCTTAGCGGTCAGCAATGGATTTTTCAGCCATATCAACCAGATCGGCCCCGATACGATCTTTCCATTTGCTATACACATCACGGGTCGCATCGACAAATTTCTGACGCTGTTCTTCGGTCAGGGTGGTGATTTTCGCACCACGTGCTTCAAGGGCCTTGATCAATGACTGGTCATCATCGGTCATGCCTTTACGCGCCAGACCAATGCCATAGGCACCCGCATCGTCGGCAGCCTTTTTAACAATCGCCTTGTCTTCGTCGCTAAACGAGCCCCAGACACGTTTATTCACCGCAAAAATCAGCGGGTCAGCCACATAATGCCACAGGGTAATGTAGGTTTGCCCGGCGGTTTCCATTTGCGCCACGTCATAAACCGTCAGCGGGTTTTCCTGGCCGTCAACAGCACCGGTGGTCAGGGCGGGCTTGGCGTCGGCCCAGCTCATTTGCGTCGGGTTTGCCCCCAGCGCTGTGAAAATATCGTTATAAAGCGGCGAGCCAACAACGCGCATTTTCAAACCGTCGAGATCGGCTGGCGAGGTAATCGGATGCTTGGAATTGGTCACTTCGCGGAAACCGTTCTCTGCCCAGCCAATCGGCTCGATCCCCTGTTTGCGGATGGCTTCGAAAATTTTCTCTCCCACCGGCCCCTGGGTCAGGGCATCCATCGAGGCAAAATCAGGCATTAAAAACGGCAGCGAAAACAGGTTCAGTTCTTTTACCTGCGGCGACCAGTTGATGGTCGAGCCAACGGCCATGTCAATAATGCCCTGGCGCATGGCGGTAAATTCCTTGGTCTGGTCCCCCGAAACCAGTTGGGCATTGGGATAGACCTTCATATGGATGCGCCCATCAGTGCGTTCTGACACCAGTTCCGCCCATTTTTCAGCAGCTTCCCCCCAGGGGAACGGTTTGCCAAGCACGGTGGAAACCTTGTACTCGCCTTTATAATCGGCGGCATGCGCACTGGCGCCAAGCGCCAGGGCCGCGCCAACAACTAACGCGGGCAGGCTTTTAAGAAAGTTCATAATGTTCGTCCCTCCCAGAACGGATGTGTTTTTGGCAACTTAATTTTGTTAATGGCGGAAGTTAATATGGAATCTGTCGTAAAAACAACTCCAAAGGCACAATTTTGCCGCGCCACCACTAGGGTCATCCCTTGTCACGCAAACGACATACGTATTTCCCCGCACCCACAAAGCTGCACTTCAAAATCGATCCAAGTACAAACAATCCAAAGGGTTTATATTGCGCTGGCACAAAAACACCCTCAAAGACCCGATACCAAAGAACAGAATGCGGAGAAATACTGCTACAGTCGCCGGTGACACGCCTGTTTGAACAGCCACAGGTCGATCAAACACACTGCGTAATGGGCAAAGCGTACCCCGAAACCGCAACAGGCTTAGCCCTGACCGCCCAACCCTGACCGCCCTGCCCGACAAACCACAATTGAATGGGGTCATAAAAAGGCGGCCCCATTAGGACCGCCGACCATGCTAAATTGCATTCACACACCCCACAGCACGATCAGTTGGTGAACCGGCCCCACTGTTCGATATTACTGGCGAGAAGTTTTTTCATCAGGCCATCATCCACCAGTTTTCGAATGGCGGCGGAAAGTTTAACGCGCAGGGTTTCAGTATTACACGGTGATGTTCGCGACATGGTGACAAACAAATCTTCGGCACTGATATCAACCGGATTGGCGACAATCTGCGACATATCATTTTTGGCAATAAAGGCCGCCGCCGGAAAATCCTCGTAAACCAGATAATCCGCGCGCCCCAGTTCCACCAGCCGCAAGCTTTGCGCCAAGGTCGGGCTTTCGCGCAAGGTTAATTTTTCCTGCGCGAAACTGTCAAATTTCGCGCCGAAACTGTTATTGATGACGGTAACGCCCTCCAACCCGATCAGTTCCTGCCAGCTGCTGATTTGACGGGGAAAGTTTTTACGGGTCCAGATCCGGGTGCGGGTCCCCTGAAAGGCTGGCTTCAGGTAATCCATATAAAGAGTGCGCTGGGGTGTAAAAAATGCGCCCGCAATCAAATCAAGATTACCCCGACGCATTTCTTCCTGCACCCGGCCCCACGGGCCTTCATTAACCACAGAAATTTCAACGCCAATTTCCCGCCCCACCTGAATGATAAATTCGGCGTTTGCGCCAATCAGTTCAGCGGGGTTATCGGGGTTGGGCCATAAATAAGGCGGGTAATCCGGATTACCCGAAACAATCAGGCGATGGCAAATGTCATCCTCCGCCCAGACTGGCGTAACGGCCATCATCAGGCATAGCGGCACGACAGCCAAACATCCGATAAAACAGGATGTCATCCGCTGAACCGTCATAGAACAAAGGCTAGAGACCATGTTCGATCCCCCGTTCCTATAAAATGCCAGGCTGTTGTTCCAAAGAATATCAAATACAGCCAAAGTCTTGCAGGCACTTTACCCGCCAATACTGGCCGTTTTCCACATCCGCACCGATTTTGTCCAGTCTGACCATCAATGACTTTAACACAAATCAAATCCTGTCCAAATACGATATTTGAAAAGGGCATTTTTGTGCAGGTGCAGCAAAAGTTTAGTATAAATTAAATCTAATATTATAGAATAATCACACATGAAAACATAATATCAACAGGTAAAACTGAAAAATCTCAAATGAAAATCAAAATCATTCCCATTTTTACAAATTTAAAAATACAAAAATCATGTTATTTCGAATAAAAATATTTAAAAACGAGAACTTCACCAGCACAACGACGAAATATTTCAATTATTTACTTTTGCCCAACAAGTAATAACATCAATCACCGGATCGGCATTTCAACCGGATCAACATCCGGTCTCACCGCGATCAAGGCAGCAATAAATCAGGCAAAATACAAAAACGGGCGGCGAGCCATACAGCTCGCCGCCCGTAAAATTTATAGTCCCGTCCGGCTCAGGATCAGGCCGAGCGGCGCTTCAGGCCAGCCTGACCGGTACGTGCGCCACCCTGGCTGCGCGGACGATCACCGAAATCACGTTTAGCACGACCTTCGCCGCCTTCACGGAATTTGAAGCCTTCGGTACGACCGGCATCACGCGGTTTGCCTGCGAAACGACGTTCACCGGCACCGGCGGCCGCACGATCTTCACGCGGGGCACGATCAGCGCGGTCTGAACCACGATCGTTGCGATCATCACGGCCACGGAAAGAATTCGGACGATCATTGCGATCACCACGGTCCTGACGGTCAGCACGTGCCGGACGATCGGCCTGTACCGGGCGTTCGCCCCGTTCAGCACGATCACCACGCGGCGCATAACCACCATCACGTTCACCACCACGGGCAAAACGTTCGCGATTCGGACGACCGGCAAAGCCACCACGGTTACCACCACGATCTTCACCTTCGAAACGCGGCTTGCGCGCTGCGAAATCCCCACGGTCGCCGCGATCACCACGATCATTAGCTACCGGAGCATCATCCCGACGGGCAAAACGACGGCCACCTTCGCCTTCGCTGCGGCCGCCAAAGCCACCGCCGCCATTACCACCGCGACCAGCATAACCGCCACGACCAGCACCGGCACCACTGCCATTGCCGCCACGACCGGCATAACCACCACGACCACGACCAGCACCACCGCGATCATCACGGCCACCACCAGCACCGCCACGGCGCGCTGCCGGGGGCGATACATGGAATTCGTGATCTTCATCAATCGTCACATCCTGACGGATGACACGTTCGATATTGCGCAAATGACGGACATCACGCGGTTCGCAGAACGAAATCGCAATACCGTCGGCGCCACCACGACCGGTACGGCCAATACGGTGAACATAGTTTTCCGGGTCGGTCGGCAGATCGTAGTTCACAACATGCGAAATGCCAGGAACGTCGATACCACGGGCAGCAACATCGGTTGCCACCAGAACCGGGAAACGGCCATCACGGAAATTACGCAGAATTTTCTGACGGATACGCTGCTGTTTGTCGCCATGAATGGCGTCAGACTGCACACCGGCATCCTGAAGCTGGAAAGCCAGTTCGTCGGCATCCAGTTTGGTTTTGGTGAAAACCAGAACCCGGTCGCTGCCTTCGCGCTTGATAAGCTGCAACAGCAAAGCGGTTTTGTTCTGACGGGTCACAAACATGCCACGCTGGGTAACACGTTCGGTCACACTGGCCTGCGGTGCGGTCTGCACCTTGACCGGATCGCGCAGAAGGCGGTCGGTAAGATGACGAACGGCATCAGGCATGGTTGCCGAGAACATGACGGTCTGATGTTTGTAAGGCAGCAGTTCAGCCACTGTCAGAACATCTTCGGAGAAGCCCATATCAAGCATACGGTCGGCTTCATCGAGAACGAAAACTTCAACATCGTCAAAACGAACCGTGTTGCGTGACATATGGTCAAGCAAACGACCCGGCGTTGCGACAAGAATATCACAACCGCGACGCAGTTCCTGAATCTGCGGGCCCATCGGTGAACCACCGTAGACAACAGTTGAAAACAGGCGAATGCCTTTTTTGAAATCGCGCAGGCACTGGCCGATCTGGTTTGCCAGTTCGCGGGTCGGTGCCAGAATAAGGGCACGCGGCTGACCAGGGGCCGGGCGTTTCGGATTTTCAGCCAAACGCTGAAGCAGGGGTAAACAGAATGCTGCAGTTTTACCGCCACCCGTCTGGGAAATACCCATCAGATCCTTGCCTTCCAGCAAAGCAGGAATGGTTGCGGACTGAATTTCCGTCGGAGCTGTAAAACCTGAGGATTCGACATTGCGCAGCAGAGGCTCGATAAGGTTGAGCCCTTCAAAATTCGTCATAAAAGGTAAAGTCCTTCAAAACACCGGTGGCGTCATGTTCACGCCTGAAAAAACAAGCCTGCCCGAACGCAAGCTTTCCGGTGCTCGGCGATAAACCGCAGCCACGGACCCTGCATGAGAAGGCAATGATGAGGTCATGACGTCATCACGTCATGCCCGCCCCCGCCTATCTACACAGTTCCTGACAGCACTATCTGCCCTACAAGCGAAGGAATGACCCGGTTGATACAGATATGTGGGTGCAATGTCAAATTATCTGCACGCCGGGCAGCCATGCGGCAAAAGCACAAGAACAACTATTCGATGAACTGTAATGGACCGCCCTCTCTTTTTGAATTATTCCAGTAAGCCTAATTCCATTTGCAGAGGGCAAATGCCATGCGCTTTCGCGTTATGACTGGTATTTTCGCCATACCGGCGATATGCCTGATCACGTTAATCGCCATCGTAACAACAGTGGCCTTTAATTACCAAAACAGCATTCGCACAGAGAAATACAGCGAAATCAGCCACTTGACTGAGGGCGCTGTTAAAATTATTGACCAATATGTCAGCAAGGTAAAATCAGGCGATCTCGACGAAGCGACCGCCAAAGCCCAGGTTCTTGCCCTGTTGCGCGAATACCGGTTCGATTCCGGCAATTACGTTTATATTTCCGATTTCAGCCATTGCATGGTGCTGGACCCGCTAAGCCCCGAAGACGAGGGGCAATGCAAACCGGACAGCAAGGTTCGCAAAATGATTGTCAGCACCGCAAAATCAGGCGGCGGCATCATTACCTATGACACCAAAAAACCGGGCGAAGGCGACCGCCTGATCGAAAAGGCTGCCTATGTGCGCCCGATTCCGCAATGGAAATGGGCCCTTGGCACCGGCGTTTACATGGATGACGTCGCCAAACAGTTTCAATCGGTTTTATGGCAACTTGGCATTATTTCGCTGATTGCCATTATCATTGCAGGCACCCTGTCCTGGATGGTCAGCAAGCAGATTGCCAACAGCATCGTCGGTTTGAACCGCAATATTCGCACCATTGCCGATGGCAATTACGATGCCGACGTCGATACCGACTCGCGATTTGTTGAAATTGCCGACATGGCCGCCGGGGTGGTATCATTACGCGATACGTCGGCATCGGCCAAAAAACTTGAAACCGAAGCCCTGAAGCAAAAACAGCAGGCCGAACAATCGCGTCGAAACCACATTCGCGATATTGCCAAAAAACTCGAACAGGATGTTGGCTCGATTGCCCATGCCGTTGACGGGTCGGCGGGAAAATCGCTGACGCTGTCGGAAAACATGGCACGTAATGCCAGTGGCATTCTGGTTCACAGCCGCGACGTTGCGACAACTGCAAGCGATGTATCGGCAAATGTTGACGCAGTTGCGGCTGCGACCGAAGAGCTTTCATCCTCTATTCATGAAATTGGCGGCCAGATCGACCAGATGGCTCAAACCGTTGTGCAGGCAACAGATGAAAGCAACAATGCCCGCAACGATGTGGGCGGTTTGTCACAATCGGTTGATAAAATTCAGGAAATCGTCAACCTGATTAACGACATTGCCGGTCAGACCAACCTTTTGGCCCTGAATGCCACCATTGAGGCAGCCCGGGCCGGTGACGCTGGCAAAGGGTTCGCCGTGGTTGCAAGCGAGGTTAAAAACCTGGCCACACAAACCGCACGCGCCACCGAAGAAATCGCCAATCAGATCAATTCGGTCGTTGAAGGCACCAACCGGGCTGTAAGCGGCATTAGCCGGGTATCAGACACCATTGGTATTTTACGCGAGGTTTCCACCACCATCGCCAGTGCAATTGAAGAACAGGGCGCTGCCACCCGCGAAATCGCCAGCAATGCCCATCGCAGCGCTGGTGGCGTTAAACAAATTTCGGATACGTCGGATAAAACCATGCGCGACGCGCAGGGAACAACCGGGGATGCCGAACAGATGAAAGCTGCAGCACAGGAGCTTTCACAGCGTTCTGCCGAGCTCACCCGTATGATTGGCCATTTTTCACGCGACCTCAGCAAACAGGCCGACAACTAAGCCGATAATATTCAAAAAATACGGCCTTGTCCTGCGCACCAGGCCAAAGACCCAACAAAAAAACGGGCTGTCACATGTCAACGTGGCGGCCCGTTTTATATTTTCAAATCCGGTTAACCTTGTCTTTTCCTCGACAGAAAAAACAGACAAGGCGTTGTCTTTCACGGCACAAGACACACAATCCGTGCCATCAAATCGACGTCAACTTTAAGGGGCAGGCTTTAAAACCCCGTGCGTTACTCTGCAGGCAACACATTTTCACGACGGAACGGATGGGCGGGATAAACGCCTAAAATCAGAACCTCGTGGGAAAAGAACTGCAATTCTTCCAACGCATGGCGCAGCCCGAGCTGGTCGGGATGAGCCTCGACTTCGGCGAAAAACTGGGTCGCGGTAAAATGGCCTTCGACCATATAGCTTTCCAGCTTTGTCATGTTGATGCCATTGGTGGCAAATCCACCCAGCGCCTTATACAGGGCAGCCGCAACGTTGCGCACCCGAAAAACAAAACTGGTCACAACCGGGCTGCCATCATTGGGGGCGGTTTTGGCTTCGCGCGACAGAATAATAAAGCGCGTGGTGTTGTGCGCCGCATCTTCGACCTCGGTGCGCAAAACATCGAGCCCGTAAATTTCGGCCGCCAGCAACGGTGCAATGGCCGCGATGGATTTATCACCCAAATCGGCAACTTCCTTGGCACAGCCCGCCGTATCGGAACCAACAACAGCGGGAACACCCAGTTCCTTGCGAATTTTACGACATTGGCCGAGCGCATGAACATGGCTGCGAATTTCGCGAATATCAGAAATTTGCGTGCCTTTAACCCCCAACAGGGCATGATTGATACGCAGGAAGGTTTCACCAATAATATGCACGCCCGACTCGGGCAGCAAATGGTGCACATCGGCAACGCGACCCGCCAGCGTATTATCAATCGGGATCACAGCCAGATCAACTTCACCATCACGCAAGGCCCCAAATGCGCCTTCAAAGGTCGGGCAAGGTACGGTTACCGCGCCCGGAAAAGCCCGCCGTGCCGCCTGATCGGAATAGGCACCGTGCATCCCCTGAAAAGCAATTCGCATCTGGTTGGTCATTGGATCATTCCTGTTAAATTCGGGCAACAGCCCCTAGCGTATAGAAACAGATATTCGAGGTCATGCGTCGCAACATGCGAATCCTGCCGCATGTTGCGATAACGACACGACATTTTTGTTATAGCTATAATTCAGGCCCGGATAAAACCATCCATTTCTCACAGGCCACTCAGGCACGACCGGAAGCCCCGGAAGACATGGCACTATGTTATCGATGTATCGGCCATTGGCACAAAAAACCTGTACTGCCCGCCAAAATCGATCCCGGAATGCCGGTTTGATCGGCGATAGCCCGTCTCGGGGCAATCAGCCCCGATTTGCCAGAAATTCGCGGGCGCGTTCCAGGTCTTCGGGGGTATCAACGCCCAACGGCACACCATCGACCAAGGCAACCGCAATCACCATGCCGTTTTCAAGTGCGCGAAGCTGTTCCAGCCGTTCGCGCACTTCCAGTTCGGCAGGCGGCAAACTGACAAACCGGTCCAGCGCGGCACGGCGATAGGTATAAAGCCCAATATGATGATAAAGTGGCCCGTCGCCATGTGGCGCAGTCGCCCGGGTAAAATACAGCGCCCGTGCCACCCGCAAATTGCCAAATGCGGCAACCGCCTTGACCACATTGGGATTGTTGCGTTCTTCATCGCGGCGAATAATGGCCGCCAGCGTTGCAATATCCACCGCCGGATCGGAAAGCGGATTAAACACAGCACGAATATCGGCGGCATCAATAGTGGGCAAATCGCCCTGCACATTCACCACGGCGTCATGTTTTTTAAGCGGATCAAAACTGCTTAATGCCTGATGTACCCGGTCCGAGCCACTGGGAAGGTCGGGATCAGTTAAAACAGCAATACCGCCAGCATTGCTGATGGCATCGGCAATTTCCTGTTCGGCGCAGGCAACGATCACGGGGCCAATTTCGGCTTCGACCGCGCGACGCCAGACATGCACAATCATTGCTTCGCCGTGAATATCGGCCAACGGTTTGTTTGGCAGCCGGGTGGATGCCATACGGGCCGGAATAACAACAACAGGATTGCGAGGGGCGGACATGGGTATGGGGTCTCCGATCCGAAAACAGTATGCGGGCATCCCGGCGAAGCATTCATCAACGTAAGCGCGATGCTTTTTTACCGGGAAGAAGTTGAAACGACGCGACAATAACCGGTTTCGCCCCCTTGGCAAAAGCAGGAATCCACCTGTAACCGCCAATTTCTGGCAAGTTTCGTCATAACTGTGAAGAAAGGTTGATGAAAAACTATGAAACGTATAGTTTCCGATCAGCAGTCTGGCCTGTTGTCGCATGCGTATTTGTGTGGGGGCGTCAGGGACGCATGGGTCAGCCGCGTCATAAGAATAAAACCTGAGAGTTATATTGGCTGTTACGGGATCCCGTCATGAAAACGATGGAAATCAACAAGATCGTCGCCGGAATTATCGTTGCCGTACTTTTGGTGGTCGTAGTCGGCAAAATCGGGGGTGCACTTGTACACCCCAAGGAATTGGAAGAACCGGTTTATCCTTTTTCGGATGACCTGATGGCGGCTGCAAACCAACCTGCGGCTGCACCTGAAAAACCTGCAGGACCGGAACCGATCCTGGCAATGCTGGCAGATGCCGATGTTGCAGCAGGCGAAAAGGTGTTTAAAAAATGTGGCTCGTGCCATGACAACACCAACGGCGGCCCCAACAAGGTTGGTCCGAATCTGTATGGTATTGTCGGTAACGTGGTCGCCCACAAGGATGATTTCAGCTATTCCGATGCCGTTGCCAACCACGGCGGTAATTGGGGCTATACCGAGCTGAACCATTTTCTGTATTCGCCCAAGGATTACATCCCGGGGACCAAAATGTCGTTTGGCGGCCTGAAAAAACCGTCTGACCGCGCCAATGTCATCGCGTTCCTTAACAGCATGTCGGACAATCCGTTGCCCGCACCAAGTGCCGATGAAATTGCTGCCGAAGAAGGTGGCGACAAGGCCGCAGCTGAAACCGGCGAAGCCCCGGCAGACGAGGGTGCAGCCAAAACCGAAGACACCAACGGTGATGCAGGCAATGCCGAAGCAACCGACGATGCCGCCGGTGATGTTGCGATGCCCGAAGAAGGCCCGGCCAAAGACGGTGATGCCGCCAATGACAATGGCGAACCGGCACCCGCCGAAGAAGCCCCGACTGCGGGTCAGTAAAGCGGACTGAAACAATAAAACGCATATTTTGCAGGGGACGGTTTTCCGTCCCCTGCTTTTTTATGGCATAAAGCGATTCTCTGTTGCGCACAGGAGCCTGCCTTGGACCAGTATAACCAATTCGTAAAAATCGCCCATCGCCTTGCCGATGTCGCTCGCCCGGTGGTTCGCAAATATTACCGCACCGCAGTTGCCGTCGATGTGAAGGCCGATGCCAGCCCGGTTACCATTGCCGACCGGGAAGTGGAAACCGCGATGCGTGCCATTCTGGCCGAGGCATGCCCCGATCACGGCATTCTGGGCGAAGAACATGGCCGCCAGAACATCGATGCCGAATATGTCTGGGTTCTGGACCCGATTGATGGCACCAAATCATTTATTGTTGGCAAACCCAGCTTTGCCACTTTGATTGCGCTGTGCCACAACGGCAAACCGGTGCTGGGCATTATCGATCAGGCGATTACCGACGAACGCTGGGTTGGGGTCACAGGCGAGGAAACCACTTTTAACGGCAGCCCGGTTTCGACCCGGCCCTGCCCGACGCTGGATCAGGCGATTTTCTTTACCACCGCCCCCGAGCTGTTTCGCAGCCCGCAAATTTTAGCCTACGAGACGATTCGCAACCAGTGTCGTCAGCCAATGTATGGCGTGGATGCCTATGCCTATGGCCTGACGGCCCTTGGCCTGGCCGACCTGGTGGTCGAAGCAAACCTGCAAGCCTATGATTTTTGCGCCCTCGTGCCCGTTATTGAAGGGGCCGGCGGCAAAATGACAGATTGGCAAGGCGAATCCTTACACATTTACAGCGATGGCTGTGTCGTGGCGACTGGTGACCGGCAGTGTCACGAACAGGTGCTGCCCATTACCAGGGCAGCACTGCCATAACAGCCAGAGGCCACCATTATGCTGGAATGGATCGCAATTTTGTTTGTCGCATCGGGGCTGGTTTATGGCCTGTGGTCGCGCCGGATGCAAAAATTCAATATATCCTCGCCAATGATGATGGTGCTGGCCGGCGCGATCATAGCCCTCCCGCTAGGGTTATGGGCGCAAGCCCCGCTGGAACCTCTTAAAGAGAATTTCCATTTTGCACGGGTCTTTTCCGAACTGACACTGGCGATCATTCTGTTTCTGGATGCGGCAATTCTGGATTGCCGCAAGGAACGACCAGCCCTGCGGCTTGCAACCCGTTTGTTAATGGTGGGCCTGCCGTTAACGGTTTTGCTAACATGGGTTGCCGCCTGGTACGGCATTGCACCGGGTCTTGGCATTGTTCCAGCTCTGCTTATTTCATTAATGGTATCCCCTACCGATGCGGCCCTTAGCCGCCCGGTTCTGGAAAACCGGCACATTTCATCACCGGTGCGTCAGGGCATCAATATTGAAAGCGGGCTTAATGACGGGCTGGTGTTGCCGGTCTTCGCCACGGCCCTTGCCATTCAGGCAGCTTTATCCGGGCAAACGACCAATGGCTGGATAACCGAAGCCATTTTGGAAATCCTGCTGGGTGCCGGTGTGGGCATCGCCTGCGGGGTGATATTGGGGATGCTGGTAAACCATGCCGTTGCCCGCAACCTTATGATTGACCGGTTTGAACGGTTGTTTGGGGTGTTATCGGCCTTACTGATTTTTTTGCTGGCGGAAAAAGCCGGTGGCAATGGCTTTGTCGCTGCCTTTGCTGGCGGCCTGGCCTTAAATATTGCCAGTTCCAGGGTGGCCAATGTGATTGAAAGTTTTGGCGAGGCGGAAGCTGAACTTTTAACCATGCTGACATTTTTCGTCTTTGGCCTGCTGATCCTGCCCTCGGTCTATGAACTATGGACCGTGGAAATGATGCTGTTTTCCGCCCTTAGCCTGCTTGTCCTGCGCCCCTTCTGTGTGTGGGTCTGCATGATCGGATCACCGTATAATCTGGCAGAAAAACTGTTTATTGGCTGGTTTGGGCCACGCGGCATTGCCTCGATCATTTATCTTTTGATCATGGTCACCATGCTTGGAATTTCAGGATATGAAGCGCTGGTTGCATGTGTGGCACTGATTGTTACCGTCAGCGTCGTTGCCCACGGCATCAGTGCCACACCGCTATCAAACGCACTTGCCAATCACACCAAAAAGAAACGCCCGGCCTGAACACCAGGGCCGGGCGTATTCCATATGCCTATCTCCCACCTGCACGATCAGGCAAAAAACACACCATATGGTCGCGGAACCGCACCTGAAAGCGGCCCCGCCTTACCCTTTCATGTCTAGTGAAAACCGGTTGGTTTCATCAGGCATGATCGGGAATCCTGCCAGATACCTGGCACAATTGTGCCAATATATACCGGACAACAGATCGGCCACTTTTCCAACAAGTTGTGGTTCAAATACCCCGGTCGCCAAGTGCAAGACGCAGCCCCAGCGCCAAAAACACCGCACCCAATGCCCTTTGCAGCCATTTCCCCACTGACCGACTGGAAAAATGCTGGTGAAAACGGCGTGCCGCTGCTGCAACCACCAGCACAATGGACGTTTCAACAACAAAACCAATCATATTTACGATGGTTCCCAGGACAAAAAACTGTGCCGACTGATGTCCCAGGGCCGGGTTAACAAACTGTGGTAAAAACGCCATAAAAAACAGGGCGACCTTGGGGTTAAAAACATCAATCAAAACGCCTTGCCGCCATGCCCGAAAAGCCGTTGGTGCCACCTGATTGCGACGCCCCGTGCGAGTACGGGATGCAAAAGCAACCGGTGCCGATGCAGAGGCCCCCACCGCCTGGGCATTATCTTGCTGTGCTGCGTCGTCTGTTACTGCCGCGGGTGACTTGAAGGTCGCGTAAATCGCCCCAAACCCCAACCACGCCAGATATAAAACGCCCACCCATTTCACCACGGCAAATGCCAGTGCCGATGTCATTAAAATGGCAGACAGACCAATGGCCGCAAATATCACATGAACAAATGCCCCCGAGCACACCCCAAGACTGGACATAATCCCAATTTTGCGGCCATGGGCTGCGGCCTGTGCCGAAACAAATGCCAGATCAGGCCCCGGCGCAATATTTAGCACCAAAGCCGCAAGCAAAAACGGGCCATAGGACAACACCAGATCAATCACTGCGAATAACCTTTAAGCCGGGCGAAATAGATCATGTCTATTTCCAGTGACGGGTGTCCCGCTGATATCAGCTGGCTGTGAAGCTGGCCTCGATGATGGGTTTGATGGTTAAAAACATGCCCCATAATTACATTACGCGGGGTGGCATAGGTAACCCCGGCAACATTTTTGTACGTTAGAACATCGGCCAGCGCAGCATCATCGAGTGTATCGACATAATTGATCATACTGTCGTCAACGGCGATTCGCGCAGCTTTGTAATCGTCATATAGCGGCCATGGGGTGTCGGCCAGCCCCATCTGCAAAATCTCGCCGCGTAACCGCGCCATCCATAATGTATCGCCGACCAAAAGATGGTTTAACGTTTTCATGATTGACGGAAAAAATGCTTCACGCGGCGCATCAAGGTCAATCTGATCAAGGGTATCACAGGCCGCAATAATATGCGCATTCGCCCACTGACTATAGCGTGCGAACATTTGAAAATATGCTGCGTTCATCTTTCCCCCATCTAAAACTGTTTCTATGCGCCCGGTATTATTTTCAGGGCGCGTCGCCCTTGCACGGCACAGCTGCAACCATCGCCGCTGGCGCACGCATCGACAAGTCCATGTTACGCTTTGCCGACATCCCCGTCGAAGCCGGATCGGATACCGGCGTATTGCCTTCTGTTACCAATGCCTTTGCAATCGCCTTTCGCCGCGACAAAATTACCACATTGCCCACCAGTGTCAGACCAACACCCAAAATGATATTGGCATGCCAGACAAAACCTTCGGCAAAGGTTGAAATTGCCAGCGCCACCACTGGAAACATCACCGAACTGTATGCGGCACGGTCCGGCCCGATACGCCCCAGCAGGGTCAAATAAAACCCGAATGCAAGTATGGAGCCAAAAACGGACAGATACACCAATGCAATCAAGAAGGATGGGCTGGTATCAAAAACAATCGGCTGGCCGGAAACCAGAATATAAACAGCCAGCATTAAAGACCCATACATCATGCCATAGGCATTGGCCTGCATTACGGGAATACCGCTGGCCTGATTGCGCGCCGATGCCATATTTCCCAAAGACGCCACATAGCATGCGACAAGCGCCATGATCAGGCCAATGCTGCCCCCGGCAGCAAGATCAAACCCGGCCAGATCAGGGGCAAAAATAACGCAAATACCGCCCAAACCAATAATTGCGCCAATGATGGTGCGGGTTTCAGGGCGCCGTTTAAAGAAAATCGCACCATTAATCATGTTCATGATGACAATGGCCGAAAACACCACCGCCAGCAAACCCGATGTCAGCCAGGTTTCCGCCATGTAAATCATTACGTAATTAAGCGAAAACAGGCATCCCCCCATCAGGGCCATAAACATATGATCCCGGCGAGAATAGCGCATGGGTAATTTACGGATTTTGCAATATGCCATCAAAATTGCCGCTGCCAAAATAAAGCGATAGGCAACAGCCAGTTCCGGCGATACCGACAACTGATATTTGATCGCGATCCAGGTGCTTCCCCAGATTAAAACAACGGCGGCATATAATCCTAACGGCCCCACAATACATACTCCCATGCTGGTGCGAGGTCGCGAATTTATGACGATTCCAGTAACTTTCTCAAACCATCAAATTTGATCAAATCATTAGAAAAACTAATGCATAATCGAGCGCTTAAAATGCCTGTTGCCGTTTTCTGCGATGTTTTGATGCGCACGGCCCTGGGGCAACAAACCTGTTTTTCACCAACACCGACGCAAAACTGTCAGCAGATACTGCAAACATCAGCCGGGATGATGAAGATTGCAGGCAAAATACATCGGCGGGTGGGCTGGGGAATAAAATACAAGCCTGATCCGGGCGGTTTACCCCCGAATCAGGTTTGCTAACGGGTCGGTCGAAATGGTTTTGCCTCTTTGCCACCAGGTCGCAGGCTATAGCTTAGCCAAGGCCAATGCTGGCCGCGGTGATCACGAAAACCCTGTTTTTAATCTGATCGGACATGGCACGTTGCTTTCAACCTGTTTCACCGGTTGGCCTAGCGATTGATCCACTGCTGCAAATGCGCCGGATAACGGTCGCCCACCACCTTGATCCCGGACAGGGCGTCGGCAATTTCGTCCAGGTCGCTGGTGCCCAGTTCAATACCGGCTGCTTTGATATTTTCCTGTAAACGATGCAATTTTGTGGTGCCGGGAATGGGCACGATCCATGGTTTTTGCGCCAAAAGCCACGCAAGGGCGATTTGGGCCGGTGTTGCCTCTTTATCATCGGCAATTTTGCCTAACAACGTGACAAGCGCGTGATTGGCCTTGCGCGCCTCGGCGCTAAAACGTGGCACGATATTGCGAAAATCGCCTTCATCAAATTGGGTTTGATCGTCGATGGCACCGGTTAAAAACCCTTTGCCCAAGGGGCTAAACGCGACAAAACCAATGCCCAATTCTTCAAGCACCGGCAAAATGTCATCTTCGGGCTCACGCCACCACAGCGAATATTCGCTTTGCACCGCTGCCACCGGATACTCGGCATGCGCACGGCGAATGGTGGTCGCACCGGCTTCTGACAATCCGAAATGTTTAACTTTGCCTTCGGCAATCAACCGGCCCACTGTCCCGGCAACTTCCTCGATCGGCACATCGGGATCAACACGATGTTGATACAACAGGTCAATCCGGTCAGTGCCCAACCGTTTAAGCGAGGCCTCGGCCACAGCCCGAATGTTTTTCGGGCGGCTATTCATGCCCGACTGGCGGCGATTGTCATCTATTTCGAATCCAAATTTGGTCGCTATAACAACGTCATCGCGGATGGGTGCCAATGCCTCGCCAACAATTTCTTCGTTGGTAAACGGACCATAAGCCTCGGCGGTATCAAAAAAGGTAACGCCAATTTCATGCGCCTTGCGCAAAAGCGTCACGGCATTTTCCTTATCCATTGGCTGGCCATAGGCGAAGTTAATACCCATGCAGCCAAGGCCAATTGCCGAAACCTCAAGTCCACTATTCCCAAGAAAACGTTTTTGCATCACCGATATTCCTTGTTGGCACCCAGCACCACCAAATGTGGCCCGGTTTGGCTGCAGGCAATGCTGGTTTAGGCCAGACTGGAAAGATAATCAGCGTCTTCAACCTTTTCGAGCCAATCGACAGCTGAACCGTTCACAGCTTCGGCTATGGCAATGTGTGTCATGGCAGTAATATCTGTTGCGCCGTGCCAATGGCGCTCACCTGGTTCAAACCACACAATATCGCCCGGGCAAATTTCCTGCTTTGCCTCGCCTTCGCGCTGCACCCAACCAAGGCCGCTGGTTACTATCAGGGTTTGTCCCAAGGGATGCGTATGCCATGCGGTACGGGCACCGGGTTCAAATGTTACCGTTGCACCACCTGTCCGGGCAGGGTCCGGGGCCTGAAAGCGACTGTCGATACGAACGTTGCCGGTAAAATAATCGGCCGGGCCAACAACCGAACCTGTGCTGGCATTGCGCTGAATCTTCATGGGGAAAACCTCCGGGTTTCAAAAAATAACCGTATGACAGCGCAATACAGAGGATGGATGTACGACCATTTGCACCAGTCCGTTAACGAAACGGCCTGTCACCATACAGAACGGCCATGATTGTTGACGCATCCATCAAAGGTCACAGCCAGATCTGTGTCCCCGACGATCACGCTCTTGCGCATGTAAAACAGGGACAATTACATCAAGTTCGAGTACAGCACGACTGATGTCCAATCCTTTTCCGGATATCGTTTATATTATGCCAGCCGCTGCCGACATTCCCCTGCGATACCAGCCTGACAGGAATGAAGACAGCCGCTAACGAACCGGCTTGTCCTCGTTATCAACCTCTGCATGATCCGTGTCGGCATCAATGTCAGCCTCGGCATCCCCTGCGATTTCGTCGTTATCAGGCATTTTTTCGGCCTTTCGGGGTGGCTTGGTCCCGGTTTCGTCGTCTTCTTTATTGGCATCTGGTTGCAGTGCCGGGCTGCCAGGTGGGGCGTCATCTTCGCCCAACGTATCATCATCAGATGTTGTGTTTGATGTCAAATCGGCTTCGGTCGCGGGCAGCGGCTCTGCTTCGGAAAGCGCGATTGCGTCGGTTTGTGCCGCGGCATCAGCAGCGGCGGCCAAATCTGCTGGCGCCAGAGACGACATTTTTTTACGCCGGTTGGTCAGTTTGGCGCGTAGTTTACGACGCAACCTTCTACGGCGGCTTAACCGCCACAAAGCCAGCAATTCGCTGCGTGAATGGAATATCGGCAAGCGACGGCGATTTTCCGGGTTAAGTTCAACCGACATGCCGACTTCACGAATACCGTGCGCATCATCAATACGCCGTACAATCAGTTCAACAGGGCCATAAACGATACGGTCCGCCGGTTCAATATCCCCCGACAATTCACGTTCCAGCAATTCACCCAATGTCAAATCGCCATCACCAGGCGCAACCGGAAAACCATATAAGCGGCCCACATCCAGAATGCCGGTATCAGGCGGGAAACTGAAATCGCCAAACATATCGCGGTCATTCGCCCCTTCGGCGGGACCGGCAAACAGCTGATCAAGCAGTTCGACATATTGCGGCGGGGTGAAGATATAAATCTGATCATCACCCAGCAGACGCCCGGCACTATGCGGACGCAATGATTTACCATCGCGCAAAATAAGCGATGGGCGCGCCCATCGCGGAATACGATGCCCAGTGGCAACCGCGCTATCGGGATGGACCCGGTAAACCACCACTTCCTGATTGGCATTGCCGGGCAATTCCAGATCGATCCTGTCAACCGGCCCGCGCCGTGCCGGCACAATAATGCCCAGCCAGCGGGCAATTGGCTTGATCGTCCAGCCCTGCAACAACAGCGAGGTAATCACCACGATAAAGGCGGTATTAAAAAGCAGTTGGCCCTGCTCTATTCCCTCGACCATCGGCACAATTGCCAACAGGATGGAAACAGCACCACGCAAACCCACCCACGAAATAAAAGCAGTATCGTTGCGCGAAAAGTTAAAAAACATCAGGCACAGCCAGATGGCAACTGGCCGTGCCACAAACACCAGAATAAGGGCCAGCAAAAAGCCCGGTATCAGCACGCTGCCAAATTCAGACGGAGTTGCCAGCAAACCCAGGGTGACAAACATGGCAATTTGCGCCAGCCAGGTAATAACATGTTGAAACCGGCGGACACCGGCGCTCATGCGCATTTTGCTGTTACCGGCATAAAGACCGGCAACATAGACCGCCAAAAAGCCACTACCGCCAACAATGCTGGTGGCACCAAACAATGTCAGCGCACAGGCCAGAACCACAATTGGTACCAGCCCCGGCTCCAGTTTGATCCGGTTCATGCCCTGAACAATCAAAACGCCGCCCAGAAACCCCAGCACACTGCCCAGACCAATTTGAAAAACAAACCGTTCGGCCAGTTCAAGCGCCAGATTATCACCGGTTCCCTGAACAATCAGTTCAACCAGCGAAATGGTCAGAAACACCGCCATCGGGTCGTTGCTTCCCGATTCAACTTCCAGCGTTGATCGCGTTCGATCACGCAGGTTAATACCGCCAACCCGCAACAAAAAGAACACCGCCGCCGCATCCGTTGAACTGACAATCGCGCCAAACAGAAAACCGACCAGCCATGGAACCCCCAGCAAGAAATGGGCGGCAACACCAACGACCCCGGTGGTCATTAGCACCCCGAAGGTTGCCAGTGTCAGCGCGGGGGCCGATGCAATACGCAAGGCCCGTGTCGGGGTTTCAAACCCGCTGTCAAACAGGATAAGCGCCAGTGCAATGCTGCCAATAAAATAGGCCAGCGGCGCATTATCGAACTGAATGCCACCAATACCGTCTTCGCCAGCCGCGACGCCGACAAAAAGAAACACCAGCAGCAAGGGGGCACCAACGCGAAAACTGATCAGGCTGGTAAAAACGGCAACCATAACCAGAATCGATGCAATCAGGATAACCAGATTCATCGATTCAATCACAGGCAGCCTCCTATTTTTACAAACCAGATAACAAAAACGTACCGCCGCCATGCCAAATCGTCACAGCCAGCAATCGCACGGTCACAAGGCCGCATTTCCACCGGAAAATTGCGGCAAAATTAATGTCGATGCTTTGCACTCACATATGAATGCCTGACATATAGCATCCCGGTAACATTATTGCGCGGCTAAAGTTACCCAATATCGGGTGTTTGTGCCGGAATAAACGCAGTTTCCTTGGCCGTAGACAGGGCAATTTCCGGTAAAACCTCAACAATTCCGGGAAGTTCCTTAATCACATCGGTCACAAAACTTTCAAGATGGGCTGTATCACGCAACCGCAATTTTAGCAGAAAATCAAATCGCCCGGTCATATGATGGCATTCCATCACCTCGTCCGCCTTGATCAGGGATTTGATCATTTTACGGTTTCCCTTGGCGGGGTCGGTGCGTAACCACACCATCGCCATCAGGGACCGGCCAACGGCATCGGGGTCAATCTCGATCCGGTAGGCCCGAATAATACCCTGGTCACGCAATTTACGTACGCGGTCATTAACCGCCGAAACTGATAACCCCACCTTGCCGCCCAGCACCGCATATGATTGTGATGCGTCTTCCTGTAAAATATCCAGTAACTTCGCGTCGATGGCATCCATAACCTTCCCCCCGGTAACGAGCCCCTTGCCAATAAGCAATAATACACAAAAATCAGTCCGTTGCGAAGAAACACCGTATCGCTAAAAGCGAAATACTGCGAACGGCACCCGTTGATGGTGCGAAGCTGGATTTTTTATAAAATCCGGTATACTCATTTAAATAACATGCGTTTTCCGGGGTTTCGCGGATATATCTGCGTTTTCGGACCTGACCTTGCGTCATGGCATTAAAGGCATGGTGGATCAAATGGCCCGGTGCGGTTATTTGCCGCCAGCCTCGTTTTTGCGTTTTGATGACCATGGGCCTGTCACCACGCCGATACCATCACGCTCGTGCCGACAATCATTTGCTCAACCGATTGCCGCACCCCGTCCTTAGCGGGGAAATTGCATCCACAATGACAGGCTGGCATCACAATGAAGCAATGGTTTCAAAACTTTCCCAACTATGTTCAGGCCGCTATTTTTGCCACCATTGCCGCCATAACCGCCGCCGGATTTTCGGTCACCGTGCGCCTGGCAGCACAGGAGCTGCCGCCACTCGAGGTGGTTTTTTTTCGTAACCTGTTTGGCTTTTTACTGATTGTGCCGGTATCGCTGCGGGCAGGGTTTTCATCGCTTCACACCACACGCTGGCGGATGTTTTTTCTGCGTGCCATTTTGTCAATGGGCGCAATGAGCTTCTGGTTCTCGGCACTGGCTTATTTACCACTGGCCGAGGCAACAACCCTTAATTTCACCGTACCGCTATTTGGCACCGTGCTGGCCGCCATTTTCCTGAAAGAACAAATCCGCCATCACCGGATTATCGCCCTGATTGCCGGTTTCGCCGGAGTTGCCATTATCATTCGCCCCGGCAGCGACACCATGCAACTTGCCAGCATTTTACCCGTTGTGGCGGCCCTGTGCATGGCCTGTGCGGGCATGACAATCAAATCACTGGCCCGCACCGACAGCAGCCCCAATGTGGTGCTTTACACCATGTTGCTGATGACACCAATGACGCTCATCCCCGCGTTATTTGTCTGGGAAACGCCCAGCTGGAATGTAATCATGATTTTGCTGGTCGGCACCTTCATGGCCAACATTACCCAACTGTGCAACACCAGCGCCTTTCGCCTTTTTGATTACAGTTTTGTCATTGGCTTCAACTATTTGCGACTGCCATTCGTTGTGGTTGTGGCATTGGTCATGTTTGGGGAAATTCCCGAAATCTGGTTGCTGCCCGGTGCCGGATTGATTGTGGGATCGGCAATATATATTGCCCGGCGCGAAGCCGTTCTGGCCCGCGAGGCCAAGCGGTTTGACCGCGAACATTCATCGCCCGCAACCGACCTGGACCCACCACCCCGGCAACGCCCCGCCCCCGATACGCGGCCCAGTGCCAGTATGGCGTTCAATACCCAAACCGATGCCCCGGCAACCGGAAAACCCGATACAGCACCAAATGCAGATGCGGCGAAAGCAGCCCCCGAAACAGTGACAACGGCAAAACCACAAGCAGATACAGATACAAACACATCCATGGCGCAAAAAAACCGTGACCGCGCCCCACCACCCAAGTGAAACAAGCCTGGCAAAACCTTCCTGCGGCGATGAAAGCTGCCCTTTTTTCCATAACAGCTGCCAGTCTGGCAGCGTGTTTTAGCATCATTGTTCGTATTGTCACCCGTGACATACCGGCATTTGAAGCAGTGTTTTTACGCTTTGCCTTTGGCCTTTTACTTGTTGTGACATTTGCCCTGCGCAGCGGCATAACGGGGTTAAAACGCCGCACTTTGCCCTGTTCGGCGTTCGCGGGGCGCTTTCAACGGCAGAAATGTGTTTGTGGTTTTTTGCCGTGCAATATTTACCGTTAGCACGGGCAACCACCCTTAATTTTACAGTTCCCGTATTTGGCACCCTTCTAGCGGCCATTATCCTGCGCGAAACAGTCCATCATCATCGCTGGATCGTCATCGGTTACGGGGTTATCGGCGGGGCGCTTATCATTCAACCAGGCTTTAACGGGGCCTCACTGCCAGACCTGCTGCCAATTACCGCGCTCTGTGCATGGCCGGGGCTGGCATGACAACCAATTTATTGGTTCGCAAGGCAAACCCGGCCACGATCATGTTTTATTTAATGGCAATAATCACACCGGTGTCGCTTATTCCGATGTTGTTTGTGTGGCAAACACCAGACTGGCAAAGCCTGACCTTAATGGCATTGGCAGCCGCCATGATGAACGCGATGCAATATTGCAATGTCAAAGCCTTGTAACTGGCCGATTACAGCTTTTTTGTCGGTTTTTCCTATTTGCGTCTGCCGCTAATCGCGCTGTTGGCTGCCCTGTTATTTGGGGAAATTCCTGATATATGGCTGCTGCCCGGTGCCGGGTTAATTATCGCCAGTACCCTTTATGTTGTGCTGCGCGAAAGGCAACTGACTGCACAAAGCCGAGCACCACACAACACCCCGACTGCACGCTAACAGGCGGATCTTCCGAGGGGCGTTTCGTAAAATTAATGCCCTGCCTTTGGCACAACCGGCTTAAGCGCCTTTTCCTTGCCTTAAAAACAGATAATTTGGTATAGAAATACCAATTAAATTATTTAAGCAGGAGAAGCCGATGCAGGTTTCAGGAAAAGTTGCGATTGTTACCGGAGCAGCATCTGGCCTGGGGGCTGCAACAGCGCGGGTTTTGGCGGCAGCCGGGGCCATTGTTGCGACCTTTGACCTGAACGGTGACGGTGCCAATGCCACAGCGGAAAAACTGGGGGGCAAGGGTTTTGCGGTTGATGTAACCAATGCGCAAAGCGTTGAAGATGCCGTGGCCCGCGTTGTTCGCGATTTGGGCACACCACGCATTTTGGTCAGTTGTGCCGGAATCGTGCATGGGGAACGCATTGTCGGGCGTGAAGGCCCGGCCAATCTGGATAATTTTAGCCGCGTGATCAATGTGAACCTGATCGGCACATTCAACATGATGCGCGTGGTGGCCGATGCCATGAGCAAGGCCGAGCCGGTGGAAAGTGGCGAACGCGGCATTATCATTAACACCGCATCCATTGCTGCCTTTGAAGGGCAAATCGGCCAGGCCGCCTATGCGGCATCCAAGGGAGCTGTCCATTCGCTGACATTGCCAGCGGCCCGTGAACTGGCCCGCCACGGCATACGGGTGATGTCGATTGCCCCTGGCCTGTTTGGCACCCCCATGCTTTCGGGCCTGCCAGACGACGTTCAGGACAGCCTTGCGGCCAACACCCCGTTTCCCAAACGCCTGGGCTGGCCGGAAGAATATGGCCGCCTGGCCCTGCATATTTGCGAAAACGAAATGATGAACGGCGAAACCATTCGCCTTGATGGGGCCGTACGGCTTGAACCAAAATAATAATCGCGGTTATCGAACCCGAAACCTTTGAAACTTAATTCCACATTCATACCGCTTCTGGATACGCAAAAGCCGGTGGATCATCCCACCGGCTTTTCACGTAAAAACGCTACACGGGTTCACAAACATGCCACCTGGTGGAGCGCTATCAGGCGGCATCATCGGCAAATGCCGCCAGTTTAATATCCTTCTGCGACACACCGCCGACATCATGGGTCGTCAAGGTGATTTCGACCTTGTTATAGACGTTAAACCATTCAGGATGATGGTCCATTTTATCGGCCTTCAGCGCAATCCGGGTCATGAAACCAAAGGCTTCGTTGAAATCCTTGAATTTAAAGGTTTTCTGAATAGACAACCCGTCACCCGCCAGAGTCCAGCCGCTGACTTCGTTCAAGGCAATTTCTATTTCGGCGGGGGAAAGTTTGCTCATTTCAGCCTCCTGTACCTGTTTTCACATCAGGGTTAACATATCGTTCTGTCATGATAGCCACATACAGCCATGAAAACATGTCAGGAATTTGAAATCCTGGTATTTTGTCCGTCCAGTGCGTGCCTTACCCGTTCGCGCAAAACGGGTAACAACGCGCTTTCGAACCATGGATTTTTACGGATCCATGCCGTATTGCGCCAACTGGGATGGGGCATGGGCAACAAACCGTCGGGCAAAAACTGTTCAAACCGGCGCACGGTTTCAGTCATGGTTTTGGCCCGGCGCACGCCCAGATAATGCGCCTGCGCATATTGCCCGATCAGCAAGGTTAACCGCACATGCGGCAAGTGACGCAAAAGTACATCATGCCAGGTTGGCGCGCATTCGGGCCGGGGAGGCAAATCGCCACCACGCGCAAACCGGCCAGGGTAACAAAACCCCATGGGCATAATTGCCAGTTTGGCCGGGTTATAAAACTCCTGATGCGACATCTGCAACCAGTCTCGCAGCCGATCACCCGACGCATCGTTCCATGGCAGGCCGGTTTGGTGCACCTTTGTTCCCGGGGCCTGCCCAATCACCAGAACAGGTGCTAAAATGGCCATTCGCACCACCGGGCGCGGCCCCAGTGGTAAATGGGCTTCGCAAATACGGCATGCCCTTACATCGGCCAAAACCCGGTCAAGGGCCGGGTCCTGACCAGGCGGGTCCACTTCGGGCACATAACGGGAAGACGAAACAGGCAAGGTATCCTCGGCGAATGGTGGCAAAACCAATAAGGGTTAAATTACTCTTTTGCCGGTAATTCGGCGGCGTCAATAACCCAGCTTTCCGCAAGTGCCCCCTGATACCATTCCTGCATTGCAGGCATGGCAAGCACAGCCTGTTTATAAGCCTCGCCAACCGGATCAAGCGTTACACCATAGGTTTTAAACCGGGTAATGACCGGGGCAAACATGGCATCGGCAATGGTGAAATGGCCAAACAGAAAATCCCCACCCTGCCCATAACGGCTACGGCACATGTTAAAAATGGTGCTGATCCGTTCGATGTCTTTTTCAACACCGGGTTCACGCCCGCGACCGGAAAGATCTTTGCGCAAATTCATTGGCATGTTGGTACGCAGAGCCATAAACCCGCCATGCATTTCCAGTGCAACCGACCGGGCAATGGCACGGATATCCATATCAAGCGGCCATAACAGGGTATCGGGTCGGGTATCGGCAATATATTCCAGTATCCCCAAGGCTTCCCAAATGGTTTTTGTTCCATCGAAATAGGCTGGAACCTTGCCCGTTGGCGAAAAAACCGGGGCCTTGGCAAACCACTCTTCTGTGTAAAGCGATACCAGCTTTTCTTCAAATTCAACACCGGTGGCCCTGAGGCCCAGCCAGGCCCGTAACGACCATGAAGAATAGTTTTTATTGCCAATATAAAGTACCGGAAGATTTTCCATTTTACCCGTCATACACTTAAAACAAGGATCACAGAACCATACGTGCGCCAACCGCACAGGTGCAAAAGCAAGGTTCTTCAAAACCCGCAGGCCACACACAAAATATATTCCGGCAGCACCGGCCACACAACACGTACCGGATGACGGATACCACGCCAATCCTCTTGTTGTTTGTGGGCCAATCGCCGCATAATAACCATAACAATGTTGATCATGACACCCGATGTCACACATCTTCATTCACATAAACCACCCCGAGCCACTTTAACTGGTACATGATGCCGGGTTAGGTGTATCGGGCAACGCGCCCCGCCAAAACAAACAAGGACGGATCAATTGTTCGACCATATTATCCCCACACCCGCCTCTACCGATACCCAAACAGCCCTGACAATTCATGCTGTTACCCCGGCCAAATTTGGCGAATGGCTGGAAAATCAGTCAGATCTGCATAAATCATGGATTGATGCCAATCACTTTGAAAGCAAACGGGGCACCAGCCTTTTGTTGCCATCAACCGACGGCAAGGCCGCATCGGTGGTGCTGGGTTTTGAAAATGATGCCAAATCGGTGTGGGATTTTGCCACCCTTGTCACCCTTTTGCCCAAAGGCACCTATCAGTTTGACGCAACCGTAACCGGCAACGACGAACTTTGCGAACGTGCCATGCTGGGCCTGTATCTGGGTGGCTACCGGTTTGACCGCTATCGCAAAATCGATGCGCCACAGGCCACATTTATTCGCCCCGACAACGCCGCAAGCGACCGGGCCGAGAACACCGCACGCGGCATGGCCCTGACCCGCGACCTTATTAATGTACCGGCCAATGACATGGGCCCGGCCGAGTTGGCGGCTGCGACCCAAACATTGGCCGATGAATTTTCCGCCACCGTCACCACCATTGTTGGCGACGATCTGGAAGCACAAAATTACCCGTCCATTTATGCGGTGGGCAAAGGCAGCGACCGTGCGCCCCGACTGGTTGATATGCGCTGGGGCGATGAAAATGCACCGCGTGTGACACTGGTGGGTAAAGGTGTGTGTTTTGATACCGGTGGCTATGATTTAAAACCGGCCAGCAACATGCTTTTGATGAAAAAAGACATGGGTGGTGCGGCACAGGTTCTGGGGCTGGCCCGTATGATCATGGCGGCCAAATTGCCGGTCCGGTTGCGTGTGCTGATCCCGGCTGTGGAAAACATGGTATCGGGCAACGCCTTTCGCCCCAGCGACATTATCAATACCCGCAAGGGCATTACGGTTGAAGTTGGCAATACCGATGCCGAAGGCCGCCTTGTTCTTTCCGATGCGCTGACAGAAGCCGCCAGCGAAGACCCGGAAATTCTGCTGGATTTTGCCACCCTGACCGGTGCGGCACGTGTTGCCTTGGGCCTTGGTTTACCGGCCTTGTTTTCCAACAATGATGATCTGGCAAATGCCCTGCAAAATACCGGCATGGAAATGGGCGACCCGATGTGGCGTTTGCCGTTGTGGGAAGATTACCGCCCGATGCTTGATAGCAAGGCTGCCGATACCAATAATATTTCTTCAGGGGCATTTGGCGGTGCGATTATTGCTGCCTTGTTCCTGGATCGGTTCGCCAAGGGTGCCAAAGCATGGGCACATATCGATTTAATGGCCTGGAACCCGGCAGGAACCCCCGGTCGCCCCGAAGGTGGCGAAGCCCAGGGTATCCGGGCGGCTTTCAAGGTGATTAGTGATCGTTACGGTAAGTAAATTAATACAAATCAACCTTTGACTTCATGTCAGGGGTCAGGTAAACAGATTACGTATTCGTAACAAACAGGCTGTTGGACATAGATATGCCCATCGAGATCAAACCGTCACAAGCGCTTGACCTTTGGCGTATCGCGACTGTCGAAAGTGTACGTCGGGATTCCCCCGATTTATCTGCACGACAGATGGCCCTCGTTCTGACTGTTTATCTGACCCCGGCTCCCCACACTGTTCGTGGACTTGCCGATGCCCTGAACATTTCCAAACCCGCCATCACCCGCGCACTTGATCGGCTAAGCTCGCTTGGCATGGTTAAACGTAAAGTGGATGAAGACGATCGTCGTTCGGTTCTGATTCAACGCACTGTTAAAGGCTCGGTCTTTTTGCGTGAATTTGGCGATATTGTTGGCAGTGCAGGCAAAACTACCCAATAAGTTTAACTATCTTATTGCGGCAACCTTCTACCCTGAAATGGTTGCGTCATAAAGACACCCGAGATTTGGTAGCCTGGCCACCTACCGTTTGGCCTGCTGGCCCGTGCACCCCCAAATGTCCCCTTATTCCGACGCCCCCCAGCGCCAGTCCGCCCTACCAACCAAATGGTATGATGTACATACCAACATGCATTACATACCGACCGTTTGGTATGTAATGCCTTTTGAGCGTTCGTTTCATGGGCCACATTGGCAAACATTTTGTTGAAAACAATAACCATGGAGATGTCGATTAGGCATCCCCACAAGCCTGTGTAACACCTTTCCGCCCTTCCCCTTCCTTGCGCTCTCCCACCCGAGCGGCTCGGCACCAAAAGCTCTTTACCAACAATAAGGCCGGGCCTGGATCATAAGCAGCGGCGCAATTGATGTGTGCGAGGACAAGGATGCTGACCAAAGCTGTTACCGATCCAGTACAGCCAAATAACCTGAACACGCCCCTTGCCCTGAAACAGGGTATCACTCAACATGTTATCATCTTGCCCGGGCCAATTGGCATTCGCGCAAATGCAATACCGTCAAACACGTTGCGATGCAGCGTTACGGTCCCCCAATGCATTATACATTGCCAAGCCCGTTTAAGGCTTCTGCCCACAAATGACGGATATGAAATTACCAGAGAAGATGGAACCGGGGCCAGGCATCGGCCGAGACATCACTTAATAAAAGGCAGGGTCAATCGGCAGGTGCTCCCCCACACCTGATTATTTCTCACCGGCAAAGCTGCCTGGCATATCAATCAGGGAAAGCAACATTGCCGCAACGATCAGCACACCGCCGCTAAAACGGCCAATGGCACGGTGACCACCATGGCGGGTTACCCAAGGCGTAATGCGCGATGCCGCCGCCGCGTAAACCATTACGGCAGTGTAATCAAAAACAACAAAGGTTACCCCCAAAATCAAAAGCTGAGGCAGCAAAGGCTGTGTTGCATCAATAAACTGAGGAAATAAAGCGCCGAAAAAAGCAATCGCCTTTGGGTTACCGGCCGCAACCAAAAACCCCTGACCGAACATTTTAAGCGGACGCGCAGGTTCACGGCCTGATATATTTTTTATTACGATATCGTTTTTAATGCCTTTTCCGGCGGGCTTGCGAAAAAACGCCGCCAGCCCCATTGCCAGCAAAAACGCCACGCCAACCCATTTGACCGCATAAAATGCTGTCGCCGATGTTGCCAGAATGGCCCCAAGACCAACTGCTGCAATCACCATCTGGATCATATTGGCGGTAACATCGCCCAATGCGGTTACCAAGGTTGGCACAGGACCGTACCGCATGGAATGCGACATACCAATCAGCACACTTGGACCTGGCGTTGACACCATCAATGCCACCAGGGCGCAAAAACTGATCCATATATGCAACGACATTTAACACCCCGATACCTGGCAATAATTGCGGGGTGTATCACAACCAATCGCACGAACAAGCGCAATCCGGGCAAACCAACCATGCCAAGGCAATTGAACCTGTCAGCCCGACCAACCGACCGGCCGGCCGGATTTAACAGAACATCCGTTGTAATAACGAGCGTATCAACCAGGTTTAATCAGCGTGCGTTACCGCTTGTTGCCGGAATGACGGGTGATACCCGCATTCCTATCGTTCATTGGGCCATTGATCAAACAGACCACGCACCTGCACCGACTTCACAATATCGGGGCCCAGCACCTTGTTACAGGTTGCCAGCAAACGCCGTTGCAGGCCCACAATGATCGGGTCCGGCGTTGGTTTAAACGGAGAAAAAAGCGGTTTTTCAGCCTCGCCTTCGGCAGGTTCCTCGTGAATTTCGTTACCGTCTTCATCCAGTTTTGGTTTCGGCGGTAAAAGCAGTGACGGCGCCTCGTAATGATAGCCACGCTTGCCCTTGGCAACCTTTTCGGCGCGATACTGGGTGTCGCGATAAAAATAACGTTGAATATCGCGCAAAAAAGCGTTCAACAATTTGGGCTGAATGCGCGTTACAATGGCACGATGTTCGACAGAGGACAGCTCAAGCCAGACATCTGCCGCGATCTGGCGGATCATGCCCTGACGCGGCAAGACAATAGATGTCACAACTTTTTCAAGTTCGAATACATTGGCTGGCAAGGCCACACCAGCAGATTCACCTTCTGCCGCAGCCTCCTTGCCTTCGCCCGAAGAGGCATATGCATTTGAAATGGAAAATGCCGTCAGGGCAAAAACGGCAATGCCGAAAAATATACAAATACGGGCTGCCAGCGGCACAGTTTTCCGCTGTGCTGTCTTCCGGGTTTTACCCATTATTTCCAACCTACTATCACGTTTTATATGCTTCTTTGTATGCTATAGCGCATCAACTCGCCCATCAGGGGCATCTATGTCAAGCGCGGCGGCCAGAAGCTGTTTGGTATAAACATGTTGCGGATGATCAAAAATCTGATCGGCGGCACCACTTTCAACCAGTTTCCCGCTTTTCATCACCATCACCCGATGCGAAAGGGCGCGAACCACTTTCAGATCGTGACTGATAAACAGATACGCCATGTTATGACGCATTTGCAAATCGCGCAGCAATTCAACAATTTGCGCCTGCACCGACATATCGAGTGCCGAGGTCGGTTCGTCAAGGACCATAAAGCGAGGTTTTAAGACTAAAGCCCGTGCAATCGAAATACGCTGGCGCTGCCCCCCGGAAAATTCGTGCGGATAACGGTGCAGCGCACTCTCGGGTAAATCAACCTCTAGCAAAGCCTGGGCAATACGGTCTTCGCGTTCGGCACGGCCAAGTTCCGGCTGGTGAATTTCCAGCCCTTCGCCAACAATTTGGGCCACAGACATACGCGGACTGAGCGAACCGAACGGGTCCTGAAACACCACCTGCATATCACGGCGCAAGGCGCGCAATTGTGCCCCCTCGCGGGCACGAACATCCTGCCCGTCAAACCGGATATCCCCCTGGGAATGCAACAGGCGCAATATTGCCAGGGCCAATGTGGTTTTACCCGACCCACTTTCACCAACAATACCCAGTGTTTCACCCTGCCGAACAGATACCGACACACCATCCACCGCATCAAGGTAATATTCCGGACGACCAAGAATGCCTTTTTTACCAATCGGAAACCGCACGTGAATATCGCCGGTTTGCAATAATTCCTGCGCGTTATCGGGCAAAGGCCGCGCCTGCCCCGAGGGTACGGCATCCAGCAAACGCCGTGTATAGGGATGACGGGGTTGTTCAAACAGGCGCGTGTTATCGCCAAATTCTACAATCTCGCCGTCTTTCATGACACAAACCTGATCGGCCATTTTCTTGACTATTTGCAAGTCATGGGTAATCAGCAACAAAGCCATTCCAAGCCGGTTTTGCAAATCACGCAATAACTGCAATATTTGCGCCTGAATGGTCACATCCAGCGCGGTTGTCGGTTCATCAGCGATAAGCAGTTCCGGGTCATTGGCCAGCGCCATCGCAATCATCACGCGCTGGCGTTGCCCGCCCGAAAGTTCATGCGGCAACGATCGCAGCCGCGATTTCGGATCAGGAATACCGACAAGATCCAGAAGCTCAAGAATACGTTCGCGGGCCTTGGCCCCGCGCAGGCCTTTATGCAGCAACAATACCTCGCCGATCTGCTTTTCCACATTATGGAGCGGGTTAAGCGAGGTCATTGGCTCCTGAAAAATCATCGAAATGCGGTTACCGCGAATTTGGCGCAAGGTGCATTCGGGCGCACCAACCATTTCCTGCCCGTCAAACAGAATAGACCCTGCAGGATGCGTGGCACGCGGATAAGGCAGCAATTGCAAAATCGACATTGCCGTTACCGATTTTCCCGACCCGCTTTCACCCACCAGAGCTAACGTCTCACCGCGCTGCATGCGAAAAGAAACACCGCGCACCGCATCGACACTGCCAAAGCGCACCGCGAGATTGCTGACATCCAAAAGATATTCGGCTTTGCCCTGTTCTGACATCAAATTCCCCTAGAATGTCTTGCGCGGATCAAAGGCATCACGCACGGCTTCACCAATGAAAATCAGCAAACTCAGCATGACGGCGATGGCAAAAAAGGCGGTAATGCCCAGCCACGGTGCCTGTAGGTTGTTTTTACCCTGCGAGAGCAATTCACCAAGCGACGGTGAACCCGGTGGCATACCCAGGCCAAGAAAATCCAGCGATGTAAGGGCAACGATGGAACCATTTAACACAAAGGGTAAAAACGTAATGGTTGCCACCATCGCATTGGGCAACACATGACGTGTCATAATGCGAAAATCACCCACACCCAGCGCCTTGGCCGCCCGGACATATTCAAAATTCCGCGCGCGTAAAAATTCGGCACGGACAAGGCCGGTCAGGCTCATCCAGTTAAACAGCACCATGATAAACAAAAGCGTCCAGAAACCCGGTGCGAACAGGCTGGCGAGAATAATCAGGATAAAAAGCTGCGGCAGCCCACCCCAGATTTCAATCACACGCTGAAATGTCAGATCAACCCAGCCCCCAAAATATCCCTGCACCGCCCCTGCCGCGATGCCGATGACCGAACTGATCAGGGTCAGGGCCATGCCAAATAAAACCGAAATGCGAAACCCGTATATCAGCCGCGCCAATACATCCCGGCCCAGATCGTCGGTTCCCAGCCAGTGCCGGGAGGACGGGGCTGCGGGTAACGGTTCGCGCATGTTGAAATCAATGGTGTCGTAGGAAAACGGAATAATCGGCCAAACGGCAAAACCGTTATTCTGAATTTTACCTCGCAAATAGGGATCGTAAAAATCGGTCGCGACATCAAAATCGCCACCAAAGGTGGTTTCAGGGTAATCCTCGACAATGGGAAAGTACCAGTTGCCATCATATTTGACGATCAGGGGCCGGTCATTGGCCAGCCCGTCGGCCAACAGGCAAATCACAAACAGCACGGCAAAAATCATCAATGACCAATAGCCGCGCCGATTGGCACAAAAACTTTCGATACGACGCTGGTTTAGCGGGGAAAGGTGCAATGGATTTGCCATGTCTCAATCCTTCCGCGCATCAAAGTCGATACGCGGATCGACGAAATGGTATGTCAGATCGCTGATCAGGTTCAAAATCAGCCCTGCCAGCGTAAACATGTAAAGGGTGGCGAACATTACCGGGTAATCGCGCTTCATGACGGATTCAAACCCCAAAAGCCCCACCCCGTCGAGCGAGAAAATCACCTCGATCAGGACCGATCCGGTAAACAGCAAGCCAATCAGCGCGCTGGGGAAACCGGCAATAACCAACAACATCGCATTACGAAACACATGCCCGTATAAAACCCGTTTTTCGCTTAGACCCTTGGCCTTGGCCGTCACCACATATTGTTTGTTGATTTCATCGAGAAACGAATTTTTGGTCAGCATGGTCAGGGTGGTAAAGCCCCCAATGGTTAGCGCGATAATGGGCAAGGTCAAATGCCAGAAATAATCGCCTATTTTACCAAGAAGCGACATGTCATCCCACCCCGCTGACGTCAGACCGCGCAATGGAAAAATATCCAGATATGTCCCCCCTGCGAACAACACAATCAGCAACACGGCAAACAGAAAACCGGGAATGGCATAGCCGGTAATAATGGCAACCGAGGTCCAGACATCAAAGTTACTGCCGTCGCGCACGGCCTTGGCAACGCCCAGAGGCACCGAAATCAGATAAATGATCAGCGTGGACCACAACCCCAGAGAGATCGACACAGGTAGCTTGTCGATCACGATATCGACAACATCGCGGTCCTGAAAATAGCTTTGGCCAAAATCGAAGGTCAGATAATTTTTCATCATCATCCAGAACCGTTCGTAGGCCGGTTTATCAAACCCAAACTGCTTTTCAAGCTGGGTGATGACTTCAGGGTCCAGCCCTTGCGCCCCCCGGTAATTGGAATCGCTTGAAAAATTATTGCCACTTTGGGCACCACCGCCAGTATCGGCACCATTGTTTGAAATGCGTGCCGTGGTCGAGACACTGGCACCTTGAAGCTGGGCGACCATCTGTTCCACCGGGCCACCGGGCGCGAATTGAACAATCGCAAAGTTCAACACCATGATGCCAAACAGGGTCACCGGGATCAAAAGAATGCGACGCAGAATATAATTCAGCATGGCTTAATATCCCCCCTTGCCCAGTTTTTTTGATTTTTCCGGGTCAATCCACCATGTCATCATTGAATTGCCTTTGGTTGGCACCACCGATGGCCGACCAAAAATATTCCAATATGCCAAACGGTCAGCGGGTTGATACCATTGCGGAATGGTATAATCCCCCCATAACAACACACGGTCCAGTGCCCGGGTACGTTGCACCAGGCTATCGCGGCTGTCGGCCGATATCACCAGATCAATAATCTGATCGACCACAGGGTCCTTGATACCGGCAAAGTTACGGCTGCCTGGCTGGTCGGCCGCAGCAGAGGACCAAAAGTCGCGCTGTTCATTACCCGGCGACAAGGTTTGCTGCCACCAGAATGTGGTCATATCAAAATCGTGCGCCTGTATCCGGTTAATCCATTGACCGGTATCGACCAGGCGGAAGTCCATTTCAATACCCAACTGGCGCAAACGCGCCTGCATCATCAGGGCTATTTTCTCAAATCCCGGCTGGCGTAATAGCAAGTTAAAATGAAACAATTCGCCTGTTTTTTCATTCACCAGTTTCCGGTCTCGCAAAACCCACCCGGCATCGTTTAACAATGTCATGGATTCACGCAGGGCCTTTCGGCGACCATTTTCCTGATCATAATCAGGCAGACTATAGGGCTTGGGAAAAAGATCCGGTGGCAATTGATCCCGGAACCTGTTCAGAACTTCCAGTTCCTCGCCCTTGGGCAAGCCTGAGGATGCCAGTTCAGAATTAGAAAAATAGCTGTCTGTGCGCTGATACGCGCCATAAAACATGGCCCGGTTCAACCACTGAAAGTCCATCGCATATTGCAAGGCCCGACGCACCCGATGGTCGGCAAAAATCGGACGGCGCGTATTCATTACAAAACCCTGCATTCCGCGGGGTTGGTGATTGGGGATCAGTTCCTTTTTGATATCGCCATTGCGCACCGGGGGTTTGTCATACCCGGTCGACCATTCCCGCGATGAATGTTCACCGCGATAATAATATTCACCGGCAAAAAACGCCTGACGTTCAACATCAAGATCCCGGTAATAATCGTAGCGAATGGTATCAAAATTATACATGCCCTTGACCGAAGGCAGGTCTTTGGCCCAATAATTTTTGACCCGTTCATAGGTAATATGACGACCCGGCTCGAAATCCCTGATTTTATAGGGGCCACTGCCAACCGGAATTTCAAAGGTAGTTTTGGTAAAATCCCGGTCTTTCCAGTAGTGGGCCGGTAATACCGGGACCTGCCCCAAAATCAACGGCAATTCCAGATTATCGCCGGGCTTGAATACAAACTTGACCGTCAGATCATCCAGTTTTTCAAGATGATCAACCGAGGCATAATATTGCCGATACAGCGGATTTCCTTTTTCAATCAGTGCATTGAACGAGAAAATCACATCATCGGCCGTGATCGGGATGTTGTCCTGAAAGCGAGCCTTGGGGTTGATGAAAAATGTCGCATAAGATCGGTCTTCGGGAACTTCAATCTTTTGCGCGACCAACCCGTATTCGGAAAAAGGCTCGTCATCGCTACTCACCATTAAGGTATCATACATCAACCCAAGCCCGATCGCCGGATCACCCTTTAAAATATAAGGGTTCAGCGAATCAAACGATCCGGTCCAACTATCCAGCAAGGTCCCGCCCTTGGGCGCATCGGGGTTAACATAGTCAAAATGGGTAAAACCCGGCCCGTATTTTAAATCGCCATACAGCGATATCGCATATTCAGGCCGCGCCAGACTGGCAAGGGGTTCTTCGCTCACGGCAACGGTCGGCGCAGGGGTGATATTGGGTTTGGCTTCCTCAGCCGGGCTAATAACGGGCCATGCCAGCACCACACATCCCGCAATCCATGCCCTGATCATATGCTTTTTACACCGCACAAAACCCAACCGAACCACCTCACCTGTACTGATATCCATCAAAATAACCGTTTTTTCCAATGATCGCGGTTGGTGATGCAAGGCAAATATGCCCTTTATCTGCTTGTTCATAATGGGGAACAAAATGGTTCAATTTCAAGGCATCATAAAGCATTACACCTGTTTTTGAACGGTTTTGCGCCTTGTGGTTTCAAGTGTAATTTCACTCATCAACCAATCGCGAAAGGCGCGAACCTTGCGCCGCTCCAGTCTTCCATCCGGATAACACAGCGAATAGGCATAGGGGCTATCGACCGGCAAATCAAACGGTACGGTCAAACGGTTCGTCACCACATATTCGCCAATCATTGCCGGATCGGAAATAACCACACCAAAACCGCTGGCGGCAGCCTCCATTGCCATATCAAGGGTGGCAAAAACCGGCCCCCTGTCGGCATCCACCCCTTTTATACCCGTACCATTCAGCCATATACGCCAGTCTTCACGCTGGGCCGAGCAATGCAATAATGGCACCTTTGCCAAATCCTCGGGCTGCGACAATTGTGCCACCAGGCTGGGATGACACACCGGCAACAACCGTTCACCGGTTAAAAATTCATGCACCAGCTGGTCACCCGGGGTATCGGCAAAGCGAATAGCAATGTCGGTTTCGGAAAAATCAACCGGCAGGCTGTCGTCATTAAAGGTGCCCAGTTGCACCTGCAAATCGGGATATTCCGACTGAAACCGACCCAGCCGCGGCACAATCCAGCGCATGGCAAAGGTTAACGGCGCCAGCACCCGCAACTGGGTATCATCGGGCCGATCCTCGATTCGCCCGACCGCAGATTCAATCGCATCAAACGCCTCGGTCAACGACATTAACAAAATTCGGCCCGGCCTAGTGAGTTTTAATCGCCTGTGATGGCGCTCAAAAAGACGCCGCCCCAGAACATCCTCCAAATGCTGAACCTGGCGGCTGACCGCGCCCTGAGTAACGTTAAGTTCTTGTGAAGCCTTGGTAAAACTTTCAAGTCGGCCTGCGACCTCAAAAGCACGCAAAGCATTCAACGGCAAGGGACGACGTTTCATAACGGCCTTTCTTGCATGAGTTTACCTCATGCAATGATGCTAAAATATGGTTTGAGAGCAAGTAAAAAACGGCGTAACTCTGGGTTTAACGAAACGAAATTCATGGCCGCATCCCTTGAGAGAGCCGCCAGCAAATTGAAGGAATACAATTATGGTCGCGATCACCAAGAACACTGCCGCATTCACCGCCCCCCGTGCTGGCAACAACGACATTCTTGATCGTTTGCTTGCCCTGCCGCGCCAGTGGGCCGCACGCTTTACCCTGCGCAACCGCCTTGCCGACATGGACGCCCATTTGCTGCGCGACATTGGCTGGGATGTTTACGACGCACGGATCGAAGCCAAAAAACCTTTCTGGCAGGTCTGATCGACCAGCCATAGCGGCAAAATCTTTTGCTGCCGACCGGGCCGGGTCGCATTCCGGCCTGTTAAACTGCCAAACCCGGAAATTCATTATGTCTCCCCGATTTTTCAGCTTGCAGGGACGCCTTTCATTCCCCCTGCAAGTTCTTGATGCCCTTCTTCGTGCATTCTCCCATACACAGCCGCGGGTTCGTCATTGAAACGCAGCTAACCTGGCCGGTCATCGCAAGATGCCCGGCTTTTCTTTTGCGCCAAAACCACCCCTTTTTCGCATCTCGGGCAAAGCAGGCCGCACGCGCCCTTTTGCACATTTCAATCAGGCCGGGTGACGCAAAAACATCAGGTTTGCTGCTGACAATACCGCAAATAAGGCCGCCACCTGCGCATAAAATGGTTCAATTTCGGGTAACGGCTTAAACGACTGGCGAATATCTTCCAAACTGCGGTGCCCGTTCACCCGCGACAAAATGGCAGCACTGGCCGGGGGAAGCGCACGTGTCAGTGAAAAACCGTTGAAATTAATTTTGATCTGCGCATTTTTGGCTACGGATGCCGCCAGTTTCGCGCCATCTATTCGGCCCAGATACGGCACCATCACCGACAAATCCTGCCTCTGAACCAGCATTTTTCCTGTTTTCTCGCGTCCTGAAATTTCAACCGGACGTGTTTTATTATTTGCTTTGACGACATAAAAAATATGCTTGGTAATATTGCCAGCCAGCAATTCGGCCATGGCGCACCGTTCACGCGAAGAAAGCCCGGCCAGCTTTGCGCGAACAGGGGCGCTCGTGGTGTAAACCACCGGATCATAACGCAGCGGCTCAACAAAACTTTGCAGTCGCAAACCTGCCTGTTCGACAAAATCATAAACTTCGTCAACACGATAGGCCCGATCTTGCTGGTGCAACAACAAATCATAAAACCCGGCATCACCGCCCTGAATATGATCATTCACAAACGGGTTGCGTTTTAACCAGTTGGTTGGCGGTAACCCCTCGAACAATGACTTACCGACATCAAGCCGGGCGCGCCCTGCCGCCTCGGCCGACAGGCGCTGCATCATTTCCTGCATATGGTAAACGCCGGTACGGCCAAGGGTGGCGTAAACCATCAGGCCCATGCCGCCCCCCGGCTTCAAGCTATCGGTCAGGGCGCGCAACCCGGCATCCGGGTCAGGCAAATGATGTAAGACCCCGCAGCAATCAATGTAGTCATAGGGACCATATTGTCCCGCAAGGTCAACAAACGACCCGGTCACAAAGGTTACGTTTTTCAAACCCCTCCGATTAACCCGGCTTTCGGCGATCTGGCGCGATGCGGCAGACAGGTCGATATAGATGATTTCGGCATTTGCACCGCGATCCTGCGCCTGTTGGGCCAGCATCACTACCGCATCGCCCGTGCCACCTCCTGCCACCAGAATACGCAAAGGTGCGCCATTTTGCCCGGGGTCGCGCCCGCCAAAAATATAATGAACAACCTCGCCCCAATCCCCGGGTGACCCGGCAATCAGGCGCTTGTCCTCGTCCTCTGCCTGGCGCGCGGGATATGGGAATGTTTCATATTGGTCACGGGTACGGCTGGCATTTTTTTTGCTGGGTTTAGACCGGCTCATAGGGATGCTTTCGTCTGAAAAATGCCATCGGGTTGCGCGGCCAACGATACGCCGAAACGCCCCAAATCAGAAAACATCATACCGATCACACGGGGCATCCGCATTTGTCGTGGCCAAGCCTTTAAAATTCATGGTTTTTGCGCCAATGGCAAGCCAATGTAACCCGATGCCAGCCCTGCTATTATAAAAACAGCGATATAACGTGGTGTTATTGAGCATCTTCGCGACACAGAACAACCATTTTGCTTGTCGCACTGCGGTCACGCAAGGCACTAAAGGCCTGTGATACATCATCCAGGGCAAATTGCCGCGAAACCGATGGTGTTATATGACCAACCGCCAGATTATGTAACAGCTCCGACATACCATCGCGGGCAATGTCGGGGTTTTGATCCAGATAGGCCCCAAAATAAAACCCCAGCACCGCAATGTTTTTCACCAGCAGGATATTGGCCGGAATTTGCGGAACATCGCCACTGGCAAACCCAATGACCAGCAAACGTGCGCCGGGTGCGACGCATCGCAAGGACTGATTAAACACATCGCCACCAACAGGATCATAAACCACATTTACCCCGGCCTTCCAGCCGTGCCGCTGGCAAATGTCCTTCACAGTGTCGGTTATGTTTTCGGTTTTATAATCAATGACAAAATCGGCACCATGCTGACGGGCGATCTCGCATTTTTCAGGGCCGCCTGCTGTCGCAATCACATTCGCACCCAAAACCTTGGCGCATTCAACCGCCGTCACACCCACCCCGCCGGCGGCACCATGCACCAGCACAACCTCGCCTGCGCGTACATTGGCGCGATATTTCAATGCAAACCACGATGTCCCATAGGTGATTTGAAATGCCGCAGCATCGGTGAAGGCCACACCATCAGGAATGGGAATAATCCGCCCGGCATCAAGGGCAATTTTTTCGGCAAAACCGCCATTGGCGACCATTGCCATCACCCGTTGCCCAATGACAGTGGCATCAACACCTTCGCCCACCGAAGCAACAACCCCGGCAATTTCAAAACCGGGAATAAACGGAATGTCAGGCTGTTGCTGATATTTTCCTGCAATGATCAGGGTATCGGCGAAATTGACCCCGCAGGCGTATATGTCAATCACCACTTGGCCCGGACCGGCCTGCGGGTCATCCACCGTGCGCATCACCGGGGCCACACCAAACTTTTCGCACATCATGGCCCGCATTACTGTTCTCCGCAGGTTGATCCCGTCAAACCGGTTTCCGATGAAAGCAGCTTATAAAAAAAAGCCAGTCAGCCGCAATGTGCCACACGAACCACAATTTATGATCAGAAAAACTTTGGTTTACGTTTGCGCCGTGCCAGAAAACTCAGCAGCACACCAGGCACAAGCAACAGCAAAAACGCAGGTAATAGCAAGCCGGGAACAAAAACCTTGTCCCAAAGCCAGCTCGAGACATAACGCTCGATCAGGGCTTGCAGTAAATTCAGGCTTCCTGCATCCAGCCGATACCATAGCTCGCCCCCTGCAACGAACCGGATGGTTCCTGTTTGCAGCGCGCTAACCCCATCGCCCACCAGTACAGCCAGACAGGCAAATAAAAACAGCCAGCCCAGCACCCTGAAAAACCACATACTCTTCTCCGCCTTTTCGGCTTCAAACTTTTCGGTTTCGATATAATTGCCGACACCGTAACGGTTTTAGACACCTGCCGTAAAGGGACACTACATAACCGAACGTCCCATAATGCATAAAATTACGGCAAACATTTGATTGCAGAGTACATGTTAGATCAAAAGTGTTAGCAATTACCCATATCGTTCTGTTTTTTCGCCATTCCGGGTTCATAAATGGCCGGCAATCAAAAATCGTCCCGCTGCGCTGAATTTGGCCTTGTCATCCCCGATGCTGTCGGCTAATGTCCGCCCGCTTTCGCGATATATACAGATCGCATGTGGAGAGATGGCCGAGTGGTTTAAGGCGCACGCCTGGAAAGCGTGTTGGGGTGCAAGCCCCTCAGGGGTTCGAATCCCCTTCTCTCTGCCACCACCCCTAAATTCCCTTATTATTTTGTATCCTGCCAGGAACAACCCTGTGAAACCGTCAGGTTCGCTGGATCTGCCTGTGCATGATTTTCCGGCTGGCTCGCATGGTTCAACCCGAGCCATGCCCGGTTGCGCAGTTATGCCAAACACGCAGCCCTAAAACAATTTTTACTCCTGAAACGAAGCCTGTTCGCGTTCCAACGTATCCTTATGTGTGCCTGCCACTCATCACGCAAAACTACCCGGGGCACGATATTATCTGCCGGGTCGAAAATGGCATTTATGCTGGTTTTCAGCGTGATTTCTTTGCATCCTTCGCGGAACGACCGATTTATCAGGCATGGTCATAAGACCGGAAATTGGCGATCATTGGGAAAACCATAAACATGGAATTCTCCCGTCAGGAGCGGCAAACATGACGCGATTTAAATGGATTCAGTAATCACTGCCGCCGCACGGGCCTTGGCATCAGGGGATCCATTGGGCGCACTGGGGCGCGTTTCATTACGTGATGACCCACCGGCACTGGCTTTAAGGGGCATTGCCATGGCCCGACTGGGAGATTTTGAACGCGCCCGAAGCCTGTTAAAAACAGCAGCCCGGGCCTTTGGCAGCAACGAGCCACTTGCGGCCGCACGATGTGTGGTTGCCGAAGCCGAAATTGCCCTTGTTTCACGCAACCTTAACCGCAATGACAAAAAACTGGAAGCCGCCCGCAGAACCCTTGAAGCAATGAACGATGCCGCCAATGGTGCCCATGCCCGCCATATCGAAGCGCATCGCCTGTTGCTATCGGGGCATATCGATCAGGCTGAAAGTTTACTAGGTGCAATAAAAATAGAAAAACTGCCTGGCTTGTTACGGGCCGCACATGAACTGGCAATTGCCGGTATTGCCACCCGGCGCCTTGACATAAAAACGGCCCGCACAGCTTTGGATCATGCCGCCCGAATTGCCGATAGCATGAATGTCCCCATGATGATCGCCGAGGTCGAAAAAGCACAGCATATCCTGAACACACCTGCTGCCCGCCTGATCGAGAGCGGCAAGGAACATCCTGTTTTGCCAGATGACGTGGCACAAATCATTATGTCAAAGAACATATTGATTGATGCCTGCCGGTATGTTCTGCGACAGGACGGTAATGCGATGTTGCTGACATCGCGCCCCGTGCTGTTTTCATTATTACGCAAGCTGGCCGAAGCCTGGCCCGATGATGTTTCTCGCGAGGCGCTTTTACAAACGGCCTTTAACGCCCGGCATATCGATGACTCTCACCGCGCACGGTTACGCGTCGAAATTGGACGATTGCGGGAAAAAATACGTGAAATTGCCACCATTCGTGCCACCAAAACCGGGTTTGTTCTGCACCCATGCGACAAAACCCGAAAAATCGTCGTTCTTGCCCCACCGGTTGAAGACCGTCACGCGCCGCTTCTGGCATTGCTGGCCGACGGCGAAGCCTGGTCAAGTTCCGCATTATCCATGGCACTGGGATGTAGCCAACGCACAATACAAAGAGCACTGGACGACCTGGCAGCCAAAGATAAAATCCTGTTTTATGGCAAAGGACGCGCCAAACGCTGGATGACCCCGCCCTTTCCCGGTTTCACGACAACCTTGTTACTCCCTGGTCCGCTGCCGGGCACCTAAACTGGAAACACCGACAATATCCAGACCATAAGGAAACAGAACATGAAACGCGCAGCAGCAGAGATTATTGCAGAACTTGGCCCGTTTGACGGGGTCAGCACTGTTCACGGGGTAACATATGACGGGCAAAAAATCTGGTTTGCAGCCGGAGCAGAACTGATCGCGATTACCCCCGAAGACGGCACCAAAACCAAAACTCTTGCGGCCGAGGCCGATGCAGGAACCGCCTTTGATGGCACCTATTTCTATCAGATTGCCGATAACCGTATTAACAAGATCGACCCGGAAACCGGCGCGGTTTTAGCAACCATCCCGGCCCCTGGCCCTGGCAACGGGGCGGTTTCGGGTATGGCCTGGGCGGAGGGTTCACTATGGGTTGGGCAATATCGTGATCGCAAAATACACAAAATCAACCCGGAAACCGGTGAAATTCTCCGTACCATTACATCAGATCGCTTTGTCACCGGTATCACCTGGGTCGAGGACGAACTTTGGCACGGCACCTGGGAAAATGAACAAAGTGATATCCGCCATATCGACGCCACTGACGGTACCGTCCTTGCCCGGATCGACATGCCGGATGGTATGGGGGTATCGGGGATGGAGTTTGATGGAAAAGACCGTTTCTTCTGTGGCGGCGGCAATAGCGGCACGGTGCGTGTGGTGCGCAAAAACACCTGATCAAAGCACAAGAAATAAAATAAAAATATTTTATTTCAAATATTTAAACTAAAAAAGTGAACCTTTTTCTGAAAAAATCAGGAACGTTTTAGCCGCCATATCGTTGAGGGGACATAACGCTCGAACATCAAATGAAAGGAGAGACGTTATGCCTGCTATCGATACCGCAAAAATCCTGATCCTTGCGACAGACGGCTATGAACGCTCTGAACTAAGGGTTCCCCGCGACAAACTATCCACCCATGGGGCCGATGTAAAAATCGCCTCATTAAAAAGTGGTAGCATTAAAAGCTGGGACAAAGGCGACTGGGGCGACAGTGTTGATGTCGACCTTGAGGTCAAAGACGTTGATATCAAGGATTACGACGCACTGGTTATTCCCGGCGGGCAAATTAACCCCGACCTGTTACGCAATGACGAAGGCGCTGTGTCGCTGGTACGTGAATTTGTCGCATCAGGCAAACCGGTGGCCGCAGTTTGCCATGGCCCGTGGTTGCTGGTCGAGGCAGATGCCCTGCGCAATCGCAAGGCAACGTCCTATCCATCGATCAAAACCGACATGCTAAATGCCGGTGCCACATGGCAGGACAAGGAAGTGGTTTGCGATCAGGCGATTATTACCTCGCGCAACCCCAATGATCTTGATGCGTTTGTCAGCAAGATTGTCGAGGAAGTTAGCGAAGGCAAACATAGTCGCCGGGCAGCCTAACCAGCGTCAGGCAAAAGTAAGCCTGTAAACGTATTTAAACCCCCGATCTTGTGCATTTTGCACGGTCGGGGGTTTTTGTTAGCGTTTGGGTCCTGCGGTAAAGTCAATATCGGCAAATGCCTCATCATCGCAAAAAGCGGTGGTTTCCCGTGCTGCAGGTTGGCCGATACCGACGCCGTCATATTCCGCCACAACCTGATAAACCGGACCATCGCCTGTTGAAATCGACTGATACAGGCAAAACCGGTCCACCTGAAAAGACCGGCTGACCAAGTCGGCGTGATCGGCCACCGCCTGCCCTATTACGGCCCGGCTGGCAGAACGGTTACGGCCCAATGTGATATGCGGGGTGAACTTACGCCGATCAAGCTGGCCGGAAATATCATCACACCGAAACAGGGCTGTTTCCACCCGATGGGCAAGCTGGTTTAATAACGGTTGCGCCTGTACTGCTGCCCACAAAATGCGTGCCTTGCGGTCTGTTCCAAACATCCCCAACCCGGCAATTTGCAAATCAAACGGTGTAAAGCGGGTCTGAAGCAGCGCATCATCAATACTCGCAGCTGTCACACGGTCATGAACTGTGCCAATGAATTTAAGGGTCAGGTGCATGTTTTCGGGGGTTTGGGCCTCCAGCCCGCGAATGGCACGGGCAACAGGATACAGATTTTCGGCGATATCGACCGGGATGGGAATACCGACAAACAGGCGCATTTTCAGTCTCGCATTGCAGATGGGATCATCAGGCGGGTGCCCGGTAAAGTCATACTTACCGGGCCGTTCAGGGCATAAGCCTTAACCAGATATAATATTCAAACGTCATAAAACCGCCTCATCGGAACGTGATGAAATGGACAATACCGTAACGGGCATGGGCTTACGCAAATTCGCCCGCCGAAGACGGGACAAGTTAACGAAATGTGATCAACAAAATTTCACATGCATATTACGATGCAGGCGGGGGTGTAACTTTTTGAGATGTGCCGGGCATCGGCACCAGGTCATCTTCACCCGGCACCGGGGCAAAGCGGCCCTCGCGCCAGTCCGCTTTGGCCTGTTCAATTTTATCCTTGCTGGTGGCAACAAAGTTCCACCAGATATGGCGATGCCCCAACGGCAAACCACCCAGCAACATCACCCGACAATGGTTTTCAGCAACAATATCGGGGATTTCCTCGGGTGCGACGTAAATGAAGCTAAAGGCTTCATAGCGCACGCCATTCACCCGCAATACCCCGTCAATAACATATAAGGCTGCCTGCTGGTTTTCACCGGGCAGTAACAATTGCGCCCCGCCGTCCATATGCACATCAAGGTAAAACAGCTTTGATTTCACCGGCACCGGGGCCGTCAGACCAAAGGCTTCGCCCGCGATCAGGCGCATATGCAGGCCGGATTCATGAATGACCGGTAAATCATCCTTTCGGACATGGGTAAAATCAGGCGCGCAGTCCTCGTCTGCCTCGGGCAAGGCGACCCATAATTGCAAACCGTGCAAATTATGGTCGGAATGACGCAAATCCGATGTTTCACGTTCTGAATGCACAATACCACGGCCGGCTGTCATCCAGTTTAAATCACCCGGGGTAATTTCAAGATGATTTCCCAGACTGTCGTGGTGCAAAATCGCCCCGTCAAACAGATAGGTCACCGTTGCCAGGCCAATATGGGGATGGGGCGGCACATCAATGCCCGAACCGGCGTCAAAACTGACCGGTCCCATATGGTCAAAAAATACAAACGGACCAACCGAACGCACATCGCGATGCGGCAAAAGGCGCCGCACGGACATTCCTTCCAGGTCGGTTTCCTTGCCTGAAACGATCACTACCATACGACGCCTCCTTTTATATCGGCGTTACTGGGCGGCACCAACGCCCCCCGGCATCATAAATATACGCCAAACCTTAACCCAAAGCCTGCTTACGGGCAGGGATTAGGCCACTGGGTCTGGATGTTTTCGATTTCGGCCAAAACATCGTCCGACAGGGTGATATCTGCGGACCCGATATTGGATTTCAGCTGTTCCATCGATGTGGCACCAATGATATTTGCCGTCAGGAACGATCGTGAATTCACATAGGCCAGTGCCATTTGTGCCGGGTCCAGCCCGTTATCTTTTGCAAGTTTGACATAGGCTTCGGTGGCCTTGATGCCATTTTCCTTAAGATAACGGCCAAAATATTGCGGCCACAGGGTTGTCCGTGCCCCTTCCGGGCGCGCACCATTCAGATATTTACCCGAAAGTGCCCCACCGCCCAGCGGTGAATAGGCCAAAAGACCGGCATCTTCACGGATCGAGCATTCAGCCAAACCCACTTCATAGGTACGATTCAACAAACCATACGGGTTCTGCACCGAAGCAACCCGGGGCCAGCCTTTTTTCTCGGCCAGTTCCAGAAACTTCATCAGACCCCAGGGGGTTTCGTTCGACAGGCCGATATGGCGCACCTTGCCCGCCTTGACCAGTTCATCAAGGGCGGAAAGGGTTTCCTCTATGGGCGTGAATTCCTCGTTTGTGTCATGCTCGTACCCCAGCTTGCCAAAGAAGTTGGAATTACGATCCGGCCAGTGCAGCTGATACAAATCGACATAATCGGTTTTCAGGCGCGATAGCGAACCATCAATGGCGGTAAAAATCTGGTCACGGGTCAGGCGCGGGCCACCCCGCACATAGGGAAAACGCTCCGCCGGACCAACAATTTTGGTGGCAATCACCAGATCATCGCGCTTGCCGCGTTTTTCCAGCCAGTTGCCAATGATGGTTTCAGTGCGGGTGAAGGTCTCTTCCATCGCCGGAACCGGATACATTTCGGCGGTATCGATGAAATTGATCTCGTTGCTGGTGGCATAATCCAGCTGTTCAAAGGCTTCGTCCTGGGTGTTTTGCTGTCCCCAGGTCATGGTTCCAAGGCAGATAACACTGACATCGATGTCAGTACGCCCTAAACGGCGATATTCCATCCTAAAAGTCCCCTTTTTACAGCCCTGTTTGCGGACTGTTTCATTTTGGAAATAGGATGAATATATCCTGCCTTGGCGACAATGAAACCGCTGTGAGCCTTTTTTCGTGAAATTTCATCACGATATTACATGAACAGGGTTAAAACACCCGTATAAGCGTAAAAACGGTCGTTACATATTTCACCATTTCCGTAAAAACCGGTCAGGGGCAAATCCCCCAGTTCTTCCTGAATGATCATCATTTCGCGGTTTTCGGTGCCAAACAAATGCGGCCCACGGGCGACACAGCTGCAATAAAGCGCGCCCCGCGGCCGGCCAGGCAGGCGACGCTGCAAATCGGCCAGCATTCGGCGCAAATCCTGTTCGGCTGTTACACTGTCACGGCGAACAAAGCGCACAGCATCGCCGGGCCGGGCGTCGTCATTTACGGCTATCAGATTGTTTTGCGGGTCAATACCCATCAAATTACGTACGACAAAATCACCGGTATCAGTACCAGGCACCATAAAGGCAATGTGATAGCGCCCGGTGCCCAGTTGCGCACCGGTGCCTCCCCCCGATGCCAACGACAGGCCGTTTTCATCGGCAGCCATTTCGTCACAAAATACCTGATAGGCTGGCTTGTCATCCAAAAGTGATATAATGCCGCCCCGCCCCTCGGTAACCCGGTGCACAGGGCCAATTGGCGAACAGGCCTGGCTTAAGCCAACCTGCACCACGGTGTCATTGGCAAACAAAACCCCGGAAAGCCCCCCACGGGTTACCTTGTTGGCAATTTGCGCCGCCCCCTTGTCATTACCCGACGCAACACCCCCCACCAGATAGGTTGACCCGGTACGGGCCAATTCGGGCAAAAGTTTCAGGGCTTCGGGCACACCAGGGTCGGCATGGATCAGGCCGAATAATGGTTCCAGCCGGGTGATGGCATCCTGAAGGGCATCATCATCAATATCGTCATCGGTGCAAATGGGGTCAAACACATGAAAACTGTCTTCGTGCAACGGGGCAATCATGACCGATGCCGCAGGCACCCCGAAATAGGCCCGCCCCGGCCCACAAACGCCAACCCCCGATGTCCCGACCCAGCATTCAACCCCAAGACGGGACCGCAGAAATGTCAACATGCTGGCCATATCGCCGGCTATCGGCTCGGAAACATATAAAAAAGCCAATCCACCGGCAATCGGTCCCTGACGTTCGAGTTTTTCAGCCAGTTCCGACGAAATTGCTGCCCAGTGTTCACCGCTGGCGTGGGCCGCAATAAATTCCGCTGTCATCATATTTCCCCGTTAATTGGCGCAAACACCCAGGCGACCATATGCGAAACAGGATTATGGTTCATATCCATTGCCAATATGCGCCCCATCGCGTTCCCCGCCAAATAAGTTGTTTTGACCGTTTGATCTAACCATTCCAGCAGGTTGATCACAAGGGGGCAAACACAGACCTGTCAAAACACCAGCGCGACACATTATAACAGTGCCTTACTATATGTGTCGCAAAAACCCGGATTAACCGACATGGCGCCGCAACAGTTCCATCGCCGCATTTAACTGTGTCATCCGCTGATGCGAACCATAATTGCTATCGGGATGGTGAATCGCGGCCAGCACCCGGTATTTGGTACGAATGGCCCGCAAATCGGGCCGGGCCCCCGGCGCAAAACCCATGACATGCAGCGCATCGTTATAGGTACTAACCCCGCGATCCAGCGGGTCAAACGCCAGATTATGGACTATCTGGCGCAACCGTTCGACCTCCTCGCGCGATTGCGTCAGTTCTGCTGGGGGTTGCATGATACGTTTTTTAAGATCGGCAACTTCCTGTAACGCCCGGCGCTCGGCGGCCAACACATCAGGACGGTCCACCCGGATGCGGACATCACCACCTTCAAAATCCAGGGCCATTTTCAGGGCCTTGCGCACCGTGATAACCGAATAACCCGATGGTAAACGCAATTGCAGGCGCGGTTTGCGGCGCCACGGGCGTCCTTCGGCAGGGCCGGATTTAAGCACGATGGTTTCGCGGTCCCCTGCGGGCGGGTCGCCAGGGTCAACATAGCCGTCAATAACGTCTTGCGGCACAATCAGCATGACAGAACGTGCCAGATCGGCGGCATTCACTTCGCGTCGTGCAGCAAGATCAAGCACGGCATCGCGAAAAACACTGGCACAGGGAATGGTATAGGACTGTTTTACAGTTGGCAACGCCATGAAGCCCCTTGTAACGAAAATGGCTTTGATAAAGTGCGACCGGAATGGAAAAACAGCCCGCGTTCAACTTCGATAATCGCGGGGCACAGTGTATGCGAGGGCATATAACCGTGCAACTGCAAAAGTAGACAGTTTTGAATCGCTTCCGAGTCAAAATCCGGTTTGCAACAAGGTTTGAAAGCGAATTTTTACAAAGAACAGCTATTCCAAAAACTTAAATTATTGAAATATATGGATATTTTTTAACTTTCATTATCCAAATTCGACATTCGGGAAATGCATAACAAAGTATTAACAAAACACGCCAGAGCTATGCAAGCCAACCGCAGTCTCGACCTAACCCCGTTTTCCACCCATTAAAAACATATATATAACAATTAGTTATGATAATTTCGAAGCAAAGATCGCAACCCGTTTCTCGAAACTGCTCAAACCCCAAATTTGTTTCGGTTTGCGGCCTAATTTTTGTATTTTGACGCCAGCCCGCGATACAAAATCGATTGGCCTCTTTAAAAATCTACGAATGCAGTTGCGACATTAACAATTAGAACACAGCCGAAAGTAAACAAGATCTTAACAGGCACAACTCGTCGCGAAAATTGCTGGTTTTTGGGGCGATTTCCAACAGATTTACCGCAATATTGACGCCGACAAACAAACATAAACCATTGATATATAAAAATAAAATACGAAAAGAGAAAATCTTCCATTGCGTATCAAAGATCACGGCAAACATCGTTGCCTTTTCGTTACGAAAACTATCTACATTTGTAGTTTTACAAGACAGATTTTTGTCCTACAGCATATTTTGCTGCCAGAAACACCCTAATTCAGGTCAAAATCACGACCCAAGCCATTAAAGCCACGGCATTTTTTATATGATGCGATTATTCAGCCATGCGAATTTGACAGGACATTGCTTCAACAGCAAAAAACAGCCTGCTTCATCGCGCTATACGTTCCCCAGAAATAATAATAAGGTATAAAATACAATGCACTAACCAAAATCGAACCGGAACAGATCGCATTGTAGGCTATCGGTTCAGACGGCAACACTGTTTCGCCTCAGACCATTGCCTTGCATCTGGCATCTGACCTTTCGTTCCCCGAATGCCGTCCTTCCCGTCCACAGCACAAGCCCAACGCAGCACACCCGTTCAGTTTTTTAGGGCCGCAATCACAGCTGGCGTTATATTTTTCACAATAACATCAACCCCCCTGGCATTAGGATGCATACCATCCCCCTGATTGAGTTCCGGGTTTGCAGCAACCCCATCGAGGAAAAACGGATAAAGCGGAAGCTGAAATTTCTGTGCCAAATCAGGATAGATCGCATTAAACTCGCCCCCATATTCCTTACCCATATTTGGCGGTGCCATCATACCGACCAGCAAAATGCGGGTTTGATCTGCCTGTAACTTTTCAATGATTTTTTCAAGATTATTACGGGTTTGCGCCGGATCCACCCCACGCAAGGCATCATTTGCGCCCAGTTCCAGCACCACCAGATCGGGCTTGTCGACCAATGCCCAATCAAGCCGTGCCAACCCGGCCGCCGTCGTATCGCCCGACACACCACTGTTAATAACCTTGGCATCCAGCCCCGCATTTTTCAGGGATTGTGCCAGATTAGGCGCGAAACCATCCTGATCTGGCAGGCCGTAACCGGCAATCAGACTGTCACCAAACAGAACAATGGTTGGTGTTTGCAAAGAATCGTTTGCGTCATTTGCAGTTTGCGCGTGGGCCGATTGTAAAAATACACAAACCGAAACGAAAACCAGCAATGCCAAAACACACTGCATGACACGTGCACGCGCCCCGGAAAAATAGCGCCCCGCCTGTGCAAAAGTGAAACTGTTAACACCGGGGCCTTGCTCCGATATGGATATTGACACATTTGTGCAGGTAATCATTGGCTTCCTCTTGTTATGCTGGCGCAATATTCGGGTATTTTGGTGTTTACCGCCAAATTGCATGAAAACTAATCATCGCAATGGCTGTTTGTCTCTGTCAAATGCCTACCAAATCGCAATGGCGCAACCCTGACTGGAATTTTCATGCGTGATTCTGCTTCTGCCTCGTCCCTGTCATCGTCCGCCACCCAACCCGAAACGGCTACTCCGCCGGCAAGCCTGCCAATTAATGTCAAAGGCCTGAAACTAAGCCTGAAAGGCCCTGCCGGGACGGTCGATATTCTTAAAAATATCGATCTGGCCATTAATGCCGGTGAACGCGTTAGTTTAATTGGCCCTTCGGGCTCAGGCAAAACATCCCTTTTGATGGTCATTGCCGGACTGGAACAGGCCCAAGACGGTAAAATTGAAATTTGCGGCCATAATTTGCGCCAGCTTAATGAAGACGGGCTGGCATTGTTTCGCCGCCACCATGTCGGCATCGTATTTCAGGATTTTCACCTGGTGCCATCAATGAGTGCGCTTGAAAACGTGGCCTTGCCCATGGAATTTGCCGGGCGTACCGATGCGTTTGAGCGCGCCCGCGAAGAACTTGCTGCCGTTGGCCTTGGACATCGTCTGGACCATTACCCCGGTCAGCTCAGCGGCGGCGAACAACAGCGCGTTGCCCTGGCCCGCGCACTGGCAACCGACCCGGAATTGTTGCTGGCCGACGAACCCACCGGTAATCTTGACGGGCACACAGGCGAAACGATTATTGAATTGCTGTTTGATCTGGCCCGCAAAAAGGGATCAACCCTGCTTTTGATTACCCATGACGAAGGGCTGGCCGCCCGGTGTGATCGCTCCATCACCATGCGCGACGGGGTTATTGTTTCGGATGGGGATGGTGCGTAATGGCGGGTGAAACAACGCAACCAAACCAGTGGGGGCTGGCATGGCGGGTGGCACGTCGCGAATTGCGCGGCGGTTTGCGCGGCTTCTGGATTTTTCTGGCCTGCCTTGCCCTGGGTGTTGGCACCATTGCCGCCGTGGGAAATGTTTCGCAATCGGTTTTAGGGGCGCTAGAGCGCGATGGCCGCGCGCTTTTAGGCGGCGACATTGAAATTCAACAGGTCAATATGCCTGCCAGCCCGGCCCAGCAAAGCTGGTTTGCCAATAATGCCGCGCGTGTTGAACAGATTGCCACCTTGCGCGCCACCGCCTATGGCAATAACCAGCGCCGGTTGGTGGAACTAAAAGCAGTTGATGGCCAATACCCGCTTTTTGGACAGATTCAGTTGCAAAACGATGTCCCGTTTGCGGGCATTTTAACCAAAAAGAACGGTATTTGGGGCGGTGTTGCCGAAGCCGGATTGTTAGAACGCCTGAACATCAAAGTCGGCGATACGGTGAAACTGGGCGATACCGATGTGCAAATTCGCGGCATCATCGCCAAGGAACCCGACAAAGCCATCGGCTTTTTAAACTTTGGTCCCCGTTTGATGGTGGCCTTGCCCGCCATGGCCGATACCGGCCTGATCGTGCCAGGCAGCCTTGTGCACTATCATTATCTGATCGATCTGAAAAACAGCGACACGATCAAAGCCTTTCGCACCCGTTTGGATGATGCCTATCCCGACGAAGGCTGGCGTGTGCGCGATACCAACAATGCCAGCCCCGGCCTGAAAAACTTTATCGAACGACTAACACTCTTTTTGACCCTGGTCGGGTTATCGGCCTTGCTGGTGGGGGGGATTGGTGTTGCCAATGCCGTGCGCAGCCATGTCGAAAGCAAAACGTCTGTGATTGCGACGTTAAAATCAATCGGTGCCACCCATAATCTGGTTTTGCGGATCTATTTTTTGCAAATTCTGACAATCGCGGTTTTGGGAATTATCATCGGCCTGATGATTGGTGCCGTGGCCCCCATGCTCGTCGCCCCGATTCTGGCCGACAAATTGCCAATCGCCGTAACGGCGGCCCCTGCCCTGCCGTCGCTTTTAACGGCCACGGCCTTTGGCATTTTAACCACACTGGTTTTTGCCTTGCCATCCTTGTTGCGCGCGCGTGAAATTCCTGCAGCCCGGCTGTTTCGTTCAGGTGCCGGATTAACCGGTAATTTCATTCGCCGCCGCGATCTGCCGGTTTTGGCAGTTCCGCTGGTATTATTACTTATTCTGACAGTTGCCAGTGCCACCGATACAGCCATTGCATTGGGCTTTATCGGCGCGTCCATTGCCGCCATTGTCATTTTCACACTGGCCGGGCGCGCTGTTATATCGATATCAAAACGGTTCACAAAGGGGCGCAGCGCCTTTACCCGTTTGGCATTGGCCAACCTGCACCGGCCCGGCACATCCACCACCGCCGTTACTTTATCGCTGGGATTAGGCCTGACATTGCTGGTCACCATTGCCAGCATCGAAGGCAACCTGAACCACGAAATACAAGACCGCTTGCCAGAATCCGCCCCGGCGTTTTTCTTTCTCGATATCCGCCCTGACCAGATCGATGCGTTTCGCAGCGAACTTGGCAGCCAAAAAGGCGTTGATAACATTGAACAAACACCAATGTTACGGGGCCGTGTTACTGCGTTAAACGGGGTAAACGCCAACGATGTGCCGCCAGGTGATGATCGCTGGTTTTTACGCGGTGATCGGGGATTAACCTTTGCCAAAACAGCACCCGAAGGAACCAAAATTACCCAGGGAAAATGGTGGCCGGCAAACTATAACGATGCCAGCAAGCCGCTGGTATCGCTGACCGCCGATATCGGGACCAGCTTTAACCTGAAACCGGGCGATACCTTGACGGTGAATGTGCTGGGCCGCGACATTACCGCCGAAATTGCCAATCTGCGCGAAGTGGACTGGCAAAGCCTGCGCATGAATTTTGCCATGGTGTTCTCCCCCGGCCTGATCGACAAGGCCCCCTACAGCCTGATCGCCACCGCACACATGCCCCCGGCAATGGAAGAACCGGTTGACCTTATGATTGGCAAGGATTTTCCCAATGTTTCCGCCATTCGCGTACGCGAGGCACTGGAAGCAGCCAATACCATTTTGGCCGGGATCGGCCTTGCGTTAAGTGCGACCAGTTCCATCGCCATTATTGCCGGGGTGCTGGTGCTGGCCGGTGCGGTTGCCGCCGGGCGACGCAAACGCATTTATGATGCCGTTGTCCTTAAAACGCTGGGCGCAACACGGGCCAACATCTTATACGCCTATGCACTGGAATACGGCATTCTGGGCCTGTCGACCGGGTTAATTGCGGCCCTGTTTGGCAGTGCGGCGGCGTGGGCCGTTTTGGTGCTGGTAATGGGCGCAAGCTGGACGCTGTTACCCGTAACCATTTTTGGCCCGATCCTGATCGGATTGATCGCCACATTAACAGCCGGGTTCATCGGCACCTGGCAAGCCTTGCGCAGCCCGGCAGCGCCGATTTTACGCAATGAATAACCGCCCATGAAAAAAAGCGGGCAGAACCCTGTTGCCGGTTCTGCCCGCTTTTCTGTTTTAAGGCCAACATCGGCCAGAAAATGGCGATCAAATCGCATACGATTCGATTTTCATGGCCCAGCACGCTGCCAAGCCATACACCAAAACCTAAGCCATATCGCGCAAGGCCCGGCGCACGACCTTGCCCGTTGCCGTCATCGGCAAGGCATCGACAAAGGCTATTTCACGCGGATATTCATGTGCGCCCAGCCGGGTGCGAACAAAGTCTGAAAGATCCCCTGCCAAGGCATCGCTTTGCTGATCCTGATCACCTAGCACCACAAATGCCTTGATAATCTGCCCGCGCACCGGGTCTGCCTTGCCAACCACACCGGCCATGTGCACGGCGGGGTGCGCAATCAGGCAATCTTCAATCTCGCCAGGGCCAATGCGGTATCCGGCAGAACTGATCACGTCATCTTCACGGCCAACAAAGCGAATAAAACCATCCTTGCCCCTGGCCCCCAAATCCCCGGTCAGCATCCAGTCGCCAATGAATTTGGCCTGTGTGGCCGCGTCATTCCGCCAATATTGCAAAAACATCACCGGGTCCGGGCGATGTACCGCAATCATACCAACCTCACCCGGGGCCATTTCGGTTCCGGTTTCATCAATAATCCGCACATCATGGCCCGGCACAGCACGCCCCATATGGCCCGCTGATGTCGCCTTAAGGCGCGACGATGAACTGATAATCATGTTGCATTCGGTCTGGCCGTAAAACTCGTTAATCGTTAAGCCAAATGTATCGCGCCCCCATTGCAGCATTTCAGCCCCCAGGGTTTCGCCGCCGCTGGCAATGGAACGTAAATGGCAATTATGCTGTGCAATCACGTTTTGCGGGGCGGCCCGCATCATCTTAAGGGCTGTTGGCGGCAAAAACGCATTGCGCACGCCATATTCGGCCATCAAGGCAAAGGCGCGTTCGGGGCTGAATTTTTCAAACCTGTGGGCCACCACCGCCACCCCGTGATGCCAAGCCGGCATTAACACATCCAGCAAGCCGCCAATCCAGGCCCAGTCTGCTGGCGTCCAGATCAAATCACCGGGCTGGGGAAACATATCGTGCGACATTTCAACACCGGGCAAATGACCCAACAACACCCGGTGCGCATGAAGCGCGCCTTTGGGTTGGCCGGTGGTGCCCGATGTGTAAATGATCAGGGCCGGGTCATCGGCGCGGGTTTTAACCGGGGTAAAATCATCGCTGGCTTCGTAACTTAACGCCTTGAAGTCCAGGCAATCGTCGGGTTTGCCATCGATGACATAAACATGTTCAAGGGCAGGTAAAAGATCACGGATTTCGGCAATTTTGCGTGCCCCGGCCAAATCTGTTACCAAAACACGCGCCGCACAGTTACCCAGCCGGTATTCCAGGGCATCCACCCCGAACAGGGTAAATAACGGCACCGCAATAGCGCCAAGTTTATAAGTCGCGATATGGGAAATTGCCGTTTCCGGGCATTGCGGCAGCAATATGCCCACCCGGTCGCCTCGCCCTACCCCATGTCGCGATAAAACGTTTGCGAAACGATTGGACAAACGGCGCATCTGGGCAAAGCTGTAATCACGGCGCGTCCCGTCGCCCCGACGGTGGATCAGGGCTAAACGTGTCGGGTCATCGGCCCATTTATCGCAAACATCGACACCGATATTGTAAAATTCCGGCACTTCCCAGGCAAAATCCCGCTCCTGTGCCGCATAATCATCGCCTGCTGGCAGCATGTTTCCTCCCTGCCTGAAATCTGTCTTGCCCGTTATTCGGGTCTGTTACGACAGATTGCTGTTATCGCCCGCATCCTATGACGGAATGCGGGGAAACAGAACTATTCTGTTGCTTTTTCTAATATTAAACTGCGGATCAGTTCGCCGGTGCCAGCACAAACGTAAAATTAGCCAATTGCCCGGCATCGCTACGGGCCGTGCTGTGACAACCAAGGCAGGTTCCGGTTTCCTGATGCTGGATAAAACTTTCCAGTGCCACATTACTTAAAAACCGCGGCACTTCACCTACGCCAAACGGCGCACCACCGCCATTACCAATCCATTGGGTGCCGACCAGAAAATAGTTATCCCATACACTACCAGCCAACGCCTGATGCCACAGGGTGTTGGTTTTGTCCGTTCCTTCAAACACACGCCAGCAACGCACAATTTGCGACGGGGCAATCGCTTGCCCGGTTTGGTCAACGGCATAAGGTGCGTGCTCTGCCCACAACGCAGGGCGGACAACGCCCTGATTAACCGTTTCGCCACCAGATCCTGCCACAGCCGGCATTGTGCCTGCGCCTGTCGTCGCGGCCACACCCGTTATTTTGGTTTTCATCATTGTTGTATCCGGGTTTGGTGACGGTCGGTTTTTCGCCTGCTCCAACGGGATGTTTATACCCCCTGCCATGCCGAACAGGTTAAATCGTTGCAGATTTGCAATGTTTTTCTCATTGCCGGTTTGCAATATGCCGGGCTCCTGCCCGGTTGGTGCAAAACACCCGTCGGGGAACAGTTTTTTGGCAATAAAGCTGTTCGGTCGCCGCGCGTTGACTGCCAATGGGGCATTTGCGACATGTTCAAATGTTGACCAGATCCAGCGATCGCCATTACCACTAACAACCCGCTGAACCAGATGCATGCCAATCATGCCGACAACCACATCGCGGCAAAACGGGTTTCGCGTAACACTGTCGCGGGCTGGCACAAACAGCCGGGCGTTACGGGTTAGAAACTGCGCGGGATTATCATCGGGGCTTAACACCCGCCAGGCAAACTTCAACAACGTTGCCCCGGGTCCAACACGGTGCCCTTCCACATTTTTTAAAACCTGCCGATCCCCACCTGCAATTTCCTTACCCGACATATCACCGGAACCATCGGCATTTTTGCCTGGGTCTTGTTTATTTGGGTCTTGCATCGGAAACGAAATTTCACTGCCGGTTTCCGCCCGCCTGCTGCGCCCTGTAAATGATGCAAGCTGGCTATCGCGGATATAACCAGCGGCAACATCGTTTAACCTGGTTTCATACAGAACATAATTTCCCCCCTGGTCGACCAGCACATCGCCTGTTGCCTGATGAAAGGCATATAATAACAATGTATCGGCAGGTTTTGGTGGCAGGCTGGTTGAAGGACTATCGCCCGCACCACAAAAAGCCTCCGCCCGGGAAAAAGGTGAAACACCGCCCTCCCCCGTGATTAATTGATCACGGTTCACAAGACGTTGCCAACGCGGCACATCTCCCTTCGCGGGATGGGCGGCCTGCCCATAGGGCAACGCCACACCGTTGGCCGTTAACGGCCATGTCATTGCGATAAAAGACTGCCACGAAAACTGATCGAACGGGCGCTGGGACTCCGGCCCAACAAAGCGATAGATAAAACTGGCGTCAAACTGGGCAATGTCGGTAGGAAGAATCGGACAAGGCTGCGTATCAAAAGCAGGATCGGCGCAAAAATCGGCTGCCAATTGATCACTTTGTTTTGATAAGGAAACATTCACTTCGGCATCAGCCGCCGCAGACATGATCATAAAATTGCCAAATATGATCACTGCGGCCAAAAACAGCGCGTTGCGCATTTGGCTGATACTTTTAACTAAAGTGTTTATTTTCAATTCCATACGAAATCCCTTACTCCCCCTACAGTAATCCGATTCCTTTTATCACCCCAACTATAGCGAGAATTTTGGCGCATGATTTATTTTGTCATATTTTTAATTGTGAACAAAATCACAACCGTTTGACCCACAGCCCGTCGCAAAAGCCCGCAATCGTTGCTTTTCAGGCAAATCCTGCCATATTTTGACCAGTGACGGGTTGTAAGCACAATCCCGCTCAATCTGGATCATATGAGGGAATTCAATGGCTTTCGAAACGCAACGACGCGGCTATTCTGTCTCGGCTGGCCAGTCGGCGGCCGACATTGATGCCGGTCTTCGGACCTATATGCTGCGCGTCTATAACTACATGGCGTCTGCGCTGGCTTTAACCGGTATTGTCGCACTGGCAGCATCCAGCAGCCCTGCTTTCATGCAGGCTGTGTTCGGTTCCGGCTTGTCCTGGATCGTTATGCTGGCACCGTTTGCGCTGGTCATGGTTCTTAGCTTTGGCATTCACAAAATGAGCATGCCTGCAGCACAGGCCGTGTTCTGGGCCTATGCCGCGCTGATGGGGCTGTCGCTTTCGTCCATCTTCCTGGTTTATACCGGTGAAAGCATTGCCCGCACCTTCTTCATCACCGCCGGTACTTTTGGTGCCATGAGCCTGTATGGCTACACCACCAAAAAGGATCTGTCTGCGTGGGGCAGCTTCCTGTTCATGGGCCTGATCGGGATCATCATTGCCAGCGTTGTGAATATCTTCCTTGGCAGCACCATGTTGCAGTTTATCATTTCGGCTGCCGGTGTTCTGATCTTTACCGGTCTGACCGCCTATGACACCCAGCGCATCAAGGAAAGCTACTGGGAAAACGACGATGCCACGACCGCTGGCAAGAAGGCCATTTTTGGCGCCTTGCAGCTGTATCTTGATTTCATCAACCTGTTCATCATGTTGCTGCGTTTCTTTGGTAATTCGCGCAACTAACAGGTCTGGCATCATTGCCACACAAAACACCCCCGCAATTGATGAATTGCGGGGGTGTTTTTTTATGGGCAATCCTGTCGTGCTTTTACCCTCTCCATAATCATCCGATGCTGGCAAAAATGCCAATGTGCCATATCCGATGGCACAATAATCCCCACAGATTGCGCGTTATGTATGCGGCAAAAGTTCGACGGTTTGTTAAGCCCGATGTCACATCAGGCGCGAAACAAATCGGTTTTGATCAACAGGCTTTATGGTTTTGGCACAATTACACAAGCATATCAGATAAAGCCGAAGCCATACGTCAAAAGCAGGATATGGCAGATATTATCCGGCAACCTTGGCCTGACGCGGGGAGGAAGAGGATGCCCCCTCGTCCTCCCGGGCGGACATTTCGGCCATTAAGGTTTCAACCCGCATTTGCCCGCCCATTGCAGTACGCGCCGCAGAACGCGCGCCCGCTTCTTCAAGGTTCTGCTGGGCCTGTATGAAATTCATTTTTGCCGTCCGCAAAATTCCCACGTCACCGTTTTCACGCCCCTGCATGGCCTGCACGGTTGCCAGGGCAAACACCGCCCGCCCCCACAGATAAAGATTTTCCCGCCGGGAACATACTTTTAGGGTCGCCTGAAAAAATGGAATGATGCTTTCATACAGAATGCCGGTTTTTGCCAGTTCTCCGTGTGCAATCAAAACATCGCCCAAATGATAGGCTGTCAGCCCATATAGTACCGGATAGGTTTTGGCATCCGTCGCGCCAAGGGCCCGCCGCAGATAATTGATGGCTTCGGCAGCAAGGTCCGGATCCCGGGTTTCACGGGCCTGGGCACCACTAGCTTCTCCCAAACGCATCAAACAAACAGCCTGTGCAACACTGGCACCAGCTGCAAATTCAAACCGGCGATGCAATATCCGCCAGATTTCGACCGCCAATTTTGAAACACGGGTGGCCGAGCTGCCCAAAACAGACCAGTTCAGCAAATGGCCATATAGTGCCAACAAGGCAATGTCTTCGGGCTGAAGCTGATCAACGCCCGATTGCCCGGCCACCGAAATCATCATGGCCAACCGGTCACGGTCACCACAATCATCAAAACCAAAACATCGGGCGACCAAAGGTTCCAGCGCCTCGGATGCCAGTTGGCACCAGCTTCGATCGCCATTTTCGGCCAATGCCAATGCCGCCGATGCAAAACACAAAACCACGCCGTCACCGCATTCATCAAGCAGATCAAGGTTACGAACCCGGTCTTGCTGCTGTTCCAGCGATTTGCACAGTTCGGTCGAAATCACCATACGCCGGGCCGGGTCATCGACCTGACGCAGGGATGTTGCACGTAATAGCAGTTGTATTGCCTGTGTGAAATCTTCGGCCAGAGGTAATTTGAAACTGTATTTTTGTGACAAAAACAGCTCGTGAGGAGCAAACGTGTTTTGCCGGTTGGCCAGCCAGACATTAACGCCATTTTGGTCCGGCGCAGCCACCCCCCATAACAGCGCCGTACAATTTTGCCGCAAAGCTGCGTTCCAGGCCCAGTTCTGGGCATCACGTACAGCATGAAACGGATCAACCGCATCGGCGCTAATCGACAATTGCTGGGAAACAGTCACACAGGAAAACGCGGTAAAATCCGACAGGCAATCCTTGATCGCAGCCTGAATATCCTGCCCCGCCGTGCCAAAATCGGCAATGCCACAAACAAATTGCGGATCACCCGAATGTCGGTGTGAATAAGGCGCCAGCGGATTAGGGACAGTTTCCCCCGGCACAACCCCGAACACCGCTTTGAACACAAGACCGAGTGTTGACCAGAAACCGGCCATCCTCCGCTATTCCTTCCCGGCAATATACTGAGCCACAACGAAAACCATATCTGACAAGGACATGATCAAACGCAAACAGGTCTCCGTCAATTATTAACGGTGTATAAATTACCAATACCAAAGAATAGGAAATGAGCGGATAAATTTCAACCCCAGGGCCGTTTACGGCGCCGGGTTGCGGAAACCGTTGCGCCAGCCATTGCGCGCAGTTTTGCAATACGGTTTTCCATCGCCGGGTGCGTGGCAAACAGACTGTCCATGCCTTTGCCCGATAACGGATTCGCAATATACATATGTGCCGTTGCCGGGTTGCGCTCTGCATCGGGGTTGGGCACCGAATGCACCCCGCGATCAAGCCGCCCCAGGGCATCGGCCAACCACAACGGATGCCCGCAAATTTCCGCCCCGATCCGGTCGGCTTCATATTCGCGGGTACGCGAAATCGCCATTTGCACCAGGCCTGCCGCCATCGGGGCCAAAATGGCGACCAGAATCATTCCAAATCCGCCTAGCGGGTTGTTATTGTTTTCACGGTGTCCGCCAAAAATACCGGCAAACATGGCAAAGTTCGCCAGGGCCGATATCGCCCCTGCCAGGGTCGCCGTGATTGTCATTGTCAATGTATCGCGGTTTTTGACATGGGCCAGTTCGTGGGCCATCACCCCTGCAATTTCGTTGGCATTTAACAATTGCAACAACCCGGTGGTTGCCGCCACCGCCGCATGTTCGGGGTTGCGCCCGGTAGCAAAGGCATTAGGCTGCGGGTTTTCAACAATATAAACCTTGGGCATTGGCAAATCAGCCCGCCGGGCCAGCTGGCGCACAATCCCCACCAGTTCAGGGGCGGAATTTTCATCTACCTGTCGGGCCCGGCGCATACGCAAAACCATGCTGTCGGAATTCCAATAGGCAAACACATTCATTGCCCCGGCAAATAACAAGGCAATAATCATGCCTTGCTGCCCGCCGATCATCATGCCGACCACACCAAATAGCGCTGTGATGCCCGCCAGCAACAATCCGGTCCGCACATAATTCATACTGGTCTTCCTCCATTCGGCTTATCGGCCAAAAGATAGGCCATTTTATGCCTCGCACAAGCCGGAAGCAGCTTCGTTGTGAATTAGGTCGCAGTCGTTAACGCAACCGGAACCAAAAGGTAAAATCCCGGTTTTCAAGCCTGACGGCCATCAAGAAACCACCCGGCAATATCCAATACCAAAGCTCGTTGATCGAAACCGATCCGCAAGCCTCTCAATCGGCGGGTGGGCCCGACAAAGCCCTTTCATTTTGCGGTATTGGTCGCGCGGCGCCGTGTGCCTATCCAATTGTCGATGAGAAGAATTCATCGACAATTGGTATAACATGCCCATAAAAAAGCGAGGGCAACTGTTGCCGCCCCCGCCTTGTGCTTTCGCAAGATATTTGATCGGGCGCTTATCCGCCAATCAAAGCCCTGATCTGACGGTTGGCAACCGTGATCATGGCAAGGTCGATCTGGCCGACAGCGCGTAATTCGTCGATCAGCTGATCGCACCGCTGTGTGCCACGTTGATGCGCCGTGACCCATTGTTCAACAGCATCGGGGCCGATGATGCCGTTTTGGTCTTCGGCCAGAACCACACGGGTCAATTCACGCTGATGACCAAACAGATCATCAATTGCAGCATTGCGTGCCAGTTTCTGCCAGTGGGTTTCGGCTTCCACCGTTTCGGCGGCAGCCCGCAAAATGCCCAACTGAAAACGCGAGCCAACGGCAAAATACGTCGCCCCGACATCAAGGACATCGCGATCAGCCCCTTCGGCAATCCGCACAATATCGCACACGGCCACCATTTGTGGCATTGCGGCCACCCGTTTGGCCAAATCTTCGGGCACACCCTGTTTTTTAAGGTGATCCACCCGTTGTTTCAGACCATTACGAATGGCTGCATCGCCAGGAATGATTTGATCAAACGCTTCAATCACACGCATGACCTGCGGGCGGAATCGTTCAATCTTGGAACCAACATTCAATTCCTCGCAATTACGCAGGAACCATAATGTCACGTCCTCGACCATGCGACCGACATCCTTAAACATTTCGGTCTGCACATTGGCAGCAACGATATTGTCCAGGGTTTCTATGCCAGCCCAGATATCACGCAGGCCAAACACCGCCCGCGAAATCAGGTATCCACGCGACACATCCACGGCAGAAAAGCCGGTGGCCTCCATCATATCGTGAACAAAGGTGCCACCAACCCGGTTAACCAGGCTGTTAATGCCAACTGTGGCAATAATTTCGCGACGCAAACGGTGGTGTGACACAGCATCGGCGTATTTTTTACGAAGCGGCGTCGGGAAATACCGCACCAGTTCCTCGACCAGAACCGGGTCGTCAGGCAGGTCGGAATTTAGCACTTCGTCATACAGCCACAGTTTGGCATAGGGCATCAGTACCGAAATTTCCGGCCGGGTCAGGCCTTCATGGGCATTAAAACGCCGGGTGATTTCCTCTTCATCGGGCAAAAATTCAATTTCACGGTTCAGGCGCCCTTCGCGTTCCAGCATCCTGATCAGGCGAACCTGGGCGTCAAGGGCATCACCCCCACCCGCAAAGATGTTGGAAATGGCCTGGCTTTGCACATAGTTATCGCGCTGCACCAGTTCACCAACCTCTTCGGTCATGTCTTCAAGCAACTTGTTACGCTGCTTTTCCGTCATGTCGCCATTGGCGACAACTTCCCCCAACAGGATCTTGATATTGACCTCGTGGTCAGAACAATTGACCCCGCCGGCATTGTCGATCGCATCGGTATTCAGGCGGCCACCGTGATGGGCATATTCAATCCGCCCCCGTTGCGTGCAGCCCAGATTAGCACCTTCACCAATCACCTTGGCCCGTACATCGCCGCCATTGATGCGAATGGCATCGTTGGCCCGGTCCCCGGCATCGGCATTACTTTCGTTGCCCGATTTGATGTATGTGCCAATACCACCAAACCACAACAATTCGACTTCAGCCTTCAAAATGGCTTTCATCATATCGGCCGGGGTGACTTTACCGCTGCCCAAATGCAGCAATTTGCGCACTTCGGCCGACGGATCCAGTGTTTTAGCACGGCGATCAAAAATACCACCGCCATTGGATAGCAGCTTTTCATCGTAATCCGCCCAGTTAGAGCGCGGCAAATCGAACAGGCGTTTGCGTTCGGCAAAGCTGGTTTCCGGGTTCGGATCAGGATCGACAAAAATATGCAGGTGGTTAAAAGCTGCAATCAGTTTGATCTGTTCGGACAGCAACATACCATTACCAAATACATCGCCCGACATGTCGCCAACACCAGCAACAGTGAAGGGTTCCTTCTGGATGTCTTTGCCAATTTCGCGGAAATGCCGTTTGACGGATTCCCATGCTCCACGGGCCGTAATGCCCATTTTCTTGTGGTCATAGCCCTGCGAGCCACCCGATGCAAAGGCATCATCCAGCCAGAAGCCATAATCACGCGCAACGCCGTTAGCGATATCGGAAAATGTCGCAGTGCCCTTGTCGGCAGCCACCACCAGATAGGGATCATCTTCATCAAGACGACGGACCCGCTCTGGCGCCACCACCGTACCGGCGACGATATTGTCGGTAATATCAAGCAGGCCGCACATCAACGTTTTATAACAGGCAATACCTTCTTCCAGGAAAGCCTCGCGCGTGCCATCAACCGGCGGACGTTTGACGACAAAGCCGCCTTTGGAACCGACCGGCACGATAACGGCATTCTTGACCATCTGTGCCTTTACAAGCCCCAGAATTTCGGTGCGGAAGTCTTCCTGGCGATCGGACCAGCGGATACCGCCACGGGCGACCGGCCCACCACGTAAATGCACCGCTTCAACACGCGGGGAATAGACAAACACTTCGCGCCAGGGGCGCGGAAGCGGCAGGTCTTCGACCTCGGCAGAATTAAACTTGATCGACAGATACGGCTTGGGATTGCCATCTGCACCAACCTGAAAATAGTTGGTACGAAGGCTGGACTGCACCAGATTAAGAAAAGCCCGCAAAATACGGTCTTCATCCGGGTTCATCACGTCATCAAGCCGGGCGAGGATATCGCTTTCAATCGCACCAATTTCGGCTTCCAGCCCAAGATCGCGGTCCGGGTCAAAACGGGCAATGAACAATTCCACCAGCGACGTTGCCAGGGCTGCGTTATTTGCCAGCGTTTTTGCCAGATAATCCTGCGAGAAGGCCGACCCGGTCTGGCGCATGTACCGGGCAAAAGTCCGCAATATAACAACTTCGCGCCAATCCAGCCCCCCCAGCAATACCAGGCGGTTAAAGGCGTCGTTTTCAACTTCGCCGTGCCACATGCGCACAAACAGTTCCTGGAACTTGTTGCGCACTTCATGCAGCGTAAACGTGCCATCAACAATGACGCCAAAATCATGAATGCGCACACCGACAGCACCGTCACGCGGGGTTACCGCAAACGGGTTTTCAGTGATCACCTTCAAACCCATATTTTCCAGCATCGGCAATACATCAGACAGGGGCACCGGTGCGGCTGGGTTATAAATTTTAAAGCGTAATTCGTTTTCAGCCGCTTCAATCGGTCGGTAAAGATTAACCCTTAAATCGTTCGAATTCAGAACATCTTCAAACCGTTCAATATCAAGAACCGCAGTTTCCACGGAAAAACGGTCCTGATAGTCGGTAGCAAAGGAATCGCCATAACGCCGATAAAGTGACAGGCCTTTTTCTTCGCCCATTTCACGCACCAAAACCTGGCGCATGGTGTCATTCCAGTCCCGTGCGGCCTCGACCAGGCGTTTTTCAATGTCCTGGACTTCATATTCAGGCAGTTCGCCCGGTGTGGTTCGTACCAGCACATGCAAACGCGCAAGCGGGGAATCGCCGATCTGGGTGTAATGGGCCGATACCGTGCCATTAAAGGCTTCTTCCACCACCCGCTGGAAATTTATGCGCAGCTTGGTCGTGAAACGGTCCCGCGGGCAGAAAATCTGACACGATACAAACCGTTCAAAGGCGTCACGGCGCACAAACAGGGCAATGCGCTGGCGTTCCTGCAAATGAAGAATACCCATGCAGATGTGGTAAAGGTCATCAAGTTCGATCTGGAAAAGTTCGTCACGCGGGAAGGTTTCCAGAATATTGACCAGCGCCTTGCCATCGTGACTGTTGGGCGGGAACCCGGCACGTTTGACCGTTTCGGCCAGCTTCATGCGTAAAAGCGGGATCAGTTTCGGGCTTAAATTATAGGCAACCGATGTGAAAAGGCCGACAAACAGGTGCTGGCCAATTACCTTACCCGTTTCATCAAACTGTTTAACAACGATGGTATCAAGATGAACAGCGCGATGAACTGTTGACTGTTTGTTGGCCTTCGTCACCATCAAAAGGTTTGGTTTGGTAACAAAGTCCTGCACTTCGGGCGATAATTTGCCCAGTTGGCGCAATTCATCAAATATGTGGGTCCCTTCACGACGAAGGATACCAAGCTGACTGTCCGTATTAACGTCGACCTTGGCCTTTTTGCCTTCACCGCTAAACTTGTATTCGCGGTATCCTAAAAGGGTGAAATGATCATCATAGAGCCAATCCAGGAAATCACGGGTCTCCTGCACGGCATCTTCTGAAATGCCTTCGGGCGCCTGTTCAATCTGGGAAAGGACTTCCTTTACCCGTGACATCATCGGCTGCCAGTCCTGCACCGCCAGGGCAACGTCGGTCAGGACATCTTCAAGACGATTATGAATCGCCTGAAGGGTATTTTCATCTGTCTGCTCGTCAATTTCGACATGCATAACCGATTCACGTGGTGCATCGGAGTCTTCAACACTGCTGACAGATTGTAAAATGTTATCGCCATCTCGCGCGATTCGAATAATCGGATGAATCACCAGATGAACGGTGGCATCAAATTCGTTCAGCGCAGACGTTACCGAGTCCACCAAAAATGGCATATCGGTATTAATCATCTCGATCACGGTGTGATCGGATTTCCAGCCGTGCTCTTCCAGGTCCGGATTATAAACCCGGATCTTGGCAGCATTATCGGTCGGTCGCGTGCGGGCAAATTTATAAAGCGTCAATGCCGCGCCATAAAGGGCATCGACTGAGCGTCCGGCCATATCGTCGGGCGGAACGTTCTTATAAAAAAGGCGAACGAATGCTTCTGCATCCTTCGCCACGTCTCCTGCCAGCCGCAGGTGAATTTGCTCGACAACTTTGTCAATGACTTCCCGTTTCGGGTCGTCGGTTCGGGCTTTCATGTCGTATTTCCCTTTTTGTCGGTTCTGTTTGCCAGAACCGCCTGCACCCGTCTTTGCGACGGATACTAAACACCTCGGATTATCACTTTGCTTTGGGACTCCGGCAGCGCCACCCTGGGAAAGAAAAACACACGAAAACGCCGCCTTCATCCAGACTTACACATAGCTTATCGCCTGCTCAAAAACTACGTCTGGAATGTAAAAAATTTGATTTCTCAATCGGTTCGGCTATGTGCCACTTGCATAGGTCGTATATTCAATGTCACTTAACTTTGCCATTTGCTGCATCGCAAACTGGTTTAGACTTTCTTCTGACACGATCTTTTTAAAAACTTTCGCAATTGCAGCGTGATTTAAATTTCAAAAGGGGTATCTGGATGCTGGCAGGAAAAAAAGGATTGGTGATTGGCATCGCCAACGATAAATCCATCGCCTATGGCTGTGCACAGGCTTTCCGACGCGACGGTGCCGACCTTGCCGTGACCTATCTTAATCAAAAAGCGGAAAAATATGTCCGTCCGCTGGCCGAAAATGTCGATGCGTCGATCATTGCACCGCTTGATGTTTGCGATGAGGCCCAGGCCGACGCCCTGTTTGCCGATATTGGTGAAAAATGGGGCAAACTCGATTTTGTCCTGCATTGCATTGCCTTTGCCCCGGCGGATGATTTGCATGGCCGCGTGGTTGATTGTTCGCGCGACGGTTTTTTAACCGCAATGGATATTTCCTGCCATTCATTTCAGCGCATTGCCAAACGGGCAGAACCGCTCATGGCCGATGGCGGCGCCTTGCTGACCGTTAGCTATATGGGATCGGAACGCGTGATCGACCATTATGGCATTATGGGACCGGTTAAAGCAGCTCTTGAATCGGCAACGCGCTATATGGCGGCAGAACTCGGCCCACAAGGCATTCGCGTCCATGCCATTTCGCCCGGCCCGCTCCTTACCCGTGCGGCATCGGGCATTGCCGAATTTGATAACCTGATGACACAGGCCCGCACCCGTTCGCCCGAACACCGCCTGGTTACAATCGACGAAATCGGCGATCTGGCTTCATTTTTAGCCAGCGACAGGTCGCGGGCCATTACAGGCGATGTCATTCACATAGACGGCGGCTATCATATCATGGGGTGACCCTATCCCTGCTGCGACACATCCTTACCTGTTAAACGGTTAAAAGCACTTGTTAACGCCGACGGCAAACCCTGCCCGTCGGCGTTACTTTTTGAAGCCGAACGATACTCCTGCGGCTCGTCTCCAGGCGGTGATGACAGGGTAAAAATCCGATGATCAGGCAACATTGCAGGTTCCGATCAACTTAATAAGTCCGATCAAACCGGTTTTATTAGAGGATTGTGCAATCCTTTGCGGGGATCAGTCTACCGCATAATGCCTTGCATCAGATAAGTTGGCTTCATCACAGTCATATAGCGACCAAACGGAGGCATTGATGCCCAAGACATGGTTTATCACCGGTGCCAGCCGCGGGCTTGGTGCCGAAATCACACGAGCGGCCCTTGATGCAGGGGACCGCGTTATTGGCACCGCACGCAACCGTGACAATCTTGCCCATCAGTTTCAATCGGCCGGGGACCGTTTCGTTGCCCTGACACTTGATGTTACCGACGAAAGCCATGCCAAGAGTGCTGTTTATGCGGCATCTGCAAAGTTCAACAAAATCGACGTTCTGGTCAACAATGCCGGTTACGGGCATTTCGGGTTGTTTGAAGATTCAAGCGATGAAGACATTCGCGCCCAGTTTGAAACCAATGTATTTGGTGCCATGAATGTCACCCGTGCCGTGCTGCCCACCATGCGTCGGCAACGGTCGGGTCATATTTTCAATCTGTCTTCCATCGCCGGGTTGCGCGGCGGGTCTGGCGGGTCGCTTTATTGCGCCAGCAAACATGCCATTGCCGGTTTTTCCGAATCCCTGTCAAAGGAAGTGGCCCAGTTTGGCATTCACGTCACCATTGTCGAACCCGGGTTTTTCCGAACCGATTTTCTCGATAAATCATCCGTTCGTTTTCTGGAAAGCACGATTGAAGATTATCAGGAAACCGCCACCAACCTTAAAAACACCTATGGCAGCTATAACCATCAGCAGCCTGGTGATCCGCGTAAACTGGCGCAAACACTGGTGCGCCTGTCAAATGATGATGAACCGCCGCTTCATTTTCCTGTCGGGCCTGATGCCGTTGAAATCATGACAACCAAAATCGCCAATCATCAATATGAACTGGACCAATGGCGTGATCTTTCAACTTCAACAAACTACTAAAATTATACCCTGACCTTATTCTTCCACCAACAACAAACCGCACCAACATCGTACTTGTTATCAGGAATGCGCATACATTGATCAGGTATCCCCGACCCGGGTATACGGGTACAGATCGCATTTTAGTGATTCTGATCGCCCAATAATACAGCGCGGTCCGGTTCGGCTGCAATCAATGCCAAAACCTGGTCGGAGGGAACGGCTTCGGAAAAATAAAAACCCTGAATCGCATCACAGCCAATTTCGCGCAGGAACTCCACCTGTCTGATATTTTCAACGCCTTCAGCCGTTGTTAAAAGTGATGTTGCCTGGGCAAGCTCGACAATCGCACGCACCATGGCCTTGTCGCAGTCAGACTGATCAAAACCATGAATAAAGGTCTTGTCGATCTTGATGCGGTCAACATCAATCTGGGTTAGACGCCCCAGTGACGAAAAGCCGGTTCCAAAATCGTCAAGTGCCACCCGAACACCCATCATGCGAATGGCTTGCAGATTATCCTCGCAAGCCCCGGTCGTTACCACGGCCGTTTCGGTCACTTCCAGCTCCAGCCGGGCAGGTGACAGACCGGTTAACGCCAGCATTGCCGAAAGATTTTTCGCATAATCCGCATCCTGCAATTCAATGATCGACACATTCACCGACACAGTATGACCCGGCCATTGCAAGGCCGCCTCGCAGGATTTTCGCAAAACAAACTGCCCCAAATCACGTATCAGCCCCGCCTCTTCGGCGACGGGAATGAAAAACTCCGGCGAGACCCAGCCCCGCGCCGGATGCTGCCAGCGCAGCAAGGCCTCAAAGCCGATCAGGCTGTTTTGTTTAACATCGTAAACCGGCTGATAATGGACCTTGAACTGGTCGAACGAAACCATGGCTTCGCGCAGATCGCTTTCAACCCGGCGGCGATTGCGCAACAGCACGTCCATCTCAAGATTAAAACCGGTAAAATCGTTACGCCCGTTCATTTTGGCGTGATACAGCGCCACATCGGCCTTGCGCATCAATTCGTTGCGGTCCTGGCCATGTTCCGGAGCAAAGGCATACCCCACACTAAGCCCGACAAAAATCTGATGTCCTTCAATATTAAAAGGCATCCGTGCCAGTTCAATCAATCGGCGACAAAACCGTTCAATATCCTCGCGCTGGCGAATACCGGTTAACATCAGGGTAAATTCATCGCCTCCCAGTCGTCCCGCGGCATCGCGCTCGCGCGACAGGGAAAGCAGGCGCTGCCCGAATTCATAAAGCAACTTGTCGCCCAGGGGATGCCCAAACGAATCGTTTACCTGCTTAAACCCGTTAATATCGAGAAACAGCAAGGCAATACCAGCCCCACCTGGGGCCAGGCGGGACAGTTCCAGATCAACGCGCTGGTTAAAATGCACCCGGTTCGGCAGGCCGGTCAGGGCATCATGCATCACCATATAGTGCATTCTGGCTTCAACGGCATCCTGACTGGTCTCACGGCGGTGCATAAGCGACATAAAGACAAATACCCCCGCAACCAGCCCGCCAAACACCAGCACCAGCATGGGCGAAATATAAGCCATTACCGTTGATCCCGGGCGATATGGCTGCCAGATATAATAGCCTATCGTTTGATTATCGTTTGTAACCATCGGATAAACGCGTTCATTACCTACTGCATCCTGAACGGTGGAAAACCGTAAGTGATCAAACAGGTATTTGCGTTCCAGTTCCGCCAGGTATTCCGGCCCGTCAATATACCGTACAGCAACGTGTAAAAATTCATTGCCGGGTATTTGCCGAATTTTACCGGTGTCACTGACAATCGGTTTAACGCTGACAATTGCAGGATGCCCCCCCACCAATTTAAGTGCGGTTTCACCGGGTGTTTGCAGTTTGGCGGCGTTGGGACCATCACCGGCCCGCAAACGTGCACGTAATTTGTTAACCAGCGGATATAAAACGTCACCAAATTCCGGGCTTACATGTGCCTGCAAACCGGTACGTGACAGAAAGGCAAGAACAGGCACGTCGCGGGGATCAAGAACGTAAAGTTCATCAAACCCGAAATAGTCATGCATCCACGATCCCAGATTGGCATCTAGCCAGCTGCTATCCCATCCAAGTGCAGCCCGGACCGCATCATCCCAAACAGTCGTGCTTTCCTGCTCATAGGGGATAACCCGCAAGGTTTCCGCCTGCGCCTGATCAAGCAGATAAAGCTGACGTGCTGTTGCCACCCGATCAGTCTCGCTGGTAGCCCAGTATACCAGAAAAAAACCTGAAACCCCGACAAGCAGCACCAGCAACATAGCGGGCACCGTGCGCGCAAATAAAAAATGACGGCTGGAAATGACATCTATCCCCGGTTAGCGGCCCAATATCCAGAATCTGCCCTGATACATCCTGTTCAAAACGGAAATTATCACAAATTTACTGAACACAATATACAATCGGATAAGAAAAAGCATTTATCCGATATCCGCGCACGTTTGAATTTGCCCATAAACCAAGCCCGAAATCAGGGATCACAATACCAGAAAGGAATTTAATAGCATTAACGCGAATATAAAAATGCCAGATCATGAACCGGCCCATTGCAGACCGGATAAACACCTGCAACCCAATGTCTGACGCGACGCCATCAAGAGGAACATCTACCGGCAGACCGGATTGGCGAGAACAAAACAAAAGGCCGCCCCGAAGGACGGCCTTGAGATACTTTCATTATGGAGCGGGCGAAGAGATTCGAACTCTCGACCCTAACCTTGGCAAGGTTATGCTCTACCCCTGAGCTACGCCCGCATCATAATGAAAGCGGTATTCCCAAACGACCTGATGGAGCGGGCGAAGAGATTCGAACTCTCGACCCTAACCTTGGCAAGGTTATGCTCTACCCCTGAGCTACGCCCGCATTCATCAGTCTGTTTGTGTTCCCCTTGGGGAGCGGCGCGGATAATAGCCCAAGAACGAGTGATTGCAACACCTTTTTTGATGAAAATGTCACATCATAAAAAATGGCTGTTTTCCAACAGTTTTTATTGGTTTTTTGCGCGTGACTATCTATCTGGCGTAATTTTTGTGCTATTGTTATGGCAATTATTTTTCAACAGCCCAACCATAGCGGAAATAATATGGACGATGCATCCACTCGATTATTTGACTGTCTGAACAAATTGGGAATCGAATTTAACACATTCGAACACGCCCCCCTTTTTACAGTCGAAGAATCACAGGCCCTGCGCGGCGACCTTCCGGGAATGCACAGCAAAAACCTGTTTTTAAAAGACAAAAAAGGTGCGCTATGGCTGGTCGTTGCCGAAGAAAACCAACCGATCCGAATAAACCACCTGCATAAAAAACTTGGCTGCAACCGGCTATCCTTTGGAAATTCCGATCTTTTGCTTGAAACGCTTGGCGTTATGCCCGGCTCTGTAACGCCATTTTCCCTAATCAACGATGATGCCAAAATCGTTAATGTGGCCTTTGACAGTGCCTTTTTTCGCGATCCAGACAATGTTCTGAATTTTCATCCGTTGCGAAATGACCGCACAACATCCATTGCACCGGCAGATTTGTTAAAATTCGTCACTTCACTGGGATATGATCCCAAAATGTTGAATTTTGAAGAAGAAATTGCCGAAAGCGACTGAAAAACAGTTGCATTCGCGATTGAATATCCCAGATTGCTGGGGTTACCGATCCCGCTGCCAAACATTGCAAAAACGTAATCTAAATCACTGCCCCTTGTCCTTGTGGATAAGGACCCTCATTTAAAATACGACCAACAGCGAGTAACCTTATCATGTCTATTATTCTTGATCCCAATGCCCCAGCCCCGTCGGCACAGTCCGGGGCAAATTCTGACCTGATCAAGGATTCCGGCATCGAAACCTTTGTGCAGGATGTGATCGAACCGTCAATGGAAGGTCCCGTTGTTGTTGATTTTTGGGCACCTTGGTGCGGACCTTGCAAAACGCTAACGCCAATTATCGAAAAAGTCACGCGTGAAGCGGGCGGGCGGGTGAAGCTGGTTAAAATCGATATCGATAAAAACCAGGACCTTGCCATGCAATTACGCATCCAGTCGGTGCCAACGGTTTATGCCTTTAAGGATGGCCGCCCGGTTGACGGCTTTCAGGGTGCACAGCCCGAAAGTGAAGTCCGTGCCTTTTTTGAACGTATTGCCGGCGGCCCGATCGAAAGCCCGATCGAGATGCTGCTGGAAAAGGCTCATGCTGCCCTCGCGGACGAGGATGCGACAACCGCCTATGGCCTGTATGGCAATGTTCTGGAACGCGAACCAGACAATGACACAGCACTGGGCGGTGTTTTGCGCTGCATGGTCGCCATGGGCGAAACCGAGCACGCCCGCGGATTTGTTGATGACATGGACGATAAAACCCGGCTTAAAACCCCGGTCGCGGCCGCCATCAGTGCACTTGAACTGGCCGAAGCAGGGTTTCACAACGCAGACCTCGATGTTGCACGCGCAAATGCCGAGGCCAGCCCGAATGATATCCAGGCACAATTTGACCTGGGCATGGCCCTGTTTGCGGCCAACAAACGTGAAGAAGCTGTGCAAACCATGATTGCGATCATTCGCCAGGACCGCGATTGGAATGATGATGGTGCGCGCACCCAATTGATCAAGTTTTTCGAGGCATGGGGCCCAATGGATCCGGCAAGTGTTGCTGGTCGCCGCGCCCTTTCAACGGTATTGTTTGCATGAATATTTGCGGCCCATTTGATCCAGATTTTTCAGAACTTCCGGCAACGCTACCGGTGTTTCCGCTTAGCGGCGCGCTGTTACTGCCCCGCGGTCATTTACCCCTTAATATTTTCGAGCCGCGTTATCTGAACATGACCATGGATGCCCTGGGCCGCGACCGCATGATCGGAATGGTGCAACCGCGCCATTCCGACACGCCTTCGAAAGGCAACGACAATACCGATACATCGACTGCCGAAATGTTTGGCACCGGGTGTGTGGGCCGTATTTCTGCTTTTAGCGAAACAGATGACGGGCGTTTTCTGGTCACCCTTACCGGCGTATGCCGGTTTGATATCGCAGAAGAATTACCGTTGTCCAAAGGGGGATACCGGTCCGTCCGATGTGATTATTCACGCTGGCGCGGTGATATGGATTATAACATCCAGTCGATGGACCAGCCCCTGAACCGATCACGTTTGCGCCGTGCGCTGGACGCCTATTTTGCCCACCATTCCCTGCGGTCGTGCTGGGATACCATCAGCGATACCGACGATGAAATGCTGGTCACCGCCATCGCAATGGGCTGCCAGCTTGATCCGCTGGAAAAACAGGCTTTGCTGGAATGTCCAAGTCTGTATGATCGTGGCGACATGCTGACAACCTTGCTGGAAATGGCATGTCACCCGCAAACAAACAAGGCCGCCAGCAACTAGGGTTTATCTCTGGGACAAAACAGACGCGAATGGATGCTTCATAACCTCTGGTGTGTGAATGCATTTTGCAAAGACAAGGCAAACTTAACATGACGACCGCAAATCACAGCCCGGTTGATCCGAAACTTCTGGAAATTCTGGTATGTCCGGTAACCAAGGATACACTGGAATATGACCGCGAAAACCGCGAACTGATCAGCCGCAAGGCCGGTCTTGCCTATCCGATCCGTGATGGCATTCCCATCATGCTGCCCGACGAAGCGCGCGTCATCGAAGACTGACAGGCTTGCAATCATGACCGGCAATGCTTTCACGCCAAATCACATCCCGGTCGAGATAAATTATCTCAAAGATGACCGTCTACTGGAAATTATCTGGGACGGTGACCAGAACACCCGCCTGAGTGCGGAGCTTTTGCGCGTGGAAAGCCCATCTGCCGAAGTACAGGGACATCACCCATCTGAAAAACGGATTATTTCCGGCAGAAAGCATGTCGGGATTATTAATATCGAGCCTGTTGGCCAATATGCGATAAAAATCACGTTTGATGACCTGCATGACAGCGGCATTTACAGTTGGCACTACCTGCGCGAATTGCACGAAAACCAGGACAAGCTCTGGCAGGCTTATGAACAGGCGCTGAAAGAGCGCGGCCTGTCTCGCGAGCCACGCAAACCAGCCTGACCGCTCGCCGATCCCTTGCGACTGCGACCACATGAAATGCAGTCGCCTGAGTGTAAACTTGCGCATTCGCGATTTCAGCGAGCCACAAACAAAAAGACCGCCGCAGAGGACTGCGACGGTCTTTTTTGCATCTGTCCCCGAAAGAACAATTAGAAGCGGTAACCGATACCGATACCGAACAGCCACGGATCAAGGTCCGCATCAGCTTTAACAGTGCCGGCACCAGTGTTGACCGAAACGTCGGTGTTCAGGAAGATCTTCTTGACGTCAACGTTCAAAGACCACGGACCAGAGATTGCATAGTCAAAACCGGCCTGGAATGCATAACCAAAACCATTGTCATATTTAACTTCCTGGAACTGACCCGGCTTGGAGTCATAGAAGAACGTGTAGTTGACACCAGCGCCGATATACGGGCTGAAACGTTCTTTGCTAAGGAAGTGATACTGCAGGGTCAGGGTCGGCGGCAGCAGACGAACACTACCCAGATCAAGATCCGAAGCACCAGTGTTCCAGCTTACGTCATGTTTAGACGTACCAGCGATCAGCTCGAGTGCGATATTGTCGGTAATGAAATAGGAAAAATCGAGTTCCGGGATAACGTCGTTATCAACGTTGCCTTCACCGCCAAGCGAATCACTTTTGATATCTTCGTCAGGAACAACGCCGACGATACGGCCACGGACCAGAATGTCGCCAGCGGACTTGCCTTTAAAGCCCATATCGTCAGCCGAAGCCGGAGCGATCGAAGCAGCAGCAGCCGCAACCAGAATAGCAGCTGCACCGGCAGCTTTAAGAGTATTGATCAGTCGCATAATATGGACTCCCCTACGTCAAAGAATTGATCGAGGCGGAGCATCGTGCAATTGGGACGCAAAAAGCTTGACCCACATCAAGAAAACCACATGAAATCATGTGTCTTTTAGAACGATTTTCAACTGTTGTCGTGTAGTTAAGGTTTTCCGCCACTTTTTGCAGTGGCAAATTTGCCACGTTCTCGAAAAAAGACTGTTAAAAAAGTCTCACGGCTAAAATTTCAGACGATCGAACGTGCAATTTAACCGCGAATCGCATGACCACGGTTCATTTATTTCCCAAGAATCCATCTCCTGACCGCACACTCGCAAAACTGCAAACACCGGATTCCATCCTTTGCGGGATCATTGGAGCCATCATAGTTTTGAAAAGTTTTAAGTTTTAAGGGATCGACGAAAACCCAACCATTGGCCACGCGCACAATCCCACACCCAACACCACCGACCAATGGTCAGTCATCCTGCCCCCGAGATTTCGCAGGCCACAAAGCCAAAGCCCCACATCACACAACGCGGGGCTTCTGTCCCAAGTCGAAAAATGGAATTTCAGGCGCCTTAAATCGGCTTGCCCTGCATCAGCAGCGGCAATGTCCCCGCATATCCCATTGCATGAGACATAAAGGTACGTTTCAACGCCGGAATTTTTTGCACAACGGCCAGTCCTGCATCCCGCGCCAGCCGAACCGGGGCAATATCATTCGAAAATAGCCGATTGGTCGCATCGGTAACCCCAAGCATCACCGTATTATCAAAACGGCGCCATTGCTCGTATTCTGCCAACACATCCTGCATGCCAATATCGCGCCCCAACCGCCGGGCATTGATCAGGATTTCGGCCAAAGCCGCCACATCGCGAATCCCCATATTCAGCCCTTGCCCCGCAATCGGGTGCATTCCGTGCGCGGCATCGCCAATCAGGGCCAAACGGGCATCACTATAATGATAGGCATGTTGCAACCCCAGCGGATAACAAAACCGCGGTCCAATCACTTCAAGATCACCCAGATATCCGTCAAAACGCTGATGGAGTTCATCCAGAAAGACTTCATCACTTTGCCCGACCAGATAATTGGCGATTGCTGTGCTTTCGGTCCACACAATGGATGACCGGTTTTCAGTCATTGGCAAAATGGCAAACGGGCCTGCGGGCAAAAAATGCTCAACCGCAACACCTTCATGTGGGCGTTCATGCTTTACTGTACAGACAATCGCACTTTGATTGTACTGCCACTGATAGGTTTTAATGCCAGCCCATTTGCGCAACGGCGACCCCCGGCCTTCGGCACCAATCGCCAACGGCGCATGTACAACGCAGCCATTGTCCAGGGTTAAAACCATACTGGCACTATCGCGGGTAATTTCCGTGACCGATGCGGGTGCCATCAGCGTCACAAGATCATTTTCATTCATTGCCCGGTACAGCGCCTGGCGCGTGACCCGGTTTTCAACAATATAACCCAGTGCTTCCGTTCCCACATCACGATGATCGTAATGCAGGTAAAGCGGGCTTTTACCATCGGCAATGCGAATATCCGAAATCGGCTCGGCATCGGCTTTCATATATTGCCATACACCGGTAACATCGAGCACCGCACGCGATGCCGCAGCAATGGCACAGGTACGACCATCATGGTTGGCCCCCAGCAATATTTGCGGATCTTCCCGGTCAATAACAACACTGCGCAAACCACCATGCGCCAAAGCCATTGCCATACTGGCCCCTGCCAGGCCACCACCCAGAATAATCACATCAAAATGAAGGACATCATTCGTCGTCATCTTTATTGATCCTGTCATTGCCCGGTTACCACGCGGCATCTGCCTGTATTCCACCTGCATACGATGCGATCTTTATGATCATTCATACAGCACATGCCCAAAACATGATCGCTGCATAATCCTCGTACAATCCCGGTGGCAGATCAGAGCCTGATGTTACCACAAGCCCACCAATGCCTGCATTTTCCCGGAGCCCAAACCCCCGGGCGGCTAAAATCAGACGCAACATAGGCTGTCAAAACCGCTTCCGCCAGCCTTATCGCTATCTATATGTACGAATAGGGCGAGTCTAAGTTCATGCAATCAATGATAAAAATCACCTGACACATTTATGCCCATTTTTGATGCAGTTTTAATCACGCTGCGTTTTCTTTGCACAAATTATACGCGCCCGTGGTGATTCCATTTCCCCGAAGCACCCCACCATAAATTCAATAAACCAAAATAAATCAATGCTTTATTCGATGAATTTCGAATCTGGCACGATTCTTGGTTTACCTCCTGTGACTGCGAAATCGTGATTGCCACACTGGTGGTCAACGGATGTGCCGGGAGGTCGCATATTATGAAATTGGTTACTGCTGTTATCAAACCGTTCAAACTTGATGAAGTTCGCGAAGCGTTAAGCGCGCTTGGTGTTCAGGGTCTGACGGTCACCGAAGTCAAAGGTTTTGGCCGTCAAAAGGGTCAGACCGAAATTTATCGTGGCGCCGAATACATGGTCAGCTTCCTGCCGAAGGTAAAGCTGGAAGTCGCGATCACGGATAATCTGGTCGATCAGGTTGTCGAAGCCATCACGAAAACGGCTCAGACCGGTAAAATCGGGGACGGTAAGATTTTCGTTCTCGACGTAAGCCATGCGGTTCGTATCCGCACCGGCGAAACCGGCGACGACGCCCTGTAAGCCCGGAGACAAGGGGAGACATTATGAAAATCTCGATGAAGAATACCGGCCTTGCCGGGCTAATTGGGGCAGCCACACTGGCGATGATCGAACCGGCCTCTGCACAGGATGCAGCCGCCGCTTCCGGGGTTTCGGCAGAAACCGGTTACATTTTCAACACCTTCAGCTTTCTGATCCACGGCGCGCTCGTGATGTGGATGGCTGCCGGTTTCGCCATGCTCGAAGCTGGCCTGGTTCGCTCCAAAAACGTTGCCACCATTCTGCTTAAAAACGTTGCCCTGTTTGCGGCAGCGGGCATCATGTATTACCTCGTCGGCTACAACCTGATGTATGCCGGTGTTGATGGCGGCTGGATTGGCAGCTTTGGCATCTGGGGCGCAGATGACGCCGCAGCCCTTGCTGGCGATTATTCTGCCGGTTATGCATCCACCTCTGACTGGTTCTTCCAGATGGTGTTTGTGGCAACTGCTGCTTCTGTTGTTTCAGGCACCGTTGCCGAGCGCATCAAACTGTGGCCTTTCATGATCTTCACGGTTGTCCTGACCTCGGTCCTTTATCCGATCACGGGTTCATGGCAGTGGGGCGGCGGCTGGCTGGCCGAAATGGGCTTCTATGACTTCGCCGGTTCAACCCTTGTTCACTCTGTCGGCGGCTGGGCAGCCCTTACCGGTGCCATCATCCTTGGCGCACGTAAAGGCAAGTTCGGTGCAGACGGTTCGGTTCACCCGATGCCGGGCTCCAACCTGACCCTGGCCACCATCGGCACCATGATCCTGTGGCTCGGCTGGTTCGGCTTCAATGGCGGCTCGCAGCTTGCCATGAGCACGGCTGGCGACGTTATTGCCATTGCCAACATCTATGCCAACACCTCGATGGCAGCTGCTGGTGGCGTGATCGCAGCCATGATCCTGACCCAGATCCTCTACAAAAAAGTCGACCTGACCATGGCCCTTAACGGTGCTTTGGCTGGCCTCGTGTCGATCACTGCCGGTCCGGACACCCCGTCCATCGGTGCAGCGATCATCATCGGTGCCATTGGCGGCATCCTGGTTGTCATCGCCGTTCCGCTGGTTGACAAATGCAAAATCGACGACGTTGTCGGTGCTGTGTCTGTTCACCTTGTTTGCGGTATCTGGGGCACCCTGGCTGTTCCGATCACCAATGCCGACGTTTCCTTCGGTGTCCAGCTGACCGGCGTAGTCGCCATCGGCGCCTTCACCCTGGTAACCTCGGCCATTGTCTGGCTGGTTCTTAAATTTACCGTCGGCCTCCGCCTGTCGGAAGAAGACGAAGCATTGGGTACCGATGCTGCAGAACTGGGCCTCGAAGCCTATCCGGAATTCGGTAAAGGTTCGCAGCGCTTCTAAGATGCCCTGCACAACAATTTCCTGACGGATGCTAACGCATCCTACCTGTCAGACCAACTGACCCGCCCTTGTGGCGGGTCTTTTCTTTTTGTGCTGCCTTTTTAAGCAACCATTTGGTCACTTGGCAGGCATACCCGCAAAACAGCAAAAGCACACCAGACATTGCCATTAAGCACATGAACGCCGTCAACCTTCTGTTTTTTAACGAATTTTCCAGGCAAACAATGGTGTTGGCACAGATATTGATCTGGGCCGCCCACCAAGAGGAAACGTTACAAACAAAAACAGAGGTCGTCTCATGGAGGCTTTTCAAACTGCCTCGGACGTATTTTTTGTGCTGATGGGGGCCATTATGGTTCTTGCCATGCACGCCGGTTTCGCCTTTCTCGAAGTCGGAACCGTTCGAAAAAAGAACCAGGTTAATGCCCTGGTTAAAATCATCGTTGATTTTGCCGTCTCAACCATTGCCTATTTTTTCATCGGTTATGCTGTGGCCTACGGTGTAACTTTTTTCAGCAATGCCAATGTGTTACGTGGGGCCGAACTTGTAAACGGCCAACATGCCTTTGCCAGCAGTGGCTTTGATCTGGTTAAATTCTTCTTTTTGCTGACATTTGCCGCCGCCATCCCGGCCATTATTTCGGGTGGCATTGCCGAACGGGCCAAATTCTGGCCACAGTTGATTGCCACCGCCGTTCTGGTCGGTGTGTTTTACCCGCTGTTTGAAGGCGTTGTCTGGAACGGTAATTTTGGCATTCAGAATGCTATTACCAACATTTTCGGCGCACCATTTCATGATTTTGCCGGGTCAATTGTGGTTCATGCCGTTGGTGGCTGGATCGCCCTTGGTGCGGTCATTCACTTGGGCGTTCGCAAAGGCCGCTATACCAAAACCGGCGGACTGGTGGGTATTCCACCGTCCAACATCCCTTTTCTCGCCCTGGGGTCGTGGGTATTATGTGTGGGGTGGTTTGGCTTTAATGTTATGTCTGCACAATCGGTTAGCGGCATTACCGGGCTGGTTGCGGTTAATTCGCTCATGGCGATGGTTGGCGGCATTTTAACCGCACTGATCGCCGGGCGTAACGATCCCGGCTTTGTCCATAACGGTGCACTGGCCGGGCTGGTCGCGGTATGTGCCGGGTCCGATGTCATGCATCCCATCGGCGCGCTGATCACCGGCGGGCTGGCCGGTTTTCTGTTTGTCTGGGCGTTTGAAAAATGCCAGGCAAAATGGAAAATTGATGATGTTTTGGGCGTTTGGCCCTTACATGGCATGTGCGGTTTAATGGGCGGCATAGCCTGCGGTGTTTTTGGCCTGTCGGCACTTGGCGGCGTTGGCGGGGTATCGTTTGGTGCGCAGCTTGTCGGTTCGATCAGCGGCGCGGCCTATGCCGCGATTGCCGGATTCGTGGTTTATGGCGTTTTGAAAAACACAATCGGTATCCGCCTTGATTCCGAAGCAGAATATTATGGTGCCGATCTGTCGATCCATAAAATCACCGCCTATCCCGAGGATGATGTAAAGGCAAGCTAGGCCAAAAATATAACAATTCAAAAAGCTCGGAAACCGCACGTTTCCGGGCTTTTTGCGTTTAAGGACACTGTCCTTTAAATCTTTCTTTGTACTTTTCCATTAGGGGTAAACTATGTGTGCGCTCTGATTGCGTAAGATCCTGATTGCAAATCATCCTGCAAATTGGGCCATCCGCGCCAATCAATCACACACAGGCAAGCTAACCCGCCAGTTTGCCAATTGGGGTCTTTTAGAAACGGAACGTCACACAACATGCTCAACCAGCGCCTGGACACTTTGCCCGATTATCCTTTTCCGCGGCTTGCCGCCCTGCTGGACGGTATTGCACCGGGCAAGGACCCGCTGGTGATGTCCATTGGCGAACCCCAGCATGAACCCCCGGCCATGATCACCGAAGCCATGATCGCCAATGCCCATTTGTGGCACAAATACCCGCCGGGGCAAGGCACGCCGGAACTGCGCGCCGCCATCAAGGGATGGCTTGATCGCCGCTATGACCTGTCAGAAGACATGATCCACCGTGACAACCACATCATTCCGGTTGCCGGTACGCGCGAAGCCCTTTATCTGATCGCTACCTGCGTTATCCCACAGGACCAACCCGGCCCCAAACCCAAGGTCCTGTTGCCCAACCCGTTTTATCAGGTCTATTGCGGCGCCGCCGTGCTTAACGATGCCGAAATGGTGCCGCTGGCCGCCACGCCGGAAACCGGTTTTTTGCCCGACCTTGATCAAATCGATGTCGAAACGTTATCGGCTTGCCGCCTGTTTTTCCTGTGTTCGCCCGCCAATCCGCAAGGGGCTGTTGCCTCGCGCGACTATCTTGAACGCATTATTGCCCTGGCGCGCAAACACGATTTTGTTTTGGCGATGGATGAATGCTACGCCGACATTTACGACCGCGATGCCCCAACCGGCGCCCTTGAAATTTGTGCCGCCCAAAATGGCAATATGGACAATGTGCTGGTGTTTCACAGCCTGTCCAAGCGCTCCAGTGCGCCGGGCTTGCGGTCCGGTTTTGTCGCGGGCGATGCCAAAATCGTCAAACAGTTTAACCGCCTGCGCAGCTATTGTTCGGCAACCATTCCCATGCCGATCATGGCGGCATCCACCGCCCTGTGGAATGACGATGCCCACGCAGAAGCCAACCGCGACCTGTACCGCGCCAAAATTGATATCGCCGCCGAAATTTTCGGCAACCGTTTTGGCTTTTATCGCCCCGCGGGCGGGTTCTTTATATGGCTTGATGTGGGTGACGACGAAGCAGCCACAAAAAAAATATGGGCGGAAGAAGGGGTTAAAGTCATTCCCGGACGTTACCTTTCGATCAACGGTCCAACGGGCGATAACCCGGGCGCACGTTTCATTCGTATTGCTTTGGTGCATGATCTTGCCACAACCCGCGACGGGCTAAGCCGGATTAACGCCGCCCTATCACGCTAACCCGGTCACGTTTCAGACAGTACGTAACAGGACTAACAACGGAAATCGGCATGAGCAGTCAGACAAACCTTCTTGAACGCGGCACTGCCTTTCTACCCAGTGCACTGGTCAGCTTCCTTAAACGCGGGGGCATCCAGCTGTGTGGACTGGCGCTGACAGCGGCGGGGATTGCCCTGTTTATCATGCTGATCGGATTTCACCCCGGTGATCCGTCGTTTAACCACGCCAGCGACCACGCCTATATCTATAATCCGCTGGGCATTTTTGGCGCCTATTTCGCCGATATGATGTTGCGCACCCTTGGTTTGGGGGCTGCATTGTTAACCGCCCTTATTGTTGGCTGGGGCCTGCGCCTGATTGCGATGCGCCCGTTTAGCTGGATGTGGCTGCGATTTCTGGTATTGCCGCTGGCCTTGTTGTTAATGGCAACGGCGGCATCGGCTGTGCCACGTGGCATGACATGGCCCTTAACCGTTGGTTATGGCGGCTTTGCCGGTGATTTGTTGCTTGGTCGCCTAGGCATGTTGTTAACCCTGGCCGGCATCCCTGCCGGGCCGGTAATTATCGGCCTGTTCAGCATGGTTGTCGGTATGGGCCTGACCCTGTTTTGCATGGCCTATCAATTATCCGAATGGCGGGCCGTCGGCCATGTATTGTCGCGTATTGGCGGCACAGTTATTTACGGTGTGGGCCGTGCCATTCCAGGCAACAGCGCGGACGAAGTTGCCGAAATTGCACCAGGTGAACGCAAGGGCGACCGCAATGCCCGCCCCCGTCAGGAACCATCGATGGAACGGTCGGAAAAACGGGTGGCGGCGGCAGTTGAACGCAACACTCTGTCGGCCAGCGATGATGCCGATGATTATGACGATATCGACAATGAACCCCCGGTTCATATTGTGGCCCCGCCGGCGGCCAAGGTCCAACCCAGCACCAAGGCATCAGCCCAGCGCCAGTCCTCCTTTGATCTGGGTGCCGGAGAATACAGCTTCCCGCCGCTTGGCCTGCTTCATGAACCCAGCGAGGAAGACTACGCCCAGATTGATCAGGGGGCGCTGGCGCAAAATGCCCGTCTGCTGGAAACCGTGTTGCAGGATTTTGGCGTCAAAGGCGAAATCGTACAGGTGCGCCCCGGCCCGGTAGTGACATTATACGAACTGGAACCAGCGGCCGGGGTTAAATCATCGCGCGTGATTGGCCTTGCCGACGACATTGCCCGTTCCATGAGTGCGATAGCCGCCCGTGTTGCGGTGGTGCCGGGGCGCAATGTTATCGGCATCGAACTGCCAAATTCCACACGTGAAACCGTGCATTTGCATGAAATCCTGGCTTCGAACGATTTTGAAAAGAATACCGGCAAACTAAACCTGAGCCTTGGCAAGGATATTGGTGGATCGCCGGTCATTGCCGATCTGTCAAAAATGCCACATTTGCTGATTGCCGGGACCACAGGGTCCGGTAAATCGGTGGGTGTGAACGCCATGATCCTAAGCCTGCTATATAAACACACGCCCGAAGAATGCCGTTTCATCATGATTGATCCGAAAATGCTGGAACTGTCGATTTACGATGGCATTCCGCATTTGTTGACCCCGGTAGTGACCGACCCGCACAAAGCCGTCGTCTCCCTAAAATGGGCGGTGCGTGAAATGGAAGACCGTTACCGCGCCATGAGTCAGGTCGGGGTGCGTAACATTGCCGGATATAACAAACGCATCAAGGAAGCCGCTGCCAAGGGCGAAGAACTGACCCGTCGGGTGCAAACCGGATTTGATCCCGAAACCGGCAAACCGATTTTTGAAGACCAGCAACTGCCGATGGAAGCCCTGCCCTTTATCGTGGTTATTGTCGACGAAATGGCCGATTTGATGCTGGTGGCCGGCAAGGATGTGGAAGCATCGATCCAGCGCCTGGCACAGATGGCGCGTGCCGCCGGTATCCATTTGATCATGGCAACCCAGCGCCCGTCGGTCGACGTGATTACCGGTACGATCAAGGCCAACTTCCCAACCCGCATTTCCTATTCTGTCACCTCGAAAATCGATTCCCGCACCATTCTGGGTGAAATGGGTGCAGAACAGCTTCTGGGGCAAGGGGACATGCTGTTTATGGGCCAGGGGGGGCGGTTGCAACGTGTACACGGCCCGTTTGTATCGGACGAAGAAGTTGAAAGCATTGTAAAACACCTGCGCGACCAGGGCGACCCGTCCTATCTTGATGAAGTCACCGAAGAACCGGAAGAAGACCCGGTTGCAGCCTATATGGCAGGCGGCGGTAATGCCGGTTCAGGTGGTGGTAACAGTGCGGATGACGACCTTTACAATCAGGCCGTCGGCATTGTCCTGCGCGAGAAAAAGGCATCCACCAGCTTTGTTCAGCGCAAACTGTCGATCGGTTATAACCGTGCCGCCCGAATTATTGAACAAATGGAAGAAAACGGGCTGGTATCGGCAGCCAACCATGTGGGCAAACGCGAAGTGCTGATCGGCAACATGGATGGCACTCCGTTTGAAGATTAAGCCCTTGAAAACCGATAAAATGCTGCATTGCAAAAGGGTTGCCTTACCGGCAGCCCTTTTTTGCATTTACCATGCTCCCTCTACGCGACCGATGCAAAAATGCGATAAAGTGATCGCGACAAAGCAATATACAGCCTTTGCCCGCCCCCCATATCGTGCCCGACCGTACGACTGGGAGGAAACAAAATGATAGAATTAATGATTGCGATTGTGGTCAGCGTGGTTGCTGCCACCTTAATCGTCAAAAAATACCAGCCACATACTGTCTTGCTGCTGGCCGGTTTAACGCTGTTTGCCGTTACCGCCATTTTTTACCCGACCCATGATATTGTTTTCAAAAAAGACGACCCCACCGGCTGGCCCGGCTTCGATATTTTTGAACATATCCATGCCATCATGTCCTATCGCCTGGCGGGTTTGGGCCTGATCATTATGGCAGCTGGCGGCTTTGCCAAATATATGGACCATATTGGCGCGACACAGGCGATGGTTAACATCACCACCCGTCCCCTCGCCCGTATTGGCGCGCCTTATATTGTGCTGGCTTTGGGTTATGCTGTCGGCCAGATCCTGAACATTTTTATCCCCAGTGCCGCCGGCCTTGCCATGCTGTTGCTGGTTACCCTGTATCCGACACTGGTAAAACTTGGTGTTAGCCGCGCGGCCGCAGCTGCCATGATCGGCACCACATCGGTTCTCGACCTTGGCCCGGCATCGGGCACCGCTAACCTTGCCGCCCATACCGCCAATATTGATGTTGCGATTTTCTTTGCCCAATATCAAATTCCGGTCGCCGCCTGCATTGTGCCTGTTATCTGCATTCTGACCTATTTCAGTGCAAAATATTTTGACCGCCGCGATAATCACGAAGTTGTCGTGCCCCATCATGGCGCGGTCATAACGGGTGCCGGCTCCACAGCGAGTGACGAACCGCACGCTCCGGGTTTTTATGCCCTGTTACCCATTCTGCCCTTAACCCTGATTCTGATTTTCAGCAAATTGCTGATCCATCAAATTGAACTCGGTGTTGTTACCGCCATGATTATTGGCGCGTTAATTGGCCTTTTCTGCGAAATGTTTCGTAATCGTCACAAAATGGCCGATGTGTTCAAGGGGTTCATGGTGTTTTTCCGGGGCATGGGCAACATGTTCTCGACCATCATTTCCCTGATCATTTGCGCCGAATTTTTTGCCGCAGGCCTTAAAGCCATTGGCGCCATCGATTTCATGATCGCCAGTGCGCAAAATGCCGGTTTTGGCATTCTGGGTATGATGCTGGTGGCCTGTGCGCTGGTGGCTATCACCGCTATTATGACCGGGTCAGGCAATGCGGCGTTCTTCTCGTTTGCCAGCCTGGCCCCAAACATTACCGCTGGCACGGCCACCGGCGCTGTCAGCCTGTTATTGCCGCTTCAGTTTACTGCCGGTATCGCCCGGTCACTGTCGCCGGTATCGGGTGTCATCATTGCCGTGGCCGAAGTCGCCGAATGCTCGCCAATCGATATTGTTAAACGAACGGCCATACCGCTTATTGGCGGACTGGTTATGCTGTTTGTCTATAACCTGCTGTTTGTGGTGGGTTAACCGCCCCGATCAACCTGAACTGCCAATGCGCCCGCCCTGCCCTGACGCCGCAACACAAGAGACGATGATAATGAACACGCGCAACCTGCCTGTCTCGACCGACGATTTGTTTACATCACAAGCCACCTGGCAAAGCTGGCTGGATGTAGAAGGCGCATTGGCAATCGCCCAGGCCGAATTGGGCATGATCCCCCAAACGGCCTGTGACGAAATCATCAAGCATACCGATTTGGCCCAATTTGACGTTGACGCCTTAAAAAATGACATCGCCGCCAGCATGTCCCCGATTATGTCGACCGTACGTGCCCTGGCGGCAAAATGTGCGGGCGATGCCGGGGGGTATGTTCATTGGGGGGCGACCACCCAAAACATCATCATTGCCGGTAAAACCCTGCAATTGCGCAAATCACACCATTTTGTCCTGGCCCGTATCGGAAATGCGTTGGCGAAAATGGCCGAGATGGCCGACCGGACGGCGGACTGGCTTACCGTGGCGCGCACCAACCGCCGCCAGGCCCTGCCAATTACCTTTGGCTATAAAATGGCGGGCTGGATTGACGAATTTCAACGCTGTGCCGACCGCCTGATCAGCGCCGAACCACGCACCTTTATGCTAATTTTTGGCGGTGCCGCCGGCGCCATGCACAGCTATGGCGATATCGGCCAAAAACTGGCCGATACGATGGCGAAACATTTGGGTTTAACCGCCTCAACGGTGCATTCACGTGCCACCAATGATGGCTTTGCCGAATATGTTGCCATGCTGGGCATGTTTGCTGTCGCCTGCGAACGCATGGGCACCGAACTTTATACCCTGATGTCAAACGAGGTGGATGAAGTCAGCGAGGTTCAGGCAGCCGATGTCGTTGGCAGTTCTACCATGCCGCACAAGTTTAACCCAAAATATGTTGTCAGCCTGCTAACCGCAGCGTCCAGGCTGCGTAATCTGGTAGGCCCGACAATGGAAGCCTGCCGCCCCAGCCACGAAGGCGATGCGGCTTATAATTTCCGACTCTACGAACTGATTGATGAAGCAGGCTCGCTTTCCTACAAGGTCGCCAGCCAGCTTGAAACATTGCTCGACCATGTGAAAATCAATCAGGATCGCATGTATGAAAACCTGATGCGCGATCCTGCCCCGCTTGTGTCGGAAAAAATCATGATGGAACTGGCCAACACAATTGGTCGCCAAACCGCCCATGATCTGGTGCATCACGCGATTGTTGATTGCCGCGATACCGGCATTTCCTTTGCAGATGCGTTATACAAACACGATGACGTTCGTACATGTTTTGCCCACCGCGAGGATCTGAACGCCGCACTTGACCCGCGCCTTTACACCGGGTGCAGCACCACCATTGCCCACGATACCGCCGCCAGCGCGCGCAAGCATGTCGCACATATCCGCCAGCATATTACCCAGGTTAAAACCGGTTAACATGCCCGACTTTACTGGTGCAAAACACAAACGGCCCAGCCTGAAACAGGACCGGGCCGTTTTTTATGCAAGGTGTAATCAAAAACCGCAGGGGAATGACAGATATTTGCCCGATGGCATGCATATGTGCCGGTTAATCTGGTAATAACAGCCTTACATTGGCGCCATATGCCGCGTCATCGGCGCACCGACGCGCAATTTGCTGGCGCAACAGGGCCACAAACCGCATCGCCACGGGGTTTTGCCCGGCCGGCGGAAAAACACAGGCATAAGGCAACCAAAATTCAGGCCCAACCGGGCGCAAGGTGGTTTTGGACGGATCAATAAAAACACTGCTGATCCCGTCCATCAGGCCAAGGCCATACCCGCTTTCAACAAATTTGGGCACCAGCAAACTCGACCCGATTTCAAGGCTGATGCGTGGCACCTTGCCAATCGCTTCAAACAGGTGGTCCAGCCTTTGCCGCCATATCTGATTGGATCGCAAGGAAACAAAAGGCTGATCAACAAGGGCCTCGACCGGCACACATGCAAGGGCCGCCAACGGATGATCAACGGGCAACAGCACCTGGGTTCGCGCTTCCAGCACGGGTTCAATCGCCAGTTCGACCACAGATGTTTTAATTGGTAACGACAGCAGGCCCAGATTATAGCGCCGTGACCCCACCTGATTTTCGACATCGGACCGCGTGCCAATATCAATTTTGCATTTCAAATTGGCATGTTCGGCATTTAGCAAATCAATCACGGGCGGTAACAACGATGCCCCGATCGGACCAACCGTAATAATGCGCAGGGTATCCACCGCCTTCTCGCGAATTTCACGCGCAATCGCCGGGATTTCCTCGACCCCGTTTAAAATATGTTCAGCTTCGTGGAAAAAACGTTCCCCTTCGCGGGTTAAGACCAGCCGCTGGTTCGTCCGTTCAAACAAGGTCAGCTTCAGTTCACTTTCCAGCCCCGACAACATTCGGCTGGCGGCAGACTGACTAAGGTGGGCCGCCGTCGCCGCCCCCGAAAGGGTGCCATGCAACACAGTCAGGCGAAACAGCCGTAGCGCCTTAAGATTCATATCATCCCCGATTTTTGCAGGGTTTCCCCCCGAAACACCCGGCTTCCATTTTCACGCCCCACCCCGCCAATCACAAGTAAAAACACAGGCATCATCCCCGCCCTTGTCATTACAAATTTAAACCGAAGGTCCCCCGCTAAAACAACACCTTAAATGCAACCATCGCAAAGAAAAACACTGCCAGAGCCCAAAAAACCAACACCATTAGTGTTTATTTTTTAAATATTATCAATCCAGAGTTAATTCACAGCCTGAAAGTATTATTTTTTTGTTGCCGGTCATTGTTATTTACTGACCACCTCAATAATTAATGCTTCTCTAGCAAGACGAATGGGACATGTGGAAAGAAAGTTGCACAGGAAGACAATATCGACCGTAATTTCAATCAATAAACAGACATCAACTTATAAGAGAATGACAGAAAACGGTCACAATGCGCAAAACTGCATTGTCTGCTGCAACATTATAAATACTTGGGGCGATGATGATAAACCTATCCAATTGTACAATATCGACAAAACTGCGACTTTTATTAGGAATTGTCGCAGTCGCATTTTTGGCCTTAACGGCCTATGACCTTTTTACCCTTCGCGGCACCCTTGTTGATGGTCGCAAGCAAAACGTCAAAAATGTTGTCGAAATGGCGCGCTCAACGATCGACCATTTCGCCCGGCAGGCGCAAAATGGCACCCTGTCGCAAGATGATGCCAAAACACAGGCACTGGCGGCGGTAAAAGACCAGCGGTTTAACGGCGACAACTACGTTTTTGTTATCGACCATAGTGCTCATATTCTGATGCACCCGATAAAACCGGAACTGAACGGCAAGGATGGCACCACAATTACCGACGAAAATGGTGTCAGAATATTTGCCGATCTGGCAAAGGTCGCATCTGCACCGCAAGGCGGATATCTGAACTATATCTGGCCCAAGCCAGATCAGAAAACCTCGGCACAGAAAATTTCATATGGCGCCAGCTATAAGCCCTGGGGCTGGGTTATCGGCGCAGGCACCTATATCGATAATGTTGACGATGCCTTTTGGCAACGCGCCATCAGTGATATTATCGTAGCCCTGTTTGTTGTTGTCATTGTTGGCCTGATTGGCGCTGCAATTAGCCGTTCAACCGGGCGACCACTGGGCGATATCACCCGGGCCATCAATGGTTTGGCACAGGGAAACAACAATATTGAAGTAGATATTCCCGATGTCGAAGACCGCCAGGATGAAATTGGCGAATTGGCCCGCGCACTTGCCGTTTTCCGGTCAAATCGAAAACGCAACGAAGCCGCAAGCGCCGAACATCAACGTAATCAGCAAGCCCAGATCGAACGGGCCCAGCGGATTGAACAGCTTATTGGCCAGTTTGAAGGCGATGTAACACAAAACCTGAACGGGGTTAACGATGCTGTGCGTAAATTGCATGGCACGGCAGGTGAAATGACCCGGCAGTCATCGCACACCACCGATCAGGCCACTGCCGTTGCCGCAGCAACCGACCAGGCCGCCCGTAACGTTGATACAGTTGCTGCCGCAGCCGAACAGCTTGCAACCTCGATTGACGAAATCACCCAGCAGGTTAACCGCAGTTCCGATATCGCCCGGACCGGTGCGCAGGAAGCCGATGACGCCACCAAAATTTTTGCGGCCCTTGGCAGCGCTTCGGAAAAAATTGGTGAAGTTGTTCAGCTGATTCAGTCAATTGCCGAACAGACCAACCTTTTGGCCCTGAACGCCACGATTGAAGCCGCCCGCGCGGGCGAAGCCGGCAAGGGATTTGCCGTCGTTGCAGCCGAGGTTAAAAACCTTGCCAACCAGACCACCCGCGCCACCGAAGATATTGCCGTACAGATTAACGACATTCAGGGGTCCACTCAAAATGCCCTGGGCGCGATCAGCCATTTGTCCGGACGAATGAAGGAACTAAACGAAGTTGCCGCTGGCATTGCCGCCGCTGTTGCCGAACAGGATGCGGCCACCGGCGAAATTGCCCGCAATGTGGGCGAAGCCGCACAGGGAACCAAGGAAGTCTCGGCCAATGTTGCCGGATTGCGTCAATCGGCTGAAAGCGAACGTGTCGCATCAAATGACGTATTAAATTCGGCACAGGGGCTGGATCAAAAGTCTCATTCACTTATGAACCAGTTCCGTAATTTTCTGGCTGATATTCGCAACGCCTGAACCGGGATTTTCAAAGCCGGACGCACCAAAAACCCGCGATAATGTAAAACCATCTTTTAAAGGCAGGGCATACCCTGCCTTTAAATTTATCCGCTGCAATCCCTTAGTGCGGGGTAAACACATTAATCAGGATAAGTGACCTGCCCCATCACAGACCTGCACACCTGCGATGACCCCGCCCTGGCGGCACATGCTCACTCATAATTCCGCTTCCCTGTGAAACAGCAACGCTTCTACCGGTTATGATAGGACGTCTGTTTCCATGCCCGAAACCAGGGTTAAACGACTCGTATATCCCCGTTATCGCCGGTCAAAAACGCCCCCGGTCGCATGTCGGGATGACAGCATGTTATTTTTTAGAACGGCTTTATGGGGGCAAAATGTTTGAAGACCACGCGCCACACAACCCTGAGGATAAAAAGAAGAAAATATTTTTCTTCTGGAATTATTATAAAAATTAAGCGAAACCGATAAACCATAACAACATAATATTTTTCTTATATAAAATATACCCTTCAAACCCTTTTTAATCCTCAATAATTTGATTTTTTTGTGTTGCCACTTGGTATCAGATCAATTCACGTCTGGATGAATTTTGCTATCTTTTTGCCACTATAAGGTGAATTGGCGATTTTCAGCATTTCGCAAGAATGGCCATTTAGCCGGTTCCGGTCTGGTAACATCACGCGCAGGGTTTCACATATGACTCTTTCCAATTTCTCAATTGCAGCAAAACTTCGTTTACTCATGATCCTCGTTGCGATTGCTTTATGTATTCCAACAGTTTTTGATCTGTTTACCCTGCGTTCAACCCTGCTTGACGATCGCAAGGAAAACATCCGCCAGATCATTGATATGGCCGAAACCAGCATTGCCCACCTGGATGACAAGGTAAAATCCGGCGACCTTACCGAGCAGGAAGCCAAACAACAGGCGCTTGATGCGATATCAAGGCTGCGTTTCAACGGCGATAATTATGTTTTCATCATGGATGCAAATGGCACCATCGTCATGCATCCTGTAACGCCGTCCCTGGTTGGCAAAGGCGTTGCGCAAATTAAAGATGCCAACGGCACTGCATTCCTGTCGGATCTGATCACGGCTGCCAAAGGCCACGATGGCGGATTTGTTAATTATGTATGGGCCAAACCCGGCCAAAACGGCACAGCACCGAAACTTTCCTATGCCCGCAACTTTGCCCCCTGGGGTTGGGTCTTAACCACCGGCATTTATATTGACGATGTCGATGCCATTTTCTGGCAGCGCGCCACCGCCGACATTACATTTGCCGCCATTTTACTGATCATTCTGTGCGTGATCGGCTTCTCCATTGGCCGGTCTATTACCAAACCCCTTGGCGAAATTACCAACGCCCTCACCGCCCTTATCGGCGGCAACACCGACGCCGAAATTCACCACACGGATCGCGAAGATGAAATTGGTGAACTTTCACGGGCATTTGTTGTTTTCCGTGAAAATCGCAAGGAAACTGACCGCCTGCAAACAGAACAGGCCCGTATCCAGCAGGAACACATCGATCGCGCCGAACGCATCGAAAACCTGATCCACAGTTTTGAAGGCGAAGTTGAAGGTAACCTGACCGTGGTCAACGCGGCGGTAACCCAGCTACGCGGCACGGCTGGCGATATGAGCAACCAGTCCTCGCACACAACAGAACAGGCGACCGCCGTTGCCGCCGCCACCGAACAGGCTGCCAACAATGTTGATACCGTTGCGTCAGCCGCCGAACAACTGGCTGCCGCGATTGACGAAATCACCTTGCAGGTCAGCCGCAGTTCACAAATTGCCCAGTCGGGTTCCGAAGAAGCCGACGAAGCCAGCGGACTGTTTAGTGCCCTTGGCACCGCATCGGAAAAAATTGGCCAGGTTGTTGAACTAATCCAGTCCATTGCGGAACAAACCAACCTTTTGGCACTCAACGCCACCATCGAGGCCGCCCGCGCCGGTGACGCGGGCAAGGGTTTTGCCGTGGTCGCGGCCGAGGTTAAAAACCTTGCCAACCAAACCACCCGCGCTACCGAAGAAATTGCCGGGCAAATTGGCGATATTCAGGGCTCGACCCAAAATGCCCTTGGGGCGATCCAGCATCTCGCCGCGCGCATGAAGGAACTAAACGAAGTAGCCGCCGGTATTGCCGCCGCCGTACAGGAACAGGATGCCGCCACCGGCGAAATCGCCCGCAATGTTGCCGAAGCTGCCACCGGCACCAAGGAAGTTTCGCGCAATGTTGAAGGCTTGCGCGCATCTGCCGAGGATGAACGCCAGGCATCGGGCGAGGTATTGCACGCTGCTCGTGACCTTAGCGATAAATCCCACGCACTTTTGTCGCAAATCCACGACTTCCTGCGTGATATCCGGGCCGCATAATTAACCCCGCACCAAACCCGATAAAAACGGGCAGGCTGAAAATCATCAGTCTGCCCGTTTTTTATCGACAATACGTAATGTGCCACAATTTAACGGCAGTCACCGGATAATGGCAGCAAAGTTCAGATAACCGCGCCACAGGCGACAAACAACGCCGCCGAGCGCACCCGGGCCAATTTGGCATCGGCAAGGTCTGAATCCGGTCTGCCATCGTTATTAAAACCATGGCCGGAATTTTCATAAATATAAACCGGCACTTCGGGATGGGCTTTTTTGATCGTGGCTGTAACGTCATCGGCCGGAATATGCGCATCCTTGCGCCCAAAATTGCAAATAACCGGGCATTTTAACGCCACATCGGCAATCCCGGCGACTCCGCCACCGTAATAACTGACCGCTGCGGACAGATCGCTGATTTGCGCCGCAGCTCGCCACGCAACAGTACCGCCATAACAATAGCCGATTAAAAATACCGGGCCATTTTGCTTAAGTGCATCTACGCAAGCCTGCACATCAGATACCGGATTTTCAGTACCATTATCCCCGGCATATTTACGCCCGGTTTCAAAACCACTGGCGTCATGATCGGCCACAAAGCTGCGTTCCTGGCGGTCAAACATCGATGGCACGATCACTTCATAGCCTTCGGCCACCCAGCGTTTTGCATCCTCGATCATATAATGATCCAGACCGAAAATTTCCTGAATCAGAACCAGCCCGCCTTTACGCGGCCCGGTTGGTGCCCCGTACCAGGCATCAAATTCAAATCCGTCTATCGCGGATGTCAGCTTTATCATTTCAGGCATTTCATTCTCCTGCTATCGGGCAAAAGAAAAGGCGGGGCCTGCCGGCACCCGCCTTTTTCGATAGTTAAGTCCGCTCATGACGATTAAAGCGACTGATTGATCCAGTCAACCAATGCACTTTTCGGCATGGCACCAACCTTGATCGCAGACACTTCACCATCCTTGAAAATCATCAGGGTCGGGATGCCGCGAACGCCGTATTTGGCTGGCGTGTTCGGGTTTTCGTCGATATTGACCTTGGCAATGGTCAGTTTCGTGCCAAGTTCACCGGCGATTTCGTCAAGATATGGGGCAATCTGCTTGCACGGACCGCACCATTCCGCCCAGAAATCGACCAGAACCGGCGCGTCTGCGCCAATAACGTCAGAGTCAAATGACGTATCGGATACTTTAATCGTTGTCATTCTGTCAGATCCTAGTTGTTACGAGGTCAAACGCCCAAGCGGGCAACCTCGATCCGCTTATGGATGCAAAGGTAGGCAGGCGGAGGCCAAAGGTCAAGCGCGTTGCATTCGCATCAGGGTTTCTGGCAGTTCCACCATCCACGGCCCGTTGGTCCACAGAATATGACAGCGAATGATTTTATCTGGGTACATCTGGGTCAATGCATCGCGATAAATCGCCATTTGCCGCCGATATGCCATTGGCGTTTGGGCCACATCGCGCGGCGGCGGACGGTTGGTTTTATAGTCCACAATCATAACTTCATCGCCAGTTATCACCAATCGGTCAATCTGGGCAGAAACCACATCCCCCCCCACAATCCCCACCAAAGGCACCTCGGCGCGCGACGCGGGGCCAAAGATTGGTGCAAAATCGGGATTATCGAAAATCGCCAATGTTTCATTGGCAATTTCAAATTGCTGGTCGGGCTCCAACCCATGCACCGGCTGTCCTAAAAACCGTTCAGCGGCATCAAACCGGCGATCTGGTGCCAGGTCAGGCAACAGTTCAAGCAATTTATGGATCAAAATACCGCGTTTGAAACTTTGCCCCTGATCCCCTCCCAAGGGCGATTGCACCGATGGTTCGTCTTCCAACGGGCGACTGGGCGCCAGGGGGCGCGGCGGAAATACTTCTTCAGGGGCCACTGCCCGGATCAATTTGCGCATTCCCACATCATCGGATGATGTGTCTGCCCCAGCGGTTGCTATCCCCGTCGCAATCTTGTCCAGCTTGGGTTCCGCACTTTGTGTGGTTTCCCAAATAAAGCCATCCCCTTGCCAGCCAGAGGGCGAAAGCATGCTAAAATCCATCGCGTCGGGTGAGGCAAAATCACTTAGGGCCGCTTCACACAAATTATACCAGCAATGTTCGGGCGGGCTTTTCTGCCCCTGCCAGCCACAAATATAAAGCCGGTCTTCGGCCCGGGTCAGCGCCACATAAAGCAAGCGGTTATATTCCTGATCGCGTTTTAAGGCGATGTCATCGCGCAACAGCTTCACCCGGTCATTTTCCAGGGCCACACGGGGTAACCAGAACATCAACTGGTCCTTATCCTGCCAAAACAGGTTCGGGGCCTGGGTGGGGACTTGCATGGTATCGGGCAAAAACACAATCGGGGCCTGAAGGCCCTTGGCCCCATGCACCGTCATAATCCGCACTTCATCGCGGCCACTTTGTTCCAGGTCGCGTTTAATCTCGGCATCGCCGGCCATCAACCAGTGCAAAAATCCTTGTAGGGTCGGGGCGTGTTCGGCCTCGTAATTCATTGCCAGGTTCAAAAATTCATCTATCGGGTCGTTGGCTTCGATCCCTAACCGGCCCACAAGGCGCGCGCGCACCCCGCGTGCCCCCTCGCCGCGCCCACCCAGCAATTCGCCATACAGCTCAAACGGGCGTTCATAATCCACCCGGCCCAGCCATCGCGCCAAAAAGCCATAGGCCCGCGCAAACATCGGGTCATCCCCGGCCCGTTCACGCAGCGCGTGCCACAATGTGCGCCTGCGGTTATGGGCCAGATGAAACAACTGATCCTCGCTAAAACCAATGATCGGGCTTTTCAGCAAGGTTGCCAAATTCAAATCATCATCAGTCATCAGCAAAAACCGGCCAAAGGCGATCAGGTCCATCACGGCGAGCTGTTCGGTAATTTCCATGCGGTCCACACCGGCCACTGGCACGTTGCGTTCTTTAAGGGCCTTTACCACTTCATCGACAAAGGCGGTGCGCCGTCGCACCAAAATCATAAAATCACCGGCCCGAACCGCCCGCCCGCGTGAGGGCAAAACTTCACGGCTGTCGATTGCATGGCGAATATGCCCGGCAATGACGCGCGCCAGCCTTATTTCCGGGTCATCAAGGCGCACAATTTTGGTCGGCGGCGTCCAGGGTTCTTGCTCTTCACGCGCCAGCGGGGCCACCGGCGGCCACAATTCGATGCGCCCGGCATGGCCCTGCCGAAAGGCCTGGTGGGCAACATCGCGGCCTTCATCGCCCACGCCCTGACGGGCAATTGGCCCGGCAAACACCTTGTCCACCACGCCCAGAACCGCATCGGTCGAGCGAAACGATATGTTCATCGGCACTTCACGCCATTCGGCCTCAATCTCGGCGGCACGTCGGGCAAAATGGCGGCGCATGTCGGCAAACTTTTCGGGATCGGCGCGCTGAAAACTGTAAATAGATTGTTTCGCATCCCCAACGGCAAAGATAGTGCGGGGTTTATCTTCGTGCTGGCTGGCATCGTTGAAAAATTCTTCAGCCAGAATTTGCACAACTTTCCATTGGTCCGGGTTGGTATCCTGGGCCTCGTCAATCAGGATATGTTCCAACCCTTCGTCCAGTTTAAACAATACCCATCCGGCCATTCCGGCCTGTTGTTCCAAAAGGCGCACGCTGTTTAAAATCAGGTCATCATAATCCAGCCACGCATGGAGCGCCTTTTTGCGGGCATAACGCGCCAACATGGCTTCGCCCATGCAAATCAGGGCGGTTGTCGATTCCGCCAGCATCGCTGCCTTGCGGTTTTTCTCAAGTTCCACCAGCCGCGCACATTCCTGTTCCAGCGCATCGGCCCCGGCCGGGTGATTCTCGCCCGCTTTTTTGGTAATCAGCTTTGCGCGCGGCGCACCGGTGGAGGCTGTAAAAAACACAGTGCGATAATCGCTAAAAACCGCGATACGGGCATCAATATCGGTTTTTTCTAAAAACTGCGCCAGGGCGGGCACACGCTCCTTGTCGGTTTTTGTCCCGACCTCAAGGGCTGCCAGCGCCATCATCAAGCCGTCGCGATCAAATGCGCCATCGGCAAGAGCCGCCCGCAACATCATATCGGCCGTTTGCCCCGGTGCCACGCCCAACGATTTATAAACCGCCTCACACATGCGATCACGGCCATGATGAAAATCCAGCATCCGTTTTAACCGGCCCCGTTCACGGGCCAGATCGCGCATCACATCGCCAAAGGCCCCTTCGCGGACCTGCCCTGTCACCACTGCCAGGGCATCGGCCAAAATCGGGTCTTGCCCGCTGCGCGCATAGGCCAGCACTTCTTCCTGGGTATCGGCCATCGTTTCGGCTGCGGTACGGTCATCCATAATTTCAAAGTGCGGGGCCAACCCGGCTTCTAATGGAAACCGGCGCAACAAGGATTGGCAAAAAGCATGAATGGTCTGAATTTTCATTCCGCCAGGTGCATCAAGCACACTGGCAAACAGGCGACGTGCCCGGCGCGTTTCATCTGCGCCCGGTGCTGTCCCGGCCAGTTCGGCCAGATCGCGCTGTAAATCGGCATCATCCATCGTCGCCCAGCGGCCCAGCCGTTCATTCACCCGGTTGGCCATTTCGGCAGCGGCAGCCTTGGTAAAGGTCAAACATAATATGCGGTGCGGTTCCGTGCCCGATAACATCTGGCGCAAAACCCGGTCCGACAGCACCTTGGTTTTGCCCGCCCCGGCCGATGCCGACACCCACACCGATGCCATCGGGTCCGATGCCATACGCTGCAACACGTTAGGGTCGTCACCGCCGCCATCCCCCCCGGTTAACAGCACAGGCGGGCGATTATCCGCAACATTCATTCCGGCACCCTCAACAGAATTTCTCATTTCTCGTCTCCGGCGTTGATGGCTGCCAAGGCAGGTTCGCTCTCGCCCGTTTCTTCGCTGCCCATCCATTCGCGCGCCCGCGACAAATGCACGTAATCGGAATATTTCGGGGCATTATCGGGGTGCGGCACGCTTAAATACGGGGTTTGCGGGTCGGCAAAGGCGGTGGCAAGGGCGGCCACCCCGGCAACCGCATCGCGCGCAAGGTCATGCGGGGTGGTTTTCATCCGCGCGGTATCAATTTCGCGAATTTCCCCTGCCGGGTCCCCGCCAGATAGCTTCCAAAACGCATAGGACGCGGGCGGGCCTTTATCCACGTCATTAAAGCCGCCCTGCTCTGCAATCGCCCCTTCCAGCGGCAATTGCGGGGCGAACCCGTTAATCACGTCCTTGGCGCTGGGCGGCACGCCGGTTTTATAATCAATAATCGCAATGCCACCATCGCGCAGCACATCCACCCGGTCCGCCCGGGCATAAACCTCAAACCCTGATCCTAAAACAAGGCTGCCGCTGCGTTCGGTATAGGATGCGCGCAAATAATCGCGCCGCCCGGCTTCGGTTTGCACAAACCATTTGGCAATGCGCCCAAAGCGGGGCCACCAAAACGCCCATAACCCCGGGCGGGCTTTTAACGGGGCAAAAACCTCTTCGCCAATCGCCATCAGGCGGGCTTCGGAATCGGCGGGTAAATAATCATGATACTGGCTGATAAACCGGTCCAGCGCCTCGTGAATGTAATTGCCATAATCGGCCGCACCGGGGTCCAGGTCGATATCATCCAGGCTTTGCAATTTCAAAATATGGCGGGCATAAATCGCATAAGGGTCGCGCATCCATGTTTCAATTTGCGTGACCGACAGGCGGTTGGGCCGGGCCGCGACCGGCGGTGTCGGTGCCGGGCGGCCCACGCGCACGCGCATTTCGGCTGTGGGTTCATCAAGCTGATCGGCCAGGTGGCGCCACTGCGTGGCATCGGCCTTTTCCATTGCCACGCCAGACTTGCGCAAAAGGTTTTCAATCCGTAACAACCACCGCGACGGCACGGTTGGCGTGCCACCGACGCGCAAGGCGCGGGTCATTACCACTGTTGGCGCACAAAACAGTTGCTGAAAATCGTGGGCGGACTGGCCAATGCGATGTTCAGGGGCGGGCAAACCAAATTTGGCGCGCATCGGGCGGCTCATCCACGGGTCGGACCCGGCATCAGGCGGCCAGACGCCTTCGTTTAGCCCACCCAATATGGTTAAATCGGCCTGCTGCATCTGGGCTTCGACCGTGCCCCAAATAAACAAACGCGGATGTTTACCAAACCTTGGGCGCACCGCCCGGTCGGCCATCAAGGCATCTAAAAACGCGCCATATCGCGCGCCTTGCAAGGCATCAAATCCCGGCAAGGCCTGCAACAATTCATAAACGAAATCGGCCAAGGCTTCGCCCGCATCGCCGCGCCACAGGCGGTCTGGCCCGCTTTGCTGGTCGCTGGCCGCCAATGTTTCGCAACACCGCACATGGGTGCGCAGGGCTTCGACCGGCAACACAGTTTTATCTGCCATCAAATCAAGCAACGGCGACAAGGACGCCTCAAGGGCTTCGACCAGGTGATGCAAACGTTGATGATCATCGCGAATACGTTCGATCCGCGGGGCTGCATTCACCGCATCAGCCCTGGTTATCCGCTCGATGGTTTCATCGCACCAGCCATCAATCGCATCGGCCAAACCGGCCAATCCCGGCCCCGGGCGTGGACCGCGCAAAATTTGCAATTCCAGCAGGCGGGTCTGCGTACGAAACGTTTCGGGGGGTAAACCAGCCGCACATAACGGGTGCTTTAATAGCTCCAGCAACGCTACAGGGGCAAATTGTTCCTGCACGGTACGCACCACCAGCCGCATGAAAATGGCCGGGGCCGTATCATGCAAGGGCACCCCGGCGGAATCATCAACATCAATTTCCCAGCGCCGCAATTCAGTAGCCACCCGGCGGGCCAACCCGCGATCGGGTGTGACCAGCGCACAGGTCTTGCCGGGGTCCTCCAGCGCGTCGCGCATCATCAGGGCGATGGTTGCGGCCTCTTCGCGCGCACCGGAACAATCCACCCGCAACACACCTGCCAAAACATCGGGCGCAAAATCATCAATATAACGCCATTGATCAGTGGTTTGGGCCGGGCGCAATGCTTCGCGCGCCAAACGCCGCCGTTCATGGCGCGCATTGCCCGACGTTCCAGCGGTATGCAGGGGGGATGCGACGGACGGCACAGAAACGCGGGCATCTTCATTGCCATCCGCAAACAAATCACGCATCGCAGGCGCAATTGCCGATTTTTGAATGGCGGCACCTTGCAAAGGCACGCCAGCATTGCTGCCATCGTTGCCCCCATCTTCTCCCCCCCAAGGCAAAACATCATCCGCTGTACGCTCTATCTGGTTTAACAACCGTGCCAGCAAATGTTGTGGATGGGCGGCATCCTCGTTAATCGCCAGCCAATCGCCTGCGGACAGACCACTCATTAACCCCGGCAACACCACCCGCCCCTGTGGCAGGTTTAAAACCGCACCAACCAACGTGCGCAATGCGGGGAACGGGGCCGTGGACCCGGCCACAATCACCTGGTAGTCGGGCGGGTTAACACCCCAAAGCTCGATTTGGGCCGCAATCATGGCGTTGCGCCGGGCGGCACGGTCGCTCACCCCTTGATCAGCCAAAATATTTGGCCAAAAGGTGGTCAGGATTTGCAAAAATTCCAGCGTTAATTGCCAGTGCTGGGCAAATTCGCTCGGCACCAAACCTTCAAGATCATCGAATTTGCAATTTTCGGTTTGCACCTGGTCTAAAAAGCGGGCCAGTTCGCCTGCCAGTCGTGCCGCCTGATCGGCCGTTGGTTTTTCACCTTTGTAATCGGCGCGCGACATGATCAACCGGGTCAACAGCAATTTTCGTTGCAAATCCGGAATGGCTGGCGGTAAATCAAGCACCACATCCTGATCGGCGCGGCCAAACATCGCCAGTTCGTCTTCATCGGCCTCACCTAACGGACGAATGGTGGGAAGCAGCGTTACCTTGCCTTGCGTCTGCCGCAAAAAAGCATCGCGCATCACCTTGCAAGACCGGCGATTGGGCACCAACAGCAACGTATCGGACAAGGCCACCGGCTGATCCACCGTTTCGCGCAATAATTGCTGTGCCAGCATATCGGCAAATGGGGCACCTGGCGGGATGTAAAACAGATTGTCCGTCATTGTGGTCCCTGTTTGATAAGATTACGTCCAACCGGGAAAATCCACCGGTCCGTATTCATGTGGAAATAATGATGGTGCGAATAATGCAGACTAACGCGAATATAGCCGGGATGGCATCCTGCCAATCATCGTTTTATACGCCGCGGACACACAACAAAAATCTGGCGCGCGACACTGGGCCAGTTAAGCACCGCAATTACACTGTTTTACAACGCGGCAATCGCATCCTCGGCATCGCGCAGGGCTTCGGGCGTACCAATGTGAAACCAACCGCCGTCATGCACCAGCCCGTAACAGCGCCCGTTTGCCAAGGCCCGGTCGTAAATAACATTAAGCGAAAAGTTACCCGGCAAAATGCCATCAAACAGCCGGGGGTTTAAAATTTGCACCCCGGTAAAAAAATACGGCGCGCTGGCGGCATCGCCCCGGCGCGTTAACCGTCCGTCAACCTGCCAAAAAAAGTCACCTGCCCCGTCATAGCCAAACGCCCCCTGCACCGGGGCTATCGCCATCAGGCAATCCATATGATCGGCATCGAATGCATCGATCATGCGGGAAAAAAGCGGGTCTTTGCCTTCGGTCCAGAACATATCGGCATTGGCGACCAGAACTGCATTTTCATCAAGCATCGGCAGCGCATTTTGCACCCCGCCGCCGGTTTCCAGCAAATCGGCCTCTGGCGAACAAACAACCGACGGAAAATCGCGCTTTTCCACATGTTTCGCAATCATTTCGCCAAGGTAATGATGATTAACCACCACCCGGTCAAACCCGGCATCACCCAACCTGTCCAAAACATGGTCCAGCATCGGCTTGCCCGCCACCTTGACCAACGGCTTTGGCATATGATCGGTAAGGGGGCGCATACGCTTACCCAACCCGGCAGCCAGAACCATCGCCTGTGCCGGCTTTAAAACGGTGTGCGCATTCGTGCTCATATCCGGGTCCAGTTTACCGTGGTCAAAAAAGGATTAAACAGCGGCGTTAATCGCAGGGATCATGCGGGCATCTGGCGGGATGTACATATCTACCCACGCTTCAAGCGCTGGCAGGTTTTCAGGCGCTCCGCGCAGAATCAATTCCCAACAGCGGGGAATAAATTCCAGATACCGGGTTTTACCGGTCTCACGTGCCAGCCAGCCAAACCGGCCCAAAATACGGAAATTACGCACCATACCGGTAGCAATATAAGCGCGGTGAAACGCCGCTTCATCAATGGCGGGAAACGCCGCCAGATATCGATCCAGCATATTGCGTTCCAGATCCTTGCCGACATCATGGCGCACATCGCGCAACAAGGACACCAGATCATAAGGACGTGGGGCAAGGGCGGCATCCTGAAAATCAATAATTCCACAATCCACCCCGCCGTCATCGGTATCAACCAGCATCAAATTATCAACATGGTAATCCCGATGAATAAGGGTATCGCCAACCAGCCCGCATTGGGGCAAGACCTCGTCCAGCAGACAGTTAAAATCCTGAATTGCTTTATCGCGTGCGGTCGCATCGACCAAAACCATCGGCAGATAATCGCGGCAAAAGCTGGCAAGCTGACGGCGCAAATTTTCGGGCTGATACCGGGCCAATTCCGCCCATTCCGTGTTTTCCCTATCCGCGTTTGCCATCTCGGCATCAACACGACGATGCAGCAACACAAGAGAATCGGTAGCGCGAATATACAGGCTGGCAGGGGCAATTTCGCCCATGCTCAAGGCCTTGGTAAAGGTCAGATCACCGAAATCCTCGATAATCGCCAACCCCTGCTGAATATCATGTGCAAAAATATCCGGCACCCGCCAGCCCAGCCGGGCAAACAACGCGGTTGTCCGCACAACCGGTAAAATTGATGCCGGCCGTTCTGGCATATCGTTTAAGCCATGCGGATCAATCGATACAGCATCAGGGGCAAAATCCATCAACAAGGCCGTTTCATTACCCCTGCTTAACCGCCAATATTTGCGAGCCGAAGCATCATCAACCAGTTTTTCACGCAGGGCATCTGCCCAGCCATATTGACGCAAAAAAACATCAATCACGCTAAGCCGCTGATCTTGCCTGCTTTGGGCAAAATGGCTCATGCCGCGTTTCCGCTGATGTTATCCAGTCGCATTTCCCAGTTTTCCCCATGAGAAACCAGCTTGATCCGGCGGGCATCAGGGTTTGATCCGGGTTCGATATAAATATTCAAACGGTTTTCGGGGGTTAAATGCTCCAGTCGTTCAGGCCATTCGATCAGGCTAACGGCCTCGCTAAAGGCATCTTCGATGTCAAGCTCATGAACTTCTTCAGGATCAGACAAACGATACAGGTCAAAATGCCAAACCGGTAACGGCTCAAGATCGTAAATCTGGACCAGTGTAAAGGTCGGACTGGGCACTTCTTCGTCCGGGTTCCCCGCCAATGCACGAATATAGGCGCGGCAAAAGGCACTTTTGCCCATCCCCAGTGTCCCGTGCATCAAAATCACATCACCAACCCGCGCCACCGCTGCCAGTTCGGCCGCCAGTTTTTCTGTGTCAGCCTGATTTTTGATAACAAGATTCTTTTCCATATCCGCCTGCGCCCGCTGTGCCTGAGGTAACAAAAATCATCAGCTTTCCCCTGTTCTAAGGTCAGAAAGGACGATTTCGCAATGCTTTTAAAATCGGTTTCAGTGTAACCTGAACCGGTTAAAACCATATCAACACCCAACTATCAGGGCCAGATAACGTTGCGATGGCAGGGACAAAATGCTATTTCGCCCCTGACAGGTCTACGCCCTTTGTTTTTTGGAATGGAATCAAAATGTCGGAAGCGTCGCACAGCACGGATATCGCCATCATTGGTGCAGGCCCGGTCGGGCTTTTTGCCGTATTTGAAGCCGGAATGCTGGGTCTTAAAGCTCATGTTATTGATGCGCTCGACATGGTGGGTGGCCAGTGCAGCGCCCTTTACCCGGAAAAACCGATTTTCGATATTCCCGCCCATCCGCAAATCACCGGGCAGGACCTGATCGACCAGCTTGCCAAACAGGCCGCTCCGTTCGAACCGACCTATCACCTCGGCCAACAAGTGACGAAACTTGAAAAACGCGACGATGGCCGCTTTACCCTGGAAACCTCGGTCGGCACTGTGATTGACGCTGGTGCGGTGGTCATTGCGGCTGGTTGTGGCGCCTTTGGCCCCAATAAACCGCCGATGGACGGGCTGGATGATTTTGAAGGGTCTGGCGGGGTTCAGTATTATGTTAAACGCCGGGCCGATTTCGCCGGTAAAAAGGTAGTTATTGCCGGTGGCGGTGATTCGGCGGTCGACTGGGCGCTGTCACTACACGACATTGCAGAAAAAGTTTATGTTGTCCATCGTCGCCCCAAATTTCGCGCCGCACCCGATAGCAGCGCCAAATTACAGGCCCTTGCCGAAGCCGGCAAAATCGAAATGGTCATCCCCTATCAGCTTAAAGGCTTAAAGGGCGATATTACCAGTGGCAAACTCAGCCACGTAACGGTTGCGACGCTGAAGGGCGAAGAGCTTGACCTTGAAGCCGATCATTTGCTGCCCTTCTTTGGCTTGGCGATGGAACTGGGACCAATTGCAGACTGGGGCCTGAACCTGGAACGCAACCATATTGGGGTGACCCAGGCAACGATGGAAACATCTGTTCCGGGCATCTACGCCATTGGCGACATTGCCACGTATGAGCATAAACTCAAATTGATCCTGTCAGGCTTCGCCGAAGGGGCAAGTGCCATTCACAGTGCACGCAGCTATCTGTTCCCGGACAAGGAATTTCATTTCGAATATTCAACAACCACTGGCGTCCCTGCGGAATAACCTCAGATACATCCGTTTATTGCTCGCATGGCAAACAAAAACGCTCCGTTTCTAAAACGGGGCGTTTTTCATATCCCCATGTGTTAGTCCGGTGCCACTTTCAACACAGCCGATAGGACTTCAACAATCAGGGCATGATCATCGGCCGATGCCAACCCGGAAACAGTAATCGCGCCGATCACCCCCACCCCTTTGACCCGCAGCGGAAAACTGCCGCCGTGATCGGCATAATCGGCGAAATCAAGGCCATGATCGGCCAGAGTTTTGGTTTTGGTCTTAAGCGCCATGCCAAACCGGCGCGATGATTGATGTTCTCGCAAAACAAGGTTGCTTTTGCGCCGCGCCCATTCGTCATTGGCAGGCACAGCACCAGGCAGTGCCGCATGAAACAACACCCGGTTCGGGGTGCGAATATTAACCACCACCGGGGCATTGCGTGCACGGGCTACTTCCACCAGGGCGGCCCCAACCTTCCATGCCATATTTTCATCAAAGGCATCAAAAACCAGTTCGTTTTCCTGCCGGGCCAGTAAATCCAGATCCATGCCTGTCATCCATATCAAAAGTTGTGGGGCCGCTGCTCATCAGCTAAACGCACCCCCCCGGCGTCACGCAACATAAAAAAAGGCCGCGTCCCTGATTATCAGGCGCGGCCTTTAATGTTTATGTCCTGCTGGCTTATTTATCGTCGCTCATTTTAAGCGCATTGATAAAGGCCGATTGTGGAATTTCGACCTTGCCGAACTGGCGCATTTTCTTTTTACCGGCCTTCTGTTTTTCCAGAAGTTTGCGTTTACGCGAAATATCGCCGCCATAACATTTTGCTGTCACGTCTTTACGCAACGCCGAAACGGTTTCACGGGCAATCACCTTGCCACCAATGGCGGCCTGAATGGCAACGCGGAACATCTGGCGCGGGATCAAATCCTTTAACCGGCCGCAAATGGCACGGCCACGGGTTTCAGCCTGGCCACGATGAACCATCAATGCCAGCGCATCAACCGGCTCGTCATTTACCAAAATCGAAACTTTGACCAGATCGCTTTCGTCATAATCGGCCAGTTCATAGTCAAAGCTGGCATAGCCGCGCGAAATGGATTTCAGGCGATCATAAAAATCGAAAACCACTTCGTTAAGCGGCAATTTATAAACCGCCATCGCCCGGTTCCCGACATAGGTCAGGTCCAGCTGAACGCCACGGCGTTCGGTACACAGGGTCAAAATACCGCCCAGATATTCATCGGGCACCATAATCGACGCCTTGATCCACGGCTCCTCGATTGATCTAATCTTGGTGACCTCAGGGAAATCTGCCGGGTTATGCAGCATGATTTCTTCGTCATTGGTCATGTTGATCTTGTAGGAAACCGACGGTGCGGTTGTGATCAGATCAAGTTCGTATTCGCGTTCCAGCCGTTCCTGAATAATCTCAAGATGCAGCAACCCAAGGAAGCCACAACGGAAACCAAGACCAAGGGCGGTCGAGTTTTCAGGCTCGAACTGGAAAGACGCATCATTAAGGTGCAGTTTTTCCAGTGCATCGCGCAGCGAATCGTATTCGCTGGTATCAACCGGGAAAATACCGCAGAAAACCACCGGAATAGATGGTTTGAACCCGGCCAGCGGCTTGGCACACTGGCGTTTTTCCTCGGTAATCGTGTCGCCAACTTCGCATTCGGCAACAGTTTTCATACCACAATTGATAAAGCCGACTTCGCCCGGCCCCATCTGATCAAGCGCCAGCGGCTTGGGTGTAAACACCCCGACACGGTCGATGGTATGGGTGACCTTGGCATTCATAAAACGGATCTTCTGGCCCCGCTTAAGCGTGCCTTCCTTAACCCGAACCAAAATCATCACGCCCAGATAGGCGTCATACCAGCTATCAATCAGCAAAACCTGAAGCGGCGCATCGGCATCCCCGGTCGGCGCTGGCAAGCGGGTCACCAAGGCTTCAAGCACATCGGGCACACCCATGCCGGTTTTCGCCGAAATCATCAGCGCATCCGACGCATCGATGCCGATAACCTCTTCAATCTGTTCCTTAACCTGATCAGGTTCTGCCGCGGGCAGGTCAACCTTGTTCAGGACCGGAATGATTTCGTGGTTATTGTCCATCGCCTGATAAACGTTGGCCAGCGTCTGGGCTTCAACACCCTGTGCGGCGTCAACCACCAGCAACGATCCCTCGCACGCCGCCAGCGAACGCGAGACTTCATAGGCAAAGTCGACATGGCCCGGGGTGTCCATCAGGTTCAGGGTGTATTCTTCCCCGTCCCTGGCGACATATTTCAGGCGTACCGCTTGCGATTTGATGGTAATGCCCCGTTCACGTTCGATATCCATCGAATCGAGAACCTGTTCATTCATCTCGCGATCGGTCAAACCACCCGTTAATTGAATCAACCGATCAGCAAGTGTGGACTTACCGTGGTCAATGTGGGCGATAATCGAAAAATTTCGTATATGTTTAAGATCGGTCATGGGATGCTTTTCTAGCAATCAGCTATCGATATATCCAGTGTCACGTCAACAGATCGAAAAAGAAGTTTGTTCAAAATGCCGCGTCTGCATGCCAAAGATGCGACAGCAGGCAACCAGACAGCCCTTTTTCGGCAAGAAGCTGTCTGCGATGAAAACACCATTTCCGATCACAAGCGGATCGTTTAACAGCAACCACCGGGTCATAGCAATCTCGCTTTACGCTTCGTGCCGGTTTATTTAGGCTTTTGTCCTTCATCCGTATAGAGGAAATCGACAGGGATGCGCCCAGTACAATGTTTCTGACCGCTATTGAACCGTCTCTGTCGCAGCGAAGTCTGCGTACATTGCGTCATCGCTTGTTGCTGCTTTCCCTAAGCGGCACATTCATCGTTTTGTTATCATTCGGTATTATCCAGAAAACACTGTATGACAGCGCCCTGGAACAGGGACGTTCCGAATTGGTACGTCTTGTTTCCTCTATCAGCATATCAGTTGCGCAGGCCAGCAAACGCAACCTGCTCTCCATTCCCACCCATCAGGATAATATTTCGCTGGTGGTCGTCGACAACAACCTTGATGTGTTGCATGGCAGTTTCCCCCCTCATCTTGCAACAGAACTCCGCGAAATCCTGATTAAAAATCGCCATAATATTGATGGCAGCCTGACCTGCGAACACGGCAAAAAATCCATCATGCTGGCCTATCATGCCATGCCACGGCTTAACCGTATGACGGTGGTGATGGTGCCCAAAATGACACTCCTGCATGAATGGTTTCGGGGCCTCGCCTTGCATGCCGTTCTTTTTGCCATGATCCTGGCCGTTATGGCGTGGTTGTCGATCTGGCTGTGGATTCGCCTGAAACGTCAGCATATCCGGGCATCAGACCTGGCTGGGCATTTCAACGATGTTGAAAACAGCCTGTCAAATTTTGGCTGCGCATTAATTGGCTGGCGTTTATCTACCCCGCACGCCGCCCTTAACCTTCGGCTGAACTGGCCTGAAATATTAGGAAAATCCGACAATAATCCCGAAATGGTCACAGCAAACGATTTTATGAAGCTGCTCGGCCCGGCTTCCTATGCCCAACTGCGTGGAGCCCTGATTGAGGACCGCTGGCCCCAGGACCGCATTGCCGCAATGGTATCGCTTCATCCTGACGATAACTACAGTCAACGATTTTACCTGACCGCGACCCGCCATTCCGATCATGGGGAAAATTTTGCCACGGTGCTGTTGCTTGAAACCACCGGCAGCCAGGAAATCTGCAACCCGTTTGAAGCCTATTTGCAACATTCCCCCGAACCCGCCATTGCTGTTGATTTGCAAGGCATTTTACGCGGATTTAGTGCCGCCCTTGAAAGCGTGTTGGGTGACAAGGTTCATTTTGCCATCGGCACCCCGTTTTTTGACCTGTTTGCCGACGACCAGCGCGAAGAGGCCGCCAATGCCTTCGCCGCCTGTATCAGTGGCGAAAAACCCAGTGCCGAACTGGTATTTCGTATGGCCGACAAAGACGGAGATTTACGCTGGCTGGCGTGGCATTGCATTGGCCCGTTGGATGGCGTGATGCTGGGAAGCGCGCGCGATGTGACCGAATTTGTCGACAATGCCGAAAAACTGCGCGAAACCCTGAACCAGCTTAAACGCAGCAACGAAGACCTTGAACAATTTGCCTATGTCGCATCGCATGACCTCCAGGAGCCGCTGCGCATGGTCACCAGTTATACCCAGTTATTAAAACGGCGTTATGGCGGCACATTGGGGCCAGATGCCGACGAATACATCAACTATGCCGTTGATGGTGCCAAACGGATGCACAAACTGATTACCCATTTGCTGGAATATGCCCGCACAGGCAGCAATGGCGGCCAAACCCTGATCGATTGTAACGAGGTCCTTAACGAAGCCCAGGCCGACCTTAAAGCCGCGATCAGTGAAACCCAGGCAACCATTACCCATGCCGCCCTGCCGCAATTATATGGCGACCGGATCGCCTTGTCGCGGCTGTTTCAAAACCTGATCGGTAATGCCATCAAATATTCGCGTCCTGGCGTGCCACCTCTGATTAACATCAAAGCCGTTCGCGACCCCGAAAGACCGGATTTCTGGCGTTTTACCCTGCATGACAACGGTATTGGTATTCACCCCGAACATGCCCAGCGCATTTTCCGTCTGTTTCAGCGCCTGCATAAGGAAGAATTTAGCGGCACCGGCCTTGGACTTTCGCTTTGTCGAAAAATCGTCGAACAGCATGGCGGCGAAATCTGGCTTGATACCAACCGCCCGATCAGCGATCCCGGTGCAACATTTGTCTTTACCCTGCGCGGATCAGAGGAATGATTATAATAGCCCGGAAAATCGCGGATTTTAACCGGCACCTACAGGAGACTTGCAATGACGAAAAACAGCTTTATTCCCGCGACATTCACCGGGCTGATGTTACTTTCCGCCTGTAGCAGCGACCCGCGCATTATGCCCAACAACCATATGCAGCAACTTGCAGCGAACTTTTCCCAACGCGACATTCACGGGCCGCTACCCAGCGGCTGGCGCCAGCTTGATGGCACAGAAATCAGCTATCGTTTTGCAAACGAAACATATGGCGTTTATTCGGTAACCACGGACCAGCAATTGCTGGTAATCCATCTCGAAGACAATTCCACCGGCAACCTTGTCGGGCTGGACCAGCCGCGCAAATGCCAATGGACCAGTATTGCCGACCGTCTGACACTTGATTGTGAAAAATTCGAAAAATCCTGGCGCATTTACACCAATGGACCAGACCTGATTGCCGCCGACCTTGAAGAAGAAACCTATGCGGTAATGAAAAAACGCAGCACCTATTAGGGCCAAACAGGACCTGATACAGCTTTAAGGGGCTGTTGCCAGAACCTTGGCCAATTCCGCCGCCATAAAATCGGCAAAGGCGCGGGCGGCGGGTATCGCGGCCCGTCCAGCGGGGAAAATAGCATGCAGGTCAACCTGACCCATATCCCACCCGGTTAAAACCTCCACCAGTTGACCGCTGGCAATTTCTTGTGCGCAGCCTGCACGGCTCATGGAGACAAGGCCCAGCCCGGCCATGGCGGCTGCCGTCGCCACCTCGTTTATAGTGGTTGACAATTGCCCACTGACACGAACAGACGATACCTCTCCTCCCCGGCGAAATACCCATGCCCGCCCGCTATGTAATTGATCAAACTGGCACCATCGCCTATGCCGAGGTTAACGCTGACTACACCAAACGCCCGGAACCGTCCGATATGTTTGCTGTTCTTGACCGGTTAAAGTCGGAGAATCAGGCTTAATCACCCTGTACGATGCCCACCTGACGCGCACAGAAACAGCCCATAATAAAAGCGGACCACCATTTGGTGGCCCGCTTTTATTCAGTCTCAACACAACACCTATCAGCCGCGCAATGCGCCGCCAGTTGCCTTTTCAACAGCTGCAATTACCTTTTTGCAAACCCCGTCGATTTCTTCATCAGTCAGGGTTTGTTTGGTCGGCTGCAGGGTAATGGAAAATGCCAGTGACTTTTTGCCATCTTCGATGCCTTTACCGGCATAAAGATCGAAAATCGTCACATCGCTGATCAGGCCCTTATCCGCACTGCGCGCAGCCTTGGCCACCTGCTCGGCACTAACCGTTGCATCAAGCAAAAAGGCAAAATCACGTTCAACCGACTGGAATGCCGACGCATTTAGCGGCGGACGGTTGGTGCCTTTCTTTTTGGGCATCGGCAGGTTTTCAACAAACAGTTCAAACGCTACCAAACGGCCTTTGACATCCAGCGCCTTGAGGATACGCGGATGCAATTCGCCGAAATAGCCAAGAACGTTTTTCGGACCCAATTGCAGGGCAGCTGAACGGCCCGGGTGATACCATGACGGCGCACCTTCGGCATTCACCTGAATATTGCCCGCCGGCACACCCAGCGCATCAATCAGGGCTTCGGCATCGGCCTTGACGTCAAACACATCAACATCACGGCGCGAACCGGTCCAACTGCGATCGGTGGTTGCCCCGGCACGAAGACCTGCCGCAACAAGGCGCTGATCACCCGGCTGATCACCGAAAAATTCCGGCCCCACTTCAAACAGGGCCAAATCGGCAAAACCACGGTTCTGGTTACGCCCCGTCGCCGAAATCAGATTGATCAGCACATTGGGCCGCATCACATCCAGATCAGAACTGATCGGATTGGCCAAAAACAGACCTTTTTTCAGATCGGTAAATTCCCTGACCAACCGCGAATCGGCAAAGGCCCAGGTCACGGTTTCATACATCCCGCGCGAAGCCAGCACCCGGCGCGACAAACCAACGCGTTTTTGCATCGGGCTTAGGGCCGGGACCGGCAGGCTGGTTTCACGTTCCAGTTCCACAGTCGGGATCTGATCGTAACCGACAATACGCAAAACTTCCTCGACCAGGTCGGCTTCGCCAACCACATCGGGCCGCCATGTTGGCGCAATGGTGGTTAACACACCGTCACCAGCAGTCACAGCAAAACCAAGGGATGTCAGAATTTCGGCAGCACGGTCCTGCGAAACGCTCACACCGCCCAGTTCTGCAATGCGGGCAATGCGCAAATCAAAGCTGTTTTTGGGTGCCGGTACGGTTCCAGCAGTTACAACATGTGAAACCTCGCCGCCGCACAGTTCGGTAATCAGACGGGTTGCCACCTCGATTCCCCAAACAACCGACTGCGGATCCACGCCGCGCTCAAACCGATAGCGAGCATCAGAATTGATTTGCAGCTTGCGGCCGGTTTTTGCCGTTACGATCGGATCAAACAAGGCGCATTCAACAAACACATTAACCGTGTCGTTCTGGCAACCGGTCAATTCACCGCCCATAATGCCGCCGATACTTTGTGCAGCAGCCTGGTCAGCAATAACAACCATGTCGCTGGTCAGGCTGTATTCCTTGTCGTTCAGTGCCTGAAGCTTTTCACCCTCACGGGCATAACGCACATCGATATTACCGCTCAGCTTATCGGCATCGAACACATGCAGCGGGCGGCCAAGGTCAAAGGTCGCAAGGTTGGTGATATCCACCAGAATTGAAATCGGGCGCAAACCAATGGCTTCAAGACGGGCTTTTAACCAGGCCGGGCTTTCGCCATTTTTAACACCGCGAATATAGCGACCATAAAATGCCGGGGCAGCTGCGTTGGCGGCCACATCGTCGGCAATGGTGACAGTTACCGGGCTGTCAAAGCTGCCATCGACCGGCACCTGATAAGGATCATCCTTAAGCGTTCCCAATCCGGCAGCGGCAAGGTCACGGGCAATGCCACGAACAGCGGTACAATCGGGGCGGTTTGGCGTCAGGTTAATTTCTATGATGGGGTCATCCGCCCCAAGAACACCTGCCACCGGCGCGCCAATTTCGGCATCATCCGGCAATTCAATAATGCCATCATGGTCTTCACCCAGGCATAATTCCCGGGTTGAACACATCATGCCCTGGCTTTCGACCCCGCGGATTTTACCCGGCTTTAGTTTTGATCCATCAATCGGAATAATCGCACCGGGCTGTGCCAACGCCACCTTGATGCCGGTTCTGGCATTGGGCGCGCCGCATACCACCTGAATCATTCCGCTTCCGGTATTAACCTTGCACAGCTTTAAACGGTCAGCATCAGGGTGCTGGCCAGCTTCTTCAATATAAGCCACGCGAATGTCGGCAAGGGCAGCAGAACGATCAACAAAACTTTCAATCTCAAGGCCAATAGCCGTCAGTTTGTCGGTAATCTGTTCCACCGGCGCGTCGGTTTCAAGATGCTGCTTTAACCAGCTTAATGTGAATTTCATAATCTTAGCCTCTAACCATATTCGGCACATCCAGCGGCACGAAACCATAATGTTTCAGCCAACGCAGATCGGTATCGAAAAAGGTTCTCAGGTCGGGAATGCCGTATTTCAGCATGGCGATACGTTCAATGCCCATGCCAAAGGCAAAGCCCTGATATTCTTCGGGGTCAAGGCCACAAGCCGCCAAAACGCGCGGATGCACCATGCCGCACCCCAGAATTTCCAGCCAGTCGTCGCCAGCACCGATTTTAAGCTCGCCGCCCTTGCGCGAACAGCCAATGTCCATTTCGGCACTGGGCTCAGTGAAGGGGAAAAAGCTGGGACGATAGCGTACCGGCACGTCATCAAGCTCGAAATAGGTTTTCACAAATTCCAGCAAACACCCCTTTAGGTGGCCCATATGGGTTTTCTTGTCGATGACAAGGCCTTCAACCTGATGGAACATCGGCGTATGGGTCATATCGCTATCGGAACGATAGGTCCGGCCCGGTGCAATAATGCGGATCGGCGGCGTTTTGGACTGCATCGTTCTGATCTGCACCGGGGATGTATGGGTGCGCAGCACCAGCCGCGATCCATCTTCACCTTCGGGCAGATAAAACGTATCCTGCATTTCACGCGCCGGATGTTCGGGCGGAATATTCAGGGCGGTAAAGTTATGAAAATCGTCCTCGATATCCGGGCCTTCGGCCAGGGCAAACCCCATTTCACCAAAGATCGACACAATTTCGTCAATTGTCTGGCTGATCGGGTGAATGCGGCCTGCGGTTTCGCTCGGGCGTGACGGCAATGTCACGTCAATACGTTCACCGGTCAAGCGTGCCTCAAGGGCAGCGTTTTCAAGGTCACCCTTACGCATATCAAGCGCACTTGCAACCTGGTCTTTAACAGCATTCAGGGCCTGACCAAATTCGCGACGCTGGTCCGGGTCCATCTTGCCAAGGTTTTTCATAAGGCCGGTAATACGGCCTTTTTTGCCAAGAGCACTGATGCGGATGTCTTCAAGGGCTGCCAGATCGGCGGCCTTCTCAACTTCTGCCAGAACCTCTTCGCGCAACGCTTCGATGTTTTCCATAACTTCCGACGCTTTGGCTGGGGTGAACAGGATAAAGGGACTTAAATACAAAACGGGGACGGCCAAAAATGGCCGCCCCCGAAATAAATCAGGCAAATGCCGTAAAAACCTTTTAAAAAAAGGTTTATCAGCCGAGCGCAGCCTGGGCCTGGGTCACCAAAGCCTTAAAGGCTTCGGGTTCGCGCACAGCGATATCAGCCAGGACTTTACGGTCCAGCTCGACACCAGCTTTTTTCAGGCCATTCATGAACTGCGAATAGGTCAGGCCGTTTTCACGAGCACCGGCATTAATACGCTGGATCCACAAGCTGCGGAACTGGCGCTTTTTAGTGCGACGATCGCGGTATGCATATTGCAAACCTTTTTCGACAGCCTGGACGGCAGTACGATAAGCATTTTTACGGCGACCGCGGTAACCCTTGGCAGCCTTGATAACCTTGCGGTGACGGGCGTGTGAAGACACGCCCCCTTTAACACGAGCCATTTATACTCTCTCTTGCCTTAGCCGTAGGGAAGGAATTTTTTGACGATACGTGCATCCGCATCACAGAGAATTTCTGTGCCACGTGCATGACGTTTCATCTTGGTCGACTTTGCCGTCAACAGGTGACGCTTGTTAGCGACATTGTGACGAACCTTACCCTTGGCAGTCAGGCTAAAGCGTTTTTTGACGCTCGCTTTGGTCTTCATCTTGGGCATTTTTCTATCCTTGCAAAAAGCAATTTGACAAAAATCCCCTTCGGCGGCTGGGCATGCCCTGAGATAATCGCAATTATCTCCAGCCTCACCACCTGGTTCGGGGACGGGTGGTTATAGACTCCACCCCATGCTTTTTCAAGGAACTTTTCCACAAAGCCCGGCAAACGGCCATCAATGCTGCATTTACCGTTCATTTCGCCAATTTTGGCAGATTTCCGCGACGAAAGCGGCACAAACCAGCGCCAAACATACCCGCAATTAACGCTACACACACCCGTTATGCTTTTGCATAACAGCATCGCGTGCCAATAACCGGAATATCACAAAGGAAAAAACAGTCTCAAACAGACGAGACCATGGAAAAACGGTCAAAAACAGTTAAACAGCCGTCTTGATCAGATGCGCTTTGCCCAACCATTTTTCGATTCGGCTTAGCAGCTTCTCGCGGTTAACCGGCTTAAGAACAAAATCATTGCCCCCCGCCGCAATACCACCACGCAAATCTTCTTCGCTTTGGCGTGCGGTGACATAAATAATGGCGGCCGAAATTTGCGGAAACCCGGTACGGACCCGCAAGCTGGCTTCAAAGCCGTTCATTTGCGGCAACATCACATCCATCAGGATCACACGTGGCCGCTCGGTTTTTAAAACCGATAAAAGTTCGTGCCCGGAAGACACGCCGATGAAACGGTAACCGCCACTTTCGACGATCCGTTTAAGCAGAACAAGGCTTTTCCCGTCGTCATCAACACCGACAACAAGGGGTCCCTGACTTGCTCCCATCGGCGTCTCCTTCCGGTTTGGCTTGTCGCCACGTGTTAACGCGGCGCCAGCACCATAATCATTATCCGGCCTTCCATTTTTGGCATCATTTCCGGTTTGGCCAGATCTTCCAAATCCCCGGAAAAACGTTGCAACATGCCAAGACCAAGATCCTGGTGCGCCATTTCACGCCCGCGAAAACGCAGGGTGACTTTCACCTTGTCGCCGCCACCAAGAAACTTCTGAGCCGCACGCAGTTTGACATTATAGTCATGGATATCGATATTCGGTCGCAGTTTGATTTCCTTGACCTCGATAACCTTCTGCTTCTTTTTGGCTTCGTTCTGTTTCTTGCTTAATTCATATTTGAATTTGCCAAAGTCGATCAGCTTGCAAACCGGCGGCTCGGCAGTCGGGGCGACTTCGACGAGATCGAGTCCTGCCTCCATCGCCATGTCAATGCCTTCACGAACACTAATCGGCTGTGACAAATTGCCTTCTGCGTCAACAACACAGATGGAACGGGCTTTGATATCCTGATTGACGCGCGGACCGTCTTTGGTCGGCTGCATCGGTTTGCGTGGTCGTGCTATGGAGAATCTCCTATGACAGTCAAAAAACAAAGGCAAACAACAAAACATGCCCGATGCCCGCAAAAGCATCAGTAGCAAGTTGATTTAGCATATCCGCCTCATATCAGAAAGCAATGATTTCACAACATAAGACAGTTAGGTAACAGTTCACTGGCCCGGCACTTGCATGGCTTTGCTGTTTTGCGGTTCAGTCTTCCAGATTAAGGCGCTGGCGAATCACATCAAACACGCGGGTAATTGGCAAATTACGCAAATCAGGCTGCTGAATAATGCTGACCGCATCTTTTGCATGTCCACGCGGCGCACACATTTCCGGGTTCGAAGCATCAGAAAACAGAACAATTGCTGGCGCGCCTGCCGCCGCGGCCAAATGCATTGGCCCCGTGTCATTGCCAATTGCCAGCACCGCCTGCTGGGCCAGACTGGCGATTTCCAGAAAATCGGTGCGTCCCATCAAATTGCGCGCTCGCGGGCACATATTGCTGATCCGGTCCAAAACTTCGGATTCACTATCGGTACCAATCAGCACCGGTGTTAACCGATAATCGGCCAACATTTTTGCCAGCAAGCCAAAACGTTCGGCAGGCCAGCGCTTTTCCGGTCGATGAGGCGACCCGCCCGGGCAAATCAGAACATAGGGCGTTTTAATGCCATAGCGATCCGGCTCAACCTTGGGCGCCCGGATATGGGGCAATGGCACATTGGTAATGCCAACATCGGCAAGCTGGTCAATGTGGCGGTCAATCGTATGCATTTTATGCCGTTCGGGGTTTTTATGAGGATGCGAACACCCCCAGGCAATCCCCGACCATTCCGGCACCTTGCCCGGCCAGAACAACCGATAATAAAACGTGGTCCGGTCCGATGTTTGCAAATCATATACGCGGTCAAATTCACCGCTGCGCAAAAAACGGCGCAACGCCAGAACATCGCCAATGCGTGTCAGTTTTGGTCGCCGGTCAACGGCAATTGCATCAAAACAACCAGTCGACTTGGCCAGATCCACATAAAGTTTGGTGGTTAAAAGCGTAATATGGGCATCAGGATGTGCCTGCCTTATCGCGGCAAATGGCCCTGTTGCCATCACCACATCGCCCAATGCACTTAATTTGATCACCAGAATTCGTTGCTGCCGAACGGGTTCTTCCCCACCGACTGCCATTTCCGCACCAACCGGCGCCATTTTGTCGTCTGTCATGCCGCATTATTCCTGACGATACGCTGCAAGGCCTTGTCGTAAACCGCCAGGGTTTGTTCCGCCATCTGGGTCAGGGAAAATTTCTCAATCACATGTTGCCGCCCCTTTTGCGCAATTGCCTCGCGCCGTTCAGGGCTTAGTTTTAAAACCTGTGCCAAAGCATGGGACAACTGGGCCACTTCACCCGCTGCCACCAGCCAGCCGGTTTCACCGGGTAAAACTGTTTCGGTTGCGCCACCATGGGCCGTTGCCACAATCGGTCGTCCCATCGCCTGCCCTTCAGTCGGCACCCGGCCAAAGGCCTCGGGGTCCAATGACGGGCATACAACCACATTGGCCAACATATAGGCCGCTGGCATATCGGCGCAATGGTCAACGATATGAACAATATCCTGCACATCAAGACTGCGGCTAAGTTCGATCAATTCCTCGCGATACGCCGTGCGCCCCTGGTCAGACCCCACCAGCAAACACCGCACATTGCGATGGCCGATTTCTTCGAGCATTGCCGGAATAGCCTTGATCAAAAAGGCCTGTCCTTTCCAGCGCGTCAACCGGCCCGGTAACATGATGACATAGTCATCCCCGTTCAGCCGCCATTGGGTTGAAAGCGCAATCAACCGTTCCTGACTGACATTTTCCGGATTAAACAGGTCCACATTGGTGCCGCGCGGCACCACATTGAGGCGTTCTTCGTCAATCTTGTAATATTTGCGAATATGATTGGCGATAAATTCCGACACCGCAATCACCTGGTCGCCCATGGTCATGACCGAATTGTAATATCGCTTAAACGGGTTGGTATACCCCGAATAGGTACCATGAAAGGTGGTCACAAACGGCACCTGCATATGACGCGCTGCCCAGCGCGCACTCCAGGCCGGGGCGCGGGATCGGGCATGAACAATATCCACACCTTCAGCACCAATCAAATCAGCCAGCAAACGCCCGTTCTGGCGCATGGTCAGTAAATTTTTGGATTTAAGCGGCAAGGTAATATGACGTGCGCCAATGCGTTCAAGCTCACGCTCCAGCCGTCCGCCCTGGGATGCCACCAACGCCACCCCGCCACCATCGACAATGGCCTTGGCAATATCAACCGTTCCACGTTCCACACCGCCTGTTTCCAGTTCGGGCAGAACCTGAAGGATTACCGCCGGACGAAAGTCCGAACCTTGCGTCTGCCGCCCGGGGCGATAGACTGCGTGTGTCTCGTTTTGTGACGCGCTCATCCAACCTTAACCATTCAGCATCCAGGATTCTTGGCCCAGATGACTTATGACATGCCGACACTTATGTTTCTCGACCGGCCTGACGGATCAAAAATCGCATACCACGCGATCCCCCGCAAGCAGACAGCGACACCAAATGAACAAAAGCCCGGTATCCTGTTCCTTGGTGGTTTCATGTCCGACATGACAGGCACCAAAGCAACGCATTTTGAAGAACATTGTGTACGGCGCGGGCTGGCTTATACCCGCTTTGACTATTCCGGTCACGGACAATCATCAGGCCGTTTTGCCGAGGGCACCATCGGCCAATGGAGCAGAGACGCCGTTAGCATTCTCGACCATGTTGCCACAGGGCCGCAAATCCTTGTTGGATCATCGATGGGCGGCTGGATCAGCCTGCTTGCCGCCCTTGCCAGACCAGAGCGCATCAAAGGGTTAATCGGCGTTGCAGCCGCCCCCGATTTTACCGAAGACCTGATGTGGGCACAATTTAGTGATGCCCAAAAACAAACCCTTGAGGAAAAAGGCGCGCTGATCGAACCGACCGATTATGGCGACGATCCCTACACCATCACCCGGGAACTGATCGTTGAAGGGCGCAATCACCTTTTATTGCGCAAGCCCATCGAGCTGAACATTCCGGTACGACTGGTCCAGGGCATGCAAGACCCGGACGTTCCCTGGCAAACTGCCCTCAAACTCGCCGAAACCCTGACCAGCACCGATGTCGAAGTTCAGTTAATCAAATCGGGCGATCACCGCCTGTCCAAACCAGCCGAGCTTGATGCCATCACCCATCATATCGATGTTCTGACAGGTTTTCGTGCAGACTAAACGAGATACCAACCTTACAAGAGCGGGGCGACTCCATATGGTGCCGCCCCGCTCTCACTACTGAATTCACAGGCTTTTTTGCCTTATGCCATCACCACATTGCCGCCAACAACCTTAACCGCAACAGGCTCCAGCGCATCCCCGCTACAGGGGCCGGAAACACAATAGCCGTCTTCAATACGAAAGCGGGCACCATGTGTTGAACACAAAATCTCGCCGCCAAATTCGCTGATGAATTCGTCGGGCTCAAATTCCAGCGGCACACCAATATGCGGGCAGCTATTGACGTAGCCAAAAACCGCATCCCCCTCACGCACGACAAAAATGTTCTGCCGTGCCGCCCCTTCGCCCACAAACAGGCCTTTGGCCCCTGTGGCATCGAGGTCGCCAAGCGCACATAAAACAGTACCTTCAGGGGCAATGTGGCTCATGGTGCCACGCCGCCCATTTCGCAAATGGCTTTCCAGGAAGCATCGTCAACCTGCAGGACCGACAGGCGCGACTGCTTTAACAATGCCAGTTCGGAAAATTGTGGGTCTGCCTTGATCGCATCAAGCGTGACCGGCCGAACAAACGGTTTGACGGTTTTAACATCCACCTGCACGAACTTGCCTTTGGGATCGCTTGGGTCCGGGTAGGATTCACGCACGATCTCGACAATGCCGACAATGCTTTTTTCCTTTACCGAATGATAAAAGAACGCCTGATCACCGACTTTCATCGCCCGTAAATTATTAGCCGCCTGATAATTGCGCACCCCGTCCCAGCCTTCAATATCCTTCGCCACCTGATCATCCCATGACCAGCTTGACGGTTCGGTTTTGATCAGCCAGTACGCCATGGATCAGAAAACCTTTTTAAACGGCCGGATCACCACCGATTCAAACAAGCCTGCTTTGGCATAGGGGTCATTTGACGTCATGGTTTCGGCAGCCGTCATATCTTCCAGATCAATGATAAAAACCGATCCGTTCATCCCTTCAAGGTCCGGGTCAAGGGTCGGCCCGGCGGCAACGATTTTATCGGCATAGCCATCTTTCACATAGGCCAGATGGGCATCACGATTGGCTTTGCGCACATGAAGATGGCCGGGTTTATCAACACAACGAATGTAAAACAGCATAGGTTTTTCCTGCATTTGATAGGATTGAAAAACAAGATACCGCCAAAGTGACAGAATGATCCGCACAGCTCAAGATTGACCTCACCCGCGCCGTCATTTTGCGCCATCTGATCACCTGATTGTGTATTCTGCGCTTACGCTCTGCACAGGAAAGCGACCGATAAGACAATGAGACTTAAGGATTTCAAAAATCACCCCCTGTTTCCCTTTGCCGACTTCAGGGAAAATAATGCGGCATTTCAGCTGCTGATAGATTTTTGGCAACAGCTTGTCAAAGAGTCCCTGGGCGAGGAACTGTTCCCCAAATGCGAAACTTTGCAGGATTACGAACGCGATAACGGACCTGAACCGTTCTATAATCCGGTTATGTTCGATTTCTGGGTGCCAGCGCTTAATAGAGGGGCCCGTATCACCCTGACTGAAAATTTCGACAACTCCCCCTTACTCGCCGATGCAAAGGGAGACGAGCGATTTACCGCCTACGATCCTTTTGTCTATTACATGAGTTTCAGATGGCTGCCTGATAATAGCAAAGATATCCCTCAGATTGTTCTATGCTCGGATATGTCCGATTCTTCCCTGGAAGCTACTCAAGAAAACCTGCGCGAATTCCTTGTTGATCAGATATCTGTCGACGAAATTGAAGAAATGATAAAGAACGAAATAAGGGACATGCCTAATTACCCAACGGAAGAAGAATGGGACGCGTATTACGAACGCATATCAGAAGATGATGACTGAGATCAGAGATATCGCATGTCTGTCGCAAGAGAATGTTATTTCCCGCCTGAAACAGAACGATATTTCATGTAACGATTTCACCCGTCATTTCCCGTTAAACGGGGTTGAGGCAAATTGTTTTTGCATTTCCACCCCGGGCAATTCCTGCATTTTTGTGCTGTTATATTATTATAAATCGCATCAAATTGGTTATTGGACCAACCCCGAATACCGGGGAAAAGGTTATGGGCGGGAATTTCTGAAAACGGCCTTTAAACATGCAATACACAAATACGACCCATCCTATTTGCTGGCCCGTGTTAATGCGGGCAATACAGCAAGTGGAAAAATAATTTCAGCCTGTAAGTTCAAAGTGGTGTCAGAATTGGCCCACCAAAAACTATATGTGTGGTATCGGCCGTAAAAGACATAAAAACGGGGTTAAAGACGGGCTTCCTGCTCGTCCCGAAACGGGCGGGTCAGCAATGCGTCAATGGTATCGCGGAGTGCCGCTTCATGGTTCGCAACCTGGTTCACCGCGTTACAGATCGGCATTTCCACACCGTATTTTTCGGCCACCGCACTAACCGAGGCGGCGGTATGCACCCCTTCGGTCACACTGCGACGCGAAGCTAAAATATCGGTGGCCTTCTGCCCTTCGCCAAGGGCCACACCAAAGCTGTAGTTGCGCGACAGCGTACCGGTACAGGTCAGCATCAAATCGCCCAAACCGGCCAGCCCCATCAGGGTTTCCGCCCGCCCGCCCATGGCAATTGCCAAGCGCGACATTTCAGCCAGCCCCCGCGTAATCAGGGCGGCACGGGCATTGTCGCCCAACTTCATACCGGCAACAACGCCGCTGGCAATTGCCAGCACGTTTTTAATTGCCCCGGCCACTTCTACCCCGGTTACATCCGAACTGTAATAGGGACGGAATGCCGCCGTGCCGATCATATCAACAAGGTTTTTGCCTATCTCGCGGTCCCGGCACGCCAATGTCAGGGCGGCGGGCAAACCTGCGGCAACTTCCTGGGCAAAGGTTGGGCCGGACAAAACCGCAACCGGCACATCCCCCAAAACATCGCGCACGATATTTTCCATCAAGGCACCGGTGTGTTTTTCAATGCCCTTGGCACAAATAATGGCGGGGACATCCCTTTGCCATTTATCGGCAATCGCGGTGAGGGACTCGCGCAAAAACTGCGCCGGGGTTACCAGCAAAACGGCATCGGCCTGTAATACGTCGTCGGGATTTCGGGTTGCGGTTAATCCGTTTGGCAACTTAACGCCGGGCAAATACAAGTCATTTTCGCGGGTTTCGTTCATCCGCGCGGCAAGGTCACCGTCGCGCAGTAACATATGCACCTGCGCGCCGGCCCGCACCGCCTGTATCGCCAATGCGGTGCCCCATGCCCCGCCACCAACAATTCCTATGCGTTTTTCCGACATGCCGGTTATTTCCATTAACGTAAAATATTCATACATATTCCGGGCAACGATACCCGGTTATCAAGGTCAGGCCTTCACCCCGGCACCGGGGCGTTTGGGGGCCTCAGGGTCCAGTGGCCAGCGCGGGCGCGGCTTGAAATCCAGCGGATCCTCCTGCCCCAGTCGAAAACGTTCCAGCCCCGCCCATGCGATCATGGCGGCATTGTCGGTACACAGTTCTAGCGGCGGGGCAACCAGCTTCATCCCTGCCTTGTCGGTCAATTCTGTCAGGCGGGTGCGCAAATACTTATTCGCCGCAACCCCACCGGCCAGCACCAGTGTATTGCCCGCCGGATAATCGTTCATGAACTGGTAAATCGCGTTTTTGCAGCGATCAATCAGGGTTTCACCCACCGCACGTTGAAACGATGCCGCCAGATCGGCCTTAACTTCTGGCGTGCGTTGCTCTACCGGGAAACCGTCCAGATGCACCCGCACCGCCGTTTTCAAACCGGAAAACGAAAAATCACAGCCGGGTCGCCCGCGCAACGGACGTGGCAGGCGAAACCGCAACGGATCGCCGGTGGCTGCCAGCTTTTCCAGCGCGGGGCCACCGGGATAGCCCAGGCCCATCATTTTCGCGGTTTTATCAAAGGCTTCGCCGACAGCATCATCAATGGTGGTGCCAATGCGTTTATATTGCCCCACGCCTTCAACGATTAAAACCTGACAATGCCCGCCCGAAACCAGCAACAATAAATAAGGAAATGCCACATCATCGGTCAGACGCACGGTTAAGGCGTGCCCTTCAAGATGATTGACCGCCAGAAACGGCTTACCCGTGGCAAAGGCGATTGATTTTGCCGTCATAGTACCAACCATCACCCCGCCAATCAGGCCCGGCCCACCAGTGCAGGCAATGGCATCAAGATCATCAAATTCCAGCCCAGCATCATCCATGGCCTCGGCCACCAGACGGTCGATATGCTCCAGATGCGCGCGCGCAGCAATTTCGGGCACAACCCCGCCATAGGGTCGATGGTCTTCCAGCTGGGTCAAAACGCGATTGGACAAAATTTCGCGTTTGTCATTTACAACGGCGGCGGCCGTTTCATCACAACTGGTTTCAATACCAAGAACAATCATGGATTTTGATATCCGGCTATCACTGATTTGCGCCCGATCAAAGCGGGCCTGTGGGCGATGATGTAGCCCAAAGTAACACGCCTTGCCACCCCTTGCAGGATATCGCAGCAATCAAATACGATCAGATTAGGAAATTTCATCTATCCTGCGTGATATTGATCCTATGCAGGCCCGCATCGTCAGGGCTACATAATGATCATGGACACCAGCGGCACCGCAACGATACCGTGCAAAACTTGTTTAAACACTGAATTCGGATTACAAACCGGCACCATGACAAATACAGCGACAGATACAGTAAAACTTCGCATCGGCACCCGTGGCTCCCCTCTTGCTTTGGCACAGGCGTATGAAGTACGCGACCTGCTGGCAAAGGCCCATGCCGACCTTGCGGGCGAAAACGATATTGAAATCGTTGTTATTTCCACGGTTGCCGACCGGGTAACCGACCGTGCCCTGTCTGAAATTGGCGGCAAGGGCCTGTTTACCAAGGAAATCGACGAAGCCCAGCTTAAGGGCGAGATCGACATTGCCGTTCATTGCATCAAGGATGTTCCAACCATCCTGCCAGATGGCATTGCCATGCCCGTGATTATGCCGCGTGAAGATGTGCGCGATGCCTTTATTTCGGTGAAATACAAAAACTTTGCCGATATGCCCGCCGGGTCTGTTGTTGGCACCGCATCGCTGCGCCGTCAGGCAATGGTGTTAAACAAATACCCGCACCTGAAAGTCGAAACATTTCGCGGCAATGTGCAAACCCGTTTGCGCAAACTTGAAGACGGCGAAGCCGATGCCACCTTGCTGGCAATGGCCGGGCTGAACCGTTTGGGCCATCCCGAAATTGCCACCCATGTTATCGCCGAAGACGACATGCTACCCGCCGTTGGGCAGGGGGCTATCGGACTTGCAATTCGCACGGGCGATGAAAAAGTGGCAAACTGGCTTGCCCCGCTGCATTGCCATAAAACCGACCTGCGTATTACAGCCGAACGCGCCGCGTTACGTGCGCTTGACGGATCGTGCAAAACGCCCATCGCCGCCCTGGCAGAATTTGACGCCAACGGCACCATGCGTTTACGCGTCGCCATTGTGCGCCCCGATGGCAGCGAATGGCTTAATGCGGAACGGATTCTGGAAAACCCGGATATTGCCGGTGCCGACAAAATCGGCACCGATGCCGGAAATGAGCTTAAGGAACGGGGTGGGCCAGACTTTATTCTGGCCTGACATGCCGTTTGCTACCACGTAACAAAGCACGACCGAACTTAAACAACACGGAAGAAAATATGGGGAAAACTGTCCTCAACACGCGACCGGAAACAGACTCGACCGAATTACGTGCAGAATTGGCTGTACGTGGGTATCAGGTCTGTAGCGCGCCAATGTTGACGATAGAATTCCCCCCGCTGACCAATGGCAACAACACCCTCGATCTTGAGGGCGTTCAGGCGCTGGTTTTCACCTCGGCCAACGGGGTGCGCGCCTTTACCTGCCATTGTAACAGGCGCGATTGGCCGGTATTGACCGTGGGTGATGCTACCGCCAGCACCGCACGCAGCGCCGGGTTTGTAAATATTGCCAGTGCCGGCGGCGATATCCATGATTTAGCCCGGTTGATTTCGCAACGATTGTCACCGGACGCCGGTATACTTTATCATCCTGCAGCACGAAAAACCGCCGGTGACCTGGGAACATTACTGGCATCAAAGGGTTATCTGGTACGCCGCGAAACATTGTACGAAGCCCACGCGACAAACAGTTTTCCACCTGCCATTATGGATGGCCTTGTTCACGCTAACATTGATGCAGTGTTATTTTTCTCTCCCCGCACTGCGGAAACCTTTGTTAAGCTGGTTGAACATCACAATATAAAAGGGGCAATGGCCAACATGACCGCAATTTGTCTAAGCCCCGCCGTAAAAGACCGGCTTGCATGCCTTGACTGGCGCAAGATCAAGGTCGCGGAACAACCGACACAACAAAGCCTGTTATCAGCACTAGATAACGCAATCGCCTGACTGTCCTGCGCCAATGGGCGTATCGGAACAACCGCAAACTGCAATGGTCCGACCGTGAAAAAACCAGAAACGCCAAGAACCGACACCTCTGCGACGCCGGCCAAAGGCCAGGATACAATTTCGATCGACAGCAAAGGCAATGCCAATACGGGCGAAACACCCGGGCAAAATGCCCCATCTGGCAAGGATGGCGCATCATCCAAGCCTGCGTCTGCCACCAGCACAGCACAACCTGGCAATGCAGCAAACAGCACAAAGTCTGCCGCATCCACAAACGGTGCGAACAAAACCGCTGGCACAAATGCACCCGCAAACGGCACCACATCAAAACCCGCCGGTACGGCCACAGGAACCGGAACCGCCTCGGCAGGTGGTGCAGGCGGCAAAACGCCCGGTGGTAATAATGGAGGCCCCGCGCGCCCTGCTTCCGGTGCTGCCTCAGGTAAACCGGGAAAACCTGGAAAACCGGCCATTATGGTGGTGGTATGGGCGATTATCATTGTTGGTATCGTTCTGGCACTTGCATGGGCCAGCCGCGCCTTATGGTGGCAACAGGCCCAACCAGCGCTGACAGACATTTTGCCGCAAACCGCGATAGAAGCGCTGGCGCCCGATGCCGAAAACAATGCTGACATATCGCAACAACCAGCACCTGACACACCCCTGCCACAAGCCACTGAGAACGGTGCGAAAACAACCGATACGGCACCCGAAACCACCCCATCTGCGACCACACCCGCAAATGATGCCGACACCAATTCGCAACCGGCCAACACCGCCAGCAATGGTGATGGCATGGGCAATATGGGAATGGATACACAACAGGCAGCCCCCTCAGCCGATATGGACGCCTCGGAAACGCAGGACGCCCCGGATAATGCAGGTGATTCAAATGCCAGCAATGTTGTTGTCGCAAGCGATCTGACCGCCCGTCTTTCACACCTGGAAGGTACAATCAGCGCCCTGCGCGAACGCCTGGATCAGGAACGCGGCGGCGAGTTGAACGATTCTGTTGCCCGCCGTCTGGGTGAACTTGAAACCCGTACGGCCCCGATTGACGAAGTTGCCCGGGTGCAATCCGAACTTTCCGGTGTCGCCAGCGAGATGCGTGACCTTACCGCCCGGATGGCAACGGTAGAAGACGAACTGAAAGCCACAGAAGGGCTGCGCATTGCCGGTCGTGGGCAGGCAATCGGCATCGCTGTTGCCATCCTGCGCGATGCCGCCCAGCGTGGCGGACCGTTCGAGGTTGCCTTAAACCAGCTTACCCGTAGCGGTTCGGACGATCCTGTCGTGCAAGAACAGATCGAAAAGCTAAAACCGCTTGCAAGTACGGGCGCACCGAAAATTGAATTGTTGCGCCAAACATTTTCCAAAGCTGCGGAAGACGCAATCAAATCTGCCAGCGATGATAATTCGGGCGGCATTTGGGACTCGACGGTGGCAAACCTGAAAAAGCTGTTCCCGATCCGCCGTGTTGATGTGGTCGGCCAGGAAACACTTGATGGCCGCCTGGTAAGTGCCGAACAGGCCCTGGCACAGGATAATCTGGCCAATGCCATTTCCGCCCTTGAAGGTGTAGAAGGCGATAATGCCCAAACCGCCCTTAAACCCTGGCTGGATCAGGCGCGTGCGCGCCAAACCATCAATCAGGCGATTGATGTGCTGAGCAGTCACGCGATTGGCCTTTTGACCGGCACCGAAGATAAAGCCGGCAATCCCACCACCGGATCGGAGGCAGCCCAATGATCCGGCTGGTTATATTTGTACTGATCACAGCCGCCCTTGTGACCGGTGCCGTGTGGTTTGCCAATAATCCAGGCACCATGACGGTCATCTGGCTAGGCTACCGGTTTGATGGTTCCATCGGTATGGTGGTGCTCGCCATCCTTGCCATGGTCATGGTGCTGGTGGTGCTGTGGCGCATATGGTTTGTCATTTCACGTTCGCCTGGCTGGGTCGGCCGGATGCTGGGCAGCCGTCGCCGTAAAAAGGGCCAGCAAGCGCTGACAATGGGCCTGCTTGAACTGGCATCGGGCGATGTTCGTCAGGCCCTCAAACACACCCGTGCGGTTGATAAATACCTTGAGGACGATACCCTCACCCGGCTTCTCACCGCACAGGCCGCCGAACTTGAAGGCAACGACAAAGCCGCTCATCACCAGTTTGAAGAAATGCTGAAATCACCTGATTCAGCCTTCTTTGGCCTGCGCGGCCTGTTGCAGTTATCGCTTAAAGCCGATGACCGCACCGCAGCCCTTGACTATGCCGAGCGCGCCCATCGTTTACGCCCGCGCAATCCGTCGGTTCTTGTCACTTATTTTGACCTGCTTTTGGGCGCAAAACGCTGGGACCGGGCCTTAACCCTGCTGGTTGATGCGCAAAAGGCCGAGATTTTCAAGGAAGACGAACTATCGCGCCGTCGCGCCCTGCTGATTACCGCCAAGGCCGAAGATGCAGTACGTGACGGGGAAAACAGCGAAGCCGTCAAACTGTTGCGCAAAGCCTTAAACGCCCATCCAGATTTCAGTGGTGCGGCCATTTTGCTGACCGAACTTTACATCAAGGTCAATCAGCCCGCCAAGGCGCGCGATATTGTTACCCAAAGCTGGCAAGTCAGTCCCAATGGGGCGTTGGGCCAGCTTTATCTGCAAAGCCTTGATGGTGATGCGCTTGGCAAAATCAAGGCCGTTGAAAAACTGATTGCCGGTAAAACCGACCACCCCGAAAGCCAGTTGCTGCTGGCCGAAGCGGCCATTAATGCCCAGCTGTGGGGCATGGCACGCAGCAACCTTGAAAAGGCAATTACCAAAAACGCACAGGCTCGTCATTACCGCCTGCTCGCCGATCTGGAATTTGCCGAAAAACAGGACCCGGCCAAGGCCCGCGAATTGCTGGTCAAGGCCAGCCATGCCAACCCGGACCCGGATTGGCGCTGTGGCGCCTGTGGTGCCGAAACCGGCAAATGGTCGGTTATTTGCCCATCCTGCCATTCGTTCGGTGCGATTGACTGGCGCGCGCCGCTACGCCTGCACAATCACCCGCACAGCGATCCCGGCCAAACGGACATCAAAGGCAAACCCGCCGCCCCGTTGGCTGTTTCAATGACGGGAACAACGATTGAAGGGGATGAAACACTCACCTCTGGCCAAAAGCCACAATCCTGACCCTCGACGACGAAACAATGATCAAACCAAAAACGGCGACCCACATCACAGGCCGCCGTTTCTCGTTCAAACCCTTAACAGGGCTTAACCTTAATGCTGGGAAAGAATTGCGATGTCATTTTCATCGGCAAGAAAAAACGTCGCACCCACTCCTGATGTAACGAATAAACTTTCTAAGCATCTCTATATCCTTCTAAAGAGGACGTGCTCAAACGACTAACATTCTCAATTCTTTTTTGGCATTCAGCATAAGATAAAACATCTATTTTAATATCTTTATCTTCTATTTTTTGCTTTAACATCCTTAGTTCTATTTGAAGATCAAAGAAATCTTTCTTATCTATTTTAGAGAGAAATTTCTCCGCATCTCTCCATTGACCTCTAACAACAGCATGTCGTGCTTGCAATTGCAGAGCATCATATTTCCTATTAACAGAATTAGCTGTTTCCACAACAAATGGCAGAAGAGATGCATCTCCTTGCTCTATCAAAATTGCACACTTTAAAAGTTGCAAACTAAACTGATTAGCTTTTGGAGAAGTCTCCGCTTTTTTCAAAAAACCAAGCGCGTCATCAAATCTTCCTTCGCGAATTGCTTTTCCCGCATTATAGATATATATTTCACCATATTCATCATCTCTTCCTAAAATCTTTTTCTCTAATTCAGAAGCTTCTTTATGGCTACGCATCCCTCGTAATGCCCGAATTTTCTGAACTATGAGACCAGTTTCACGTTCGATTTGCCAATCCGGTAAACTATTAATAACCTCAAGAGCATCAGAAAAACGTTGCATCCTAATATAGGCCCTAGACAAAAGCCGAGCATTTCTTAATTTAAAATGCTTCATTTGGAAAGATTTATTTAGATTAACTACGGCTTCGTTGTTGTCCTTCTTAACATAAAATGCATAACTACCTTCTAAATAATAAACAGATGAAAACGACGAGTTACGCATTTTTTCAATAATATCAGATGGGTAAACACCAGCTCTGATTGCACTATCACCTCCAGTAAACAATATATGCTCTAAGGAATCATCCGAAGCCTTCATCTTAAGCGCTAGTTTAGAGAGGTTATAAGCACTTAAAAAAACCTCTTTTGCTCCCTTTGGCATTTCTCGAGCACGAGAAAAGCGCGATGTAACCATTGAAAGAAGCGATGAGCTCGTCACCAATTCGAATAACTCATCAGGTATTTTTCCAGCTTCTTCAAGACTAGCAAGTAACAAGGCATCAATCAATTGAGCATCCAGCTTACCTTGAGACATATCTTCCTCAATTATTCTTTTTACTTCTTGAAAAAGCTCCATGCCGAATTTATATAGCTCTTTCCTAGAACGGTAGGTCACGATTCCTGGGCTACTAAAATATTCTGCACCTGCCGCTGCAATGAGGGAACTTTCTTGTAAATCCCAGATTTCTTCAGAAAGTTCCTTTCTGGGTACGTTAACCACTCTCGACATAATCCCAAAGGACAATATCGGAAATATTCCAAGCAATGCTATTATTTTCTTTTGAACATTTGAAAGCATTTCTGATGAAAGAATAATACCAAGAACTCTTTCTTGAAAAGCAAATATTGGCTCTGGATTTTCATTAAGCGTGTCTAAATTTTTCCCAGTATTGATAAGTTTTGCTGCATAATGAGCCGTAGCCGGGTGCCCATGTATGTGACGAGACAAGGCTTCAGATTTTCCAGAATCATAATACCGCGCTTCTATCAGTTCACCGAGTAAATACTGTATATCAGAATCAGAAAGCTCTCCAACATGGAACTGAGCCAAATTCTCAAAGTTCAAAGCTGACTCATCTGGAAGACGTCGATCTGATATGTATATAACTCTTAAAGATGGAGTGGACTTAGAAATTTCTAAAAAATGAGAAAACCAAGGTTTCATGTTACGCGACCTATCACGCAACCCTTTTCTAGTTTTAACAACAACCGGCTGATTTATTAACGCCCAATGCTTGAACAAGCCATAAACGAATTGCGCTTGCTGTTCTTCTTCCATACCTTGAAAACAATCAATTTGGCGCTCCAGTTCCTCCTTTGACATTGCACCTTTAATATCTTGCAATAAAGCCAAATAGAAATCAATCGCCTCGGCCATATCAGGAAGATCAAAAACCGGCCCAGCTGGCCTCATACTATGAAAGGTTTTTCTCGTAAACTCTGAGGCGACAGAAGTTCTTCCCATTCCAGGAAGCCCTGCTATAACAACGTGCTGAAGAGGAGCACCGGTAGCTTGGAGATTTTTTACAGATTTAAGATGAAATTGACGACAAAGCTCTTCTCTTCCTATGAAGACATGACGCTCGTGACTTACTTCAGATATTATTTCGTTTTGTAAAAATAAAATTTGCCGCACTATATCGGACACAGAAAATTCTTCAGTACAAGTCATAAATTCTTGCATCCAGTCTGGCAAAGAATGATAGTTTTCCCCTCCTATTGGAACAATTAAAACTCTCCCACGCCTTGAAGCTTTATTTATTTCAGCTAAATCCCTCTCATACTCCACCCATGTATTAACTGTATTAGGAGAATGGAACAGAACAAATACATTCTTCGTCGAATTAGCACTCTTCATGGCGTCCAAAAACGACTGTCCAGGATAAACACTTTTTATATCGTAAAAAGTATTTGACACATCCAATCGATTATATATTTCCTCAACGAATTCTTTATCAGAACTAGAATGCGATAAAAAAATCTCTCCGTAACCCTCTGACATCCCCACCCCCTAGTTATCTCCCGCAATCAAAACGCGTAGCAATGTCTAAAACCCTACATGATTTTTTCTCATTTTCCAGAAAATATTAAGCCACGACTGACTTTATTTTTCGAAATAAAAAATGACCCCACAATAATGAAGGGCCATTTTTTAGATATTATTCTTATTAAAAATTAAAATCAATGCCGGAAATGGCGCATGCCGGTAAAGACCATCGCGATGTTATTTTCATCGGCGGCATCGATCACTTCCTGATCGCGCATCGACCCACCGGGCTGAATCACCGCCGTTGCACCAGCCTTCACCGCGGCCAGCAGGCCATCGGCGAACGGGAAGAAGGCATCGCTGGAAACGACGGAGCCTGTGGTCCGCACGGTTTCTTCACCGGCATTTTTGCTGGCTTCTTCAGCTTTCCATGCGGCAATGCGCGAGCTGTCAACACGGCTCATCTGACCAGCACCAATGCCAACGGTCTTGCCTTCTTTGACATAGACAATGGCATTTGATTTCACATGTTTGCCCACACGGAAGGCAAATAACAGATCATCCAGTTCCTGATCGGACGGGGCGCGTTTGGTAACAACCTTCAGCTCTTCACGTTTTACGCGGCCTGCATCGCGGTTCTGAAGCAGATACCCCCCTGCCAGCGAACGCAGGGTCATGTCTTCGGCTTCCGGGTCGGCCATGCCGCCCGTGATCAGAACACGCAGGTTCTTTTTCGCGGCCAGAACAGCCTTGGCAGCATCGTCTACATCCGGTGCAATCACGACTTCGGCAAACAGTTTGGCGATTTCTTCGGCCGTTGCGGCATCCAGCGTGCGGTTAACAGCAATGATGCCACCAAATGCCGATACCGGATCGCATGACAAAGCCTTGTGATAGGCCTCAATCAGGGTTTCGCCTTCGGCAACACCACACGGATTGGCGTGCTTGATAATCGCAACAGCCGGTTTTTCGGAAAATTCGGAAACCAGTTCAAAGGCAGCGTCGGTATCATTCAAGTTATTAAATGACAGTTCCTTGCCCTGAAGCTGGGTTGCCGTTGCCACACCAGGGCGGTTTTTGCCATTGGTGTAAAATGCCGCCTGCTGATGGGGGTTTTCGCCATAACGCAGGGTCTGTTTCAGTTCAGCCGAAACATTCAAACGCTGCGGGAAGGTTTCACCAAGCTGACCGGCAAACCAGGTTGAAATCGCCGCATCATAGGCCCCGGTGCGGGCATAGGCCTTGGCGGCCAGCGCACGGCGGGTTTCATAGGTGGTTGCCCCTGCATTGTCGCCCATTTCGGCAACCACGCGGTCATAATCGGCCGGGTCGACAATAACCGTTACCGATTCATGGTTTTTGGCGGCAGAACGGATCATCCCGGGGCCGCCAATATCGATATTTTCGATGCAGGTGTCATAATCGGCACCTTTGGCAACGGTTTCCTCGAACGGATACAGGTTAACGGCCACCAGATCGATCGGCGTGATGTCGTTATCCGTCATTGCCTGCATGTGGCTGGAAACAGAACGACGGCCCAACAGGCCACCATGAATTTTCGGATGCAGGGTTTTGACACGGCCATCCATAATTTCAGGAAAACCGGTATGAGAGGCAACTTCCTTAACCGGAATACCAGCCGCTTCAATGGCTTTGGCAGAACCACCGGTCGAAAGAATTTCAACACCCTGTTCGTGAAGGGATTTGGCAAATTCAACCAGGCCGGTTTTATCGGAAACAGAAATAAGCGCGCGCGCAATACGGGCTGTCATCGTGGCTTCGCTTTCATGCAGGAACGGAAACAGGAACATGGCCCGGGCGCATTAATGATGGTTCCGCAATTTCGGCAAACACACATCATTAATGGGCCCGGTCCGATTTCGGGCGGAGCAATAGCACGCAACAGGCCAAATGTGGACCCCGAATTGTTGCAAGGCGGCTATCTCGTCGGCACAAATGAAACCTGCCCTTTTTTCAGGCAAACCGGTTTTATCCGGCATCGACAGCACGATTGGCAATTTCGGCCTGTTGTTCGGCCAAAATCGAACTGACACTGATTTCAGGGGGCTGAAATTCCGGCACCAGTTGTGAAATCAGTTCCAGCGTACGCTGCGAATTGCGCGCCTGTGCACTTTCGGCCAATTGCTCCAGCACCGATTTAATCAGGCCATAATCCAGCACACGCGGCGCAGCCAGCAACACACCCTCTGTAGCCGTAGGCTGCGGAGGTTCAGAATCATGAAACAGTTCTTCATAAAGTTTTTCGCCCGGCCGCAGACCGGTTACTTTAATTTTCACATCGGTATCAGGGCGCAACCCGGCCAGCAAAATCATCTGCCGTGCCAGATCAACGATTTTTACCGGACGGCCCATATCAAGAACAAAAATCTTGCCCCCTGCCGTCATGCCCTGGCGGCCCATTTCGGCCGCCTGCAACACCAGCTCCACTGCCTCGGCAATGGTCATGAAATAGCGGGTAATACCTTCGTGGGTCACTGTTAAGGGCCCACCTGCTTCAAGCTGGCGGCGAAACAGCGGCACAACCGACCCGGTCGAGCCCAGAACATTGCCAAACCGTACCGTCACAAACCGGGTTTTACCACGCAACTCATCGCTTAGGGTTTCCAACGCCTGACAATAACATTCCGCCAGCCGCTTTGACGCGCCCATGACATTGGCCGGGTTTACCGCCTTGTCGGTTGAAATCAAAACCATGGTTTCAACATCAGCCGCCCGGCACGCCTCGGCAACATTATGCGTTCCGATGGTGTTGGTTAAAATGCCTTCGTTGGGGTTATGTTCCACCAGCGGCACATGTTTATAGGCCGCAGCGTGAAACACAATATCGGGGGTTTCAACGGCAAAAACCTGGTCCAGGCGCACCCGGTCCCGTACATCACCCAAAACACTATGTCGTGACAGGTCGGGATGTTTTTCCGACATCTCCATGTCGATTTCATACAGGTTATATTCACCCGCATCGAACAGGCAAATATGTGCCGGGCCATAACTGGCAATCTGACGCACCAGTTCCGAGCCAATAGACCCGCCCGCCCCGGTTACCAGAACCCGGCGCCCGGCGATCATATCGCGCACCTTGTCCCGGTCCAGCCGGGCTTCGGGCCTTCCCAGCAAATCCTCAATTGCCACCGGGCGAATTTGCAGCGGGTCGGAAACGCCGTCGCGCAAATCACCCAATTTGGGCAAACGCGATAAAACCAGCCCGCGCCGGTCGGCAATTTCCACCCACTTCCCGACATCAGGATGGCGCAGGGCATTACCGGTTAATACCAGCTTACGCGGACGGTGATCAAAACGCGATTTTTCCAGCTTATCAAGGGTCGTCTCAAGGTTATCAACCGTGTCAAAAACCTTGACCCCGTGCATGTTGCGGCCCACGCGCCCGTCGGTCAGGCCAACAATGCCAACAACTTCAAACGGTGCAAGTGCAGATCGGCGGGTTTCGCGAATAAAGGCTTCGGATTCATCCCCTGCCCCAATCAACAAAATCGGAATGCGGCTTTCGCCCTGGCGCGCCATCGCAAGCGATACCGACCGGTCCTTGATCACACGATACAACAGGCGCGGCCCACCCAGCAGCGCCATCAACAAAAACCACTGAATAATTGGCGCCGAGCGTGGCAACCAGTCTAGCCGGGTGGTTAAAAACAGAACGGCAAATAACACAGCAATTGCCAATGTCACCGCCTTGGCAATACGCGACAGGTCATTTAACGACGCATATCGCCAAATGCCGCGATAAAGCCCGAACAACCAAAAAATACAGCCGGCAAGAGCCGCAAAACCAAGCGTTGCCAGAACCATGTTTTGCGGCACAAAATAAGGCAGGGCATCGCCAACGCGCAAATATAACGCCAGCGGAAATGAAATTGCTGCCATGATCACGTCATGAGCAAACGCCACTTTGCTACGCTGTATCAATCGCCACATAAATGTCCCAAACCAGTTGCCGGTGCGCCGCCTCATTTCCAGGGAAATATGCGGCTGACTTATTTGTATATTATCCTAGCTCGATCTTTTCGCGCCCAGCCGGGGGCAAGTCAAGCACAGGTGGTATATTGACAGGTTATTTCCCGACCAGGCCATCAGCCTTTTTAACCGGCCAATACCGCAAAATCCCGACCAGTAACAATACAACAACCAGTGCCAGCACCAAACGGGTAATCGCCCCGTCAAGCTCAACCGGCAATGCCATAAAAGCAACCGCAATCAAAAACAAATTTGCCACCAGGATTAACAAGGCAACCGTCCCGTGGCTCATGCCGCGCCCGGTTGCCACCTGATAGGCATGCTGGCGGTGTGCCTGCCATATTTTTTCCCCCCGTACGCCCCGGCGCACAAGGGTAAAGGTCGCATCAAACAAATAATAAGCGGGAAATATCAGCGCGGGCAACCATGCACCGCGTGCTGCCACTTCCAGCAACAACCAGCCCAGGACATAACCCAGCGGGATAGACCCGACATCCCCTAAAAACAGCTTGGCCGGGTGCCAGTTCCAAATCAAAAACCCCAGCACGATCGCCACAATACCAAGGCCGATAACACCAAGGTCAACAAAAACCGGGGTAAAAGCCAACAGGGCAACCACAAACACCCCTGCGCCGATCGACCCGGCTTCAACCCCGGAAATACCGTCTATGCCATCCATAAAATTAAACAGATTTACGAACCACACCCACGTCAGCACGACCAGAACATGATCCAGCCACAGGGGTACCAATCCTTGCAAAACCGGGCCGCTCAGGGCTGTGATCCCGCAAATAACGGCAACAAACTGAAACCCGAAACGCAAACGTGCCGACAAATCGTGGCGGTCATCCATCCAGCATATGGCTGCCAGACCAAGGGCGGCCGCCAGCATCAGCCAGCGCTGCCAACCCGCATCCCCAAACCAGATCGTCACCCCGGCCACCATCAATAACACCAGTGGCGTCACCGCAAGGCCACCCCCGCGCGGGGTTGGAACGGCATGGCTGGATCGATGGTTCGGCATGTCCAGAATCGCTTTATGGCGTAAATAGCGCAAAACAATCCCGGTCAGCAGCAACGCAGCAATCAGCAATCCACCTGAAAAACCGGCAAGGGCAGCAAATGACATTAAACAGACCCGTTCATAAGTAAGATTTGATTTCTGGATTAGCGATGCCAACCTTCAACCGCAAGGTTTTTCGCTTTTTCCACCTAAACCATCGGTGTGACAGGGCTGAATTGCGGGCAAGACGCTTTACACCCCCGATCATCGCGCTTACTTACACTGTTATATTGTTCAAGGAGAAACCCTTCCGTGCGTGAAAGCCGTTCAAACCGCCCTGACCACCGCAATGCCAATGGTCGCGCCACCAGTACCCCTGTGGCCGTAGACCCGCGTATGCTGGCCCTTAAAACCCTGCAGGAATTGCGTGGCGGCGAGGTCACCCTTGATGAACTGCTGACAAAACACGGTTATGGCCTGCCCTCACGGGACCGTAATTTTCTGCGCCAGCTCCTGGGTAGCACCCTGCGCCATCTGGGCGAAATTGATGCCATTCTTGCCCCGCGTTATCACCCGCCGCAGGACCGCACCGCGAACCGCCTGACCAACATCATGCGTCTGGGTGTGACCCAGTTGTTTTTTATGGATGTGTCTGAACATGGCGCTGTTGATAGCACGGTAAATCTCGCACGTGATGCCGGTTTGCATAAATATGTCAAACTGGTGAACGCGGTGCTGCGTGGCCTGCAACGCGATGGCTATGAATTACCTGAAGGCGTCGAAGACTGGCAGTTAAACATTCCGGCCTGGCTGCGCGGTGTGTGGAAAAAAACCTATGGGGCAGATCGCGCACGCGACATCGCGCGTGCCAGCCTTGGTTACGCCAAACTTGATATTTCCGTACGCGACGGCGAAGAACGCGCACAATGGGCCGAAAAACTGGGTGGCATCCTGCTGCCCACCGGCACGATCCGCCTTGAAAGCGGCCAGCGTATCCGCGATCTCCCCGGTTATAAAGACGGCAAATGGTGGGTGCAGGATGCCGCTGCGGCCCTTCCCGCCACACTGTTTGGCGACTATGAAGGCAAAACCATTTACGATTTGTGTGCTGCCCCTGGCGGTAAAACCATGCAGTTGGCGGCCCGCGGCGCCAATACTATTGCGGTTGATAAATCCGAAGGGCGTTTACGCCGGGTTTATGAAAACCTTGAACGGGTTGATCTGGGTGCCGCAATTGTCACCGGCGATGCCACCGAGCTTGCTGACGATGCCCCCATTGCGGATGCGGTCTTGCTCGACGCACCATGTTCGGCGACTGGCACCATTCGCCGCCACCCCGATATTTTGCTGCGCTCGGGTGATGCCTTGATGAAATCACTGTTGCCGATCCAGCAAAAACTGCTGCTTCAGGCTGACCGGGTTCTGGCTGTTGGTGGCGAGCTGATATATTGCACCTGTTCGATGCAGCCCGACGAAGGCGAATTTCAGATTAAATCATTTCTGGCCGACCACCCCAATTATGCCCGCAAGCCGATTACAGCTGACGAACTGGGTGGCTGGGATGAAGCCATAACAGCCGACGGTGAATTACGCATTTTACCGGTTCATATGACCGATCTTGGTGGCATGGACGGGTTTTATTGCGCACGGCTGGTAAAACAGCGCGGATAAGCACTGCTAAATGCCAATCAAGGCTGGTTTAAGTGACAAAGACGGGAATTTGCGTTATAGCAGCCGCAAATTCCCGCTTTTTCATTCGTGTTTCGATCAGGACCGTGCCGCGCCATGACAACGCAAAACACCATCAAGATTGCCCCGTCCATTCTTTCGGCTGACTTTGCCAAGCTGGGCGAAGAAGTTGCCGCAATTGACGCCGCAGGTGCCGATTACATCCATATCGATGTCATGGACGGCCATTTTGTGCCCAACATCACCATCGGCCCCGATGTGGTCAAGGCGCTGCGCCCGCACACCGACAAGGTGTTTGACGTGCATCTGATGATTGCACCCGTCGATCCCTATATCCAGGCATTTGCCGATGCCGGGTCCGATATCATCACCATCCATGCCGAAGCAGGCCCGCACCTGCATCGCAGCCTGCAACTGATCAAATCTCTGGGCAAAAAGGCCGGCGTGTCGCTTAACCCGTCGACCCCGGAAAGTGTGATTGAATATGTGATGGATCAGGTTGATCTGGTGCTGGTCATGACGGTCAATCCCGGCTTTGGCGGGCAAAAATTCATCGCAAGTCAGCTTGAAAAGATCAAACGCATCCGCAAAATGATCGACGCAACCGGTCGCCACATCGATCTTGAGGTTGATGGCGGTGTAAACCCCGAAATTGCGCGTGACGTGATCGCAGCGGGTGCAGATGTTCTGGTCGCAGGCTCCGCCACTTTCAAGGGTGGCCCCAGCCAGTATGCCCCCAATATCAAGGCCATTCGCGGAAATTAAGTCTCATCAAAAGAACAAACGGCGATATTCCGGTTAAAGAATATCGCCGTTTTTATTCCACATGCCCCTGACACCAAAATCGTCAATTATTTCGTCCTTACTGATCAGCGCAAGGGACTCAATCCGGCTTTACACAATCAGCATCCGGTCACACGGGTCACGACGAAGAATGTTCCGTCCGCCCGCCAGACGAGCATGTTGAAAACTGATCGATAATGACGCAAACCCTGCCTGTTGGATCCAGCCTTCATAATGCAACAACAAAGGCACCATCGACGGCGATTTACCAAGCTGCACCTTGGTTGCCACTTCCCACATCCTCGCCGTTATTTGCCGCCCAAATCAAAGCAGAAAGCTGGGATTTAGGATTTGGCATCGTATATTTTTACCAGTTTCATGGTAACGCCCTCTTAGAATTAGCTAAATCTAAGAGCAAAGCCCCAGGCACATTGCAAATCAGCCAACGCAGACATTAAAAATCGATACAACGCCCTTTATGTTCCCAATCGCCAAAGCGGGTGGGTTCAGGGCCTTTGGGGCCACCGATTTCGCGCTGGGCGGCTTCGCGAAAGGCTTTCGCTTCGGCAAGGGCATTAATTGCATCTTGCGATAAAGCCGGTGCTTCTTTCGCCATATCAGGCGCATCATTGGCACCCGCAACGGTGCTATCTGCTGCCTTTTCGTCATCCTTGTTTGCAGGCGAAGCCGCATTGGGAACGGAACCAGTTGAACGATGGATAACCGTTTCGCGGAATTTTCCGGCCATGGGAGCCTCCGATCAAAGCCGCGCAGGGCGGCGATTTTTCAATACTGCCCAACAGATAGCGCCGCAAACGGCCAACGACAAGCCCCGGCTTATGATGGCTGCCTTGTGATTGCCGCAAACTGGCTCTTTCCAGCAGGGGTGAAAGCCGCTATTTCAAGCGGACGAGCAAAACCAAGGAGAAACCATGCGTTCAATCCCCCAGCGTATCGCCGAAGAACTTTCTGTCCGTCCCGAGCAGGTCCTTGCCACCATCGAATTGCTAAATGAAGGCTCGACCGTGCCCTTCATCGCCCGCTACCGCAAGGAAAAGACCGGCGGACTGGACGATACCCAACTTCGTAACCTGGATGAACGCCTGCGTTACCTGACCGAACTGGAAGAACGCCGGGCATCGGTGATTGACAGCATCCGCGAACAGGAAAAACTGACACCCGAGCTTGAAAAGGCCATTAACGCGGCCGATACCAAAACCCGCCTTGAAGATTTGTATTTACCGTTCAAGAAAAAGCGCCGCACCAAAGCCCAGATCGCGCGCGAAGCCGGACTGGAGCCGCTGGCAGACGGGTTGTATCAAAACCCGCAGCTTGACCCCGAAACCGAAGTCGCCAAATTTATCGATGCTGAAAAAGGCATTGCCGATACCAAAGCCGCCCTTGATGGTGCACGCCAGATTTTGATGGAACGCTTTGCCGAAGACGCCGACCTGGTGGCCCGCCTGCGTCAGCTTTTGTGGGATGACGGCGAAGTTACCGCCAGCGTCATTGAAGGCAAAGAAGCCGAAGGGGCAAAATTTTCCGATTATTTCAGCCATTCGGAAAAGATCAAAACCTGCCCGTCGCACCGCGCACTGGCCTTGTTCCGGGGCCGCAACGAAGGCATTTTGCAAATTAAACTAACCCTGGGCGCCGAAGACGAAGACCGCCCGCGCGGCGAACCGGGCCGGGCCGAAACCGTGATTGCCGCCCATGTGGGTATTCGCAACCAGGGCCGCCCCGCCGACAAATGGCTGTCCGACACCGTGCGCTTTACCTGGCGGGTTAAATTGTCCCTGTCGATCGAGCTGGATTTGTTTGGCAACTTGCGTGACAGCGCCGAAGAAGATGCGATCAAGGTGTTTGCCGACAATTTGAAAGACCTGTTGCTGGCAGCGCCTGCCGGGCAAAAAGCCACCATGGGGCTGGACCCGGGGGTTCGTACCGGTGTCAAGGTTGCCGTGGTCGATGCCACGGGCAAGTTGCTTGATACCGCCACCGTTTACCCGTTCCAGCCGCGTAACGATGTGCAGGGCGCGATCAACACGATGGCCGCCCTGGCGGCAAAACACAAAATCGAACTGATCGCGATTGGTAATGGCACATATTCGCGCGAGACAGACCAGCTTGCAGGCATGTTGTTAAACGCCTTTCCGCAAATCAAGGCGACCAAGGTTATTGTCAGCGAAGCAGGTGCGTCGGTTTATTCGGCGTCGCAATTTGCCGCCGAGGAATTCCCCGATCTTGATGTGTCATTGCGCGGGGCGGCCTCGATTGCGCGCCGCCTGCAAGACCCGCTGGCCGAACTGGTAAAAATCGACCCGAAATCAATTGGTGTCGGGCAATATCAGCATGATGTGTCGGACTCAAAGCTGGCACGCTCGCTCGATGCCGTGGTTGAAGACTGCGTGAACGGTGTGGGCGTTGACCTTAACACTGCCTCCATCCCGCTACTGACCCGCGTTGCCGGGCTTAGCGAAGGGCTGGCGCGCAATATCGTTACCTACCGCGATGTCAACGGGGCGTTTCGCTCGCGTGCGGATTTGCGCAAGGTTGAACGCCTGGGGCCTAAGGCCTTTGAACAATGTGCAGGCTTTTTGCGCATTATCGGCGGTAAAAACCCGCTCGATGCCTCGGCAGTTCACCCCGAAGCCTACCCGGTTGTTGAAAAAATCAGCCGCGAAAGCAGCCGCGACCTTGCCAGTCTGATTGGCGATTCGCCCTTCCTTAAAACGCTTCACCCGGAAAAATTCGCCGACGACGTGTTTGGTGTGCCCACCATCCGCGATATTCTGGCCGAGCTCGACAAACCGGGCCGGGACCCGCGCCCGGAATTCAAAACCGCGAAATTCATTGAAGGTGTCAATGAGATCAAGGATTTGAAAGTAGGCATGAAGCTGGAAGGTACGGTTACCAACGTGACCAATTTTGGCGCGTTTGTTGACGTCGGTGTGCATCAGGACGGCCTGGTTCATATTTCGCAACTGGCCGACAAATTTGTTGCCGACCCGCGTGAAGTGGTCAAGGCTGGGCAAATCGTTTCGGTGACCGTGATGGAAGTTGACGCACCGCGCAAACGCATTGGCCTGTCGATGAAATCGGACCCCGATTACGAAGGCGCACAGGACCGCCGCGAACAGCGCAGCCAGCCATCAGGTGCGCGCAACAGCAATGACCGGAGCGCGCAACGTCGCCCGGCAGGCAATAACGGCACTAATAACCGTGATGCCAACCGAGGCGGTGGCAACAACCGCGCCAATATGTCCGCAGGTGATGCCGGTGGCAATGCCATGGCGGCGGCCCTGAAAGCTGCAATGGAACGCCGCAAATAAAACCGGATCCCGGCAACGGCGCGGGTTATCTGCCTTTGCAATCCTATGCTGGCGGCGGAACGATATCATAATCGTTCCGCCGCCATTTATTTATCAGGCCGGGCCCACCCACCGGTAAACAGCCGATTGACACATCCCGCCTTAACACCCATCTTGCATCTTCACCAAGGGGAGCCCCGACAGGGGGCTGAGAAACTGCCACACGGAAAACCCGCAGCGCAGTGACCCGTTGAACCTGATCCAGTTCATACTGGCGTAGGGAGGGTGCGAATGCTGTTTTTCGGCATTTTTCCATCATTCCGGCTTCGAACTGGGTTTCCAGACATGTTTGTATTGGAGCCTTAACATGACCAACGATGCCACCAACCCCACACCTTCTGCCCTTTTTGCCCAAATGCGCGACACATCGCCGCTGGTGCAATGTATTACCAATTATGTCGCAATGAATTTTGCCGCCAATACCTTGCTGGCGGCGGGCGCTTCACCGGCAATGGTACACACACCCGAGGAATCCGGCGAATTTGCCACCATCGCCGGGGCGTTAACGGTTAATATCGGCACATTGTCCCCGCAATGGGTGGAGGGCATGAAAGCTGCCGCGCAAAGTGCCAATCAGGCAAACAAACCATGGGTGCTGGACCCGGTTGCCCATTTTGCCACCGCCTTTCGCCGCGATACCGTGGCCGAACTTTTAGAACTTAACCCCGCCATTATTCGCGGCAATGCATCGGAAATCATCGCCCTTGCAGGGGGCAAAAGTACCGGACAGGGGGTTGATAGCGGCGACCCGGTTGAACAGGCCGAAGACGCCGCAACAACCCTGGCCCAAAGCCGGAATGCCGTGGTTGCGGTAACGGGAACCGTTGATTTCGTCACCGACGGCACCCGCGCGGTTCGCATTTATGGTGGATCAGATTTAATGCCAAAAATCACGGCAATGGGGTGTTCGTTAACAGCCCTGGTAGGGGCCTTTGTTGCCATTGCCCCGGATGCCCCCTTTAACGCCACCGTGGCCGCCCTTGCCACCTTTGCCGCCGCCGGGGCCATTGCTGCCGATACAGCAAACGGGCCGGGCAGCTTTGCCGTGCATTTCATTGATGCCCTTTATGGGCTGGATGCCAACGCCCTTAACGCCAAATCGCGGATTGAAACCCTGTCATGACCTTTGATCTATCGCTTTATCTGGTTCTGGACCCCGATTTATGCCGTGAACATACCATGGTCGAAACCGCCCGTGCCGCCCTTCGCGGCGGGGTTACCATGGTGCAACTGCGCGACAAAACCGCCAGCACCGACGCCATGATCAAGGTCGGCCATCAGTTAATGGCGGTTTTGGCTGGCAGTGGCGTCCCCTTGATTGTAAACGACAATATCGACGTCGCCCTGGTAATTAATGCAGATGGCCTTCATATCGGACAGGATGACATGCCCGCCAGCCTTGCCCGGCAAAAACTGGGCAAGGATAAAATACTTGGCCTCTCGGTCGAAGACCCGACCGCGCTGCGCACAGCGGACCCGGCACTTGTCGACTATATCGGTATCGGCCCGGTTTTTGCGACATCAACCAAACCCGGACACAAACCTGCCATCGGCTTTGACGGGCTGGCACACCTTGCCCGCCAAAGCCCGCTGCCATCTGTCGCCATTGGCGGATTAAAACAGGAACATGTCGGCGCGGTTTTTGCAGCCGGGGCCCAGGGGCTGGCTGTGGTATCTGCCATTTGCGGCCAGCCGGACCCGGAACTAGCAACCCGTATCCTTGCCACTGCAATTTCGACGGCTTCTGCACCACCCCCATCCCTCTCTGATCAGGGCGAGTGATATTGCGACGGCAAGGGTCAATGATGGACGTTTCAAAGAACGCCCTGATTGGCACAGCCAGACGACCGCGATGAAACCAGTAATCGCGGCCCCGCCAGCTTTGATGTTGCACGCGTAAAACCGGATTGCCGACCAGGGATTACCCACAGAAATTCCAGGCACAGAGTCTAAAAATGCGACATCGGGCAAAAAATAAGGCAAATCTGCCAAAAATCGAAATATCCGGGTAAAAAGCCTCGCAATCAAACCGTTGCGAGGCTTTTTTGTTGGTTTTTTCGCATTTTCAACAGGAAATATGGCATCGAATTGCCTCATTCGCGCCCCGAATAGCCCTTGATTGCCTGCAATATTACCTTTCAACGACGATAAACAAGGGTCAATTCCGGCTCGAAGGCACAGTCAGGCATCCTGCAGTTTCACCGGTCAATGGTACCGGAACAGACTAAAATGATGTTTACCCTGCAGTGTTATCGCACAAACATTTTGCGAGGAGACATTCATGTCGAAGTCTTTCCGCAGCAAACCGGTGGTTCTCGCCCTGATCGGTCTTTTGTCAGTGACGACAGCTGCCCTGGCTGCGATCAAGGTTGCCCCGAAAGCCGTAACAGATACGGTCACCATTCAGTCCGATGCGCCAAACGGTGAGGTCGTTCTGACCTATCCTGATGGCAGCATGGCCCTAAACAAAACCTGTGGCAGTTTCCCCTGTCAGTTAAATATCAGCAGCCTGCAAAAAGGCGAGTACGGGGTGATGATCCGTCAGGGAACCGACATACAGAATATGGTTAGCCTTTATAAGGAATAACCTTCCACGAATAACATGCCGGCACACAGGTACTTGCATCGATTGGCATCTTCGTGAATTGATACCCTGAAAAGCTGAACCAAATCAGCTAGCCCTTTATCAAGGGGCATTGCGTTCAAGAACAAAACATCATGTTCAAACACGTTTTCAGGGAAGCATGAGATGCACATATCAAAAAAACTGGCCGGAGTTCTATTGCCTGCCCTTCTGGCCGTCAGCGGTTGCGCCCAAACAGGCCAAGCCGACAAAACCAGTCTGTGGTCCGCCTACGACAATACCTTTAAAAACGCCAAATATATTGATCTGACCCATGCCTTTGCCCCGGTTCAGCCTGTATGGCCGGGGTTTGGCAATGCCAAATTCAAGGCGGCTATTGCGGGCCAGAAAATTGATGGCTATGTCAATGTCGGCCAGGAATTTACCTACGAAAACCACGGGTTTGTTGCCACAGCCTATGACCTGCCAACCGACCAGTACGGCACCCAGCTTGACCCGCCCGCCCATTGGAACCCGATGGGTGCCACCATCAGCGACCTTCCCGCCACCTACAGCTTGCGCCCGCTTGTGGTAATCAACATTGCCGACAAGGTTGCCAAAGACCAGGGCTATTTCCTTCATGTCTCCGACATCGAGGAATGGGAGAAAAAACACGGAAAAATTCCGGAAGGGTCCGTCGTTATGGTCCGTTCCGACTGGTATAAACGCTGGGACGACATCAAAAGTTTCAATGAAACGCCGTTTCCCGGCGTCGGGCTTGAGGCGCTTAAATTCCTGCACCTCAAACGGCACATCCTGTTTCACGGCCACGAACCGCTTGATACCGACGCGACCCCCGATCTTGAAGGAGAATATTGGCTGATGCACAATAATTTCACCCAGGCCGAAGGGGTTGCAAACCTTGATAAGGTGCCGGAATCAGGCGCGCTTATCTCCATTGGCTTTGCCAAACCCCTGGGCGGCACCGGCGGCTATGCCCGCTATGTCGCCATTGCACCGGCAGACTGGAAATATGGCGTCACCATTGCCGATGCCCCGGGTGCCCCGTTGCCAGAACAGGCCTGGCCGCTAAAACGTGATGAAAATGGTGTGATGCGGCCAACCCCGAAATAAAACGGTCGATTTCATAACCATCAGGTAAAATTTCTGATCGCGTCGGGAACGCCCTGGCATCCCGGCGCGTTTTAACTCAAAACAGGCAACACACTGCCCTGCAGCCAAAGGTTTTAAGCTTTTGTAAAAAACATTGCATAAGTCAAACTTTGACCTAGATAGAACGGGCAGACAAGTTTCGCCCTCCATTTGGGTGGATAGGAAGCAAAATTACCGCATAACAACAGGTTGTACGGCAATTTAACTTTCACACAAACCCCAAATGGGGATATGTTGCGGAAGCTTTGTGCGATCCGCACCGTTTAACGATAATGAACTTCGAGGTACTGTAATCATGGCTCTTGAACTCCCGGCACTCCCCTATGCCTACGACGCCCTTGGCCCCTATATGTCGGCTGAAACGCTCGAATTCCACCATGACAAGCACCACAATGCCTATGTCGAAACCGGCAACAAGCTGCTGGAAGGTTCGGGCCTTGAAGGAAAGACACTGGAAGAACTGGTTCTGGCTACCTATGCCGACAAATCCAAAGGCAAACTGTTCAATCAGGTTGGCCAGCATTGGAACCATGTTGAATTCTGGAAAATGATGAAGCCGAACGGCGGTGGCAACATCCCCGGCGAACTCGAAAAGAAAATCATTGAAGATTTCGGCTCGGTCGAAAAATTCAAGGAAGACTTCACCGCTGCTGGCGTTGGTCAGTTCGGTTCCGGCTGGGCTTGGCTCGTGCAGGATAAAGACTCCGGCAAGCTGATCACCACCAACAGCCCGAATGCCGAAAACCCGCTGGTAACCGGCCATAAGGTTCTGCTTGGTTGTGATGTGTGGGAACACTCCTACTACATCGATTACCGCAACAAGCGCCCGGATTACCTCAAGGCATTCCTGAACAATCTGGTGAACTGGGAATATGTCGCCGAGCGTTTCGCCTAATCAGGCAGATCGCCCGACATAACCGGTTAAAGATGAAAGCGGCCTTCTTTGGGGGCCGCTTTTTTCATGCCTGAAATAAAAACCCGTCCGGCCATTGGCGCGATATGTGCAAAACGGCAATGATCGTAAGGATCTGGTGCCCAATATCGTAAGCGATCATATAGGGCATGCCATTTATTATCAGCTCTCTTGTCCCTGCAACCCTGCCTATAAACGGGTGCTGATCAATCGGGCTGACCGACCCAGTAATCAGCCGATAAGTTGTCAGTGCGACATCAGAATTCCGGTCTTCTATGTCATCCGGAATGCCGTGCAAATCCGAACAGCCCGGATGTCCCAAACAATCGTCATCGCGCAGTTTTATCACGAAAACGGCGGTCAAATTCAGCCAGAACATCGTCATGGGCAATGGTTTGCGCGCTGCCATCGCGCACGGAGGCATGACGGGTTCTGCCAAAGGCGTCGGCTAGCGTCGCAAGCCGGGTGCGAATATCACCGTCAACCCGACCGGCAAGGGTGTCTTTACGCATGATGATTACCCTGTTTGCAATTCAGCAGGGGCGCGCCAATGGTCGAAACAGATGCAAAATTCAAAACGCAAAACACCGCCAACAATTATGTCGGCGGTGTTTGGGTATTACGCGGTTAAACCTGCCGGATCAGACAGATCAGATATCGAACTTGATGCCCTGTGCCAGCGGCAATTCGCGGGAATAGTTAATCGTGTTGGTTGCGCGGCGCATATAGCCTTTCCAGGCGTCCGAACCGGATTCGCGGCCGCCGCCAGTTTCTTTTTCGCCGCCGAACGCACCGCCAATTTCCGCGCCCGACGGGCCGATATTAACATTGGCAATCCCGCAATCCGAACCAACAGCCGACAGAAACAGTTCGGTTTCGCGAAGGTCGGTCGAGAAAATGCACGATGACAGGCCCTGCGGCACACCGTTTTGAAGCGCAATGGCTTCTTCCAGCGTTTCATAGGTCATGACATACAGGATCGGCGCAAAGGTTTCGTGTTTGACCGTATCGGTCTGGCCCGGCATTTCCACCACGGCAGGCTGCACATAATAGGCATCGCCATATTGGTCGGCCAACACACGTTCGCCGCCATGCACGGTGCCACCATCCTTTTTGGCATTGGCAAGGGCAGCCTGCATATTATCGAAACTGTCCTTGTCGATCAGCGGGCCAACCAGCGTACCATCGGCAAGCGGATCGCCGATTTTAACCGATTTATACGCCGCAATCACCTTGGGCAGCAGGTCGTCTTTGACATCTTTATGTACGATCAAACGGCGCAGCGACGTACAGCGCTGGCCACAGGTGCCAACAGCGGAAAACACAATCGCGCGAACCGTCATGTCCAGATCGGCCGACGGGGTAACGATCATGGCATTGTTGCCGCCCAGTTCCAGAATGGTGCGACCAAAGCGGGCCGCCACACGCGGACCAACTTCGCGGCCCATGCGGGTGGAGCCGGTGGCCGATACCAGGGCCACATCATTGCTGTCGGTCAGGGCTTCGCCAATGTCACGCGCGCCAATCACAACCTGATGCAGGCCTTCGGGTGCGTCACCAAAACGATCCAGCGCCTTTTGCAAAATGTTCTGGCAGGCAAGGGCGGTTAACGGGGTTTTTTCCGACGGTTTCCAAATAACGGCATTACCGCACACCAGCGCCAGTGCCGTGTTCCACGACCAAACCGCAACCGGAAAGTTAAAAGCAGAAATAACGCCGACAACACCCAGCGGATGCCAGCTTTCCATCATTTTATGACCCGGACGTTCGGACGCGATGGTCAAACCATAAAGCTGACGCGACAGACCAACAGCGAAATCGCAAATGTCGATCATTTCCTGAACTTCGCCCAAGCCTTCCTGATAGATCTTGCCACATTCAAGGGCAACAAGGCGGCCCAGCGGTTCCTTGGCGGCGCGCAGTTCTTCGCCCAGCAAACGCGCCAGCTCACCCCGGCGCGGACCAGGCACCTGACGCCACTGTGCAAATGCCCGTTTCGCATTGGCAATGATATCGCCCATCGCTGCCGGGTCCGTTTCGGCAATGCTGGCGATCTCCGATCCATCCACCGGAGTCTGGACTTTTAAGGCACCGCCCGAGATGACATCATCGGTCAGGCCGAGTTCGCTCAGTATCTTTGCATGGCTCACAATAAGCTCCCTTTCATTTTGGTTCTGTTGGGGTGATTTGCCAAATAACCATCACTGTCCTGTCGGATCCAACCGCCCTTATTGCACATCGGCAAGGGCGGGCAAAAGACGCCCGATAATTTCGAACGCTTCATCCACCTGATCAAACGGGATGGTCAAGGGCGCCAAAAGACGCACCACATTGGCATATTCACCACTTGGCATTAACAATAGCCCGTTCTGACGGGCCAGTTGCAATAAAGTTTGCAGTCGGTTTGGCGACGGCGCACCGTCATCATTGACCAGTTCAAAGGCCCGCATGGCACCGATGCCCCGCACGCCGCCAATCACATGTCCGCCTGGCAACAGGCGCAGTTTTTCAACATGATCCACATATCGCTGGCCTAACTGATTGGCCCGGGACAAAATATTTTCGGTTTCCAGCACATCAAACACGCCGGTTGCCGCCGCACAGGCAACCGGATTACCCGAATAGGTGCCGCCAAGGCCGCCCGGTGCCATCGCACTCATCACATCTTGCGCCCCGGTTAAGGCGGCAAGCGGAAAACCACCGCCAATGCCCTTGCCCATCACCACAATATCGGGGCACACCCCGGCATGTTCGATGGCAAACAATTTGCCCGTACGTGCAAAGCCGGACTGAATTTCATCGGCAATTAAAATCATACCATGCTGGTCGCACAGGTGACGCAGGCTTTGCAAAAACGCGGACGAACAGGCGCGAAATCCGCCCTCGCCCTGCACCGGTTCAATCACCACCGCCGCAATTGATTGCGGTTCGGCAACAACCTTGAAAATCCGGGCAATTGCGGCGAGCGCATCCGCATCTGATATATCGGCTTCGCGGCACGGATAAGGCACATGATGCACATTTCCGGGCAAAGCCCCCAACCCGGCTTTATAAGGGGCAACCTTGCCGGTCAGCGACAGGGTTGCCAATGTGCGACCATGAAAGCCACCGTCAAAGGCGATAACGCTGCTGCGCCCGGTAAAGGCGCGGGCCAGTTTCAGGGCGTTTTCCATCGCTTCGGCGCCGGAATTGGTTAACATCGATTTGGCGGGGCCTTCGATCGGGCAATGATCTGCCAGCCAGTCGGTTACGGCAATATAGGGTTCATGGGGCAGCGCGTTAAAACAGCTATGGGTAAAACGTTCAAGCTGGGCGGCAACCTTTGCCATCACCACCGGGTGACGATGGCCCAGCGTTAAAACGCCAATGCCGCCAACAAAATCCAGATAACGTTTACCGTCACAATCCCAAACCACGGCATTTTCCCCCCGGTCGATATAAACCGGGTGCAAGGTGCGAATGCCGGCTGAAACCGACTGTTTTTGTCGGCTCGCAAGGCTGGATGAAACGGCAATATCATCGCGGGGCATTGTCGGTGGCTCCAGTTAAATCCGGGATGAACGGCACAGGCAAAACCGTTCTGTTTCCTGTTTCACAAGGCTTGTTTTTATATCGTAACGTCAGATTACATTAAGCTCGCGCACCGGGGCATTGTCGCGCACACGTTCATAGCCAAACACCGACATATCAAGCGTTTGGTAGCGCCCCGTTGCCACCAGTTCGCCCAGCGCACGGCCCACAGCCGGGCTTTGTTGCAACCCATGGCCGGAAAAACCATTGGCAAACAGAAAATTGGGAACATCGGGATGCGGACCAACAATGGCGTTTTGATCCAGCAGGTTATAGGCATAATGCCCGGCCCAGGAATTAATCACTTTAACCGCTTCAAACCGTTCGCAACGCTGATACAGACCCGGCCAGATGATGTCGTCAAACAGGCTGTGATCAACCTCGAAATCCCAACATTCGCCATCGCGGTCTGCCGGGGGCTGAATGCCGGTGATAAAATATTCACCTTCGGGCCGAAAATACAGGCCACTTGGATCAATCAGCATCGGGCATGTGGCCACAATATCGGCAGCATCACGGCAGTTAAAAACAAAAATGCAGCGTTTGCGCGGCTCAACCGGGATATCAAGCCCGGCCATGCGGGCCACTTTGGTCGCCCCGGTGCCAGCGGCATTAATGACGGTGCCGCAGCTAAATTGCCGCCCATCGGCCAATGTCACGCCGCTCACACGGTTACCGTCGCGCAAAAGGGCTGAAACTTCACCCTCCACGATATCCGCCCCACGCAGCTTGGCCTGACGACGAAAAATTTGCAGCAGGGAATAGGCATCAAACCAGCCCTCGCCGGTGCGCCCCCAGCAACCGGCAGATAAATCATCGACGCTCATCCACGGGTATTTCGCCTTAAGCTCACCTGGTTCCATCCAGGCAATATCGGCCCCGTGGGCTAACTGGGTTTGATGGTTACTGGTTAAAATATCGCGGCCATCGGGGGTGGCAAGTACCAGATACCCCTTTTCATGCAGGGAAACATCCGCATCCGGGTCCACATCGCGTTTCAGGTTACGCAAAAACTCAATGCCATAACCCGACATTTCAATATTGATCGGGGTTGAAAACTGCTGGCGGATCGAGGCCGCAGAAAGGGCGGTCGAGCAAAATTCATAGCTGGAATCCTTTTCAATCACCAGCACCCGGCCATCAAAATCACTGCGCCCCAACAAATGCCATGCCGCCGAACAGCCGATAACTCCGCCGCCAACAATAATGACATCATAAAACTCGCCACTTACACCCATAAAAGCCAACTTCCCGATAAACATAACGAAACCGGAACAACCATTGGTTTTCCTGAAAATCGTTATTTTTGTTGTTTAACTGCCCGCTTTGTTTCAACGGGGCTGATCTGCAAAATAGCCGATGTTTTTCGACCCGAAAAGCGAACTTGCGACGTGACAATGCCAGTTATGCCACAGGGTTGGTGGGGCCAAACCACAGGGCCTTAAAGGCCATGACAAATGCGATACCCACAGGAAACATAACGACAGACCGTACGTCGCATTTTTCCATTTTATCGCAATCAACACCTTGCAATCGTCACGCGGGCGGCGCGAGGGCGCTTTCCGGGCCGCTCACACGCTAGGCCTTGGCGAAGGGCATCGCAAACGATATATTGGCACGATATCATTCCATTTCGGAATGAAGTATTGAGGCGGGAGTTCCCCGGATGCGTCGTGTTTTACCGTCTTTAACAGCCCTGCAGTTTTTCGAGGCATCGGCCCGCCATCTTAGCTTTACCAAGGCAGCACAGGAACTTAACGTAACCCAAAGTGCCATCAGCCGACAGGTAAGGTCGCTGGAGGAATATCTGGGCCGGGATCTGTTTCGACGCATTCGCCAACGTCTTAAACTTACCCCGGCGGGCGATGCCTATGCCGCACAGGTCCGCGACCTTCTGGACCGTGCCGAAGCCGCCACATTGCAAGTCATGGCCTATAGCGGCGAAGGCGGCATGTTAAATGTGGGCACCCTGCCCACTTTCGGCGCGCGCTGGCTTGTGCCGCGTCTGGGCGATTTTCGCACCGCCTGGCCCGATATTCAGTTAAACCTGATCACCCAAATCCGCCCGTTTGACTTTGCCGAGGAAGCAATTGATATCGCCATTCATTTTGGCGAGGCCAACTGGCCGGGATGCGTTTTTCACCGCCTGATGGGCGAAACCCTGATCCCGGTATGTGCGCCCAAACTGCTAAAAGACAACGACGATTTGCCCATAGCACGTGACCGCATTCGCAATTGCACGCTGTTGCAACACGCCACCCGCCCCACCGCCTGGCAGGACTGGTTGATGGCCGCAGGTGTACCCGCAGTTGATGATCTGGCAGGGCCGCGGTTTGAACATTTTCACATGGTGATCCAAGCCGCCGTCGCCGGGCTGGGCCTGGCCTTGATGCCGGAATTTCTGGTGCGCGAAGAACTCGACAATGGCCGTCTTCTCGCCCCGTTTGATCTAAGCATCCCCAGTCATCATGCCTATTATGTTGTGTATCCCGAAGAAAAGGAAAGCACCTTTGCCGTGCGCGCCTTTCGCGACTGGATCCTGGCTGCCAGTGGCAACACCCCGGTTGGCAAGGTTATTGGTGAAAATCAACAAGGTGACGTGGCCCTTGCAAGTGCCTGATCTTTGTTTTTGATTGCACCACATCCCGGCCCCCCCTAATGTTTTTCAGCCCGCAAGCCATATATAACAAAACGGGCGTCAAATTGATCAATCGGGGTAGCACAAAGGGGAATAACTTTGTCGGTCGTGGAGAGCAGCCTTCATCTTTTTCAAATCGAAGCAGAAGACTTCGTAAAATTTCAACGCGTTTCAGATGTTGTATTTGCCCCCATGGGACAAAGGGCAAAACAGTTTTACCAGATCATTTCTGAAAACGTCGCGGTGAAGATCGACGATGCCCGGATAGAAAAGCTGACAGCGCTGCTTGAAACGCACTGGACACGCCTGTTTAACGGCAAGATCGACCGTAAATTAAGTGATCAGGCTGCTGAACTGGCGCAATTGCACGCCGGGGCCGGGGTTTCACCCGCCACCATCATTCTGGCGATGTCCACTGTGCAGCAATCGCTTGCCACCGGCATTTTGGGCCGCTTTCGATGGAATATTGGTCAGGCAGGGGCCCTGGCGACCCTGGCAAATACCACCCTGATGTTTGATTTAAACCTGCTGCTAGCCCCAAATACAAACAATACCGCGCCGGGCACCAAACCCGCCCAGGGCAGCCATGCAAAGGCCCTGTCAGAAACCGAATTTGCCGACAAATTGATGGACCGCACCATGGATATGTCGGTTGCAATCAATGAAGGGGTTATTTCCAACGCCAAAATGATGCGTGGCCTGCAACAGGTTGATCATCGGGCACGCTCCATTTCCAGCGCCGTTGATGAAATGGTCGCAGGCATTAACAGCATTAATGAAAACAGCAGCTTTGCCGCCGCAAATGCCGCCGAAGCCATCGAAGCCACGCGCAATGGCCAGGAAACTGTGTCAAACGCTGTTGCCGGAATGGACGATATCGCCAGCGCCGTTTCAGATGCCGCCGAGCGGGTGGGTATTTTGGCCGAAGCCTCCGAAAGGATTGGCGAAATTGTGCAGTCGATCGAAGATATTGCCAGCCAAACCAACCTTTTGGCATTAAACGCCACCATCGAAGCCGCCCGCGCCGGCGAAGCGGGCAAAGGGTTTGCCGTGGTCGCGGGCGAGGTAAAATCGCTTAGCCAGCAAACAGCCCGCGCAACCGAGGAAATCCGCCAGCGCATTGGCAATTTGCAAGAAGAAATGCGCAATATTGTCGAAGCCATGGCCCGCGGCACCCTGGCCGTAACCAACGGCCAGCAAGTGATTGGCGAAGTTTCCACCCGGATCGAGGATATCGGCGTAAAAATGGGCGATTCGACCCGCCGGATCGAAGATATTTCACACATTCTGGCCGAACAAACCCGATCCGCCGATGCCGTGCAAAGTGGCATTTCCGAAATTGCCCGCCAGACCGGCGATCAGGTCAGCGCCATTCGCTCCATTATTGACGTGATTGGCAATGTGGAAAGCCTGATCGATGTTCAAATCAGCGAACTGGTGCAATATGACATCCCCAACCGCACCATCCGCAGTGCCAAGGCCGACCATTCGGTTTATTGCAAACAAATCGCCGAAATACTGGCCGGTCTTGCCAGCGAACATGACCCGTCGATGACCAAATCCACCACCTGCCGGTTTGGCAAATGGTATGATGGCCCCGCATCCGAACCCTTCCGCCACCTTAGCGCCTATAAGGCGATAAAGGCCCCACACCAGACCCAGCATGACGAAGGTGCCGCAGCCCTTGCCGCCTGTCGCAAAAAAGACATGGCAACCGCTCAGGCCCACTTTACCCGAATGGAAGCCGCCACCCGCGAGGTTCTGGAAAAACTGGGTCAGCTTGCCAGCGAAGCCCGCACTATCACCGCACAGCAAGCCTGATCAGGCAAACCCGGCCCGGCTTACCAGAATGTCAGTTGCACCATCCGGGTCGGGCACCGCCCGGATCGGGCTTTCAAATACATCGCTTAGCAGATCAGGCCGCATGACCTGATCTGTCGGGCCTTGGGCTGCGACCCGGCCCTTGCGCAAAATCACCACCCGGTCGGCATAACCGCAAACCTGATTAAAATCATGCAAGATCATCAAAACCCCGGTTTTGTGGTGCTGTGCCTGTGCGCGCGCAATCGACAGCAAACCATGCTGATGGCCAATATCCAGCCCGGCTGTTGGTTCATCAAGCAACAAAAAACGCGCCGGGCCACGGGTTCTGTCAAGCCTATCGACCGTATCAGGCATATCCGTATGCCTGGCCATCTTCACCGCAGCCCCTTCGGACATCCCCCACAATTGCACCAGGGCACGTGCCAAATGCACCCGCTGTTTTTCACCGCCCGAAAGGGCGGGATAGGCATGATCAGCCAAATGGGCAATATCGGCCAATGCGATGGCTTTTTCCACCAGATCGCGGTCAATTTTCCGGGATGATGTTTTACGAAAGGGTGCCCGGCCCAGCAAAACCACATCGCGCACGATGAAAGGAAATGCCATTGCGGCAGCCTGCGGCATCACAGCACGATTTTGCGCCAGGGCAAGGGCGGGTACATGGGCAATATCAACCCCGTTTTGGGTTACACGCCCTTTATTTGGGGCAATCTCGCCCGCCAGCACCTTTAACAAGGTCGATTTACCCGCCCCGTTGGGGCCTAAAACCGCCAAAACCTCGCCGGGATGAAGGATTAGCGATACATCGTCTAACAAGGTCTGTCCGCGCACGGCAAAGGTCACATTCTGGGCACACAGGGTCATATCCGCCGCCTTTTCTTTTCGCGCATCAAAAGCCCCAAAAAGAACGGCCCGCCCAATATCCCGGTGACCAGACCAATCGGCAATTCGGCGGGTAACACAATAATCCGCGCCACGGCATCGGCACCAACCAACAAAATTGCCCCGCATAAAGCCGATGCCGGAAGCACAATTTTGTTATCCGGCCCGCAAACCAGCCGCACCAGATGCGGGGCCAGCAAGCCTACAAAGGCAATAATCCCCGAAACCGCCACCGCCGCGCCAACAACAAGGGCGGTGATAATGGTGGCCCGGCGTTTTAAGGCCTCGACCTCCAGCCCTAAATGGCGGGCTTCGGCCTCGCCAAGCAAAAACAGGTTTAAGGGAGTGCCTAGCATCAGCAAATACGCCATCCCGGCTGCCATGCCCACAAGGGCAGGCATGTCTGCCGGCCCATTGCCCGACAAAGCCCCCATTTGCCAGAATGTCAGGCTGCGCAACTGGGCATCATCGGCCAGATAGGTGAAAATCCCTACCCCGGCAATCGCAATGGCATTAATCGCCACCCCGATCAGCAGCATAATCGCAGCATCGGTATGCCCGTCCTGGCGCGATAAAACCCTTATTACCCCTGTTGCCAGCCCGGCCCCCAAAAAGGCCGCCACCGGCACCCCATAGGGGCCAATAGCGGCATAATGGCTGCCTAAAAGGGCATGACCACACACAATCATCGCCACCGCCCCACAGGCCGCACTGGCCGACACACCAATAATGCCGGGGTCGGCAATCGGGTTCCGAAACAGGCTTTGCATCACTGTTCCCGCTACGCCCAAGGCCGCACCTATCACAATTGCGCGTATGATGCGCGGCAGGCGCAGGCTATCAAGTACGCGGGCGCTAAAATCATCCACGCCGCTAGCGGCCAAGCCTGTTTTATCGGCCAGATGCCACAGCACCTTGGCAACCCCAATGTCAGCCCCGCCAACACCCAACGAAATGACAACAGCAACCAGCAAAAGCACAAACAATGCCAGCAAGGACAGGGCTTTTCGGCTTATGCGTCCCCGCCCGTCCGCGTCATCGCCGATAACATACAAGGCGGACAAAACCCGGCAGGCCTGCTTGAGTGTACCAGCCCCCATTTTGATCATTGGCAAAGTCATTGCATGGCGTCGTATTGGTGAATTTGCGCGGCAAGATCGCGAATTTCACCAACTGAGCGCGGACCAAAACCCAAAATGGTCGAGGCCGACACCGTTAACACATGGCCGGCAGCCACGGCCTTGTGCAAACCCAAAACCGGGTCGGCCTGCAACCCGGCCAGCCCGCCAAGCTGATCGAGCGTTGAAGACGTTACCATAACGTAATCAGCGCCGTTCGCTGCGATAATTTCGGGTGAGACGGGTTTAAACCCGTCATACCCTGCCATCGGGTTTTCACCACCAATCAGCGCGATAATTTCGTTCGCGGTGGTATGCGCCCCGGCCGACATCGGCTGCCCGTGCCCTACCGACATCAAAAATACAATTTCCTTGCGGTTTGCCCCTGCCTTGTTCCCACCAGCCAGATGCTGAAGCGCTTCAATATCGGCTTTCACCTGATGTGCCAATATCTGCCCCTGACCCTCGCGGCCAAGGGCCGTTGCCGCCACCATGATCGCATCGGGCAGGTTTTCAAGGGTGGCTAGAGACGGCAAAACCGTCACCGGAATACCAAGTGCTTGCAGATCATCCAAAACCGGCGTCGGGCCGCTGTCGGCGACGGCAATAACATGGTCAGGCTTCAGGCTGATAATGCCTTCTGCCGCCAGATTGCGCATATAGCCGACTTTGGGCAGGGTTTTCACCTTTTCAGGCCAGGTGCTGGTGGTGTCGGTGGCAACAACTGTTTCCCCCGCGCCCAATGCAAAGACAATCTCGCTCGCCGGTGCGCCAACCGTCACCACCCGTTTGGGCATATCGGCGGCAAAGGCAGGGAAACACAAACTGACGAAGCCAACCAACGTTGCGATAAAAACACCATAAAAACGCATGATCATCCCCCCGCCTTCATCAATCGTGCGGAGGCCAGCCGGGGCATATCTTCGGCCAGTCTTTGCCATTCGGGGTTTTCCGGGTCCTTGGGCGCGCGTTGACCACACAGGATGGCAAAGTTGTTATGCGCGGCGTCATAAAGCTCGATCGTGGTAATTACACCCTCGCGGACCGGCTTGCGCACCAGCCACATTTCCGCCAAATGATCGGCCCGTAAATGCAGGGTAAAACGCGGGTCCATCACATTGACCCAGTTATCCATTACCCGAATGGTATTGATCGGCCCGGTATGAATTTGAATGGCCCCCGAATTACCAACAAAAACCATAATCGGCACCTGGCGGGTGGCTGCATTTTCCAGCAAGTTTTGAAAATGGGCCGGGTCAAGCTGCTCGGCAAATTCGGCCCCTGCCAGGCGCAATCCCTGATGCCGCCCCAGGTTAAAATCTTTCAACAGGCCGTGAAACTGGTGCACGTCTGTCATCCGTCCCCAATGAGCACGCCAGTTTTTAACATCCACATCCTGATCCGCCCGTGTAACCGGGGCGCGCAAAGGCGGCAAAACCGATATTTCAGGGCTTTGGTCAGGCGCGCCAAAATCGCTTACCAATGCCTCATAGGCCGCTAGATCAGATTTATCGGTTAGAAAGATTTTATGGATCGCGGTGCCATCATGACCAAAAAACTGCAAGCTGCGGCGCCCGCGCGCGTTGACCGCAAAGCCAAAACCCCAATGGCCCAAAAACAGCCGTAAATCGACATCGCCATTTAACACCAGCCCCATATCGCCATGAATGCTGACTGCGCCAAATGTGCCGGTTTTTTCATGCACAACACTGGGGTTGCGCGTTAACACCATTACCTCGCCAAGGTTTTCAAGTCGCTTGATCACATCGCCCCAATCGGCATCCATCCTTGTGACCGTGGTTCCGCACCCTGCTGCTACCAGTTCGGCTTCGCTGATGCCAAGCTGCTGTGCAATATCAACGGCATAGCCCTTGGCGGTTCCGGTAGCAAAACCCGTCCAGGCCTTTGCAATATCGGTTAATTCTGGTGTCATATCGTCACTTTCCTGGCGTGATGGATGTTTCCTGCGGCAAAACCGCCTGAACCCATGACGAAGCAATACATCTGTTTTCTGAAACTTATTTTGATAATAACAATTATTATTATCAACAAATGCCAGTTTGAAGCCGCACACCTAAAGAACGAATACAATCGCGTTTACCGGCGCGGCGTCGCTTCCCGGAACAACATTGTTAACAATACAAAACAAAATTTCGGGACGCGAAAGGCAGCATGAAACATTTTACCGTCCCCTCACACCAGGCAAAAAAACACCCCGAAGGCAAAACCATCGGGGTGTTAAACCGGTAACAGAACAAGCGTTAGCGTGACACAATCCTGTCAGGCGACCCGGCCCGCAGGCCGGAAACGAACTGAACCACGACAACTACAAACAAAATAAGCAACGGTATCTGCCAGTTTTGCAAATAATCGTGCAGGGCACCAAACAGGACCGGGCCGGTTGCCGCCAGCAAATAGCCCAGCGATTGGCACATACCCGACAGTTTGGCCGAAGTTTGCGGATCTGCCCCGCGCAAACCGACCAGCGTCAGGGCAATGCTGATCATGCTGCCCTGGCCCAACCCCATGCATAATGCCCATAAATAGGGCATGTCGGTGGTGGCAAAAACGAACCCGGGAATGCCAATGAATAACGGCACATGCAAAACAACCATTGCCAGTTTTTTGTTGGGGATGGCCGAATAAATCAGCGGGGCCAGAAACGCCGCCGGAATGCCAAAAACGTTAAAAACCGTCAAAAGCGTGCCAGCCTCGGCATCGGACATACCGGAATCGATAAAGATTTTCGCAACCCACGCCGTGCCGGTATAAAATACCATCGACTGGCAGCCAAAAAACAGACTAAGCCACCACGCCTCGCTATTACGCCACAGCGATATGCGCGGCGAGGCCCCCTGTGCATGATGATGGTAACGTAGCATTGGCAACCAGCACACACAGCCAATTGCAGCCACCACCGCCCACACCCCCAGCGCATAACGCCAGTCGCCTTCCATGCTGTTGCGCAAGGGAACCGCGCTAAAGGCAGCAATCGTCGCCCCGCTGGACATAACAAAGGTATAAAGGGCGGTAATCAACGCAACCTTACCGGGGAAACTGCGCCGTACCAGCGACGGGGTAAGCACATTCATCACGGCAATGGCAGCACCAAGCACAATGGTGCCAATCACCATCACCCCATATTGCCCGCTGGCACGCAAACCCTGCCCCACCGCCACCAGTGCCAGCATCAAAACCAGCGTGGCTTCAAGACCAAACCGCTGCCCCAAACGCGGCGCAAATATCGATAACACACCGAAACAAAGTACCGGAATGGTGGTGAGAAGCCCCAACTGCACCCCTGATAACTGCAAATCAAGACCAACTGTTTCGGCCAGCGGCCCCATCACAACGATGCTGCCGCGCATGTTAAACGCCAGCAACAGCAAGGCCGCCAAAAAACCCAGATGCGGCGCAACACGGCGAAACCCGCGCTCTGCCTGGTCGGTCGCGGGCAAGGATGGATTTGGTGAAGAGCGACGATGTTCAGATACCGCGGGGGACGAAGCAGACGATTTGGGATCAGACATGGAAAATACTGTCCGTTAAGCAGGGCCAGATGACAGGGCCAAAAATTTAAACAGGATGAAAGGTAGCAGGCATGGCAGCCTTAACCGGATGTCATGCCCATCAGGCCCGGGATAATCCCCCACAACACCCGTACAGCAATGACCAGAAACAGGACTGCAATCAACCGTTCAATAATGCCGGAATTGCGCCGCAACCACGGCAAAACCGCCCCGTGCGAAAACCCGACTGCCACCAGACAATACCATGCACAATCAATGCCCGCCGCCGTCAGGGCCAGCCATATTTTAGCGGTCCAACTGGCATCAGCCGAGACAAACTGGCTAAACAAAGCCAGAAAAAACAATGCAATTTTGGGGTTTAAAAACGCAATCATAAAGCCATCACGTGCAGCATGGCCCAGCGTATCGGCAATGGCACCGGGGTGATTGTCATTTTGAAAACGTGCGGCACTGCCTGCCCCGCGCCAGGCTTTAAATGCCAGCCATGCCAGATAAAGCGCCCCCAGAATGCTGACAGCTTCGCGAAACACCGGCACGGTTTGAAACAGGACACCCAGCCCCGCCATCGTGATTACAGCGTAAAAGCCAATTCCGGCACCATGTGCCAGCGCACAGGCAAAACCGGCCCGCCGTGACTGCCCAACTGAATGACGCAAGACAACAGCCAGGCTGGGCCCCGGTGTCATTGCCCCCAAAATACAAATGGTGGCAACCGACAGCCACGCAGTGAAAGTCATAACGTTTCCCCGGCACTTCTTTTTAAACGGTTTAAGTAAGTGACAGAAAGCTATCTGCCTGTGCAAACGGTTTCAACGCAAATGACGTCCTTCAGACGTATAGGCAACCACCGAAATCACTCCGTTTTGGCCCCGGTTGCCAGCTGTTCGGCGTGGTGCTGTATATCAACACCCGTATAAAAACCAACCGATGCCCCCTTAATCACACCTGACCACACCGGTATCACCGCCATAATTTGCCCTAACTAAGCCTCATCTACCCCACAAATACCGTCCATAGAGATATCCGGGACATAGTTGCAGGGCAAATTCGCATACAAATTCAGGCAAACCATGCGGGTGTAAAGACAAAGCGCATTACGCTGCCCCGCCAAAAGGAAAGCCGAAAAATGGCAAAAAACAAGTTTCGTTTCGTGATCGGAATTTTTGCGCTGGGCCTAAGCGGTGTTTTCATCAGTCCGGCCCAGGCCGACCCGCCCCCATGGGCGCCAGCACATGGTTACCGCGCAAAAGGCGGGCCAGACGGGCATCCCGGCAAAGGGCCGGGTTTCAAAAATGGCCCCGCCATTCATAATGGACACGATTTTGGCGCAGATGGTTTTGGTGACCTGTTTTTGCCAAATGGTAATATCCTGCAATGCAACCGCGACGTAATCGGGTCAATTCTGGGCGGTGTCGCCGGGGCCGCGGCGGGTTCGACAGTTGGCAAAGGTGACGGGCGCCTGCTTGCCACCATTGGCGGGGCCATCTTTGGAATGTTGGCGGGAAATGCCATTGGATCAGGCATGGACGCCACCGATCAGGCCTGCGGCGGTTATGCGCTGGACCGCCTGCCCGACGGTCAAACTGCGGTCTGGACCAATCCCGACTCGAACCAGCAATATGGCATTACCCCGGTAAAAACCTTCCAGAACGAAAACAACCAATATTGCCGGGAATATAGTGCCTCCGTCAAAATCAACGATGCGCGCCAGCAAACCTATGGCACCGCATGCCTGCAATCCGACGGGTCATGGCGTATCCTGTCGTGAAATCGATGCGATAAAAATAAAGCCTGACTGCACGTTAGCAGACGTGCAGTCAGGCTTTATTTACGTCTATAGGTTGAAAATTCTCCCTGACAATCAATGCCCTAGCAGCAATTGAATGACTTTGAAGTAAAACAATTTACCTTTACGTCACTTTGAGCTACATTACGGCAACAAGAACACAAAAACAAAATCAACAAACGTCCAGGGAGGATTTCGTGGATAACAGCATCCTCGAAGCCGTCGAAGCCAGATTACCGCAATTGCGGGGGCTGAACGCCGTTGTCGCCTTTGATTGTGGTGATGATGGCAGCATTGTTGTTGATGCAACCGGGCCAACCCCGGAAATCAGCGATGATGATGTTTCGGATGCCGATTGCATCCTGAAGATTTCCCAAGCCAATTTACAAAAACTGATCACCGGAAAACTCGACCCGATGCTGGCCTTTACACTGGGCAAGCTCAAGGTAAAGGGGTCCATGGGCATCGCCGCCAAGCTGTCCTCCATGCTGGACTGACGGCTTTTCTGTTTTTGATCGGGGTTGGGGAACTCTTATGTCTCGAAAATTATTGGGCGGTGTCGCCACTGCTTGCGCAATTTTTGCTACACTTTATGCCGGACTGCACGGTGCCAAAGCCGATGAAACCCTGAATTACAAGGTGTTCAAGGATGGCGACCCGATTGGTTTTGAAAAAGTGGTGTTAAGCGATACAGCCGACGGCCAGATCGCACATATCACCACCGAAACCTCTGTCCAGGTGCTGTTTTTACAGTTCCACTATCATCATGACCGCACAGAAACGTGGAAGAATGACCATCTGGTTTCCGTCAAAGCCGAAACCGACGATGATGGCACCCCTTATGCGTGGCTGGCGGAATATGAAGGCGATTGTTACGAAGTCGCCGGAAAGGGTGTTCCGCGCCGTGAAGAATGTAACGCGGCCTGGCCCCTGACACTGTGGCGCGAAGATATTACTGCCAAAACAAGCCTCTACAGTGTCATCGACGCAGCACCCTATGCGGTGTCGGTCGCAAAAACCGTTGATACCAGCCTGACCATTGATAACCGCAAGATCCCCGCCACCCACTATGTGATGACCGGGGATGTTGCCCGTGACCTTTGGTACGACAAAGACGGTAAATTGCTGAAAACCAGCTTTAAGAAAAAAGGCTATGACATCGATTTTATCAGGGTCGATGCCCAATAAAGCCTGACCAATAAAATGCGGGCGCAAAAAAGCGCAACAGCACCGAAATCGTTTCTAGGGAGAAACAAATGACAAAGACGTTGAACAAAGCCTGCCTTTGTGCGGCTGTTTCGGGTACCGCTTTGCTCGGTTCCCTTGCCATTGCGACTACGGCCCATGCATCAGGCTATCAATTGCGCGAAGTAAGCGGCACCCTGCAAGGATCATCGTTTGCCGGGATGTCGACCTCGTCAGTCGATGCTTCGACCATTTTTTACAACCCTGCCAATATCGGCCAGTTTGACCATAGCACCTATAGTGTTGGCGGAACGCTGGTCATGCCAAAATCAACCCTGAAAAATGCCAAGGCAACCGCACCGTTCGGCCAGAACGTCTCGCGGACTGACTATGGGGACATGGCGCAAGATGCGTTTATACCCAATGCCCATGCGGTATGGAAACTGACCGACAACCTGAATATGGGTATTTCCATAACCGCCCCTTGGGGTCTGGTCACAGATTATGACGGTGACTTTGCAGGGCGGTTCTTTGGCACGACATCCGATATTAAAACCACCAACGTCAAACCGGCCTTTGCCTATCGTTTTGATAACGGTCTTTCGCTGGGTGCCGGTCTGCAAATTCAATATATGGACGCACGCCTGTCAAAAGCCGTCGTAACCGGTGCCGGCACCGAAGCTGCCTCGGACGTGAAGGGTGATGACCTGGCGCTGGGTTGGTCCGCCGGGATGAACTGGGAAGTCATCCCCGGAACCCGGATCGGGGCAAGTTACACTTCCGAAGTCAAACAGCATTTGAAAGGTGACGTCAAATTCGGTTCGACAGCAGCCTACAACGACCAGTCTGCCTCTGCCGAAGTGACAACCCCTGAATTTGTAACATTCGGTATTGCACAGGATATCGGCGAAAAATGGACGATCATGGCCGACGCCCAGTGGACAAACTGGACATCCCTTACAAACCTGACATTCAATTACGGTGGCAACGTCTCAAACCTCGGCACGCCCGTCACCTCCAGCTCGGAATATTATAACTGGAGCAGCGCGTGGTTTGGCGCCCTTGGTGCCCGGTATCAGTATGATGAAAACTGGGCCTTCACCGGCGGTGTTGCTTATGACCAGACACCGGTCAAAACCGAACATCGCACTGTGCGTTTGCCGGACTCAGACCGGTATTGGGTGTCTCTTGGCACGTCTTACAAAGTCAATAATTGGGCTGATGTAAGCCTGGGCTATACGCATATTTTTGCCAAAGAAGCCCATGTCAGCCTGCGTGACAGTTCCAACAACACATTTTCCGGCGATTATGAATCCAAAGTCGACATCATCGCCCTGCAAGCAAAATTCCAGTTCTGATCCTATATAATACCGGTACGGGTGTTTCCTGACGGATCGCACCGTACCGGGTTTTTTTGCCGCGAAAGTGACGTTAACGTAATGGAGTTAACGCGGATGATCCAAATGAACATTCAACAAGCCCCCTCGACCGCACCCGGTGTCGATATGACAACGCCAATTACGCCACGGCTGGTTCATGATATTTTCGACGATGCTGCACATGTTTTTGGCAACCGGCCCTGCATCGATTTTCTGGGCCGTATATATGACTATCAGGAAATTTCCGACCAAATCGACAAGGTTGCCGAGGGGTTTCGCCAGCTTGGGGTGCGCAAGGGGGACAAGGTTGGCCTTTGCCTGCCCAACACCCCGTATTATGTAGTTTGTTACTATGCCGTACTGAAATGCGGCGGCGTGGTTGTCAATTTCAATCCGCTTTATGCCAAACGCGAAATTGCCTTCCAGATCAATGATTCCGGTGTGCGAATCATGGTCACGCTGAACCTGAAACAGATTTATCCCAAGGTTGCCGCCTGTCTGGATGAAACCAGCCTGCGGCGCATTGTCGTGTGCGAAATGAGCGACATTTTACCCGCCGTCAAAAGTGTTCTGTTTTCGCTTTTCAAACGCAGCGAACTGGCCGATGTCCCGCACGATTTACGCAATATTCCCTATTCGCGCCTGGTAAATTGCCCGCCCTTGCAAAAATCCTGCGGTGCAACCCCGGATGATCTGGCGGTTTTGCAATATACCGGCGGCACGACTGGCCGTCCCAAAGGCGCGATGCTGACCCACGCCAATCTTAGCGCCAATGTCGAGCAACTTACCCGCTGGATGCCAAATGCGCGGCCGGGGCAGGAAGTCACATTATGCGTTTTGCCGTTTTTCCATGTTTTTGCCATGACGGTTGCGCTGAACACCTCGATTAATATGGGCGCAGAACTGGTTTTACAGCCCCGCTTTGAACTTGAAGCGTTGCTTAAGGCGCTGGATCGCAAAAAAGTGACCATTTTCCCCGGTGTGCCGACCATTTACACCGCAATTAACAATTCCCACGAAACCGTGAAACACGACCTGTCATCAATCCGATGCTGCATTTCGGGGGGCGCGCCCCTGCCCGTCGAGGTAAAACACCAGTTTGAAGACCTGACCGGTGCCAAAGTGGTTGAGGGTTACGGCTTGTCCGAAGCCAGCCCGGTTTGTACCTGCAACCCGCTTTTGGGTACCAACAAGGAAGGGTCCATCGGCATTCCGATGCCCGGGGCCGGCGTGGAAATAAGATCGCTGGACGATAAAACCCGCACCCTGCCCGATGGTGAAAAAGGTGAACTGTATGTTCGCGGACCTCAGGTTATGACCGGATACTGGCAAAACCCCGAAGAAACCGCTGCCTGCCTGAAGGATGGCTGGCTTGCCACCGGTGATGTTGGCTATCGCGACCGGGAAGGTTACCTGTTTTTGGTCGACCGCCTTAAGGATGTCATTATGTGCGGCGGATATAACGTTTATCCGCGCGCCATTGAAGAAGCCCTCTATCTGCATTCCGATATTGCCGAAGTTACCGTGATCGGCGTTCCCGATTCCTATCGCGGTCAGGCGCCCAAGGCATTTGTACGTTTAAAGGATGATGCGGACCCTCAGGCCATCACACCTGAAACATTACGTGCCTTTCTGGAAGATAAAATCTCGCGCATTGAAATGCCCCGGGAAATCGAAATGCGTGACGAATTACCCAAAACAATGGTCGGTAAATTGTCGAAAAAAGAGCTGATCGATGAGGAACGCCTGAAAGCCGGTAACCATGTCTGACGTGAAGAATCTGCGCACGGATGACAAAAAAGAAAAATCAATGTGACGTTAACGTAAACTAGTTGACGTATAGATAAAAAAATGCACCAATAGGGTCAGAAAATGACGAACATTGACAACCGGATCTATACCGTTCCCGAACTGGCAAAGGATTTGGGCGTCACACCGCGAACCATTCGGTTTTACGAACAAAAAGGACTGGTTTCCCCGCAACGCGCAGGTAGCACCCGGGTCTATACGCGATCAGACCGGGCCAGAATGTTGATCATTTTGCGGGGCAAACGACTGGGTTTCAGCCTGAGCGAGATTGCAGATTATCTGGATCTTTACGGCGCTGATCCAACCCAGACCGAACAAATCAGAATGCTACTGGGCCGGGTTCGTAAACGGATGAAGGAATTGACCGAACAGCGTCAGGCGCTGGATGTCACACTCGATGAATTGCGCGACATCGAACAACAATCGATTGATGCGCTTAAAGAAAAAGGACTCGATCCGGATACGGAATGAAACCGCACCGGCATCGCAAAAAAGCTCAGGAAGGAAGACCCGCTATGACCAATGCTGTTATCGTCGGCTATGCCCGATCCCCCTTCACCCCGGCGCGCAAAGGTGCGCTGGCTAAGGTTCGTCCCGATGATCTGGCCGCCCAGGTGGTTAAAGGGCTGGTGGAACGATCCGGCATTGATCCCAATGCCATCGAAGACCTTATTTTGGGCTGCGCCTTTCCCGAAGGGGAACAGGGATTAAACGTTGCCCGACTGGTCACGTTTCTGGCCGGGCTGCCACGTTCGGTGGCTGGGGTTACGGTTAACCGGTTCTGCGGCTCTTCCATGCAATCCATCCATCAGGCGGCAGGTGCCATTGCCATTGGCGCAGGCGATGTTTTTATCTGTGCTGGTATCGAAAGCATGACCCGGGTGCCGATGATGGGCTTTAACCCCATGCCGAACCCGGCCCTGTATAAAGAAATGCCCGAAGCCTATATCGGCATGGGCGATACCGCCGAAAATGTCGCAAAAAAATGGAACCTGTCGCGTTCCGATCAGGAAGCCTTTGCCGTTGAAAGCCACAAACGGGCGGCAGCAGCCCAGAAGGCCGGCAAATTCACCGACGAAATCATTCCGATCAGCAGCCCCGATGGGACTGTCGATCAGGATGGCTGCATTCGTGGCGAAACCACCGCCGAAGGGCTGGCTGACTTGAAACCGGCCTTCCGTGCCGATGGCGTGGTCACGGCAGGGACGTCTTCGCCCCTGACAGATGGCGCGTCGGCCGTTTTGGTCTGTTCTGAAGAATTCGCCAAGGCCAATGGGCTGACCCCGCTTGCGCGCATCAAATCGGTCGCGGTTGATGGCTGCCTGCCCGAAATTATGGGCATTGGCCCGGTGGGGGCCAGCAAAAAGGCCCTGAAACGCGCCGGTATTACCGCTTCTGACCTGGGTGTTGTTGAACTGAACGAAGCCTTTTCCTCCCAGGCGATGGCCTCGATCTCCGAACTGGGCCTTGATCCCAAAACCGTCAATATCGATGGCGGGGCCATTGCCCTGGGCCATCCGCTGGGGGCGACAGGTGCCCGCATCGTTGGCAAGGCAGCCGCCCTGATGAAACGCGAAGGCGCAAAATATGCCCTGGCCTCACAGTGCATTGGCGGCGGACAGGGAATCGCGACGGTTCTGGAGGCAATGTAATGGCTGAAATCAAACAGGTCGCCGTAATAGGCGCCGGCGTTATGGGGGCGTCCATCGCGGCCCATATCGCCAATTCGGGAACCCCGGTTCTGTTACTTGATATCGTGCCCGAAGGGGCCAAAAACCGCAATGCCGTGGCCGAAGGTGCCGTGGCAAAGATGCTGAAAACCGACCCGGCCCCGTTTATGAACAAGCGGGCGGCAAAACTGATCAGCTGCGGCAATATCGAAGATGACATGGGCAAACTGGCCGATTGTGACTGGATTGTCGAAGCCGTCATCGAACGCCGTGATATTAAACAGAACCTTTATCACAAAATCGATGAAGTCCGCAAAGCAGGCTCGGTTGTGTCTTCCAACACATCAACCATACCGCTGGCAACCCTGATCGAGGGGATGCCTGCCAGCTTTGCCAGTGATTTCATCATCACCCATTTCTTTAACCCGCCGCGTTATATGCGCCTGTTGGAACTGGTTTCCAGCGGGGAAACCAATGATGGCGTGGTGGATATGGTGGCGGCGTTTGCCGATGAAAAACTGGGTAAAACCTGCGTTGTCTGCCACGACAAACCGGGCTTTATTGCCAACCGCCTGGGCGTTTACTGGATTCAGGCCGCGATGGTCGAGGCGATGGATGCCAAATTAACCGTCGAAGAAGCCGACAGTGTCATTGGTCGCCCGTTTGGCATTCCCAAAACCGGGGTCTTTGGCCTGATGGATCTGGTCGGGCTGGATCTGATGCCCCATGTGCAGTCCAGCATGGCCAGTGCCCTGCCCAAATCGGACCCGTTCCATGCCATTTACCGCGAATCCGAGCTGGTTTCCAAACTGATTGCCGATGGCTATACCGGCCGCAAGGGCAAGGGCGGGTTTTACCGCCTTAACCGCGAAAACGGCGGCAAGGTTAAAGAATCGGTCAATCTGGAAACTGGTGAATTTGCCAAATCCGAAAAGGCCCGCCTTGAAAGTGTGAAGGCCGCTGGGAAAAGCCCGCTTGCCCTGATGCAACATCCCGACAAGGGTGGCCAATATGGCCGCGCCGTGATGGCAAAGACCCTCGCTTATGCCGCCTTCATCGCCGAAGAAGCCGCCAACAGCATTGTCGATGTCGATGAGGCAATGAAGCTGGGCTATAACTGGAAAACCGGGCCGTTTGAACTGATCGACGACATTGGCGTCGATGCCCTGATTGCCATGCTCAAGGAAGACGGAATTGATGTGCCGCCACTTCTTGAACGCGCGGCGGGCAAAAGTTTTTACAAGGTTGAAGACGGCACCCTGCATTATCTGGCATTCGATGGCAGCTATCAGGCCCTCACCCGCCCCGATGGCGTGTTGCTGCTTGAAGATATCAAACGCAAATCGGATCGTATTCTGGGCAACCGGTCGGCATCGCTGTGGGATATTGGCGACGGTGCTGTTTGCCTTGAATTTCATACCAAAATGAATGCGCTGGATGCTGATGTCATGGCGATTGTGAAATCCGCCATTCGCACAGTGAAAAAGCAATACAAGGCACTGGTCATTTACAACGAAGGCAGCAATTTTTCTGCCGGGGCCAATCTGGGTCTGGCATTGTTTGCCGCCAATATTGCCGTTTGGCCGGAAATTGAAAATCTGGTTGAAACCGGGCAAATGACCTACAAGGCGCTAAAATATGCCCCCTTCCCGGTTGTGGCGGCCCCCAGCGGGTTGGCACTGGGCGGCGGGTGCGAAATTGTGTTGCATTCCGATGCGGTGCAAGCGCACGGCGAAACCTATATCGGGCTGGTTGAACCCGGTGTCGGGCTGGTGCCAGCCTGGGGCGGATGCAAGGAAATGATCCGCCGCTGGGCCGAAAACCCCAAATTCCCCAAGGGGCCCATGGCCGCCAGTGCCAAGGCATTTGAAATCATCAGTGTCGCCACTGTGGCCAAATCGGCCTATGAAGCCAAGGAAAGCCTGTTTCTGCGCCCCGATGACGGCATCACCATGAACCGCAACCGTTTGCTGTTTGATGCCAAGAAGCGTGCCCTTGCCATGGTGGACGGATACCAACCACCCGAAGAAATGGTGTATCGCCTGCCCGGCGAAAGTGCCCGTGTTGGTTTTGAAATGGCGGTTGATGGTTTTTACCGTTTGGGCAAAGCCACCGATTATGACCGCGTGGTGGCCGGTGAACTGGCAACGGTTCTGGCCGGTGGCAACACCGACGTTACCACCGAACTTTCCGAAGACGACATGCTGGAACTTGAACGTGACAGCTTTATGCGTCTGGCCCGCAACCCCGGCACGCTGGCGCGCATTGAAACCATGCTGCTGACCGGCAAACCGCTGCGGAATTAAAGGACAGAAAAATGGCTGAATTTAAAGCACCCCTGCGCGATATGCGTTTCGTCCTGACCGAACTGTTTGATTTCAACGACATCAATCAGCTTCCCGGTTGCGAGGATTTCACACCCGACGTGGTCGATGCCATTCTGGAAGAAGCGGCCAAGGTGTGTGAGGAAGTCCTGCAACCGATCAACCGCAGTGGCGATGAAGAAGGCTGCACCTGGGACGACGGTGTTGTTACGACCCCGAAAGGTTTTAAGGAAGCCTATAAAACCTTTGCCGAAGGTGGATGGACCGGCATTGCTTGCGATCCGGTCTATGGCGGGCAAGGCGCGCCGAAAACCCTGAATGCCCTGGTCGAGGAAATGACCTGTTCGACCAACCTTTCCTTTGGCATGTATCCCGGCCTGTCCTTTGGGGCCTATGCCGCCCTGCACAGCCATGCATCAGACGCGCTCAAAGACAAATACCTGCCCAAAATGGTGGCGGGCACATGGTCGGGCACCATGTGCCTGACCGAACCGCATTGCGGCACCGATCTGGGCATTATCCGCAGCAAGGCCGAACCGCGCGATGACGGTAGCTATGCCATTACCGGCACCAAAATTTTCATTTCTGCCGGTGAACATGACCTGACGGAAAACATCATTCATCTGGTGCTGGCCAAACTGCCCGACGCGCCCAAGGGCACCAAAGGCATCAGCCTGTTTGTCGTACCAAAATTCATGGTCAATGACGATGGTAGCCTTGGCGATCGCAACAGCGTCAAATGCGGTTCGATCGAACATAAAATGGGTATCAAGGCATCTTCGACCTGCGTGATGAATTTTGACGGTGCCATTGGCTGGCTGGTGGGGGAACCCCATCAGGGCATGCCCGCAATGTTTACCATGATGAACCAGGAACGGCTTTCGGTTGGTATTCAGGGGCTGGGACTGGGCGAAGCCGCCTATCAGGGGGCTGCTGCCTATGCCCGCGACCGGTTACAGGGCCGGGCCCTGACCGGACCAAAATCGCCCAACAAAGAGGCCGACAGCCTGCTGGTTCACCCCGATGTGCGGCGCATGTTGCTCACCCAGCGGGCCTATAATGAAGGGTCGCGCGCAATGGGCATTTGGGTGGCCCGCGCGCTGGACACCATGAAGCATCACGAAAATGCCCAGGTCCGCGAAGAAGCCGACGAATTTGTTCAGCTTATGACACCCATCGTCAAAGCCCTGTTTACCGACTGGGGGTTTGAAACCACTAATATCGGTATGCAGGTATTTGGCGGGCACGGCTATATCCGCGAATGGGGCATGGAACAATATGTGCGTGATGCCCGCATCGCCCAGATATACGAAGGTACAAACGGCATTCAGGCACTGGACCTGGTAGGGCGTAAAATGGGGGCCAAGGCCGGGCGTTATTTGCGCCGGTTTTTCCACCCGGTGCAGGAATATATCGAAACCCATGTGAATGACGACGGATTGGGCGAATTTGTGCAACCGCTGGCAAAGGCCTTTATGCGCCTGCAACAGGCCACAGCCGAAATTGCCCAGCGCGGTATGAAAAACCCCGACGAAGCCGGGGCCGCAGCCACCGAATATCTGCGCCTGTTCGGTCTGGTTGCGGTTGGTTTCATGTGGGTGCGCATGGCCGAAATTGCCCTGCAAAAACAGGATGATGACGCCGATGGTTTCTATAAAGCCAAGCTGGTGACAGCCCGGTTTTACATGGAACGCATCCTGCCGCAATCAGGTGCCCTGTTTTCCTCCATCATGGCCGGTTCCAAAACCATGATGGCGATGGACGAAGACGCATTCTAACTTGTTTCGGGTCCGCAACTTCCTTTTAAAACCGCACAATAGCGGGAAAATTCGGGGCAGACGATGAATTTGATCTTTCGCTTGATCCGCATTTTGTTTTTGGGGTGGTTGCGGCCCGCCATGCACCCGATGGATCCGTCGGCACTGGCATTTCGTACATGGCCGACCGATCTTGACATCAATATGCACATGACCAATTCGCGCTATTTTGCCCTGATGGATTTGGGCCGCACCGAATTGATCCTGCGGACCGGTATTTTCCGGCTGGTGTTAAAACACAAATGGCAGCCGGTCGTTTCGGTATCGACCATGCGGTTCAAACGCGCCATCAAACCGTTTCAGCGCTTTCATCTCGAGACACAGGCGCTGTATTGGGACGAACAGGGGTTTTATCTGGAACAACGCTTTGTTGCCGACGGTAAAACACTGGCGCTGGCCGTGGTCAAGGCAGTGTTTGTTGGGCGCGGCGGGGTTATTCGCCCGGCCCATATCTGCAATGAACTGGGCATGATGGACCCGTCGCCCGATGTTCCCGACTGGTTAAGTGGCTGGCCCGACATCGAAAATGCCATTGAAGAACGACTAGGTGCAATTTAACCCGGCCCGAACCACCCCGCAGATGCCCAAACCAAAGAAGGCATCATCAAACAAAATACCAATAGATAACAGGACCGCCTTTGCGCGGGGAGGAAGCCAAATGACATCGCAAGATGCTGTTACCCTGAACATTGAAAACGATGTTGCCACCATCACCCTGAACCGGCCAGACCGCATGAACGCCCTTGATGGCGCGATGATCACAGGTTTGTTGGCAGCACTAGACCAAATCGATACCGAAATGGAAAATATTGGCGCGGTTGTCATCACAGGTGCCGGCGGCACTTTTATGGCTGGGGGCGATGTAAAGTTTTTTCACACACTTGGTCAAATCCCCGCTGACGAAGCCCAACCCAAAATCACCGCCATGATCGATAAGGTTCATCAAATCATCACCCGCCTGGCCGATTTACCCCGCCCGGTTATCGCCCGGCTTAATGGTGCTGTTGCCGGGTTTGGCATCAGCCTGATGAATGCGTGTGATCTGGCAATTGCCAGCAATGAAACCGTTTTCACCCTGGCCTATTGCCATATAGGCACATCCCCCGATGGTGGAGCTACCCATTCGCTGGTTCGGCTTGTCGGCATGAAAAAAGCCAAGGAAATTGCCTTTTTGGGGGACAGGTTTGATGCCAGCGACGCCCTGCGTCTGGGGCTGATTAACCAGATGGTCGCCCAGGATGAACTTGATTGGGCCACCGCCAAACTTGCCAAACGATTGGCCGCCGGCCCGCGCGCGGCATTGGCCCGAACCAAGGCACTTCTTAATTCCGCACCGGACCATGATCTGCACACCCAACTGGCCGCCGAGGCACAGTGCTTTGCCCAATGCGCCATCAGCGATGATTTCCGCGAAGGTGTGGCTGCTTTTGTTGAAAAGCGCAAACCGGTCTTTAACCGCACTTAAACCAAGCCACAAAAAACAGAAAACCGTACCCGTCCGACCACTGTTAAACAAAATAATATTCAGGGAAAAATCATGGCCGACCTCAAAGGCAAAACCCTTTTCATTACCGGGGCATCGCGCGGCATTGGCCGTGAAATTGCCCTGCGCGCTGCCCGCGATGGGGCGCATATTGCAATTATCGCCAAAACCGACGAACCGCACCCGAAACTGCCCGGCACCATTTATAGCGTGGCAAAGGAAATTGAAGACGCAGGCGGCAAGGCTCTGCCCCTGAAAACCGATATCCGCGATGAAGACCAGATCGCCGCTGCCGTGGCACAAACCGTCGATCATTTTGGTGGCATTGATATCCTGATCAACAATGCCAGTGCGATTAACCTGACGCCGACATTACAAACCCCGATGAAACGTTATGATTTGATGGCCCAGGTTAATACCCGTGCGACATTCGCCTGTGCCCAGGCCTGCCTGCCCCATCTGTTAAAATCGGATAATCCCCATATTTTAACCATGTCGCCCCCGCCAAACATGAGCCCGCACTGGTTTGCCAACCACCCCGCCTATACCATGTCAAAATACGGCATGAGCCTGGCAACCTTTGGTCTGGCTGCTGAATTTGCCGATGATGGCATTGGCGTTAATTCGCTGTGGCCGGTCACGGTTATTGAAACCGCCGCCTTAAACATGATCCCCGGTCTTGAAGCAGGCAGGGCACGCAAACCGCAAATTCTGGCCGATGCTGCCCACGCCATTTTAACCAGCCCGGCACGGCAGGTAAGTGGTGGTTTTTTCACGGATGAATGCGTGCTTGAAGCCATCGGCATTAACGATTTTGAAGCCTATAACCTGACACCGGGTAAAGAACCCTTTCCCGATTTCTTTTATGAAACCGATAAAAACGGTGCCTATGACCCGCATGTCGCCGGGCTGCTGAAAATTATTGGCGCTCATTACCAAAACTGACCGCGCAACGGCGCGGCACGCTGCCGACGCCAGATTGCCACTACACTAAAGAATTCGTCCGTTTTGCCAGTTTGAAAATCATACCATTCGTCGGTATCGGGGCCTTGGCCCGGATACCACAATAGGGGCCAAACCAATGACGGGGCGGCCCCATTCGCCCGCGAACTCGACCCGCCCCCTACCGGGCGGGTTCTTTTTTGCGCATAGCGGCCTGTCAGAAACGGGCTAAAAACAAAAGTGCCGCCGGGCTTTGGTACCGGGCGGCATCTTTTGGGCAACCGGAATTGTATTCCGGCAAAAATTTTTAAATCAAATGATTACGAAGCGCGTGTTTCAAGCGTCTGGCGCGGCATCACACGTTCCTGACGGGCCGGAGTCGGCAACATCATCTGCGCCTGCAAGGCCATATTCAAATCCTGGCAGCCCTGATTGCGATCTAGAAAACGTTCACACCAGCCCTTGTTTTCGTTGGCTGATAAAAATGCGCAGCGCAGCATGGCAAACTTGTTGGCACCATGTGTCGCTTCGTCACCCGTTACATGGGACAACCATGTTGCAATAGCGGTGTGGGCAGCTTCATCAAGCATGTCCTGCAAATTGCCCTTGGCAACCGCACCAACCATGTCGTCGCGCAGAGCCGCACGAAGTTCGTTCACCAAACGATCTTCAGCAATCTCGCTGCGAACACCAAAGGACCGGGTCCATGCGCGTGCCGTTTCATTCAACAACCGCGACATTGCTGCCGGTTCGTTCGACGTACCTGAATTTGAAATTTCCACGTTACTCATTTCAACCATGATGCATTCCCTGCTCGGGTTATGTGAAAGTTAACTGCAGCTTTCTTGTTGTCGTTGATCTTCACAATGCCCTGAATATAGTCCGAATCTTTGCCGAAACTTAGACGTTTTTGTGGCAGGGGCCATGCAATGCCCACATGGGGCCATACCAATTATGCGTATATTTTTTGCTGGCTAAGCCGAAGTTTTTTCAGGGCTTTCTGCCCCGATCAAATGCTGCCCGGCCATAATCTGGTCCAGCGGCTTTACCGGCCACGACAAAATCTTGAGCTTCTCTTCCTTTGTCAGCGCCTCAACCCCCAAGCGGGCCAGTTTTTCATAGATAATGCCCACTTCAATCTGGGTACGGCGATCAGGCTTGCGGGCTGGCAACAACGCACTGTGCAGGGCATTGGCATAAGGATCTTCGATCAATTGCAGCAATCCGTCACGCACATCGTCGCCCGGGTGGTCATCCATCAGCCGATATAACGATGCCAGTTCTTCGGGCGTTGCGGTTTCTTCAGGGGTCAGAAACAGCTTAAATTTACGCGCCTTTTGCCCCAGCCACAACAGGCTGGACCAATGCGTTAACCAGGGCGACAAAACCAGCCCGGCCAGAATAGGCGTTAACCACCAGAAAAACGCACTATCGACGTAAAGCGCAATCGCGCCCCAAACCAGACCAACAATAATAATGCCGATATGGGTTTTGACAGCCGCCATAAACGGCACACCGGTATCGTCACGTTCCTGCGCATCCCAACCAACCTGGTTCCCGGTTAAAACCGAAAACACAAACCGCGAATGCAGGGTCATCATGATTGGCGCCTGAAGTGCGGAATAAACCATTTCCAAAAGGCCGCTTAACAACACGGCTGCCCCGCCATATTTGCGCCGGTCCCGGCCCAAAAACACCATGAACACCGAAATCACCTTGGGCACAATCAACATGCCAATGGTGAAAACCAGCAACACCACCATTTCCATCGACCGGTCAACCGGCCATTGCGGAAACATCGTGAACTGTCCCGGGAAAAAGCTATAGGTCAGGCGCGAATTTTGCAGTGTTGCAATGGTCGAACTTAACAGCAGCAAAAACCACAATGGCGAGGACAGGAAGCTCATCACCCCCATAAAGAAATGCAGGCGCGACAGCGGCAAAAAGCCCGGCGCGAAGAAAAGCCGTGCATGTTGCATGTTGCCCTGGCACCAGCGCCGGTCGCGTACGGCAAAGTCAATCAGATTTGGTGGTAACTCTTCCCAACTGCCTTCCAACTGCGGGATCAGCCATACCCGCCAACCGGCCTTACGCATAAAGGCGGCCTCGACAAAATCGTGACTTAAAATATGGCCGCCCATCGGCGGCTTACCCGACAAAACCGGCAAGCCACAACAATCGATAAAGGCCTGCACCCGGATAATGGCGTTATGGCCCCAATAGTTGGAACTGCCCATGCACCAAAACGCCAGCCCGGCCGACATGGTGGGGCCGTGAACCCGCGAAATGAACTGCAAAATACGGGCAAAAAGGGTGGACCGCCCCGTTGGCTGCGGCGGACTTTGAATAATGCCCGAGTCCGGGTTGTTTTCCATCAGGTAAGCCATATTCACCATGGCCTCGCCCGACATTACGCTGTCGGCATCAAACACAATCATATGATCATAGTTCGATGCATAGGTTTCGCAGAATTCCTTAAGATTGCCCGATTTACGTTCGGTATTCTCCGAGCGACGACGGAAGAATATTTTTCCGCGCGCATTTAATTCCGCACAGGTACGCGACCATGCCATTTCCTCGGCAATCCAGATATCAGGATCGCGGGTGTCAGACAGAACAAAAAAATCAAAGGCATCAATTTCGCCCGTGGCGACCAGGCTTTCATAACTGGCGCGCAAACCGGCAAAAACCCGGTCCGGGCTTTCATTATAAACCGGAATAACCACCACGTTTTTTGATTTCAGCTTACCTTTGCGGTTAATCGGCTTCATCCGGCGCAAGGTGATGGCATCAATGCTAAAGGCGCGCAGGAAAATACCGACAACCCCGGTATAAAATGACAACGCGATCCAGGCGAAGTTAATGGTGAAAAACGTAATCACCACCATTTCCATCGCCGTTAACTGGTCAGCGCCCAAAACATCCGACATCAACCACGCGGCGTAAAACGTGGTTACCAGGGCTGCACCAAACAAAAATATGCGCCGCACCACCGACGATGGCCCGGCAAGCTTAACGGCCGGGTCAAGTTCTTCTGGGGTACGGGGCATCGCCGGGCTGTCGGTCATTAATTTTGTTCCTGAGCAGAAAGGGCTGTTTGGAAATTACACACATAAAAATTCGGGCAGGCCGAACGCCGCGTTAAAATGCCCACGGCATGGTCCAGGTTTCGCTAATGACGCGATCCTTGTAATGCAGGAAAGCCCGCAGGTTTGATGTTGGTGTTTCACCCGTCCCGGCCAGATCAAACGTCATCCGCACACCGCCATTCTCCGCATCTTTTTCCACCCGGATATTGCTGACATTGGCATTCGATGCACTGACATCGGCCTTAAGACTGGCAATATCATCCATATAATAATCCAGGTCGCCACCACGGAAATTCAGAATAAAGCGGTGAATACCACCATTATCCTCGTCCCCGCCGGGGATCGGCGCAATACGTGTATCAAGTGCGCGTGCCATCCCGTGCAATTCGCGACCATCGCTCATGGCGGTTAGATCATAGGAAATTTGCAGTTCATCGCCTGCTTTTGGCTTGGTGTCCGGCACCCAGAAGGCAACGATGTTTTCGTTGGTTTCATCGGGCGAGGGAATTTCAACAAGTTCCACATGGCCCTTGCCCCAATCCCCTTTCGGCGTAATCCAGTAACCGGGGCGTTTTTCAAAATGTGCGCCGGCATCCTGATAATGGTCAAAATTGCGATCACGCTGCATCAGGCCAAATCCACGCGGGTTCTGATCCAGAAACGAGCTTATCTGCAAATTTTTGGGGTTATCAAGCGGCCGCCACAACCATTCACCCTGGCCGTTATGAATCAGCAAGCCATCGCTATTATGCACTTCGTTGCGATAATCATCAAAATGGCGGCGTTTTTGCTCGCCAAACAGGAACATGCTGCTAAGTGGGGCAATTCCCAGTTTTTGAATTTGATCGCGGAAAAACAATGTCGCCTTGATCGACGAAACAGTCCGTTCACCCGGGAAAATATCAAATTGATAGGCCCCGGTCACACGCGCACTGTCTAGCAACGCATAAACCGTAACCTTGCCCCAGGGGTCGGTCGGCTGTTCAACCCAAAATTCCCGAAATACCGGAAATTCCTCGCCCGACGGCCCCGCCAGATCAATCGCAAGGGCACGCGCCAACTGGCCGCGCACCTGATCACGGCCCATAACACGGAAATAACTGGCCCCTAAAAAAGATGCCAGTTCTTCATTACTTTTAACCGAGTCGAGCGGATATTTCAGACGGAACCCGGCATAGCCCTGCGCCCCGACATTATTATCGGAAAGGCCCGTATCGGCAAAATCAAACAGACTGGATGAATAGGGAACCGGCTGTGTTTTACCATCCCTGATCAGATTAATGCCAACCGGCACATCATACATATAACCAGGATGATACAGCTCCATCGAAAAACCGGTGGCGGAATCCTTTAAAAATGCCTGATCTGCCTTGAATTTGATTTTGGCATATTGTGCCGCATCCAGATCGGCCAGCGCACCGGGCAATTCACGGTGCGGATTTTCAAATGGCTTTTTCGCCAGTTCACGCGCGCGGTCAATGACCAGGTCCGGACTAAACGGCGGTTTCTGGTCAGCATTGGCCGCCTGGGCATTGTTATCACCGGCCTTCGCCGCATCACCCGTATTAACGGCATCATTTGCAGCATCCGCACCCGGCGTTTGCGCATTTTCGCCTGCGGCAGAACCCTCAGCGCTGGCCCCGCCATCCGTTGCCGGGGCGGATTCGCCATTTCCGGTATCGGTTTTTGGCTCGTCACCACCGGCATTGCCCGTGGCCTGCGCCTGCTCGGCCGTCGGGGAATTATTGGCATTTGCCGTCGCTGCCGCATTATCCGCGGCTGGCGCCTTGCCGGTTCCATCATTAGCCGCGTCTTGCGTCTCGGCCACAGGCACGGCTGATTGTGGTGCCGCGCCATCCGTGCCGCCACTATCGGTGGCAGCTAACGGTTCATTCTTTGCCGGGGCCGGGGCAGCAGCCTGCTTTGTTGCAGCGCCCGCCTTGCTATTTGCGGCCAAACCCGGTTGCGCCCCAAGGCACAACGCGACAATAACAAACGCGGAAACCATCCCCATCCGGGAAACAGAAAAGCCTTTCCGTGCGACACGCTGCTGGTCAACCTGCTGGCAAATTTGCATTTTTTTCACGCCGAAACCTTTGTTTGAATGCCTTGCGGGCTTTTGCACGATGAACGGGGCAGCAATGTGACAGCATGGAACAATCATCAACGACGCCCCCGCCCGGTCGATCTTGCCTGTACGGATTTAGGCCCTGTTTAAGGTCTTGAAAAGCCAGTTTTTCGCATGTTCAACGCAGGGGCGATGGGAATGTTTCCACAAACCGTGCCAGAAGCATGAAAAATCTTTGATTTTTTGAAATTGTGCGTCGCAATAAATTCACCAGAATTATGCCTGCCCGGCATCATCGCCCGGCAAAGTCCTTCTCAAATTCGGTGCAATTTTTGTTGAAAAACAAGGCTTCTATGGGCAGGAAACCGTCGTTTCCCGATTATTACCAGCCCACACATAAAACCGGCCTCCCCAAAACGATGCTTTATTTTGCAAAGCAACAAAACCCTGAATTGCAATTTTGATTCACCGATACAATCGTGTTTGATTTTAACGATCTATACTTGGGTATGGATGCGATTTTAATAAAAAAAACCAATGCGAACCGAGTCCGCACCGTTCTTACACCACCGATTATGCCAAATCCCGAAAGCCGGAACCAATCATCGGGCCGTTGTCTGGCAGGCAAACCTACTTCTTGATACACATAGAAAAATGCACCCGTGGCTATGCAACCGCCCCGATAAACAGGTCTTGCCAGCATAAACATCAATTATGCAAAAATCGGCTTCCCGAATATATGCCTCCCCCTCGCCCTGTATTAAGGTCCGGCAATCGACATACCGCCACGGTTTATTTTCAAATCAGGGGTAACGGAGCAAACTCACCAAACATCCCATGATATGATTTTGCCGGAGGCTGGCCATAGGTACTGTGTTTGCTGGTAGAAAGCTTCAAGGCTGCCATGCCTTCAATCATTTTAATTGCGGCCTGTACCCCGTCAATCACCGGCACACCCAGGTCATTTTTTAAGCGATCCGCAATGTCGGTCATGCCAGCACAGCCCAGTACAATCGCCTCGGCACCGTCGCTTTGCAAACTTTTGCGCGCGGCATCATATAAGGCGGTATAGGCGATTTCGGCCTGCGATCCTTCAAAATCAAGGGTCCGCACCCCGGCTGCACGCACCACACAATCGCGATCCGCGCCATATTTACGCACCAGATGTTCCAGCGGGCGCACAGAAACCGCCATCGGTGTCACAATCGCATAGCGCCCGGCAAGGGCCTGGGCAAAGCGCACCGCCCCTTCACACAGCCCCATCACGGGGGCGGCAGTCAAACATCGGGCGGCATCAACGCCGGTATCGTCAAAACAGGCCACGACATAACCTTCAATCCCGGTGGGGTCGATCTCGCGGATAACCGATAACAGGCCCACGCTGGCAAAGGCTTCGTCATAATAACCTTCGATGCTATCGGGGCCAAAGCGTGGGTTCAGGGCCAGAATTTCGTTATGTGGAAAGGCAATTTTGCAGGCCTGCTCGCGTATTTTATTGGTAAACCCCGCCGACATGTTGGGGTTGATGATGGCTATTTTTGACATCTTAGCGGCCTCACCCTATCGCCTTGCGACGACGCAACAACAAAACCGCCCCAAATGCCAAACCAATGATGACAAAGGAAAATACGGTGGTTAACGTGCCGAGCGCATAAAGAACCGGCGTTGTGACATTTGTGGTCATGCCATAAATTTCCAATGGCAGGGTATTTAGCGAACCAGCCGTCATCAGGGTGCGGGCAAACTCATCGTAAGACAGGGTAAAAGAAAACATCGCCACCCCGATCAGGCTGGGGGCCACCATGGGCAACACCACATGGCGAATGGTTTGCCAGTTTGACGCCCCCAAATCACGCGCCGCTTCCTCGAACGAGGGATCAAACCGGTTAAACACCGCAAACATGATCAAAAGGCCAAACGGGAATGTCCAGGTCAAATGGGCACCAAGGCCGGAACTGTACCAATGCGGCTGGATCTGAAAAATATTGAACAGCAAACCAATGCCCAGCGAGATCAGGATCGAAGGAACGATCAAGCTGGCAATGGCAAGGTAAAAAACAAAGGTGTCACCGCGAAAGCGCCGCCGAAACGCCAGCCCCGCCATAAAGGATACGACAACTGTTACCACCATAACAATTGCGCCAAGTTTTAATGACCGCAGAAAAGACCCGCCAAAATCGCCCACTGCCTGTTGCTGAAACAGGTTTACAAACCAGTGAAACGAAAATCCGTTCATCGGGAATGTCAGCCCGCCATTTTCGCCCTGAAAAGACAGGATAAAAATGGTCAGCATCGGCCCATATAAAAACAGCACAAACAGGGCAAAAAATGCGGCAAGGATATAAAAGGCCGTGGGCCGTTTTTCGCGGGTTCTGACCATGTTAAAGCTCCTTGCGAATATCGACGAGGCGCAAAAGGGCGGTGACGATCAGCAAAACCGTAATCAGCAACACAACCGCACTGGCCGCTGCCGCCGGATATTGCAACAGCCCGATCTCATTGGAAATTTGTAACCCGACCGAGGCACTTTGCCCGCCGCTCATCAGCCGCACAGTAATGAAATCGCCCATCACCACCGTAATGACGAAAATGGAGCCAATGGCGATGCCCGGTTTGGAAAGCGGTACAATAATATGACGCAGCGTTGCCCAGCCACTGGCACCGTTATCGCGGGCCGCCTCGATCAATGACCGGTCAATGCGCATCATCGAATTGAAAATCGGCACCACCATGAACAGCGTGTATAAATGCACGTCGGCCAGCACCACCGCGAAATCGGAAAACAGCAAAAACTCAAGTGGTTCGTGAATAATGCCGGTCCCCATCAAGGCCTGATTAAGCAAGCCATTGCGTCCCAAAAACGGGATCCACGAAATCATGCGGATGATGTTTGAGGTCCAGAACGGGATGGTGCACACCATAAATAAAATGATCTGCCAGGTTAAACTGCGCACATGAAAGGCCAGAAAATAGGCCACGGTAAAACCGATACCCAGGGTAAAGGCCCAGGTCAGGGCGGCGTATTTGAACGTATTTAAATAGATTTGCCAGGTCACTGACGATCCCAGCAAGTAGCTGTAATTCTCAAAAATGAAATCGGGCAGGATGCGGTATTCATCGTAATCCCAGAAACTGACCACAACGATGGTCAGCAATGGAATGACCAGAAAAATGGCAAACACCAGCGCCATAGGCGTGATCAGAAAATAGGAACCGCGTTTGGAATTGGGTGCTGACATGCCATCCCGCCAAAATCAGAAATCGTGAAAAAGGTTCGCCGTCATGGGCGAAGTCCGGGCCGCCCTGGCAGCGACCCGGCTCAAATTTTCATCGCATCAGGCAGCGATAAATTCGTTCCATTTACGAACCATGTGCTTGTTTTCATCCATAACGGAATTCCAGCACGCCACATGGCCCATACGTTCTTCATAGGAACCGCCATCGCGTACGGCACCGGCTTTTTCCATAACCTTGCCTTCGGGGCTCATAATGTCGCCCTGCGCTTCCTTGCCTTCCATCCAGTATCCCCATTCATCATCGGACATGAATTTTTGGGCGGTTGCAGGGGCTGCACTGTAATACCCCTGACGGTTAAGATACGCCCCAACCCAGCCCGACAGATACCAGTTGATATATTCATAGGCCGCTTCCAGCTCGAGGCCCGACAGGTGCTTGGCCAAACCAATGCCGCCACCCCATGCCCGATAACCTTCCTTAAGCGGCTGATATTTGCATTCGATGCCTTTGGACCGCACCGCGGCAATCGCGGGGGACCACATCGACTGGATCACAACTTCGCCCGACGCCATCAGATTGACCGACTCATCAAAGCTTTTCCAGAATGCGCGGAACTGCCCGGCCCGTTTGGCTTCAATCATCAGGGCAATGGTTTTATTGATTTCTTCCTGGGTCATGTTGCCCTTGTCGCCATAGGTGATTGCACCCATTGCCTCGGAAACCATGGCCGCATCCATAATGCCAATCGCCGGAATATTCAGGATTGATGCCTTGCCTTTAAATTCCGGGTTCAGCAATTCGGCCCAGCTATTGATCGGGCGCCCAATCAGATCGGGGCGAATACCCAGGGTATCTGCATTGTAAATCGTCGGAATCAGCGTCATCCACTGGGTCGGGGCGCTGGCAAAATCGGTGCTGTCCGGGCCTTCGACAAAACCAACCTTGTGCGGGGCTGTGCCCTGGGCAATTTTGGAATCAGGCGTCAGCTTGCCGGTAATGAACAGCGGCGAGATTTTGTCGTAATTCTTGATCTTGGCAACGTCCATCGGCTGAAGCGTGCCGGCCGGGAAAACCTTTTTGCAAATCCAGTATTCAATATCGGCAATATCAAATGAATTGGGCTGGGTGACGGCGCGCTGGGCCACCGCATCGGAATCAAGGGCCGTCATTTGCAGGGTGAAACCCAGATCTTCCTTCACCTTGTCGGCAACGGCATTGATGTTGGAAACCCCGGTGCCAAACTGGCGCAAGGTCACATTTTTAATGTTCTGCGCCCAGATGGTGGGGAAACCTGTAATGGCTCCCGAACCAATCGCAACACCGGCCGTGGCCGCAGCCCCTTTAAGGAAACCGCGACGGGTAACATCCTTGCCTGGAAGAATGGACTTCAATTTGCTTTTTTCGGTCGTCATGTGAAGCTCCTGATAAAACGATGTTTTTTTGATTTCAGGCCAGAACATGTGCGTGTTCGGGTTCCCAATAGGCGATAAACTTTTCCTTCCTGCGCACAGGCGCACGCCGAAATTCGCTTTCGGTCTTCATAAGGGTGATGTCCTTGCCATCTACCGTGGTGGCAACGATCCGCACCCAAAGTCCCAAATATTCCACTGTGGTGATTTCAACCGGAATCTGGCTTTGCCCTGCCCCGGCGGGAATTTCCTGCGCCAGACCAATCAGGTCGGTACGAATGGTAAATTCCAGATCTTCGCCCGTCTTCGCATCCCCGTGAACCGGCAATACAAACTGGTCAGGGCCGCGCTCGATAATCGTAGTTGTGGCATCGGCCCGGGCGACCTTGCCTTTAAAAATGTTCTGCCCACCCATAAAATTGGCAATAAAGCGCGATTTGGGCCGGTTGAAAATTTCCTCCGGGCGACCCTTTTGGCGGATCACCCCGTCCTCCATCACCACCACCATGTCCGACAGGGCCAGGGCTTCGTCCTGGGCGTGAGTGACATGAACAAAGGTAATGCCCAAATCCTGTTGCAGGCGGCGCAATTCATCACGCATCCGGGCGCGCAAAAACGGGTCCAGCGCCGACAAAGGTTCATCAAGCAGCAAAACTTCGGGCTGGGTGATCAGGGCGCGAGCGAGCGCAATGCGCTGTTGCTGCCCACCCGAAAGCTGGTCGGGCTTGCGATCTGCAAATTTTTCCATATGGACACGGGCCAGCATTTCGGTCGCACGTTCGGCCCGCTCCGCCGGGGAGACACCCTGCATACGCAGGCCGAACGCGACATTTTCAGCACAGCTCATGTGCGGAAACAGCGCGTAGTTCTGAAACATCATTGCCGTGCCACGTTTAACCGGTGGCAATTCCGTAACGTTGCGCTGTCCGATCAGCAGATCCCCCTCGCTGATCGCCTCGTGACCGGCTATCATGCGAAGGGTTGTTGTCTTGCCGCAGCCCGATGGACCGATCAGACAGCAATAAGCGCCAGCCGGAATTTTGAGATCGATCGATTTGACTGCGATTGTACTGCCGTAATATTTACTGACAGCGATCAGCTCAATGGCCCCGTTACCCGTCATCCGCCCACCCGATACTGCATGCAAAATTGTCAACAATCTGTGTTTTTATTGTTAGCAAATGCTGTGCCACATCAAAAATAACGCGCAAAAGCGTCATTTCAGATCTTATAGGTTGAGGTTTTCGGGGCCACCTCGCGAATAAATGCTAATTTTATACGCAACGAATGAACAGTTTTTAGACAATTTTTATAATATGCATATTTTTTAGACTTATTTGACAATAAGCTGGCCGTTGGACAGTTTTTTGTTATGCAAATCGTCAACAATTTTGTAAAAACTAAAGATCACACCTTCTCGCCCCCATCAGGAAAGACCCGCCCCATGGCCCACCCCGCCGAGCCCCAACGCTTCACCGGCAGCGGAAAATTACGGCCGGAAGAACAGATTTATCAGGAAATGCTGGGTGCCATCCTTGATCGCCGTCTGGAACCGGGCATGAAGCTGATCGAGGAAGACCTTGCCAAAACCTTTGGCGTCAGCCGGGCGCGTATTCGTGCCGCCTTTTTACAATTGGCCCACGACAAACTGATCAATCTGGTGCCCAATCGCGGCGCGTTTGTTTCCGAACCGACTATTGCCGAAGCCATCGAGGTTTTTTCCGCCCGCCGCATGATCGAAGATGGCGTGGTGCGCAAAGTCACCGCGCATATGAACGACGATCAGGCCGAACAAATCCGCGCTCACCTGCAAGCCGAACACAAAGCCCACCACGAGGGCGATCACCGTGCGGCCATCATTTTGTCCGGTGAATTTCACCTGTTACTGGCCCGCCTTGCCAATAATCTGGTGATCGAGGAATTTTTGGAACGGCTGATTTTGCGAAGCTCGTTGATCATTGCGATGTATGAAAGTCCACAACCCGCCGATTGTTCGCATGATGACCATGACGAACTGTTGCGCGCCCTGACCGGCAGCAACCCCGACGAAGCCGCATCCTGCATGGCAAAGCATCTTGATAATATCCGTGACCGCCTGCAACTGCATCGCGAAAAACCCGGCAAAACCGATTTCGCCAGCATCTTTGGCCGCCATCTCAGCAGCAAGGCAGGTTAAAACGTTTTTGGGCTACTGCCCCCTTGCCTTGCATCAATCCGCCCCGGCAAAAAAAAAGGGCCGGATGCCAAAGCACCCCGCCCCGTTACTTTTCGACCGCAAAGCCGACAGAAATAATATCGCCCGATCCTATCGGACCTTAAAAACCAACGGCACAACCATCCTTGCGCGGGTCGGACCCGGCGACATAGCCGGCATCGGTTTTGGCAATCAGCTGCGCCCCGCCAAAGCCGAAATTGGTTTGATCGGGCGTTTCGACCAAAATGTTATGGCCCTTGGCGCGCAAGGCTTTGATCGTTTCATCCCCCAAAACATGCTCGACGGCCACATCCAGCCCGGAAACGGCCTGCCAGCGCGGAGCATCGGCGGCGGTTTGCGGGTCCTGCCCCCAAAGCTGGGTGCGCAGGGTCATTTGCAAATGCCCCTGGGCCTGCATCGGCCCGCCCATGACGCCAAAGCTCATGACCGGATTGCCATCCTTGCCCATCAAAAAGGCCGGAATAATGGTTTGGAACGGGCGTTTGCCACCGGCAACCAGGTTGGGATGACCGGGCTGCAACGAAAAGCCATGCCCCCGGTTTTGCAAGCTAATCGAAGTACCCGGCACCACAACGCCGGAGCCAAAACCCAGATAATTCGACTGAATAAACGACACCATCATGCCGTTTTCATCCGCCGCCGTGACATAAACCGTCCCGCCATGTTCGGGTGCCCCGGCCTTAAAATCCTGTGCGCGCGCCGGGTCAATCAAGGCCGCCCGCGATGCCAGATATTTATCTGACAGCAAATGTTCCACCGTCACATCGCGCATATGGTCCAGATCGGCGACATAAGTGTGCAAATCGGCAAAGGCCAGTTTCATGGCCTCAATTTCCAGATGCAGCGCCTCGGGGTCATCGGGGCTATATTGGTCAATCTGGCAATGGCGCAAAATCCCCAAGGCCATCAGCGCCGAAATGCCCTGCCCGTTGGGCGGAATTTCATGCAGGGCGACATCGCCAAATTCCTGGCTGATGGTGCCACACCAATCCGCCTTATGATTGGCAAGGTCTTCTTCATTCAGGGCCGCGCCATGCTGGCGGGCGAAATCGGCAATTTTTTTTGCCAATCGCCCCTTATAAAAACTATCCCCACCGGTCTGGGCAATATCGCGCAGGCTTTCGGCCATCGCCGGGTTAACAAACAACTCGCCTGCTTTGGGGGTACGGCCGCCGGGCATAAAGGCTTCGGCAAAGCCGGGTTTGTCATGCAACACTTTTGCGCCATTGGCCCAAAGCTGGGCAATGATGGGCGATACGGCAAAGCCCCGGCTGGCATATTCGATGGCGGGTTCAAACAGTTTCTCAAACGGCAATTTGCCAAATTTATCCGATATCGCCCGCCACGCAGATACCGCACCGGGCACCGTGACAGCCTCCCACCCCCGTTGCGGCATTTTTTCCTGCCCGGCAAACCGTTCGGGCGACCACGCCGCCGGGGCACGGCCCGATGCATTCAAGCCATGAATTTCCGTGCCATCCCAAATAATGGCATAGGCATCCGACCCCAAACCATTGCCGGTTGGCTCTACCACCGGCAAGGCGATAGCGGCGGCCAGGGCCGCATCGGCGGCATTACCGCCCTGGGCCAGCATCCGCAAACCGGCCTGTGCCGCCAGTGGTTGCGATGTCGAAACGATATTGCGCGCCATCACCGGTGACCGGCGCGAGGCATAAAGCCCTTCGGTGGTAAATTTCATGGGTTTAATTCCTCCTCGCGGCACTCAGACGAGCGCATCTTTGTTTCCATTGCCCTTTTTATGGGCTTTCCAGATCGACCGGATGCTCAAAATAACCGACAAAACCGCCGCTGCCAAAAACAGGGCAGAAATCGGCCGGGTAAAAAACACCGTCCAGTCGCCATCACTCATTAACGCACGGCGCAAATTGGTTTCGGCAATCGGGCCAAGAATGACCCCCAAAACCAGCGGGGCCAGCGGATAATCCAGACATTTCAAAATGTAGCCCACCAACCCGATCGCGCCGAGCAGATAAAGATCGCCCATGCGGTTATTCAGGGCAAAAGCCCCGATCACGCAGCAGATCATCACGGTTGGCACAATGAACTGTTTGGGAATATCGGTAACCCGCAAAAACAGCCGCATCGAGGCCACACACACCACCAGCATCATAAAGCTGGCAACGGTGAGCGCGATAAACATGCCATAAACCAGATCGGCATGATCCAGAATCAGCCTGGGGCCAACACTAATGCCATGCACCATCAGGGATGCCATTAAAATGGCATCCACTGCCGATCCGGGAATGCCCAGCGAAATCAGCGGGATCAACCCGCCCCCTGCCGTGGCCGAATTACCTGCCTCGGAGGCCACAACCCCATCGGCAATCCCCTGACCGAATTTTTCCGGCGTTTTGGAACTGCGTTTCGCCTGATCATAGGCCAGCAAATTGGCAATCGAGCCCCCGGCACCGGGCAACGCCCCAATCACAACCCCGACCAGCGATGATCGGATCAAATTAACCGGGCGCATCAAAACTTCGCGCATCACTTCCCAGGTTTTGAAATCGATGCTTTTGGGAATCAGCGCATGATTGACCTTTTTGCCGTGCATTTCGACCTCGTCCAGAAGCTGGCTGATGGCGAAAATGCCAATCAGCACCACCAGAAACGGCAGGCCCGGTGCCAGCAAATCCATATCAAAGGTCAGGCGCGGGCGGCCCATCATCGGGTCCGGCCCGATGGTAGCAAGGCCCAGGCCAATCACCCCGGCAATCAGGCCGCGGATCAGCGAATTACCCACCAGACTGGCGACAATGGTTAAGGCAAAAACGATCAGCGAAAAATATTCCCACGGGCCTAGGCGCACCGCCACAACCGCCAACGGCGGGGCGGCAACAATCAGCACCAGTGTGGAAATAATGGTGCCGAAAAACGATGCCCACACCCCCAGCGACAAGGCGCGGCCCGGCTCGCCATTGCGCGCCATGGGAAAGGCATCAAAGGTGGTGGCAACCGAACTCGGGGTGCCGGGAATACCTAACAAAGCCGCACTGATCAGGCCGCCGGTATAGCCCCCGACATAAACCGACAACATCACCGAAATGCCCTGAAGGGGTTCCATGGCAAAGGTCAGCGGCAAGGTCAGGATAATGGCCATCGTCACGGTAAAACCGGGGATCGCGGCGGCAACAATACCCGCCACCGACCCGATCAACATATAAATCAGGGTATCAAAGGCAAAAACCTGATGCGCGCCCTGAAAAAAAGCATCCAACATATGTCTGAACTTTCAGCAGTATGTGACGGCGCTGTATCGCTGCCTAAAAGGCAATCAGAACACCACGCGGCAGGAAAACATTGAAAACATCGGCAAACAGCATGTTCAGCCCGAACGAAAACACCAGGGCAGCGATAACAGACTGAATAACCGTTCGGCGCGTCACACCTGCGATCAGCAATTGTGCAATCAGCAAAAAGCCGAACGTCGCCAGCGAAAAGCCCAACGTGGACAACACGCCAAGGTAAACCACCAGCAACCCGTAAATCGCAAAGGAAATGCGCCGGATTTTAAGCCAGCGCCCAAAGGCATAAACCGCTTCGGGCATGCCGCCATTGCGGTGAATATCAATCACCGACTTGATCGCGGCAAACAGGCACAAGGCGGCCAGCACAATGAAAACCAGTTTGGGGAAAGATCCGGCCCCCAATGGCTCCCAGCGTGATGTCGGCAAGGATGATGCCCGCCAGGCGCAATAAACCGCAGCAACACCAAAAACAATATAGGAAACCAGCCGGGCCAGTTCGTTTCGGGCCCGCGTGGCAGCAGATGCCACTGCATCTGCCGCCGCCGGTTTCGGGGTATCGGCCGTCATCCCTGCAACTTGCCGACCAGTTTGGTCACGTCAGCATCAAGTTTTTCGAGATAGGCTTTGTAATCTTCCTCGCCAATAAAGACATTGGCAGAACCGGCATTTTTCATTTTGGTTTTGATGTCATCAAGCGACATGGCTTTTTTCAAATCATCCGCCAGCTTGTCGACAATCGGCTGCGGTGTGCCCTTGGGCAGAACAACCCCGCGGGTCACCGCCATTTGCAAATCGTAGCCCTGTTCTTTCATCGTTGGCACATCGGGTTCTTCGGCGGTGCGTTCTTCTGTGCCGACACCGGCAAAAATCAGATCGCCGTTTTTAACAAACTCGCTCGCCGATGAAACATCGCCAATGGCAATATCAATATTGCCGCCCACCAGGGCGCGAATACGTTCACCCGTGTCGCGGAACCCGACATAACTGAACTGGACGCCAAGGGCATCCTCGATCATGGCCATGTGCAAATGCGGCACCCCGCCCAGGGTCACACCGGCGCGCACCTTGCCCGGGTTGGCCTTGGCATAGGCTTTTAATTCTTCAAGATTTTTGAAATTGTCGTTTTTGGAAAGCGTCAGATATTGCGGCGAAGATGCTACCAGCGCGACCGGAATAAAGCTGTCCCAATCCAGATCGGTGATGCCGGTTTTATTTGCCGTTAACAACCCTTCGTGGATTTGCGAAATCGTATAGCCATCTGCCGGGCGCTTGGCAAATTCCTTCAGGCCTACCGTTCCGCCAACGCCGGGCATATTAATAATTGGCACCGGCTGACCGGTCACTTCCGACAGGCCAAGGCCAACAATACGCATCAGGGTGTCGCTACCGCCACCCGGGCCCCAGGGCACAATAAATTCAATCGGTTTATTCGGATAATCCTGCGCCATAACCGGTGTTACCGCCGCTGCGGCCAGCATCAATCCCGCCGCCATCGCAATTTTGCGAAGCATATCTCCAGCCTCCTGATAAGTGGTTCATCATTTCCTCAAACCATTTTAGTCATGGTTCGTTATATTTATGCCAATATTGTTTGCACCTTCATTGCTGCGGCGCAAGCACAAAAACACAAATTTGCCATAAATTGCCATTTTTAGCGCTCGCACGTGCAAAAATTCTAGCCAAAAACGGAAATTTGTGACTAGAACCATTAATTGATTAAATCAAAATTGGTTTGGATTGGTTTAAAATGATGGATCTGGGAAGCGGCGCGCATCTTTATCTTATCTGGGGCGGCGCCATGCTGTTTGCCGGTGTGGTTGGCGGCATTATGGCCGGGTTGCTTGGCGTTGGCGGCGGCATTGTCATTGTGCCGGTGCTGTATCATTTCCTCTCCGTGATGGGGGTGGATGAAAGCATGCGCATGCAAATTGCCGTGGCAACATCGCTGACCACCATCATTGCCACCGCCCTGTCATCGACACGCAGCCATTACAAAAAAGGGGCGGTTGATGTCGGGCTGCTTAAACGCTGGGGCCCTGCCATTGTTATTGGCGTTATTATTGGCACCGCCATTGGCGGCCATGTTGACGGGCGGGTCTTAACCGTTGTTTTTGCTGTGGTGGCGTTGCTGGTAGCTGCCAACATGATGTTGGCACGCGACAGATCAACCGATTCGCAAAAAAACCCGCCCAAATCGGTATGGGCTGCACTGGGGGTTCTGGCGGGCGGTTTATCGGCGATGATGGGCATTGGCGGCGGCACCATTTGCGTACCGCTGCTTAGCTTTCTGGGCTATGACATTCGCAAAGCGGTTGGCACTGCATCGGCAATCGGATTGATCATTGCCCTGCCCGGCACCATTGGTTATGCCATGTCGGGCATTGGCATTGCGGGCAGGCCGCCCTTTTCCGTTGGCTATGTCAATGTGCTGGCAGCCGCCCTTCTGATACCCATGACCGTGCTTTTTGCGCCGGTTGGCGCGCGTATTGCCCACAGCATTCCCCAGCGGGCCTTACGCATCTGTTTCGGGCTTTTCTTGCTCGTTACGTCAATTCGTATGTTCCACGACCTGATTTTTTGATAGCTGATTGCACCGGAAACGTCAGTAGCAACAAGAAAAACACCTGCCATGAACGATATATCAACACAGGGGCTGGCCAAAACGCTGCGCAATGCCTTTAACCAGGGGCAATATGTAGAGAATGGTCGCGTCATTGCCGAACGCAGCCTGGCCGAAAAACTCGATGTGGGCCGCCGCGCCCTGCGCAAGGCGCTTGACGAACTTGAAGCCGACGGGCTGATCTGGCGCCGTCAAGGCCAGGGTACCTTTGTCGGCACCCCGCCTACCCCGCGCTTGCGCCGCCTTGAAGGGCTCGCCACCAAAACCAGCCCTTATGAAATTATGGAAGTTCGCCTGGAAATTGAACCGTCGATGGCGCGCTTTGCTGCCCTGCGCGCATCACAAGCCGATATCGATGCCATGCGCATGATGGTTGAAAACGCCGCCAATGCCCAAAATCAGGCCGATTATGAAAAATGGGATTCGGCCTTTCATCAAAAACTGGCCGAAAGTGTGCGCAATACCCTGTTTTTAGCGGTATTTGAGGCCGTAAACGCCGTTAGACGCGATGCCGCATGGTCGCGGATGCGCGAAAGTACACATTCCGACCGTCTGATCACCAAATTGTCCGAACAGCACCGCGCCATCGTCAATGCGATCGAAATGCGTGACCCCAACCAGGCGGAAGAAGCCATGCGCGCTCACCTCTCACAAGTCGAACGCGCCCTGCACCAAAACTGATTACAAACAGGAACCGGTAGTTAATCCCTTCGTGCCACCGCCCTGAAATATCGCTCCCCCCCGCCAATAACCGACCTAACCCCACCCTTGCCGGGCGAACTCGCCATTCACGTCAGTCTTTCGCCCCCGCCACACCGCAAAACACATGGATAATCGCACGCTGCTTCTGTCGTGCGGTTATGACCAACACATGTGTCGATTGGCAATGCAGCTAACACTGCAGCTCTCCGCCCGTGCGATCAGGTACACAGCACACAGCCCCCGGATTTAACCGCCCTGTACCGGCTTCGCACCGCTAAAACGACCCTGCCAGACACCACCATCACCATGCCCCACCCATTACACGCCGTTTGTTTGCAAGCCTTGCGCGCTTGTCCCGTCGTGTCTGCTATTGGCAAGACCATCTACGATACCATTCGGTCGGCTTTCACAACCAGCCTTGCACCTGGAAAGTCCTCATCTTTCGCAACAGATTAAATTGCATAAAATATTCACTTATCCAAATGCGCTGGAACAAAGCCAATATGCATTTGTTATCATGATATATTTGTTTCGACACCTGTTGCCCGCCCGCGCGAATTGATGTCAACCGCATTACTTTTCATATGATGACTTTACAAGCCACGGTCTGAACCATACATTCCCGATCAACAAACACCCGTCCGGATCAGGCGCGCCGGATGACAAAGCCCTGCTTTGTATCGTACTATTGTATGAGTTTTATAAAGAAGGAGGTTTTTTGCAGTTCACATCGGCCCTTTCCCTTCACGACAAAGGCCCGAATAGAACCATAAAACCTGCGTCAAACCTGTCGCCGCTGCGCGCGCCACAATAACGGATGATCAGATCCAACCCACAGGAGAACCCGATGCTGAGCGGAAAAAACTATATTGCAGGCGAATGGCTGGACGGACCGGACGTCTTTCAGGCGGACAACCCCGCAACCGGCGAAAAGCTGCCGACCAAATTTCAGCAGGGCACTGAACAGCATGTCGATCAGGCTGCCCGTGCGGCCAATGAATGCGCTGAAGAATTTGCATCCATGTCGCCGGCCAAACGGGCTGGTTTCCTGCGCGCCTGCGCGGATGAAATTGATGCCCGCGGCGATGAGCTGACTGAAATGGGCAACCTCGAATCGGCCCTGCCGCCCGCACGTCTGCAAGGCGAACGTGGCCGCACCGTCGGTCAGCTGCGTTTCTTTGCCGACTGGATCGAAGAAGGTTCGTGGTTTGAAGCCCGCATCGAAACCGCCCAGCCCGACCGCGCCCCGCTACCCAAACCCGACATCCGTTCGATGTTTAAGGCCCTTGGCCCGGTTGGCGTATTTGGCGCCTCAAACTTCCCGCTGGCATTTTCGGTTGCCGGTGGTGATACCGCATCGGCGCTGGCCGCGGGTTGCCCGGTCGTGTTCAAGGCCCATGCGGCGCATCCTGGTACATCCGAAATCGTGGCACAGGCCATTGATGCCGCGATCAAAAAAACCGGCATGCCCAAGGGTGTGTTCAGCATGGTTCACGGTGGTGGCCGCGTTGTTGGCCAGTCGCTGGTCGCCCATCCCATGATCAAGGCTGTTGGCTTTACCGGTTCTACCGGTGGGGGCCGTGCCCTGTTTGATATCGCTGTTAGCCGCCCGGAACCGATCCCGTTTTACGGCGAACTGGGCAGCAACAACCCGGTTTACCTGATGCCCAACGCCATGAAGAAAAATGCCGCAGGCATTGCAAAGGCATGGGCAGGGTCGCTGACCATGGGTGTCGGCCAGTTCTGCACCAATCCGGGTCTTTTGCTGGCCCTTAAGGGCGACGATATTGATACATTCGTCACCACCGCCGTTGAAGAACTGGGCGGCGTTGCCAGCCAGGCCATGCTGACCGACCGGGTTTCAAGCGCCTATCACGACGTCAATGATGCGATGGCAAAACACCCGAAAGTCACCTGTGCGCTTAAACGCCGCGATGGTGACGGCCCGTTTGAAGGCAGCCCCGCTGTTTACCGCGTATCTGCTGCCGACTGGGAAGCCAACCCGGAACTGGCCGAAGAAATGTTTGGCCCGGCCGGGATCATCATTGAATGCGACAGCACCGATCAGATTTTGGCCATTTCCGCCAAACTGCACGGCCAGTTAACCGCCACCATCCAGATGGACGATGCTGATGCCGAATTTGCCGGCAAGCTGCGCCCGCTTCTGGAAAAATGCGCTGGCCGTATTCTGGTCAATGGTTGGCCGACCGGCGTTGAAGTCTGCCATTCCATGGTCCACGGTGGCCCCTACCCGGCAAGCACCGACTCGCGTGCAACCTCGGTTGGGTCGCTGGCGATCAAACGCTTTGTCCGCCCGGTTGCCTATCAGGCCTTTGCCGATGCCTTGCTGCCCGATGCGCTGAAAGACGGCAATCCGCTGAACATTCCGCGTCTGGTCGATGGCAAATGGCAGATGCCGAAATAATCATCGCTCACCATACCCTTCACGTCACAGACAAAGGCGCTGCATCATTTGCAGCGCCTTTTGTTTATCCCCGTGAACCTGCTGTCAGGCAAACCTGAATACATCATTGCGAGGATGAAGAAGGAAAGGAGAGAAGGGAAGAAGGGGAGATAAAGCACGAATACCGTTCCCACAGCACACTGCTTTCCCTTAAGGACAAATACAGCATTCGTCAGGTCTTAAAGCAAAAACGCGACCGGGTTAGGGCTGGCCGCTTCCACGCGGCATTCCGGCTTCATCTTCACTGCCGCGATGATACCGAAATGTACCGCTGGCCGAGGCAATAATGCTTCCTTGCTGGTCATAGGCCGCTGCGGTGGTAAAAATAATTTTGCGTCCCCCACCCTGATATTGAGCCACGACAGAAACAGTCTCGCCCGCCCTTGCCTGCCCCATAAACTGCGTAGTCAGCGACAGGGTTAAACACCGGCGAATATTGCCTGGCACCGGGCAATAGCAACACGCATATCCCGATGCAGTATCAAGCAAGGTTGCCAAAACACCCCCGTGCAAAATTCCCGCACGGTTACAATGCTGCGCTGCAACCTTCAATGTGACGACGGCCTCGTTCATGCGCCATTCGACCAGCCGGTATCCCAGCATTTCCTGAAGACCACTGCCATGTTGCTGCTCGAAAGCAAGATTGTCATCGTCGTTGCTCAAAAGGCCCTCCTTTTCCAATATGTGCCATTTTTTCACATAATTGATGAATTTTTTACACATAATAACAATCAATAACGAGGTGTTCTTTGAAGTAAAAACATAAATAAAGCAGTTTGATTGTGCGGCGCAAAAACACAGAATTGATATTTTTCAATGACTTAACAGCTATCGTTCTCCAAACAAGAACGGGGACGCCGCAAACCGGTGATAGTGGGCAATGCTGGCTTTTGCTAACTTTCAACTCAAGGAAAACGACCCAAACTTCTTCCTAAAGGAGACTTCAAAATGGCTACTCTCGCATTTGACAGCGCCCCTGTTGCCCGCACCGAACCGGCTGCCGCAAAACCGAAATTTGGCTGGTTTGTAAACTTTCTTGAAGCCGTTCGCGTGGCCCAGATTCTGCAAAACAGCCCGGCGCGTGATCACACTGCCCTGATCAACGAATGGCGCAAAAACATGCTGGATGCAAAGAACTGATTGTTCTTCCCCCAACTTTGACGACGATCCGTAATAATCGCGCTTGACCGCTTCATTGCAGGCGACCTAAACGATTATATGCAAAAGTTTGATATCGTCACGATCAGGCTGTTCGTCGCCATTGTTAAGGCCGGCAGCATTAACGAAGCAGCCCGGCGCGAACATATCGCAACATCCGCCGTCAGTCGCCGCATTGGCGAACTTGAGGCCCTGTTGGGTGTGCGTTTGCTACGACGTTTGCCGCGCGGTGTTGAACCCACGCCGGAAGGAACTATTTTCGCCCGTTATGGCGAAAAGCTTCTGGGCGACCTGCGCCATCTGTCAAACGAATTACGTGATTTCAATTACGGTGAAAAAGGCGAGATTTTTCTGGCCACTGTCACGTCAGGTATCCTGACGGGATTACCAACCTATCTGGCTGATTTCGGGGTTGATTTCCCCGGCATTACAGTTGATGTCAGCGAACTGACCAGCCGTGAATCGGTGGATGCAATCCGTGATGGCCGGGCCGATCTGGCCGTGGTTGCCGACAATGTTGGCCGGTACGACCTTGATTATCATGTGTTTTGCGACGACCCTATCTGGCTGGTAACGCCAAAAGGCCATCCTCTTATTCCTGATCCGCAAAATCCGCAGCCGGTTCATTTCGCCGATGCCATCAAATATCAGATCATTTCCCTGCATGAGGGCGGCGTTATTGATGACCTGATCAGCGAAGCGGCCAACAAACTTAGCCATGAAATGCATCCGCATATCAAGGTAATGCGTTTTGGCTCACTGCGCCGTGTCATAGCCGCCGGGCTTGGTATCGGTTTTTTACGCCGCTCCAGCGTTGAAGAACACCTCTCGCACATGAATATTTCCGGCACACCCATTGCCGATGACTGGGCAAAGCGCCAGTTGCTGATTGTGCATGAGGCAGAAAAAAACCTGTCCACCGCCACCCGCACCCTGCGCGATTATCTGCTAAAAAAATCCCACGCTGCCGCTTCCCCGGAATAAATTTCTTTCATCCGGGCTATGGTCGATCACCGCGTTAGGGATCCTGCACATCTGGCGCGCCTGACATGCCGAACATTCAGCCCGCCGGTACACTTTGCGACACAAATTTATCAGCCGTGGTAAAATTTGCCAGCACCACAGCATGGCGGGTTCTTTTTTGGGCCTGATCCAAAATCAATGGCGGCAATTCAGGCCATATTCCAATTGGCGATAAAACGACTGCTTCATCAGCTTCGGTCAATGCCATCATTTCAGGCACATCGGTACGGGCATGCACGCCCCCGCCTGCCAACAATGGTAAAAACATGCTGTGCGGACGATCAGCCATCGATCTCCAGTCAGCAAGCGAGGGCTGACCCTCGACATTAGCAATTTTCACCGATAATTCAGGAACAACATTGGCAATGCGCTGGGCCTGCCAGATTTGCTCGTCACTGGGTTCTTTCAGGGATTTAAGGCCGTGTGGCACCAGAAACAGGGTTGTCTCGCCTGCTTGCCAGTTTCTGGCGGCAAGGGTTGTCGCCAGACAATCGGCCACCATCGGAATAAACCCGTGTAGCCCCGTTACCGGGGGTAACACCATCGCATGGCGCAGCCCCGCTTCGTTCAGAATGGCGGGCAATTCATCATTCACCAGATATCCGGCACTAAAAAACAACGGCACCACCACAAGCCGTGCGGTTTGCCCGGCTTGCATCATTTTTCCCAGAACCGACCTTAAGCCTGGGTCACTGCGCATATAGGCATGGGTAACAGGGCCGTTCCAGTGCGGGCGCAACTGGCGCGCCAGCATACCGGCCGGGTCGCCATCGGCAACACTGGTGCCATGTGCAACAATCAATAACGTCGTTTTACCGCGATAGGGCATGGTTACCGGTCACTTTGCAGCCTGATAAAACAGAATAACGTTGCCAAACTACATTCGGGTACGAAGCGAAACGAAATTTCGATCAAAATTATATCCAGCTTTTTGAGCCTAAATAGTTTTTTTCGCTGAATTTGAATAATTTTAGTCCCGGCGGGAATAAATCAGCCGCCTGTGGTGTCTGACAGGATGAGACGCTTTTTAAGGCCCTGTCCACTTTGGCAAAACAGCCGCTTCATCCCTTCCTGTTCTGACGGCAACAAACGCAGCAGAACATCAGACAAAAGGACACCCACCATGTTTACAGTCAAAACCATCCTGGTCGCCACGACCCTGTGTATTGCCGGGGCGAGCAGCGCCCTTGCCGCGCCGGTTAAATCCATGGATACCGACCTTGGCACCGTCCTGGCCGGAGAAAACGGCATGACCCTTTATACCTTCCAGAAAGACGGCAAGGATATGTCAAACTGCTATGACAAATGCGCTGCCAACTGGCCGCCATTCATGGCAACCGACGGCGCGATGGCAGATGGCGCATATTCCATCATCACCCGTAAGGATGGCAGCAAGCAGTGGGCGCACGACGGCAAACCGCTTTATTTCTGGATCAAGGACAGCAAACCGGGTGACACGACCGGTAACGGTGTTTTGAATGTCTGGGATGTTGCGCGCCCCTGACGGCCAGGCCTCCCTGCTGCATAATGCCTTACCTCCGATCAATTTGATCAACCAGAGCATGACGGGCACAAAAAGGCACCCCGGATGAAAGAACCAGGCATTCTTGAACTGATCCCCAATTTGCGTCGCTATGCGCGTGCCCTTGTACGCAACAGCCACGACGCCGAGGATCTGTTGCAGGACTGCCTGGTTTCTGCCTATGGCAATGCGCAAAGCTGGCGCGGGATCAACCGCAAGGCATGGCTGATGAAGATCATGACCAATTTGAATTATAACCGGCTGCGCAAACAACGCAGTACACGCGCCCTGTTTGACGAGGATGGCGAAAATATCGTCGAAACCGTCGCCAGCCCACCCGCAGGCGACTTTGCCACACACGATAGCCTGCGCCGCGCTGTTGAATTACTTGATCCCGACCAGCGGGCTGTTCTAATGCTGGTGGCAATTGAAGGCTATAGCTATGGGGAGTGTGCCGATATTCTGCAAATTCCCCAAGGCACAGTGATGTCACGCCTGTCGCGCGCTCGCAAATTTTTGGCAACACATCTGTCCTTGCAAAATGGTGACGACCATACGACACCCCCCAATGTGATTGCGTTACGGAGACCAAAATGACCGGGCAGAACAACGAAGATATTGGGGAAGACGACCTTCACGCCTATGTTGATGGTCAATTATCGCCCGAACGCCACCGCGTGGTTGAAGCCTGGCTGGCACAGCACCCGGACGCAGCAGCCGAGGTCGCAGACTGGCAGGCGCAAAATCAGCTTTTGCAAACCATTTTCCAGCCCGCCGCCTCCCCTGATGATCAGGAAATTAACGCGCAGGCCCGCATAACAGCACAGACACAACAAAACGATTATTCCGGCCATGACCCGGCAGTTATGTACACCGACAACGCCAACACCGCCGAAAATGGCATGGATGGCGTCGATGGCGCCGACAAACCCCATAATAATCACCTTTCAGACAATCATAACTCCCCAAACAGCACCACCGCCGGGCATGACGACCGGAATACGGTTTTGGACCTGGACGATGAGATTGACGATCCCGCTGATCGCGCCACACCCGTCCGCAATACGCGACGGTTATCCCCGCACCGCGAACATTTAACGCAAAATTTGCGCGCGCCATCAACCGGTGGCAACCGGCAGATCCCCCCGGCCCCGGGTCCTTACGAAGATGGCCCCAATCAACCATCGGGACGGCGCACACATTACCCGTTTCGGCAAATGGCGGCGGCACTGGTCGTTTTTATTGCAGGCGGAATTGGGGGGGCTGCGATTATGGAAGCCGCGATTCCGAAACAAGGCCAAAGTCCGGATTATGTTCAAACCCTGCCCGAAGCATCAAGTGCGGGATATGGCATTTATGCCAGCGAAGTGCGCCACCCGGTCGAGGTTTATGCCAACGAAAAAGACCATCTGGTTGGCTGGCTCGGCAAACGGCTGGGAATACATTTTACCGCCCCGGACCTGACATCGCAGGGATTTAACCTTGTCGGGGGGCGGCTGGTGCCCTTTGCTGGCAAACCCGGTGCATTGTTGATGTATGAGGATAATAGCGGCCAACGCCTGACCATGATGGTCGGTCACGATGCAGATAATCGATCCACCGGTTTTCGCTATCAGACATCGGGAAATATTGAGACATTCTACTGGATCGACGGAACCATCGGCTATGCGTTAAGCGGTGAAATCGGCAAGGCCCATCTCGAAGATGTGGCAATGGTGGTTTATCAACAGCTTGGCGCATGATTTATACTGAAATGGAAACAGTTTGTGTTTATTTCAATTGATTGTGCTTAATTAAAAACAACGTAAGCTGGCTCCAACAAATGTCACCCTGACACAGGAGCCGACAATGATTAAAGTACGCACATCAGCAGAACGTGGCCGGGCCGATTTTGGCTGGCTTGATTCACACCACAGCTTTTCGTTCGGTCATTATCATGACCAAAACCACATGGGCTGGGGTCCGTTACGGGTTATCAACGAAGACAGGGTTACAGCCGGTGCCGGCTTTGACCCCCACCCCCACCGCGACATGGAAATTATTTCCTATGTCATCGAAGGGGCCCTTGAACATAAAGACAGCATTGGCAACGGCTCGGTTATTCGTCCCGGACGCCTGCAACGCATGAGTGCGGGCACAGGCATTCGCCACAGCGAATATAACGGTTCAAAAACCGAACCGGTCCATTTCCTGCAAATCTGGATCATCCCTGAAAAACAGGGAATTGAACCAGGTTACGAGGAAAAGGACATTGCCGCCCCGTCAAACAGTTTGCAGTTGATTGGCAGTCATACAGGTCGGGATGGGTCGATCACCATCCATCAGGATGTGGATTTGTATGCCGCCCATTTAACCGCAGACAGCAAGGTTGACCATCCGTTGCGCGCAGGCCGCCTGGCCTGGTTGCAAGTAGTAAAGGGCACCCTGACCCTGGGCGACACCGAATTGAATGCCGGTGATGGTGCTGCCATTTCCGACGAAAACCTTCTGAAAATACACGCACAAACCGATATCGAGGCCCTGTTGTTTGACATGGTTGCCTGACTGACGGTTTACCGCTTTTCCCAATTTGCATCGTACGATGCCCCCTGAATTTACGGAGAATTCCAATGAACACGTCCCTCAACCCGTCTGGCGCCCGCCCCATTATCCCTGCCCTTGCCAATGTCTGGGCAGCCCTTGAACCCCTGTCATGGCTGATCGTTCGGGTGACCACCGGCATTCTTCTCATGCCGCATGGTGCCGGCAAGCTGTTTGGCCTGTTTGGCGGTTATGGTCTTGAAGGAACCGGTGGCTATTTTGACAGCATCGGCTTCCACCCGGGCTATCTTTTTGCCTTGCTGGTGGGTTCGCTTGAATTTTTCGGCGGTGCCCTTCTGGTTCTGGGCCTTTTGACCCGCCCGGTAGCAGCAGCCGTTGTCGTCTTCATGACCGTGGCGTTCTTCATTCACCTGCCCAATGGTTACGCCTGGATCAATGCCGGTTTTGAAATGCCCGTTCTGTGGGGCATGATGGCCCTTTCCATCCTTATTCGGGGTGGCGGCAAAATTTCGCTGGATCGCAAACTGGGTTTTGAATTCTAAAATTCTGTTTTGCGCACCCTGCTGCGCCATCGCACGCCATGACACGGGATACCCTTAAGGGTATCCCGTTTTTTGTTGTTTTTCATACGGTTAACATCCATCCCCAAATGGGGATATAGCGCACAGCGAAAACTCCCTATGGTTGCAGCCAGCAAGACACCGGATAGAAAAGTGATAGCAATGCGCAAAGATCAAACAGCCCTGCATTCAAAGTCAGCCACGGCACAAAATGCTTGCCATCCCTCTTTGATGGCAACATCCCAAATCATTATAAACGGTGCCAATTTGCCGCAATACCGGGATGTGCAATCGGCTTCACAGACGTTGCAGCACGATCTGTTGCAATCTTTCATTGCATGGAACATTGAAACACACCGCACATCGCGTCACACCCTGTTTTCAAACTGGCTTGGCAGTGTTTCTGCATCTGATTAAACACCGCAAAAATCCGGTAAGGCGAAAACCGCATCCTTTTCTCAATCAATTCCATCGTATTGTGCGACTTGGCTCCACAAATGCGCCGTACAAGGGACAGCTTCATGTCAAACGCACCGTCAATCATATTTGTCGATGACGATCCCAACGTTCTAAGCGGCCTGCGCCGCCGGGTGCGGACAAAGCGCCCAAACTGGCGTTTGCAGTTTTGCGACAATGGGGAAGAAGTGTTGAACCTTCTGCAATCGCGTCACAGTGTTGATGTGATTGTTTCCGACATGCGCATGCCGGTGATGGATGGTGCGGAACTGTTTCGCAAGGTTTCAAGGCTTTACCCGGAAATTGGCCGTATCCTGTTATCTGGCTATGCCGACGAACATGCCAATCTTCTGGGCACATCTGCAACCCATCACTTTTTGATGAAACCATGCGATGATCAATCGATCATTAACGCAATCGAACGGGCGCTGATTTTGCGGTCCTATTTGCGTGACCCGTATTTGCTGGGTGTGATGTCCTGTTTGCCGGGTCACTATTTGTGGCCCACCGCATTTCGCAACCTGCAAACCACCCTGTATCACGAAGGCCCGGTATCGGAAGAAAACCTGTCGCATTATGCAATGGACCACAGTGACTGCGTTTCCTTTATCCGGCATTATGCCCGCCGGGAAGGGTTGATTGCCGCAAACAGCACGGCAACCCTGCATCATCTTTTTGAGATTTTGGGTATTGAAAGCGTCAAGGCTCTGGCCTTGCTATTTGAAATTTATGGCAATGGCGACGGCGAAACCGCAGAAAATGACCCCGAATTGATCCGCTCCCTGATCATGGCAGAAATTGCCGCCCGGCTGGGCCGTCATGAAAACAGCGAATTTGAAAACATCGATGCCAGCCGGGCTGCGTCCCTTCTCGCCCATGTTGGCAGCAAACTGATTGAAACCGTTTTGCCCAATCAAAGCATGACGGCCCGGCACATCGCCGACAAAAACCAGTGCGACATCATTTCCGCCGAAATTGATGTGATGGGCATCAGCCATGCCGGGCTGTCCGCCTGTATGGCCGCTCTCTGGAGCTTCAAGCACGAAATTATCGAGGATATTGCCTTTCATCACCGTCCCGAATCGGCCCCGACCGGCCGGTCATCAACCCTGGCCATGGTCTACGCCGCACAGCATTTCTCGCGCGAATATGGCCGGTCCGGACGGCTGGTAAGGGAAAAATATCCACTTTCCGAACGCTACCTTGCAACAGTTGGCATTGGCGACAAATGGACATCCTGGTCCAACATTGCCCGCGATACCGTTCGATTTCACGAGGCCCAATAAGCCCGGAATGCGTTGATCGAAACCGGTCAACGCCCCGCAACCGACGGGCAAGGTTTGCGAAAACCCTTGCCCGAAGCAGCATAAATCACGTGCTGTGATGACGTTATGACTTTCATCATGTGAATTCCCTGGCACATGATAGAAAACCCCGGTTTCCCCTGCCAAAAGCAGAACAGGGAAACCGGGGTTTTCATTTCAGTGGTCATCAACATCGCTTAAAAATCATACCCTTCGGCGATATCGATACGGACCGGAAGGCTGGCGCGTCACACCTTTGCCCGTTTTATTTCACACATGGCACAACCGTCTCGCCGCGCCAAACCTTGACAGGTTCGCTACAGCAAAAACACCCTTCATAGGCGGGGCAAATATCAGGCATTCTCTTGCAAACGTTCGGTCGATACCGGCAGAAAAATAACAAATTCAGCTTCGCCAACCAGCCCTTCCGTCAGGATCAGGTCACCGCCAAAATCATCCTGAATCAGCTTGCGACAAATCGGCAGGCCCTGCCCGGTGCCCACACCATGTTCCTTGGTGGTAAAGAAATAATCGAAAATCCGGTTGCGTAGTTCATCTGGCACACCGCCGCCATTATCGCGAACCCGGATTTCAATGGTATCGGCAACCAGATTAACCACCACCAGCACCCGGCCATTTTTAACGCCGTTGCTTTTAATCGCCTGTCCGGCATTCACAATCAGATTGATAAGCGCCTGTGACAAATGGTTACGCCGCCCAATAACCTCGGTTACATCCGAATGATAGCTGTAATCAAGCTGGGCCACATGTTTGATCTGGTTGCGCGTCAGGGTAATGGCCGTTTCTATTTCATCGGGAACAGAAACCAGTTCGATGGACTCATTGGTCGGATGGGCAAATTTGCGAATACCGCGCACAATTCCGGCAATGCGCTCCAATCCTTCCAGGCTTTCACGCAACGCCAAAGGAACTTCTTCAGCCATAAACTCCACCCGGTCACGCTCGATTTCCAGGTTGGCAGGCCCATCCTCGCGATAGCGGATCGCCCCGGTCAGTTCGGTAAAACTGTCGGACAAAAATTCCAGGTTATTGTGAATATACTGTGCTGGCGTGTTAATTTCATGGGCAACCCCACCGGCCAATGTGCCCAATGCGTGCATTTTGGCGTATTCGGCGGCTTCCTCGACAACATGTTGTTGTTGCCGTGCCACCTGTGCATCCATATCGGCACGCAAAACCCGCTGCCGGTTATGAAGCAAAAACACCAAAAGCCCGATCATCACGACCAGGCCAAAAATAAACAGATAGGAAAGTTCCTCGATATCGTTTTTGACCCCGGCAATATTGCTGGAATTATAAACCGATACATAGTTTGTCGTCAGAACCGCAGCATCCTGAATTTGTTCTGCCATTCCCCCCAGTTGCGTGTCGATCAGGGCCACAATCCGGGCTTCGGGCAAACCTTCGGCAATATGCTGGTCAATATTTTTAATGATGGTGGTAAGTTCTGCCAGCAATTTGATCGCTTCGGGAATTTCGTGCAACGTGGCAAAACCGCTGCCGTCGCGCACAATCGATACCCGGCTAACAAACAAATCATAATCAAACAGAATATCGTCGTAGGTTAACGACCCGTCTTTTTTGTCGTCGGAATATTTAAGGATATCGCGATCCAGAACCAGATACTGCTTTTGTATCTGAAACATTGCCCAGGCAAAATTCTCGCGATAGGCAAACCGTTCGTCTTCAAGTTTGCGAACAATCGCCATCGAATAAAAATAATAGACAACGACAAACAGGGTCAAAACCAGAATGGCGACCCCGTTCGTGAGAAAAGACTTTTTCTTGCTATTAAGGTTGGGCATTAATCGATTTCACCTGCCACACAGCATAAGACCAGTATTGATCTGTCTGGAAAGACGGGTGGCTGTCAAACGGGAAAATGACCCAATATGGTCCCTTGTCGCGAACAGACATGGTTTTACCATCAAGTTGATAAGCCAAAATCGCCCCGTTTTCGGTCAATTCAGTGACCGGAACTGTCACGCTATAATCATTCAATGCCGAAACACGCACGTCTCCCTCAGCAATGCCATATTTGCTCAGCAAATCGGCAAAGGAAACACCGGTGAAAACACGTTTTCCGACAGTCCAGGGGGTGTTGGTTGTCACCTTGCTTGCCGGCAAGTTTAACAGATCATCATAGGATAGAACTGTTTTACTGCCATCAGCGGTCACAACCGTTAATTCATTGCGGGCCTGCGCCGAACTGACCGGCAGCAACATGGCAGCAAATGCCACCGCAAGTACCACCCTGGTGAAAAATTTTAACATTGAATATTCCCCTTCACGGAAACAGTTTCTCTGGCCCCCCAAGGCCAACGTTAAATTTGGGGGTTAATCACGCATGGATCAAGAAGTCGTCATTCCGGAAAAACAATTTACCGGTAAATCGCAAGGCATCTTGGGTCGGCAAAAATAATATCCCTGCATTTCATCAACCCCATATTTCTGAAGCCTCTCGGCCACATCCAGGCTTTCCACCCCTTCGGCAATCACACTTAAACCCAGTTTATGGGCAATCTGAACGGTCCATTCGACGAACGAGTCGTCAATCACTTCGGTCATCATGCGCGATACAAGGCCGCGATCCAGTTTGATGCCGGTATAAAAATCATAGCGCAGTAACTGAATGGAATTATTGCCGGTACCAAAATCGTCGATCAGCAATTGCACGCCCTGTTCTTTCAGATAGCGGGCATTGCGAATAAACGGCTCGGACAAAACCTTGACATTATGTTCGGTAATTTCAAATTCCAGTTCGATATTAACCTTGCGCAAATCCAGGACGCGCTGCATCAAAAACTGAACAAAATCCATATTGCTAAGGGAATAGGGCGAACAATTTACCGAAATACGCGCCGGTTGCCCCAGCTTGGGCTGTACATCACTGGCAGCCATCTCCAACAGGCGTAAAACATTCGATGTCAGCTGGTTAATAACCGGATGATCTTCACTGGCGGAAATAATTTCATCCAGGGTGAACCGATGCTGTAATTCGTCAAAGCGGCTTAAAACCTCTCCCCCGACAATACTGAAATCATGGGCGGAAACCCGGGGCTGCACCACAATCTGATGGCCATTTTTTTCAACAGCCTCCCCCACCAGAGACGAGGAAATCTTGCGTTTCTGACCGCACGGCAAAGGCGATGAAATACTGTCATTCAGGGCCTCGCGCAACACCGCCGGTGAAACCGGCTTGGCCAGAACCCGGCTTACCATACCGCGATTAATGGCATCGCGCAGTGACACCGACGATACATTCCCCGACAGCAACATGCGCGGCACGCTAGGGGCCACCGTAAATGCCTGCTGTAAAAATTCGATCCCGTCCATTTCCGGCATCATCAAGTCGGCAATGACCGCGTCGACCGTGCCATGATTTTTGGCAAGCCACACCAGGGCCGAAACAGACGAACAGTTGGTAACGATATTGAAATTACCGCCCAAAGTCCGACGGACTGAAGACAACAACATTTCATCATCATCGACCATCAAAATCGTGGGACGAAAATTATGGGCGGCTAATTCCATCGAACATGACTTCCTGTTGCAGAAGTTAAACTGGCATTCCCGGCCAACACAACACAGCGTTGTTGCAAGTCGGATCAATTAACGGATAGGCTTCGTTAACCGGAAGATACGGCATGACAGGACTGTCGCCATATCCCCAAACGAGGAGGGATTTGATGAAATTGGCTACTTCGGGCGTAAAAGTTGCGTTTGTCGATGACGATGACAATCTGCTTGCCGCCCACAGGCGAAGCCTGCGCGGCATGTCACTGGACTGGGAGGCATTGTTTTTTAACAATCCCCAGCAAGCGCTTGATGCCATTTCCGCCGATAACGCCATCGAAGCCGCCGTCCTTGATATTCATATGCCCGTCATGACCGGGCTGGAGCTGGCAGCAAAATTGCGTCAGGTCCGCCCTGACCTGATCGTGATCATGCTAACCGGCTATGCCGACCTGGAATCGGCACTGGAAGCGGTCAACGAACACGGCGTCTACCGGTTTTATCCAAAACCGACCCCGCTTAAAATATTATTGGAGGGCATCGCCGGTGCGGTGGAAAAAACCCGCGGGTCACAGGCCCATATCCCGCCGGCCTTTCTCGATATTTTCAATCTGGGCCTGATCGCGACCGACCAAAACCTGGTCATCAACCACATGAACGCCCAGGCCGCCGAACTGATCCGGCGCTGCCCGCTGATACATGTCCAGGCCGATAATCGCCTTGCCCTGGACCGTGCGCCCGAGGACCTCGATAAATTCCTTTATCCGCCTGCCGGGCGATCCATTCCGCAACAAAAAGGATTCGCACTTGAATCCGATGATCTGACGGTATCCATCTTTTTGCGTCGCATTTCCGATAAAAACGGCGAAAAACCCGGCTTTGTTTTCATTCTGGTCGAACCCGACAGTATCGGCCCGCCATCGGTTGATAATCTAATGGATGTTTTTGGCCTGACCCGGTCCGAAGCACGCCTGACCCAGAAACTGGCCGAAGGCGTCGCCCTGGACGAAGCCTCCGAAGCGGTTGGCATCTCGGTGCAATCGGCACGCACCTATTTAAAGTCCATTTTTGTTAAAACCGGCGTCAACCGACAGCCGCAGCTGTTAAAAACGGTGTTTTCCAGTATTCCATCCCTGCGTAACTAAACAGTCAGGATACAGCCCCCGATCAGGGGTGGCGCGATAATTGACGGGGCGGCAAGGCGGCCCGCCACTGTTGCAAAAATATATTACGCTTGGCCTGATCAAGCCCCACCATCAGGGCCGGGGTTAACGCAATCGGGCGTAATTCCTGCGGATCGGCACCTTTAACCGTGCCCACCAGTTGCGCCAGGCGATCCGGCCCGCCAATCGGCGATAACAAACCGGCATCGCGCGACAAAATCGCCCGCCCCGGAGGTGAGAGCATAAAATCAATAAAAGCCCGTGCCAGCGCCGGTTCCTCGGCATCGCGTGATATAAAGGCCGCCCGCGACATGATCAGCGTATAATCACTGGGTAAAACCAGCCCAACCCGATCATCCCGTCCGATACGCGACAAGGCATAAGACCCCAATACGTTATATCCCAGCAACAGGCGGCCATCTGCCACCCGTTCCAGTATTTGCCCGGTACAACAAAAAAGCTGGGCTTCGTTTCGTCCCAAACTTTCCACCAGCCGCCCCCAGGTGCTGGCCTGAATGGCATCCTGAAAGGCAAACAAATACCCCACCCCGGAAGTTTCGATATCGTAACTTCCGACCTTGGCACGAAAGGTGTCGCTTTCACGTAAAAGATCGATCAGATCAAAACGGTTTTGCGGTGGTTTGCGATTGGCAAAAAAGGCCTTGTTATAAACCGTCACCGCCGGTTCATAGGTTAAACCAAACAGTTGGTCCCGCCATTTGGCCCAATCTGGCAAATTTGCCCCGACCCGGGCACCGGGCGATTGGGCACACCCGTCATTGACCAGCTTTAATTGCTGGTCAATCGACGATGAAATCACCAGATCGCCCAAAAAACGGCCCTGATCACAGGCATGTTCCATCGCATCATTCAGCTCGTTGGTAGTAAGCTCGTTATACGTAATCAACACATCGGGCCAGCGTTCCTGAAAAGCGTCAATCACCGGAGAAAAAATGACATAATCGGTGGTGCTTTGAATAACCAGCCGCCCCGATACATCCGCCGTCACCGGAAATTCACGGTCCCCTGCGCTGGCAACATTCATCACGGTGGCAGCAATACCCACCGTACCGGCAATTAAGGCTGCCAGTGCCCACAAACCGGTTTTAAGCCGGCGACCGGGGGTAAATGCCATCCGGCAAATTTGCCAAACTGTTTTTGTCATAACGTTGCCACCGGAAATTCCAGCCCAATTTCAAAACCATCATCAGTGGCACGTCGCACCAGAACGGCCCCATGCGAGGACGCCACCGACGATACAATCGATAACCCCAGCCCGGCACTATCCGGCCCAATGCCGTTTGAAGCAAACCGTTCGCCGATCTTGCTGGAAATTTCCGGTGTTATACCCGCCCCGGCATCGCACACCAGCAGGCAGGCATGGCCATTTTGCACCGGTGTCACCACCAGGCTAACCGGCATTTCGCCGTGCTTTAAGGCATTATTCAGCAGATTTTTAACCGCTTCGCGCAGGCTGATCGGGTCCCCCTTGATCGCAACGGGTTCATCGGGCAAATCCACCTGAATAAATTCATCCGATACCGCGCGCATTTCACGCTCGGCCTCCAGCGCAATCCGCCGTAAATCCAGTTCCTGCGAAACTGCCATATCGGCCCGGTGCGCAATCAGGGCATGGCTTAATAACTGGTCTGCCAACCGCCCCAACCCGACGGTCCGTTCGTGCAAACGTTTGTGCAGGCGGGCCAGAACCACAGGGTCATCTTCTTCCAGCGCCAGTTGCAACTGGGCGCGCAAAGCCGTTATCGGGGTTCTGATCTGATGGGCGGCATCGGCAACAAAGTTTTGCATTGCTTCAATTCGCCGGTCCAGCCGGCGCATAAAACGGTTAATCGCGGCCAGCAACACCGCCACCTCGGCCGGGGCCGCAATATCAATGGGCGACAGGTCATTCACATCGCGGTCCAAAATGGTGCGTTCCACCCGGGCCAGCGGGCGCAAGGCAATTCGCATCATAACAACTACCAGCAACAGCAAAACAATACCCGCAGCCGCAATCGTCAAAACGGCCTGGGTGGTAATGCTTCGCGCCAATGCCACCCGTTCTGTCGTGGTTTGTGCCACAATCACTTTCACATCACCGCTGACAAACCGTTCAGCCAATTGACGGCGCAGCAAATAGGCCCTTACATCGGCCCCTTTATAGCGCGTGTTATAGGTCTGATCGGCACGTCCCTTGTCATCCCTGGGGAGGGGCAAATCCCCATATCCGGTCAGGGTTTTGCCATCCGGGCCAATGATGCGGTAAAAAATGCGGTCCGTTCGCGCCAGCGATAACAATTCGAACGCCGAAACCGGCAAATCAACATTGGCATGGCCGTCAGTAACCAAAATGCGTTCGGCAATTTGCAGTGCAGCGCCCCGCAACAACCTGTCGAAGGTTTCATCAGCGGCGTCCTGGCCATATTTATTGGCCGCAAAAATGGTTCCCAGTAGCACCACCGCCAAAATAACCGCCATCGCCATGCCCAAACGCACGGCAACCGACTGGCGCGGATTGGTAGATGGGGGAACCAAAACTGGCTTCATGACGGTTTCTCAGCCCGCCCGCCAGGCACCGCCTGGTATCCAAGGCCGCGTAATGTTCGAATTTCAAGGGTGGCATCCGCCAGCTTACGGCGCAATCGGGCAACATATACTTCCACCGCGTTCAGCCCGGCTTCACCCGTTAACCCGTACAACCGGGAATACAGTTCCTCCTTTTGCAAAACCCGGTTCAGGTTCGACATAAAGGCTTCAAGTAAAATAAATTCACGCCTTGTCAGTTCAATATCGGTTTCATCGACACGCACGGAATGGGCAGCAAAGTTACAATGTAAATTACCCACCGAAACCGTTGCCTCGTTGGCCCCGTGTTTGCGCCGGGTAACGGCGCGGGCGCGGGCTTCAAGTTCACGCAAATCAAATGGTTTAACCAGATAATCGTCCGCGCCAAAATCCAGCGCATCAATTTTATCATCAACCTGCAATCGCGCCGTCAACACCAGAACCGGCACCCCGTTTTTCGATGCGCGCAGCTTTTTTAAAAAATCCAGCCCCGACCCGTCCGGCAGGTTAATGTCGAGAATAACAAGGTCGTAGGTTTCCAGCCCTAAAAAATGGGCCGCATCTTCCAGGTTGCTCGCAGCCTCGCATACATGTCCCTGCCGCGAGAAATGCGAAAGGATGGCATCGGCCACATCTTCGGTATCCTCGACAATCAGTATTCTCAAACCGTTACTCCCGGAATTTTTCTGATGACAGGTTGGTGAAAGGTTCGCCCGCTACTCTCATATATACCGTCGTACCAAAAAGGTGCGAATAGAAACTGGGAGGAAGAACCATGAGAAAGATTGCCGCACTTGGTGCCGCAACTGTGTTTGCTGCGCTTTCCTTTACATCATCGGCTTTTGCCTTTGAACCGTCCAAGCCTGAATGTATTGCTCCGGCCAATGCTGGTGGCGGCTGGGACTTTACCTGCCGTCAAATCGGCAAGACCCTTTATGACCTTAAAACCATCGCCAGCCCGATGCAGGTTGTTAACCTGGCAGGCGGCGGCGGCGGTGTTGCCTATGCCGAAGTCGTTTCCAAACGTAATGACGATAACGACCTGATCGTTGCCGCCTCTTCGGCAACCACCACCCGTCTGGCCCAGGGGGCATTCCCGGGCTCCACCATGGATCAGGTTCGCTGGGTCGGGACCATTGGTGCTGACTATGGCGTCATTGCCGTTTCCAAGGATTCCGACATCAAAACCCTGCCGGAGCTGTTCGAAAAAGTTAAAGAAAACCCGCGCGGCATTGCTTTTGCAGGCGGTTCGGCCGTTGGCGGCTGGGACCATCTTAAAGTTCTGATCGCAGCAAAAGCTGCTGGCATTTCCGATGCCCGCGCTGTGAAATACATTGCGTTTGAAGGCGGCGGGGAAGCTGTCACCCAGCTTCTGGGCGGCCATGTTCAGGCTTTCACCGGCGACATTTCCGAAGCCAAAGGCTTTGTTGATTCAGGTGATCTGAAAATCCTTGCCGTTCTCTCCGAAGAACGCCTGCCGGGCGAGGAATTCAACAAATTCCCCACCGCCAAAGAACAGGGTATCGACGCTGTCGGGGCAAACTGGCGTGGTTTCTATGCCCCCAAAGGCATGAGCGATGACGCATATGACTATTGGGTCAATGCCATCAAAACCACCTATGCCAGCGACGAATGGAAAGAAGTCATGGCCAATAACGGCCTGATGCCGTTAAACAAATTTGGTCCGGATTTTGAAAAATTCGTTAGCGACCAGATTTCCTCGACCCAGACGCTCAGCCGCGAAATCGGCCTGATTAAATAAATACCGCCCTCCTGTGGCGCCGCACTCCATCGGGGTGCGGCGCTCTCTTCATTTTGGAGAAGAGCCATGAGTGACAGAGCCCTGGGCGTTGCATGCCTGTTGCTATCTGCATTCTATATTTTCATGGCGACCCAGATCCAGACCAGTTTCATTACCGATTACCTGGGACCAAAGTTTTTCCCGATTCTGGTCGGTAGTTTGCTGGCGATCGCCGCCATTTTCCCGATCCTCAAGCCGGATCCCGAGCCTGACTGGCCCGGTATTGCGCGCCTGATCGAAATTGTGTTCGCCGTTGCCGTTATGGTTGCTTACACCTATGCGCTGCCGGTGGCCGGTTTTGTTCTCTCCACCGCCATTACATCGGGCATTCTAAGCTGGCGCCTTGGGGCAAAACCCGTTGCCGCCGCCATTGCCGGTGTTTCGATCTCCGTGGGCATTTACGTCGTGTTCCACCTCGTTCTTCAACTCTCGCTGGCTCGCGGGCCCTGGGGGTTCTGACATGGATGTACTTTCACAACTCGCCGACGGTTTTGCTGTTGCGCTGACATTTCAAAACCTGGCACTCGCCCTGGTCGGCTGTTTTCTTGGCACCATCATCGGGGCCTTGCCCGGTCTGGGCCCGTCCAACGGTGTCGCCATCCTCATTCCGGTGGCCTTTACCCTTGGCCTGCCCGCAACACCGGCCCTGATTTTGCTGACATCGGTTTATTACGGCGCCATGTATGGCGGGCGTATTTCATCGATCCTGCTCAACATTCCCGGCGATGAACCCGCCCTGATGACCACGCTGGACGGCTACCCGATGGCGCAAAAAGGCCAGGCGGGCGAAGCCCTGGCCCTGTCGGGCATTGCCTCTTTTGTTGGTGCTTTCTTTGCTACCTGGGGTCTGGTCTTTCTGGCACCGCAGCTGGTCAAGGTTGCCCTGCTGTTTGGTCCGGCTGAATATTTTGCCCTCTTTGCCCTGGCCTTTGCCACCCTGGGCGGGGTTGCCTCGCAAAACCAGGCCAAAGCCGTTATTGCTGCCATGATCGGCCTTGCCATTGCCATGGTTGGTGTCGATCACCAGACTGGCGTACCGCGCATGACCTTTGGCAATATCCACCTTTACGAAGGCATCGACTTTCTGGTTGCCATCGTTGGCCTGTTTGCCATTTCCGAGGTTTTGCTGTTTTTGGAACACAAAACCGGGTCGGCCCCCAGTGCAAAAACCCATAAACTGGCCCGGGTGACTGCCCCGTGGTCAATGCTGAAAAGCACATCGGGTGCCATGGGCCGCAGCACCATCATCGGTTTTCTGGCCGGTGTATTGCCCGGTGCCGGCGCATCGCTTGGCTCGTTCGTTTCCTATACCATCGAAAAGAAAATCAGCGACAAGGACGGCACCTTTGGCAAAGGCGACCCGCGCGGGGTTGCCGCACCGGAAGCCGGGAACAATGCTGCCGCCGGGGGCGCTTTGGTGCCGATGCTGGCCCTTGGTGTTCCCGGTTCGGGTACCACGGCGGTTCTGCTTGCCATGCTGATGGCGCTTAACATTACGCCGGGTCCACTTCTGTTTACCCAGCGTCCCGATGTTGTCTGGGGTCTGATTGCGGCCCTGTTCATCGGCAATATCATGCTGCTTTGCCTTAACATTCCGATGGTCGGGCTGTTTGTGCGCGTACTGCGCGTTCCCAGCAAATATCTGATGCCTGCGGTGACCATGATATCGTTTGTCGGCATTTATGGCATTTCCGGCTCGACCTTTGATCTTCTGATGATGATCATTTTTGGTGTGATCGGTTATCTTCTGCGCAAGCTGAACATTCCGACAGTGCCGATTATTCTGGGCATTCTGCTGGGCAATGAAATGGAAAAGAACCTGCGCCGTGCGCTGGAAATTTCCAATGGTGATGTCAGCACATTGTGGGGATCACCCTTGACGATTGCCATCTGGGTGCTGGCCATTGTCGGCTTTATCGCCCCGTTCGTTTTTGGTCGTTTCCTGCGTCCCAAAAAAGACCCGACAGTCGCACCTTAAGGCGACCTGTAATTTAGCAAAACGGGCGCAAGGTTATTCCTTGCGCCCGTTTTTTATCACACATCATCAAAGGTTTAACGAACCAGCGCCCCGCCCTCATCAAGACGTCGAACCGCTTCCTTAAGTGCTTGAACACATTTTTCAATCAATGCGCCATCAAACCGTGTAATCAGCCCCGATACCGAAACTGCCCCGGCAATACCACCATCATTCCAGAATACCGGAACAGCAACAGCAGCCACTTCAGGGTCTCGTTCTCCTTGCGAAACAGCATACCCGGCCTCGCGAATTGCCGGTTCGTCACCGCTATTAAGGCAATCTTTCGACCAGGCCATCAATACCCTGGCACTTGCCCCCGCCGTTAACGGAAACTGAGCCCCTTCATTGACGTTGTGGCGAATGGCCCGCATCGGTTCACTGCGAAACAGACAAACACGGTTTTCTCCCTCGCGTACATAAAACGACGCCGTTTCACCAATTTCATCAGCCAGAATTTTCAATTCCGGACGAATGATATCTCCCAGATTGAATCCCCGTCGATAGAGGGAGCCCAATCTCCAAACGGTTGCTCCCAGTCGAAACCGCCCATCGCTTTGACGGCGGATATAGCCAAATTTTTCAAGCGACACAGCCAACCGCAAAATCGTGCTTTTGTAAAAGCCCGTGCGCCGGGAAAGATCGGCCAGACCCAAAGTTTCCGATTGTCCATCAAAGCAATCAAGCAGGCTCAATGCGCGATCTACCGCGTCGACCCCCTTTTCGTCAGACATAACATCGTTCCATTTAACAGAATTTCGTTCTGGACCACAGAATATCGTTCTGTTAAATAGAATTAAATTCCAACAAACAGAACAATAGGCCAGTTGGGAGGAATCAATGAGCAAGGCTGTCAGCCCTGTCAAGACGTCAGATGCCAATGCCTCGTATAAAACTGGCAGTGGAAGATACCAGCATCCGGCATCCTGGAACCGATCCCTCCTCATTCAAAACGCATAGCCGGGTTTTGCCCCATCGCACCATGCGTTTTGAAATACCGCCGGAGGAAAAGATGCAACGACCGCTGGAGGGCATTCGTGTCCTTGACCTTACCAACGTATTGGCCGGACCCTTTTGCTGCCATCAGCTCGCCCATATGGGGGCCGAGGTCATCAAGGTTGAAGCACCTGGCCGTGGCGATCTGGCCCGGCAGTTGGGGGCGGACCCCGAATTAAGCAAAAAAAACATGGGAATTTCCTTTCTGGCCCAAAATGCCGGCAAGAAATCCGTAACTCTCAATCTGAAACACCCTGAAGGCAAAAAGCTGTTAAAGCAGCTGGTCGAAACAGCGGATGTCCTGGTCGAAAACTTTCGTCCCGGCGTGATGAATCGTCTTGAGCTTGGCTATGACGTTCTGCGCGAAGTTAATCCAAAACTGATTTATTGCGCTATTTCCGGTTTCGGGCAGGATGGTCCCTGGTTACACCGCCCCGCCTATGACCAGATCATTCAGGGCGCGTCGGGTCTTATGTCCATTACCGGCGATACGCAAAGCGCCCCTTTGCGCGCTGGCTATCCGATTGCCGATACGATTGGTGGTCTTACCGCCGCCCTTGCCATATCCGGGGCATTGAATGCGCCACAACGGGGCACCTTTATTGATGTTTCCATGCTCGAGGCAACCATTGCGACAATGGGCTGGGCCGTATCAAACTATCTGATCGGCGGGATAGAACCCACAGCCAACGGCAATGAAAACCTCACATCGGCACCATCAGGCACGTTTGAAACCGCAGATAACCCCCTTAACATTGCCGCGAACAAGGACGAACAGTGGGAAGCACTGGCGCATCACCTTGGCCGCGAAGAACTGTTAACCCGACCGGAATATGCCACCCGCGAAGACCGCAAAGCCAACCGGGCGGCCTTGAAGGCCGATCTTGAAAAAACGCTCCGAACGCGTCCGGCGCGGAACTGGGCGCGTGAACTTAATGAAATCGGCGTACCGGCAGGTGCCGTGTTCAGTGTCCCCGAAATCCTTGCCCACCCACAAATTGCCGACCGGGGCATGTTGGCAACCTTCAGCGATACCCCGGATGTCGGACGCGACATCACCATCGTTAGAACCGGCTATAAAATTGACGGCGCGGCACCCGATGTATCAACCCCTCCGCCAGGTCTGGGTCAACACAATGACGAGATCTACCGATCACTGGGCATTGACGACGAAGCCCTGGCTAAATTGAAGAAGGAAGGAACGTTATGAACGACGTTTCCGATTGGTGGCGCACTTCCATCATTGAAATGGAACCCGGTAAAATCAGTTTCCGCGGTTACCCTGTCGAGGAACTGATAGGCAATGTCAGTTTTCCGCAAATGATCTGGCTGATGACACGCGGCGAATTACCCGGTCAGGATCAGGCAGCACTGCTTGAGGCAGCCCTTGTTGCCGCTGTTGATCACGGCCCCCAGGCCCCCTCAATTGCGGCGGCCCGCATGGCCGTTACATGCGGTTTACCCTTGAATGGCGCAATGGCGTCCGCTGTCAATTTCCTTGATGACGTCCACGGCGGTGCCGGGGAACAGGCCGTTGAACTTTATCACATGATTGATGAAGCCGGCGGGCCCGAACACACATCGGAAATGCTGGTCGAATGGCAAAAAAGCCGGACAAAATATATTCCCGGTTTTGGTCACCGTTTTCATAAACCGGTGGATCCACGCTCCCCCCGCTTGCTTGGTCTTGTCGACGAAGCTGCTGCCAAAGGCGTGGTATCGGGCCGCTTTGCCGCCATTGGCCGGTCTATTGAAGAATCTCTTGCCCAAACCAAAGGCAAAGCCGTTCCGATGAATATCGACGGAGCTACTGCCGTTATCTATGCCGAGCTTGGCTTTCCAGCCCCGCTTGCTCGCGGCCTTTTCTGTTTGTCTCGCAGTGTTGGTGTCATTTCACATGCCTGGGAGCAAATGGGTCAGGGAGGACGGAACAAGGGTCCGACTCCCCCATCCTACCGGTGGACCTACGATGGCCCGCCGCGTATGCCGGGGCGCATTGCCCCAAAATAAAATCAATAGTCACACCAATAATGGGAGGTATCAGTGACGCGTTCTTTAATCAAAGCACTTACAATTGCGGCTTCGATGGTCATCGTTTCCACTGCCGCACACGCATTCGAACCCGAGCAACCTGAATGTATTGCTCCGGCCAATGCTGGCGGCGGCTGGGACTTTACCTGCCGTCAAATCGGCAAGACCCTTTATGACCTTAAAACCATCGCCAGCCCGATGCAGGTGGTTAACATGGCTGGCGGCTCCGGCGGTGTTGCCTATGCCGAAGTCGTCTCCAAGCGTAATGACGATAACGACCTGATCGTTGCCGCCTCTTCGGCAACCACCACCCGTCTGGCCCAGGGTGCTTTCCCGGGTTCCACCATGGATCAGGTTCGCTGGGTTGGGACCATTGGTGCTGACTATGGCGTCATTGCCGTTTCCAAGGATTCCGACATCAAAACCCTGCCGGAACTGTTCGAAAAAGTTAAAACAGATCCAAAATCACTTGCTTTCGCAGGTGGGTCGGCCGTTGGCGGCTGGGACCATCTGAAAGTTCTGCTTGCCGCAAAAGCAGCCGGAATTAACGATATTCGGAAAATCAAATACGTCGCCTTTGAAGGTGGCGGGGAAGCCGTCACCCAGCTTCTGGGCGGCCATGTTCAGGTATTCACCGGCGACATTTCCGAAGCCAAAGGCTTTGTTGATTCAGGTGATCTGAAAATCCTTGCTGTTCTCTCCGAAGAACGCCTGCCGGGCGAGGAATTCAACAAATTCCCCACCGCCAAAGAACAGGGTATCGACGCTGTCGGGGCAAACTGGCGTGGTTTCTATGCCCCCAAAGGCATGAGCGATGATGCATATGACTATTGGGTCAATGCCATCAAAACCACCTATGCCAGCGACGAATGGAAAGAAGTCATGGCCAATAACGGCCTGATGCCGTTAAACAAATTTGGTCCGGATTTTGAAAAATTCGTTAGCGACCAGATTTCCTCGACCCAGACGCTCAGCCGCGAAATCGGCCTGATTAAATAAATACCGCCCTCCTGTGGCGCCGCACTCCATCGGGGTGCGGCGCTCTCTTCATTTTGGAGAAGAGCCATGAGTGACAGAGCCCTGGGCGTTGCATGCCTGTTGCTATCTGCATTCTATATTTTCATGGCGACCCAGATTCAAACCAGCTTCATTACCGATTACCTGGGACCAAAGTTCTTCCCGATCCTGATTGGTGTGTTGCTGGCGATCGCCGCCATTTTCCCGATCCTCAAGCCGGATCCCGAGCCTGACTGGCCCGGGGCTGCGCGCATGATCGAAATCGTCTTCGCCGTGGCTGTCATGGTGGCTTACACCTATGCACTGCCGGTGGCCGGTTTTGTTCTCTCCACCGCCATCACATCGGGCATTCTAAGCTGGCGCCTTGGGGCAAAACCCGTTGCCGCCGCCATTGCCGGTGTTTCGATCTCTGTGGGCATTTACGTCGTGTTCCACCTTGTTCTTCAACTCTCGCTGGCCCGCGGGCCCTGGGGGTTCTGACATGGATGTATTATCGCAACTCGCCGACGGTTTTGCCGTTGCGCTCACCTTCCAGAATCTGGCTCTCGCCCTGGTTGGCTGTTTTCTCGGCACCATCATTGGTGCCCTGCCCGGTCTTGGCCCGTCCAACGGTGTCGCCATCCTCATTCCGGTGGCCTTTACCCTTGGCCTTCCGGCAACACCGGCCCTGATTTTGCTGACATCGGTTTATTACGGCGCCATGTATGGCGGGCGTATTTCATCGATTCTGCTCAACATTCCCGGCGATGAACCCGCCCTGATGACCACGCTGGACGGCTACCCGATGGCGCAAAAAGGCCAGGCAGGCGAAGCCCTGGCCCTGTCGGGGATTGCCTCTTTCGTTGGTGCCTTCTTTGCCACCTGGGGTCTGGTGTTTCTGGCACCACAATTGGTAAAGGTTGCCCTGCTGTTTGGCCCGGCTGAATATTTTGCCCTGTTTGCGCTGGCCTTTGCCACCCTAGGCGGTGTTGCCTCGCAAAACCAGGCCAAAGCCGTTATTGCCGCCATGATCGGCCTTGCCATTGCCATGGTTGGTGTCGACCACCAGACCGGTGTGCCGCGCATGACCTTTGGCAATATCCACCTTTACGAAGGCATCGACTTTCTGGTCGCCATCGTTGGCCTGTTTGCCATTTCCGAAGTTTTGCTGTTTTTGGAACACAAAACCGGATCGGCCCCCAGTGCGCAAACCCATAAACTGGCCCGGGTGACTGCACCGTGGTCGATGCTGAAAAGCACATCGGGTGCCATGGGCCGCAGCACCATTATCGGCTTTCTCGCCGGTGTTTTGCCCGGTGCCGGGGCGTCGCTGGGGTCCTTCGTTTCCTATACCGTGGAAAAGAAAATCAGCGACAAGGACGGGACCTTTGGCAAAGGCGACCCGCGCGGGGTTGCCGCCCCGGAAGCGGGGAATAATGCTGCTGCCGGGGGGGCACTGGTGCCGATGCTGGCCCTGGGGGTTCCGGGATCAGGCACCACGGCAGTGCTGCTTGCCATGCTGATGGCGCTTAACATTACGCCCGGTCCGCTGTTGTTTACCCAGCGCCCGGATGTTGTCTGGGGCCTGATCGCGGCCCTGTTCATCGGCAACATCATGCTGTTGTGCCTTAATATTCCGATGGTCGGGCTGTTTGTCCGGGTTCTGCGCGTTCCCAGCAAATATCTGATGCCTGCGGTGACCATGATTTCGTTTGTCGGCATTTATGGTATTTCCGGCTCGACCTTTGATCTGCTGATGATGATCATTTTTGGTGTGATCGGTTATCTTTTGCGCAAGATGAACATTCCGACAGTGCCGATCATTCTTGGTATTCTGCTCGGCAATGAAATGGAAAAGAACCTGCGCCGCGCGCTGGAAATTTCCAACGGCGATGTCAGTACATTGTGGGGATCACCCTTGACGATTTCGATCTGGGTGTTGGCCATTGTCGGCTTTATCGCCCCGTTCGTTTTCGGCCGTTTCCTGCGCCCGAAAAAAGACCCGACAGTTTCCCCGTAAAGCAGGACCGTGAAAAGGGCCGGGTTCGCGATGCGGACCCGGCCCTTTTTTTGTCCGTTTTTTATCTGGCGGCTTGTTTGCCTTACCCGTATTTAAATACGATTATCATTTTCAACTCGTTCCGCATCACGATCACCCTCAACATCACCAACCCCGGAAATAGCCATGCCCGCAAAACCCGACACGTTCCTTGCCAGTTTAACGCCCCGCTTTTTCCGGCTTTTGGCAACCGGGCTGGTGATTGGCATGGTCGGCGGGTTTGTGGCACATGTCATTTCCATGCCGCTGGCCTGGATGATGGGGCCCATGCTGGCAACATTCCTTTTCGCCCTGCTGCGCGTGCCCATGGCCATCCCCATGAAATTTCGCGCCATGATTTTGGGCGTGATCGGGGTGTTTCTGGGCGGATCATTTACACCAGATACCATCGACCAGGCAGCGCGCTGGCCGATCAGCATGGTTGCCGTCCTGCTTTATGTCCCGATCATTACCGCCATTATTACATGGTTTTATGCCAAAATCGCCCGGCTCGACCCGGCCACCGCCCTGTTTTCAGCCACCCCTGGCGGGTTAACGCCCATGGTAGTTTTAGGGGCGGCCGCAGGTGGCAACGAACAGGAAATTGCCCTGACCCAGGGGTTGCGGGTGTTGCTGCTGGTGATGTCAGCCCCGATCATTGTAATGATGATTACCGGGGTGGTCGCCAATGGGCACGGGGAAGCGGGCGTTGTCATGTCGCTTGAAGATGGCTTGCTAACCGCCTTTTGCGCCATTGTTACCGTGCTGATTTTTCGCCGCTTGCGCGTTCCAGCCGCCGAAATGACTGGGGCCATGCTGGCAAGTGCCACCTTGCATATCAGCGGCATTGTCGATGGCAATTTACCGCAATGGCTGTTGGATGGCAGTTTGTGGATTCTGGGCTCCGCCATTGGCAGCCGCTTTGCCGGGGTTAAACTGGCATTTCTGGTGCGCCTTGCCGGTTACGCCGTGGCTGCAACGGTGGTTATTCTAGCCTTTACCGGGGTTGTTTCCTGGTTCGTTGCCCACTGGCTGGACCTGAATTTTATGGCGGTGTTGCTGGCTTTTGCACCGGGCGGGGTTGCCGAAATGTCGCTGATTGCGCTGGCCCTGAACATCGAACCCAGCTTTGTCGCCTTTCACCACATCATCCGCATTTTTGAAATCGTGCTGCTGGCACCGATGCTGGCCCGGTGGCTGCAAAAACGGCATTTCGAAAATAGGACAAACAACAAATAACAGTCACCTTCGATACCACCGAAAAGAAATTGTTCTTTGTGCGGGAAACAAGGCCAGCGATAAAAAACGGTTTTATGATGTGATGATTCCGATCGCAGATCGGGAGTTTGCAGCACATCTGGCCGAACTTCGCGAACGCATGCACCTGACACAGAGCGATATTACAGCTGCTTTAGGTATCAAACAGCCGACTGTTTCCGATATGGAACAATCAGGACGTGACCTGAGGCTCTCATCTCTCAAACGTTATGTTGAAGCATCTGGTGGCAAATTACACCTTGATGTGAAGCTTCCCGACGGCACCCATTACGGGTTTCCTCTTTAAGGGCAAACAGACACGGTACACTTGAAGCAGACAGCTACCTTCGCAACGTGCCCTGCCGAACAACAGCAAGGCACGGATTGCCGCCAATGGCATAGGAAAGTTCGGCCGGGCTATCAATGTCCCAGACCACAAAATCGGCGACCTTGCCGATCTCAAGCGTTCCGTGGCTGTCGCCCCGGCCCAGGGCACGGGCACCATTGCGGGTAATTCCCGCCAGCGCTTCTTGCGGGGTCATGCGAAACAGGGTGCAGGCCATATTTGCCATTAACAGCAGAGATAATGCGGGCGATGTGCCCGGGTTGCTATCGGTGGCAATCGCAATATCCACACCGTGCTGGCGCAGCAAATCAATTGGCGGCAATTTGGTTTCGCGCAAACAGTAAAACGCGCCGGGCAGCAACACCGCCACCACCCCGGCTTGTGCCATCGCCGCCACACCGTCTTCGGCCAGATATTCCAGATGGTCCGCCGACAGGGCATGATAATCGGCAGCAAGAATACTACCTTTCTGGTCGCTTAACTGTTCGGCATGTAATTTAACCGGCAAATTATGGGCACGCGCCGCCTCAAACACAAGGCGGGTTTGTGCGGTGTTAAAGGCGATGTTTTCACAAAAAGCATCAACCGCATCGGCCAGCCCTTCGGCGGCAATGGCAGGCAGCATTTGCGAACAAACCAGGTCAATATACCCATCGGCATCATCAGCATATTCGGGCGGCAACGCATGGGCGCCTAAAAATGTTGTCACCACATCAATATTATTCTCAACGCCCAAACGCCGCGCGGCGCGCAACATTTTGGCTTCGTCTTCGGTTCGCAGCCCATAACCGGACTTGATTTCGATGGTGGTGACACCTTCACGCAGCAAATTGTTCAGCCGTTTTTGTGCATGTTTCACCAAATCATCCTCGCTCGCCGCACGGGTTGCGGTCACCGAGGACCGAATCCCCCCGCCCGCCCGGGCGATTTCTTCGTAACTGACACCATTCAGGCGTTTTTCAAACTCATCGGCCCTGTTACCGCCATACACCAGATGGGTATGACAATCGACCAGCCCCGGTGTTACCCAGGCACCGGCCAGATCCGTTACAGACTTTGCCAGTTTTTCCGGTGCATCGGCCAGATCATCCATCAATCCCAGCCAGCAAATTTTGCCATCCTGCACCGCCATCGCCCCATTGGGGATTGCCCCGTAAGGCTGCTTGATGGCCGGGTTCATGGTGGCAAAATGGCCGTTGATCCAGATATGATCCCACATGATGCTGTCCCTGTTTTGGTGTTTGCCAAAGGCTTTATGTATAGACAATTAAATGCACGCTTCGCCGGGCCGGGTCAAGAACCGTTCCGTATCCCCGATGTGCCGCAAATACATCGGGGATACAAAAACCGGTCAGGCAAAACTGGGCAACAAATCATCGACATAGCCATGAATGGCGGTCGATTTCAAAAGCGCCTTTACCGCTGCAATATCGGGGGCAAAATAACGGTCCTTGTCGTAAAACGCGGCCACCGCGCGAACCGATGCAATAACCTTTTCCAGCGCATCACTGGATGTCATCGGGCGGCGAAATTCAATCGCCTGACAGGCAGCCAGCATTTCAATCGCAATGATGCCATTCACATTATCGGCAATATCGGCCAGACGGCGCCCGGCAAAGGTTGCCATCGACACATGATCTTCCTGATTGGCCGAGGTTGGCAAACTGTCAATCGATGCCGGATGGGCCAGTGTTTTGTTTTCCGATGCCAGGGCCGCCGCCGTCACCTGGGCAATCATGAAGCCGGAATTAAGCCCGCCATTTTCCACCAGAAAAGCTGGAAGATCGACCATTGCCGGGTCAATCAACAGGGCAATGCGACGTTCGGAAATCGCACCAATTTCCGATGCCGCAATCGCCAGAATATCGGCGGCAAAGGCCACCGGTTCGGCATGAAAATTCCCACCCGACAAAATATCCCCCTCATCAGGGAAAATCAGCGGGTTATCCGTCACCGCATTGGCTTCACGTTCTAAAATGGCGGCAGCATGGTTGATCTGATCCAGACACGCCCCCATCACCTGGGGCTGGCAACGCAATGAATAGGGGTCCTGTACACGGTCACAATCGGCATGAGACCGGCGAATTTCCGAATCTGCCAGCAATTCGCGATATTTGGCCGCCACAGCAATTTGCCCGGGCTGACGGCGCAATTTATGAATGCGGGCATCAAACGGGGTATCGCTGCCCTTGGCGGCATCAACCGAAACCGACCCGGCCAAAACCGCAGACGCAAAATTATCCTCAATCGCAAACAGACCAAACAGGGTAAGGGCGGTTGAAACCTGTGTGCCATTTAACAAGGCCAGGCCTTCTTTTGGTGCCAGTACCACGGCATCCACCCCGGCTTTGGCCAGGCCTTCGATGGCGGGAATAACGTTACCCTCATGGCGGACCTCGGCCTCGCCAATCAAGGCCAGGCTCATATGGGCCAACGGTGCCAGATCGCCCGATGCCCCGACCGACCCCTTGGCCGGGATCAGCGGGTAAATGCCATGATTAAACAGCGCGATCAGGGTATCGATCACCACCGGTCGCACCCCGGAATGCCCGGCAGCAAGGCTGGTGATTTTTAATGCCAGAACCAGCCGTACCACCGCATCAGACAGCGGATCCCCCGTGCCGGTGCAATGCGAAAGCACCAGATTGCGCTGTAAATCGCGCAGGCTGTCTTCATCAATGCGGGTTTTTGCCATCAGGCCAAAGCCGGTATTGATACCATAAACGCTTTTGCCGCGTTTCAACACTTCTTCCACCGTACCGGCGGCGATAGCAACCCGCTCCCGGCAGGCATCGTCAATATCGATCTGCACATTACCAGCGGCAATTTTGCGCAATTGGGCCAGTGTCAATTCACCCGGGATTAGCTTGATCGTTTCCATAATTTTTCACCATCGGCAAGTTGAGGCCCTGTTTGGGGCACGGTGATTACGACGTCATAACCGGCATCAATAGACCGCCGCCGGCAAATCGCCGGGCCATAGGCCTTCTTCTGATCCAATATGTATATACAAATCTATAAATCGCGCTTTGTCAACTTGGCAAGAGAAAGGTTTTCGGGGGAAAATGCCTGAATATTACGATATTTTTGACATTTCCCGGCATTACACGCACACAAAAGATCTATACATTTAACGAAATCGTGTTTAGCTCCCTGGTTCGATTGCCCCTTTTACGCCGGTGGCAACATCAGACATGACGAAAAAGGCCCGTTTCTTGACCCAGGATTTGCCTGCAACGCTGTCCGCTACCAACCTGACCCTTGATGGTAATGGCCCGCTTTATGCCCAGATCAAACGGGTATTGGCGCGCAATGTCATTTCCGGGCATTGGGTTTCCGGCCAGAAAATTCCAACCGAAATGGAGCTGGTCCGGGTCTTCCGGGCATCGCGCATGACGGTAAACCGCGCCTTGCGCGAACTGGTGGCGGAAGGTGTTTTAACCCGCACCAGAGGGGCCGGCACCTATGTTGCCGATCGCAAAGGGCAATCACCGATATTGGAAATTCGCGCAATTGACCGCGATATTCGCGCCCGCGGGCACCGCCATGACAGCGAAATTATAACCTTTGATACCGTGGCCGCCGATGCCCCCCTTGCAACCCGGTTTGGTCTGACACCGGGGGCATCGCTGTGCCATTTTGTCTGTCTGCACCGCGAAGAAAATGTTCCTGTTCAGGTCGAGGACCGCTGGGTTAACCTTGCCGCCGCCCCGGCCTTTGCCCAACAGGATTTCAGGGATATTACCGCTGCGGCCTGGCTTTTGGCCAACGCCCCCTATTCAGATGCCCAGCATTTGATCGAAGCAATAGCAGCAGATAACACCACCGCCAAACGCCTGGATATCGCCCACGGCGCACCGTGCCTGGTATTACATCGGCGCACCTGGTTTCACGGCACCCCCATTACAGTGGCAAAATTCACCCATCCGGGCGAAAGTTACCAGCTTGGCGGGCACTTTGCCCCACAGCATCCCAGTGACGGGTAAAGTAATATCATTCCACACGAATCCAACTATCTCTGATGTATCGCCATTTCAATCCGGAAGTGGTTTTATATTACAACAGCCTTAGATTAGTTTACAGATAGGCTATGATAATCGAAACGTTAACGCTCGAGACCAATAACAACTAATACATGGAAAATCACCGACATGAAAACGGATAACGCCGCAAATTCAATATCTGAACATGATAACAGTTATCCGACGTCGGCAGCCTTCATGAGTCGATTCAAGGGCCGACTTTATCGCTATAGACTAATCTTACTTTCAATATGGGGTATAGGGTTGATAACAATTGGTTATGCAGGGATCGACAGCCGGTTTGCCGTTACCGATCATTATAATTTTGATAAAATCGTTCACATCAGTGTATTTGCTGCTATGGCATTCTGGCCGGCCATAATTTACGGGCGCAAGCTCGTCAGCACGATTCTTGTAATGATTATTACTCTGTGCGCTCCAGGACTGGAGTTGATGCAAGCTCACTTCGGTCATGGACGTATTGCTTCGATCGCAGATATGAGTGCGAGTTTGGCCGGAATCCTAGCTGGAATTGTTCTGGCAAATATTTTACGTAAAATATAATATTCGCTAGCCCAACGTTACATCAGAAAAAATAAATTCTTATTTCTTCCGTATGAACTCATATAAATGCCGCTTTACAAAAACAGGAGACAATCGAAAAAATATGGTTGGCAAGAGTGATATAAAAAAAGACTTCGAGTTCAATCGGTTCATTTTCAAATGATGGATTTTAAAATTCATTTCGTGGAATAAGTATTTAAAACCACCTCTCCTAGAATACTGGTCCGTAGAAACTCGAACATTCACCAACGGGGATTGGATACAGTAAAAAATAAATCCTTGAGCGGACAGCCGTAAATATAAATCCCAGTCCTCCAATAACCCAAAATATTTTGAATATCCTCCCACCGAATGAACTATTTCTTTTCTAAACATTATAGTTGGATGAGAAATAACATTTCTATATTGCAGAGCCTTCTTTATATCAACGTCGAATTCAGGACTCTTCTTTACGCGAAAAAATGATTCATAATCACTTTCAAATTCTCCTTGCCAACTGCAGCAAATGTCAACATCGCTATCACTCTCTAAAATGGATAACTGTTTCTCGAAGCGGTTTGGCAACGAATAATCATCGCTATCCATTCTTGCAACATATTTCGTCTGGCATAACGATAAGCCAAAATTTAAAGCAGATGCCAAACCAACATTTTTGGGTAAACACTCAACGCGAATATAAATTTCTGATTCTTTCTGAACTGATTTAATTTCCTCCATCAGTTCTTCTGAAACAGGGCCATCAACTACTAAAACGATCTCGTTAGCTTTAGCAGACTGATCAATAACGCTTTGCAGAGCCAATTTTAAGTCGCGAGGGTTGTCATTCTTATACACGGACATTAGAACAGTAAGATCGTTATTTCCCATGTTTGAACATTCGCCTCTTGATGTCAGCACCAAAGGTAAAAAAGACAACACATATAAGACCAACCGAGTCCGCAATAAGTATCAAAAATGCTGCAGTAGTTGCAATAGGAGGCCGAACCGAAACGAAATACCCAACCAGGACAACGCTACAACTCATCAACACAGAAAAAAAGAAAAACTTATCTTTATGAGCTGGCAGCAAATAATTAATACCTAAAGCATTAAATATGCTTTGAATGAACATTTGCACTGATAAAATTTTAATAACATATTTTATTTCCCCCTCCCCGACCACGCCAAACACAATTCTATTTATCGCACCGGAAAAGAAAATAAGTAACATCATAACTAAAAATGACATTACGATCAAAAAAATAGTGGAATTCCCCACGAACTTGGGAACCAATGAATTTGGATCTTTGATAAAAGAAATTACTTTAGGAAAAATCACCTGCCTTAATGGCTGGATAGCATTAAAAACTGTTCGGACTACTCTGTCACCGATAGCATAAACACCTGCAGCTTTAAGTGAAAAAAACTCTCCTATAATTATAACAGGAAATATATTATACAGCGACCCAAAAACATGGATGAAATATATTCCCCTTGCTTTATTCAACGATAAACGCACATAAGGCCCCCACTTGAAATCGCGGTAAAAATTACTTACTTCACTATTCATAAATATATAAAAATATGAAAGAAACAATGACAGCACATGAGAAAAAGCTAAAATTTCAAAGTAAAAATGGGCATCTTTAGGTTCATTTATAACTAAAGCACAAATAGAAAGAGCAAGTATCTTCGGGATAACATCACATATACCAGCCAATAAAATCTGTTGTTTTCCTAAAAAATACCAAGCGGGCGTCAGACCTAAAGAAATCCCCCAAATCAAAGCCGGCACGAATAGATCTAACGGATAAAAAGAATTATGAAAAAATAAAATAAATAGAAAAAACAGAATACCACATACTAGTGATAAAATTAATCTCAAAACAAATACCACACAAAAGAAATTCAATGAATGCGAAGTATTGTCTCTATTTTCAGCAATTTCACGAGTTCCAAAGAGATGGGCCCCCCCTTCGATGATAATTGAAATATAGGTGCCTATTGCAGATACTCCTGCAATCATCCCCCATGTATTTATTCCAACGCTCGGAACGATCAACGGAATAATAGCTAACGGAACGAAAGCATTAAGTCCAAAAATGAAATAAGCTTGAACGCTCTTCAGAATAAAATCTTTTCGAAGGAAAAATATATTTTTTAAAATTTTACTCATGCGTTTATATACATATCTATCAATTACTAATATTTTTTATTGGCACATACAGACAAAACCATTTCTCCAGCGCTCGAAAAGTAAATAATTTTATCGAAAACTAGCCATCTTCCATCAATTCCCTACTTTCCCCCTCTACCATTGAAACTTGCCCTAAAAATAGTCCAAAAATAAGCCATTCAAAAATTCCGTACCCCGTCCACTGAAACAAACCAGAGATCAACATAGCTGTAGCAGCGCCGTATGTAGATTTACGAAAAACATCTCGAGTAAACACTGTAAAAATAACTCTTCGTGCGAATATCAAGAAAACGAACACACTCAGAAAACTTCCTTCTACCAAATATTGAATATAAATATTATGGAAATTATTTTCAACTACTGAAAAATGATACGCACTCTCCAAATTTCTTATGCCATTGCCCACTCCAACACCGAGAAGATTATTTTTGAAAATGTCCCAACCAGAAGACCATAGAAACAACCTTCCCTGCTCTTGCATCAAATATGACCATTCTAGATCAAATTTAAAAAATTGATCTAAAAATGTATAAGTAATTGTTTCAAAAAACAGCCCTAAAAACACTACAGCCAACATAAAAAGATATATCACGACAATATAGAAAGTTTTTATTTTCAGCATATCTCTAAAATAGAAAAAAGCGCTTAAAAATGCTATAATTAATCCGGCACGACTGTCATATAACGATGACTTTAACAGGACATAAATGATAAGTGAAAATCGAGCATAAAAATCACGTGTTAGCAGACTCGCCATAGCCAGGATACTAATTTCAATATTTGGTCCTCCGTTCGTTACAAAAAAGAAATCATAAACATTATATGAGGTGTGGCCATTAAATATATAAAAAAAGTCTCTTATTAAATTTGCTGCCAAAAGCAAATAACATACTTTTGAAAAAAAATCACCCAGCTTATTATAATAAAACTTAGACAAAGTTACACCAAGTGCGGACCCAATAATAATATTGGCGCACGTCATCATCTTATAGTTAAATCCAAATTCAAAAGTTGATATTAATGACGAAAGAAAAGTAATTACAAAAAAAACAACAGGTATCAACATTTCCTTTCCAAAAGAAATGGGGAAAAATAAAAAGAACAACGCAGAAAACACATACGCTGTCCCAACATGACCCTGGCCAAATTTGAAAAGAGAGAAATTAAGAAAAATCCCAAACACTATAATTACGTGAAGATGATAAATTCTACTAGTTGTCATCACATGAATTCTTCTCTAAAAAACAAGATCACTTACTTATAAACCTGAAAAAACTCAAACAAAAATGCCCCAAAATTCTCTTAAAATAATAGACGTAAGAAATAACAGGATTTGCGCCATGCTTAATAGAAATATTACGCACATCACGAACTCCCTGAAAATATTTCCTATGGCTATTTCCCCCAATCTGATTATAGCATATTAGTTGATCACAATATCTTCCTATTACTCCTTTATTATGTATTGAAAGCAAAAAATCATAATCAGGAGCGACTTTAAACTCATCATCAGTCATTTTTGAAACATGATATATTGACAACCGGCTAACAATCGATGTGTAATTGATTCTTGGCATAGTATATTTAATTTTTTTCGCATAATTCTTGTCTCCGTATACACTATATACGATTTTGCCAAAACTATCACAGAACACATTATTTCCAAAAACGTAGTCTGCCTTAGTTGATGTTAAGAACCTCACAGCATTACTGATATAATTTTCCGGAATCCAATCATCAGCAAACAAAAACATAATATACATGCCTGTCGAATTCTCAATTGCCTTTCTCTGAGCTTCAGCAGGACCACTATCTTTTTCACTTATAGCGAGTGATATATTAGAGTTATATTTTTTAACAACATCCATAGTACCATCTGTTGATTTTCCATCAACAACGATATATTCAATATTTAAATAATCTTGAGACAATACACTTCGAATTGTTTTCTCTATCGTCGCTTCGCTATTAAAACAAATAGTTGCAATCGTTACACGTGGATTCAATTTTATGCCCTCCCCCAAAAAAATATCCGCAGAAATTAAATTTATAACTCGCGATATATAAAAATAATTAAAGAGACTCCCATAAACTATTCTCTTCCCACTTCAAAAAAAAAATAAACCATATAAATTTTTATAAAAACGGACCTTATAACGTAAAAAAAGACGCGATATTAAATATTTTCAAAACATATAACAGCACACACATAAAACATTATTATACTCAAAATAAAATTAAACCAATTACTTGATGAATATTTAATATGCCCCATCAAAGGAACATACGGTGAGCGGTGTTATCAGTAAGATTTTGAGATCCAAAAAGACACTCCAATTACGCGCGTACCTAGCATCAAGATCAACACGACGTTCATAAGAGGTATTACTTCGGCCAGAAACCTGCCAAAGACCGGTTATACCAGGCATAACCGAGGTATAAAGTTCACCTTCATCCCCGTAAAACATATCGAGCTCAGTTCGAACCACGGGGCGAGGGCCTACTAAACTCATATCTCCCTTCAATACATTAATTAATTGAGGTAACTCATCGATGCTTGTTTTTCGAATAAACCTTCCAAAACGCGATACTCTTGGGTCATGACGCAATTTACAGTTTTCTTCCCATTCTAACCGCGCCGCCGCATCAGTAGATAAAAAGTCCGCTAACAAATCATCAGAATTCTGATACATGCTCCGGAACTTCAAACACTTAAACAATTTCCCATTGAAGCCAACGCGCTCATGGCCAAACAGAGCAGCTCCACCATCAGCCCTCACAATCAACGCAGTAATTATCATTGGTATACACAAAAAAACTAACAACAATGAAGAAATCAACACATCCATTGTTCGCTTTATAATGCGGGAAGACGTCTTCATTAACCTGTTATTTCCATAAACAAACGGAATCCCATTCTTGAATACCATATTTTGATAAAGTCCACGCCTTGCAGCAACGCCCAATTCTGGAATTAAATAAAATTCGACACCACGACGCTCAAGTTCAAAACATAATTTCTCAATTTCTATAATTTCAGAAGGTAAAACAGAAAAAATGAAAAGCCCGTTTCTCTCTATGACAGTGTCAATTAACTTTTTAAAATCTTTTCCTTTTGAACTGTAATCACTAAAAGAGACATTAATCTCTATCTGACAATTATAAAGACCTGACCATTCTCTATTCAAAACATCCGTTAGAGAATTCTGGACTTTATGTGATCTTAAAATAAAGGTTGGCCGTCCCCAAATTCCGAAAGATTTCAAAATACTTCTGGTAAGTAAAAAAAACGTCGGTAAAACAGCCAAAGCAGCGCACCAGCTTCCGATCAACCAAAGACGCGAAAATGACTGCTGCGTAGCATATTGAATAACGACGTCAATTGTGAATGCAAAAACAATTGCTTTAAGGCATATACCAAATCTGCCCCAAATATCACATTCAGCATCATATTGATTTTCCGATGCTAACCACCCCAGGCAAGACATCGATAGAACACCAAAAATTATAGACCTTTGAAAAATTTGATCAACATCACCCAATATTTCATAATTAGAATCTATAAAGAAAAAATTCACTCCGTATCCGATTATTCCTCCGATCAAAAAAGACAAAACAAAAGATAAAAAATCTGAAAAAAACAAGGCCGCAAAAACAAACTTCTTATTAAACCTAGTTTTTACTACTTTTTCTCTTTTTAATGAATAATCATCAACCACGACATCCAATCCTTATTGAACTAAATTAAATATATAAATATTTTTTTTTCATTTGAAACATGTCATTGTCATTCGCATTCATACGTCATCATTTTTTCTGTGACGACCAAGATTGAGCCCAAGCAACACCTAGTAAAAATGAAAATGACCAACCTACCGCAGGAATCTGGACACTAAAATCAAAGAGACTATGCATTCCGATTAAAGTAGCAACAGCCAGTCCCATGATTGGATAAATTTGACACCTTCTACGATTTTTAACTCCTCGCATAATATGAAAAATAATAATACCAATGCCTGTTAATAAAACAGCAGCACCCAAAATTCCAATTGTGAATGCCAACTCCAGATATGTATTATGTGCGAAGCTCCAGGTTGCCCATGCTGTATTAGGGACACTAAACAAACGTATTCCCTCTTTGAAGGTCCCAAACCCATAGCCTGTAAGGGGGGCTGTTTTTATACCTTCCCATACCTGCATATATAACGACGTTCGCCAATTAAGATCCCGATCAAATAAGTCAAACCTCTGAACGATATCTTCTCCGCTCAAAGAAAATATTAATATAACGCCAATTGCAGCAAAAATGGCAATCCACCTGGTAAACTTTTCCGGCATTAATTTTGAAAATCGTAAACAAAAAACTGCAACGACAAGCCCCGCCAACGTACTCAATGCACCAGCCCGCGAATGTGTCAGTAACAATGCACTAGCATTCAACAACATGCCAATAACAGCGATTCCAAAACGATAAGTATCACGCGCCATGATACGAATAATAACTTGTCGAAAACTATGACCTAAAATTGCATATTTTTGCATAATCTGAGCGAACATTAGAAATGATATGATCAGTCCTAGACCAGCATATGTTGCAAAATTATTTCTATTTATAAATGTACTCGTCAGATCATTTTTATAGTATATCTTTTCAAACCAAAGGATACTATAAAATCCACCGAGAAAAACAATCAAACCATATGCAGAATATAGAGATGTAAAAATGACAAATGAATTAGAAAATGTCTTTGCTTTTTTCTCATCAATAGAATAGCAGGCTGACAAAAAGAATATAAAAATTGAAGTTATTATTTTTATAACAGATTCAGATGTCTCAAAGGAATCTATAGTAATTGAACGACTTAACTCTTTACCTAAAAAAGGTTCAGAGAGAATCCATATTGGATTTGCGGCAATCCCCAGAAAGTCAGTTATATTTTGCAGCCATGCCCATATAATGACCATTCCGCAAAATATGGCTGGCAGAGTCAGTCGAGATGCAGCAAATTGCGACAACGGTTTTTCTTCTAATAATTCCTTTGCGCTAAATAATAATATTAGAATTATTGTGTATAAAAAAGATAGTGACCACACCCATGGAACATTTGCGCCAAATGGCAATGGAACCAACGCCACAAAGAAAATAAGTGCAAAAAAAACAAATTCAGATATGAATTTTTTCACCGATTTTTTGTCTTTTAAGCTGAAAAATGACAATTTTTCGATATTTTCATACGGTAATGTCATTCAAAATTCGAGCCTATTTTCATTTGCAGCGTTGCATTTACGTAACGTGCCTAAAATTTAAAAAACTTTAAACATTTCCATATCTTGTGTTTTTCAACATCGCATACCCTTTCACTAACTCTTCAATGCCACGAGAGAGTGAGAATGTAGCTTTGAAACCTGTTTTTTCAATCTTATCGTTAGAAACGACATAGTTTCTTTGGTCTGGATCTTTAGTCAATTCAGCTTCAATAACTGTAAATTCACTAACTATCTTTTGAATTTCCTCGCAAAGTTCCTTTTTCGACACATTAGCTTCTGAAAGTCCAACATTGAATATTTCACCCTTCATATTTTCGAAATTGGAAACACCGTGCTGAAACACCCGCGAAATATCCCGAACATGAATGTAATTACGCTTAAAGTGCCCCTCGAATAGAACGACTGCCTTATCGTGAACTGCTCGATAAGTAAAATCGTTAACGAGCAGATCTATGCGCATACGCGGAGACATACCGAACACAGTGGCCAGACGAAAACTAATGGCATTAGGGTGCTCCATTAGTTCTTTTTCAACCAACACTTTATCTATCGCATATTTTGAAATAGGGCGAAGCGGCGATTCTTCCGTGCAGAAATTATTGTCATCGCCCGATCCATATGCACTATTCGTCGTAGGCATGATGATCCTCTGATCTTTCGACACAAGGTCCATCATCAGCGAAATAGCGCCATGATTTGTTGTTTCAGCTGCAACAGGATCTCGCGAGCATAGTGGCGCACCCACAATTGCGGCTAAAGGAATTATCACATCAGCGTCCTTGATCAACGGAGCTACCGCTTCTTTAACGCGTACATCGCCTCGAACAACATTAAATTTATTATGATAACAAACATGATTAAGACTATCTTGGCCATACATAAAGTTATCGATAACAGTAACCTCATGTCCTGCAGCTAATAAATCAGGTACAAGAATTGATCCAATATAGCCTGCGCCGCCCGTCACCAAAATTTTGTAAGACATGTCAATCCTGTATTTTAAAAATTTCACGTTCTACGCATTCGCACAATGAATGAGCCAACACGATATGTACTTCCTGGATAGCTGCAGTGGTCTCACCGGATGCAACAATGCAATAGTCCGCCATTTCCTTGGCTTTACCTCCTTCATAACCGGTAAAAACAATCGACGGCACACCAATCTCTCGGCAAGTGTCTAGAGCAAGCAAAATATTAGATGAGTTACCTGACGTAGTAATACCAAGAAAAATGTCCCTGGATGTCATTTTTCCCTGGATTTGGCGTGAGAATACTTTGTCATAACCATAATCGTTCCCAATTGCAGTTAAGACAGAACTGTCAACCGTTAGTGCTTCTGCAGGAAGCGGCGACCGATCGCGAGCAAGTTTACTAACAAATTCTGCGGCAAGATGTTGAGCATCAGCGGCAGAACCACCGTTTCCTGCAATGTAAATTCGACCACCATTCTTATAACGATTTACAACTTCTCGAACGGAAGCACCAAAAACAGCAACTTGATTGACCTTTGCAATCATTTCTTGTTTCGCCGAAATTGACGCTTTGAGATTGTGAACAAGAACTTCTTCTGCAAGCATAATTCAATCTCCTTGAACACCAACAACAGTCGATGCCCGCAAGTAATCATCAGGGACACCGATATCTATAAAGGGGCCGTCACACTCCATTCCGTACACAGCTTCACCTTCGCTGAGCAACCTGGCAAATATGTCGGACTCCAAGGAAAGTTTATCTCCTAAACAATCGTAGTGTTTTCTCATCATAGTAGGGTCAATCAGATAAACGCCACCGTTGGCCAAGTCGCCAATAACGCCCCTTTCTGAACGCAAGCCGACTATTCGACCACTGGTGTCAACATCCATGCCCATATAGCGATTATCTTCGGTAGCCCGAAACAGCGAAAATGTACAACCAGACTTCTTTTCGGTGTGAAATTTTTTTAATTTGTCGAGGTTTACAGAAAATAAGGTGTCACCATTCAAAAGCAAAAATGGGTTATCTGTCGAAATTGACTGCATCGCCAATAACATGCCCCCTCCCGTTCCAAGCGGTTGCTCTTCAACTGAATAGGTCACTGGGCATCTGCGATAACTTGACCCAAAATACTCTTGAACTATCGAAGATAAATATCCAACCGACAGCACGAACTCGGTTACACCCTGATTTATCCAATAATCCATCAGATGCTTTAAAAAAGGTTGTCCTGCGACAAGAGCCATTGGTTTAGGGCGATCTGCGACCACACTTCTCAGGCGGGTACCAAGCCCGCCTGCGAGGATGATGGCTGTCATCATAAAAGGAACCCTTTTCAAAAATTAATGCGTAATAGAACATACTTTTAGAACTTATTACGCTTCATTTAAAACGTTGCAGATGAAAATAATTTCTTCATTGCTCAGGTCTGGAAAATTACCGATATAGAAGCCGTAAAAATGGATATAGTCGACTTCTGGAAAGTCCTTGTAAGCATCCGGTGCAACGATCCCCTTAAGATAGGGTTGTCGAAGCTGGTTACCTCCCCCGGCACTGCCTCGACGATATTCAATACCTTCTTTTTTAAGGCAATTTTCGATTTTTTTGAATTTCTCTGAAGTGCCATGTTTTAAAATAACATTGAAAGCATAGTTGCTCGACCCTTCAAATCGAAAATCGTTACGATATTTGGTATGATCAAGGTTATCAAAGAACAGGGCCTGATTTTCTGTACGGCGTCGAACAATATCATCAAGCCGTTTCAATTGGTTAAGCCCTAAAATTCCACCAATTTCATTATTACGAACATTGTAGCCCGAACAGGCAAAGATAAAAGATTCGTTCAGGTCAGGATTTTCCGAAATATAACCATCCTTTAAATCCTGATCCGTGGCTTCGCGAACCATGCCATGTCCGCGCAGCATGCGAAGTTGTTGATAAGTATCGTGATCATTGGTGCAGACCATGCCACCTTCAATCGTACTCATATGATGTGCGTAATAGAATGAGAAGTTTGACATGTCGCCAAAACTTCCGACCTTTTGACCATTGTGTGTAGCGCCATGTGATTCGCACACATCCTCAATCAACGGAATATTTCGGCGTTCAAGTTCAGTCAAAAGGCTATCAGTCAGACCATTAAATCCCTGAATATGCGACAAAAACACCGCACGGGTTTTCGGGGTGATTTTTTCCAAAATCTGCGCCGGATCCATTGCCAATGTTTGTGGATCAATATCGACAAACACCGGAGTAAATCCGTTATGCAAAACGGAAGAAATATCAGAAACCCAGGTAAACGCAGGAACAATGACCTCACCGCCTTCCGGGTGGCGAATTTTCAAAATAGCCATCGACAATAAATTCGCGGCAGACCCAGAGCTCACAAATACCGAGTATTTCACCCCAAGCCAATCAGACCAGGCTTGCTCAAACTCTCGGCACCGAGCACCGTTGGTCAACATAGGATTGTCTTCTTTAAGAAGCTCAATCGCCAGATCAAGGTCTTCGCGCGTAACATTATTACGCATTAATGGAAATTTGAGCATTTTACCCCCACGGAATTTAAGAAACTTTTTTATAAAATTTTTCAATTGCATCGAATGAAGCATCCAGGCCAATACCAACCTGTTCGTGCAATTCATTCCTGCTACCAAGCTCAAAATTATAGCCTGGCTGAACACCAATCCCAAGATAAGGGACAAGCAAATCGTGGTCGGTTATGAATTCATGAAATCTCGCATCAACCCCACCCCGATTTTTAAAACCCTCTTCGAGTGAGACTAAACCTTTATAATTTGAAATAAATTCTATCAGTGACTTCTCATCAAAACTCTGAATATCAAACAGGTCGACAACAGCCACTTCAACACCGTTTACGGCAAGCTTTTCAGCAACACATAAAGCTGTATGAACCATATATCCTGTTGCGATCAAGCAAACATCTTGGCCGCTACGCAGAATTTGATATCCCTGAAGCATATTAGGCTGGAATTCTTCATATAAAACCGGCAAGACTTGCGCATCGAGACGTATGTATTTGGGCGCAACCTTCGATAGACATTTGTCCAGTAATGCAGCAGAAGTAATATGATCGCTCGGTGAATAAATTTCAAAATTCGCCAATGCCCGCATAAGCGTTAAATCTTCATAACATTGATGTGTCGGTCCTGACACCACATAGCTATAACCTGCACCAACCCCGATCAGATTAACATTAAGAGGACGCACTTCGGAAAGAAGTGCCAAACTGACTCTTAATTGCTCATAGCAGCGCATAGTTATAAAAGGCGCAATTGCATATGCAAAAACAGTAAACCCTTCCAACCCGAGGCCAGCAGAAATATTAATGAGATTCTGCTCCGCAATCCCAACATTTTTGAACCGATCGGGATAATCTGCTCTTATTTTATCAAGCACCGGCGAGCCAAAATCAGCAGTCACAAAAAATATTTTTTCGTCGTGCTTCATTGCCTGCCAAATTTTCTCCAGCAAGGCATCCCGCATAGCTATTGGTTTTATGGTCATAGGATTACTCTATCAGACTATCGAGTACTTCAGGCTTCACGCCAAGAATGTGCGAAAGTTCAGCATTTTCAAGATTTGGCACCCCTCTCCCTTTGATTGTATTGCAAATCAAAGCCTTGGGTGCTTTGTTGCGGTTTATTTTCATTCTGGAGAGCTCGGCCTGGACCTGACCAACATCATGACCGTCAACTTCGGACGTATGCCAGCCAAAGCTTTGCAGTTTTGCGTGGAAATCGCGATGGCTCACAATATCGTCAGTGTAACCAAGCATACTGATCTTGTTGTTATCAATAACAAGATTCAAATTATCCAACCCATGTTGGGAAGCAAACATAATTGCTTCCCAACATGCGCCTTCATGCAACTCGCCATCTCCTGTTACGACAAAAACGCTTTGTTCTTTACCGCGCGCTTTCAAACCGCAAGCCATACCGGCCCCAACCCCCAGCCCATGACCGAGGGACCCGTTAACAGTTTCATACCCGGGAATAACAGGATCTGGAATGCCACCCAGAAAACCGCCCGAATGACAAACCCGCGCTAGTTCCTCACGCGGAAAATAACCGAGGTCAGCAAGAATCGGATACATACAGATCGATCCATGACCCTTGCTAATAATGCATCGATCACGTGCGTCATCGAGTGGCATATCCGGATTGAAATGCAGAATATTTCCGTAATAAAGCGAGACAAAAATCTCGATCGGAGAAAGAGAGGACGCAATACGGGTTTCCGGTGCATGACGGTTAATTAACAATGTCTGCTGCCAAACCCAATGAGCTTTCTCTTTAAGGAAGTTGTCTTCTTTGATCGAGGTCATTTAGCCCAATTCTCCAAGTACCACTTATAAGTACTTTCAAGTCCATCCAAAAAATTAACCTTCGGCTTCCATCCCAGCCCCAAAAGGCGTGCGCTATCCAGAAGTTTCCTCGGCGCTCCATCAGGTTTTGTGCTGTCCCATTTTATATCACCTTCAAATCCAACAACTGCCGCAATTTCGTGTGCCAGCTCTCTGATAGAGTAATCACTTCCTGAGCCGATATTAAGCGGTAGCGGCACTTTCTCAACATCGCTGGAAAGAATCATGATAACAGCGTCCGCAATATCAGACGAGTAAACAAACTCCCGTCTTACATCCCCGGTCCCCCACAATGTCAGTTCAGGAAGCCCTTCCTCTTGCGCACGGTGAATACGGTGGATTAACGCCGACAATACATGCCCTGTGTGCGGATCAAAGTTGTCGTTTGGCCCAAATACGCTATTCGGAATAACAGGGATAAACTTTGTTGCGCCAAACTGCTTGTTATAGGCAAGACACAGCTGTAACCCGGCAAGCTTCGAAATGGCATAAGGTAAACTTGTCAGTTCAGGGACTCCAGATAGCAATACATCTTCGGACATAGGTTGCGGGCATTCACGCGGATACATGCAGGACGACCCAAACAACACGAGTTTGCGGACATTGTTTCGATGCGCACTTTCCAAAACGTTGAGCTGTATTTTCAAATTCGTTGTCAAGAAATCGGCCGGTATTTCCTGATTCTGTAAAATACCACCGACCTTTCCTGCGGCAAGAATCACATAGTCTGGCTGGGCCGCTTCAAAAAACTCTGACACTGCCTTTGAATTTGTCAGTTCAAGTTCCTCATGGGAACGAAGCAATAAGTTAAAATATCCCGCAGATTGTAATTCTCGAACCAGAGCAGAGCCAAGAAGTCCGGTATGGCCTGCAACATAGATCTTATCACTCTTATTCATATTATAAACCGTCCGGCTGATAGAAAGCGATACTTGAGCCACTATTCTCAAACTTGAAAGGAACGTAAACCAGCCTGGACAGTTTTTCTCTGATTTTTGCCTGGAATTCTGGCGCAGCAAATATCAGAATAAAGCCTCCTCCTCCCGCACCCAGAATCTTGCCACCTTCCGCTCCGCAGTCAACAGCTGTCTGATAAATTTCGTCAATTGCGCCATTTGAAATCTGCTCAGACAAACTGCGTTTATAGCACCAGCTTTCGTGCAGCATCTTACCAAAATCCGATATCGGTGCACTGGGACTACTTAAAATAGCAATAGCCTCTGGCACCATTGCTTGCATTGCTTTAAGTTCGGTTTCCCGATTCTTTAGGTTCTGAATTTGCGACGCTGCAATTTCCGAAGCGAACCTGGTTACTCCCGTGAAGAATAACATCAAATGTTGATTCAACATTTGTTTCCTCTCGGTTTTTATCACCACCGGGCTAACCGCAAAGTCATCATTTTTCAAGAAATCAACTCGATTGAGGCCCCCAAACACAGTACCAACTTGATCCTGAGAGCCTACATTTTCCTTGAGAATATTTTGCTCAATATGAATAGTCTCACGCGCGAGCGTGTATTTATCAATTAATTCACCACGCAAACTTTTGATTGCATGAACCAACCCTGCCGTAAATGACGAACTTGAACCTAGCCCAGATCTCGCAGGCAAATCGCCATCATGGTGAATTTCCAATCCACTTTGAACATTCATATAATTAAAAACACCCCGAACCGCCGGATGTTTTATGTCATCATTTAATATTACATTTTCTATTAATGAATAAACGATCCTGTGCTTATGATTAAAAAAAGGCGGGAGATTTCGGCAAGATATATAACAATACTTATCGATAGATGTTGTTAGAACACTGCCACCAAATTCTCTGAACCATTCAGGGTAATCGGTACCACCCCCAAAAAATGATATTCGGTACGGCGTTTTAGTAATGATCATAAACCAGTCCCAAATCCAGATTGATAAATGTAATATTTTTGAATTTCAAATAACAAGAGATACAATAAAACGAATTCAAACTCCCACGTTTGAATTCGTCAACCACCCCCTGCACCCTCATACTGATCGCCCCCGACCTTATACACAAATATAATCTTTATAAAAGCTCTATCACTGCAACAAAGCAACTGTTAGCGTGTCTTAAGACAGTACCTCCCCCAACAAACACCAGCGAGTTCAATCGCCAAGCAGTTTTCGCTTCAACCGGATCTTAGCCATTTCCTCGATGTTTTTTCGCTCTTTCACACCGAATTTATGCTCAATCATACCTAGATAAGACGGATTTGAAAAAAACGTTTGCCATGCCTCGTCCCTGAATCGCAACACATCTTCTGCACTCACGTACCGGGTCGGCAAAGGCTTACAATCGTAAGACAGGAAAGCGTATCCTTCATAAGAATCAGGCAACTCCCAATTGTTAAGCTTTGCTTCAAGATGAATAGGGCTGCCTGGAAGAGCCTGGCACGGGTACATATTGGCCATTTCCGTATTAAGCTGCATCGCAAGATCAAGTGTTTCCTGCATCGTTTCCATAGTATCCTCGGCGAATCCAAAGATAAAATTACTGATAATCTTGATATCAGCATCTTGAATCATTTCACAAATCTCACGAATATTAAGTTCGCGAAATGATCCTTTTGACACTTCCTGGCGAACGACCTGATTACCTGACTCAATTCCCAAAGCCAACCAATTCACACCAGCTTTCTTGAAAAGCTCAAGTTCTTTCTGACGCACGGTATCAACACGTGAATAAGCCCACATATTAAAGTCAAATTTTTCTTCAATACATTTCTCAAGAATTGGTCGATAGAATTTTCGGTTAAGGAAAAACATCTCATCGCTTATGCGAAGAGTTTTAACTCCCATCTCTGAGAGTTTCCTCATTTCACGAATAACCCATTCCGGGCTCCAAAATCTCATACCTTTAAAATTAGCAGCACTTACTTCGTCATCATTATCAACTCGATTCAATATGTTGATCATGCAAAAATCGCATGCAAACTGGCAACCAAGAGAAGTATAAATTGCGGCAAACGGCGTCCGCTTCTCATGATCAAAGTCCGCATGCCAAAAATGCGCTCGATACATATCCAATGGCTTTTCATTATATGGCAAAAGATCCCATGCATATCCGGGCATATCTTCATCCATACGATCTTGGGGCACAACTTTTTCTGGTGAGTTCAAAATCAGTTCATTACTGTCAGAATTTTTATAACCAATACCTTTAATGCCTCTCAAATCCGGTCCCAAATCGCTGCGCAACAAATTTTGCACTGCGTAGACACCTTCATTTAACAAAACAATATCAACGCAATCATATGCCAATACTTCTTTAGGTAGCGCACTGGTATGCGAGCCAACAAAAGCAATTTTTATATCTGAATTTTCTTTTTTCAAAGCTTCCGCAAGCGCCAAAGCTCCAATCATACTTGTTGTTCCTGAATTCGGATTTTGTCCGTAAACCACAAATACCACCAAGCGTGCACTAGCAATACAAATACGATCAACTGCCGCATCAAGACTCAGACGTTCTGCATCACAATCAAGAATTCCGACTTTAAATCCATTTGAACGACAAGATTCAGCCAACAATAAAGACCATGTTGGCGGCTCAATGGCAGAATAAACGGCAGAAAGCCCCTGATAAGCTTTTGCAGAAGAATCGGGAGTAACAAACAATGCATCCATAATATAAAAATACCTTTTCAATTTAATAAAAATTTCGATTGAACTGACTAAACCAACAATGAACTGTGCAGCTCGTGTATGTCACAAAAGAAACGACACCGTCAAACATCAAACGCTGACTAAAAGGCGAAATTATAAAAATCTAATAAAGCAAAAATTTTCTTCTTGTAGAATTTTCAAGCCTCCTCCCCCCACCATTATATCAGTGAAATTGATACGCAACTGTCTCTCCGCACATCAACCTTCAGACACGCTACATAACATTTCACAGCAAGAAACATCTTTTTATCAAATTTCCATAGCCTATTGGTTGCTGTTGCTTTCGAAATTCCGTATAGCTACCGATCATAGTCAGGTTTGGGACAATCTGGCACAGAAAGACCTGACACGGGGGCAAGCTTGAGCAATTCCAGCACACCATCAACGACTCTTGCTAACACGCAAACCGACGAAAAACGATCACGCTTGAAAACGTTGGCCAGCAACGTCGGTCGTGGCGGCGAGAAAGAAGAGCTTGATTTAAAAGAATTGCTGCGTACAGCCTGGCGTCGTAAAGGCGTTATTTTTTCCGTAATCTTTGTGCTAACCGTACTGGTAACGCTGATTGTCTTTCAAATCGCACCCCGTTTTACCGCCACCAGCAATGTCATTATTGACGGTCGTAAAAACCAGGTCGTCGACATTGAAAGTGTCATGAGCGGCGTTTCATCCGAAATGGGCGCATTGCTAAGCGAAGTGGAAGTCATCAAATCAAGTTCGCTTATTCGCCGTGTGGTGACAGATCTTAACCTGGAAAAAGACCCCGAATTTAACGCCGAGCTGCGCGAAGTCCCGTGGTATAAAACCCTGCTAAGCCCTGAAACCTATGTCAGTGACGATTTCCTGATTTCAATCGGCTTAAAAAATCCTGCCGTTATTCTCAGCGATACCGAACTGGCAGAAGAACTAGCGAACCGTGTGATCAACAATGTTAAATCACATATGGATGTCGGTATTGTTGGACGGTCCCAGGTCATCTCAATCAGCTTTACCTCAACCAACGCCCGCAAGGCATCGCTGATCGCCAATACCATCGCCGATCAATATATCGTCGATCAGCTTGAAGCCAAGTTCGAGGCCACCCGTCGTGCCACATCATGGCTGAACGACCGTCTTGCCTCGCTGCGCGACAAGGTTCAAACCTCCGAGGCTGCGGTACAGGCCTATAGCGAATCCATTTCCAGCAAGGTTGGTCAGGGTTCGAAAATGACGGAACAGCAAATTTCCGAACTCAGTTCACAACTGATCCTCGCCCAGGCCAGCCGCGCCGAAGCCCAGGCCCGCCTCAATCAGGTACAAAGCCTTCTGGGCAACAGTGCTGATCTGTCATCTGCTGCCGAAGTGCTAAATTCCCCTCTGATTCAGCGTTTGCGCGATCAGGAAGCAGAGCTTCTGCGCCGCGTCTCAGAACTTGAATCAAAATATGGCGACCGTCACCCCGCCATGATCAAGGCCCGGGCCGAACTGGCCGATTTACGCACCTCTATCGAACGCGAAGTTCGCAAAATCGCGCAAAGCCTTAAAAACGAGGTTGGCGTTTCCCAGGCCCGGGTCAGCACCTTGCAACAAAGCCTAAATGGCCTTGAAAGCAAAAACAACACCCAGAACCAGGCCGAAATTCGCCTGCGAGAGCTTGAACGCGAAGCCAATGCCAATCGCCTGCTCTATGAAAATTTCCTGAACCGCTTTAAGGAAACCAACAGCCAGGAAGACCTGCAACAGGCTGATGCCCGCATCATTTCGCGTGCCGAAGTCCCGGTAGATCCCTCTGCCCCGAAAAAACAGCTGATCATTGCCGTTGCCTTTGTTGGTTCTGTTTTTCTTGGCGTTATTCTGGTCTTTGTGCTTGAACAGCTTGATAACAGCTTTCGCAGCACCGAACAGCTTGAACAGATTGCCGGCGTACCCGGTATTGGCATGATTCCGCTTTTGACCGGTAATTTGCTCGGCAAAACCGATGTCGGACGCTTTCCAACCCACAAGCCCGGTTCTGCCACAACTGAATCTGTTCGCAGCCTGCGAACCTCGCTGATGCTCTCCAATGTTGATAATCCGCCGCGGATTGTCGGCATTACCTCGACTGTTCCCTCCGAAGGTAAATCAACGCTGGCAGCATGGCTGGCACAGGTCACCTCAAATTCCGGCCAGCGCACCCTGCTGGTTGACTGCGACTTGCGCCGCCCGACGGTTCATAAAACCTTTGGTGCCGATAACACCCATAGCCTAGTTGAATTGCTGGCCGATGAATGCACCATCGATCAGGCAATTAAGCGCGATGAAGAAACCGGTCTTTACCTGCTTCCGGCCAAGGTCACCCAGGCCAACGCACTGGATTTGTTATCCTCGACCCACATGGAAACAACATTGCGCGCCTTGCGTGAACATTTCGACTTTATCGTGCTTGATGCTCCGCCAATCCTTGCTGTTTCTGACTCCAAGGTTATCGGCCTGATGGCCGACAAAATGCTTTATGTGGTAAAGTGGGACAGCACACCACGCGGGCTGGTTAAAGCAGGCCTTAAGGAAACAGCCGAAGCCGGTATTGACCTTGCCGGGGCAGTTCTCACCCAGGTGAATGTCAAAAAACACGCCAAATATGGCTATGGCGATTACGGTTATTATTATGGCCGTTACAAAGACTATTACGCCAAGGGATAATGATGCGCTTTATCTCAAAGCGCAGAATTCCTGCGATTATCGGGCTACTGGCGGGAACAGGGCTGCTTGTTCTCGCCATTCCCCATACCATGGCGTCAATGCTGCTGGCACTGTCAACGCAGCGATATCAGTATATCAATAATCCCGATACCAGCGACGAAACCATAAACCAGCTATACGACACCACCATGGATGCCATCGGCTGGGTTGCAACTTCCGATGCCTGGACCCGGATCGGCTATATCGAAATGGCGCGCGCCAGGCGTGCGACAACCGATCAGATCAAAAAAGACCACTATTTGGCCGCAAGAAATGCATTTGCAGCCGCCCTGGCTCTTTCACCAATGAATACCTTCACCTGGGCACGTCTGGCATATACACAGTTGTTAACAGGTGGTGCCCGCGACGGAAGTGCTGTCGAGTCGTTACGAATGTCCCTATTGACCGGCCCTTATGAACGTAATCTGGCAATAAAGCAGATTAGCTATGCCATTGAACTATGGGACCAACTATCACAAAGCGAACAGCACGAAATAGACGAAAAAATCCGCTGGATTGATACGCTTGAACATCAAGATCTAATTAAACTGGCTAAAAAAAACCCGACCACCATTCGCATCACTGTTGGCGCAATGGCAACAACCGAACCCCAACAATTTTCTAAATTTATTACAGATATCAACAGCATTAAATAAGATACATATAATACTTCTCCGCGCTCGCAGATCTTCATCTACCTCGTGGATGGATAAAATTTCGGACACAAAAAATTAACATAGATTTATATTTATATCGGAAATGATCGCTCGAGCACAAAAACCAGAAAATTAAATATTTAACCTTGCCACCGCAACAGCATCCCCTGAGGTATTATCTTGATGTAAAACTCAGGATTTTTTAGGTTGCGAAGACACAGGTGTAAAATCAGTATGCCGCCGTTACAGCATTTCATACTATAATATTATATTTAAATTAATCTCTATAATAAATAATCATATTGATAAAATATTGAAAAATAAACACACATTATCTGCATAAAAAAATCAATCCTTGGTAGTTCGTTGTTGCATACCTGATCAAAATCAACCCTGATATAAAAAATATTATTTTAAAAGACCGATTCCAAATCTCAATTTAATCACCTCCATAGCTAAACTTACCCACTGAAAAATTAGACATCGCAATCTCCGCAGCATGACAAAAACATGCACCCCGTCAATTGGTGTTGCAAAATAGCAACAGTTTACTCCTGTTGTGACATAAAATCACTCAACAGATGTAATACCATTTGCGTATAAAATTTACCTCACATAGATTTATTCTTATGGATAAAGATGATAAGTATAGATTATATGCTTTATCGTCTTGGGGAAATATTAGCGTACTAAGGGAGTCGCTGGAACATGAAGATGATGAGCAAACTTGCAGCAGTCACTGCATTAGCCGGTGGCATGCTTATGGGGGCACATGGCCTCGCCAATGCGCAATCTGCGGGTGCAGATGCCATTACGCCGTCAATCGCAGCATCACTTGACGCCGCCAAAGGAACACCGGAAAGTCTGGCCGCAGCCGTTAGCGCACTGGTTCGTGCAAACCCGGGTGCTGCTGCCACCATTGCCGCAGCCGCCGCAAAAGCAAACCCGAATGCCGCTGCACAAGTTGCAAGCGCTGCCGCCGCAGCCGCCCCTGACTCTGCCAGCACAATTGCAGCTTCGGTTGTCACCGCCGTTCCGGCTTCGGCCGAAGCAGTAACCGGTTCGGTCGTCACGGCTGTTCCGACCGCCGCCGCGCAGATTGCGGTTTCTGTGACAACAGCATCCCAAAAATCTGCGGCCGCAACCGGCACAGCAAGCACAGCCTCGCCAGCCGCCATTGCTGCCGCCGCGACCAAGGCATCCCCAAATAGCGCCCTTACAATTGCCGCTTCTGTTTCGCGAGCAAACCCGCAAGCCGCCAGCCAGATCGCCAGCTCGGTTGCCGTTCAGGCCGCCGCAAGCGGATCAACCGCCACGCCGGGACTTATCGCCGCAGTATCGGCCAGAAGCGCAGGTGTCGACCAAATTGCCGTTGTTCGGGCTGTTTCAAATGCAACAAACATATTTCCTGCAAACGTTGCGACCCAGGCTGCGGGTGCGGCAAACGGTCGACTGATTAACTCGATTGTGAACCAGTCAGCGCAAACCGTGCAGACGGCGCAAAATGACGCACAAGATGCAAGCTCAGCCAATCAGCAGGCAAATACCAGCATACAAGCGTCAAATGCTAACGAACAAACTGGTGGGGATGCCGGAGTCATTAGCGGAAATGACGATACTGCTGCCATCGAAGATCAAAAAGGCAGTGAAGATCAAAACAACTCAAGCCCATCTTAATTTCCAACCAGGGTTAAGTTGAGCTGTCCGGCTTAGTGGTGAATGCAAAAAGTTTAGAAGGGGATACAACGTGAAATTTCTTAAAGGGGGGCTGCTCACATCTGTAGCAGTCGGTGCATTGGCAGTAGCATTTCCGGCAGCCGCGCAGGAACAGGTGAACCCGGATAAAGCAGTAACCGAACGCGCACTGGAAGGATATGAACCCAACGGCATCACGCTTGGTTCTTTCCGCCTTTATCCGAAGGTAGAAGCTGCCGAAGAATATAACGACAACATCTACAAATCGAACACCAACGAAACTGACGATTACATCACCAAAATTTCGCCGGGCTTACAGTTGCGTTCAAACTGGAACCGTCACTTCCTGCAGTTCGAAGCATCGTCCGAATTTGGCATTTATGCCGATACCAGCGACAATGATTATACCGACTATAATCTGCGTGCGACCGGTCGTGCGGATGCCACCGAAGCCCTGAAATTCACCGGTGATGCTCGCATGCAGCACCTGCATGAAGAACGTGGCGGTGATGACGTTTCAACCGATGCAAAAGAACCGGTTGAATATGATAAGTTAACTGGCGTTATTGGTGGGACCTATAAACCCAACCGCTTCAGCGTTGGCCTAACCGGGACGGTAGACGACTACAATTTCGACGACAACACGACAGTTGGCGGCGGCACTGACAACAACGATGACCGTGATCGCACTGAAACCAAAGGTGAAGTGCGCCTTGGTTATGAAATCCAAACCGGTTATGAAGCCTTCATCAAAAGCTCGCTGAATGAACGTGATTACGATTCTCAGTTTGACGACAGTGGCGTAAACCGTGACTCGAACGGTTATAAGGTAGAAGCTGGTATTTCCATTGATCTGGACCGCTTGATCCGTGCCGACCTTGGTGTGGGCTGGATGGAACAGGATTATGACGATTCGGCACTTGAAGATGTTGATGGTTATTCCGCCGATGCCCGCATTCGCTGGAACATCACCGAACTGACGACGTTGCGTGCGTTAGCATCACGCACCATCAACGAAACCACCACAACCGGTGCGTCTTCGACCATCGGCACTGCTGTTGGCGTTGGTGTCGATCACGAATTGCTTCGCAACCTGATCCTGAATGCAGATGCGAAATATTATAACTCTGATTATCAGGGTATTTCGCGCGAAGACGACAAATACACCTATTCTGTTGGCGCTGATTACAAACTCAATCGCAACCTTTATGGCGGCGTCAAGCTGAGCCACGAAACCCGCGATTCAACCAACACCGTCAACGAATATGATCAGAACGTAATTATGGTAAAGGTTGGCGGCCAGTTCTAATTGGCTGTGAACCATTCCTCATTCGCTCTGTAGATGTTATGATCCCTTCGGGTTCCCCTCCCGAAGGGATTTCTATTAGACAGGTTGGTAATGCGTAAATTATGTGGATTCATCTTCGCCCTGATCATTGCCCTGTGTGCAGTTAACACTGCCTATGCGGCACAACCGGTTTATACACTGGGATCGGGCGATAAAGTTCGGATTACGGTATTTGGCGAACCCGACTTATCGGGCGAATTTGAAGTATCGGGTGATGGCCAATTATCCCTTCCCCTGATTGGTTCTGTTTCTGCCGACGGGAAAACCCTGAATACATTAGGTACAGACATCCAGACAAAGCTGATGGATGGATATCTGGTTGACCCAAAAGTAAGTGTCGAAGTCCTGAACTACCGTCCTTTTTACATTCTTGGTGAAGTCAAGGAACCTGGCAGCTACCCGTTTGTAAATGGCATGAGTGTCCTGAACGCTGTTGCATTAGGTGGTGGTTTTACCTACCGCGCCGACAAAGACGATATCCTGATCATTCGTGGTGGCGATGAAAGCCGGAAACCCGAAAAAGCAACACCGGAAACCATTGTCCTGCCCGGCGATATCGTCCGTGTGGAAGAACGCTTCTTCTAACTGCGGCATCTAAGGCGATAATGCCGGTTTTATGAAGATGACTTCTGAAAAACACATCCAGACCGGCACATGCCGGTCTTTTTTTGTCTTGTCCTCACGCTCTCGATATCCCCGGACACTTACATATCCCACCCTGTACATCTCCCACCCTGCCATTTTCCTGGAACGGTGGGTTATCAGCATCGGGCACCGTCTGCCTTCAAAGCACTTTTCCGTTAAAGTACCCGTGTTATTCGAGACTGTTTTTTAGCCCATTTTCGATTATCACGTGGCAAAGCATGCGCAAAGATAACAAGGTTTCGCGTGACGGCGGTTATTGCCTGTTTCTTTTAATAACACCTACTTTGTTTGTTTTGGCCTATCGTTTGGCACGGTCCGGTGCTGCGCATCGGGCGAACCGTATAACACAACCAAATATCACCAAAAACAAACCCGGCGGGCCGGTGCAGTCTGCCGCCTGGCAAAATGGCCCTTATTAAAACGGATACTTTGGCGCCTGCTGATTAACGATAACGCCGATATCATCTGCAAAGCCGCAATAACCGGCACATCCCGCACAAGGCCCCATACGCGACCCCATCGTAAAATGTCTAACCAGGTCAAATGCGGCTCTTTTTCCAACGCATGGGTCACAACGTGTAAAACGGCCTATAAAAACCGGTAGCCACGTCCTTCAAGGCGAAGACAGGTTAGCTTATTGGAATAATACGCCCCGGTATCAAGTCCGATTCGGTTGTGGCAAACCACAGGTTCATCACCCACAGTATGACCATGAATTACAACCTTCGCCAACGGTGCGGCATGGCTTAAAAATGGTTCACGAATCCAGCGCAAAATATCTGGCCCCTGCCCGGCAATCGGTCGTTCCGGGTCAATCCCGGCATGAACAAACAAATAATCGCCCAGTTCGTAACTATCGCGAAAATCTGCAATAAACCTGTCATGTCCGGCATCGGCCATTGCGGCCCGCAAATCTTCCGAGGCCTTAACTGCTTTAGCATTGTTAAAGGCACCGGCCGCGACCGAAACATTATAGCTTAGCAAAGTTTCAGCCCCGCCATAGCCAAGCCATTCAAGGCTGTTTTCCGGGTCATCGAGAAACCGAAGCATAAATTCCTCGTGGTTTCCCATCAGCCAGATTTGACGAAGCCCGGCCTTTTGCTGGTCTAAAATCAGATCAATAACATGTTTGCTTTTTAAGCCGCGATCGACCAGGTCCCCAAGATAAACCACCGTCTTGCTCTGCGATGACAGCACCGGATCGGCCAGTATTTTTACAAGCTTCTTTTCCAGCAGATCAGCACGCCCGTGAATATCGCCAATGGCATACACCACGACATCCGCCGGAACGCTCGCCTCATCAAGCGAAACCTGCTTCTTAACCGATTGCGTCGGCTTGCTTTTTTTTCGAAACCAGCCAAACATGAAATACCCTCTTGTTTTCCTGGTGCGAAACACCGGAAAAACCATTAATCCGCATTAAAACAAAACCGGCCCGAAGAACCCGAACCGCCAATATGGACACCCGGTAAAACCGTTATCCGATGCCAAACCGCATCGTCCATCCCAACGCGACACAGCGCCAACAGCGTTACGAACAATAGCTACGCCGACACGATCCGGCCAAAACATCACCTCTGGTGGCAACCTTTGCTGCCCTCTGTCTGGGCTATGCAACCTGTGACCGGCCTAATCTTTTGCCACCAGCGTCATATAAATCCAGACACGATATGTTTTTCCATCCGGCCCGATATAGGAAAAATGGCCCCAGCCATTTTTCTGCTCAATCAAATGAAGAGGGGTCGTTTCCGGCATGGCAAACGCCACTTCAAAATCGGTTCCCGGCCCCATCCGCGCATTAACATTGCCCGACGTTGTTCGCCAAACATCACCAGACGGCGCATCTGCCGCGTTCGCCGCAGTTGTATTCTCAGGCGATGGGGCCGTCTCTTGCTCACTGGCTGTCATGCCAGACACATCGGTTGCTGCTGTATCCACCGGCATGGTTGCGGCATCATCCGTGGTATCTGTTTCCGGGGAAACCGCCTTTCTGTCGCCGTCTGCGGTATCAAGGGCATTGGTCATTCCCAGTGCTTCGGACTCGCGCGTTTCCATTTCTTTTTGCGCATCTGCTCCGCCAGTGGCGCCGGCATCATCCATTGCGGCAAATTCAAGCGGGCGGCCATCAACCACCAGCTGGCTTAACTTCCAGCACTGATCGGTCGTTTTTTCCTGCACCGAACAAACATAGTCAATCTGTCCGTAATAGGCTGGCGATAAATTGCCGCTCCGGGCCGTTCCGCGGAACACCCAGCTGTCATCCTCGATGCGGTCGCCTGGCACCAGCATGGCAATCTTGTAACCATGCACCTCAAAAACCGGCGAAACCTGATCGGCAATTCCTGAATAAAGCTGCGCTGGCGACGGATAAAACCGGTCAGCCATTTTCTGCTGTTCGGCTTTTTGCTGGTTCCAATACAACCATCCGCCCACGGCAACCAGTCCCAGAACGATAATTCCAATTAACAGCTTTTTCATCCGCACCCGCTTTTACAAGACCTACCTGACACACCCGGAAATCGAATGCGACTTACCCCGTCCCATCAGGGCCGCGTATCTTCCTGCCTGCATCCTATGAATCTGATCCCTTTGAATCCAGTCACAAATTTAAATTTCATTCAATCTTGCGGTTGCTTTTTCTGTCCTTAAGCTCCCGGGTTTCGGATTATGGTAAATTTCCCCCTATATTCATCACATCAATTTATATTTCTGCTTCCTGGCCCGTCAATTTGGCCTGTATTTGGGCAAAAACGTGCCAAATTCACCCTGTTTTATGGTCAAAACGGCCCTCGCGCAGCACTTCATATTCGACTGTTTAATGCCGAAATTCATATTATGTTATTGACGAGACATATCACCTATTTTAGGGTGCGGCCCTGGCTTGGCGATGCGATCAGGCACGCGTACACCTTCAAAGAGAAATAACCATGACCCCAAATGATCTGAAAAAGGCACTGGCCTCGGGCCTGCTCTCCTTCCCAACCACCGTTTTTAACGATGATTACAGCTTCAACGAAGGCCGCTATCGCAAACAGGTCGCGTGGCAGTCCGGTTTTGGCGCAGCTGCCCTGTTTGCCGCTGGCGGCACCGGCGAATTTTTCTCGCTTTCCCCGGACGAAGTGGTTGCGGTTGTTCGCGCGGCCAAGGCCGAAGCTGGCAACACCCCGATCCTGTCAGGCTGTGGTTATGGCGCCGGCATTGCCCCGAAACTGGCGCGCGCCACACAGGATGCCGGTGCCGACGGCATTTTGCTGCTGCCCCATTATCTGGTGGGGGGCGATCAGGAAGGCCTGTTTAACCATATTCGTTCGGTTTGCGATGCGGTTGAAATCGGCGTCATTGTCTATAACCGCGATAACAGCATTGTTTTACCTGACACCCTGGCAAAGCTGTGCGACGTTTGCCCGAACCTGATTGGCTTTAAGGATGGTGCCGGCGATATCGACCTGGTTGCGCGGGTTTGCAACAAAATGGGCGATCGTCTGACCTATATTGGTGGCATGCCCACCGCCGAAGTTTACGCCCAGGGCTATAAAGCCATTGGCATGACAACCTATTCCTCTGCGGTGTTTAACTTCATGCCGGAACTGGCGCAAAAGTTCTATGCGGCCGTTACCAGCGACGATGCAGCGACAGTCAAATCATTGCTGGAAAACTTCTTTTACCCCTATGTCGCCATTCGCGACCGGGGCGCAAAGCGCGGCTATGCCGTTTCCATCGTCAAGGCGGGCCTGAAGGCCATTGGCCGCGATCCCGGCCCGGTGCGCGCACCTTTATGCGACCTGCGCCCCGATGAATATAAAATGCTGCAGGACCTGATCGCCAAAAACAGCTGATTTGGCGAAATGATTGGAAAACATGATATTGGACTTGCGAAATATTATGTTGTCTGACAAGCATAGATAAGATGAGTTTGGGGCAGGCAGGCAAATTGGCCCGTTCTGCCCCCTTTTACCCGGCCACATGGCGCATGCCATGAATGACAAAAGCAACATCCCGGATCCGCGTCTGAAATGAGACCCATCAAGGAGGGAACGATGATCAATCGTTTGTTTAAAATCGCCGCAATCGGCGTTCTGGCTGCGACTGCCTTTTCAACTGCTTCATTTGCTGCCGATTATCCCAGCAAGGATATTCGTATGATTATTCCGTGGGGCGCTGGCGGGGGCACCGACGGCATCGTGCGCAAGCTCAGCACCATTGCTGAAAAAGAGCTGGGCACATCGATCTATGCCGAAAACATTGAAGGCGGCGTTAGCGCAACCGGTGTTCTCGAAGTCATGAAAGCCCGCCCCGATGGCTACACCATTGGTTCGCTGACCTACGATTCTGTTGTCACTGTTCCCTGGCAGGGTTTGCTGCCGACCTACAAACTTGACAAACTGAAACTGATCGCCCGCGTCACCAGCGAACCGGACGCCCTGATCATTGCGTCGGATGCACCGTATAAATCGGTAGATGACCTGGTGAAGGCCGCCAAGGAAAACCCGGGCAAAATCAAGGTTGCCATTCAAAATACCGGGTCGCGCCTGCACTTGGCGATGCTGCAATTTGAAAAACTGACCGGCACCGATTTTAAACTGGTCGCCTATCCGGGCGGTGCTGCACCGCAGAAAGAAGCCATCCTGTCCAAGGAAGTCCAGGTTGCTGCCACCAGCCTTGGCGATTTTTCATCGCTGATTGAATCGGGCGATGTTAAAGGCCTGGTCGAATTTTCCGACAGCCGCAACCCAACCTACAAAGACGTCCCGACCGCCAAGGAAGAAGGCATCGACCTTCAGATTGGCAGCTTCATTGTGCTGGCCGCCCCGGCAAAAACCCCCGATGACATCGTTGCCAAAATCGAAGCGGCCTATAAAGCCGCCCTTGATAGCGATGAATTTCAGACCTGGGTTGCCAAAGTTGGCGTTGCACCGAACTGGCTGGGCACTGCCGAGGTTACCGACTGGGCCAATGACACCCAGGCGACCCTGTTCAAACAGATGCAGACCCTCGTTGACCAGGGCGTGATCAAGAAATAATCATTTCCCTATCAAAGGACGGCGGCCAAACTGGCCGCCGTTCCCCATTTTGACGACCCTTGTCGAAACGGAGACGACCAAATGAAGTCCGGTTCATCGGGCGGCTGGGACAGACGCCTAATCCTGCCTTTCGTGCTCTTTGTGATCACCAGCATTTATCTTGCCACCGCCCTGCAAATTACCGCCCAGTTTGACGAAGGACTGGTTGGCCCGTCCTTTGTGCCGGTGGTCGCATCCATCCTGATGTATGTTGCGCTGGCATTCGTTGTTTTGGGAATGCGAAACGAGACGGACACCGGCGAACGCGAGAAACTGAATCTCGTGGCTCCCATCAAGGTGGTTGTCGTCACAGCCATTTATATTCTAGCCTTCAAGCCGCTGGGATATCCGGTTTCGACATTTTTATATGTTTTCGCCCTGCTCTACATTTTTGGGCTGGAAAATACCGGCCTGATCAAACGTCTTGTTTATACCGCCGTCATTACCGCCGTTTTCTATGGCCTGTTCGCGGTGATTTTTCAGGTTCGTCTGCCGTTGTTTGATACCGACTTCTGGGGGATGTTCTAATGGACTTTACCCTTCACATTCTCGGCGGTTTTGCCGCCCTGACCGACCCCACCGTGCTGGGCTATATGATTATCGGCTTTTTGATCGGCACCTTCTTTGGCGCTGTGCCCGGCCTGACATCGGTTCTTGCCATTGCCCTGCTGCTTCCCATTACCTATAGCCTTGATGTTGTGCCCGCCCTTGTCATGTGTGCGTCGATTTTCATGTCAGGCATGTATGCGGGTTCTATTACGGCCACCACCATCAATATTCCCGGCGCGCCATCTTCAATGATGACCTCGATCGAGGGCTATGCCCTGATGAAAAAGGGTGAAGGGGCCAATGCCCTGGGCCATGCTGCGCTGGGTTCCATGATCGGGGGGGTGATTGGTGCCCTTTTGCTGATCTGCCTGACACCGGTTGCCGCCAAGCTGGCATTGCTTATTCAAACGCCTGGCAAATTTTCGCTGATTCTGTTTGCCCTGATCGTCATCGTTATTTCGCAGCGTAACGCCATTGCCAAAGGCTTTGTCGCCACCCTTTTGGGCATCATGATTGCCACTATCGGCATTGATGTGATGCAGCCCATTGCCCGGTTTAACTTTGGTACCGAAGTGCTGGTAGAAGGCATCGACATGATGCCGCTGATCATTGGCACCTTTGCAATCAGCGAAATTCTGTTTCAGGCCTGCGAAAACCGGAACGCCCTGACTGTTGATAAAAAAATCATCGACATTCCCCCCATTCGCCGCCGCGACTTTTTCCCCACCCTGGCGGAAATTCGCGAGATCGGCATCTGGACCTATTTGAAAAGCGCCATCATTGGCTATTTCATTGGTGTTCTGCCCGGGGCTGGCGGCTCGATGGCGGCGTTTGTGTCCTATGCCGAGGCCATGCGCAAATCGAAGAATCCCGACCTGTATGGCAAGGGATCGCGTGAAGGCATTGCCGCGGCCGAAACCGCCAACAATTCGATGTGCGGCGGGGCATTTGTGCCCATGCTGATGTTTGGTATCCCCGGCGATCCAACCACGGCCATCGTTTTGGGTGTTTTGATTATTAACGGCCTGCAACCCGGCCCGCGCCTGCTTGATACCCAGATCGACCTGATCGCCCCGATGTTTGCATCGCTTCTGATCAGTGCACTGGTGTTGATACCGCTAACCCTTTACCTGCTTGGCCCGTATTTCGTTAAAATCGTCTCGATCCGCAAGGCGGTACTTTATTCCTGCATCGCGGTTGTTGCCCTGGTTGGCAGTTACGTTGCCACCTATTCGCCGTTTCAAATGATGCTGGCTTTGGTGTTTGGCGTACTGGCGTTTTTCCTGCGTGCGCAAAAATACCCCACCGTTACCCTGCTGCTGGGCTTTATCCTTGGCCCCGATCTGGAACAGTATTTGCGAAGGGCATTATCGCTAAATGATGGCAACCCGCTGACATTTATCACCAGCCCCGACAGCCTGTTCTTCCTGGCCTTAACGGCGGTGTTTTTCTACTTCATGGTTGTCCGCACACCGCCGGCAGCCAAAAAAACCTGATCACGGTAACGCAAGATATTGCCAATACCATTAATTTGCGCCACTGACGTTTAACCACGTCAGTGGCCATCGTATTTCAAAGACATACCGGTAATCCTGAAACACAGCCTTGCCGGGCAGATGCAAGGGACCCGGGCATGATATCTTCCCTGATTGATCAGTTAGGCCCCATTTTTTTGCTGGTTGGAGCCGGATATGTTCTGGCCTGGCGCGGCTTGATCGGTGCTTCGGCCATTCAGGGCCTTACAAAAATGACCTTTTGGGCTTTGATCCCGGCCACCCTGTTTCAAACCATATCGTCCAACCGGGTTGCGGAGCTTTTTAATCTTAATATCTGGGTCTGTTACTATGGCGCGGTTATAAGCGCCGCCCTGATTGTGTTTGTGGTGCTGACCCGCTGGCAAAAGAACAACCGTGCGGAAGGCATTGTGCTAACCTTTGGCGCAATTTTTTCCAATATCGGGATGCTGGGCATTCCCGTGATTGATATTCTTTATGGCCATGACGGGCTTTTGGTGTTGGCAACCATTCTGTGCATTCATGCGCTAAGCCTGCTGACCCCGACCATTCTGTTAATGGAATGGAGCCGCAACACCAAAGGCAACCCCAGTGCTGTTCTGGCCAATACGCTGCGGGCCCAAATTTGCAATCCCATCATTATTGCCATTTTAAGTGCCATTGCGGTGGCGTCCTTCGATGTCAGGATGCCGGTCGTGGTGGATACATTTTTCACCATGCTTAAACAGGCCATGCCGCCCATTGCCCTGATGTTGATCGGGGCAGGCATTTACGGGCAAAAACTGCGCGGCAACATGACCACCAGCATGATCGCGGCCACCGCCAAGGTGTGCCTGCTGCCGGCACTGGTCTTTACAATCGGTCTGGCCCTGGACATGCCATCAAAAATTATGGGGCCTGCCATCATGGTCGCTGCGCTGCCGCCCGGGGTGAATTCGGTTCTTATGGCGGCATCTTATGACACCGCACGCGAACGCACCGCGACCACCATGCTGGTTGCGACCCTGATGTCGATTGTGGTTATTCCGTTGCTGGCAATTTTGCTGGTCTTGCCCGGCGAATAACTGGTTTTGTTATGCATTGAAGCATAGCTCTAGAATCGAGATATATAAATTTAGAGTAAATAACCTATTCTATATCACCATATCGACCAGTGGCTGCCGACTTCATAAGAATCGAAAACACCTCTTGAGACATCTACTCAAAAATTTTCGTTAAAAATCGTAACAGAGATTAGCTATCAGACTTTCAAATTCTTCAATATGCGGGATTCCGGAAATATCTTTTGCAATATTTTAATTTGATTGGCATCCAATTCTTCAATAGAAGAGGATTTTTCAAGTGCACTTTTGCCGCCAAGTTTTGAGATACTTCTGGAAATAATATTAAACTGATCCCCTGAGAGTGACGGGAGCGATTCTATCAACCTTGAAGCCAAGTTAACTTTTAATTCAGTCGACAACGACTGTTCATCGATTTTTTTGATCTGTTCAATCACCACGGATCGTGTTTCAACATCTTCATTTGATTGCAATATGGATTTCACAATAGCCAAATCGCGCTTAAAAAAATCACTAAAACGTATCATCACGCGACGTTTTTGGGAATCATTCAACGTATCATCGGAAATCACCATACCCACAATAGCTACTAGATGATCGTCAATGCAATCAAGCCACGTCACAACTGCACCATCAGGTTGGCCAAACAAAGATTTCGGTTGCGAAGACAGCACGCCCTTTAAAACTTTGTAGTTAGCTTCGGAATTATTTGCACTAACAACGGACTTAAGCAACGCGCGTAACTGGTCAATTGTAAGATCAGCATGATAATTGCCCGCTAGAATAGTAGCTACATGATTAGGCTCCAGAATCTTTCCTACATACGGGGATTTATCGAAAATACTGTCGGGAGAAACAATCCAAACTTTAGGTATCACGGATGCAATCTGTTTTTCAGTACTTGCACTTGCAATACCATTCTCTGACAAACTAATCATAGAACAAAGCACATCACCTATGCCTTGATTGCCGGAGTTGTTCTCGATGAACTTGCACGACCGTTCAACAATATTGTCTGGGTTGTAATTACCGCAATGCTCATCCACGATCGGCCAGTGTCCCGCCATCAGACGATGGAGGGCAATAAAGGCTTCAGGTGCACCTGCCGCATTTTCAAATAGGGGCAAGAGTAATTTTGCCGTCTGACCTTTCGACGAAGCACTAAATAGAGCCATTGCACTTGGATAGATTCTAGTTAAAAAGTTTGTATCGGCATGCATATCACGTAACCGAATAAACAACCGCCTCAAATGATCGGACCAGGGCAATTCTCCCCAAGTCTTAATAGGAATTGAACGAGCAAACTGATAATAACGTTCTGATACGGCATGATCGGGCAGCGGCTGATTAATCAAGGTATCCATCTGCGCAACTAAACTGGTCGCGTGGCTGCCCTCAAAGAATGCGGCCTCTCGCCCTACATGGGCACAGACTTTGATCGGCGTATCCTTCCAATTACCCTGTATTATATTTGTGATCGCGGTGTCCCATGCCTGTTTGACGCTGTCCCGCAAGAGGTTTAGTGCACGAATTGCATACTCCTCGCATTCTTCTGTTACAGCCCAAGCTGTTATCAGCGGCTCGATTGCAGCGCCAGTTTCACTATCGATTTCCGTTCGCCATTGCGTGAAGGAATCGTTAAATACGTTTGCTCCAACCTTCCAGTTTAAAGGCCAACTCTTGTCATCATCCAGTTCCTTCTTCAAACGCCCAGCAAACGCGGATAGGAAGTCTCTTGCTTGAGCATCGGACGCCAGCTCTCTGTATTTCTCGGCCACCTTCCACGCTTCCTCCACTGCGATTGCTGGTTGGACCGAAATCAATCGCGTAAGCTGTTCCCACATGATCAGCCGATCCTCCTGGCCATTTTCAGAGAGCTGATCAAATACTGCCACTATCCGGTAGAGCGTTTCTTGTGGCGACAAAATCGATTGTGGTTCGGTCTCAAACTCGGTGATTACCTGGGCAGAATACTCACTACCAAGGTCGGTTAAAAGATGCTCACTATGCTGAGCCATGAGGCTTTCAAGGTCCACAAACAACAACGTATGGCGCTTGTCGCCAACTTGGATCGCGCGCGAAAGAAGCCAACTCAACAGCATTTCATCTGCCAATGTTGGTAGTTTATTTATTTTGCGTACATCCAAGGCTAAATCGAGTACTTCGCGAACGAATTGCTCTCCTTCCCGAAGGTTGATTGCCCCACCAGAAGCATGGCGCCATTCGATAGCACCATCACAAAGGAAATCTGCTATGAACTTCTCGGCAACTTCTCGCCGATCATCGCGCGTCGCATGCTTAATAATTTTATGTGCGGCTTTCGGTCCGACGTTGATGCGAACCTCCTTGAGGCTAACCATCTGCCGAAGTAATGGGGTTAATAAGCTGCGGCGACGTTCTTCTGGGATGCGTTCGACAAGTGCCGCAAGCACGCGAGATGCATTAATACGTCGAGACGACGTTTCCTGAGTAAGCGTGTCTGTCAACCCCTCGAGAAGAGTAATATCTTCCTGACCAAGAACATTGTTATCCAAATCCCGGCCAAATCCTTCAAGAACACCGCGGACATCGCCAGACACAAGAGCATCACGAATGGCTGGCGCACGATCCCCGAATTGGCGAGTAACCGAGTCCTCCGCCAATCGCAACAGTGGTTGCAGACTCTTCGGCCAACGCAAATCCTGAATGCTAGATAGATATTGGCGTAGCTTTCTATGCTCGATTTGAACATCGGAGCCAAGTTTACCATCTGCGTCTTTAACGAGGAATTTTGACAACATATCCTGTGTAACTACAGCTTGATCAGCCGCTTTTTCTGTGCCGAATACGACACGGCAAAACTCGTGAATGAACTCTGGACGCGTCTGAACACATCCGTAGAAATCCGGAAAATCAACCCGTAAGACGCAAAGCGCGGCCAGCGATAATGGATGCTCGGTCACAGCACCCTCATAAAGTGCACCGGGTGCAGATGATCCGATACCCCCCCTTTCTCGCTGCTTGGCTATCCACCATGACTGTATAAAAGCGTTCAGTAGCTGGATTGCGTTACGCGGGCTTTGAACATCGACATGAATAAGTCGGTCAATAATATTTGCCGCAGATAGCCCTTTGGATTCCAGATCGAAGACGATTTCGCTGGCCCCTGTTAGCTTGTTCTCGGCGAATTGACGCATATCCTGCTTCGGGAAGTGTGGAATTTCCAACCGGAATTGGAACAACCTATCAAGATAGCGACGCGCATCGGCACGAGAAAATACAGAACCGGGTAATTCCGTAGCACCTAACCGACCACGTCCACGATGCAAAGCTTCCGCAATCCTTTCTTCGTCGCAGGAAATCACAAATACGACGCCGAAACCATTTGTATCATTATTGAAGGGTAACTCAAGAAACGTACGGATTGCATCAAGACCACTGACCATTTCAGGTGCAGAGAGGCGATCAAGGTCGTCAACAAAAACGATAAGACGCTGGCACTGTTTTCCAAAACCATTGCGAAAGCGTTCTATTTGCTCTGTCAACAGCCGTTCGTATTCCTCGGCCGATGTGGATGGAAAAGAGAACGCTGTTTGCGGAAGAAACATCGCTGGCGTCCGGACTCGAAGGTCCACAACATGCTTGCCTATCCACCCAGTAACAACAAGTGCGGCAACTGCAATGCTGACGAGCGATATTGAATCGTCAATTCCCGTGTATTTGACGAATACAACGATAATCAGAAGAATCAAAGCGAGGAGAATAGCAAAAACTCCAGCTGTACCGACGAGTTGACCAAAGGCCTCTCCAGCCCACTCCTGGAATGACCGTTTATGATGAGTGACGCTGTTGACCTGTTCAAAAAGTTCACGGCGAAGCGCCGCTTCGTCTCCACCAAGTTGTCGAAAGGCATCACGAAGAAGAGCCCGCTTCAAATCTTGTTCACCACCAAACCGCCATGCATTGAAAGTGATAACATGAAAACGGTCTGACCTTCGGCTGCCAACCTTGCCGATTTTGTCACTCATCAAGCCGTGTCTGTACAGTTCCTTAATTGTGCTTTTACCAGTGCCCCACGGACCAAGAAGACCGATGCTAAATGGCGGGGTATTTAGAGGTGATTCAACCAAGTCTTTTAGCGCGTCAGCATAGGATTGATGGCCGAAAGCATCGCCATCACGCTCGCTTAGCTCACGATCTAGAATACTCGGCATTCCGGGAGGCGCAGCCTTCGACTTTGGGTTGCTTTTTTTCATTGATCCTCCCTTAAAGGCTACGGTGTTTCGTCAAACTATATCCGCAAGTATTTTCTGCATTTTTATCCTACCTTACCCCACACTCTTTTGGTTAGAAATCTTGCTTCAAACGCGCTCGCCAAGATAGAAAAGAGGCGGAGGAAAAGATGGTATCAACGATAGAAATTTCTGAAATCTACTGTGCAGCCAAAGTGGTTTGTTCAATAATGAACAAGATGATTTAAGAAATCGGCGGTTATGTTTCATTTATTCGTGATAGGATATAATAGTATTATGTGTCGCAAGCTATCCAACTTCATTGAATCCAGCGAAATGAATTAATTCATAATTGTGTAAAAGGATAATATCAAACCAAGCTAAAGAACTCGTCATTTACAAAATCCAAAAAAAGCCCCCATGCCAAATGCGGCATGAAGGCTATATATCGATATCGCACCACGAATAGCGCAATTAACGCGCTGGTGGTGTCCAGAACGGTGCCGGCAACATCAGTTTGTTTTCCTGGTTCACCAAATGGCCTGCTTCGGCACTTTTCTTTAGATAAGCCTGCCATTCCGGGTCAGCCTGAAGGGATTTGCGCTTTTCTTCGCGGTCCGCCGCACTGTCATAGGCCCAGATGTGAACATAGGAATTCACCGGGCCGGTTTCCGTTACCATATAGGCATGGGGCTGCCCCAAATGGCGGCTTTGCACCGGAAAGCCAAACTCGCCATACAGGGCAAGCTGTTTTTTCAATGTGCCTGGATAACAGCTATAGGTGCGAACGTCGTAAAGCATAATGATTTCATCCCGTTATTACGTAATGTCATATTGGATGCGTTGCCCACGCCCGTTTAAGCGACATGCGCCGGGCAAAACATCCTCCCTTGATCTCTGTTTTTACAATAAGTATTATTGTCAGACAACATTATTTAATGATGACAGCGCAACAACCATATGCCACAAAGTTGTATCGCCCATAGCGCGCCAGTTGAACCTTTTGCGATACCGCACCCCTGAAAAAGCGCAAGAAAACCTGATGCAAAAAACAGAACCACACCGCTACGAAAAAATTATCCGCCCCCGGCGGTTGCCCGATGAAATTGCCGCCAAACTCACCGGGCAAATCAGCGACGGTATTTTGCAACCGGGCGACAAATTGCCCACCGAACAGGAACTTGCAACCAATTACGGGGTGGCAAGAACCGTGGTGCGCGAAGCGGTATCGCAACTAAAAAGCGATGGTATGATCCAGTCCAAACAAGGCGTTGGCGCCTTTGTATCGGAGCCGGGCGCACGGAGCGTTTTTCGTATCAGTGCCGATTGTTTTGCCAAGCGTAAGGAACTGGTGCAAATCCTGCAATTACGCACCAGCAACGAAGCCGGGGCCGCCGCCCTTGCCGCCGAGGCCCGTAGCGATGCCGACCTGGCCCTGATTTATGAACAGCTTCAATCCATGCAGGTGGCGACGGGCCAAACCCGTTTTGAGACGGCCGAACATCGCTATGATGCGGAACGCCGGTTTTATCGGGCCATCGCCAGGGCCTGCGGCAATAGTTATTTTTACGATTTTCTGACCATGCTGGATGGCCGGATTGACGCCAATTTGCGCAATGTCGCGATTAAAAATGTCATGACCGCCGAATGGGGGGATGGCGTGATTGGCGAGCATAAAATGGTTTACGAGGCGATCCGAGCGCAAAACAAGGCTGCTGCCGAAATCGCCGTGCGCCAGCATTTTGAAAATGCCGCCGGTCGCCTGATGGAACGGGCCGATATTGCCGATGTAACCGCCCCCTGATGTCTCAAGCCGCGCTAACGGCTTTGGGGCCGTTTTTTGCAGCGTTCCCCCTTTACCTTACCATCCCGGCATGATGATATCGGGGTTCTTTTGATAAGACCAAAACAAACATATGACGAACGCCACCACTCGCCACCAATGAGGAAAAACATGTCCAATACCCCCGGTCTGCGCCACGGAGGGCGCATTCTTGTCGATCAGCTGCACATTCATGGCTGCGAACGCGCCTTTCTTGTGCCCGGTGAAAGTTTTCTTGCCGTGCTCGATGGCATGGTTGACCACCCGGAAATTACGCCGGTTGTTTGCCGCCAGGAAGGCGGTGCGGCCATTATGGCCGAGGCCTATGGCAAACTGACCGGAAAACCCGGCATTTGCATGGTAACGCGCGGCCCCGGCGCGACCAATGCATCGGCCGGTGTTCATGTTGCCCATCAGGATTCAACCCCGATGATCCTGCTGGTCGGCCAGATTGGCCGCGACATGGTGGATCGCGAAGCATTCCAGGAAGTCGATTATCGCAAGATGTTCGAACCACTGTGCAAATGGGTTGCCCAGATCGACAGTATTGAACGTATTCCTGAATATATCAGCCACGCCTATCATATTGCCACATCAGGGCGCCCCGGCCCGGTTGTTCTGGCCCTGCCTGAGGATATGCTCTCATCCAGCGCAGTTGTTGCCGATGGCAAACCCTATGTCGAGGTGGAAGCCCGCACTGCTGGCGAAGATGTCGCCTTCTTCCGGGCCGAACTTGAAACGGCCCGCCAGCCAATTATGATTGTGGGCGGGGGCGGCTGGACCGCACAGACCAGCCAGAACCTGATCCGCTTTGCCGAAGCCAACAATGTTGCGATTGCGACATCGTTTCGCTGTCAGGACTATATGCCTAACAGCCACCCCAATTTTATCGGCGATGTTGGCATTGGCATAAACCCGAAACTGGCCGGGTTTATTCGGGATTCCGACCTCGTGATCCTTGTTGGTTCGCGCATGGGGGAAATGACCAGCAGCGGGTATAACCTGCTCGACATTCCCTGCCCCAAACAGCGTTTGATCCATGTTTATCCGGGGCCGGACGAGCTTGGCCGTGTGTATCGCCCCGATATCGCCATTAATGCCTCCCAGCGCTCCTTTATCCGCGCCATTGCCGATATGGCGCCAACCGATGGCAGTGCGCGGCAGGAACAGGTAAAACAGGCTCGCGAGGCCTATGTTGCATTTTCGACCCCGCTTGATACCCCGGGCGATGTGAAAATGGCCCATGTGATTGGCCATCTGCGCGACACCCTGCCCGACAACGCCATTTTAACCAATGGTGCTGGCAATTATGCGGCATTTTTGCACCGGTTTTATCGTTATGAAACCTATCGCACCGAACTTGCGCCAACATCAGGGTCCATGGGCTATGGCCTTCCGGCATCGGTTTCGGCAAAGCTCCATCACCCCGACCGCCCGGTGGTCTGCCTGGCTGGTGATGGCTGCTTTTTGATGCATGGTCAGGAATTTGCCACAGCGGTGCAATACGGTGCGAACATCATTGTGGTGGTGGTTAATAACGGCATGTTTGGCACCATCCGTATGCACCAGGAACGCAACTATCCGGCCCGTGTATCGGGTACCGAACTGCACAACCCCGACTTCGCCGGTTACGCCCGCGTCTTTGGCGGCCACGGCGAAACCGTGACGAAAACCGAAGATTTCGGCCCCGCCCTGGAACGCGCAATTGCCGCCAATAAACCGGCGATTATCGAGGTACAGGTTGACCCGCAGGCGTTAACACCGGCGAAGACGCTGGATGAGATTCGGGCAGGGTCCTGATCGTCGCAACAAACGAGAATACAAGAAAACAATGACGAAAAGCCGCCATCCGCTCATCAGATGGCGGCTTTTGCGTACGAGAAAAAAATCAGTCGGCCTTAGTAATCAAGCATCCCATCCGCAATGGCAACCTCAACAAGATTCAGGGTATCACACAGTTTTTCATCAATGACATGAAGATATTCCGTCCAATCGCCAAGATGAGTTAATTCCGTCGCTCCGTCGGAAATGCCGCGCAAGCCGATCAGGGGCACATTAAATTTATGACAGGCGCGCAGGATGGCGAAAGTTTCCATATCGACCATATCAGCCTCAATCAAGTCATAGGCCGCACCTGTAACAATGCTCGCACCGGTCGATAAGGTCGCTTCGGGAATACCGGGAATACGATATGGCAAATCGACAGCAGCTGGCAGGTCGACAAACGGCGTACAACCTTTCTTGAAACCAAGAAGGGACACATCCATGTCTCGATAGGAAACCGAGGTAACCTGAAAGACTTCCGCCTGCGGCAAAGATCGGGACCCGGCCGAACCAAGGGAAACGACGACATCAGGCAACGCCTTGCCTGCTGCCATTTCTGCTAATGCCACAGCAAGATTCACCCCCGCTTCCACTGGGCCGATTCCAATCATCAATGGTGTAATGCGCGCTTGAAGATAAGCACCATATTCAGCAGGGGCGGCCATGGTGTAGAGAATTTTTGCAGAGCAAGACGGTGCAAACGACATTTTTTGTAACCTCTTTTGGCCCGTGGAAATCGCCAACATAGGGACTTTCGGTATTTTCCGCCAGATTTCAGGTCATTACTGCAATATTTGTAACTAAACACCACAAATCACCATTTGACGCCAGGCCCAACCTCACGTTATTCACAGTGTGAATGATACCGGGGAAGCAGTATGCCAGACAAGTCTGATACACAGACGGAAATCAATTTCTTGAGCGCGCTCGAGAATGGCGAAGTGACAACCCAGATGCGGCTTTCACAGCGCGTCTCGATTTCGGTTGGCTTGGTCAATGCTCTGCTTAAGCGCGCAATCCATAAGGGATACGTTAAAGCGCGATCTGCCCCGGCAAAACGTTATGCCTATTATTTGACTCCAAAAGGCTTCACAGAAAAGAGCCGCCTGGTAGCCGAATACCTGGAAACCTCACTCGACTTTTTTCGACTTGTGCGGACCGAATATGGTGAGATCTTCGAACGCCTTAAACAACGCGACGAAGCCCGGGTTATTCTGGCGGGGCGAGGTGAACTTACTGAAATCGCCATGCTAGCGGCCCGTGAACATGGGATTGAACCCGCAGCTGTTTTCGATCGCGAAACCAATGCTGAATTTTTCCATGGCTTAATGATCATTCGGCAACTTGATGGCCTGAAGGCTGATGATGCCATCGTCATCACGGAATCTCGTTATCCGCAGAATCTGGTCAATGACCTACTGAGCGATCAAATCGCAACGGCTTTACTAATCCCTTCCTTTTTGCAGGTTTCCATGCCGATAAAATCGGAAAAAACCAACACTGATGCAGACGGACCTGCTAACGGCGGCCCTGTATGAAAAAGTGGTTCGCAGTCAACACCGCACCGCATCAGGAAGCCCGGGCACAGCTCAACCTTAATCGCCAAGGTTACGAGACCTGGTTGCCGGTTTTTACTAAAACCAGGCGTCATGCCCACAAAACTGAAACAGTTAAGGCCGCGCTGTTTCCCGGTTATCTTTTCGTCACTTTAGATCTTGAGCGCAACGCGTGGACGCCGATCAATGGGACTTTTGGAGTAAGACGGCTGGTAATGCAGAACACCAAACCTGCGGCACTGCCCGCCAGTTTCGCTCAAGACCTACGCAACATGACCAACGAAGCTGGCTTGATTGCATCCCCTCGTCATCCATTTGCGTCAGGCGATAAAGTTAGAATAGCAGAAGGACCATTTGCGGATTTAGTTGCGTCTGTTCTCGATCTCCCGACAGAAAGCCGCGTGCGGGTACTGCTTGAAGTTCTCGGCGGGAGCGTGGTAACCACGCTTCCGTCTTTCCTACTCTCCCGGGCCCAATAAGCATCTCTTCGCTCAACAGGTTTTCTGCCGGGAGAAAAATATAGACTGGACGTCATATGACGTCGACGGTTGACCCCGAAAGTCACCCGAATGGCGGTAGCGTAGCCACCTCAATTTTAAAGAAACGAAGAAACCATTGAAATCAATTAGAAAAATTATTTACTTACTTAGCCCAGCCGAACGCAGGCGTGGTGCAGCACTTCTTGCCATGATTCTTGTCATGGCTTTGCTGGATACCATTGGTGTGGCATCCATTCTGCCTTTTATGACAGTCTTAGCCAATCCGGATACAATTCACAGCAACCAATATCTTTCATACGTTTACGTCACCCTTGGATTCACATCATCCAGATCATTTTTATTATTTTTGGGAACCTCTGTATTAACAATTTTATTATTTTCAATAACGTTTAGAGCAATAACAACCTACGCTCAACTACGTTTCACAATGATGCAGGAATACTCGTTAGCACGACAATTAGTCTCGGGATATCTGCACCAACCCTATGAATGGTTTTTGAATCGAAACAGTTCAGACTTGGGGAAAACTGTACTTTCGGAAGTTTCTCAAGTGATTAGCAGTTGCATCACACCAATGATGCAGGTTGTTGCACAAATTTCTGTCGTCATTGCTTTAACGACGCTGTTGATCATTACCGATCCAATTCTTTCTTTAATTGTTAGTTCTGTCCTTATAATTGCTTACGGCACGATCTACGGGTCTCTGCGCAAATATCTTGGAAAAATTGGCGCTGACCGTGTCGCTGCAAACCAGGAGCGCTATCGGGCTGTCGCCGAAGCATTCGGTGGCATAAAAGACGTAAAAATAGCCGGACAAGAAAAAACTTTTTTAAATCGTTTTGAAACTCCAGCAAAACGCTTTGCCTCTCACCAAGCAACTGCAAGCATTATTGGACAATTACCCCGATTTTTACTTGAAGCTATCGCTTTTGGCGGAATGATTTTGCTGGTCTTATATTTAATGGGAACCGGTCAGAATTTTCAATCAATACTTCCAGTTCTCACATTATATGCGTTTGCAGCATATCGACTATTACCTGCCTTACAAATCATGTATCAACATATTACGGCTTTGCGTTTTTCCAGCAAAGCATTGGATGCTCTATATGAAGACATGAAAAACCTTTCAGAAGTGAAATATAGCGAAATATCATCATTTCAAAAATTAAAAATAAAAAATGAAATATCTTTAGAAAACATCACATATACATATCCGGGGGTAAAAGAGCCTTCAATTAAGGATATGAATATTCATATTGCAGCAAATAGTATCGTCGGTCTTGTTGGCACCACAGGAAGCGGAAAAACCACAACCATAGATCTAATTCTTGGTCTTCTATCCCCACAGAAGGGTAAGTTAAAAGTTGATAGCATGACCATTAACCTTGATAACGTAAGGTCATGGTATAGAACTATTGGTTACGTCCCTCAACATATTCATCTTACTGATGATACCGTTGCGGCCAATATCGCATTTGGCGTTCCCAAAGAAGAAATTAATCAAAATTCTGTAATAAGAGCAGCACGTATTGCGAATTTACACGATTTTGTTATTAGTCAACTTCCGGAAGGTTACGACACTGAGATTGGCGAACGTGGCGTCCGCCTTTCTGGCGGACAACGTCAGAGAATAGGTATTGCTCGTGCGTTATACCACAACCCGCAAGTTCTTATTCTTGACGAAGCAACAAGTGCGCTGGACAATCTTACCGAAAAAGCGGTAATGGAAGCGATTCACAATCTAGGTCACGAAATTACAATTATTCTTATCGCACATCGTCTTTCAACAGTACGGAATTGCGACGTAATTTACTTCCTGGAGAAAGGTCAAATTCGCAGCCACGGAAGCTTTGATGAATTGCTTGTTCAGAGCAAAGATTTTCGAAACATGGTCGGCATGCCCGCGAAAAGTGCAATCAAAAGCATCTCTGAACAATCAGGAAATGAATCGTGAAAGCAGTCATTCTCGCAGGGGGCCTTGGTACGCGTATCTCCGAAGAGACGCACCTACGGCCCAAACCAATGATCGAGATCGGTGGAAAACCGATTCTTTGGCATATCATGAAAATTTATTCTGCACACGGCGTAAACGACTTCGTCATATGCTGCGGATATAAAGGATATGTAATTAAAGAATATTTTGCCAATTACTTCCTTCATATGTCTGACGTCACCTTCGATATGCGAGACAATAAAATGGAGGTACATCAGCAAAAGGCCGAACCCTGGCGCGTCACCTTAATTGATACCGGCGAGAATACGCTGACGGGGGGACGCCTCAAACGCGTTGCCAAATATGTAGAGGATGAAGAAGCCTTCTGCTTTACCTATGGCGATGGCGTTTGTGATCTGAATATCTCGGCCCTGATCGAGTTTCATAAATCACACGGAAAAGATGCAACCGTAACAGCAGTGCAACCACCCGGCCGCTATGGTGCATTGGAAAAATCTGGCAACAATGTTACCGGATTTTCTGAAAAACCGCGCGGCGATGGTGGCCTTATTAACGGTGGTTTCTTTGTGATGTCACCCAAAGTGCTGTCGCTAATTGATGGTGATCGAACAAGCTGGGAGGGCGCTCCCTTGGTCGAACTTGCCCACCAGGGAGAACTCATGGCATTCGAACACCACGGATTTTGGCAACCAATGGACACTTTGCGTGACAAAAACCAGCTGGAAAGCCTCTGGGAAAGCAATCAGGCACCGTGGAAGAAATGGTGACAAACTCTCATCAACTCGTCGCCAGCGCCGGATTTTGGGCGAATAAATCAGTCCTGATAACCGGTCATACCGGTTTCAAGGGATCATGGTTAACGCTGTGGCTGAACAGATTGGGTGCCAAAGTATCCGGTATCAGCCTGCCGCCTGTTACTGCCCCAAATCTGTTTCAGCTTGCAGCAATCGAAACCCGGAACAAACCCAGTCAATTCTGCGACATCCGGCATGTAGAGCAGCTCAAAGATCGAATTTGGGATGTTAAACCGGAAATCGTTTTCCATCTTGCAGCCCAACCGCTTGTCCGGGCAAGTTATCGTGATCCTCTAGATACCTTTAATACGAATGTCATGGGCACGGCCAACCTTTTGGAGGCTTTGCGTGGGATTGAATCGGTCAAATCTGTCGTGATGATAACCACCGACAAGGTCTATAAAAACCATGAGTGGTCCTGGCCATATCGTGAAATCGATGCTCTTGGTGGACATGACCCATACAGCGCCAGCAAGGCCGCGAGCGAACTTGTTATAGCAAGCTATCGTGACGCTTTTCTTGCTGAGAAGGGCATTGGTATTGCAACTGCACGCGCCGGTAATGTTATTGGCGGCGGCGATTGGTCGGAAGACAGGCTGATTCCCGATGCCATTCGGTCTTGGACATCAGGGAAACCTCTTCACATCCGTCGTCCCGACGCAGTACGTCCCTGGCAACACGTCCTTGAACCACTTCATGGCTATTTGCGTCTGGCTGAGGCTCTGTTCAAAGATATAGCCTTCGCGGGAGCCTATAATTTTGGTCCATCGGCCCAGGAGACCGCACCTGTTCGAACTGTAATCAACCTCGCCCGCGAAATTTTTGGACAGGGCGAAATTTTGTATTCAAACGACAATGAAGGCCCGCACGAAGCCGGATTACTTGCACTTGACAATTCCAAGAGCCATTCTGTTCTCGATATACGGCCAAAATGGAGACTATCTGAAACTATTGAGCGAACGATGAACTGGTACCGGGCGCAAGCTGAAGGACAGGATAGCGCGGCTCTTTGCCATAATGAAATAGAGGCATATGAGGACACGCTGTGAGTCGTTTTGAAATTATCCCGCTGCCACTGGAAGGCCTGAAGAAGATCACTCGCCAGAGCTTTGGCGACCATCGAGGTTTTTTCTCCAGGATTTTCTGTGCCGATGAGCTATCTGCCGCCGGTTGGCATAAACCAGTATCGCAGATCAATCATACCCGAACTCAAAAGCAAGGCTCTGTGCGAGGAATGCACTTCCAGTTTCCGCCATATGCCGAGGCAAAACTCGTAACCTGCATTAGAGGCGAGGTTTGGGATGTCGCAATTGATCTGCGTAAAAACTCTTCTACATTTCTTCAATGGCACGCTGAACGATTATCCCTGGAGAACAGCACCGCGCTCTTGATACCTGAAGGTTTCGCTCACGGCTTTCAAACCCTGACGGCGGATGCAGAATTACTGTATTGTCATTCCGCACCCTACACACCTTCCGCAGAAAGCGGGCTTAATCCCCGGGATCCTAAATTGGCAATCACGTGGCCATTGGCGATAACGGAAATTTCAGGGAAGGACGGCAATCATCCAATGCTGAACACAAAATATCAGGGGCTCGTGATATGAATTGCCGCCATTGCAATACACCTTTGCAACAAACGTTTCTGGATCTCGGTTTTGCGCCGCCATCAAACGCCTATCTAACGGCAGCAGACCTCTCAAAGCCGGAAAAATACTATCCGCTACGCATCAAGGTTTGCACCGAATGCTGGCTGGTGCAAACCGAAGATTATGCAGAAGCAGAGGAGCTATTTAGCTCTGAATACGCCTATTTCTCGAGCACATCTAAAAGTTGGCTTGAACATGCTGAACGCTATTCAAAGACAATGATTGAGAAATTTGCGCTGAATTCGGAAAGTCTGGTTGTCGAAATTGCGTCAAATGACGGCTACTTATTGCGAAATTTTGTCGCACGAAACATTCCTTGCCTGGGGATCGAGCCAACAGACAGCACCGCAGCCGTTGCCGAACAACAGGGTATTCCGGTACTGCGCGAATTCTTTGGTGAGGATCTGGCTCAACAATTGGTTACGAGAGGCCAACAAGCGGACCTGATTGCGGGCAACAATGTCTATGCCCACGTTCCCGATATAAATGACTTCACACGCGGCCTGAAAATTCTTCTCAAACCTGGCGGTACCATCACGCTTGAATTTCCGCATGTTATGCGGCTGCTCGAATTCACCCAGTTCGACACAGTCTATCACGAACATTTTTCCTATCTGTCGCTCTATACGGTGAACCGAATATTTAAAGCAGCAGGGTTAAAAGTAACCGATGTGGAAGAACTGCCGACTCACGGTGGAAGCCTGAGGGTATATGGATGTCATGAAGACGACCCTCGCCCGATTTTGGATGCGGTAACAGATATCCTTGCAGAGGAAAAAAAGCGCGGTTTACAAGAAGGTACGATTTATCGTGACTTTCAAAAACGGGCAGATACGGTTAAGAACGATCTTCTTGGTTTTCTGCTTCAGGCACGACAGGAAGGGAAAACAGTTGCGGCCTACGGTGCCGCTGCCAAGGGAAATACATTGCTCAATTATGCAGGCGTAAAGCCCGATCTACTGCTATTTGTGTGTGATGCCGCAATTGCCAAACAGGGAAAATATATGCCGGGTAGTCATATTCCAATTGTGGCACCGGATCAGCTCACCTTTAAAATACCAGATTATCTTGTTGTTCTTCCTTGGAATATTTTTCCTGAAATCCACACACAATATAGTAAACTGACCACTCTCGGCACCAAATTCGTCACTGCCGTTCCGGAGTTGAAAATTCGATGAATAATCGTATCCACTACACCAAACCATCAATAACAGAACTTGAAGTTCGCTACGCGACAGACGCTGCCGCAAATGGATGGGGCGAGAAGTGCTACGACTATATTCATCGTTTCGAGAACGCCTTCAAGGCGCATCTTGACGTAGAATATGCAATTGCGACATCAAGCTGCACCGGCGCGCTACATATGGGAATGGCTGCACTTGGTATTGGTGCAGGCGACGAGGTCATATTGGCAGATACTAATTGGATCGCAACAGCCGCGCCTATCGTCCATTTGGGAGCGACCCCCGTTTTTGTCGATATTCTGTCCGACACATGGTGCCTTGATCCCGAGCTTGTAGAAGCTGCAATCACACCACGTACGAAAGCCATTATTGCCGTTCATATTTATGGCAATCTTTGCGATATGGACCGCCTTCTTGAAATTGGTGAACGGCATGGGATTCCGGTGATCGAAGATGCTGCCGAAGCAATTGGATCGGTTTACAAAGGCAAGCGTGCCGGTAGTATGGGCAAATTCGGTGCATTTTCCTTCCATGGCACCAAAACAATTACAACGGGTGAAGGTGGTATATTCGTTACCAACGATGCGGAATTGCATGAGCGCGTTTTAACACTGAGCAATCACGGCCGTGCGAGAGGTCAAACCAAACAATTCTGGCCCGACCAAATTGGTTTCAAGTATAAAATGTCGAACATTCAGGCTGCGATCGGTTGTGGTCAAATGGAACGTATAGAAGAACTAATTTTACGAAAACGCGAAATATTCAAATATTATCTTTCATATTTTTCAAAAAACGGAAATGTGAAACTCAATTTTGAAGATGGAGAAACATGTATTGGTGCATGGATGCCATCTATCGTTTTTGACGAAAATTTAAACATTACCCGAGAAGATTTAAAAAGAAAATTCGAGGAAGAAAATATTGATGGAAGAGTATTTTTTTGGCCGTTAACTTCGTTACCTTTTTTCGCCACAACATCACAAAATTATAACTCTCACAATATTCCAAAACGGGCAATCAATCTACCGTCGTACCATGACATCACAAAGTCAGATCAAGATAGGGTTGCAAATGCCATACTTGATCTAATGGAGAAGGCGTGACAATGCGGTTGGCGATATTTGCTGACGGTGAAGTTGGAGAAAAAATTTTAGACGTTTTGCTGAATCAATATCAGAGTGACGTCGCTGTCGTTGTTTCCACTGGAAAAAATAACATCAAAAGAATGGCGGATAAATCTGGTATAGAATCCCTCGTTTTTCAAAATGAGGGAGATTTAATCAATAAAATACCCCATGACGTTGACCTCGGACTACTGGCTTGGTGGCCTAAAATAATAACCGAAGATTTAATAAAAATACCGAAGATGGGTTTCATTAATACCCACCCAAGTTTTTTACCATGGAACCGTGGTAAACATTACAATTTTTGGGCATTAGTAGAAAACACACCTTTTGGTGTTACGCTTCACAAAGTTGACAAGGGAATAGACACTGGTGCCATAGTTGCCCAGCTTCCGATCCCTTATGATTGGACAGATACGGGTGAAAGTCTATACCATAAAGCTCAGAATGCGATGGTTGAATTAGTCAAAATGGCATGGCCCACAATTCGACATGGAGACATTCCCGCAATCCCTCAATCAGCGAATGCGGGATCTTTTCATTTCGCATCCGAGCTAGAAAACGCAAGCCATATTGATTTAGACAAATTCTATCAGGGACGTGAAATACTTAACCTGCTACGTGCCCGAACATTCTCGCCGCATCCAGGCTGCTGGATTGAAGAAGATGGGCAGAAATATGAAATTTCAATACGAATCAGAAAGTTGAACCAATGACCCCCCAAGATAAATTCAAACAAGAACGGAAAGCTGAAATTGAGCTAATGGGAAATGACAATTCAGCAAAAGCGCACACACTAAACTGGATCAATGCGGCAAACAAACTGAAATATTCCTATCACTTTGACTGGATGGAACGCCCTATTATCCAGTATCCACAAGACATTGTAGCAATGCAGGAGCTTATTTGGTCCATCAAACCCGATTTGATCATTGAGACCGGGATAGCACACGGCGGATCGTTAATTTTTAGCGCATCCATGCTGGCGATGCTGGATATGTGCGACGCGATTAAGCAAGAGAAAACGATAAATCCATCCGTTTCCAAACGTAAAGTTCTGGGTATTGATATCGACATTCGGTCTCATAACAAGGAAGCAATAGAAGCTCATCCGATGGCTTCCCGGATTGAAATGATTCAAGGTTCAAGCATCTCGAACGACGTTATAGAGCAGGTCCAACAGATCGCCCGGCAATACTCTCGTGTACTTGTCTGCCTTGATAGCAACCACACACACGATCATGTCCTTGCGGAACTGGAAGCCTACGCGCCACTCACCACGTCAGGCAGTTACTGCGTTATCTTTGATACCATTGTAGAAGACTTGCCAAAAGAAATGTTCCCTGACCGCCCTTGGGGTCCCGGAAACAACCCGAAAACAGCAGTTTGGGAATATTTGAAAAGCCACCCAGAATTTGAAATTGACAAAAATATTGAGCAAAAACTTCTCATTACTGTGGCTCCAAATGGTTATTTGAAGAAGAAATGATATTTCTCATCAATAGACCAAAATGAAAAATAATTCATAAACATAAAATCAAGATGCTATAAAAATGAAAAAAATATCGATAATCGTTCCAACAAAAGATCGAGCAGATACGCTATATTGGTGTCTAAAAACATTAAAAAATCAGAAATGTGAAAATATTGAATTTATAGTAAGTGATAATTTAAGCAGCTCTGAAACAAGAAAAGTCTTCGACGAATTGCAGGACAAGAGATTTAGATATATCAGAACTAAAAGAAGATTAGGAATGTCTGAGCATTGGGAGTTTGCACTCGAACATGCTGCTGGCGAATGGGTGACATTCCTTGGTGATGATGATGGAATGCTTCCAAATGCTGCAGAAGAATTCATTGAGCTAGCCAACAAACTCAATGTCAGAGCTATCAGCTCCAACATGTGCAAATTTTATTGGCCGGATGCCTTAGACAGAACCAACGCCAACAAACTAATAATCAGATCAGGAAAAGGAGTAGAGGTTAGAGAATCCCGAATTTGGCTGAATAAAGTTCTTAATGGACAGGCTGGGCACGAATCATTGCCTTGGATATATAATGGTGGATTCGTACACCATTCCGTCATAAAAGAAATTAAAGAAAGTCAAGGAAAATTCTTTAAATCAATAAATCCTGATGTATATTCGGGTGTATGTATTTCTCAACATATAGAAAAATATGCATTCTCTTTTAAACCATTAATGATAGGAGGATCTTCCAAGCACAGTAATGGTGCAAAAATTTCCAACGGAAATTCTTGTACTGATTTCTTTACAGAAGGAAAATTAAGATTTCATGAAACTTTAGGAACAGGGAAAACCACATCGGTACCAATTTTAGTTTATGAATCTTACTTAAAATCAGACAAAAAAATAATATCAAATAAAACAACAAGCTTACCATATCAACTAGCCAGAGCAATAGTATCAGCCCCTCCTTCTCAAAAAAAGGACATTACAAAATATTGCCACCAAATATTAAAGGAAAACAGCCCATCAAAAACCCTATTCATGTTTTATAAAGCTACACTTCGAATAAAAAGAAAACTAGATTCCCTAAAGCAAAAAGAACATACATTTAAAAAGAAAATATTTGAAAATCCAAGCGCCAAAAATATCCTAGAAGCAGCCAATTTTGTGTCCGACACAATTAACGACCAACTAAATGAATAACTTAACTGTAGCTATAACCTGCTGGAACGCCGAGGCGACAATTGAGAGATGTTTAAAATCTCTCATCAAATCTGACAAAATCATTAACGAAATTTTGGTTTTAGATGATGGATCAACTGACAGCTCGGTTTCAATAATCAAAGAAAACATAAATAAAAATAAAAAAATAAAATTAATCAGGCATATAAAAAATAAAGGCGTTGCCGCTTCTCGCTCCAAATTAATTCATGAAGCAAGATCAAAATTTGTAGCTTTTTTAGATGATGACGATGAAGCTCACCCAGAAAGGTTTGACAAGCAAATTCACCTTATAGAAAAGGCAGAAATTTCTTATAAAACAAACTTAGTTGCCTGTTATTGCTCACGGGAAGTTATTTCCGAAGAAAACAGTCAATATATGGGCGCCATAGGGGTAACTCCCCCTTCACCGCACGGAAAAATGGTCGCACTTAATATTCTTGCCGGTTATAAAGAACCTGGATACGTATTTGGCCCTGTTGGATCCGGTACATTAATAGCAAGAAGGGAAACCTTTCTAGCTGTCGGTGACTTTGATCCCAACCTCAGACGAACAGAAGACCTTGATTGGGCCATTCGGCTATCGTTAATGGGAGGCGTTTTTATTGGCTGCCCTGAACCTCTTATAAGACAACATGTGACAGTTTCTCATGAAAAAAGTAATTTTAAACCCCTTATCGACAGCTTTCAACTTTTAATTAAATATCAAAAATACTTGAAGGCCGAGAAATTTTATATATCTTCTTTTATATTTCAGGCAGCAAAGTTTTTTTATGCAAAAAAAAAGAAGTACCGATACAAATTTCTCTTAGCCACACTCTATGCAATCAACAAAAAACTATTTTCAAACCTAAGGGGAAAATAAAAATTGCGGATGCTCCAGAAGATACACAGAATTTTTTTTCATTTTTTAATGCATTTATTTGGAGTTAACTTCTCTTTTTACGATATTTTTTATCGAAAATGCATCTATGCTATACCTATTATTGAGCCGATTATTCATTTGATGCCCGTATTTTTAAGAATAAAAACCATTCCTGGATCCCGAAATGAAATAATGAAAATAAATAGAGGCGACATAGTCCTGGATTTGGGAGCCAATGTTGGCAGTATTTCATCTTTATTCTTGTCTCGCGGTGCCAATATACACGCCTACGAACCCGATTCTCGCTGTATATCTCTCCTTAAGAGACGCTTCAAATATTATGGCAAGAAAATCACACTACATCATGCAGCAGTCAGCAATTATAATGGTGAAACTCGTTTGAACTATGGCTCTTTCAATACTGAGGGCAACAGTATCGTCGAAAATAAGAAGAGTGCTGACGGTAGTAGTGGAAGTGAAACTGTCCCTGTTAAAAACATCACAGATATTATTGATACCCTAGGCCATATCCGGCTGATAAAGATGGATATTGAAGGGGCAGAATATGATGTTCTGGATGCGCTTCTGACACCTGCATACTCAACTAAATTTGACACCATTCTCGTCGAAGTTCACTCGGAGAAAATTCCGTCATTAAAACCTCGGCAGAAAAAACTGGAAAAAGTAATTTCAGATCTGGACCTCGAAAGCAGAGTGATTTTGTCATGGCACTAAACCAACCACAAGACGTTTCTCTGGAATTTCCTACATTTACCAGATTTCTTAAACTCTTTGCACGGAAAATGGATAAATCAGTTCTCAGGACTCTGGAATATGAGAAACTATCCCATATTCAGATTGACGGGAAAATACTTGATTTTGGCGGAGGGGAAAATTCAAAATATAATCATATTAAAGAAAAATGGATAAAAGAAAATTCCGATTATTTTTTTCACTCGGCAAACATTGATAAAAACATGGATCCGACATTTATAGTTGATGTCGATGGAAAAATACCTTGCGCCGAAAACACATACAACCATGTCATTTCCCTAAATACCTTCGAGCATATTTATGATGTGTCGATCTGCCTGACAGAAATAAACAGAATACTGGAAGAAAACGGAAAAATTATCTTTACCGTTCCCTTTATATACCAGGTTCACGGGCATCCAAACGATTATAGTAGATTTACCCCAAATTATTGGCGGGAATTTTTATCTCGGCACGGATTTAATGATATAAAAATAGAATCTCTAAACTGGGGACCCTTTTCAACAGGAGCGTCGATCTCGGGATGCCCTGGGCCATTTCGCGCCCTTAGAATAAAAATTTCCCTCTTACTCGACGTTTTATATTTTGCATGTAAGTATAGAGGTCAAAGTCACATCAGCGCCCAACAAGATGCTTCCGTCTGCAGCGCATCGCTTGGTTATTTGATCATAGCACGCAAATCTGTGTAATAAAATAAACTGAAAAATTAGAATGAACTTGCGTGTTTTTTTGTACTTCTTCCGTTTACACCAGTCTTCTGGCGGGGCCGAGCGTATGATTTGCACCTTGGCCAATGCTTTAATTGCGCGTGGAATGGAGGTACATCTTGTTTCTCTGGATGCCTCAAACGAAACTGATTGCTTTTATTCGCTGTCCCCACAAATAAGATGGCACCGTTTGGGCAATGACACGACTTTTCTGGATAAAATCCAACGTACTCTTCGCTTGGCATCTCTCCTAAAGCGTGAAAAAGCTTCCGCATTTATCGGATTCGTGATGAGCGGAGATAAAACAATTTATGCGGCTGCCAAATTGGCGCGCACGCCTATCATTGCAGCCGAACGCAATGGTCCTTCGATATATTGGCTACGCTATTCGTTCCTTCAACGTGCCATAAGCTTTACATTATTGCATTTAGCTCACCGTATTATGGTGCAATTGCCCGGATATGCTAGGCGATACCCCAAATCTCTTCACAAAAAAATCTTGGCTATTCCAAATCCGGTTTCACGTGCGGATACTTTGGCGCAACCAAATCAACCAGGATCCAACGGCAAATACGCCCTGCTCACTGTCAGTCGTCTTGATAGCACTCAAAAACGTCTTGATATCCTTATAAACGCCTTCGCGCGCATTGCCGATCTTCATCCAGAATGGCAGCTTCGTATTGTCGGAAACGGTCCGGAGCGAGATAAACTCAATCTTCTCGTTGAAGAGTTGGGTCTTGCAAAACGCATTACATTGACCCCCGCCGTTGCAAATATTTTCAGCCTATATCAGGAATCACATCTCTTTGTTTTGCCATCACTATGGGAAGGCTTCCCCAACGCTTTGGCAGAAGCAATGGCACACGGTCTTCCTGCTGTTGGCTTTGCGGATGCCGAAGGCGTATCCGACCTCATTTCTCTGGGGGCCGGATGGCTTGCCCCAGGCGCCGACAGTACGGTCACGCTAGCAGACACTCTGTCACAAGCGATGTCGGGCCATGCCGAGCGCGCTGAAAAAGGTGCCCTGGCGGCTAAGCGGATGACAAATTTCGACAATACACACATTATCGATCAATGGGTCATGATGCTTGATGAATTGTCACAGGATAAACAATAATGAGTCAGCCTCTGGTAACAATCGGCCTGACAACTTACAATGCCGCCGATAGCGTGAAAAAGGCTATAACATCTGCTTTATCTCAGACTTGGCGCCCGATCGAAATCCTCATTTGTGACGATTGCTCATCGGATGACACGCCTGACATCGTATCAAAGATGGCGACGATTCATCCGGAAATCCGTCTTTTACGCAATGAGATCAATTCGGGCGTCGCAACATCGCGCAATCAAATCATCAAAGAGGCACGCGGTGAATATATCGCATTTTTTGATGATGATGACGAAAGTGTTCCAGACCGGATCACAATGCAAATCAATCGGATAATTACCTATGAAAAGGAATTTTCCAACGGTGCTCCAGTTATCTGTCATACAGCCCGCCAGGTAATTTATCCTGATGGCACGGAACGTATTGAGCACACTATGGGTGAGTGCACAGGGTCATCCGCACCATCGGGGCTTGCAGTTGCCCAGCGCATTTTAATGGGCACGCCTCTGATTGATGGGAATGGGGCCTGCCCGACATGTAGCCAGATGGCACGCACCTGTACATACCGCGACCTCGGCGGATTTGATGCAGCTTTTCGTCGTGGTGAGGATACAGAGCTCAATATTCGCCTGGCTCTTGCCGGCGGGCATTTTACCGGCATTGGTGAACCCCTTGTTCGTCAATCAATGACAAAAAGCTCTGATAAAAGCCTGAACGACGAACATCGCTATATGTTGAATATTATGAAAAAACATCGCGATATCATGGAAGCTGCAGGACAATATGTTTTTTGTCTGCGCTGGCTGAAGAGCAAACAAGTGTGGCTAAAGGGGGAGCGTTTGAAATTCTGTTTTTATTTAACACAACTAATATTCACGCACCCCATACTAACTACCCGACGGTTGAAAGAAGCCGCGCCCAATCTGGCGTTAAATCGCGCATTTCGAAAGTTTCATGATATATAAAGACAACGAAAACATCAGCTTTGAGAAAGCCATTACTATTAGGCGATCCTGTATTTTAAAAACTGCGATGTCATAAAGCGCAAAAAACTGGTTACTGCCTCAATGCAATCTGCCCTGGTCACTATCGGCATCACATGCTTTAACGCTCATTCGACTATTGATCGTGCGATTAAGAGCGCTCTGGAACAAGACTGGCCCAACATTGAAATTTTTATCGTCGATGACTGCTCCTCAGATGGTTCCGTCGCAATTATTGAGCAGGCAATTGCTGGCCGAACAGGTATCAACCTCATACAGCACCCGCAAAATGCTGGTCCGGCAGCAGCCCGCAATACAATTCTAAAACGGGCGAATGGTGAGTTCATTGCTTTCTTCGACGACGACGATATATCGCTTCCAAACCGGATCAGTAGTCAGGTGCAACACTTAAAAGACTACGAAAAACAGCAAAAAGTAGACCTCGTTGCCTGCTATGCGTCAGGTCGTCGAAAATATGACACTGGATATGAACTTGAATTGCCTGCAATCGGTTCGCAGGGCGAAATAGCACCGAACGGTTCCGAAATCGCAGACTATTTACTGCTCTATCGCAAACATAAAGATCGATTTTACGGCACAGGAACACCAACTTGCTCTCTGTTGGCCCGCAAATCAACGTTCGAATATGTAGGGGGCTTTGATTCTACTCTACGCCGTGTCGAAGATGCCGATTTTGCCATTCGACTGGCATTACTAGATGGACATTTTATCGGCACACAAGAACCATTATTTATTCAATATTCAACAACATCCGAAGATAAATCGCCGGAAAAAAATCTCGCCGCCGAACAAAAAATCGTCCGCAAACATAAGAAATATTTAAATAAAATAGGATTCTATTACTATGCTTGGCATTGGCCAAAACTAAGATACTACCATTTCAAACGGAAATATCTAAAATTCACCTGGGAACTAATTAATCTGTTTGCGCGATACCCTCTTGCGACATCACGTCATTTCTGGGCAACTGGCCCCAAAAGACTAATGCACGAAAAGCGGATCCGGGAAAGACAACCTTCATGAAACTGATGTTTTCCGCTAGAGCCGTTGACAATGTCGCAGGCGGCGTTGAACGCATGATCATTACTGTGATGAATGCACTGGTAGAACGTGGCCATGATGTTGATTTTCTGACCTGGGATCCAAAGGAAGCAACGACATTTTACCCATTAGACGCTCGGGTAAAATGGCATCGTATGAACATTGGTGACCCCACACAGCGAGCCAGTTTAAACATCCTAAGAAATCGTATGAAAGCCGTACGTTCACTGCTTCGAACCCGGAAACCACAAGCTATCATTGCTTTTCAGGACGGTCCCTATAAAGCGCTTCGGTTATTCAGTGCAGGCATGGGAATCCCCGTAATCGCCGCTGAAAGAAATGCACCGACACGTTTCGATCATACGCGCGCCGGTAACAGACGCCGCCTTCTGACATTTAACAGCTTCAGATTTGCGCACACTGTCACTATCCAGTGCGAAGGCTATCGCACACTGTATCCACGGTATCTTCACAACAAGATAGTGACAATTCCCAACCCTGTTCCACCTACTCAACATATCACTCATCCTGACGTCGCTGCTCCAAACAGACGATTTCAACTTCTTTCCGTCGGACGACTGAGTTGGCAGAAAAATTATCAAGCCCTTATTTCGGCATTCACCCAACTGGCTCCGGGTTTTCCCGATTGGGATTTAATCATTGTCGGTGAGGGAGAACAACGTGCTGAACTTGAAACTATAATCCATGAAAACGAATTAGCCGACCGGATTTTGCTGCCTGGATCAACATCAAATGTAAGCAGCCACTACACTAGTGCCCATTTATTTTGTCTTCCTTCACGATGGGAAGGATTCCCAAACGCGTTGGCAGAAGCACAAACTCATGGATTACCAGCAGTAGGCTTTAAAAATTGCGCTGGCGTAAATGAATTAATCCTAGACGGCCAAACCGGTCTTCTCGCCGCCGGTAACGGAGAGTCCGCGAACCTTGCTGCGACTTTGGCCAAACTAATGAATGATGCAGAAATGCGCCGGGAAATGGGTGATAAAGGACGAAAAGCAACTGAAAAATTTGCGCCAAACCTTATTATCGACAAATGGGAAACAATGTTGCATCAGGCGGTTGGCGAATGCGTTTAGTTTTTGCAATCAAAGCCTTATCAAGTGCTGGAGGCGGTGCCGAACGGGTCTTTGTTGAGGTTGTAAATGGATTAGCCGCCCGAGGACACGATATTCACGTCATAACGTCCGATCGCCCCGGTCAGCTATCCTTCTATCCTCTTGATAGCAAGATCAACTGGATTACTCTGGGCATTGGGAAAGTTGATCGTTCAACCACAATGTTCGATATAATTGCCCGCGTTTGGCAATATCGCCGTAAAACCTGTCAAATCAAGCCAGATGCTGTCGTAGCATTCATGCACAGTACTTTTATCCCCCTCGGAATTTCTTTGACGGCTACAGGCATACCCGTCATCGCCAGCGAACATATTTTGCCGGCACATTATAAAACAAGACCGATAGAAAGAGCACTATTGGCAATTATGCCTTGGTTCACACGACGGATCACAGTGGTGTCCGATCAGGTTCGGCGCGAATACCCAAAAAACTTACGTCAGATGACGGAGGTTGTTTCCAATCCGGTCACAATCAAGATTAAGCAGCGCGCTGACGTTACCGGACAAGGAAAAAAGCGTAAAATACTACTATCAGTAGGGCGCCTTGCAGATCAAAAAGATCACATCACACTTGTCGAAGCCTTTGCGCGCATTGCGCCACATGTACCGAACTGGGATTTACGGATCGTTGGGGACGGCGAATTACGCAAAAAACTCGAAAAACGCATTAGCGAACTAGAACTTTCTGATCGAATATTGCTGCCCGGTGCAACATCAAATATTTCAGAAGAATATTCGTCAGCACAGCTCTTTGCCCTGCCTTCACTATATGAAAGCCTGGGCTTGGTATTAATAGAAGCGTTGCGCCACGGGTTACCAGCAGTTGGCTTTGCTGATTGCGCAGGCGTGAACACATTGATCTCATCCGGACATAACGGTATATTGGTCTCGGGACCGGATCGCATCACTTCTCTAGCCGAGGCTTTAGAATGGTTAATGGTAAACGAGACAGCAAGAACAGCACTGGTTGCTCGACAAGATGAATTGCCGGACAGCTTCAATCTCTCAAAAGTCCTGGATCAATGGGAAAAACTACTCAGAGACGTGTCATCAGAAGTATGACTTCTCATACAATCAAGTTTTACTTAATTTTGCTCCCTAGTTGACCGGGGACTCCCATATAATACGATGAAAAATCATCCTGCCAATATCTATCTAGATACCACATTTACAAAAATGCGTGGCTTGGCATTTGATTTACAGATTAGTTTACTATGCTATGCGCCGTATTAACATCGCTATATCGGCGATATTCATCAATAAAATCGATATATTATATAGCAACACACATGAAAAAAATGGTGCACCCGACTGGATTCGAACCAGTGGCCTTTGCCTTCGGAGGGCAACGCTCTATCCAGCTGAGCTACGGGTGCACATGGCTTTGTCTGTTCTGACCAAGCGGTTTGGGTGATACAGGTTTTGTGACAGACGGGCAAGGGTTTTTGATCAATTCATTGCCCGATTCCGAATTTTATTGGTCCTATAGCAATCATGCCCTGACCAGCCCTTACGGCCAGTCATTTTCCGGCATCGACACAATTGGCACCGCATCGGGATTACCTAGCTTCAATGCCAGTGCCAACGCCGCTGCACCACCAGGCATCCGTCCTGCGGCATCAAATCACCACCTAACAGGCCGTAAACCCGCCTAGCTTTCTACGTCCCGGCGTTCATAGGGGTCGCGCACCACCCAGGTGCCGTTCCATTCACGGTCCTGTTCGCGACGGCTCAGGCGTTCCATGCGGTTCATCATCAACTGGGCGGCAAAATCGGCATCGTTAAATTCAAGCACCTTTTCAAATAACGGCCCTGCCTGATCAAACGTACCTTCGCGGTAAAAGCCCATTGCCGTTTCGTAATCCTTGCGCCATTCACGGCGCTCGTCGCTCAGTTGTCCGCTTTCAGACAGGACTTCATACAGGTAAACCACCTTTTCAGTCCCCAGCAATACAACATGGTCCAGATCACGCATCTCGACATCGGATGATGCCAATTCCGCCGTTTCGTTGGACGCCAATATCCGTGTGCCGTAAATGCGGTTAGCTTTTTCCAGGCGGTGCGCATAGTTCACACAATCGCCCACCACTGTATAGGCACGCGATTTATCGGTGCCGATCGACCCCACCACGACCTCGCCCGTGGCAATACCAATGCGGATATCAAGGCCGTGATCACCAATCAGGTCGGCATATTTGGTTTTAAGGGCGTTAAAGCGGGCCACTTGTTCCAGCGCGGCCTTGCAGGCATGCATGGCATGGCTTTTTTCATTGCAAAACGGCGGCCCCCAAAAGCCCATCACCCGGTCGCCAATAAAATTATCAATAATGCCGCTATGACCGGAAATCGGCTCTGTCATCGCGGTTAGATAATCATTGAGGAAATCGACCAGTTTTTCGGGCGCAGTATGTTCGGCCAGCCAGTCAAACCCGGTCAGGTTCACCACACTGACCGTCATCACCCGCTTTTGCGAGGTTTCAAGCGCCGTTTCCTGCGACAACAGATTATTCAGAACCTTGGGATCAACATATTTGCCAAACCGTTCGCGCATCCGAAACCGCACCCGCAATTCCCGCGTCATGCGGTTAAAGGCGTTAGCCAGCGCGGAAAAGTCACCCTGCCCTTTAAAATCCAGGTTGGTATCGAGTTTACCCGACTGCACACTGTTAATCGCCTTGGTCGTATCTGCAACCGTGCGCGCCACACCAATGCCGAGGTAATAGGCAATGCCAAGGCCGGCGATAGCCGCCACCAACATCATGATAAATTCGGCCTGGATCAGAAAATCTTCCCGGGCCGAAACGGCCTCTACCGTTTCGGAAACATACCGCTCGAGGCGTAAAATCTCGCTTCGCAGGTTCAAAACAATATTGCGATGAATGCCCCGAACAATGTTTTCCTGCCGTTGAGCAGTTAAAATGTCGCCTTCGCGCACCGAATCGAGCAGCTTTTCGACCCCGATATTGAATTGCGAGGAAATATCGGCAAATTCCCGCATTCGCACATCGAGGTTAAGTAAAACCCCCTGCTCGAAATGCGTACTGGCCTGCGCCCGGCCAAGGGCAGCAGAGGTAAATGCCTTGCGAAAAGCCTGTTCGATCTGGGTTTGTTTGGCGCTGATTTCAATTTCAATGCCGCTTAACAGCGAGGCATCGGCCCCGTCGCTTTCGAGCACACGCATATAGCGATCCAGCAGGGAAATCTGTTCAAGCTGGCGGGCGCGCACATCAGACAGCGCATCCTTGACCGGCGTTACATAACGCGACACCGCCTCAAGGTCGCCATTGATCCCCAAAGACTGGATCACGGAAAAACCGGTTCCAATGGTCAGGCAGACGACAAAAAAGGCCGCGACACCCAGGAACTTTGCTCGAACGGTCCGCAGCATACCGGTCCTGATCCTTCCGCAGCGGGCCAACCGGACCTAATACATCTCCTGATGTATTATGATGGTCAATCAGCCCTTATTTTTCAAATGCTTCAAAATGTTACCTGATCCTGGCGTTGCGGTCAAAAAGCAATCCCGATCCGCGCTAGCGGCATTGGCTGCTTTCATCGCGGGGGCTGCCCCTGATCCACATCGCAAGATCATCAATCACCTGAGGCCCGTTCAAATCGCGCAGCAACATGTGATATCCCTGTTCATACACACAAATTGTTGCCGATCCCTTATCAATCCTGGTTGAGGATGCCGTTTTTGCCATTCCGGGCAAATCCCGAACAAAAGACGCCATCACATCGGGCGGAATAACCTGATCCTTGCGGCCCGACATCACCAGAACCGGCAAATCGAGATCCCCCGCCCTTAAACGCGCCATATCCATTAAATCGGCAACACCTGCCACCATATCAACCCGCACCGATGATAACATATTGCGATCCCGGCCCAAACGCCGCAGCATTTCGATATTATCAGACGGCCAAATCTTCAATCCGCGGCCCGACACCGGTAACCACGGCAAGCTATGCGATAAAACCGCAAGCGGCATGGTTTGATACCATGGCATGTCGGCCCGGTCCCATACCGCGGGCGACACCAGAATAACCCCGTCCATCACATGCGGGCGACTTGCCGCCGTTATAGTCGCCACCGCCGCCCCCATCGAGACCCCAACCAGATAAACCGGCGTTGCCGGATAAAGATGATGCAAAACCAGCAGGGCGTCGCTGGCATCCTGGACCAGGCTGCTGGCACCTGGCCAAAAACCGCGCGTGGGCGAGCGGCCAAAACCGCGTTGGTCATAGGCATAAACCGCAATGCCCTGTTGCGCCAGTTGCGCCCCCGCCTCGGCAAAGCCATTGGCATAATCACCAAAGCCGTGCAGCCCCAAAATCACCGCCTGTGGCGCGGCCGCCAAAGCCTGCCCTGCCGCGTCCCCGGGTTCGACATCCGCCTTTGCAGACGCCTTACAGGCAGCACCTGACACAATGGAAACAGCGTCAGGCCCGGGCATCCAACGCTGTAACGCCAGTAACGTGCCATCTATCGTGCGGAAAACAGTTTTTGGTGTTTATGAACATCCGTCGCAGCGCTGATGCCGACATTGGTATTGGTGTTGGCATTGACCGAGCAATGGGCAAGATCATCGGCCATATCGACATTTTTAATGGCCTGTTTGCTGTCCTGCCCGGTTTCTGCGTCGCTGCCCAGAACAAACGATACCGTCGCCATCGGCTTTCCCGCCGGGCGTAAAGATGGCGCACATCCCGCAACCAACAACAACAGGGCCCCGGCCATAACAGCCCTGGCATGATCCATGACACCGGGAATTTTCAATTTCACGAGATCCATAACCGCATTGTTCATCGGTCGTCAAAGGCACCACACGGCCTGTTACCCTGACGCATATTTTCTTTTGCAAGATCCGTCAGATAAAAATAATCCCGGCAGGATGGCATGATCCTGCCGGGATCGGACGTAAAATTTTGCGTCAATTTGTGCTGACTGGCATTTTCACCAATCCGTTGATATCAGGCTGCCTGTCCGGCGGCACCTTCGGCCAGCGATTTGTTATTTTCGCGGGTCAACATCAGGAAGATATCTTCCAGATCGCCTTCATCGGTCGAAAGATCGTTAATTTCCAGACCGCTGGCCTGAATGGCCAACAAAATATCCGCCATGCTGTTTTCACTGGGGCGATAATGCAGGGCAATCTGGCTTTCGCCTTTTTGTTCGGCACCCCAGGGCTTTAATGCGTCGGGAATGGTGCCAATTGTGCCTTTTACCGTCAGGATCAGCGCTTTGTGATCAATACGCCGCAACAGGGTTCTTTTATCTTCATGGGCAATCACCTTGCCCTTGTTGATGATCGCGATCTGATCGCAAAGCTCTTCGGCTTCTTCAAGGTAATGCGTGGTCAGAACAATGGTGACACCGGCCTTGTTGAGTTCTTTTACATAGGCCCACAATTGCTGGCGCAGTTCGATATCGACACCGGCTGTCGGTTCATCAAGGACCAGAACCGGCGGGTTATGCACCATGGCCTTGCCAACCAGAAGACGGCGACGCATCCCGCCCGAAAGCGAACGGGCATACGAATCCGCCTTGTCGAGCAAGCCAATCGCATCGAGAATTTCATCGGTCCGACGTTCGGATTTCGGCACACCATACAAGCCGGCCTGCAATTCCATTGCCTGGCGGGGACTAAAAAATGCATCGAGATTAAGTTCCTGGGGAACAATGCCGATCGAGCAGCGCGCCAGACGCATCTGATCGACAATATCATGCCCCCAGATTTTTGCCGTGCCGCCACTTTTGGTGACCAGACCCGCCAGGATATTGATAAAAGTAGATTTTCCGGCGCCGTTTGGCCCTAACAGGGCAAAAAACGAACCGCGTGGAATTTTCAATGAGACGTTATCAAGCGCAAGCTTTTCGCCTTGCGCGCTTTTATAGACCTTGGTCAGACCTTCGACCTCGATCGCATAATCGGGCATTGCATTCATAAATGCATGATCTCCGCTCTTTTCCACATGGCGCAATTGCGCTAAACCGATGCGGAAGTGTTGATTGAATGTGCGTTATGGGTATCATCCCGGTCGAACCGGGGTCAATATCGGCGCAAACTGGGAACGAGATATATGAAGATCACCGAAGAAATCAAAGTCGGCAGCCTTAATATTGCCTGTGATGGTGGCAAAGGCCATCTGGGTCACCCGACCGTCTACCTCAATCTTGAGGAAAAAGGCGAGGTGGTCTGCCCGTATTGCTCGAAAAAATATATCCTGGACAAAACCCTCGCACATGCTGACCACTAGGGTCGTCTGCCCTGCACATTTCAGCCTGCCAGCAGGCCCGTATTTGTGCGGGAATGTTTTATCCTGATCTGCCCGCCTCACCCGTCGCAGTAATGTTGCTGCGGCCCAAAACGGGGACTATCCATGACGTCTGCTCCAAATTCGATAAACAGTTTTCGCACCCTGCCAGACCCGGAAGGGCATTTTGGCCAGTTTGGTGGCCGGTTTGTCGCCGAAACCCTGATGCCGCTGATCCTCGAACTTGAGCAAGCCTATAAGGACGCCAGGGAAGACCCCGCATTTCGCAAGGAAATGGATTATTTCCTGAAATATTATGTGGGCCGGCCCAACCCGCTTTATTACGCGCAGGGGCTTAGCGACCATCTGGGCGGGGCAAAAATATATTTCAAGCGCGAAGACCTTAACCATACCGGCGCGCATAAAATCAACAACTGCATCGGTCAGATTCTGCTGGCCAAACGCATGGGCAAAACCCGTATCATCGCCGAAACCGGTGCCGGGCAGCATGGTGTGGCAACAGCCACTGTCTGTGCCCGTTTTGGCCTGCCTTGCACCATTTACATGGGTGCAAAGGACATTGAACGCCAATCGCCCAACGTGTTTCGGATGCGCCTGCTTGGCGCCGAGGTTAAACCGGTTACATCGGGTTCACGTTCGCTTAAAGATGCGATGAACGAAGCCCTGCGCGACTGGGTGACCAACGTTTCCGATACATTTTACATCATTGGCACCGTGGCCGGGCCCCATCCCTACCCCGAACTGGTCCGCGATTTTCAATGTGTGATCGGCAACGAAGCCAAAGAACAAATCCTTGATGCCGAAGGCCGCCTGCCCGACGAACTGGTCGCAGCCGTTGGCGGCGGGTCAAACGCCATGGGCCTGTTCCATCCGTTCCTTGATGACAAGGACGTTGCCATTACCGGTGTCGAGGCCGCAGGGCATGGGGTGCACACCGGCCACCATGCCGCCAGCCTGACCGCAGGACGCCCGGGTGTTTTACACGGCAACCGTACCTATTTGCTGATGGATGATGACGGCCAGATCAAGGAAGCCGATTCGATTTCTGCCGGGCTGGATTACCCCGGTATCGGCCCGGAACATTCGTGGTTAAAAGACATCGGCCGGGTTAATTATGTGTCGATCACGGACAAGGAAGCATTATCGGCCTTTACCCTATGTTCAGAAAAGGAAGGCATCATTCCCGCCCTGGAATGCAGCCATGCCATTGCGCAGATCGTCAAGACCGCGCCGAAAATGAACAGGGACCAGATCGTTCTGATGTGCCTGAGCGGCCGGGGCGACAAGGATATCTTTACCGTGGCCGAAGCACTGGGAGTCAAACTGTGAGCGACGCAATTATCGGCGGCAAGGACCGCATCGCCAAACGGTTCGAAAAACTGCGCGCAGAAAACCGCGCCGGTCTGGTAACCTTTATCACCGCTGGCGACCCGGACCCGGAAACATCGTTTGAAATTTTAAAATCCCTGCCTGATGCCGGTGCCGACATCATCGAACTGGGCATGCCCTTTACCGATCCGATGGCCGATGGCCCTGCCATTCAGGAGGCCTCCAACCGCGCGCTTGCTGCTGGCATGCATATGCGCAAGACCTTGTCGCTGGTGCGCGGTTTTCGCGATCAGGACCATGAAACACCGATTATTTTAATGGGCTATTACAACCCCATCTATATTTACGGTGTGAATGAATTTCTTGAAGATGCCCGCAATGCCGGGGTTGACGGCCTGATCGTTGTTGACCTGCCGCCCGAAGAAGATAGCGAGCTTTGCATTCCCACCGTGGAAAAAGGTCTTAGCTTTATTCGCCTGACCACGCCAACATCGGATGACAAACGCCTGCCCAAACTGGTGCAAAACACCAGTGGCTTTGTTTATTATGTGTCGGTTGCCGGTGTCACCGGGGCCGGATCGGCCACCAATGACCAGATCATTGAGGCCATGGCGCGCCTGCGCCGCCATACCGATTTGCCGATTGCCGTTGGTTTTGGCATTAAAACGCCGTCCCAGGCAGCCGAGGTCGCCCGCGAGGCCGATGCCGCTGTTGTAGGGTCGGCGATTGTATCAAAAATCGCTGAAAGCCTTGACGAAAACGGCAAGGCCACCGATAACACCGCCCTTGTGGTCTCTGGTCTGGTACGTGAACTGGCCGATGGTGTACGCAACGCCCGCAAATAATGTTGCGCGCACCAGCAAGACCGATTTAGGCAAAACCGAGGATCAATATCCGATATGTCGTGGCTGACTGAATTCGTCCGACCCAAAATTCAGAAACTTGTTCGCCGCAGCGAAGTGCCGGAAAATCTCTGGCACAAATGCCCGTCCTGCGAACAGATGATTTTTCATCGCGACCTGGCCAAGAACAACCATGTTTGCCAGCATTGCGGCCATCACATGCGGATTTCCGCACGTGACCGTCTGGAACTGATGTTTGACAGCGGCAAATACCAAACCATCGAGTTGCCCTCGGTGCCGGTTGACCCGCTGCGTTTTCGCGATCAGAAAAAATATGTCGATCGCTTGAAAACAGCCCAGGCCAAGGCAGAATTCAAAGATGCCCTGGCTGTTGCCCATGGCACCGTTGGCGGCCATGCCACCGTTATTGCCGTTTTCGACTTTTCCTTTATGGGCGGGTCAATGGGAACGGCCGTTGGTGAAGGCATTGTGGCGGCGGCCGAGTTGGCTGTTGTCCAGGATGCAGCCCTGATCGTTGTTCCCGCATCGGGCGGGGCACGTATGCAGGAAGGCATTTTATCGCTGATGCAAATGGCGCGAACCACAGCGGCGATTGAGAAGGTCAAGGAAAAGGGCCTGCCCTACTTCGTGTTGCTGACCGACCCGACCACCGGGGGTGTTTCGGCATCCTTTGCCATGCTGGGCGATATCCAGATTGCCGAGCCTGGTGCGCAAATCGGCTTTGCCGGACGCCGCGTGATCGAAAACACCATTCGCGAAAAACTGCCGGACAATTTCCAGACAGCCGAATATCTGCTGGAACACGGCATGGTCGATATGGTGACACCGCGTAGCGAACTGAATGCGACCTTTGGCCGCCTGATTGACATGATCCGCCGTCCCAAACCCGGGGCATCGGTCGTACCGATCAAGGACGGTAAAAAAGCCGCCGGCAAAGACAAAAACCCAACTGCGGAAAAAGCTGACTGACCATGCAGGTGTCAACATCGCGAAGCAACGCCATTTTAAACCGTCTTGGCATGCTTCACCCAAAGATAATTGATTTATCCCTGGGGCGAATTGCAACGCTGTTGCAAAAACTCGGCGATCCACACCTGAAACTTCCGCCGGTTATCCATATCGCAGGGACCAATGGCAAGGGATCAACCCTTGCCTATCTGCGCGCTATTTACGAGGCGGCAGGTCTGCGGGTTCATACCTCGACCTCGCCGCATCTTGTGACCTTTCACGAACGCATTGTGCTGGCAGGCAAACAGATTTCCGAAACAGATCTGTGTGATCTTCTTGAAGAAGTCGAAACCATCAATGGCGGGGCGCAGATCACCTATTTCGAAATCACCCAGGCAGCCGCCTTTTTGGCATATTCGCGAGTCGATGCCGACGTGCTGTTGCTCGAAACAGGTCTTGGTGGCCGCTTTGATGCCACCAACATTTTACCCAACCCTGCCCTGTGCGTGATTACCCCTGTTTCAATCGATCATCAGGCGTTTCTGGGTGACACGGTTGAAAAAATTGCCTTCCAAAAAGCCGGGATCATGAAACCGGGTGCGCCCTGTGTGGTTGGCCCCCAGGTTTTACCGGCGTTTGATGTGCTAACCCGCCATGCCGGCAAGGTTGGCACACCCTTAATTACCAATTTTGCCATCACCGCAGAAGATGACGACGGGTTTGATATCCATATTGACGGCGAAGCTGTGCATTTACCAGCCCCGGCATTGCCCGGTCGCCACCAATATACCAATGCGATGGTCGCGACGGTTGCTGCGCGAAACGCCGGCGTTGCACCGGATGGACAGGATAATATCGACTTCGAAACGATTTCCCGTGGTTTGAAAAATGCCGTATGGCCCGCCCGCCTGCAACGGCTGCACAAAGGCCCGATGTTTCGCATCCTGCCCGAAGGTGCCGAACTGGTTGTAGATGGCGGCCATAATGTCGCCGCTGCTGCGGTAATCGCCGACTGGCTGTCACGCAACCCTATTGATGGCCAAACTGTTGTCATTGCCGGAATGCTGAGCAACCGTGATCTCACCACCTTTTTAAGCCCTATCGCCAAATATGTTGATGGTCTGGCAGGGGTGCTTATTCCCGGTGATGAACATCAGTCGCACAGTGCGGCGGATGTTGCCAAAGCCGCCGAAGATCTTGGCATTGCCGCCGTCGCCACAGAGGGTGTCCAAACCGGTTTGTTAGCATTACGAAACAAAAACCACAACATCAAACGGGTTCTGATTTTAGGGTCGCTCTACCTTGCCGGTCACGTGCTGGCAGACCATTCCTAGATCGAACAACCCCGTTCCAGTACCCCCGTCACCTTTTTTTTGCGGCCGGTAGAAAAACGCCAATCCCCGGATTATTATAAATTATATCAAAGCGTTAAAGCATACCAACCGGTATGAACGAATGAAATAATCCGAGAAATTACCATGCCAGCACCCGGTAACACCGGTATTTCGACATCCCCTCGCCGGTAAAAACTCTGCTGTCAAAACCGCAGAACAACACCTGTGCGGTAATGCCTTGTCTTTATCAGACGATCGGCTGCCCGGTGTAATTTTTCGCGCTGCCATCGATGCCACGCGGCAGACAACATTCGCCGCTTCGCCATAATAAACAGGCGGCCCGATATTATACCCGGTTGGGCGCAGACCGCCGCGGGACCGGGCCAACTGGCCGGACATCAGAAAGACCGGACCTGGCAGTTGCCCCGCCGGGACCATCATTTTTACCGTTGCGGTTTGGTCCGGGGCCGCCAGCGCGGGAACCGGTTGCCTTGCCGATACCGGCCCCCCGGCCCGGATCAGGCCAGCCCCCATCGGACCCTTCGCGTTCACGTCGTCGTCGCACAGATTTTCCCGACAACCAGGTATAGATAACGACATACAAGATGAACCCGCCCACCCCGATTGTCAGGGTTAGGAACTGAAGAATGGGCAGGAAACTGCCAAACATGCCTGCCCCGCCATAGATCATGAAAATACAAATCGCGGCCACCGGCGCCAGCGCCATAAAAAACAGGCCCCGCACCTTGTGGCGGATCGGGCGGTAATGCATCAGCATCAGGTAAAACAGATGCATCAGCGTGACAAAAACCAGCAATTTAATCAGCAACACAAACTGTTCGCCATTTGAAAGGCTCTGATTGCGATCATAAATACCAAAAGCGACAAACAGCCCGTGCAGGGCGCCACCAAAAAGAACAAGGGTTAACAATGCGCGCAACAATGTTCCGCGTGATAACCAACTGTCCCCGCTGGCGCGTCTGGCTTTTGCCTGTTCTTTCCGATTGGCCTTTGCTGCTTTTTTGCTGTTTTTGCGCCGATTTTCCAGTTTCATGCCGTCGTGAAGCTCACGCGAAAGGCCAGCCGCCTCGACACCCTTGCCGAACGGTTGGTAAACCGGCTTTTCGCCGCGCCGGTTAACCGGCTTTTCCGCGCGCCTGATCACTTACGCCAAATCCCTGCCATGCATTATAAAGATGCAACACCGCAAAACATAACAAGCCTGACCCGATATTGTCAGCACAAAGCGCCGAGTTGGATAATTCGCTGTCACCCTACTCGACTTCGCCCGCCTTATACGGCATTCTGCGGGCCACCCAATTCATCGAGAAAAACGAGCATCCATCGTATGACCGATTCTGCCCAGCCCCCCCGCCGCGTCGTCCTGGTTGACGGCTCCGGCTTTATTTTCCGCGCGTTTCACGCCTTGCCGCCCATGAACAGCCCGGACGGAACCCCCGTTAATGCCGTTTATGGCTTTTGCACCATGCTGATGAAACTGCGCGAAGATACCCGGCCTGATCATATGGCGGTTATTTTTGATACCAAGGGCAAAACGTTTCGCAACGATTTTTATCCGGCTTACAAGGCCCACCGCCCGCCGCCCCCCGAAGAACTTGTGCCACAGTTCGGCCTGATCCGCGACGCGGTGCGGGCGTTTAACCTGCCATCCATCGAACTTGAAGGCTATGAAGCCGACGATCTGATCGCCACCTATGCCCGACAGGCGGCCGAACAGGGCGCAGATGTGATCATTGTGTCGTCCGATAAAGATTTGATGCAACTGGTCACCGACCGCGTCGAAATGTTTGATGCGATGAAAAACCGCACCATTCGTACCGCCGAGGTCATGGAAAAATTTGGCGTCGCGCCAAACAAGGTGATTGATGTTCAGGCCCTGGCCGGTGATGCCGTTGATAACGTGCCCGGCGTGCCCGGCATTGGCATTAAAACCGCCGCACAATTGATAGATGAATATGGCGACCTTGATAGCCTGCTGGAACGGGCGGGCGAAATCAAACAGCCCAAGCGTCGCGAAAAGCTGATCGAAAATGCCGACCTGGCCCGTATTTCACGCGATCTGGTACGTCTTAAAACCGATGTTCCGGTCACTCACCCGGTCGATGATTTTGACCTGCTGGAGCCGGACCCCGATGTGTTGCTGGCTTTCATTGCCACCCATGGCTTTAAATCGCTGGCGTCCAAGGTAAAGGCCAAATATGGCGGCAGCATCGATGCCAATGGCCTGACCGAGGCGGGCACCGGTGTCAATGATGTCAGCGTGACCAAGGCTCAATACGAACTGGTGCAAGACGAAGACCGCCTGAAACACTGGATCGCACAGGCTGATTATGAAGGCACGCTGGCGGTTGATACTGAAACCACATCGCTTAACGCCCATCAGGCCAAACTGGTTGGTATCTCCATTTCGGTCAAGCCAGGTGAAGCCTGCTATATCCCGCTGGGCCATGGCCTTATTGACGAAGAAACCGCGGCCAGCGATAGCAGCACAGCACAGGGCGGCTTTGACTTTGACAGCAACCCGGCAGATACCAAAGACGACACCCCGGCCAAGGAAATTCCCAAACAGATCCCGCTTAAACGCGCGATCGAGCTTTTAAAACCGCTGCTTGAAGATCGTGGCGTTTTAAAAGTTGGCCAGAACATCAAATACGACAAAATCATTTTTGCCCGCTATGGCATTGATGTTGCGCCGATTGATGACACCATGGTGCTGTCTTATGTGCTTGATGGTACCAGCCACGGCCACGGCATGGACGAATTGGCCGATTTGCATCTGGATTATAAAACCATCAAATTTGCCGACGTTGCTGGGTCGGGCAAAAAGCAAATCACCTTTGATCAGGTGCCGTTAGACAAGGCGCTCGATTACGCCGCCGAGGATGCCGACATTACCTTGCGTTTGCACCGGTTGTTAAAACCCCGCATCGCGCAGGAACATATGGCCAGCGTTTATGAAACGCTGGATCGCCCGTTAGTCCCGGTTCTGGCGAAAATGGAAGGCATTGGCGTTAAGGTCGATGCTGATATTTTGCGTCATTTATCATCCGATTTCGCCACCCGCATGGCCGTTCTGGAAAAAACCATTCACGAAATGGCAGGCGAACCGTTCAATCTGGGCAGCCCCAAACAACTTGGCGAAATCCTGTTTGAAAAGATGAGCCTGTCGGGCGGCAAAAAAACCAAAACCGGCGCATGGCAAACCGGGGCCGATGTGCTTGAAGGCCTCGCGGCACAGGGCCACGACCTGCCAGCCCGCATTTTGGACTGGCGCCAGCTTTCCAAACTGAAAAGCACCTATACCGACGCGCTGGCAACCCATATCAACCCGCAAACCGGGCGGGTTCACACCAGTTATGGCCAAACCAACGTCAATACCGGCCGTTTGTCATCGAACGAGCCCAACCTGCAAAACATTCCGATCAGAAGCGAGGAAGGCCGTAAAATTCGTACAGCCTTTATCGCCGATAAGGGCTGCAAGCTGATATCTGCCGACTATTCGCAAATCGAGCTGCGCCTGCTGGCCCATGTTGCCGAAATCGATGCTCTGCGCACCGCTTTTAAAAATGGCGAGGATATTCACGCCTCGACCGCGTCCAAGGTGTTTGGCGTGCCGATTGAAGGCATGGACCCGATGGTGCGGCGCAAGGCCAAGGCGATTAACTTTGGCATCATTTACGGCATTTCCGCCTTTGGGCTGGCAAACCAGCTGGGCATTCCCCAAAAAGAAGCCAAGGCCTTTATCGAAGCCTATTTTGAAATTTACCCCGGCATTCGCGATTATATGGAACGGGCCAAGGATTTTGCCAAAACCCACGGCATGGTCCGCACCCTGTTTGGTCGGAAAATTTACATCAATGGCATTAATGATAAAAACGGCATGCGCCGCAGCTTTGGTGAACGTGCGGCCATTAACGCCCCGATTCAGGGCGGTGCCGCCGACATCATCAAACGCGCCATGATTGTCGTACCCGATGCCCTGGTCGATGCCGGGTTAAAAACCCGCATGCTCTTGCAGGTTCACGATGAACTGATCTTTGAAGCCCCGGAAGACGAGGCCGAAAAAGCCGTCAAAGTCATCCGCGATGTGATGGAAAATGCCGCCCACTTAAGTGTGCCGCTGATTGCGGATGCAGGCATTGGCAACAGTTGGGCAGATGCGCACTGACCACGCAACAACGGGTCACCAGCCTGTGGTCATTCGCACCTGATATTTTATCTGAAAATCAACGGCCCCGGCGATATTCTTCGCCGGGGCCGTTGATCATTAACCACAGAAAACAGACAAAAATTTAAAACTCTTTCTATCTCTGACAATATTGATACGATTATGAAGCTGATTTCACACGTGCAGGAATGGGGAAAACGGGTACGTGAGGCTTTTTCCGCAACTGGAGATACTGTCTTCCAGACCTCGGCGAATAAATGTCGCGGGAGATGTGCGGAATAATTTTTTCCCAAAAATCAGACAAAAACCGAGTATTTTGGAAAAATCCCGGGAAATAAATTTTAATTTCATCATTTTATCTTCTTTTTTCCTGATACTGTCCTTACCTGTACAGGCTCAAACAAGCAATTCCGACCCTGCTTTGCCGACAATAGCGGTCCCCCGTGATCTGGAAATGGTCACGACCGAATGGCCGCCTTATTCAGGCGAGGAATTATCGGACTATGGCCTTAGCAGTGCGACGGTCCGTACCGTATTTGCCAATGCCAACATGACCATCCATTTATCGGTTTTGCCGTGGCGGCGCGCGCTGCAAACCTTTCGCACCACCCGCGATATCGATGGCATTTTTCCGGTTTACAAGGACCGTGAAGGTTTCGACGAAATGCTGCTTTCCGCCCCGATCAGCTATAGCCCAATGGGATTTGTGGTTTTTCATAACCAGCTGTTTGACTGGAAAACGCTGGCCGATTTACAGGGGATGGCAATTGGTGTGGTTGCCGGATACACCAACACACCGCTTTTTGACGAACTGGTTGCCAGCGGCAAGCTGCGCACTGTTGAAACCAATGATGATTTAACCCTGTTGCGATTATTACGTACCAACAGAATTGATGTCGCCGTTATGGACAAACTGGTGATGGAGCATCTGCTTGGCACGTACCAGGAGTTTGCACAGGTTGTTAATTCTTTCCGGTTTCACCCAACCCCGCTTGCCAACAAGGGGCTGTATGTTGCCTTTCATAAAACACCTGCCGGTGCCAATTTACGCGAGATATTCAATCAGGAACTCAACCGGCTGGAATGCAATAACGAAGCCGGATGCGCCAGCCGCTAAACAAAAGCGGGGCTGCATATATTGCATCCCCGCGATAAATCCAGTGCCTTATACCAAAGCCTGCTGATCAAAACCGATCAAGAAGCCGCTTAACCGGCGGGCGGGCGGGCGCGACGAAGCCCTTGCCTGTCGCGGCACTGGCCGCGCAGCACCGTCGCGCCGATCCAATTGTCGATAAGTTCTTCTCATCGACAATTGGTATTACGCATGTGCCGGTTTTGTCAGCGCAGCTTAAAGCCCTAAAATATCCTGCATGGAATAAAGCCCGGCATCCTTGCCAAAAGCCCATTTTGCCGCGCGCATTGCCCCCTTGGCAAAAACTTCGCGCGAGGATGCCTTGTGGGTGATTTCAATCCGTTCGCCTTCACAGGCAAAAACCACCGTATGGTCCCCCACCACATCGCCGCCGCGCAGGGTGGCAAAGCCAATCGCCCCGTCTTCACGCGCGCCTGTATGCCCATCGCGCGAGCGAACGGCAACATCGTCGAGCACAACACCCCGCCCGCGGGCCGCCGCTTCGCCCAGGCCCAATGCGGTGCCGGACGGCGCATCCACCTTGTGCTTGTGGTGCATTTCAACAATTTCGATATCCGCCGTGTCCTTGTCCAGGATCGCGGCAACCTTTTCGACCAGGGCAAAGGCCAGATTAACGCCGACACTCATATTCGGGGCAAAAACAATTGCGGTCTTTTCGGCCGCTTTTGCCAGTTCCGCTTTCTGATCAGCCGACAGGCCCGTGGTGCCAATGACCAGCACAGTTCCGGTTTCCGCCGCCAGCGCCGCATGTTTCAGGGTTGCGGCCGGGGTGGTAAAATCAATCACTGCATCGACATCGGTAAACAGAGCCTTGGGGTCATCGCCAATGGCAATGCCGCATTCTTCCAGCCCGGCAACCAGGGCAATATCCTTGCCGACAAAGGCACTACCCGGAAGGTCGGTGCCCCCGCCAATTTCGCAGCCACTGGTTTTGGCGGTTTCCGCCACCAGCATCCGTCCCATACGTCCAGCACAACCGACGATTCCGATTTTCATTTTTGGCCTCCTGCAGGCAAATTCAGTCAATATGCCATCTGCTTTAGCACATCACGCCAGGCGATGAAACGGCGGGAACCGCGCAGAAACACAACACAACAAAACACGACGAAACACGCCACATAACAAAAAGGGGTGGCGCATATTTGCACCACCCCGATCTTGATTGCACAAGAAGGTATTTTTAAAACAGCTACCTTGTGGAATGTTTAATGAGCGGCATCTGCCGGGGCATCCTTTGCCGCGTCCCATACCCCGTCAAGCTCGGCAACCACGTCGGCCGACAAGGTAACAGCGGATGCCGCAATGTTTTCGTGCAAATGTGCGACCGATGATGTGCCGGGAATCAGCAAAATATTGGGCGCGCGCTGCAACAGCCAGGCAAGGGCAACCTGCATCGGTGTCAAATCCAATCGGGCGGCAATATCGGACAAAATCTGCGATTGCAGCGGTGAAAATCCGCCCAGCGGGAAAAACGGCACATAGGCGATGTTCTGTTTTGCCAGATCATCAATCAACGCATCATCATGACGATGCGCCAGATTGTACTGGTTCTGCACACAGGCAATATCCGTAATTGCCTGCCCTTCGCGTATCTGCGTGGGCGTGACGTTGCTAAGCCCCAAATGCCGGATCAATCCCTGCTTTTTCAAATCTGCCAGCACCGAAAACGGCTCGGCAATCGATCCTTCCGCCGGGCCGTGCAAGCCGTGCATGCTGCGGAAATTGACCACATCAAGGGTTTCAAGGCCCAGATTGCGCAAATTGTCATGGACTGCCCGGGTGAGTTCTTCGGCTGACAAGGCCGGAATCCAGCCGCCCTTTTCATCGCGACGGGCCGAAATTTTGGTCACGATCAGCAAATCATCGTTATAGGGATGCAACGCCTTGCGAATGATCTGGTTGGTGATGTGGGGACCGTAAAAATCGCTGGTATCAATGTGGTTGATCCCGGCATCCATGGCCGCATGCAAAACTTTTTCGGCCCCTTCCGGGTCACGCGGCGGGCCAAACACACCCGGCCCGGCCAACTGCATGGCACCGTATCCCATCCGCTTTACCGTACGACCGGCAAATTCAAACGTTCCCGATTTTTCAATAATAGACATGTGAAACCTCCTTTGTGGCTGCCTCAAAGCTAGTGCTTGCAACACTGATCTTCAATCAGGCACAATCAGAACAACTTGTACGGAAAATCGAACAATGAATGTGGATCTGGGCGACTTAAACGCTTTTATTACCGTTGCACGGGCGGGCGGCTTTCGCGAAGGCGCACGGCTCAGTGGTGGCAGTGCATCGGCCTTAAGCGATGCTATTCGACGCCTGGAAACACGCCTGGGGGTTCGGTTGTTTAACCGCACCACACGCAGTGTCGCCCTGACAGCGGCGGGCAATGGCCTGCTGGCCCGGCTGGAACCGGCATTGGGCGAAGTTGCCAATGCGCTGGATGTGGTGAATGGCTATCGGGATCGCCCCGCAGGCACCTTGCGGTTAAACATTCCCGTCAGTGCCGCCCGGCTGGCCCTGCCCGAAATCGTCCCAGCCTTTCTGGCCCGCTATCCCGAAATCCAGCTTGAGATCATCACCGAGGAAAGCTTTGTCGACCTGATGGCGGAAAATTGCGATGCCGGTATTCGGTACGACGAACGGCTGGAACAGGACATGATCGCTGTGCCCATCGGGCCACGCAAACAGCGCTTTGCCGCGGCTGCCGCCCCGTCCTATCTGGCACGGTGTGGCACCCCGCAACACCCGCAGGATATGCTGGATCATGCCTGCATTCGCGGTCGCTTTGCCAGTGGCGCCATGTTTGCGTGGGAATTTGAAAAAGACGGCGAATCGATTGAAATTGCGGTAAACGGACCCTTCATCATGCGGCCCGGTGGCGGCACCGACCTGGCAGTAGAGGTGGCCAAAGCAGGCATCGGGATCATTTACCTGTTTGAAGACTGGCTTCAGCCTTATTTCGATGACGGGTCACTGGTTCCGGTTTTGCCAGACTGGTGGCCGTCTTTTCCCGGTCCCAAACTGTATTATCCCGGGCGGCGACTGGTGCCTTCGCCGTTGCGCGCCTTTATCGATTTTGTCCGGGCATGGCCTGCATCATCGCGACCGGCAAGACCCGCAAAATCGTAGATCCCGTTGCTGATACGGGTATCAATATCGACACGATGCCGGGTCAGGAACCGGTTTTATCATGGTCGAGAACATGCCCGAACCGGCGCGCTTCGACCGGGTAATCGAGCAATCTTTTATCAAAATCAGCGGCGATATCGGCCAATGTAATGGTCGCAAACCGGTCCATCATCAGGGTCTGCGCCTGTTCCAGGGTATGATCAATCGCGCTGTTAACTGCCTTTTCCACCAGGCAAACAGGGTTATCCTGTGCGTTGCCGATGGCAAATAAGGGTGGTTCCCCCAAGGCCGTATAAATATCGCGCAGCGTAATATCACCCAGCCCGCGCGCCAGCCGCCAGCCGCCGCCGTGGCCTTTTTCCGACGCCACCAAACCAGCCTTGCGCAAGCCCGCCAAAGTCCGGCGCACAACAACCGGGTTGGTGCGCAACATTTCGGCAATTTCGTCAGATGTTGCGTGTTTGCGGTGACGATCGAGATGGATCAGCACATGCAACATTCGCGACAAACGATGGTCCTGTCTCATCGGCCAAATCTCCTACGGCGTTGCACGTTTTCTTAGCAAATTTCGCTACACGTAACAAACAAAGTTACAAATTTTCTTGACGGACTTTTACTTTTCCAATTATGAAACTTCATAAGTTACGTAAAACTTGCGGGCCGCTTTCCCGTATTTTCCACTTCGAAAGGACACATCATGGAACATGATTTCGATGTTATTGTCGTCGGCGGCAGCTTCGCCGGGATGTCCGCCACCTTGCAACTGGTTCGCGCCCGGCAAAATGTGCTGGTGCTGGATGGCAATTTACGCCGCAACCGTTTTGCCCGCCATTCGCATGGTTTTCTGGGCCAGGATGGCCGCGCCCCTGACGACATCATCGCCGATTCCCGCGCCCAGCTTATGAAATACGAGACCCTTACCTGGAAAAATGAGCTTGCGGTTACGGCCCGGCGCACAGACCGTCTTATTGAAATCACGACCGGAAACGGCGACACATTTTCCAGTCGGACCCTGATCCTTGCCACTGGCGTCAAAGATACCTTGCCCGATATACCCGGCCTTGCCCAACGCTGGGGCAAAGCGGTTTTTCACTGCCCCTATTGTCATGGATATGAACTAAACCGGCAACCCATGGGCGTTCTCGCCAGCTCCGGCCTCGCCATGCATCAGGCATTGATGCTGCCCGATTGGGGGCCGACCACCCTTTTTCTGAACCATGCATTTGATCCCGATGAAACCCAGCTGGCACAATTGGCACGGCGCAATGTCACGCTTGAACGCACCGGCATTGCCGGAATTACGGGCGATAATGCGACTGTCATTCTTGAAGATGGCCGCAAAATTGATCTGGCAGGCCTGTTAATTCAAACCCGTACCGAAATCAGCAGCCCGCTTGCACACCAGTTGGGGTGCGCCTTTGAGGAGGGGCCACTGGGCCCATTCATCAAAATCGATGCCATGATGGAAACAACCATCCCCGGTGTTTTTGCCTGTGGTGACGCCGCCGTTGGGGCTGGATCGGTCGGGTTGGCCGTTGGCAACGGGGTCCGCGCCGGTGCCGCCGCCCATCACGCCCTGATTTTTTGGGATAATGCCGTGGCGTAAGCCTGCAAAACAGGCAAAAAACAACCCCCGCACATTGCTGTGTCGGGGGTTGTTTTATTAATCTGATCATCAGCCCGATCAGTCCGTCAGGTCTTTCCAGATTTCTTTCATCTTGGAAAAGAACCCTTCGGATTCCGGGTGGCTGCCTTCTTCACGGGAAATATCGTCAAATTCGTGCAGCAATTCTTTTTGCCGTTCCGACAAATGAACCGGCGTTTCCACACTGACCTCGACAAACATGTCACCGCGCGCCTGCGAACGCAGCACCGTCATCCCCTTGCCGCGCAACCGCAATTGCTGACCGGACTGGGTCCCTGCCGGGATATTGATGCGCGTGCGCGTGCCTTCAATGGTCGGAACTTCAATCGTTCCGCCAAGGGCAGCCTTGGTCATCGGGATCGGAATCCGGCACAGCAGATTTGCCCCTTCGCGCTGGAAAAAGCGATGCGGCTGAATATCAAGGAAGATATACAGATCGCCCGAAGGTGCATTATGCGCCCCGGCTTCACCTTCACCCGCCAGACGAATACGCGTGCCATCCTCGACCCCGGCCGGGATCGTGACTTGCAGGTTTTTCTGTTTTTCAACACGACCTGCCCCGTGGCAAACCTTGCACGGGTTTTTAACGATCTTGCCCTGGCCATGACAGGACGGACAGGTGCGTTCGATGGTGAAAAAGCCCTGCTGGGCGCGCACCTTGCCATGCCCGTTACAGGTCGGGCAGGTTACCGGCTGCGACCCGGATTCAGCACCACTACCATCACAGGCATCGCACTGAACTGAACCGGGAATGGTGATTTCGGATTTTTTGCCGTTAAAGGCATCTTCCAGCGAAATCGCCATGTTATAGCGCAGGTCCGCCCCACGATTGGGCGAAGCACCCCGGCGGCCACCGCCGCCCATGGCCCCGAAAATTTCGTCGAATACGTCGGCAAATCCGCCGCCGCCACCGCCGAAACCACCAAAGCCGCCGCCGCCAAACGGGCCACCGCCGCCTGCACCGCCCTGTTCAAAGGCTGCATGGCCGAACCGGTCATAGGCCGCGCGTTTATCGGCGTCCTTCAACACGTCGTAGGCTTCGCTGACTTCTTTAAATTTTGCTTCCGCAGCGGTATCACCCGGGTTTTTATCCGGGTGGAACTTCACTGCCATTTTACGATATGCGCTTTTGAGCTCGGCGGCGCTGGCATCCTTGCTCACGCCCAAAAGCTCGTAATAATCCTGTTTCGCCATCCGTTACTCCGGAAATACGGGCGGGCCGTCCGCACATTTTTCTGCTGCGCTGAACGGCCCGTCACGAGTTACAGGGCGGCGTGCCTAGACGACCGCACCGGTCGCCTTACTTGTCTTTTTTGTTGTCGTCGACTTCTTCAAAGTCGGCATCAACAACGCCATCGTCAGCCTTCTGAGCAGAATCCGATGCATCTGCACCGCCTTCTTCTGCCTGCTGGGCCTGATACATGGCTTCGCCAAGTTTCATGGCGGCTTGCTGAAGTTCATTGATCTTGGTGGTGATCAGTTCGGGATCTTCACCGTCCTTGGCTTCCTTAAGGGCCGCCAGGGCATCCTCGATCATGGACTTGGTATTGGCATCAACCTTGTCACCATGTTCAGCAATGTTCTTCTCGGTCGAATGAACAAGGGCTTCTGCCTGGTTGCGGGCTTCGACCAGCGCTTTGCGCTTTTTGTCGCTGTCTGCGTTAGACTCGGCATCCTTGACCATTTTTTCGATTTCATCATCCGACAAACCGCCAGATGCCTGAATACGAATCTGCTGTTCCTTGTTGGTCGCCTTGTCCTTGGCCGAAACGTTGACGATACCGTTAGCATCAATGTCAAAGGTGACTTCGATCTGCGGTACGCCACGCGGCGCGGTCGGCAGGCCAACCAGGTCGAACTGACCCAGCATCTTGTTATCAGCGGCCATTTCGCGTTCACCCTGGAACACGCGGATGGTCACAGCGGTCTGGTTGTCTTCCGCAGTCGAGAAGGTCTGCGACTTGCGGGTCGGGATGGTGGTGTTACGGTCGATCAAGCGGGTGAACACACCGCCAAGGGTTTCAATACCCAGCGACAGCGGGGTAACGTCCAGCAACAGAACGTCTTTGACGTCACCCTGCAAGACACCACCCTGAATGGCAGCACCAAGGGCCACAACTTCATCAGGGTTCACACCCTTGTGCGGTTCACGACCGAAAAATTCCTTAACGCGTTCCTGAACCTTCGGCATACGGGTCATGCCGCCAACCAGGATCACGTCATCAATTTCACCAGCCGAAATACCGGCATCCTTCAACGCGGCTTTACACGGCGTGATGGTGCGATCAATCAGGTCCCCAACCAGTGCTTCAAGTTTCGCACGGCTAAGCTTGACATTCAGGTGCTTCGGACCGGACTGGTCAGCCGTGATGAACGGCAGGTTGACTTCGGTCTGCATCGAGGAAGACAGTTCGATCTTGGCTTTTTCAGCGGCTTCTTTCAGACGCTGCAGGGCCAGACGGTCCTTGCGAAGGTCGATCTGCTGTTCTTTTTTGAACTCGTCGGCCAGATAATCAATGATCTGTTTGTCGAAGTCTTCACCACCAAGGAAGGTATCGCCATTGGTTGATTTAACTTCAAAAACGCCATCGCCGATTTCCAGAACCGAGACGTCAAAGGTACCACCGCCAAGGTCATAAACAACAACCGTGCCGCCTTCTTTTTTGTCCAGGCCATAAGCCAGGGCAGCAGCGGTCGGTTCGTTGATGATACGCTTGACTTCAAGACCGGCAATTTTACCGGCATCCTTGGTGGCCTGACGCTGCGAATCGTTGAAATATGCCGGAACGGTAATCACGGCTTCGGTTACCGGTTCGCCCAGGTGGGCTTCGGCGGTTTCTTTCATTTTCTGCAGGATCATCGCGGAAATCTGGCTCGGAGCCATTTTCTCGCCATTAACTTCGACCCATGCGTCGCCGTTTTCACCGCCAACAATTTTGTACGGTACCAGATCTTTATCTTTTTCGACTTCCGGGTCGCCCATGCGACGGCCGATCAGGCGCTTGATCGCAAACAGGGTGTTTTCCGGGTTGGTCACAGCCTGGCGTTTTGCCGGCTGACCGACAAGGCGCTCACCATCATTGGTGAAAGCGACCATCGACGGCGTTGTACGTGCGCCTTCGCTGTTTTCAATAACCCGGCCTTCCTTACCATCCATCACTGCAACGCAGGAGTTGGTGGTGCCAAGGTCAATACCGATAATCTTGCCCATAATTCGTTCCTCTTTTAGCGGCCGGCCCGTCCCGCAGCCTTCGCCTTGAAGCGCCGCGCAGGACCTCCTGGGACCAATGGTTGTAATAGCGTTTTGTCCACGGGGCAATCACCCCGCGCACCTATATATGAAAGTCAAAACAAAGTCGCAAGCCGTGAAAATGGGGATTCTTTAGGGTTTTTTCGTCTTAAACCGCCGCAGTCTGCCCATAACTGGCCATAAAGCACCGCCAGACAACAGCATTTCCCGGCATTTCGGGCCGGTTTGTGCGATTTCCCCATACAACACGCCATCGTCCTTTTTTCACACCGTCGTCAAACTGGCAGCCCGCCCCGACAGATCAAAAGTTTTTCGCGCAGGGTGTTTGCCAGTTCCTGTTTGGCATCTTCAGGCAAAAACGGGGCAATTTCCGTATCACGGCCATGGCTGCGTAATACCAGAATACTGCGCGTCGCATCACCGGGTTTCATCACCACCTGTAACCAGTAGGTCTGAAAATCAAATTCCTCGCGCACGCCACGGGCCGATATTCGTGTCAGCCGTAAAACATTGCGACGCAGTTCGATCATTTCGCCGCACCGGGCCGACTGAAAGTTCAAATGGAAAGCAAAAGACAAAAGCGCAACGTCAATTCCCATAAAACCGGCAATCGGCCACGCCCCCATCGACCAGAACAACACCCCCAAAGATGATGTAACACCCCCAACACACCAGACAAGCCTGCGTGCCCCGCGCCGCGTCAGGGAACGCCGGGGGTGAAGATCGGTTTTAAAAACCGGTTTTTCGATACGCGGTATGCGCGGCATTATTTAACGTCCTGCGCCCGGATGCAGCCAGCGACATGGCGGCCCGGCGGGTTACGACGGGGGCCCGGCCTGTTCCGGTTTGGTGGTTGCTATTTTCAGCCTGACACCAGCCCAACAACCTTATGTAAATCAGGCAGCACCTAATATGATGCCGTGAATTCTGGAATCACTCCAGCCTGATCGCAAACAAAATTCGACCTTCCCGTGTGCACATCCTATAAATAGTCCCATACCAAGGCTGCCCCGCCCGTTGCCATAACGCCATTAAAAAGCAGAAAGCCATGTCCCTTCCGACGTCCCGCCCGATGAGCAAAGCCGCCATAGAAGAATTTTTCCAACGCCTGTCCGATGCCGACCCGGAACCAAAGGGCGAACTGGATTACACCAATGTTTATACATTGCTGGTCGCTGTCGCCTTATCAGCACAGGCCACCGATGTCGGGGTGAACAAGGCCACCAAAAAGCTGTTTGAAATTGTTGCCACCCCGCAAGATATGCTCGATCTGGGCGAAGAAGCCCTGATCAGCCATGTGCGCACGATTGGCCTGTATCGTGGCAAAGCCAAAAATATTATGGCGGCAGCGCAAATTCTGGTCGAAAAACACGGCGGTGTTGTGCCCAATGATCAGGACGCGCTGGAAGAACTGCCCGGTGTCGGTCGCAAAACGGCCAATGTGGTGCGCAATATTGCCTTTGGCGAACCTACCATTGCCGTCGATACCCACATATTCCGCCTGGGCAACCGAACCGGCATGGCCAAGGGCAAAACCCCGCTGGCTGTGGAAAAGGCGCTGGAAAAGAAAATTCCCAAACGGTTTTTACAGCATTCGCACCACTGGATGATTTTGCATGGCCGTTATATTTGTAAGGCCCGCAGCCCGCGTTGCCCTGACTGCATAGTCAGCGATCTGTGCAACTTCAAAGAAAAAACACCCGCCACGGAATAGGCGGGTGTTTATCAGTCATTCAGGTGATTAGGGCGCGTCGGCCATTTTCAAATCAGAATACCGCATCAAAGGATGCCGGGGCCGGGCTGATCATTTTCACACCGCTACGCGAAATTTGCATCACGGCATAACCGCGCTGGGTTCGGCCATCGGCATTCAGACGAAAGACACCGTCAATACCGGAAAAGCCGGTAACATTGGTTAAGCCCGCCATTGTAATACCGCTCTCCGACCCGGCCAAAACAGCGGCCAGTGCCGTGCTGTCATATGACAGGCTGGCAATACGTGGTGGTTCAACCCCAAAGGTTTTACGATAACGGCTGGAAAAGGCATTCCAGTTGCCCGGTTCAGGTGCAGCAAAAATCCCGCCATTCAAGGCCGGTTCGGCAAACAGGCTGGAATCATTCCAGCCAAAGGTGCCGATATATTGCACATTGGCCGGGTCAACATCGTAATATGCCAAAAGGGCCGATACCTGGCGCAAATCGCCGCCGGTTGCCGGCAGGATCAAGGCATTAAAATTCGGATCTCCTAAAGTATCCAGCCCGCCAAGCCGCTGCAGGGCCCGCTGGGACGCACTGTCACCAGCCGCACCCAGTTCGCGTTTACGCGCCAGCAAAGCCCCGTGGCGCTGGTCATACTGGGCAAAATTCTTAACCGTCTGTTCCATCGCATCGCTGCCAGGCTGATAGAAAGCCACCTGGCCCATGGTGCCACCGGCACTGGTAATGATCTGGTCAAGCGAAGCCGAAATCTGACGACCATATTCATTTTGCGGCAACAGGGCAGCAAAACGGTATTTGCCCTGACTAATGGAATAGGCCGCAGCACGTTTGATCTGGTCTTCGGGCGACAGGCCGTTTACCCACACACCGGGTTCGGCGGCGCGGATATTATTGGAAAACGACAAAACCGGCACATTGGCCTGTTTGGCGATTTCACCGGCACCGCGGACCGAGTCGGAAAATAACGGACCCAAAATCAGTTTGGCTCCGGCATTGATCGCCTTTTGTGCCGCCAGTCGTCCGCCATCGTAACTGGCTTCGGTATCGATTGGCATCAACACAAAGTCGTCAGCAGCAGCATCAAACAAGGCCAGTTCGGCAGCGTGGCGCATCGCCCGCCCCAAATCGCCGTGGGGGCCCGACAATGGCAAAAGCAAGGCCACCCGTTTATCGGTGGTGGCGGCTTCATCATTATAAAGACCCGACAGAACCTGCCCGTCACCGGGCATGCCGTCAAACGGGCTGGGTTCACCAATCAGCCCCTGATTGGGCGCACGAGTGGCCGTATCGGGGCCATTATTGGTAACAACAGGCGCTGGCTCACGCTGTGAATCCGTGCTAGTCAGGTTCGAACTGCACGCGCCCAGCCCCAGCGAAAGGACCAACACAGATGCCGTCCGGCACGCAAACCGGCGCCACGCCGAATTCCCGTTCCTCGTCGCAGACGGATGAAGTTTCGGAAAACCCACTCTCTTCACCTCCCAATGGCGTTATTTCTTCGCAGGGTAATGCGGGCGATCCGGCAAGTAAACCGGATCAAACAGGGAATGACAAAACCTTGCCATTATCGGCCGGGCTTTATCTGGTTGCTACTCCAATTGGAAATTTGGGCGATATTACGTTTCGTGCGGTCGATATCCTTAAACGGGCCGAAATTATTTTGTGCGAGGACACCCGCACATCAGGCAAGCTTTTGTCACGTTTCGGCATAAAGACCAAACGCATTGCCTATCACGAACACAACGCCGAAAAAATGCGCCCCGAAATCATGGACAGGCTTGGCAAAGGCCAGGCCATTGCCCTGATTTCCGATGCCGGAACCCCGCTGATCAATGATCCGGGTTACAAACTGGTGCGCGACTGTCAGGCGACAGGCCATACGGTAACGACGGCCCCCGGGGCTTGTTCCCCGATTGTCGCGCTGATTTTATCGGGCCTGCCCAGCGACCATTTCTTTTATGGCGGTTTTTTACCGCCCAAATCGATGGCGCGGCAAAAAGAACTGACCCGCTTTGCCCCCATTCCCGGCTCGCTGATTTTTCTTGAAAGCCCCAAACGCCTGGCGGCCTGCCTGCGTGACATGGCCAATTGCCTGGGGGAAAGTCGCCCCGCTGCCGTTACCCGCGAACTGACCAAACTGTTCGAGGAAGTCCGACCCGGCACACTGGCGGACCTGGCCGCGCACTATGACGAGGCCGGTGCGCCCAAAGGCGAAGTCGTAATTGTGGTTGGCCCGGCACCGGCAGGATCAAATGAGCCCTCGGCCGATGAAGTCGACGACCGGTTGCGGGTGCTGTTGCAAAGCAACCGGACCAAGGATGCAGCCGATATTCTGGCGCGCGAAACCGGCCTTAAAAAACGCGATCTTTATAACCGCGCCCTGGAACTGGGGCAGGATAGCTAGGCGCCATGGGCCAATCCCCCCGGCGCCAAACCCGCAACCCGGACCAAAGATCATCCCGAGCCCTTGCCGAAAAGGCCGGTCGCCGGGCCGAAAGCCTGTGTTGTTTGTGGTTGTCGATCAAGGGATACCGCATTCTGGCACGGCGCTATCGCGGTATGGGCGGCGAAATTGACATCATCGCGCAAAAATCAGGCATTCTAGTTGCCATTGAAGTCAAACACCGCACCTCTGAAAATGCGGCCCTGTTTGCGGTTACCCCGCGCCAACAAAGCCGCATTGCCCGCAGCCTGCAAGGATTTGCCGCCCGAAACGGCCATGATGGCGACATGCGCATTGATGTGATGACGGTACAACCATGGTGCCGCATCCGCCATCATATCAATGTCTGGATGGGGTCATAAATACGTGCAGGCGATAATAGCAGAACAGGATGTCAGGGTCAGGGGTGCATTTTGGCCCCTTTGACAATTTTATCCGCCACCCGTTTTTCCGCCCGCAATGCAATGCCAACCACTTTGGCATCATCCGGGGCAAATTGCGCAAAAACCTCGCGGTTGGCGGCGTCATGGCCGGTTGAAAACATTTCCTCGATATAAAGCGAGGCCGGAACACCACGATCAATGATGCGATTGTGGATTTTGCCCAATGTTGCCTGGTCGGCTGCCAGCACGATGGCGGGTTGCACCGACATGGGATTGTATTTATTGCCGTTGCGATCCACATAATCTTCGCCGATGATTTCGGGAAATTTTGCGATAATACCGCTCATCAAAAAGGCTGTCACATTTAGCGACTGCCAGCTTTCAAGGTCGTTTCGCAATACAATGGCAACTTTGGTATCAAACATGAACGTCATAATCCGCATAGCTAATGAAAGGGGAAAAGATGACTTCGCTTGTAACCTTCCCCGATAGCGCCGGTATTGAACGTTTGTGCAATCTTTCCACCCGCGAACGTTTTTTAACCGCCCCGGCCCTGCCCGGCATTGAACGGATAGAAGCACAGTTTTACGGCGATATGTTTTCCCCGCATCGCCACGATACCTATGCGCTGGGGGTAACCTTGCACGGGGTGCAAACATTTTCGTATCGAGGGGCCAAACAATTTAGTCAGCCAGGCAATATCATCGTCCTGCACCCCGATGAAATCCACGATGGCGGGGCCGGCACCGAAGCCGGTTTGCGTTATCGGATGCTCTATCTCGAACCGTCATTATTACGGCGCGGGCTGGGTGAAAATGCCGGTAGTTTACCCTTTGTCGCCCAGCCGGTTTTTTCGGACCCGGCCCTGTCTGCTACCTTGCTTGAAATGCTGGCCCATCTTGACAGCGACCTTGATGAATTGCTGATTGACCAACTGGTATGCGGAATCGCCGAAGGGCTGTCGCGCCACGCGAAACAGCCGATTCGCCGCAGCAAAAACCTTGCAACCACCCGCATGGAACGTGCGCGCCAGTTCCTGGAAGCCAACATCAATGATGTCGTGACCTCGGCCGAACTTGAAGACGTTACCGGGCTGGATCGCTATACCCTGATCCGGCAGTTCAAGGCCTGTTTTGCCACCACCCCGCACCGGTTTCTGGTCATGCGGCGGTTACAGCGCGCCAAAACCCTGATCGCGCAAGGCGAACCATTGGCCGGTATTGCGGCTGAAACCGGTTTTGCCGATCAAAGCCACCTCAACCGCCATTTCAAACAAGCCTTTGGCATTACACCAGGCCGCTGGGCCGATATGATCCGACCACACCAATGCCCGTCCATGCCGCTGATTGCCCCGTAGTATGACCCCAGATATTACCCTGAAACAAAATCGGCAGGCATTGCTGCCCGCCGACTGTAAACAGAATAGATTTATCTGCAATCAGGCACATCAGCCCTTGCGATACCCACTCTGACGTTCCAGCATCCAGCCCGGATATTCTACCGGCAAGGCACTGACAGCGTTCAGGGCTTCAAGGTCCGCACCGGTCAGTTTGATGCCGGTTGCCTTGATATTATCTTCAAGCTGTTCGGTGCGTTTTGCCCCGACAATAACGCTGGTCACCGCTTGCTGATGCAGCAACCACGCCAGAGCAATTTGTGCCACACTGCAATCATGCGCGCGGGCAACAACACGCATTGTGTCGATACAGTCATAGGCACGGTCGCGGTTTACCGGCGGAAAATCGAAACTGGCCCGGCGGCCTTCGCCATCGGTTTCGTTATCGCGGTCATATTTGCCGCTAAGCAATCCCCCGGCAAGCGGGCTCCAGACCATAAGACCCACATTTTCCGACTTTAACATCGGTACAATTTCGCGTTCCAGGTCACGCCCTGCCAATGTGTAATAAGCCTGCAGTGACGCAAACCGCGCCAGGTGATGGCGTTCGGAAATACCCAGTGCCTTTACAATTTGCCACGCAGCCCAGTTTGACACGCCGATATAGCGAACATGCCCGTGTTTCACCAGAGTATCCAACGCATCCAGCGTTTCTTCAATGGGTGTTGCGGTATCAAACCCGTGAATCTGATACAGGTCGATATGGTCGAGCTGCAACCGTTTCAAGCTGGCCCTGGCCTGATCCATGATGTGATGGCGCGAGGCCCCGGTGGAATTAACATTAGCCCCCATACGACCAAAAACCTTGGTGGCAACCACCACGTCTTCGCGTGCCACCCCCAGGTTTTTCAGGGCCTGACCGGTAATTTCTTCCGATTTGCCTTCTGCATAGACATTGGCGGTATCAATAAAATTGATTCCGGCATCAAGGGCGGTTTTCACCAGCTGATCAGCATCACCTTGCTGAACCTTGCCGATTTTTTGCCACATCTCGCCCTGGCCGCCAAAGGTCATGGTGCCCAGGCACAGTTCCGAGACAAAAAGCCCGGTTTGACCAAGTTTGTTATATTGCAACGGTTCGGTCCTTTCTTAAGCGGGGAAGAAAGAGTGCCGCGGTTTTAAAACCAGCCCCGAACAGGCAACTTACCACACGGTAGCGCCCCGGGCAGATCCACACACGGACACGAAAGATGCACTAAACATAACCGTGATGCGGTTGCTGGCAATGGGCTCCGTAGGATCAGGCAAGGATCAAGGCGTATTATTTCATCGTCACCCGTCGCCGCCCGAAAACAGGCAAGGCCAGCTTAAAGGTGGGGGAATTAACCATCAAAAGTCTGTTTTTAGGCCAAAAAACCCGCCAAACAGCATCAACACCCCCTGCAATACCCTGCTTTTTTAAAACTCCTTAACATCCGTAGCCCATAGTAAGCGTTGCAATGGGGCGGACAGGTAGTTCAATGACGTCTATTTCCAAACCGGGCAATCATCATGACCCGGGACAAAAATATAACAGGCACAAATTTCCTGCACGCCTGGGCGCTTGCTTTTTGCTGGGCGCTGCCTTGCTGGCAAATGGCGGCTGCACATCGCTGGTGGTAGGGGCCGGCGCCACTGCCGGTGTCGCTGCGATGCAGGAACGGGGCTTTAAAAACTCGGTCAGTGATAACGCCATCAACGCCAATTTATGGCGCAAATATCTGGAAATCGACAAGCAGATGTTTGTCGATATCGAAATTGAAGTGGTCGAAGGCGAAGTATTGCTGGCGGGATACGTTCCCACTGCCGATGTCGAAATGACAGCTGTAAAAACCGCGTGGCAAACCGATGGTGTAAAACGCGTTATCAACCAATTAAAGGTTGGCAAGGAAGTTGGCCTGATTGATGCGGCCAACGATCTTTTGATCAGTACACGTATAAAAACCGCGCTGATGTTTGACAGCCGCGTTTATGCGATTAACTACAATATAGAAACCGTTGACGGCACTGTTTACCTGATGGGGATCGCCCAGAACAAGGACGAGCTTGATCGGGTTATTTCGCATGTGCGTGCGACGAGTTATGTTAAAAAGGTTGTCAGTTTCGTTCGTTTAAAAGACGACCCTACACGCAAGAGGACTTGAAAATCACAGGCGTCATCCCGGAAACAGATCGTCAGAAATCGGCTTTGCGGTGGCTGGAATCGTATGCGCAAGGACAATATCCTGACGCGACAGCGGCCGAGGCAGCGTTGCATTTTGCCAGTCTGGACAAGACCGACCGTGATATTTCGCCTTATCTGGCCCGGCTTGATGATATTTGTGCCGACCTGGAGCGCAGCATCGCCGATGCCGCCGGAGCAGGCGGCAGTTCGCCGCGCGTGATGGACCTGGCAATTGCCCTGCAACATGTCATTCCCGGATATCATGGGTATCAGGGCGACGAGGAAAATTACGACGATACCGACAACGCCAACCTGATGAGCGTGATTGACCGCAAACGCGGCCTGCCTGTGGCACTGGCACTGTTATATTTACATGCGGCAACGCGCTGCGGCCTTGATATGACCGGCATTGATTTTCCCGGTCATTTCCTGTTGCGCCTTGAAGCCCACGGGGAACGGGTGCTGATTGACCCGTTTCACAATGGTATTGTTTTAGGTGCCGCCGAACTGCGTGAACTTTTGAAAGCCTTTCAGGGGCTGGATGCCGAACTACAGCCCGAACATTACCGCGAGGCGAACGAAAGAACGATTTTGTTGCGCCTGCAAAATAACATCAAGGTCCGGGCCCTTCGCAGTGGTGACCTTGCCTATGCCACAACCATTCTTGAACGCTGCCTGATCATTGCCCCGGATGAAGCCGGGTTATGGCATCAGGCCGGAACACTTCACGCCCGTCTTAACAATGATGAAAAGGCACTGGCCGCCTTCGAGAAATTTCTGGCCCTTAACCATGATCAGCGCCATCACCAGCGCATCCGCAGCCTTGCAGCCGAATTGCGCGACAGAATTGCCGGCATAAAACCCGACGACACACACGCAGAAACCTCATCGTCCCCCGATGCCGACGAAACCGTTATACAGTTTCATCCGCCAAAACCATCGGCGGACAAAACACCTGCCCCCCAAACACCTGATGACCCTTCGCCAGCGTAGCTGGTTGATTCTGCGTCAGAAATACATCGCGGCATTAGCAAATGTTTTGCAGGCATGAAACCGCCTTTAACAATTATTCACATATCACACCAAGATCATCAGACATAATCTATAAGAATTTAATTATCAAAAGTAACTCATAATAAATCGATATAGAATTAAATAAAATTTCCTAATTGATATTTTACAGAATGTTCGTCCCGAAAATCCGGCATTGAGACTAGGATCGTTAGCCAGTTGAAAACACCAGAAATTCGCGCCTTTACGCGAATACAAAACCGGTCTTTCGCGCCAGCCCGTCCTGTTAAAACTTAAAACTATTCCGGCTGAGGTAATGCCGAACGGCGCAACGCAATCCAGAATGACACTTGCGACACAACGCCCGCCGCGGACAGAACAAGCGCCGCCGCCAGCGCCGGATTATCACCAAGCCCGGCAAGAGCGGTACAAATTGCACCAACCGCCATTTGGGTACTGCCATAAAGCCCGGACGCCGAGCCAATAACCTGCGGATTAACGCTTATGGCTTCGGTCAGGGCGGCGGGCGATGCGGTTCCAGCGCCCAGAGTGAACAAAAACATTAACCCGATGGCATTAATCACTGTCAGATTGCCCGTTAAAACGACCGCCAGCAGCGAAAAAGCCGCGGCAACGCTTACCAGATTTGCCACCACCAGCAACCGGCGCAACGGCACATGGCGGATCAGCCGACCTGCCAGCAAACTGCCAAACCAGACGCCCAAAATCAAAACTGCCAGATATGGTCCAATTTCGCTGGTCGGCCGGTTAAGCTGATGCACGAAGATAAACGGTGCGGCACCAATAAAGGCGTACATCGCCGTGGTGGCGCAGCCCCCGCCAATGGCATAGCCCAAAAAAGCAGGCGAACGCAGTAAGCTGAAATAATTGCGCACCACAGCCAGCCCGTCGCTCGCCATGGCATTCCCGCCGGTTTCAGGCAAAAGCCGCCAGGTTAGAACAACGTTGATAACCCCGAGCCCGCATAAAAATAGCAACACCGAGCGCCAGCCAAGATCGCCGGCCATCAAACCACCAAGCAATGGTGCAAACCCGGGACCCAATGTAACCATCAAATTCATCAGGGCCAGCCGCCGGGTTGCTTCTTTGGGCGCGCAGGTATCGCGCACGATGGCACGCCCCAGGACCAGGCCCGCACACCCGCCCAGCGCCTGAAACAACCGCGCTGCAATAAGCCAATGGACTTCCGGTGCCAAAAGCGCCCCGACACCTGCAACAGTATATAATGCAAGCCCGACCAGCAAAGTCGGCTTACGCCCGAACCGGTCCGATACCGGCCCGTAAATCAGCTGGCCAACTGCCAGCCCCAAAATATAAATACTGATCGTCATTTGCATGGCGCCGGCATCGGCACCAAGGTCAGCTGCGGCCAATGGCAATGCCGGAACAAAGATATGCATCGCAAGTGTGCCGCTAAACGTTACCAGAGCAAGCAGCCAAAGTGGTGCGGCCCGGGTTTTCAACCCCTGTTTGGCCTGCGCGACCCCCCCTGTGTATTTTTCATCTCCGTGCCGGTGTGTATTTTGGACGCTGCGTTGACCGTTTTTCGCGCCAACAGGTTGTACATTATCTTGCCGGGCGATACCGACATCCGAATTTCGATTTATTGTTTCGATATCAGAATGTTTAGAACACACTTCGGGACAGTCGGCTGGGTCGTCGTCAGAGCTTAACGAAATCCTGTCCATTCTACGCGGCCCCACCTTTGGTTTGGCGCGCAACATGGGCCAACACACGCAAAGTTGTGGCGATATCATCGGGGCTGACACCGCTTAGGGCATGTTCACGGACATTGGCCGCGGCCATTTCGACTTTTTCGACCATCGCACGTCCTGCCCCGGTAATTGTTATGGTTTTGGCACGGCGGTCACCGGCCTCTTCCTGCCGCTCAATCAGGCCATCTTTTTGCAGGCAATCCAGCAGCCGCACGACCGCCGACCCGTCAAGCATCAACCCTTCGGCCAGTTGTTTTTGCCGCAAGGGTTCGGGCGCGCGCGCCAAATGCACAAGCGGTAACCATGTTGCCTCGGTCAGGCCAAAGGGTTGCAAGCCCATGTCAACGGCCCGTCGCCATTGCCGGGCAGCCTGTGCCAGCATGGGGCCGAAACTGGTTTTGGGTAAATCCGGATTGGAAACCACAATGCCATCCTCATTAGATGATATATCATCTAATTTTATATCATCTAATTTCCTGTCAAGCCAGCTGTGCCATGTGCCAGACGCAAAATTGGATTTTTATCGATATAGAATGTATTAAATAACGTTATATCGGTATATTTTATAGTTATCTGATTAATCCTAAAGACGTACAAAACAGTCGGTATTAGTTGGGAATGACACCAAACAGCCGAGAAACGGCCTGATATTTGGGATCAGATTATCTTCAAAATGCTTAATCAATATGTTTTTGGCGCAAATTACGGAATTCAACAAACAAATACAGTACCTAATGCAGTCACATGAACATTAGGATTTCTGCGGGGTTTTGCTTGGCGCCCGACGATATTTTGCGCACTCAAAGCCATCATCACTTTTGATAAAGACCACACCGGTCATTGCAGCATCGCGCGAAAAGATGCCAAAACCGATCCGCTGTCGAACCGGTTTGGTGCCCGAAAAACAACATATGAAGTTTTGTTTTTCAGGACATCCCGACAAACAAACGGCTGCGCAACGGTCGCAAAACTTGCACGTCGGGTCCGAACCATTATACTGCCGCGCAAATTACCGGGCGATCTTACCGGCCCCTTTACCCAACCAGCAGGAACCATAGATGAGCGCACCCACAGTTGATGTTGTCGGAATTGGCAACGCCATCGTCGATGTTTTGACCCATTGCACCGAAGACGACCTGACCCGTCTGAAGCTGGTTAAAAACGCGATGACCCTGATCGACACCGACACCGCCGATGCGCTTTATAAGGAAATGGGGCCGGGCATCGAAATGTCTGGCGGGTCGGCGGGTAACACGCTGGCCGGGATTGCAGCCCTGGGGGGCAAAGGTGCCTATATTGGCAAAGTCCGTGATGATCAGCTGGGATCGGTATTTCGCCACGACATTCGCGCCATGGGCGTCAGCTTTGATACAGCCGCTGCCAGTGACGGGTCGTCAACTGCGCGCTGCCTTATTTTTGTGACCCCGGACGGTCATCGCACCATGAACACCTTTTTGGGCGCCTGCACCGAACTGGGACCGAACGACATTGATGCCGATCTGATCAAGTCGGCAAAGGTCACATATATGGAAGGGTATTTGTGGGACCGCGACGAAGCCAAGGAAGCCTTCGTTCTGGCCGCAAAAATTGCCCATGAAGCCAACCGCCAGGTTTCGATCACGCTGTCAGATTCTTTTTGTGTTGATCGTCACCGCGATTCATTCCGCGATCTGGTTCATAACCATGTCGATATTCTTTTCGCCAATGAAGACGAGATTAAATCGCTTTATGAAGTCGACACCTTCGACGAAGCCCTGATTGAAGTCCGCCGCCACTGCAAGGTGGCCGCCCTGACCCGCAGTGAAAAAGGCTCGGTTATTGTTTCGGGCGATTCCGTTATCGAGGTTGCGGCCGAACCGGTAATCAAGGTCGTTGACACCACCGGCGCCGGTGACCTTTTTGCATCGGGATTCCTTTACGGCTATACACAGGGTTTCGATCTGGCCACCTGCGGGCGTCTGGGATCGATCTGTGCAGCTGAGATCATTTCGCATATGGGGGCACGCCCGGACGCAGACCTTAAAACCCTGTGCCAGGGGGCCATTCCGGCCTAAGCAACTGCAAATACAAAATTTCACGGGACGGCAACAAACGCGCCGTCCCGCAGAAATACGCCGCTAATCCGCACATGCCCGTCATTTCGCAGTTGCAAAGCATTGACAATCTGCGGCCAATGGCGCATGTACCCGGCGTCTGTGTTGTATTTTTAACAAATCAAGCACTCTGGCATTTGCAAGGCAGGTGATGCGCCGCGACGTAAGCGAGCAGCACTCCGCCTTCACAATATATATCGCCCAATCTTGTTTCTGACCGATGCGCTAGGCACGACCGGCGCGCGGCATGTTATACGGAGTCCGCGCCCATGAAGCTGCGCAATATCGCCATTATCGCCCACGTTGACCACGGTAAAACGACCCTGGTTGACTCCATGTTCCGCCAGTCCGGCGTCTATCGTGACAACCAGCGCGTTGATGAACGCGCCATGGACAGCAACGATCTGGAACGTGAACGCGGCATTACCATTATGGCAAAGCCGACCGCGATTCAGTGGGGGGAAACCCGCATTAACATCGTCGATACCCCTGGCCACGCCGATTTCGGTGGTGAAGTCGAACGTATTCTGTCGATGGTTGATGGTGTTGTTCTGCTGGTCGACTCGGCCGAAGGCCCGATGCCGCAGACCAAGTTCGTTCTGGGTAAAGCCCTGAAACTTGGCCTGAAGCCGATCGTGATCATCAACAAGATCGACCGTCCGGACCAGCGCGCTGAAGAAGTACTTGACGAAATTTTCGATCTGTTCGTTTCGCTTGAAGCCAATGACGAACAGCTGGACTTCCCGGTTCTGTATGCATCCGGCCGTGATGGCTGGGCTGCTGAAAACCCCGAAGGCCCGAAAGAAAACCTGACCCCGCTGATGGATCTGGTTCTTAGCTATGTTCCGGCCCCGAAAGCCGAAGTGGACGCCCCGTTCGCCATGATCGCCACCATGCTTCATGCCGATAACTTCCTGGGTCGTATTCTGACCGGTCGTATTGCACAGGGCCGTGCCAAACTGAACATGCCGGTTAAGGTTCTGCGCGGTGACGGCACCGTTGAAACCGGCCGCCTTTCGAAACTGATGGGTTTCCGTGGCCTGGATCGTGTGCCGCAGGAAGAAGCCGAAGCTGGCGACATTATCGCCATTGCCGGTTTGACCGACGCCACCGTGGCCGACACCATCTGTGCTGCCGACGTTAAAGTTGCGATCAAAAGCCAGCCGATCGATCCGCCGACCCTGGCGATGACCTTCTCGGTCAACAACTCGCCGCTGGCCGGCCAGGAAGGCGACAAGGTTACCTCGCGTATGATCCGTTCGCGTCTCGAACGCGAAGTTGAAGGCAACATTGCCATTCAGCTGACCGAAACCGAAGACAAGGATGCCTTCGAAGTTGCCGGTCGTGGCGAATTGCAGCTGGGCGTTCTGATCGAAACCATGCGCCGCGAAGGCTATGAACTGTCGATCTCGCGTCCGCGCGTTCTGATCAAGGAAATCGACGGCGTTCTGTCTGAACCGTTTGAAGAAGTTCAGGTTGACGTTGACGAAGAATATGCCGGTTCCGTCGTTGAAAAAATGAGCCTGCGCAAAGCCGAAATGACCGACATGCGGTCATCGGGTGGGGGCAAGACCCGTATTCTGTTCCTGGCCCCGTCACGTGGCCTGATCGGCTATCATGGTGAATTCCTGACCGATACCCGTGGTACCGGCGTTATGAACCGTGTTTTCCATTCCTATGGCCCGGTCAAGGGTGCCATTGCCGGGCGTCGTAACGGCGTTCTGATCTCGAATGATCAGGGCGATGCGGTTGCCTATGCGCTTTGGGGTCTTGAAGATCGCGGCATGATGTTTATTGAGCCGGGCGCACGCGTCTATCAGGGCATGGTCATTGGTGAACACAACCGTGACAACGACCTGGAAGTAAACATCCTGAAGGGCAAAAAGCTGACCAACGTTCGGGCATCGGGCAAGGATGATGCGATCACCCTGACCCCGCCGCGCCAGATGAGCCTGGAAGAAGCCCTTGCTTACATCCAGACCGACGAACTGGTCGAAGTGACCCCGCAAAGCATCCGTATTCGCAAGCTGCACCTTGATCCGAATATCCGCAAGCGCGAAAGCCGCAAGAAAGACTAAACGCCGCTTAAACGACGTTTCATTCGTTCTTCTGACAAGGCCGGTCCCTATTGGACCGGCCTTGTTGCATTCCTGCCCGCGAATAACTGTCATATTTTAACTGCGATCTTACAACGCTTTGGGCATTCTTTAACTGATGGCACCATATGGTCTGCAAAAGGCAGCCGGATATTCAGGGGGAAAAATGAATAGCCACACCAAACGCAGCTGGGGTGAGGCGTTTCGCGCCCTGACCAACCCGCGGGTTATTACGATGCTGTTTCTGGGGTTTTCCGCCGGAATTCCCATTTTGCTGATTTTCTCTACGCTGTCGATCTGGCTACGCGAAGCCGGGGTGGAACGTGCGACGGTTACCTATTTCAGCTGGGCGGCCCTGGGGTATTCCTTCAAGTTCGTCTGGGCACCTTTAATCGACCGTCTCCCCCTGCCGATCCTTCACACCACCCTGGGCCGACGTCGCAGTTGGCTGATTGTTGCGCAAACCGCCATCATTGGCGCCATATTATGGATGGGCCTGACCGACCCGGCCCACAATCTGACCATGATGGCCTTTGCGGCCGTGGCCCTTGGTTTTGCCTCGGCAACACAGGATATTGTCATTGATGCCTATCGTATCGAGGCTGTCGATACCGATTTGCAGGCCATGATGAGTTCAGCCTATATCGCCGGATATCGCATTGGCATGATTGTGGCCGGTGCAGGCGCGCTGACCATCGCCGCACTGATCGAAGGGGAAGGCACCTACCAGCCCCTGGCATGGCGTGTGGCCTATGGCTGCATGGCGCTGGCGATGTGTGTGGGGGTATTGACGACCTTGCTGGTCAGTGAACCCACGGTGGTGCGCAAGGACAGCAAATATTTCCACCACACCAGCGACTATATCCGCTTCCTGCTGATGTTCGCGCTGACCATCATCACCTTCATTGCGGCAAATATCTATGTTGGCGATGCGGTTGAACCGATGAAAACGGCGATGGTTAACGGCGGCATGACCAAAGAACTGGCCGGTTTTCTAACCGGTACCTTGCAACTGGCTGTCGCGGTGATATTGGCAATTGCCGTTGCCTGGGCGACCACCCTGGCGGGGATAACCCCGCGCGAGATGGTGCGTGAAACCTATGTCGCCCCGATCAAGGATTTCATCGACCGCTATGGCAAGGTCGCCATCGTTGTTCTGGCATTGATCGGGTTTTATCGCATTGCCGATATTGTTATGGGGGTCATGGCCAATGTGTTTTACACCGATATCGGCTTTTCCAAGGAAGAGATCGCAGCTGTATCAAAAACATTTGGCCTGTTCATGACCATTGCCGGCAGTTTCCTGGGGGGGGTCCTGTCGGTGCGCTACGGTGTGATCAAAGTATTGTTTCTGGGTGCCTTGCTATCAGCCATCACCAACATCCTGTTTGCCGTCATGGCGCAAATTCCCGCCAATACAGTAATGTTTGCCGTGGTGATCATGGCCGATAATCTGTCGGGTGGCCTGGCAACGGCTGCTTTCATCGCCTATTTGTCCGGGCTGACCAACATTTCCTTTACCGCCATGCAATATGCCATTTTCAGTTCCATCATGACCCTGTTTCCCAAGGTCATTGCCGGGTTTTCCGGAACGGCGGTTGATGCGGTTGGTTACCAGGCCTTTTTCATTGGCACGGCCATTCTGGGATTACCGGTTTTACTTCTGGTCGTGCTGGCAGGCCGCCTGACCGATGTTGAAAACCCGAAATCCGGAACCGCCAAAACAACAGCCCGGTAACAAAACCCCGGGCCTGTGCCGTTTTCCTACAGCACGGTCAATTTCGCGCCCCCAACAAGGCCCACGCTGGTATAGGCGCCTTTCGCACCGTCTTTGAAAAACAAAACCCCCGCTTTTTTCAAAGCGGGGGTTTTTCGTTGCCAAACCCGATTTATCCGGGCCCGGTCAAAGCTATATTTTTCAGGCGGCCTGTTCGGCCTCGTCCTGGGTCAGCAATGCATAGATTGCATCAGCCGATGCAGCCCCACGCAGCTTTTCACACATACCCTGATTGCGCAGCAACCGGGAAATACGTGCCAAAGCTTTCAAGTGATCGGCACCGGCCTCTTCAGGGGCTACCAGCATACAAAACAGATCGACAGGCTGTTCATCGACAGCATCAAATTCAATCGGATTTTGCGCACGGGCAAATACCATGTAAAGCCGGTCCAGATCGCCCAGCTTTCCATGCGGAATCGCCACGCCACCACCAACGCCGGTGCTGCCCAGCTTTTCACGGTCAAGCAAAACAGAGAAAATCTGCCCTGCGTCACGTCCGGTTACCTCGGCGGCTTTTTCTGCGAGTTCTTCGAGAACAGCCTTCTTGGCACCGGAACGCAATGCCGGAATAACCCCTGACGGGGAGAGAATTGTTGAAATGTCCATCTTTCGCGTTGCGTTGTTTGGACCAGAGGTCGCGTTCGTCAGGCTGCCCCGGCTTTTTCATCAGCCGGATCAAGCCAGCCAATGTTGCCATCGGCCCGACGATACACGACGTTCAATCCGCCATGTTTGCCATTCCGGAACATAAGCGCCGGAATATCCCCCAAATCGAGACGCATGACCGCCTCACCAACAGAGAGCGTATCAATGCGATCGGGTGTTTCTGCAACGATCAACGGATCAAAGCCGTTTACATGATCGTCATCAGAATGATCTTCATTTTCCTGCTGGATCACGTAATGACGCGCATCCATCAAGGCATCTTCATACTGATCACGGTTCGTATGGTGATCACGCAAACGCCGTTTATAACGGCGCAACCGTTTCGCCACCTTCTCACAAGCTGCATCAAAGGCAGGATATACCTCATTTGCCGATGCTTTTGCCTGAACCAGCATGCCCTTTCCGACATGGACCGAAATCTGTGTGTGATAAAGATGAGCCTGTTTGGTAATCGTTACCGTGGCCTCGATCGCATGATCGAAATATTTCTCTACCGCAAGGTCCAAGGTCTCGACGACGTGTTCACGTAGAGCGCTGCCAACGTCAAGTTGCTTGCCAATTACTGTAATCTGCATGGATCGCCTATCCCCAGTTGAGTGACTTCCAGTACATCTGCGAACAATGGTGCCCCTCAATCAGGTGGCGGCACCATATTCCGTCGCCAATGCCAAGTCAACATTTGGGTATTCACCAATATGTTTCAATACCTTAAGCATTGTTTATTGGCATCAGGCCGTTATCGGGCCTGTGCTTTTTTCTCGCGCCGCCTTTGGACGGACGACGGAATCCGCATTGCCTCCCGGTATTTTGCCACTGTTCGCCGGGCAATGTCGATCCCTTCCTTTTGCAGAAGTTCGACAAGTTTATCATCCGACAGAATTTTTTTCGGATTTTCCCCATCTATCAATGACTTGATCCGATGCCGTACCGATTCGGATGAATAGGAATCTCCACCATCAGAAGATGAAATAGCCGTGGTGAAGAAGTATTTCAGCTCGAATATGCCACGAGGGGTCGCCATGAACTTGCCATTTGTCACCCGCGACACCGTGCTTTCATGCATCGAAATGGCTTCGGCTATATCGCGTAAAATCAACGGGCGCAGGTGCGAAACCCCGTGATTAAAGAATCCATCCTGCTGGCGAATAATCTCGGAGGCGACCTTGAGAATCGTTGTGGCACGCTGATGCAGGGCCTTAACCAGCCAATTTGCCGTTTGCAGCCGCTCGTTGACGAAACTTTTTTCTTCCCGGCCGCGAATCCCTGTACTGATGACTGCAGCATATTCTTCGTTCACCAGAACACGCGGCAAGGCATCGTTGTTAAGTTCAATCATCCAGTTACCCGCATTGCCTGCACGCACAAGCACGTCGGGAATAACCGGTGTTGCCGGTTCACCGTCACTGGTTCGGCCTGGTCGCGGGTCCAGCGTTCTGATTTCGGCAATCATATCGGCCAGATCGTCACCATCCACACCGCAAATACGGCGCAGCCGGTCAAATTCGCGACGGGCCAGTAGCTCCAGATTATTAAGCAATGCCGCCATCGCCGGATCAAACCGGTTCCGGTCGCGCAATTGCAACTCCAGACATTCGGCAAGATTGCGGGCGAATACCCCGACCGGCTCGAACCCCTGCATACGGCTCAGCACAGAACGAACCTGCGCCATTTCACAACCAAGAGACTCGCAAACTTCAGCCAGGTCGCCACTGACATAACCGTTATCATCAAGCATATCGATCAGATAACTGCCGATCATACGCTCCACAGCCGTGGAAAAAGCCAGATTAAGCTGATCATCAAGACTTTGGCGCAGGCTAACGGTATCGGCAAGGGTCTGTTCCAACCCCGGCAGGTCATCACTATCCCCCCCGGACATTGACCCGCCCCCCCCGGCATAGGGCTGGGAATAGTCATGGTTGGCCCCTGCGGGCGCACCATTGGATGTGATTTCACCTTCACCGTCAAAAAGAGCGTCTGCTGCACAATCAAGCGGGCTACTGGCCTCACTCCCCATGCTGTCACTGCTGGCAAGGCGGTCGGTGCCGCGCATATCCTCGCGGTCGCGAAAATCGTCAATCGCGCGCGCATCCATCCCCTGCTCACCGTTGCCAACCGCTTCATCGCCGGTTTGCGCAAAGGTTTGCCCCGGTTCGGCCCGTTCCAGCAACGGGTTTTCCAGAAGCTCGCTATCTATAAAATTGGAAAGCTCGATATTGTTAAATTGCAACAGCTTAATCGCCTGCTGCAATTGCGGCGTCATGACAAGAGACTGTGACTGACGAAGATCAAGCCTTGCCTTCAGGGCCATATCAGTACCTACCCCGTATCAATCCGCTTTCCCCCATTTCCTTGCCTTGCCTTTGTAACCCGTCCGCGTTTCTTTTGATGACGCGGTATGAGTTTATTAAATTTCACCGGCAGAACAACTCTGCCGCGCCGCACCCTTACAGGCACACGGTAAACAATCCAGTCAATTGTTATCAGTCCGAAAAAGACAGGGACAGCCAAATATTAGAGCCAGGACCCTAAATTGTTTTAAAGACTGAACCGGTCACCCAGATAAACACGGCGCACATCGACATTGCGAACAATCTCGTCCGGGCCGCCTTCCATCAAGACCCGACCATCATGCAGAATATAGGCCCGGTCAATGATGTCGAGGGTTTCACGCACGTTATGATCGGTAATCAAAACCCCGATACCACGATCTTTCAAATGCCGTACCAGATCGCGAATATCGCCAACCGCAATCGGGTCAATCCCGGCAAGCGGTTCATCAAGCAACACGAAATTGGGATGCGCTGCCAGCGCGCGGGCAATTTCACAGCGGCGACGTTCCCCACCCGAAAGAGCCAGCGCAGGCGTGCGGCGCAAATGCTCAATCGCAAATTCGGCCAGCAAATCTTCAAGGTTTTGCTCGCGCTTGATCCGGTCACCTTCGATGACTTCGAGAACAGCCATGATGTTCTGTTCTACCGTCATGCCCCGAAAAATAGAGGCTTCCTGTGGTAAGTAACCAATTCCCATGCGCGCACGCTGATACATCGGCATCATCGTAATATCGCGGCCATCCAGCGATATCGTGCCCCTGTCTGGCGATATCAGGCCGGTGATAATGTAAAAGCTGGTGGTTTTACCCGCCCCGTTCGGCCCAAGCAGGCCAACCGCCTCGCCGCGCTGTACAGAGATGGAAACGTCCTTTAAAACCGGGCGCTTTTTAAAACTTTTGCCCAAATTATGTGCCACCAGCCCCTTATTTGCACTCACCAGTCGCGGCCCGCCCGCACTTTCGGCGTCAGGCAGGGCAATAGACGCATCCGCGCCCGGAGTATTTGTGCTTTTGCGAGACCAGAACACTGTCTTTCCGACCCTTCGTCAGTTTGTTTTGCCGGCTGGTTTGGCACCGGCTTCGGGTTTCTTTTCCTTGTCAGGTACCAGCAAACCACGAACCCGTGATTTCCCGTCTCCCTTGCCATCTGCCATCAGACGGCTAATTCCGGTCTTAAGGTCAACAACGGCGCGATCCCCGTTTAACTGGTTTTTGCCACGCGTGATCTTAACCGATCCGGTTAAAGTCGCGATACCCGTTTTTGCGTCATAAACCCCTTGATCCCCCACAACAAAATCTGTGGCTGTTTCAATGGTAACATGACCATAACCGTCAATACGTTCAAGTTCGTTATCGCCCTTGGCAGACTGAACAAACCGGGCACTTAGCACATCAGCACTCAATTGACGCCCTTCAGATATAGCAACAGCATTGCCGCGCGCCACCGCCATATGTTTGGCTTCCCAGTATTCCAGGCTGTCTTTTGCGGTCAGGGTTTCGGTCGGGGTCTTGTATTTAAGGTTTTTGCCCGTCAAAACCACCACCGCCTGGTCAATATCATAAATGGCCAGGTCGCCCGTTGCGACATCGGTGCTGGTCGACAATTTTACATGGCCATGTGCTTCCAACCGGTAAATTTCGGTTCCGGTATCAGCTTCACGATAGAAAGCGCGCAATTCATCGCTATTGACCTGTGAATCGCCACGGCGGGCAAATGCATTGCCCCGTGCGATCAACACATTGTCGTTACGGCGCCATTCAATACCATTATCGGATTCAACATCAAGGCCGCCGGCACCTTGCTGGGTCAAACCCAGCGATGCCGCATGAACCGGGCTGATCCCTGCACCGCAGGCAAGCCCAACCACAAGCGTCGCCGCAAATAAAACCCCACCCCCGCGCGGCGTTCTGATCATGATTTCCCTTTCATTGCCTTGTCAAAAACCGTCAGTTTCGATTTGCCCAGAAAATGTATAACAGACCCCTTATCTTCCAGCTCAAATCCTGAATCGGACTTAATTGTTCCAAACGGCCCCTGCCCGTCAACCGGGTCAGTCCCGCTGGCATTCCCCTGTTTTAACCTGATTTTGGCACTTTCGGTATGAATCTCGAACCCCTTGTCGTGATACATATTAACAGCACCATTCAAATCCAGCCTGCTTTTACTTTCGGTATAGAACCCTTTATCCGCCGTCAAGGCGACCCAGGTGCCATCCGTCAGTGTCATATCGGCCTGCGGGCGCTCCAACAGAACATGTTCCATTGCACTTTCGCCGTCCTTGCGCTGCTCAATTGCCTCTGTCGCCGTTACGGTAAAAGGCTGACGATTACCGTCCACGCCAAAAAACCGTGGATTGCTCATGGCGACATTTTCCATCAGATCATCGGGTGAACTGGAAAAACCAAGACGAAACCCGCTTTCCTGTATCTGTTCGATCTGCGGCCACAACACCACCAAAGCCAGCAATGCCGCCGCAACCATTGGCAGAATTAACTTTAGCATTAAAACAATGCTGCGGCGAACCGGATTGATTTCAACATTGCGCCGTGTCGACGACAGCCGGTCGCGCGACTGCGGATTATGCGTCTCGCCACCGGGAATATCGGACTTTTCAGCGCTCATGATCAGGCAACTCCCAGGCGCAGCAAATCATGAATATGCACAAGACCGCACGGAGCACCCTGATCATTAACGACAAACAGCGAAGTGATGCTGCGATCATTCATGATCGCCAGCGCTTCAACCGCCAGCAACTCGGCCGTTATGGCCTTTGGGTTGCGGGTCATCACGGTTTCAACCGGGCGCAAAACCAGATCATCAGCCATGTGGCGACGCAAATCACCATCCGTTACGATCCCGGCAAGTTTACCGGCATCGTCCACCACGCCAACACAACCAAATGATTTGCCCGTCATTTCCATCAGGGCATCGGCCATACGGGCCTGTATCGAAATGGTTGGCAACTGATCGGCACCATGCATGACTTCGCGTACCCGCAACAAACGCTGGCCCAGCTTGCCACCGGGATGAAAAGTGCGGAAATCATCGGCGCTAAACCCGCGCCGTTCCATCAGGGCAACGGCAAGGGCATCGCCAAGGGCCAGCATCGCGGTGGTCGATGTCGTCGGTGCCTGGCGGTTGGGGCAGGCTTCAAGACTGTTGGGTAACACCAGCGGAAAATCACACTGGCTGCCGAGCGAGCTTTCGGCGCGGCGGGTCATACCGATTAACGGGATATGAAAACGCCTTGTATAGGCAATAATATCGGATAATTCCGGTGTTTCACCCGAATTGGACATCGCCAGCACGGCGTCATCCTGCCCGATCATGCCTAGGTCGCCATGGCTGGCTTCGGCAGGATGAACAAAAAACGAAGGCGTGCCGGTGGACGCAAAGGTTGCGGCCACCTTTTTGGCAATATGGCCGCTTTTGCCCATGCCTGTTATCACCAGCCGGCCCTTTAACCCTTCAATCAGGGTAATGGCCCGGCAGAAATCACCATTAAGCGACTGTGCCAGTTCTTCAAGCGCAGCCGCCTCAATACCCAGAACCTTGCGGGCAACAGCGAGATCGTTTTTTTCGGCTTCGGTAACTGTCATGGGCTTCTTTAATGTCATCGGTCCACCACCGGCCCGATTGCGGTTTAATCTACAACCGGGGTTCACTGGCGTAAAAATGTGTCAACAACACGGACGTTTGGCCCATCACCCTAACGGGTAACGGGCGATAAACCGGTCCTAATGGGCAAAGATGTCTGTTTCGGCCCATCCTGCAAGGTCCAGGCTGGCGCGGGTCGGCAGGAAATCAAAACAGGACTGGGCAATTTCCATGCGACCTTCACGAACCAGGCGACGATCAAGCTCTTCTTTCATCTTGTGAAGATACAACACGTCGCTGGCAGCATAGGCGATTTGCTCGGCGCTTAGCTCGGCGGCACCCCAGTCCGAGCTTTGCTGCTGTTTGGAAATTTCAACACCCACCAGCTCGCGCACCAGGTCTTTCAAACCGTGGCGGTCGGTATAGGTCCGGATCAGTTTTGAAGCGATTTTGGTGCAATAAACCGGGGCGCAACGTACACCAAGATACGCATCCATGACGGCAATATCGAAACGGCCAAAATGGAACAATTTCAATACATCCGGGTCAGCCAGCATTTTTTTCAAATTGGGCGCGCTGTAATCGGCGCCATCAAATTTGACCAAATGGGCATCGCCATCACCAGACGATAATTGTACCACACACAAACGGTCACGATGCGGGTTTAACCCCATCGTTTCGCTGTCGATCGCAACAATTTTGCCAAGATCAAGCCCGTCGGGCAAATCTCCGTGATGGAGGTAATTTGTCATCGCGATTCTCCGGTCTGAAAGTTTGGCCCTGTCTTAACACAGCAAAGGCGTGCCCGCGACGCAAAAGACATCTCTAATTTGCGGATAATATGCTTAAAATCGGCAAATTCCGGGCATTTGGACCATACGGCACAAAACAGGCCCCCTAACCCGTAACATGGGACGACCGCTTAAAAACATTCAACGCCGCCACCGCACAGCCAATTGACATCCAGGCAAGAATGGCCGGCCAGTTTGAAAAGGCACTTTGTGTTGCAGCAAAGGGAAAGAAAGATGCATTCAACGTTGCCAGATAGAAGGCAACCAGCACCGTTTGCGTATGCCCCGCACGGATCAACCGCACCCCGGCCCAAATAACAATTCCAACAAAAACCAGCCACGGCAATGTTCCGGCAAGGCCACTACTGGCCAGCCATTCGGCATAAATATTATGAGGGTGCGGATAACAGCCAAATTCCAGCGCTTCGGGTGGTTGCTGTGCCCGGCAAACTTTTTCAAAGCTGCCCATGCCAATACCGGTTAAGGGGTTTTCGGTAAAAAAGCGCCAGCCCATCAAAACCAGCTTGCCATAAATCGAGTCTGCGTAATCAGACACAACGGACCCTAACGCAACCACCCGCCCGGCGATACGGTCGCTAAAGGACAACAAAAGCCCAAGGCCAACAACCCCAACCGCGCCTAAAAACACCGATAGCACCCGAGCGCGACCACCGCTGATAAACAAGCCAATCACAATCGCAACCAGCCCCATCAGGGTTAAAACACTGGCAGTACGTTCCCCACTGAGGAAAATAACAATCAGCACCGGCACCATCACCCAGGCACCGATCAAAAACAGACGTTTTTCTCCAAGCTGTTCGCGCGCCACAAACGCCAGAGCCATAATACCGAATGCCAGTTTTGACAGATAGCTGCCAATATTTGGGCGATCAAGCGGCCCGGTCAGGCGATCTCCGTTTGAGACCATTCCCTGCCCACCCAGCAGCGAATAACCCGCAAAAAACTGATAAAACGCATCAAGAGCAGCAACAGACAGGGCGGCAAAAGTTGCATAACACACCGCACGGATCGCCGCCTTATCGACCAGAACCCAGCGGGTGACTGCGGCATAAAACACCACAAACCGCACCCAGATCAGCCCACGGGCAAAATTTTTCCCCGGATATTCGCCAAAAGGGGCGACCACAACCACCAGCATCAGCAATGCCAGCAGCAAAACCGCAACATCGATCTGCCGCGCCCATGCCCAATCGCGGCGCAAGGTACTGCGCACCAGAAACAATACTGCCAACAACACCAGCGATACATCGGCAGCCCCACGCGCAAACAGCAAAAAAGTCGGGATCAGGCACAAAAAGACCAACGCCGCCATATGCAGGCGACGTTCGATTTTATCACTATAAGGCAGTGCAACGGCAAATCTGGTCACGGGCGGTCGGGCCTCCGAATTGCGGGGATTTGGGCAAACGCATCATGGAACATATCTATCATTTTGCTATCGGGGGATAGCAAACCGGCCTTGGCGGCAAAATAGGCAAACTGAACTTTTAATCCCGGCAGTGCCGCGCCATCGCGCGCGGCCTTGCGCGCTGCAGAAACACATTTCCGAGCCAGTTTCATTCGGCTACTGGCCGGCAAATCAGGATGCTGATGCAAAAAATGATAGAACGTCATGAAGCGGTCGTGATGTTGCTGAATTTTGTTGTCCGACAAATGGCTTCCCGCTGCGGGCACCCAGGTGACAACTGCCGAACTGTCAACAAGACAACGGGCATGGGCCGCTAACCTTAATGGCAGCGATTCATCCTGCACAAACACCTGTTCATCGCACCCGCCAGCACGCAAAAAAAGGGCTCGTTCCACAAGCCACGTCATGCGGACGATCCCCCGGCCCAATACCCGGCCCAGCGGATCTTGAAAAACCTTTTCCGCCCCGTCAGGCATAATAGTGCCTGCCTGTATCTGATCAATTGGATCGGCAGTTTTGTGCCATTTCCCATGCACCATATCGGCATCATGACGGCCAGCAAGGCCCAGCAACGTGGCAATAGCATTGGGGGCCAAAACTTCGTCGCAGTCAAACAGCGCCAGATATTTTCCCGTTGCCAAGGCCGCCCCCTGATTAAGCCGAATGGCAGGACCGGCATTTTTGGTATTTTCAACGATCTGTACATTAGCCATATCCGCCGTCTGCGCACGCAGAACAGCAAGCGAGTCATCGCTCGACAAATCATCTATGAAAATATATTCGGCGGAAAACTCCCCGGCCTGCTCGCGCAGGGAGCGAATAAAAAACGGCAGGGCTGCGGCCTTGTTAAAAACCGGCAAAACATAACTGATATCTGGCACCCACGCCCCCATTTGCCAAATCTGCGGTACGCAGTTCTAGCGACATCGGCACAGCACTGCAAAGGCAAAATCAGCCCTGAAACGACAATACCCCAGCACATCGTTTGATGTACTGGGGTATGGTGCCCAGGAGAAGACTCGAACTTCCACGACCTTGCGGCCACTGGCACCTGAAGCCAGCGCGTCTACCAATTCCGCCACCTGGGCTTAGGGGCTGTCTGGTATGCCCCGGATTTGTCGTCCGGAACGGGGCGGAATATACGCGCTGACAAACAAGTGTCAACAAACTTTTTTGAAGTTTCTGTCGAAGTTTTTGCCGTTTTTTATCAAAGCCGTAAAAATGGCAAAAATCCGCCATTTCCACCACACCCGTTCCTAAACCGACTGGTCAAAAAGATAGGCCAGAACCCCGTTCAACCGGTTACGGCCCTGCTGTGTCGCCCGCAAACCGGCATCGTCACACACCAGATCACCCGAAACAATGAGGGTTTCAAGGCGTTCAGCATTCAGCACATCACGTGGGCCAGCGCCCGCCACACGGTCAAACCGCGAGAGGGGAATCGCCTCGTTAAGGCGTAATCCCATCATCACCATTTCAATCAAACGTTCGTCGCTTTCCAGCGCGACTTCTTCCTGGGTGCCGTGGCCAAGCTTCTCGACCCGATCAAGCCAGATATCGGGCGCACGGTGACGGCGCACCGCCATCGGCGTAATATGCCCGTCTGCGCCCACCACGGCTTCGCGACCATGCGCGCCGGGGCCGATCCCCAGATAATCGCCATAGCGCCAGTAAACCAGGTTATGGCGGCTTTCCTGCCCCGTTTTGGCGTGATTGGAAACTTCGTAACACCGATAGCCGGCCAGTTCGGTTTCTTCCTGGGTAATATCGTAAAGCTCTGCCGCCAGATCTTCACCCGGGACTTTCAGCTCGCCGCGCTGATGCAAGGTATAAAACCGCGTTCCCGGCTCAATCGTCAGCTGATAAAGCGAGATATGCCCATTGGCGATATCAAGCCCTTCGCGCAATTCGCGGCGCCACGCCGCCGGGTTATGATCCGGCCGGGCATAGATCAGATCAAACGAAAAACGATCAAATACCGTGGTTGCCACATCAAGGGCACGGCGGGCCTCTGTTGCATTATGGACCCGGCCCAGAAATTCCAGATCGCGGTCGTTCAGGGCCTGAATACCTAGCGATACCCGGTTAATACCATTGGCGGCAAAGGCCGAGAAACGGTCAATCTCAACCGTACCGGGGTTGGCTTCGAGCGTGATTTCAACATCATCAGTCACCGGCCAGTATGTTTTAATATCCGCAATCAGCGCCCCGGCGGTTTCCGGGTCCATCAACGAGGGTGTGCCACCGCCAAAAAAGATTGATCCCACCACCCTGTCCGGATGTCGCGCTGCCCCCACCGCCAGTTCGGCCCGCAATGCGGCGCGCCAACGGGCGTGATCCACATGGCTGGCAACATGGCTGTTGAAATCGCAATAAGGGCATTTCGACAGGCAAAACGGCCAGTGGATATAAATACCAAACGGGACGGTTTCGGGCGTTATCAACGGTATGGTCTTTCATGGCAGCGGAAAACACAGCCCCACCCGGGGCTCATAAAATTCAGGCACCGCCGATATCAACCGACGGTGCCCGAGATCAGATAAGCCGGATCAGGCCTTTATGCAAAACAGGCCTTTACCAGCAAGTCAAAAGCAAGGGCACGATGGCTCATTTCATGTTTTTTCTCGGCAGGCATTTCACCAAAGGTTTGGTCATAACCACGTGGCTGAAACATCGGGTCATACCCGAAACCGTTTTTACCACGCTTTGGCCAAACCAGATCGCCTTCGATGCGGCCTTCAAAATTTTCAACATGGTCGTCTGGCCAGGCCAAAGACAACGCACAGACAAAATCCGCCCGGCGGTCAGGATGGTTGCCCACCGCCGTTTGCACCTTTTGCATCGCCAGGTCAAAATCCCGGTCCGGGCCAGCCCAGCGCGCCGAATAAATGCCCGGCGCACCATCCAGTGCCCAGACCGCCATGCCTGAATCATCGGCCAATGCAGGCAGTTTAGCCGCCCGCGCCGCAGCAAGGGCTTTTAATTGCGCATTGCCAATAAACGAGTTTTCGGTTTCTTCGGGTTCTGGCAAGCCCAGATCACCCGCCGAAACCACCTCGATTCCAAAAGGGGCAAGAAGCGCTGCAATTTCAACGATCTTGCCTTTGTTGTGGCTGGCAATCACCAGCTTTTTTTCCGTAAAGCGACGTACCATTTTCCGGCCTGCAAGTATCAGGATTAAACACGTTCAGTTTTTTGGTTTTTGGCCGTTAATCTTTGATCCTGGGCCAAAACCCGTTTTACAGACCCAGTGCAGCGCGCTGTTTGGCAAACAGCTCGTCACAGCCCTTGCGCGCCAGATCCAGCATCTGATCAAACGCATCGCGTTCAAACGGTACATCTTCGGCAGTCGCCTGGACTTCAACCAGCCCGCCCTTGCCTGCCAGCACAAAATTGGCATCGGCCCCGGCATTGCTGTCTTCGGCGTAATCAAGATCCAGAACCGGGGTGCCTTTGTAAATACCACAGGAGATGGCGGCAACAGCCTGGGTAAACGGAATTTCCTTGATCAGGCCAAGGCGACGCACCCCCTGAAAGGCGATATGGGCGGCAATATAGGCCCCGGTGATTGACGCGGTGCGCGTGCCGCCATCAGCCTGGATCACATCACAATCAAGACGCATCTGCATTTCGCCCATGGCTTTAAGGTCGGTGACCGCGCGGATGGAACGACCGATCAAACGCTGGATTTCCTGGGTACGGCCCGACTGGCTGCCCCGGGTAGCTTCGCGCTGCATGCGCGAATCGGTTGCGCGCGGCAACATGCCATATTCAGCTGTAATCCAGCCCTTGCCCGAATTGCGCATCCAGCCCGGCACCTTGTCTTCAACCGTTGCGGTACACAACACATGGGTATCGCCAAATTTAATCAGGCAGGAGCCTTCGGCATATTTGCTGACACCGGTTTCGATGGTGATATCGCGAAGCTGATCAAGGGAACGACCGGAAGGGCGCATGAAGGAAACCTCATAACAAAATGATTAAAGGACCCGAAATGCAATCCGGGCCAAATCTGGAATGGGGCCAAGCTAATGGTCCCTCCCCCAAAGGTCCAGTATTTTCGCCGGTTTCACCTGTATCGCTGACGTGAAAACAGCCGTACAATGGACAATCAGGAAAATTAACCGCCCGGCCCTGCCACAGCGCGCAATTGACGGCGCGATACGGGCTGTCTAAATTCAGCAAGATATAGCAAAACCGCATGGAACAAGGTTTCAAATGGCACTTATGGACAACACAATGCTGGGCGATCTGAATGAGCGATCCCGCGAAGTGTTTCGCCAGATCGTAGATGCCTATGTTGAAACCGGCGAACCGATTGGCTCGCGGACCATTGCGCGGCGCCTGTCGGAAAAACTTTCGGCAGCCACCGTGCGCAATGTCATGTCCGATCTTGAAGATCAGGGCCTGCTGGTGGCACCGCATATTTCCGCCGGGCGACTGCCCAGCGAAAAAGGGCTGCGGCTGTTTGTGAATGCCTTGATGGAGGTTGGTGACCTTCCCAATGCGGAACGTGACCAACTGACCAAAAACTGTGAACGGGCGGGCTATTCGCTTGATGAAATGCTGGGCGAAGCCACCAGCATGCTTTCGGGTCTGTCGCGCTGTGCCGGGTTGGTGGTTGCGCCCAAAACCGACGGATTACGCCTTAAACAAATCGAATTCGTGCCACTTTCACCTGGCAAGGTGCTGGCTGTGCTGGTGGCGCAAAATGGCAGTGTGGAAAACCGCATTGTCGATGTTCCGGCCAATTTGCCGGCCTCGGCATTGACAGAGGCGGCGAATTATCTAAATACGCAGCTAGCTGGAAAGACTCTTGATGATGCACGCCTTCTGGTCGCGCGCGAGCGGGACCGCATTCAGACCGAGCTGGACGTTTTATCGGCCAATCTGATTGATGCAGGCATTGCAACCTGGGCAGGTGGTGTAAAAGATTCATCGCTGATCATTAAGGGGCAATCCCAGCTGCTGGAAAATATTGCGACCATTGAACAACTTGAAACCGTTCGACGGCTGTTTAATGTTCTGGAAGCCCGAGACCAGATGATCGAGCTTTTGGACGTTACATCAGAGGCGGAAGGGGTTCAGATTTTTATCGGAACCGAAAACAAGCTGTTTGGTGGATCGGGTTTATCTATGGTGATATCGCCCTATCAGAACGCCGAAGGAAGCATTGTCGGCGCAATCGGGGTTGTCGGACCGACGCGGATCAATTATGCCCGCATAATTCCGCTGGTCGACTATACCGCCAAACTGGTCGGGCGACTGATTGGTTAAATTTTGTGGCGCTGCGTGTCAGGCCACACAACAAATGAAGGTAGTCCAACACATGACGGAAACCGCAAAAAACACCACCGAGGAAGAAATGCAGGACGCAACACCGGCCGAGCAGGTTGCCGCCGAAGAAGCCGCGCAGGAAGACATTGCGCAGGACGGGGCAAATGAAGCCGATGAAATCATCGCAGCCCTTCAGGCCGAAAATGCCGAACTGAAAGACCGGATGTTGCGCACCGCCGCCGAAGCCGAAAACATTCGCCGTCGCGCCAAAAAGGATGTCGAGGATTCGGCCAATTACGCAATTACCAAATTTGCCCGCGACCTTCTGGATGTCGGCGATAATCTGCGGCGCGCCCTTGAAGCAGCAGGCGATGGTGCCAACCAGAACGAAGCCATGAAAACGCTGATCGAAGGCGTTGAAATGACGGAGCGCACCCTGTTGAAATCGTTCGAGCAGAACGGTATTGAAAAGCTGGAACCGCTGGGCGAAAAACTGGACCCAAACAAACACCAGGCCGTGTTTGAAATGCCGAGTAACGAACATCCCGAAGGCCATGTCGCCCAGGTGATGCAGGCAGGTTACGTCATCAAGGATCGGCTATTGCGCCCGGCAATGGTCGGCGTTGCCAAAAAACCCGAAGGTTCCGCGCCTGATGCAGGCAGCGAACCGGGCAGTAATGTTGATACTTCAGCATAAGCGGTTAACACATTGATTTCGCAAAATGGCCCCGCACCCCCGGTGATCGGGGCCATTTTTTTGAGTTTGCCCGCAAACATTGATAAATTAATTTAAATATTGAATTAAAATCATTGTAATTGCACGTAAACACGAGGGGCCATCATGTCTCTTTCCCGCACTATTATTGATGTCTTGCGTGATGAGGCTGCGCCGATTGTCATTTTAACCGGAGCCGGCATATCGCGCGAAAGCGGGTTGCATACCTTTCGCGACCCGGACGGGATTTGGGCGAAATACGATATTTCCGAAGTCGCCACACCCGAGGCATTTGAAAACAACCCGGCCCTGGTTCACAGCTTTTATAATGATCGCCGCAAAATTCTGCACGACCCGGCCGTCATTCCCAATGCCGCCCATCATGCCCTTGCCGATCTGGAAAAGAACTGGCCAGGGGATGTGTTGCTGGTGACCCAGAATATTGATGATCTACACGATCGTGCAGGCAGCCAAAACCTGATCCATATGCATGGCGAGCTGTTAAAAGTGCAGTGCCTTCACTGCCTCGCCATTTCCCCCTGGCAAAATGACCTTGGCAACGCGGATACCTGTGCCCGGTGCGGTCATACAGGTGGCTTGCGGCCCCATGTTGTGTGGTTTGGCGAAATGCCGCTGGAAATGGAACGGATTTACAGCGCGCTGGAAAAATGCGGGCTGTTTATATCGATTGGTACATCAGGCAATGTTTATCCGGCCGCCGGGTTTGTTGAAATTGCCCATCACCAAGCCGGGGCCGAAACCATCGAAATCAACCTTGAACCCAGCGATGGTGCCAGCCTGTTTGATAATGGTATTTATGGACCTGCCACCCAAACGGTTCCGGCCTTTGTCGATCAGTTGTTGGGTCGGGCAGAAAACAAATCGTAAAAGGCCCGCTCACCTTTCGGCGTAAAATCCACCACGCGCGAGTCGCGTAACCGCCGTGCCCAGCCCAAATCCAGCATACGTTGCAATAATCCCGCCCCCAGCGCCCCTGCCAGATGCGAACGCCGCATCGACCAATCCAGACATTCACGGCACAACGGGCGCCGCAATTGCCGCATATGGGCCAGATCAAGGCCAAACCCTGCGACAAAATCAGCCCCGGCATCGGTCAGCTTGATATCGCCGCCGGGCTCAAAGGCAACAAGCTGACGCTGTTGCAGGTTTTCAAACAGAACAACCCCCATTTCCCCGGCCAAATGGTCGTAACAAATGCGGGCCTTGCGCAATGCCGGGTCTTTGGGGCCGGTACGCACACGATTCTGACCGGTGCGCTGGGCAATGCCCATAAGGGTTTCCAGCAATTCAACGATATCAGCATTACCAAGGGTGAAATACCGATGCCGCCCCTGTTTGCGGGCATCAATAATGCCGCCTTCTTGCAGCTTTGCCAGGTGCGAACTCGCGGTTTGTGCGGTTACCCCGGCTTCCTGTGCCAGTTCGGTTGCGGTTAAGGCACGGCCCGCCATCAGCGCGGTCAACATATTGGCCCGCGCCGGATCACCAATTAAAGCCGCCACACGGGCAATGTCGGGTCCTTCTTTCATAGTTCGATGTTAATCGAAACATTGCAGTCGCACAATCGGGATAATGGCCAAAGTTCGTATGTTTTCCCGATGCAGGATCCATCATGCAAAACCCCAAAACCAGTTTGGCAACCGAGTTTCTGTTGCTGGCTATTCTCGCCCTTTTATGGGGGACGTCCTATATTTTCATCAAAATCGCCCTTGTGGACATTCCACCCATCACCCTGATTGCAATGCGGGTAAGCATTTCGGCCCTGTTTTTGACCGGTGTTGTTCTATGGCGGAATGATAAATTTCCACGTGATGGCAAAACATGGCGAATGTTGCTGGTTCAGGCCATTTTCAATTCGATTGGCGCCTGGACGGTGCTGGCATGGGGCCAGCAATATGTCGATAGCGGGCTTGCCAGCGTACTTAATTCCACATCCCCGGTTTTTCTGTTCTTTATCACCTTGTTTGTCACCCGCCACGAAACGGTAAACAAAGCAAAACTGATTGGCGCACTGCTGGGTGTTGCCGGTGTCGTCATGATTGTCGGCCCCGATGCTTTACGCGGTCTTGGCGCTAATATTGGTGGCCAGGCAGCCATATTGCTAGGCGCCCTGCTTTATGCCTGCGGGGCCATTTATGGCAAACGTTTTGGCGCACTTTCAGCACCCGTCACAGCGGCAGGCACCATGGTATGGGCCAGCATTTGCCTGATTCCAGCAAGTCTGTTGCTTGACCAGCCCTGGACATTAACCCCGGCACCCCGTGCGATTATCGCGGTTCTTATGCTGTCGGTATTTTGCACCGGTATGGCCCTGATGATTTATTTTCGGCTGGTGCGCACGCTAGGCTCGATGGGGGTTGCCAGCCAAAGCTATTTGCGCGCCGGAATTGGCGTTGCCCTGGGGGCTTTGTTGCTGGGTGAAAAAATCGGCCCGCTAACACTAGCAGGCATTTTCTGCGCCCTGTCCGGCGTTGCTGTCATCAATTGGCCGCGCAAACCGCGCCCGATTGCCACCAACCCCGCATAACTCCCCGTCCCTTCATTTAATTTTTCAGCAACCAGGAAACCGTCAAATGCTGACCTGTTTTATCCGCTATGAAATCGACCCTTACAAAAAAGACGCCTTCGCCGAATATGCGCGTAACTGGGGTCAGGCGATCCCGCGTTGCGGGGCAGACCTGATTGGTTATTTCGCCCCGCATGAAGGCACAACAACCACCGCCTATGGGGTTTATTCGCTGTCCGATCTGGCGGCCTACGAAGCCTATCGCCAGCGCCTGCAAAATGATCCACTGGGGCAGGAAAATTACCGTTTCGCCCAAAAAGAACAATTCATTCGCCGCGAAGACCGGCAGTTTTACCGTCTGGCCTCTGGCCCGCATGGCACAAGGATCAAACCATGATCGCCGTTATTTTTGAAGTAACGCCCAAACCGGACCGGATAAACGACTATTTCGATATCGCCGGTACCTTGCGACCGCTGCTTGATGAGATTGACGGCTTCATATCAATCGAACGCTTTGAAAGCATCAGCACACCGGGCAAAATTTTATCCCTGTCATTCTGGCGCGACGAGAATGCGGTTAAGGCGTGGCGAAACCTGGAGGCACACCGCCTGGCCCAAACCACAGGCCGTCACCAGATATTTCAGGATTACCGCCTGCGGGTTGCCACCGTGATGCGCGATTACGGCATGATCGCCCGTGATGAAGTGCCAGCCGATTCGCACCATCATCACGATATATAAATATACTTATTATACCGCCGGACCGCGCGGCCCAACACGATCAAACCTGTGCATCTGCACACTTCACCTTTGACGAAGAATCGTCTTTTAACGTTTTTTCATCCGGTTCATCGGCGGTGGCCGGCCTGGCCCCGCCTTTGAAATCAAGCAGCATCACCGCCAGCACCACCAACCCGGCTCCGACAAAAATAATCGGCATTGGCAACATGTCGAAAAAGATCAGATCCATCGCCATTGAAAATGGCAAAGCGGTATAGGCGGCGGGGGAAATAACGCTGGCATCGGCAACACGAACAGCCCGCAAAACCATGTAATTGGTCGACATGGCAAAAAAGCCCGCCCCGCCCGACAGTGCCCAGTCGGCGATGCTGGCCGGTTGCCACATAATAATGGCCACCGGCAACCAGATCACCACAGCAATCAGTTGCGGCCAGAACAACATTGAAAAGTTGGTCTCGGTTCGGACCATAACCTTGGCAAAAAGGGTTTGGGCCGAAAAGCAGAACGCCCCGAACAATGCCGCAGCAATGCCCAGCGGCACGCCAAAACCGTCCATTTTGGGTACACACATCACCCAGACGCCGACAAGCCCCAATACCGTCGCGCCAATTTTACGCGCCGTCAGTTTTTCACCAAAAAACACCACCGCCAGCATCACTGTCAGCAGGGCCTCGATAAACAGATAGGCGTTAACCTCGCTGATGCTCATTTGGCGCAAGGCAAAAAAGACACAAAAAAGCGAGCCATACCACAACACGCCCCTGGCAATATGCGCCATTGGGCGGCGGGTGCGGATTTGCCGGGTGCCCACAAAACAGACCACCACAACAAACACCACCACGGTTAAAATGGCACGCATCGCCAAAATCTGGGCGGTTGGAATTTCGGCTGAAACCAGCTTGGCGCACACATCGACAAAAACGCCCGACGCCATTGCAGCTGTCATCCATAAAACGCCGCGCAAATTTCCGCTCAGGCGCGTCAGCGTCCGGGTCATAGCCAAATTCCTGTGTTCAGATGAAAAGGATAAAGAGGGAGTTTCCAAAGCCGGGATCAGTCAAAACTGCGGGTGGCGCAAGGAGACATAGGGTATGGAAACCCTCTCTGGACGACATATTGCCCGGAACTATTCAAAAAAACGAATGAAGAGTTTTCACCGACCGATGAGAAAATTTTGTGCCAAACAAAATGCCGGTCCTGTTAAACAGAACCAGCCCACAATGCCTGTTAGCGGAAAACCATCCATCATGCGTCGCAAATTACCGCCCTTACGCGCCCTTGTCGCCTTTGAAGCCACCGCCCGTCATCAAAGTGTGAAGGATGCCGCCGAAGAGCTGAATGTTACCCAAAGTGCGATCAGCCACCAGTTGCGCCAGCTTGAAGAAAGCGTTGGTGTTGTATTGTTTGTGCGTAAGGGACGCGGATTATCGCTGACCAAATCGGCGCGTCAGCTATTACCGCGCCTGACCGCTGCCTTGGATGATATTTCTGGCATCACCAGTGAAATCGGCCCCGACAAGGGGCGTGCCATTCGCATTGGTGCGCTGGCAACCCCGGCCCTTAGCATCCTGATCGAAGAGCTGGAAAGCCTGAGAAACGCCATGCCCGGCGACATCCCGGTGCAATTTCGCAAAATCGAATTTGATGACGATCTTGATCCGTTAGAAATTGATATTGCCCTGCAAATTGCCCCGAAAGACCTGCCCGGCCCGGAGGGCTGGACAATGGAACTTCTAACCCCGGAAATTTACCATGCGCTGGTATCCCCGCAATGGCTGAAACAACGGGGCCTGAACGAAAACACTGTCGATGTTTCACGCCTTGAACCCCGCGACATTTTACTGATCGACAGCGACAGCGAACAGTTTTCGCAAATCAACTCGTGGTTTGAAGAAACACATTTCGCCCTGTCTGACTGCTGGACATTCAGCCACCATATATGGGCGCTGGAAGCCGCACGCGAAGGACATGGCATTGTCGCAAGTACCGATGTGGTGGCGCGCAAATATGTTGATCGCGGCGAACTGGTTGCCCTTAATTTCCCCGACTTCATGTCAAGCTGGTGGTACCGCTTGCTGATCCGCCCGTCGCGCGAACGCGACCCTGCCGTAATGGCCGCCGCGAACTGGATTCGCGACCAGATCGGCCCGCAATCGCGTGAAAACACATCACTGTAACCTTCACTTTGTTGCGAAATACCTTTCAGGCCTGTACAACCTTCTGGCACAATATTGTTGAGGGGCAATATTGGTATTAATCAGAATTCATCCGGGGGGAAGATGTCCAAGGTAAATCTGGTATCGGTTATCGTGACCACCTATAACTGGTCATCGGCACTTGCCATGGTTTTGCAATCACTGATTGATCAAAAAGACCGACATTTTGAAATCGTCATCGCCGATGATGGTTCTGATCGCGAAACCCGCGATCTTATTGAAAAATTTGCCCGCCGTTCCCCCGTTCCTGTTCATCATTTCTGGCAAAAAGATTCCGGTTTTCGTGTTGCCCGTGCCCGAAACGGCGCGCTTTCAATGTGTCATGGCGATCTGGTGCTGTTTATCGATGGCGATTGCTGTGTCATGCCCGATTTTATTGCCCGCCATCGTCAGGCGGCAACACCGGGTTGTTTTGTGACGGGAAAACGCGTTTTCCTTAAACGTCGCTTTACCGACTTGCTGTTGCGCACCCAGCTGGCCTTTCATAAATGGCCGCGGGCTGCCCTGTTCGGGCTGGGCCTGACCGGCCAGTGTAACCGCCCGTTCCAGTTTGTACCGATGTTGCAAACAGACAAAGGCCTGTGGAAACACGAAAATTGCTGGAAAAAGGCCCAAACCTGCAACCTTGCTGTTTTCCGCAGTGATATCGACCGGGTAGCAGGTTTTGATGAATCCTATGAAGGCCATGGAATGGAAGATTCGGACTTTGTCCTGCGATTGTTAAGGTCCGGTTTGCGGCGCAAAAACCTGGAATACAGCTCGCCAGTCTTGCACCTGTTTCATGGTCGGAAAATTGCCCAGCGCCATGCCGGTTCTGACAATAACGGGGTTCATTTCAAGAATCTTGAACAGGATGCAACCCGGTTCCTACCGGGAAAAAGCATGTTTTTATCCCCCGAAGCCGCAGAATAACCCCCTACACGACCAAGGACGCACAAGCGCGTTCTTGGAACATGGCGCATTTCGCGATAAAAGGGCCGCATCATTTTTGCACGCCTGCCAAGGGCGCGTAGATGAATCCCATATCAAAGCCCGGCAACGGGCGATCTGAAGCAAACGCGAAAGGGTGTTTCCCCGATGGACCTCAGCAAGATTGCGGTTGGTAAAGACGTTCCCTGGGACGTCAATGTTGTTATTGAAATCCCGCAGGGCGGGCCGATCAAATACGAAGTCGACAAGGATTCCGGCGCCTTGTTCGTTGACCGTTTCCTGCATACCTCGATGTATTATCCGGTCAATTACGGCTTCATCCCCAACACCCTGGGTGAAGATGGCGACCCGGTTGATGCCATGGTCATGTTCCGCCAGCCTGTTGTTGCCGGTTCTGTCATTCGTGCACGCCCGATTGGCGTGCTGATGATGGAAGATGAAGCAGGCATGGACGAAAAACTGATCTGCGTGCCGCACGAAAAAGTTGATCCTTACTATAAGGACATCAAATCGCACGAAGATCTGCCCGAAATCCTGCGCGACCAGATCCAGCATTTCTTTGAACGCTACAAGGATCTGGAAAAAGGCAAATGGGTTAAGGTCACCGGCTGGAAAGGTGCAGACACCGCCGCCGAACTGATCAATGTTGCGATTGAACGTTTCGCAAAATAATGATGCCAGCCCGTTCTGACCAACATAACGGGCATGGATAATTTCAACGCCTCGCAGAAATGCGGGGCGTTGTTGTTTTTGGCACCGTCGAAATGGCGCAATATAGTATATATCATCTGAAAATATCGCAGCGATGCCAGCGACCATGCCGGGGCAAAATTCAATATCGCCCTAACCGCTCATGGTCATTTAAATGCGTTAACGTGTGTATCATTCCCCTGTCACAGGTACGACTTGATGGATAGTTTTGCCCCCAACCCGGCCCGACATAGCGACATCACCGTGAATAAAAACGGAGAGCTTGCCTTTGGCGGGCAGACATACCGGGCAGCAATTGGCAAAACCGGAGTGCAGCACAACAAAAACGAGGGTGACGGTGCCAGCCCGATTGGAATTTGGCATTTACGATATGTGATGTACCGGGCCGACCGGGTTGCGCCACCGCGAACAAACCTGCCTGTTTATACCATAACCAAAGACGATAGCTGGTGTGACGATGTACATAACGTGGCCTATAACCGCCCTGTACACCTGCCATTTGCAGGCAGTCATGAAAAACTTTGGCGCGACGATGGTATCTATGACCTGATCGTGACCCTGAACCACAATGACGACCCCGCAATACCGTGCTATGGATCAGCAATCTTCATGCATATTGCCCGCCCGGCATACGACGGAACCGAAGGATGCATTGCGCTGGCAAAAAATGATCTGGAAACAATTTTGGCGAATTGCGACGTCTACAGCCGCCTTTGCATTGGCATGACTTGAACATACCCTTGCAGGCAAACCTGCAACACCCTAGGTTCAAGGCCGTACATTTATCAGACCGGGACAGAACATGATCGAAGACGATTATCTATACACCAAGGGCGGCATTAAAGGATTTGGCGCAAAACTGCGCAAATTTTTTGGCAGCGGACGTTTCTGGCTGCGTGCATTTGCCGTCATTGTGGTTCTGTGCCTGATCTATTATCCGGTCGGGATGCTGATTGTTCAGAAAATCGACGATAACCCCGATTTTAGCGGCGATTACCAGGGCGGCAGCCACGCCGTTGCCACCGCCATCGGCCTGATTGACCGCGAAGTTAACCAGCATCAATGGACGGCAAATGACCCGTTCTTCATGCCCGGTGCCGCGCTCGACAATATGCCGAATTTCCAGAGCGGGATTATTTACGCCCTGTCGCGATTCGCAATCGAACTTTCAGACCAGATCGGTCGGGCGCGCGGCTCCAGCCAGGTCGATAGTGATCTCGATAACGCTGCCGGTGTTTTAAAATTCCGCGGGGACAAATGGGTATTTGATCCCAGCATTTCGCTTTTGCCCGGTGTGTCATCCGAACAGCAATACCGCCAGGCGATTTCAGCGTTGCGGCGCTATAACGAACGACTGGCAAGTGGGAACGCTGCCTTTGAACGCCGCGCAGACAATTTGCAGGAAACACTGGGACGGATCGCCAACGATCTGGGGTCCGCATCGGCCCTGATTGATAACAAGGTGATCAATCCATCCATTTTTGACACCACCGCTGATGACGTTTTTTACGCCACCAAGGGTCGGCTTTACGCCTATAGCCTGATTTTACGGGATTTGGGCACCGATTTTGAGAACATCCTTAACGAACGCCAGGTTAGCCAGGTGTGGGCAGAAATGGTGGCATCCTTGCAGGCCGCCTCCAGACTGGACCCGGTTGTCGTGATCAATGGCTCGGCCGATGGCATTATCCTGCCCAACCATCTTGCCGGACTGGGTTTTTACCTGTTGCGCGCACGCACCCAGATGAATGAAATCATCAGTATCCTGCAACGCTAGGCCCGATATGGTATTTTTCCGAATACCTGAGTTGCATGGTCGGACTTGATCTTTTATCAAAATTGGCCCATTTAGAGACCAAAGAGAAAGACATGAGGGCTGCCGCATGTGCCATGACTGCGGCGCCACAGCAAAAGGACTTGGTGAAAATGTTCATACAAACCGAACCCACCCCGAATCCGGCCACCCTTAAATTTCTTCCGGGCGAAGAAGTTATGGGACGCCAGGGTACCGCAAATTTCACCAGCAACGATGAACATGTGAAATCGCCGCTGGCGCGCAAACTGTTTGAAGTTGACGGTATTACCGGTGTGTTTCTGGGCGGTGATTTTATCACCATCACCAAAGAAGACAGCCGCGAATGGCAAACCCTGAAACCGCAAATTCTGGGCGGGATCATGGAGCACTATACTTCGGGCCAACCGGTTCTCGATCAGGGCAGCGATGCAACCAAAGCCACCAGCTCGGCGGCCGAAGGCGATGATGAACTGGTAACCCAAATCAAGGAACTGCTCGATACCCGTGTGCGTCCGGCCGTGGCCCAGGATGGTGGCGATATCGTTTTTCACAAATTTGAAGACGGCGTTGTCTATCTGGAAATGCATGGGGCCTGCTCTGGCTGCCCCAGCAGCACCGCGACCCTGAAAATGGGGATCGAAAACATGCTGCGTTATTATGTTCCGGAAGTTCAGGCTGTTGAGCCGGTGATGGCCGAATACTGATCGTATTCACCGTCTGACCAAGATATTTTCATATTCGCGCCGAATTTATGGGCTACTGGTGTTCGCACCAAAAAGACTGACCGATAAAATATCGGCGCGAATATTGCGACCCGCTTGCGACCCTGCCGGCCACCTATCGGTTCCCTGCATGTGATATGCAGCACAGGAACCAATCTGCGCGTCATGCAAGATGCGTCTTACTATAGATGGTAGCCCAACAGGCACGGGGTACAAAACACAGTGTTTTGGCCCCATAAAAACAGGATGAAAACATCCATCATTAACCGATTCGTAACTATTTTTGCCCTGCGTGCGAACTTTTTCGCTCGCGATGCGTTGCTGTTCTGATCCGCAACGCAAGCATTGGTGGGGGTTTTTGCTGTGTGTATTTTTTCGGATTGCGCCAATACCGCGGTCCGGTCATAGATATTCATGCGCAGAAAACGAACAGGTTCAATGATCCTGGAGAGAGATGAATGAGTAGCGCAAATCAGAGTACATTTACCAAAGTCGCACTGGCGTCATTAGTTGGCGCTGTGGGATTACAGTATGTGCTGATGTTTGGCGGCTTCGATATCGCCCCGAAACCGGCCGGTATGGTCATTGATGCGTCAATTGTGGTGCCGGTCAAACCGGAAAAACCCAAGGTTAAAAAACTTTATCAGCGAGACCCGGAAGTGGTCGCGCTCGACCAGTATTTTAAAAGCATCGACTATAAACTGGCCAGTGCCGTTGAAATTCCGCGTGTCTATATCAAACGTGTCCCCAAGGGCCTGCGCGATCTAAGCTCGGTTGCGGAGCGCAAACAGATCTTTTTGCGCATTATCCTGCCGCTTGCATTGCGGGTAAACGAGGAAATTGCCGCCCGTCGTGATCGTTTGTTATCGATCCAAAGCAATGAATATGCCGGTGTTCCTGCCACCCCGACCCAGCAAAAATGGGTCGAAAAAATGATGAAACGCTATCGCGTAGACGGCGGTGGCATTGCCGCCCTGCTGGAACGCATCGACATCATTCCGCCTTCGCTTATTTTGGCGCAATCGGCTGAAGAAAGTGGATGGGGCACATCCCGCTTTGTGCGCAAGGGCAACGCCCTGTTTGGTCAGTGGGCCTATAACGAGGAAGAAGGCATTGTTCCCGAAGACCGCGAACTGGGTAAAACCCATGTCATCAAGGCGTTTGATACCCTGATGGATTCAGTCCGCGCCTATGCCGTGAATATCAATTCCCACCCGGCCTATGAAGCGCTACGCGAGCAACGCGCCAATCTTCGGGCCGAAGGAAGCGATATTACCGGTTGGGAACTTGCCAAAACCCTGATCAAATATTCCGAACGGGGCGAAGATTATGTTCAGTCCCTGCATGCGATCATGAAGGCCAACGACCTTGATACGCTTGATGCAATGAAATTTGCCGTCGACGATGTGCCGCCGCCCCCCAATTTGCTGGCATCCCTGCAAGGCTAAGCAGCACAAAACAAAATGCAGAAACGACAAAAGGGTGCCAAATACGGCACCCTTTTTTTATAATTCGATAGACGCCCTCTGAATGGGCGATAGGCATGGGCACAGTAAGTATCACCGGCCAATAATCGAAGGCCCTATCCGGTTTTGCTCAACCAGATTACCTTATGGGCGATAGATCCAGCCTTTTTCGGACTTCACCAAACGGATTTCATTGCTAACCCCGCGACGATCCCCCACGGTAAAGCCGCCTTCTTTCAGGGCCAGCATTTTCATTTTCAAAACATCCACGGCGTCACGCGCAGCTGCCCCCGCCGCATCAAGATTTTCGGCCTGTTTGCTTTGTTCCACCACGTCATCGGCGAAATCGGAAATGCTGCGATCAAAAACCATGTCATAGCTGACCATGACAGTTACAGCACCTTCACCATCGCTAACGCTGTTGGTTTTATGGACATTTTCAACATGAGCCACCCGGGCATAAGGGTCATTGCGAAAACGTTCAATCACTGCCGTGGTAATTTCATCGGGGCTAGGTTCGGCCTTTACGGCATCATTACACCCCGCCAGTACCGGAAAAATCAGTAAAAATGCAAAAATACGGGCAAAACGCTGCATCAGGTGAAATCCTTCCTTATTTTGTCCGCGATTTATAACAGCCGTCTATGAAACAGATATGGCGGAAATCGGATTTTGCCAATTTCCGCCATATCAAAACATATCTTTTTCCCCATGCACAACCCACAGCCATGATTGGGGAGTTTACGGCATTCCGCCCTAGCCGTGTTCGGCTTCGTGTGCAGCAAGAGCTGCCAGATTAACCAGATCGTTCACAGTCGCCCCCATTTGGGTGATCTGGGCCGGTTTGGCCAAACCAATCATGACAGGGCCAATAACGGTGCCCCCGCCAAGTTTACCCAGCAATTTGGAAGCTGTGGTCGCAGCATGAAGGGCTGGCATTACCAGAACATTGGCCGGACCGGACAAACGACAGAACGGATAAAGTTTTAAAAGTTCGGTATCAAGTGCGACATCGACGCTCATATCGCCGTCAAATTCAAAATCTACATCCGAATTTTCAAGGATCGACACTGCTTCGCGAATCCGGTCGGTATCCTTGGTCCAGGGATTGCCAAATGTAGAGTGAGAAATCATCGCCACACGTGGTTCATGCCCCAGCTGTCGCGCCTTTTTGGCCGCCTGAATGGCAATTTCGGCCAGTTGTTCAGCATCGGGTTCGTCATGAACACGGGTATCGGCAATAAACACCGTCCGACCCTTGGCAATCGCAATCGACAGACCCATCGGGATTTCGCCATCCTTGGCATCAATCACTGTGCTGATATCGGTGAAGCTGCGGTTAAAGTTCCGCGTTAACCCGGTAATCATGCCATCGGCCTGGCCCATGGCGACCATGGCAGCGGCAAACACGTTGCGCTTCTGGTTGACCATGCGCTGGCAATCACGCCACAAATAACCTTTGCGCTGCAACCGTTGATACAGAAATTCAGCATATTTGCGGTTATCCGTGGTCAGGGCAGCGTTGGTAATTTCAACCCCGTCCAGGCTTTCGATCCCCAGCGATTTTGCCGTTTCGATAATACGGTCTTCACGCCCGACCAGAATGGGCGTGCCATAACCGGAATTACGAAACGCCGCAGCGGCACGAATAACAGTTTCTTCCTCGCCTTCGGCAAAGGCGATACGCTTGGGATGCGCACGCACATAATCGGAAATCAGTTGCAAATGGGCCGCCGTCGGGTCCAGACGGCTACGCAGCTGATTTTCATATTCAGCCATATCAAAAATCGGCTTGCGGGCAACACCACTATCCATTGCCGCCTGGGCAACCGCCTTGGGCACAGCAATGATCAGGCGCGGGTCAAACGGGGCGGGAATGATATATTCCGGTCCATATTGCAAACGACGGCCCGAATAGGCGGCAGCCACTTCGTCAGGTACGTCTTCGCGCGCCAGTGCTGCCACCGCATTGGCGGCCGCAATTTTCATTTCCTCGTTAATCGTTGATGCCTGAACATCAAGTGCCCCACGGAAGATATACGGGAAACCCAGCACATTGTTGATCTGGTTGGGGTAGTCCGAGCGGCCGGTTGCACAAATCGCATCGCTGCGAATTTCGGCAACATCTTCGGGTGAAATTTCCGGATCGGGGTTTGCCATGGCGAAAATGATCGGCTGTTTGGCCATGCTTTTGACCATGGCCGGGGTAATCGCCCCCTTAACCGACAGGCCAAATACGGCATCGGCCCCCTTCATTGCATCTTCAAGCGAACGGGCATCGGTATCGGCGGCATGGGCCGATTTCCACTGGTTCATGCCATCTTCGCGGCCTTTATAAATGACACCGCGTGAATCACACATTATGACATTATCGGGCGTCACACCCATGCTTTTGACCAGTTCGGCCACTGCAATGGCTGCAGCCCCGGCACCATTCACCACCAGCTTGATGTCTTCAAGCTTGCGACCAGTCAGATCGCAGGCATTGATCAGGCCCGATGCGGCAATAATCGCGGTTCCGTGCTGGTCATCATGGAATACGGGAATATCCATAATCTCGCGCAGGCGGCTTTCGATGATGAAACATTCAGGTGCCTTGATATCTTCAAGGTTGATACCGCCAAATGTTGCCCCTAAAAAGCGCACGCAATTAACGAATTCATCGACATCTTCGGTCGATACTTCCAGATCCATCCCGTCAACATCGGCAAAACGTTTAAACAGAACCGCCTTGCCTTCCATCACCGGTTTGGACGCCAGTGCGCCCAGATTGCCAAGCCCGAGAACGGCAGTACCGTTGGAAATGACAGCAACCAGATTACCCTTGGATGTGTAGTCATAGGCAGTGGCAGGGTTTTTGGCAATTTCCAGACAGGGCACGGCAACGCCGGGCGAATATGCCAAAGACAGGTCTCGCTGGGTGGTCAGCGGCTTGGAGGCGGTAATTTCGATTTTTCCGGGGCGGCCACTGGAATGAAACAGCAGCGCTTCACGGTCACGAACCTTGATTTCTTTTTCTTCCATTATGTCTTCACTGACGCTTGCATGGTGGGTGAGAAAGCTGTGAACCCGCAAACAGGGTGTGGGACTGCCTGAGGGGGTCACCTAATAAATCAGGGTTCCGCACGCCGGTCAAAGGACCAGTTGATGAAAATCACGATTTTTCCTGCATTTTCCGTATGTTGCATCGCAGCAATATGGATACGGCAACATCAGCGAAATGTCATTTCCCGGAAAAGATGCAGGGTGTGGAATGCGTTCTCAGGTTGAAAGGACAATCCTGGCGGGTAAATACGACCCCTTGCATTACTTTTTACGCAAATTCCGTGGCACCGAATGGTCTGCCCGTTATCAGGAAATTGAAAAGGTTTTGGGCTTCGATTTACCCGGGAGTGCCCGGGAGTGCCCGGCAATATTCAGCATGGTGGTCCAATGAACGCCAAGGCTCACATACTCATGCAAGATCGTGGCTCGATGCCGGTTTCAAAACGAGCCACGTAAATATTACGGCAGAATCTGTGTTATTCTCAAAATAGTTAGGCGACCGTTCAAGATCGCCTAACTTCATAAATCTCAAAATAGCGTTCGTATTCACTTAATCGTTAGTGTGAATATGAACATTATGCGCGTTATTCAGGGCAAAAATCTCGCGGGCCTGGGTTTCCTTGCTGGCATCTTCCGGGTCCAGACGGACCCAAAGTGCTGCGGAACCTTCCTTGATCGCCTCGGCGAATTCTTCGGTATGGGGGGTGGATGTGACCTTGTCGATGAAATCAGTCAATGCCATTGTGCCCACCCCGGCGCCAATCGCCAATGCAAGGGCCGCTGTAGCCGCCCCCCCAAACAGGGCAATGGCACCCGAGGCCACCAATGGCACCTCGTATTTGACTTCGCCAAACATTGCGGTCAGCACATCTGACCACGACTGACCATCCTTGCCGGCAACATCGATGGATTCATGTGTGCTAAGGGCGGAAAGGTCGGTATGGGCGAACCCGGCATCCGTCAGCGCACGCACCGCTGCATCAAAGGATTCTTTGGTATCAAACAGGCCGACCAGTTCCGGCACCTGGGCTGTGCTGTGTTGTTCAGACATTGTTGTTTTCTCCTGGGTCACTGGTCCGATAGAAATTCATACAAGTATTTTATCATATATTGCAAAACTTTAGGGCAAAATAACGGCCCCTCTCGCCAAGTGCGGCGGGGTTTGATATCAAGGCTTCCATGAACACAATGCCCGGATCACCTGACAAAACCATGACCGCACCCGATTTTAACCGCGATGGCGCAACCCCGATGATGGTTCAGTTCCTTGAACTGAAAGAACAGTATCAGGATTGCCTGCTGTTTTATCGTATGGGCGATTTTTACGAGCTGTTTTTTGACGATGCCGTCAAAGCCGCCGAAGCCCTTGATATTGCACTGACAAAACGTGGCAAACATCAGGGAAACGATATTCCCATGGCCGGTGTTCCGGTTCACAGCCATGAAACCTATTTGCAGCGTTTGATCCGCAAGGGATTTCGTGTCGCTGTATGCGAACAAATGGAAGACCCGGCGGAAGCCAAAAAACGCGGCGCAAAGTCGGTGGTCAAACGCGATGTGGTGCGCCTGATCACACCGGGCACCCTGACCGAAGACAGCCTGCTTGATGCGCGACGTCATAACTACCTTGCCGCCATTGCCGATGTACGCGGGAAAATGGGGGTAGCATGGCTGGATATTTCGACCGGCGATTTTTATGTGCAACCCTGCACCATGGCTGCTCTGGGTGCTGCCCTTGCCCGGCTTGATCCCGGTGAAGTTCTGATTTCCGACCGGTTATTGAACCGCCCGGAAATGTTCGATCTTTATAACGACTACAAAAACATCATCACCCCGCAGCCTGCGGCCCGGTTTGACCCGGCCAATGCCGAATTGCGCCTGAAAAAGCTGTATGACGTGGCCGCCCTTGATGCCTTTGGCGGGTTTGAAACCGCCGAACTTTCAGCAGCGGGCGCACTGATTGATTACGTTGAACTGACCCAAAAGGGCCAAATGCCGCGCTTGTCCCCGCCCACGCGGATGGCACAAGGGGCGGCAATGGAAATTGATGCCGCAACCCGGCGCAGCCTGGAACTGACACAAACCCAAACCGGCGAGCGCAAGGGATCACTGCTATCGGTGATTGACCGTACCCGTACTGGCGCCGGAGCACGCTTGCTGGCCGCCCGCCTGTCGGCCCCGTTAACCGAGGCCGACAGTATTAATCACCGCCTTGATCTGGTTAGCTATTTTCATGACCACGACGATTTGCGCAGCGATTTGCGGGCGTCCCTCGCTGAATGCCCCGATATTGAACGTGCACTTTCACGCCTGTCGATTGGTCGGGGTGGCCCGCGCGATTTGGCATCATTGCGCGATGGGTTGGCGTGTGCCTTTGCCATCCGTAATTTGCTCGATCGCCCGGCAGATAACAGCCTTGATACCCTGCCCGCATCACTAAATGATCATTTAACCGAGCTGGGCCATCACGGTGATCTGGTTGATTTATTGCGCCGGGCCTTATCCGAAAGCCTGCCGCTTATGGCGCGTGATGGCGGTTTTATCGCCACGGGTTATCACCCGCCACTTGATGAATTGCGCATGCTTTCAAGCGAAAGCAAAAAACTGATCGCCAATTTACAGGCCCAATATACCGAACAAACCGCGATTGGCAGCCTTAAGGTCAAACATAACAACGTTCTGGGTTATTTTATCGAGGTGCCTGCCAAACAGGCCGATAAAATGATGGAAATTGACGAATTCATTCACCGTCAAACCATGGCCAATGCAGTGCGTTTTACCACCGTGGCCCTGTCCGAACTTGAAGGCCGGGTTTCCAAGGCCGGTGATCAGGCAATGGCGCTGGAACTCGACCTGTTTGCCGACCTGGTAACATCTGTTCTGGCCCATGCCGACCCGATTGCCCGTTGTGCCCAGGCATTGGCCGGGCTGGATGTTTCATCCTCTCTTGGCGAACTGGCCCGTGATCAGGGCTGCGTGCGCCCGGTGATTGATAACAGCCTGTCATTTGATATTCGTGGCGGCCGCCACCCTGTGGTGGAAGCGGCCCTTCGTACGGCTGGCGAATCACCGTTTGTTGCCAATGATTGCCGGTTGGAAGATGAACAAAAATTGTGGCTGATCACGGGTCCGAACATGGCTGGTAAATCCACCTTCCTGCGGCAAAATGCCCTGATCGCCGTGATGGCGCAAATCGGGGCTTTTGTGCCCGCACAATCGGCGCATATTGGTGCCATCGACCGGTTGTTTTCACGGGTTGGTGCCGCCGATGATCTGGCACGGGGCCGATCAACCTTTATGGTCGAAATGGTGGAAACTGCCGCCATCATTAATCAGGCGACCGACCGTTCACTGGTTATTCTGGATGAAATTGGCCGGGGAACATCCACCTTTGACGGTCTTTCCATTGCGTGGGCAGTGGTGGAAAACCTGCACGAAATTAATAAATGCCGCGGGCTTTTTGCCACCCATTATCACGAATTAACCGCCCTTGCCGCCAAGCTGGACCATTTATCGTGTCATACCATGCTGATCAAGGAATGGCAGGGGGAAGTGGTATTTTTACACGAGGTCGGGCCTGGCAGCGCGGATCGGTCCTATGGTATTCATGTTGCCCAGCTGGCAGGTTTGCCCAAGGCCGTGATCAAACGGGCCGAACAGGTGCTTAAAACCCTGGAAAAAGGACAACAGGGCGGTGGTGTGGCCAAACTGGCCGATGATTTACCCCTGTTTGCTGCCGCCATGGCGCAAGTGGAAAAAGAAGAAAAATCATCGGTCCCTGCCCTGTCAGACCAGCAAAAAGCCCTGCTTGATGCCGTGAGCAATATGGACCCCGACGATATGTCGCCACGCGATGCGTTAGATGCGCTTTACCGATTGCGTGACTTGCAAAAGCAGGCTGCCTTTTGATCCGGGGGACCTGCGCTGTTTTGCCTGATCCCGGATTGGACACTGGAAAAAGCGGTTTCCTGCCAAATATATAAATGAACAAAGGGCCAAAGTTTTTGCTGGTAATGCCAAGCATCGCACGCAAAAATCGCCGTTATATTGCCCAATCACAGATGAACGCTATATTCCCCCAAAGGGATATAAACGCCACTGTGACCCGAAAATCTGTCTGAAAATACCCGAAACGTGCCCGTTCCCTGCAAGCCCGGACCAAGGACACCGCATTCCATTATGCTAAAAGTTAAAAACCAGCGTGATATTATCGACCGTCGCACCGTTTATACCAAACTTGGCAATATTGGTCGGGATGGCGACTTAAAACCGCTAAAGCAACGGGCAGCCATACTGGGCTGTTTGAAAGAAACGCTGCAACAGGGCCGCGACGAAATTCGCACCCGTTTTGAAGACAGCAATTCCGGGCACAATGCCGTTTTTTCATACAGCTTTCTAATCGATCAGATCGTACGTCTGATCCACGATTACGCCATTGAGTTTGTATACCCCCTGCATAACCCGACCAAGGAACAACGCATGTCGGTGGTGGCCGTGGGCGGCTATGGCCGGGGCGATATGGCGCCGCATTCCGACGTCGATATCCTGTTTTTATTTCCCTATAAACAAACCGCGCACGGCGAACAGGTTGTTGAATACATCCTTTATATGTTGTGGGACCTGGGGCTAAAGGTTGGTCATGCCACCCGGTCGGTCGAGGATTGCCTGCGCATGGCCAAACAGGACATCACCATTCGCACCAACCTGCTGGAAAGCCGGTATGTCTGGGGGGATGAAACCATTTATGACCAGTTCCGTACCCGTTTCATGGAAGAACTGGTCAAAGGCAGCGGCCTTGAATTTATTGAAGCCAAACTGAACGAACGCGATGATCGCCACATTCGCATGGGCGATTCGCGTTATGTGGTCGAACCCAACGTCAAGGATGGCAAAGGCGGCCTGCGCGACCTCCATACATTGTTCTGGATTGGCAAATACCTGTATCGCGTCAACACACCGATGGAACTGGTGGATCAGCGGGTTCTGACCAAAAAAGAAGCCCAGGGCTTTTTGAAAGCACAGAATTTTCTATGGTCTGTCCGCTGCTGGCTTCATTATCTGTCTGACCGCCCCGAAGACCGCCTGACATTCGACATGCAACGCGAAATTGCCACCCGTCTTGGCTATACCGACCATGCCGGTGCCAGTGGCGTTGAACGCTTCATGAAGCACTATTACCTGATGGTCAAACATGTGGGCAATCTGACCCGCATTTTCTGTGCGGCCCTTGAAGAACGCCATCAACGCCGCCCGCTGATCCGGTTTCCGGCGCGCTTTTTTGGCAATAAGGAAATTGACGGCTTTCAATTACGCAATGACCGGCTGGCCGTGGAAAGCCGGGACGTGTTTCGCGAAGACCCGATCCAGATGTTGCGATTATTTCTGGTCGCTCATCAAAACGGGGTTGGCATTCATCCCGAAAGCCTGCGCTGGGTGACGCAAAATTTGCAACTGATTGACCAGAATTTGCAAAAAGACCCGGCGGCAAATGCCGTGTTCCTGCAAATTCTGACACATAAGGTCACACCCGATATTCCGTTGCGCAAAATGAACGAAGCTGGCGTTTTAGGCCGCTTTGTCCCGGATTTTGGCCGAGTCGTGGCGCAAATGCAGTACGACATGTACCATACCTACACTGTCGACGAGCATACCATCCGCGCCATCGGGATTTTGAACCAGATCGAATGTGGTGACCTTGCCGAAGAAGCCCCGGTGGCAACATCCGTCATCCACAAGGTGATTTCCCGGCAGGTTCTGTACGTGGCCGTGCTGTTGCACGACATTGCCAAAGGCCGTGGCGGTGACCATTCGGAACTGGGTGCCGAAGTGGCCGAAAAGCTGTGCCCGCGTTTGGGCCTAAGCCCGGCCGATACCGAAACCGTGGCCTGGCTGGTCAAGGCGCATTTATGGATGAGTGCAACCGCGTTTAAACGCGATTTAAACGACCCGACCACCATTCGCGCCTTTGGCGACCTGGTGCAGTCACAAGAACGTTTGCGCTTATTGCTATGCCTGACTGTGGCCGATATTCGCGCTGTTGGCCCCAATATCTGGAATGGCTGGAAAGCAACACTATTGCGCGAGCTTTATTATGCCACCGACGATTTATTGTCAGGCGGGTTAAATGCCGACAGCCGCGATTCCCGTGTGGCCCGTGCCCAGCAAAAAGTACGCGAAGCCCTAACCGGTTGGGATGCACAGGATATCGAGGATTTCATTGATCGCGGTTATCCATCCTACTGGCTGAGTTTCGATACCGAAACCCAGTTACGCCATGCCGAACTAACCCGGGATGCCAAAAAATCCGGTGCGGATATTACAATTAACACCCGCATCGAAACCGATATGGATGCTACCGAAATTACCGTTCACACCACCGACCATCCCGGCCTGTTTTCGCAAATTGCCGGGGCAATGGCAGTATGCGCCGCCAGCATTGTCGATGCGAAAATCCTGACGCTCAGCGACGGTATGGCCCTTGATACATTCTGGATTCAGGATGCCAATGGCGAGGCCTTTAACGACAAGGGCCGCATTGCCAAACTGCGTAAAACGCTTGAACAGGTTATTTCCGGGCAATTACGCCCCAGTGGCGAAATTAAAAAACGCCAGGTGGTGGATAACAAGGCGCGCACCGCCGTCTTTAAGGTGGAACCAAACGTTATTATCGATAACAAGGCAAGCCGCACCCATACCGTAATCGAGGTAACAGCACGTGACCGCCAGGGGCTCCTTTATGACATCACCCGGGTCTTGCGCGATCTGTCACTGCAAATTGCCTCGGCCCGCATTTCCACCTTTGGTGAACGCGCCGTTGACGTTTTTTATGTGAAGGATGTTTTCGGTTTAAAAATCGACAGCCGGACCAAGTTTGTCCAGATCAAGGAAAGCCTGACCGATATTTTAAGAAACGATGACCGGTAAAATTCGGGAAAAATCGAAAAGGACGACATGACGAGAGCAAGGGTATCACCACCGCCCGGGATCTACATTTTGCAGATCAGGCTTGCTCGGAGCTGACAGGTCGGGGGTCCCTGTTTTTTGCTCTCGTCAGTCAAATTTCCAAGTGCTCGTGTCCCAACAAAACTTGGTATCATTAAAATATACCGGCCCTTGTCGAGTTGCATGTGACAGCCATCACAAGCCATAAATATTTTGTGAGGATGCGGCACCGCCTGGCGCCAAAATTACCAATTCTTTCACCTTCCAGTGGCAATCTCGCGGCTGAAAAATTGCATCTGCTGCCTCTATAACCCTCGGAACCCTTCGGATTTAGAACATTATGTCGCTTGTTCGTTCAATTGCCACCGTCAGTGGCTTTACCCTGCTGTCGCGCTTGCTGGGGTTCGGCCGCGATATTCTGATCGCTGCAATGCTGGGTGCCGGAGGCATGGCCGATGCCTTTTTCGTCGCGTTCAAATTTCCCAACCTGTTTCGCCGCCTGTTTGGCGAAGGCGCTTTTTCGGTTGCCTTCATTCCCCTGCTGGCAGGTGACATTGAAAAACGCGGCATTGAAGAAGCCCGCGATTTTGCCGCTAATGCCCTGTCAATCCTGGTGGTCATCACCGGGTTTCTGGTCGCAATTATCGAAATTGTCATGCCATGGGCAATGCTGGTTTTTGCCCCCGGTTTTTCCGAAAACCCGGAAAAATTCCACCTGGCAATTGAACTTTCACGTATCACTTTTCCCTATCTGGCATTTATTTCTGCCGTTGCCCTGATGTCGGGCATTTTAAATACCCTGCACCGTTATGCCGCCGCCGCCGCCGCACCGGTTGTTTTGAACATTTTTATGATCGGTGCATTACTGGGGCTAAGCCCGATAACCGAAACACCGTCCCATGCCCTGGCATGGGGGGTTATGATGGCCGGGATTGGCCAATTTATTTGGCTGGTCATTGCCTGCAAACGGGCAGGTTTTGCCATCCGCCTGCAAATGCCCCGGCTTGATGACAAGGTAAAACTGCTGGGAAAACGCATGATACCCGGCATGATCGGCGTCGGGGTGTACCAGCTGAATTTGCTGGTCGATACCATGCTGGCATCGATGGTATCTGACGGGGCTGTGTCCTGGCTTTATTATGCGGACCGGGTACATCAACTGCCACTTGGTGTAATTGGCATTGCCATTGGCACCGCGATGCTACCCACGCTGTCGCGCCAGTTGCAGGGCAAGGATCCCTCGGTTGCAATGTATAGCCAGAACAGGGGCATTGAAATTGCCCTGTTACTGACATTGCCAGCCGCTGTGGCCCTGGCCGTTATGGGCATTCCGATTATCAATGTTTTATTTCAACGCGGTGCCTTTACCGCCACCGAAACCGACGCAACCGGCATGGCACTTACCATTTTTGCCTGCGGGTTACCGGCATCAGTATTGGTCAAGGTTCTGGCGCCGGGCTTTTTTGCCCGCGAAGATACCAAAACCCCCATCCGTATCGGTATTATCTGCATGTTGCTTAATATCGGCATGATCGTGGTTTTCATGCCGTTCTTTGGTCATCTCGGCATTGCAGCGGCAACGGCCATTTCATCCTGGGTCAACGCCACATCGCTGGGAATGACCCTGCATAAACGGGGGCATCTGGTTCTTGATCCGCGCCTCAAAAGCCGCATTCCACGTATTTTCCTGTCATCTATGCTGATGGGTTTAACATTATGGGCAGCCATTTTTGCCCTGTGGAATGCCGATAGCAACGCAATCATGCGAATAACGACAATGGCCGGAATCGTAATTGCCGGAATGGTCGTTTATGCCGTTATCGCCCAGTTAAGTGGTGCCACCAGTTTTCGCGAACTTAAAACAACCCTGCGGCGTGGCAGCCCGGCCTGAATACCGCACAACACCATGGTAAACGGCATTTTTCCCCAATTTGCGACAAGCTGCTTGACCTGTCCGTGCTGCAGGGCTTAACTCCGCGCTCTATTCGTTTGCTCGTCCGCCGGCGGGTGTCCACAACCTGGCGGAGCATGCGGACCTTTTTTGAACCTTCCTGAAATGGACGATACACACATGCAACGTGTTTTTTCGGGCGCACAGCCCACCGGTAACCTTCATCTTGGCAACTATCTGGGTGCAATCCGTAACTGGGTTCCCCTTCAGAACGACTTTGAATGCATCTATTGTGTCGTCGATATGCATGCCATCACCGTGTGGCAAGACCCGACCGAACTGCGCGCCAACATCCGCGAACTTGCTGCCAGCATGATTGCGTCGGGCATTGATCCGGAAAAACACATTCTGTTTAACCAAAGCCAGGTTTCAGCCCATGCCGAACTGGCGTGGATATTTAACTGTGTGGCCCGTATCGGCTGGTTGAACCGCATGACCCAGTTCAAGGAAAAGGCTGGCAAACACCGTGAAAACGCCTCGCTGGGCCTGTATGCCTATCCCAGCCTGATGGCGGCTGATATTCTGGCCTATAAGGCCACCCATGTACCGGTTGGCGAAGACCAGAAACAACACCTTGAACTGACCCGCGACATCGCGATCAAATTCAACAATGACTTTAATGCCGAAGGCTTCTTTCCCACCCCCGAGCCCCTCATTCTGGGACCGGCAACACGGGTAATGTCGCTGCGCGACGGAACAAAAAAAATGTCCAAATCCGATACCTCGGATATGGCCCGTATCAACATGACGGATGATGCCGATACGCTATCTAAAAAAATTCGCAAGGCCAAAACCGATGCCGAGCCACTGCCGTCCGAAGCAGAAGGCCTGGAAGGACGCCCGGAGGCCCGCAATCTGGTCACCATTTATGCAGCACTGCTTGAAAAACCGGTGGCCGATGTGCTGGCCGAACATGGCGGCACACAGTTTTCCGGCTTTAAACAGGCCCTGACCGACGTTGTGGTGGAAAAACTGGCCCCGATCACCGAAGAAATGGCCCGTCTGAAAAATGACACTGCCTATATCGATGCGTCCCTTGCCAAAGGTGCCGAACGCGCCAATGCCATCGCCCAGCCGATCCTGCGCGAGGTCAAGGAAGTGGTTGGCTTTCTCAACAGCTGATTGATCCGCATCCTAAAGTCAAAGGCCCGGTCCCGGTGAAAGGGAGCGGGCCTTTTTTTATGTTGGAATTACGCGCACTTTGACTTCTGGCAACACAGATCAATCATACCAATGTTCGTTGATCATAAACAGTTGCCGGAACCCTTGCCTTTCACAGCACAGGCCGTTCTGTGACATTGCGCCTGATCAGATCGAACCCGAAGCTTTTTGCTGCTTTTGCATGGCCTGATATTTTTGCAAACCATCCATCATGGTCTGACTAAACCATGCCCCGACCGGCGCCTCGCCAGCATTATGCTGTTCGGCTTCCTGCACAAGCGGGTGTTCGGCAAGCGGATCGGTGGGTGTTGCAGTGCTGGCAGATGTGGCAGATGCCCGTGCCGGTTCGTTGCGGCTGGCAACCGGGCGGCTATCATTGTGTGACTGCGGCCTGGTGTTCCGATTTGTCGCAGTATCCGCCGCCTGGGTTACAGGGCCAAGCCCCAGGGCCGCATTAAACCGGGCCGCCATTTCGGCGGCTGATAATACCGGCCCACCCGCCGTTTCATCGCTGGCAACCGCATCAGTCATCATTGCCGGATGTACATTTGCAGCAAAATCATCCTGTTTCGAGCGTGCCTTAATCAGTTCACCCTGAATTTCGGTGCCAAAAACCGGGCCGGAAACACGACCGGTATTTTCCGCCCGCTGCCATACTGTGGCACCTTTATCGTGATTAACATGCACATTTCCAGACAGCCTTGATGAGGATGTTACCGGGTCGCGCTGTGCCACCAGTTTGGAGGCGTAATCACTGTGCCCGGCCCGGGCCAGGGTAACGGCAAGTTCTGCCGGGTCGGCGTCGCTGGCGGCCTGGGTTGCTGCATCTTCAAATGAAGATCCCGAACGGGGGTTTTGCAATGGCGAGGCAGAATTATTTGCCCCCGAAAAAGGCATCCCGGCAGAAAATGCCGCCTGACTTGCCGCAGATACCGGGGTTGCCCCGATATTTTGGGCTATATTTTCGGAAACCGGGGTGGCGCCGCCAAAGGGCAATGTCTGATTATTGGCCTGTTCTGTACCAGTTTGGCTATCGGCCATAACCGATGCCATCGACGTATCGCCAGTTGACCACGGCAATACCAAACCATTTGCACTGGCAACCCCACCCATACCAGCTGCCGATTCGGCGCCATTTTTCGCACCATATGGCCCGTTATCGTTTTGGACGACTGCGGTTCCGGCCGCAGGGGCAGCGTCGCTGTCATCCCCTTCAAACAGGGCCAGAACATGCTCGCCGGTATCAGCCCCGGTCGTACCATCGACAACGGCATCAATTGCCGCCCCGGCCAGGCCAAAAATGCCACCGAAAAGGCCGCCACCGACAACACGGGCCGCATTTCCCATTTCATCGCCGGTCAATTCGCGATACAGCGCGCCGACAACAGGAATATGTTGCAGCGGATTAATCACATCAATGATGTCACCAAAATCAAAGCCATCATCACCAAACAGAAAACTGGCAAAACCACCGGATTCACCTTCTTTTGCTGTTTCTGGCGTGGTCGCACCGGCCCTGGCTGCACCTTGCTGTGCGCCATTTGCCGTTTGTGCCCCCACACCGGGCGATATTTGCCGCCAATCTGCACCTATCGACATCGCGATCCTCCTCTTGCCAAAGGATATGCAACCCTGATGCCAAATCGTATTGTTCGACGAATTTTTTCAAAACCGGTGAGAAACTGAAACGCCCGAAGCCCGTAAGAATGCCGACAAAACAATTGCCCAACATACAAAAATGCCCCGACAAAAGTGCCGGGGCAGAAATAATTTAGCTCGATACGTTACCCCAAACCAGGCGGAACCAGCCCTTAAAACAAATGACCGGCCCGTTCTTTTTTGGTTTTCAGGTAAAAAGCATTATGGCCATTGGACGGAAATTTATGAGGGACCCGTTCGCTCACTTTTACCCCCCAGCTTTCCAACCCGCGCAGCTTTTCGGGATTATTGGTTAAAATCCGCACCGATGAAAAACCAAGCTGACGCAACATTTCGGCTGCCGGGCGATATACCCGTTCATCGGCATCGAACCCAAGTTCTTCGTTGGCATCAAGCGTATCAAAACCCCGGTCCTGCAAGGCATAGGCCCGCAATTTATTGACCAGGCCAATCCCGCGGCCTTCCTGGCGCAAATACAAAACAATACCGCCTTTGCCGCTGGCCGATATTTCAGCGATGGCACCGCGCAATTGCGGGCCGCAATCGCATCGTAATGACCCGATCAAATCGCCTGTAAAACATTCCGAATGCAAACGTACCAGCACCGGTGCATCGGCGGCAGGTTCATCAATAATAATCGCAATATGCTCCTGCCCGCCATCGGCCGGGCGAAAGGCCACAACACGGGCATTTTCGGCATTTTCCAGCGGCACACGTGCTTCGCTTACCTGGCGCAGGGACCCGGCGGCGGCATCTTCATAGCCGTTTACCGATTCTGCAGCCAAAACCAGCAGATTTTCGCGGGCGGCAAAATCATCAACTTTTGCCGGATCAACCGGCACGGTCACAATGGCGGGTAACAAACGCGCCAGCTTTGCCAGCCGAATGGCAGCATCTTCGCCCGTTTGTGTTTTGCGCCAGGTTGCAACCGGTTTTTCAACCATATCAAGCAACGGATTGGCCCAAACACCCAAAGCAAGGCTGTCGACCTCGGCATGATTTTGCGGCTGCAAGGCGCAAAAGCCATTTTCAGCGTCAACATGGCCCAGCGCCCGGGCGCGTACACGCGGCAGCACCAGGGCAATACCGGCTGCATTTAACGCAATGACACGCAAACGTTCCAACCCGTGATCAGACAGGGGTTCGGTTGCAATGGCGGCAATCGCCGTTTTGTCAGACCGGATCAGGATCATTTCGCCACGGCGCAAATCGGCAACGGCACGGGAAACCGAAATCAGCTCGGTTGTTGAAATTTCGGATCGGGCCGAAATGCTGTTGGGCGAGGTCATCGTCATACTTAATTTTATTACCGATTTAGGGTCAAAGCGATCACAACATCGCGATCAGGCCGGTATGGGGCTGGATCATTCGTTCGTCAATGTCTAAAGCCAAAACAGTTTGTTCTTGAAAAAGTGACGATTAGAGTGTGAGACTTGTTTATATTGCAAATAGGCAACGCGCACCTAATTGCCACAAAAAAGAACAGGGCCTGAATATAGACCGAATTTAGGGACCAGCAAGGGATGGCAATGACGACAGGAAAACAGGTTTTAGTGGTTGAAGATGACGCAGCGTTAAGCCAGTCACTCACCGAACAACTTCGCCTGCATGAAGAATTTGATTGCGTTGTTGCCCATAGCGGCCAGGAAGCGCTTGAGGCGGTTAAAGACAACTATTTTGACGTCATTCTGCTTGATGTTGGCCTGCCCGATATTGATGGCCGCGACGTGTGCAAACTCATGCGCCGCGCCGGGGTGAAATCGCCCGTTATCATGCTGACCGGGGCCAATAGCGATTCTGATACCATTTTAGGGCTCGAATCGGGTGCAAATGATTATGTCACCAAGCCGTTCCGCCTGAATGTGTTGCTGGCCCGGATCCGCGCCCATATTCGCCAGCATGAACAAAGCGAAGATGCCGTTTTTGCCATCGGCCCTTACAGCTTTCAGCCCAGTGCCAAAATTCTGGTAGAAACAGCCACGGAAAAGAAAATCCGCCTAACGGAAAAAGAAACCTCGATCCTGAAATTTCTGTTCCGGGCGGGCGACAAACCGGTTTCACGTGAAACCCTGCTTGATGAAGTCTGGGGATATAACGCCGGGGTAACGACCCATACCCTGGAGACCCATGTATATCGGTTACGGCAAAAAATAGAAAAAGATCCGTCAAGTGCGACCATTCTGGTAACCGAACCAGGTGGCTATAAACTGGTCCCCTAATGGTCATATCGATCAGTATTGATAGACATGCTGGCGTCACATTGCCTTCAACATAGCCTAAAATAATTACAGGATAACAATGGTGCATTGTTATCCTGTTTTTGTTGCCGTGTTCTGACAAATGAAAAACGTCATCACAAAATAATCGCAACAGCGTCTTTAGATCTTGGCCATGATTCCATCATGTCACCCAATAGAACATTTCAACCTTGGGCGCTTTTACAAAAAGCATGAAATACGAACGATTCCTGATAGATTTAACGCCCGAATCACGGGTTTTTATCGTTTTTTCCCAAAAACCAGCCATTTTAATCGATATTATAGGCGCGATGCCCAAAAATTGCCGTTCCAACCCGGATATGAGTCGCTCCAAGACGAATTGCGCTCTCGTAATCGCCACTCATCCCCATGCTCCGAACTTTTAAACCATGACGGTCGGCAATTTTGCCCAACAAGGTAAAATATGGCGCAGGTTCTTCATCAACAGGGGGAATGCACATCAGGCCTGTCACCGGCAATTTTAAATCTTCAATACATTCGCGAATAAAATCATCCGCATCTTCCGGGGCGATGCCAGCTTTTTGCGGTTCGCAACCAATATTGATCTGAATATAAAGGTCGGGGCAGTGGCCGGTTTCATCACGCAAACGGGCAAATGTTTTTGCCAGCTTGGGCCTGTCCAGGGTTTCAATGACATCAAACAACGCGATTGCCTCGCGCGCCTTATTGCTTTGAAGCGGGCCAATCAGATGTAGCTCAACATCCTGGTAATCCTGCTTCAATAACGGCCATTTTTCAGCGGCTTCCTGCACGCGGTTTTCGCCAAATATCCGGCGCCCGGCTTCAAGCGCCCCGCGCACATGGTCCGCCTCATGGGTTTTACTTACACAAACTAGGGTAACCTCACGGCTATCACGCCCAACAACAGTCGCAGCCTGATCGATATTTTCCTGAATACGGGCAAGATTGGCAGCGATATCGACATCGCCAGATGAAACGCTATGATCGCTCATGATATGCGAGATATCCTGGTTAAGTGCCCAAAGAAGGACGTTACAACGCAATGGAGCCCAACCTAGCAAAACTTGCCCGGCAACTCAATTTACGTAACGCCGATAGCCCCCCTCTCCTTCGGTCCCTGCCTGCTGTCATACTCATGACCGACGATCATCGCCTTGCCGATCCCATACCTGCGCTTGCCAGGCTTCCTTTACGCAGCATGGTTATTTACCGGCATTATAACCATCCTGATCGCGATAAACTTGCATGGCAGGTTCGACAGGCATGCCGTAAATATGGCCATCTGTTTTTTGTATCGGCGGATATAGCGCTCGCAACTCGCATTGCCGCACATGGCCTGCATTTACCCGACCGTGCACAATCACACCTCCGCCATGCGCTTCAAACCGCACAATCATGTGGCCTTATGGTCAGTGCATCAGTTCATGGTCTGTCACAGCTTAATTGGTTACGGGTCTTTGCCGATAATATTGATGCTGTAATTATTTCACCGGCCTTTGCCACCCAAAGCCATCCAGGGGCCAAACATTTATCACACCAGGTATTTAACCAACTTGCCTGCCTTGCCTATCGGGCCGGGATTGCACCCTACGCATTGGGCGGCATTAATTATAAACATTTGCTGCAACTTAAATCCGCCCCCATTTCCGGCATTGCCGGAATTGGCTTTGCCACCTAAATTGGCTTTGGCTGTGATATAGACCATAGCCGAACATTAATATCCGCCGGTTTTCCCGATTTCTGCCGTTCCAAGGATCGTTACTTTGGCATCCACATCCCTGCATTTGTCTCGCGCCCGTTTTACCCGTTTCAAGACGAAGCAGCCCTTCGAATTTGGCCTGCCCAATGTTGCAGCCAATATCCGCCAAAAATCCGATGGCAGTGCCAGTTATTTAACCCGGGTGTCATCCCTTTTGCGCCAGCAAATCCTGCCTAAGGCTGCATCGGTTAAAATTGTCTCAGACACCATTCATCTGGATGTGCTGCCGCGTGATCACTGGCAACATCCTTTTAACCGCAAACGCATATTATTTTTAATACCGGCCGATGCCCTGGGCGATTGTGTTGGTATGACGATGTTTTTACGCGCTTTTCAGGTAACCTATCCGACTTGCAAAATAGGTTTGCTAAATACCGGCAGCGCCAGCGACATCTTCGCCAGCTTGACGAATATTGAAATCTTTCAGCTTTTCATTTCCGCCAATCAGCTTAAACGGTTTGATATGCTGATTGATTTGTCTGAAATGGCAGGCTGGAAAGATATCGCAACGGCACCGGTTGATTGTGAAGGTGTACTATGTCGCGAATTTGCAATACCGCCTGTGCCTGAACCAGTGCCGGCACGACCAACAACTGAAAAGTTGCGAATCGGCATTTTACCAATGGCTTCCTCACCGCTTCGCACGCTGCCGCCGCAATTTGTCGCGAAAACGATATCGGCAATTACCGATCAGGCCAGCGATATCTCGGTTGTCCTTAATGCCTATCAGGGCGTCAAGGACGCGTATAAGTCCGCCATTGGACCGCTCCCGACAACGATAAACCTGATCGACGGCTTTAAAACAATTGCCGATCTTATGTCGTTCATTGGCACGTGCGATTACGTTATTGTTGCTGACAGCGGCCCGGCCCATATCACCAAACTTTATGGTATTCCGGGAATCGGCGTTTATACCTCGGCATCACCGACGGTGCTGCATGGCAGATTTACCAATATTACAGCATGGCAAAGTGATTATCACGGTGACTATTGCTCGACCCCTTGTGGGCTTGCCAAACTGCATGCGACCGAAAACGGCGAAATCGGCTGCATGGGCAGCCTTAAAACATCGCGTGAAAAGCTTGTTGCCTTGCCATCCCGTCGTGATCCGGCGCTTGTCCAGCGTCTTTCAACTGTTCAACCCGTACCATGTGTCAGCCACCTCGTAGCAACATATGAACGGTTTAAAATATCCCTTACCGCAGATATCGCTGCCCGCTGCCATAGCTGATCTGTTGTTAAAAATCATTTTTTATGGATAGCCACTCGGCCCACGTCGCATAGCTGATAATATCGTTCAAAAAAAAAGAGGGCGCCAAAGGCACCCTCTTTCTCGCGATTGCTGATCGTCAACTTGATTAGAAGTCGAGACGCAGACCAGTAACAGCACCGTAGCCGTCATTGTCAGCTGCAGAATTGTTATTGTCGTCATCAAACCAGAAGATCGATGATTTCCATGCAACGCCAGCGCCGAGCTGATAAGCAAGACCAAGGTCAACCGTGCTGATTTCGCCGGTATTGCTCGGAGAAATGCCATTGCTCATAGCTGAGGTCGAACGGTTACCATAATCGGAGTATGCATAGGTCAAGGAAACCTTGGCTGCATCCATTGCGTAAGCAACGCCGATGTCATAGGTGTCGGTTTCATCACCAGCGGTCTGGCGATCATTTACACCGTAATCGTCTTCGATGTGGCCCCAGGAACCGCCAACGGTGAAGTTGCCAAAGCCAACATTCGCACCAAGACCATACCAGTTACCCTGACCTTTGTGTTCGCCAACAGCGGACAGGCCAAGTGCAACACCGTCAAAATCATGATCAAAGGTCAAACCGGCAGAAACAACCGGCAGGCCTTCGGTCGTGGTCTGACCAAGGTTACCACCCGTACCACCAGCATTTTTCGACTTGTCGCTATCGGTGTAGGAAACACCGGCGCGGAAGCCACCCATAACCGGGGTGAAATAGGTGATTTTGGGATCATCGCCGTCGCTCGGAACGGTATCAGGCAGATAAGCGTCAACCCAGTTGGTCAAATCGCCATCGTTGACGCCAACCGGGCCAACTGCCGGTGCAGTGATGCCCATGTCGTCAGCTGCGCCGTCATCTTCACCCAATTTGATCTGACCGAATGAACCATTGACATACAGGTACTGTTCGTCAATCTGGTCGCCAGAGGTTTCGCCTTCGAGTTCTACCACAGCGCCAACTTCGATGCCGTTATCAAGAGTGGTCGAACCTTTGAAGTGAATTTCGGTATCGGACTGAAAAGCATTTTTGTTATCAAATGCATCATCCTGCGAGGTGATACCGGCCCACTGTTCCATGTAACCACCAACCGAAAGTTTAATTTTTTCGGATGCGCTGGCAGATACGGCGAAACCGGAAACGGCGACAAGTGCCGTGGTCGCAACAAGAATCTTTTTCATCTTTTCCCTCATTGAAAACAAACGCTGTTGGCGTTGGTTAGCAGAACATTTTTCTGTTTGCTGAAGACTAATTAATCCAACAAATGACCGTCGGTCAATTGAAAGGAGCTATCGACGTGATCTTTTTGCCGGATGCGTGATAAAAAAATCACAGTCATGTCTCCTCATGAACCTATTCCGTCCTTATGCAACAAGAATTCGCCTTGTTGCCACCGCTCACGAAATACAACTATGCCAATTTAATGACCAATGGTCATTTTGTTGTCACATTTAATTTTGGATCCGTAAGCCAGATTAAGATTAGCTATTGGAGAAAAGTGCTCTGGCGCAGATTTAGCGGCTACTCAACATATGAAGCCCTAAGCACCTGCCAACATAGAAGCTACGCATGCGCCAAAAATTAAATAGTGCTGGAAACAAGCCTCGCTGTAACCCTTGCCATCACAAAATGGCAACACAGATTTCAGATCCTAACGAGGTTGAGAGCACCTCAAACACTAACAGATTTCGCGCACCAAATAACGAAAGACGATGTTGTCGATCAATATCGATACTGACGAACTATAATTAAATTACAAAAAAAGAAGGGAGCGAAAACGCTCCCTTCTCAATTCGTTCAACTAATCGGAGGATTAGAAGGACAATTTAATACCGGTAACTGCACCGTAGCCATCATTTTCGTTAGCTGCAGTGTTACTATCGCTGTTGAACCAGAAGATCGAGGTCTTCCAATCAACACCGGCGCCGAGAGCATATGCCAAGCCGAGGTCAACAGTGTCAACATCGTTGCCATCGGTGCCATCGGTGCTTTCGCCGTGAGCATAAGACAACGAAACGGAAGCTGCGTCCATTGCGTAAGCTACGCCGATGTCAAAACCGGTGGTATCATCACCATTCGGGGTTCCGTCTTCGGTGAAGCCAAATTCTTTGTCTTTCTGGCCATAAGAAGCGCCAACGGTGAAGTTACCAAAGCCAAGGTTGGTACCAAGGCTAAACCATTCGCCTTCACCCTGGTGTTCACCAACAGCCGACAGGCCGAGTGAGAAACCATCGAAGTCGCCGTTATATTCAAGACCAGCAGAAACAACTTCATTACCACCAGTGGTGGTGTCAGCATTTTCAGATGCCGAAGAGTCAGCATAAGAAATACCAGCACGGAAACCACCGAGAACCGGGGTGTAGTAGGTGACGCGCTTGTAGTCGCCGCCATCCCAAACAGTGTCAGCAAGATTCGAGGAGACCCAGTTGGTCAAATCGCCGTCGTTTACGCCAACCGGGCCAACTGCCGGTGCAGTGATACCCATGTCAGCAGCTGCGCCGTCTTCCTGGCCCAGTTTGATCTGGCCGAAAGAACCGTTGATGTACAGGTACTGTTCGTCAACCATCGAAGAAGAGCTTTCGCCTTCGAGTTCGATTGCTGCACCAACTTCAATACCGTTATCAAGGGTGGTCGAACCTTTGAAGTGGATTTCGGTGTCGGACTGGAAAGCATTTTTGTTGTCAAATGCATCGTCCTGGGAGGCAATGCCTGCCCACTGTTCCATATAACCGCCAACCGACAGTTTAATTTTTTCAGAGGCCTGTGCCTGGCCTGCAACTGCAACAGCAACGAGTGCGCTGGTAGCAATAAGAATCTTTTTCATCTTTTCCCTCAACGTCTTCTTCAACCCGCTTAAGCGGTTATTTGAAGTGTGAACGACAATTATGGTGTCGCCCGGTTCGACGCTATGGAGCCAGCATTTTGCCCCCCCGTCAACCAAACTGTGGCGACAATGTAACATTTTTGGGGACCCGTGGCAAAAAGGACACACTTGTTTTCTTTGCCCTCCTCGCAATTGCTGCTTATAGTGCGCTCAGCATTGCCATTGACTGATCAGAAGGCCGCACAAAGTGACTGTTTCCAAATTAAAATTGATTGCCGCTTGCACCCTAGTTTCAGCGCTTGCTGCTTGCAGTGGCGCATCGCAGTCAGACTATGACAATTACCCCGGTTCAGCACCTGGCAACGAACGCATCCTGGGCCGGTCGGCCACGCGCGCCGATATGAAAAAACAGGGAGGTGTGTTTGGTGATGAAGGCCTGAACATTTTTGGCAGTGACAGTAAAAAACAGCAAGGCGGTACAGGTATCGGTGTAAACAGCTTTTTGTGGCGTGCTACGCTCGATACGCTGTCTTTCATGCCGCTGAACTCTGCTGATCCTTTTGGTGGCGTCATCATTACCGACTGGTACAGCCCGGCTGAAACGCCAAATGAACGGTTCAAGATTACCGGATATATTCTGGGTGTTGCCTTGCGTTCAGATGCGGTCAAGGTTGCCATCTTCCGCCAGGTTCGCGCCGGTGGCAATGAATGGGCAGATGCCGTTGTTGATCCGAAAACCGTGACTGCAATGGAAGATTCGATTTTAACACGCGCCCGCCAGTTGCGTATCGATAGCGCCAGCAATCAGTAAATAGTACCAATGTGCTTAACTGGTGCAGACACCCGGTATACCTCACCAACATACAATCCCCATTCGCTTAATCGCCGATGGGGATTGTTTTTGTCCGAGAAAAAGCATGAAACACCGGCAGCCTTAACCGCCGGAAGTGATCGTAAAAGCGACACTTCAAGAAACTTTCGTGAAAACCTTGGCTTTCACATCCAGAACAATCTGGTTCAAATACCCTGTTTATTATCAGCAACGAATAGCCTTGACCTTGCGGGCAAACCGCCATCGCATCATCGTCAGGATAATATTGTCGGCCCGATCATTTTGCACGATGGCATAACCGATATCCCAACCCTGATAGACGAGGTGGGAATCGACATTGTGACCCTGGCCGTATTATCAGACGTACCGTTGCACCGTCCGCGCCGCCTTGAACTTGAAGATCTGGTCAGCCAATGGCGCTGGTTACGCCAGGTTTGGCAATTTTTCTGTCAGACTAAAGTCGACAATTCTCACCATATCAGCTCGAATGAAGCAGACCTTGTTACGGCAAGGTCTGCTAATATTGTTCGTGAAATCAGCCAGGCTCGATACAACATCGCGATTGCCGACATGCGCGCCATGTTTCAGGGTTTGAAAAAAGCACCTGATAATTGCAACGAACCAGATCAATTGCAGTTTCTATACCTGATGCGTTTGTTTTGCCCTTACATCGGGCATGAATTATTGTATCGCTATGGATTAGTCGAAAAGCCTGACCAATCGGAGTCCTGAAACGATGTTACTGCGTCCTATCATGTCATTATTTCTTTGTCTGGCAGTACCATCTCTGGGTGCATGCGGATTTCACCCGCTTTATGCACAAAATCAGGCCAATGAAACAACTTCGGATGTCTTATCCAGGATAAAAATCGATTTAATCGAAAACCGTGTCGGACAATTAACCAGAAGCGTCCTGCTGGAAAACCTTACGCCAAAAGGTGCTCCGGTAAATGCGGAATATGAATTGGTCGTCGACTTAAACGAAACCACAAACGATCTTGGCTTCACCAAAGCAAATGAAGCCACCATTTCCGACTATATTCTGTCCGGAAATTACAAACTGATCCGGATTTCCGACACCAAAATTATACGTAGCGGCACATTGCGCGCACGAACCAGCTTTAACCTTGTTCAATCTGATTTTGCCAGCCTGGAAGCCGAAGCAACCGCCCGCGAAGATGCGGCACGTAATCTGGCACGGCAAATTTCAAATCAGGTTGTAATTGGCGTCAACAATGCTGAATAAATTCAGTTCCGTAATTTTATGAAACTCAAAGCAACCCAGGTCGAGTCGTTTTTACGTTCCCCCGATGCCAAGGCACAGTTCATCCTGATTTATGGGGAGGATGAAGGCCTTGTGCGCGAGCGGGGTGCCACACTGGCGAAAACCGTTGTCGATGACCTGAAAGACCCCTTTCGGGTCGTCGAACTTGGCCCTTCGCATTTAAAAGAAGACGGTGGGCGATTACGCGATGAAGCAGCAGCCATAAGTTTTGGTGGCGGCAGACGCGTCGTACGACTCCGTGATATCGGTGATGCCCACGCAGCCGTCGTCTCGGACTTTCTGCAACACCCCGCTGGCGACGCCTTGATTGTTTGTGAAGCAGGAAGCCTGCCTTCCCGCTCAAAGTTGCGGCAGGCCGTTGAAAAAGCCTCTAACGGCATGGCCCTGCCCTGTTATGCCGACTCGGGCCGGGACCTGGAAGGCCTGATCAAATCTGTGATGGACGAGCATCATCTTCAGGTTGAACGGGATGCAATGCGTTATCTGATTGCCAATCTTGGCAGCGACCGCATGATTTCCCGCAACGAGCTACAAAAACTTGCCCTTTATGCCTTAAATCAGCAGCAGGTAACCCTGGCTGATGCCATGGCCTGTATCGGCGATAGTTCTGCCCACCATTATGATGACGTGCTTCAATCTGTTTCTGCTGGAAATGTCGCCAATCTTGATCTTGCCCTCACCCGACTGGTCGAGGAAGGCCTTAACCCCGTTGGCGCCCTGCGCATGATGATCGGTTATTTTCAGAAATTACATTTGGTGAAGGGTCAGGTTGCCCAGGGTACATCTGTTGAACAGGCGATGAAATCCTTACGGCCGCCCCTGTTTTTCAAAGCTGCGGACCAATTTCGCGCCAATTTATCCTATTGGCCGCTACCGCATATTCAGCGGGCCTTGCAAATATTTCTTGAAGCTGAAAAAGACTGTAAAAGCGGCTTGGCAGTGCCCGAAACCCTTGCGCATCGGGCCATGATCAAGGTTACCGTTGCCCGGCAAAAACAGGGCCGTCGCTGATCACGGTTTCACAGTTGTACACCGGGCTAACGTGCATCCTTCAAACGCCCCGGTTGGTCACTATATACGTACAATCATCAGCTTTTCGTAATTTCATCCCAGGGAACGCAACTGCATCCTAGCGACACGCTATCGCATTTTCGTGCGTACGCCCCTTTTCATCATACGTAATGACAACTTCTTAAAAACTACTCCAGACGATACACAAGACCATATCTTACCCGGTCGACGTTTGCTTTGCCTGGGCCTCACGGCTTGGAGTCCAACGAGTCGGTATCTATCCGGATCAGGATATAGCGAAAATTAACAATGCTACCGGTTGGTCAAAAGCAGCCAGATTTGAACAACAAATTTGGTCTCGTCAAAAGCAATCTCAAAAAGAAATAAGGCCGGTTTTCAAAGAAAAACCGACCTTGTTGCAGTGCAGCATTTAACGTTTTGTCGTTGCAATTATCGACGCTCGTTAACCTCTTCTGCAATAACATCAGCTAAAACGTCATCGTCAACTTCTTCACGAGACATCGGAGCATCTGCTTCCGGTGCTGTTTGACGATCGCTGTCATCCTCGTCCTTGCTTAAATCAAGCATGATGCCCGACGTGTCAGCGATCGACTCCAGTTCCTTTGTAATATCTTCGTCCGCATGGTTATTTTCGTCGATATCAGCCGAGTCGTCCATGAACATCGAGTCAAATTCATTTTCGCCAGCATCCGAGGCGTCAGACATGTTAGTACCGTCCTCTGCCGTCATACTATCAGCGCGCCCATGCGTTAACCGCTGAAGAATATCATCAAGTTGTTCAAGCGTGTCATAACGTACGGTCAAACGGCCACCCGCTCCGTCAAAATCAATGCTAACCGCCAGTCCCAGCATATTGCTGAGGTCTCGTTCCAGCGACACAGTATCCGGATCCTTTTGCGGGCCGGACGCACCTTTTTCCCGCTTGGGTCGCGATGCCTTGCCACCATCGGTCTTAACCAGCTTTTCGGTCTGACGAACATTCAAACCTTTTTTAACAATCTGGGTTGCCAACTCTACAGCATTATCTGCACCTAGTAATGCCCGTGCATGCCCTGCGCTTAATACCTTGTCAGATAACATCTGTTTAATCGGCGACGGCAAAGACAAAAGCCGCAAGCTATTGGCAATGTGGCTGCGACTTTTACCCAGTGCCTGCCCCAGGGCTTCCTGGGTATGCGAAAATTCCGCCATTAACCGGTTATAACCTTCGGCCTCTTCCAGAGCCGACAAATCCTGCCGTTGCAGGTTTTCAATCAGGGCAATTTCTGCCGTTTCGCGGTCGTCAAATTCCCGTACCAGGACCGGTACTTCGTGTAACTGCGCCCGTTGAGCCGCACGCCAACGCCGTTCACCCGCGATAATTTCGTAAACTGTTGCGCCAGTCGACGATGCCCGCACCAGAATTGGCTGAATAATCCCTTTTTGCCGGATCGACGCCGCCAGATCATCAATGGCCTCGTCATCGAAATTACTGCGTGGCTGGAATGGTGATGGTGCCAGGTCACTAATCGCGACCAGCTGCGTCGTCCCGCCAGGGCCCGGATGTGCCACTTCGGACGAACCCGCAGTATTACCACCACTTACCGCCGCGCCAACTTCCTCGTCTTCTTCGCCCAATAACGCCGAAAGCCCTCGTCCCAAACCGCGTTTTTTTGCTTCACTCATGCCTTCACTCCTTCGCGTTTCAGGACTTCACTTGCCAAATTCAGATACGCCTTTGAACCGGGGCATTTAATGTCATAAACAAGAACTGGTGCCCCATGGCTGGGGGCTTCGGAAACCCGCACATTCCGTGGAATGACGGTTTTATAAACCACATCACCAAAATAATCCCGCACGTCATTGGCGACCTGAGCCGACAAATTATTGCGCTTGTCATACATGGTCAACACGATGCCCTGAATTTCCAGCTTGGGATTAAAGGCCTTTTTCACCCGTTTGATGGTCCGCACCAGATGGCTGATCCCTTCCAGCGCAAAAAATTCGCACTGCAACGGCACCAAAACGGCATCAGATGCCACCAGCGCATTAAGCGTCAACAATCCCAAAGATGGCGGACAATCGATCAATACATAATCAACGTCTTGCGGTAAACGCGACAACGATTCCTTAAGCTGCATTTCCCGGCGTTCAAAATCGACCAATTCAATCTCGGCGCCGGACAAATCCATGCCGGACGGCACAATATTCAGGCGCGGAATCGCTGTCGGTCGACGGGCTTCCATTAAGCTGGCCCCATTGATCAGCACATCATAAGAACTGATATCGCGTTCCGACGGTCGTAAGCCCAAACCGGTGCTGGCGTTGCCCTGCGGGTCAAGATCAACAATCAAAACACGCTGATCGACAGCCGCCAGCGCCGTTGCCAGATTGATGGTAGTCGTTGTTTTACCCACCCCGCCTTTCTGGTTGGCAATGGCGATAATACGAGGGCGTCTACCGCCCGTATTTACGGGCAAGTCAATCACATCTGTCATCGCTCTACTCCCTCAAGAATCATCACCACGCCCTCCGGATCAACAAGCCCCGGAAAGGTTGTTACAGAAAAACGCCATCCGGCGTCCCGCGCATCGGCCAGTTCACTTTCAAAGGCACGTCCTTTTAGCAGCACATATTTTCCGCCTGGCTTTAAATGGCGCTGACCCATTTCCAATAATTTGGGCAAAGGCGCAAAAGCCCGGGCGGTAATAATATCGGCATTTTCGGGATTTGCGGCTTCGATCCGCTCCCGAGCGACACGAGTCTTATCCAGGCATCCACAAACCCGGCAGGCCTCGGTCAAAAAGACCGTTTTTTTGGTAACGCTTTCCATCATGGTCACATGGTTTGCACCCAAAATGGACAAAACCACCCCCGGAAATCCGGCACCGGAGCCAAAATCAACAATTTTTGTATCGGGTTTTTGGGCAATATCGGCAAGATGCGGCCAAATTTGTGCCGAGTCCTGTAAATGACGTGCCCAAACGTCTTCGGCCGTGCTGGCGCCTACAATGTTAATACTCGGCTGCCACTTCACGACCAGATCGGCATAATGCTCCAGGCGAGACAGTGTTTCACGTGAAACATGAAGTTCAGTCTCAAACCATTTTTTGACAGATTCTGTGTTTGCTTGCATAAATTTCTTATAAAACCGGATTGATCACCACGCCAGCGTTGTTTTTGCCAAACATCGGTTTAATGCACTTATTTCCAAATTTTTTTGAAAAAAAAGCTGCCAATGTTTCACGTGAAACATTGGCAGCCAAAATTTATACCTAAAATCGTTTTCAATAACAGTTGATAGATAGAGAAACCTCCCTACTCCAACGGCCGTCTACACGATCAAGCAGATTTTTGATTAATCGCCTGATGACGATGCGACCGAATATGCCCTAACAAAGCGGTCACCGCCGCCGGGGTGACTCCCGGAATGCGTGATGCAGCGCCGATGGTTTCTGGCATGATCTGCTGAAGCTTCAACCTGATCTCGGTCGACAATCCACCAACCCGGTCATAATCCAGATTGCGCGGCAGGCGCAGTTCTTCGTCGCGACGAAATGCCGCCACATCCGCAGCCTGACGATCAAGATAACCTTTATACTGTGCATCGATGGCAAGCTGCTCGCGGATCGCCGGAGCAACATCACGAAGCTCCGGCCAAACGTTGGCAAGCTGATCATAGGAAATATCCGGGTATGCCAGCAGGTCAAAGGCACTACGGCGCACACCATCCTGATTAACCCTGATCCCGTGTTTGACCAGCTGATTAGGGGTTTCAGCCAAATCGCCAATCCGCTGCTTGGCCGATGCCAAGGCATCGCGTTTGTCCGTCCAGGCATTTTGACGGACCGACGCAACACAGCCAATAGCCATACCCATTCCGGTCAATCGCTGGTCGGCGTTATCGGCCCGCAACATCAAACGATATTCTGCACGGGAGGTAAACATCCGATAAGGTTCGCGCGTGCCCTGGGTCACCAGATCGTCAATCATCACACCGATATAAGCATCCGCCCGATCGAGAACAAATTGCTGCTCACCGCCATCCGCCACCAGGGCCGCATTGACCCCGGCGATCAATCCCTGCCCTGCGGCCTCTTCATAGCCCGTGGTACCGTTGATTTGCCCGGCGAAAAACAACCCGGCAACTTTCTTGGTTTCAAGGGTATGGCGTAACTCGCGCGGGTCGACAAAATCATATTCCACCGCATAACCGGGGCGGAAAATTTCGACCTTTTCCAACCCGGGGATACTGGCCAACAATGCCAGCTGAACATCCTTTGGCAGCGATGTTGAAATCCCGTTGGGATACACCGTCGGATCATCCAGCCCTTCGGGTTCAAGGAAAATCTGGTGCTCGGATTTATCGGCAAATCGAACTACCTTATCCTCGATCGACGGGCAATAGCGCGGGCCGCTGCTGCTGATCTGGCCGCTATACATGGGCGCACGATGAAGATTATCGCGAATGATCTTGTGCGTTTCTTCGGTGGTATGCGTCATATAACACGAAATCTGCGGCACCGTGATCGTGTCATTCAAGAATGAAAACGGCTCTGGCGGGTTGTCGCCAGGCTGTTCAATTAACCGCTGCCACTCAATCGTGCGGCCATCCAGACGGGCCGGTGTTCCGGTTTTTAGGCGACCCAAAGCAAATTCGTATTTGGCCAGCGTATCGGACAACCCCATAGACGGGGCATCGCCCATACGGCCCGCCGCCATGGTTTCTTCGCCAATATGAATAATGCCGCGTAAAAACGTTCCGGTCGTCAATACAACCGCCCCGGCCAGATACTGCGCTCCCTCGCCGGTTATAACGCCACCGACCCGGTTATTTTCATCAATAACCAAGTCTTCAACCGCAGCTTCAATAACCGTCAGGTTTTCCTGCTCGGCCAGAATATCCTGTACAGCATTGCGATACAGCTTACGGTCGGCCTGCGCACGCGGACCCCGTACAGCTGGCCCCTTGGAGCGATTAAGCATCCGAAACTGAATACCGGCACGGTCAATGGCACGGCCCATTATACCATCAAGCGCATCGACCTCGCGCACCATATGGCCCTTGCCCAACCCGCCAATCGCCGGGTTACAGGACATTTCGCCAATACGGTCAGCACGATGTGTGATCAGGGCGGTTTGCGCCCCCATGCGCGCGGCAGCCGCCGCGGCCTCACATCCGGCGTGGCCACCACCGACCACAATCACATCAAAACGGTTCTGTGACATCAGTTCCTCATGCCCGCAACGGGCGGTTTCTAGCGATGCAACCCCCAGGACGAATTTCCCGGATTGCTTTTACGGTCAACTTAATCGGGCATTATCCCGGCATCGGAATCGGTACTGTTTCACGTGAAACATATTCAATTAAACCTATTGCCAGATAATTATTTACCAATGCAGAAATCACCAAAGATGATATCAAGCAAATCTTCAACATCTACACGTCCGGTAATCTTTCCGATTTCCCGCACTGCCAGGCGAATATCCTCGGCAGCCAGTTCGGCAATATCGGTCCCCAAGCCCCGTTGAAGATGGGATAGCGCCTGTTCAAGGGCGCGACGATGACGCATTCGCGTCAGCGGGACAGGCCCGGCAAAATCGAGCCCCTCTTTTACGCGACTTTCCAGCAGTTGCAAGAGACTTTCCATCCCCGCTCCGGTCATAGCCGATATCGCCAAAACCGGTAGCTCCAGCGCCGCCCCTGCAGCATCCACACCAGACCATACACGTCCGGACGGCCGATCATGTAACGGGGCGGCGGCAATAACCTCCCCATCCTGATCCGCCTTGTTAATCAGAATAACGGTGTTGCAATCAAGCAACCGTGCGGCTTCGGCATCGATATTTGGCCAATCGGCACGGTCAATAACGACCAGCCTAAGATCGGCATTTTCCGCCCGCTGGGTTGCCCGGCGCACGCCTTCGGTTTCAATCGCATCGCCGGTTTCGCGCAAACCCGCCGTGTCCACCATCGTCACCGGGAACCCGCCCAGATCAAGATGGATTTCAATCGCATCGCGCGTGGTGCCGGCAATGTCAGAAACAATTGCCGCATCACGCCGGGCCAGCCGATTTAACAGGCTTGATTTTCCGGCATTGGGTGCACCAAGAATAACAATCTGAAACCCTTCACGCAGCCGCTCTCCGCGCCGGTTATCGGCCAGGTGGGCAGCAATTTCCCCGCCGATCCGATCCAGATCGCCGCGCAGCACCGCAACAATACCGTCGGGCAGATCTTCGTCGGGAAAATCAATATCGGCTTCGATATGGGCAAGGGCCCGCATCAGGCGCAAGCGCCAGTCTTCGTAAAGCTGGCCCAGTTCCCCGGCCATTTGCCGTACGGCCTGGCGACGCTGTGCCGCGGTTTCGGCATCAATCAAATCGGCAATGCCTTCGGCTTCCGTCAGGTCCATTTTACCGTTCTGAAAGGCACGGCGGCTATATTCCCCCGGCTCTGCCAATCGCAAACCGGGTTGACGGCCAAGGCATTCCAGCACACCTTCGATCACCGCCCGTCCACCATGCACATGCAGCTCCACCACATCTTCGCCCGTGAAGCTCGCCGGACCGGCAAAATACAGGGCAATGGCATCATCAAGCCGTTCACCACTTTGCGGGTCAGCGATGGGCGCATACACCGCCACACGCGGTTTGGGCGGCGTTTTACTGCCCAGCAGCGCACATAAGACTGGCAGTGATTGCGGACCCGACAGGCGTATAACCGCAACGCCTGCCCGGCCTGCACCGCTAGACAGGGCAAATATCGTATCAATCATGGGGGTAGGACCGTGCAAAACCATATTCCGTATCCTGGCAGTGTAAAAAATGGCCGCCTGTTTGGCGGCCTTTGTTAAATCTTACTGATCAGGTTGCAATTGCAATCGTTCAACCACCCGGCCTTCTATCAAATGTGTTTGAAGAATTTCCTCGATGTCATCCTGATTTTCATAGTGGTACCAGGTTCCCTGAGGATAAATCACCATTACCGGTCCCAGTTCGCAACGGTCCAGGCAACCGGCCGTGTTGACCCTGGTTTCAGGTAATCCCAGTTCCTTAACCCGAACCTTCATATAATTGCGCAGCCGGGTTGCTCCTGCAGCCTGACAACATCCACGAGGATGCCCCTCTGGCCGCTCATTTTGGCACACAAAAATATGGGACTGATAAAAATGTTCTGTATCACTCAAGTCCGGTCAATCCTTCTTCATGGGGCCACCATTGTTAAACTGGTTCCAGAATGCCTTTTGCATCTGTTCCCAGTTTTGCATTCCCTGCGGCAACCATGTTTTTAACATGGTTTCCGGGTCCATCGCCTGCAGATTGGCCTTCATCCGGTCTTCAATTTCCTTCATCAGGGCCTGCTGCATCGGCTGGACATCGGGCAATCCGAAAAATGTGCGTAACTCTTCCGGACTGCAATCGATATCAACTGAAATTTTCATAACCAAACCTCCTGACTGACCCGTTTTTATTTTATGACAATGGCCGTTTACAAAAGCTGAAAACGGCACTTTTTTGCTATTGCCAGACTTTATCCCTGGCCCATCTTCGTCGCATTTCCTTTATATGGCAATTGTGCAAAGCATTTTCCTTTCTTTTCAATAGTTTTGACCCTATTTTATGAAAATAAGAATTTGCGAATTTACCTTTTTCAATGTGGCTGTGCCCTATCGACGCCACACTGAAGGGCAACCCTGAACGCAATCAAACCAGCTTGGGACAGCATGTGATTATGGATTTTGGACGCAACAATCTGGGTCAGGAAACCAGCCCCTATCTTTTGCAACACCAGACAAATCCGGTCCATTGGCAACCATGGTCTGAACAGGTGCTTGCCGCCGCACAGGCCGCAAACAAACCCGTTTTATTATCGGTGGGTTATGCCGCCTGCCATTGGTGCCACGTTATGGCCCATGAAAGTTTCGAGGATCCCGAAATCGCCGCGCTGATGAATGATCTGTTCATCAATATCAAACTTGACCGCGAAGAACGCCCGGACCTTGATGCCCTGTATCAAAACGCACTGGCGTTACTGGGCCAACAGGGTGGCTGGCCGCTAACCATGTTTCTCACCCCCAAAGGTGAACCCTTTTGGGGCGGAACCTATTTCCCCAAGCACGCCAAATACGGACGACCGGGATTTGACGATGTTTTAAATTCCATTGCCAATATCTATAACAGCGAACCCGAAAACGTCGCCCATAACGTCAAGCAGATCAATACAGCCCTGATGCGTATGAATACGGCACGAAGTGGCGATGTCCCCCTGCTTGAAACGATTGACGAATTTGGCAAAAGCTGCCTGCAATTGATGGATCTGGAAAATGGCGGTACCAAAGGTGCTCCCAAATTCCCCCAACCCACGCTGCTGGCATTTTTATGGCGAACAGCGGCACGCACCCGCGACGAAAACCTGCAAAATGCCGTCACTCTGACGCTGGATCGCATGTCGCAGGGCGGGATTTATGACCATCTGGGCGGCGGTTATGCCCGTTATAGTGTCGATGACCAATGGCTGGTGCCGCATTTTGAAAAGATGCTCTATGACAATGCCTTGCTGATCGAAATGCTGTGCGATGCCTGGCGTGTTACTGCCAATCCGCTTTATGCCCAACGGATAGGAGAAACCATCAACTGGATCCTGCGCGAAATGCGGGTTTCCGGCGGGGCGTTTGGCGCCAGCCTTGACGCGGACAGCGAAGGCGAAGAAGGCAAATTTTATGTCTGGGACTCATCCGAAATCTCCGGTTTGTTAAACACCGCGGATGTAAACCTGTTTAATCGTTATTACGATGTTACAGAGGCAGGCAACTGGGAAGGCCACACCATCCTGAATCGCACTTCATCAGGCTTGTCACTGGCAGACCATGAAGTCGAAGCAGCCCTTTCCAATATGCGCCAAACCTTGCTTGCAACACGGGACAAACGCATCCGCCCGGGGTGGGATGACAAGGTTCTGACTGACTGGAATGCGATGGCAATTGCAGCCCTGTGCGAAGCCGCAATGACGTTTCGGCGTTCCGAATGGCTGGATTACGCCAAACTGGCCTATAATTTCATCCGAAAAACCCTTGGCAACAACGATACGTTATTGCACAGCTATCGGGCCGGCCGGGCGCAACATGCCGGTATGCTCGAAGATTATGCCCATATGATTCGCGCCGCCTTGCGACTTTTTGAAATTTCAGGTTCTGCATCCTATCTGCGCGATGCCATCAGCTGGGCCGAACAGGTGGAAAACCAGTTTGTCGACCATAAGCAAGGTGGATATTTTCAATCTGCGGCCAACAGCAACGACCTGGTCGTACGCAGCAAACCGGCTACAGATGGCGCTGTTCCCTCGGGCAATGGCATTATGGTGCAAAACCTTGCCAGACTTTATGCACTAACCGGTGACCAGCGGTATCAAACACGCGCCGAAACGACCCTGGCCTGCTTTGGTGGCCGTCTGCGTGACCAGTTTCCCTCCATGCCGGGTCTGTTGCTTGGCGCGGAAATGCTGCAAAATACAGTACAAATTGTTATTCTCGCATCTGTTGGCAGCGCAGAATTATACGCCATGCGCCGGGCAGTTTTTGCCACCTACCTGCCTAACCGGGCGCTCACAATTCTGGGCGACGAGCATGACCTTCCCCAAAACCATCCTGCTTGTGGCAAAACCCGCATAAATGGCAAGGCAACCGCCTATATTTGTCGCGGTCCCGTTTGCTCCGCCCCGATTACCGATATCGATGCACTGGGCAAGTATCTTGATGAAATTGCAAAGGGCGAAGATCCGGCCTGATAGACAGCCCCCTTTTCACCAATTAACCTTGCGACACAAAGGATAAAAACGGCATATAAAGCAATTAAACGTGGTTTTAATGCCGATATTTTCCGCCAACAGGAGCCAGAACAATGCCACAGATATCCTTCAACAGCCCTGTTGGCGCGCTGACAATTTTTGAATTTGACGATCAGATTGTGTCGCTGGACTGGGGGTTTGTCGAAGATATGGAGCCAAGCCCGGTACTTAACGAAGCAAAGTCACAAATTAACGCCTATTTCGCCCGCAAGCTGGACCGCTTTGACTTGCCACTCGCACCTGGTGGAACAGCTTTTCAGGCCGCTGTATGGGCTGCCATCTGCGAAATTCCGCTGGGGCAAACAGCCACCTATCAGGACCTCGCCCGCGCCGCAGGCTCCCCAAAGGGATTTCGCGCTGTTGGCATGGCCTGCGGTAAAAACCCTATTCCAATCGTGATTCCCTGCCATCGCGTCCTTGCCACCGGTGGCAAACCGGGCGGATATTCGGGTGACGGTGGCCTGGAAACCAAGGAAATATTGCTGAAACTTGAAGGCGTTGACTTGTACCCTGCTTCAAAAACCCGCAATCAAACAGAATTTGATCTTTGATTGGACTATACTTTTGGGCTGAAGAGAATATCTTAATTTTCAAAATAACCCGTAAAAGTCAGATATATTTTTAAAAATTGATCAAATGCATATATCTATTTTATCACAAATTTTGTGATTTTCCGGTTCCACGACAGGCGATAGCCCTTCCTTATCGGCGGGCTACGTCGCTGTCGTTATGATACCCGGCGAAAATCCAGTTTTTAAATCAGGCTTCGCCATTACTGACGTGCCAGGCACGAACGTCACGGCTGATCGCATCAAAACGGTCACTTAAGTTCTGGCTTACAGCGCGGCACGGGGTAACAACAGCTTCCGCCCAATCGACATATCCTAAAATCTGGCTTTGGTCCCAACCTAGCGGGGTGTCGGTCAACATTGCCCCGACATTCGCAATTTTATCGGCCAAACGCACCAGCTTTGCATCATTGCTCAGTTCCGGTGCCAGCTTAATTTGCATTGCCTTGCGCTCGTCGCGGGGCAATGCTTTGTCGTCGCTCACCTCCAAAACGATATTGGCAATATTTTCATTAAAGCAGGAGGCAATTTCACCGTGCGTCGCACCGCAATCCTCGATCACGTCATGCAATATGGCCGCACATAATACATCTTCGGCGGTGTCTGGTTCGCATTCGACAATTAAACGCGAAACTTCAATCGGATGATTAATATAGGGTTCCCGGGCAGGTCCCTTGCGGCGTTGATCACGATGGGCACGGGCGGCAAAATCGACAGATTTTAAAAGAAGCTGCATGTTCCTGACGGTCATTGTGAATAATTAATCACAGCGTCCCATGCCTTGGCAAAAGCTGCAAGTCCCGATCCACCCATATCCGGTTCAATACCAGCAACGATCCCCCTGCCCTGTTAAAGATGAAGCGGTAAAACGGTGAAGTATCGCCCAAATGTTTCCCGTGAAACATTTCTTGCCGACGTGAACACAAAAAAACGGAGCCCGATGAAGGCTCCGTTCTAATCTGCCTGGATCAATGTGCCAGATATTCCGACAACAACGTTTATCCGTTCATCGAATCGAAGAAATCATCGTTGTTCTTGGTCGATTTAAGTTTACCAAGCAGGAATTCCATCGCGTCCTGCGGCCCCATCGGGTTGAGGATACGGCGCAGAACCCACATTTTGGAAAGCTCGCTTTTGCCAACCAGCAATTCTTCCTTACGCGTACCCGATTTAAGGATATCAATCGCCGGGAAGATACGCTTGTCAGCCAGTTTCCGGTCAAGAATAAGTTCGGAGTTACCCGTGCCCTTGAATTCTTCAAAGATGACTTCATCCATACGCGAACCGGTATCGATCAGCGCGGTTGCGATGATGGTCAGAGAGCCACCCTCTTCGATATTACGAGCGGCACCAAAGAAGCGTTTCGGGCGCTGCAAGGCATTTGCATCGACACCACCGGTCAAAACCTTGCCTGAGCTTGGGACAACGGTGTTGTATGCACGCGCCAGACGGGTGATCGAGTCGAGCAGGATGACAACATCATGCTTGTGTTCGACCAGACGCTTGGCCTTTTCCAGCACCATTTCCGTCACCTGAACGTGACGCTGCGCCGGTTCGTCAAAGGTCGAGCTGATCACTTCGCCTTTTACCGAACGGTCCATGTCAGTCACTTCTTCCGGGCGTTCATCAATCAGAAGAACGATCAGATAGGCTTCCGGATGGTTTTCCTCGATCGCATGGGCAATATTTTGCAGCATCACGGTTTTACCGGTGCGCGGCGGTGCCACGATCAGGGCGCGCTGACCTTTACCCAATGGCGACACAAGTTCGATCACCCGGTTGGTGATGTCCCTGTTATTGCCGTCCTGGTCCAGATTGCGCTCCATTTTCAGGGGCTGATCCGGGTAAAGCGGGGTCAGGTTATCGAAATTGATGCGATGACGGACTTTTTCCGGCGCATCAAAATTGACCTTGTCGACTTTTAACAGGGCAAAATAACGTTCACCTTCCTTGGGCGAACGAATTTGTCCTTCTACAGTATCACCGGTACGCAGGCCAAATCGGCGAACCTGGCTTGGCGAGACATAAATATCATCCGGTCCAGCCAGATAGTTGGCTTCCGGGCTCCGCAAAAAGCCGAAGCCATCGGGCAATACTTCCAGGACACCCTCGCCATAAATAGCGTGGTCGTTCTCTGCAAGCTGCTTGAGAATGGCAAACATCAGCTCCTGCTTGCGCAAGGTGCTGGCATTTTCAATTTCGAGCTCTTCCGAAAGGGCAAGAAGCTCGGTCGGAGATTTAAGTTTCAGGTCCTGGAGATGCATATGTGCGTATGATGATCTGTGATTGCCGGGGAAAGGGCGAATAGGTCAGGAGGGGCGATTTTTGAGTGCAGTTTTCTATGCCGCATTAAAGAACACGACGTTAAAATACCGAAAATAAACCGCTGATTGCTTAAGGTAGGAATGTTTCGTGCAAGAGTGACGAAACATGAGAAACAGATAACGCCGATCCGACAATTAGTCAAACCGGTTTGGTCCAAACGGCCGCCGTCATTGTGATTGAGGTCACACTGGCAGGCTTTTTCAACCGCGTTCCTGCACAATTCGCAAGATTCGCGTCAATTGATCCTGATTTAATCCCGCAATACGTTCGGCCAGCAGATTGGCAAGCTCCGTCGCAGCAGGTTCAAGGCCAGCGGTATCAACTGTCACTTTGGGATGAGACAATTGCGCCAGACGCTTTATCTCATCGACTTCATCCCAAATCAAATTAAAATAACCACAAATTTGCTGAACCAGCCCCGGGCTTGGTCGACCGCGGTGCCCATGCTCCAATGCAGACAAATAGGCAGGCGACAATTGCAGCGCATTTGCCATTTCTGTCAGGGTTACATTCTGGCGCGTTCGCAATTCGCGAATGCGATTGCCAAAAGGTGTCACACGCGTCTCCGTTTCAACAAAACATAAAAGGCACCTGCCCCGCCATGCCCGATCTGCGCCTGGCTTACCGCCAATATATGCGGGCGCAGACGCGGCGCGCTTAGCCATTGCGGCAATCGTTGCCGCAACAAACCGGTCCGGCCATATTCATCGGCCCGGCTGCCTTTACCCGTAATCACCAGCACACACCGTTTATCACTACGCCAGGCGCTTTCAATAAACGCATTAAGGGCATGGTGCGCCACCTCCTGGGTCATACCATGCAAATCGATCCGACCTTCAATCGCCATGCGGCCTTTTTTGAATTTATCGGCAGTCGATTTGTCAATTCCGGCCGTTTTGCCAGTTTGCAAGTCTTCCAGGCCTTTGGCCTGGGCACCGGGTTTCCGATCGGCATCGCGGGCAGATGGCAAATTACGCGCCAAACGGGTTGCTTCGGACCGGGCAATTTCCTCGCCTAGCGAGGCGGTTGGCGGCAAAGCCGTTTCGCCCCCCGATATCGTGGCTTCTGTCCCTACTGCATCTGCAAACGCGCTGGCATCTTCATCGCTTAGCCCCTTGCGACGCGCACGCAAAGGCGCAACATCACGGGTAAAAGCCTGCCAAAGGGCTTTTTCCGACTCAGTTACGTTACGGCGCTTTCGGTGGTTCTTGCGATCTGTCATCGGCTAACATATAGCCGCATTGTTTTAAAAATGCACCGCCGGGAAACAGTAAAATCATACGAAATTGACCAAAAATCAGGTCAAAACGGCATAGATCATCAAAAAAACCGGCAGGCAGAGCCACCGGTTTTCATGATTTGATTAAATTACCCACGCGATATATGCATCAATTCCGCGCCAACTGCCCGTTTTCACAAATTAATCAGGCTGGGCAACGGGCGTCTCACCGGTATCATCAACCAGAATAATATGCAGGCGGCGCGGGCCATGCGCCCCCAACTGCAAAGTCTGTTCAATATCACCGGTACGTGATGGGCCTGTGACCCACAAAAATGTACGGGGCATTGTACCTCGACCCTGACTTTGCCGTTGCAACCCCCACACTTCTTCATAAGTGCCCACAATCTGGCTGGCGCGAATCACAACGATATGGGTATCGGGCAGCATATTAAGCGTATAGGGCTGATCCGGCCCGGATCGCAGCATCAGACTGCCGGTTTCTGCCACACCCGCAAAAGCCGGCGTCACACTCACCAGATCCAGCGGCCCGGCAACGCCAGACGATATTTCCAGCGTCGTTTTATCCCAGTCCAGCCCGGTAATAAACGAATCCGGTGCCAGGCGCACCACCGCGGGCTGGTTATGCTCGGCAAGATATCGCGAAACCTCGCCCACAATAGCCTCGCTATTTTCAATCCGGCTAACACTGGCATTCACATCCCCGGCCATTTTGACAAACAGGTCCAATTGCTGGTCATGGGGGATTTGCGCGCGGGCGGGCGTAATGTTGCGTGGCGGGTTGCCAAGCCGGGCAACAACCTCGGCCGGGGCATCCTGCGGGCTAGTATCGCGGCCCAGATTTTTGCGAATCCGCCCTAAAATGGCATTTCGCGATGACGATGATGACTGGTTCATTTACGGCTCCGGGATCAGGCTTTTTTCGCGGCTTGCTGTTCCGCCCAAAGCTGTTTGAATGTTTTACCCTGCGGGGCTGGCAAATCGCGAATATCGGTCCAGCCACGCGCCAGCGGCAATTTGTGAATGGCCCGCTTGCGTCCGCCCATTGATTTTAGAACTTTGGCGGCAAAACCGGTGGCAAGCTGATACAATTTTGGTCGGCTGGCCATCCAGGCCCAAGCCTGAATGCCGAACCGCATTGATTGCGGACCCAGATGTTTCTCAAATTCGCGTTCGCGCCAATGGCGCATCATTTTCGGCAAAGGAATGCGCATCGGGCACACTTCTTCGCATTTGCCACAAAAAGTCGATGCATTGGGCAAATGCCCGGCTTCGTCCACACCGATAAGGGACGGTGTTAGAACCGACCCCATCGGCCCCGGATAAACCCAGCCATAGGCATGGCCGCCCACCGCCCCGTAAACCGGACAATGGTTCATACAGGCGGCACAGCGAATACAACGCAACATTTCCTGAAATTCGGTACCCAGCATGTTGGACCGGCCATTATCAAGCAAAATCACATGATATTCTTCGGGCCCGTCAAGGTCCTCGCTCCGGCGCGGACCCGTTGAAAATGTCGTATAAGACGACATTTCCTGCCCGGTGGCCGAGCGGGCAAGAACCCGCAAAATCGTCGAAGCATCTTCAAGGGTTGGCACCACCTTTTCCAGGCTGGCAATCGCGATATGCACCTTGGACAGCGTCTGGGTTAAATCGCCATTGCCTTCATTGGTGACAATCACCGACGTCCCGGTTTCCGCGATCAAAAAATTGGCGCCGGTAATGCCAATATCGGCAGCAAAAAAATGCTCGCGCATCACTTCACGGGCTTCATCAAGCAAATCGCGCGGTTCATCAAGTGGTCGGTTAATATCGCGCCCTTTATGGGTCTGGCGAAAGCTCTCGGCGACCTGTTCTTTATGAACATGAATGGCCGGGGCAATAATATGGCTTGGTGGTTCGTTGCGCAGCTGAATGATATATTCGCCAAGATCGGTTTCAACGACCTTCAAATCCTGCTTTTCCAAAAAGGCATTCAGGCCGATTTCCTCGGAAATCATCGACTTGCCTTTAAGGACAGATTTGGCTTCTTTATCCTGGCAAATTTTCAAAACCGTTTGCCGGGCTTCCTCGGCATCGGCACACCAGTGTACATGGCCGCCATTGGCAATCACATTGGCTTCAAACGCCGTTAAATAATGGTCCAGATTGGCCAGGGTGTGGTTTTTAATATCGCGCGCGGCATCACGCAGTTGCTCAAATTCCGGCAATTGGGCAATGGCAGCGGTGCGTTTATCCTTGAACCCGGTTTTCAAACGGCCAAGGGCACGCTGCAAACTGGCATCATTTAAAGCATTATGGGCGTTTTGTTTGAAATTGGGCGATGTCGAATGTTCCATGACTTAGCCCTTTTCCGATCCGGCAATGCCAGGGGCTGCCATTGTCATATCCGCCAAAACCTCGGCCACATGGCGAACTTCAATGTCCGAACCTTCACGGCGCAGCTTGCCTGCCATATTCATCAAACAGCCCATATCCCCGGCCAGCAGCATGTCGGCGCCACTGTTTTTAATATCGGTGGTTTTATCGCCCACCATTTTCCCGGAAATTTCAGGATATTTGACGCAAAAAGTGCCACCAAAACCACAACAGGTTTCAGATTCCTGCAATTCGTTAATAGAAAGGCCCTTTACAGAGCGCAGCAATTTGCGCGGCTGTTCCTTAACCTTTAATTCGCGCAAGCCCGAACAACTGTCGTGATAAGTGATGCTGCCATCAAAAGCAGCGGCAACACCATCAAGTTTCATAACATCTGTTAAAAACGATACCAGTTCCCAGGTTTTTGCCGCCAAAGCCTTGACCGGTTCTGCCAGTTCCGGATCATTGGCAAACAATTCGGGAAAATGCTTGATCATCATACCAGCGCACGAACCGCTAGGGGCGACCACATAATCATGATCGGCAAACATCGCGATCAGGGGCTTTGCCACCTTGCGCGCCGATGCCAAATCGCCTGCATTAAAGGCAGGCTGACCACAACAAACCTGTTCCATCGGCACATCAACAACACAACCGGCTTCTTCAAGCAGCTTAACCGCCGAAAAACCGACCGTTGGGCGAAACATATCAACCAGACAGGTCACAAACAGACCAACCCGGGGCTTGGACGTGGACGACGGCGCGAAAGACATCCTGGTTCCCTCTCTGATAGGCACATTGGCAAACATGATTTGCGGGATCTGTTTGCTCTATTGCCAAAAACATCTAACTGGTATTACCAATTTTAAAAACCATGGTCCAGCACTTGATGAGCAACACCATGACCATTTACTGGTACCAACCAAAAATGCACACAGCCCTGGCGGTAGGCCAAACCGTTAAAGCTCTCATTTTTTCAAAATAGGATTAAATAAAAATTCTTATTTAAAATATAAAGCTATTCGACATCAATACAGCCAACATTACGGTTGGCGGGGTCCTGAATGGCCTGAATAAAATCACTTTCAGGATTGGCGTTCAGGTCAAAACCCATACGCATTCTTAAAAAACGCCCACTACGATAAAATTCATCGAGGCTATTTTGCAATTTATCGACATCTGTTTGCGGGCTATCCTTGCTTAACGCAAAATACAAATAACAAACGCGGTAACTGGCTAGGCGGCCGACATTTTGTACGGCTGCGTTTTCGGCATCACTCTTTAAAAAACCAAGCGGTGAAGCCCCCATCGCCAGCACATCTACCCGGTCTGCCAACAGCATCGCCAACAACTGATCATCGCGTTGAACGGCAACAATATCTTTTACGCCACGCAATTTCAGATAATTTTCCCGGGCCGATCCCATCGCCACACCAATACGGGCTGACTTGAAAATATCCCCTGGTTGACGGTGTGCCCAACCAGCATTTTTCAACCCGTATAAATTCCATACCGTCCGGCTCACCGGGCCAACCCATTTCAAATCATCTTCACGATCTGTGGTACGGGTTGTTGGATAAATAACATGGCGCGGTCCATAAATCGTTTCCTGATAGGCACGCTTCCATGGCTGTTGAACCTGTTCGATAAAAGGCAAACCCGCATTTTTGAAAACGGATCGTGCCAGTTCGTCAAAAAACAACTGTTCAGGGCGTCCTTCATCAGCATTGTTCGGGTAACTTTGATGCAGAACATACGGGATCGTATTTGAAACTGACGGTGCTTCTGCCAATGCCGTTCCGATAAAACCACACAACATCAGAACCACTATAAAACCAGCCCGTCCAGCCAGACAAAAAAGCTGACCCTTTTTTTGCCCCATCATCCCCACCCCGAATAATGTCTGCTATTTCAACCAGACCGCATCTTTAATTTTTTCGCTGATATATGCCTGATGTGCCGAGATTTCCTCGGGCTTGGCTGCATGTGGACGCGGAGCCCGAAACGGCTTGGCCGATGTACCAGCCCGCATCCCTTCGTCATTGTTCGCCTGTCCCTGCCCATTAGGATCAAGAATTAACCCGTGTTGGCGCCCGCCCAGTAATTCCAGATACACCAGTGCCAGCAAATCGGAGTCAAGCAAGGCACCGTGCAAGGTACGATTGGAATTATCAATTTTAAACCGGCGGCACAGTGCATCCAGACTAACCGGGGACCCCGGAAATTTCTTGCGCGCCATTTGCACGGTATCAATCGCGCGGTCATTGGCGATCAGCGGCTTGTTCAGCCAGCCCAGTTCCGCATTCAAAAACTTCATATCGAAAGCGGCATTATGAATAACCAGCTTTGAATCATCGCCGATAAATTCAATAAAATCATCAACCACTTCGGCAAAAACCGGCTGCTTTGCCAAAAATTCATCACCCAATCCATGCACGTCAAAGGCTTCCTTGGGCATGCTGCGCTGCGGATTGATATATTGGTGATACTGTTTGCCAGTCGGCATATGATTGATCAGTTCGATACACCCGATTTCAACCAGCCGATGGTCTGAATAAGGGTCAAGGCCGGTGGTTTCCGTATCGAGAACAATTTCACGCATGTCAGGTCCGTTTATTCCGGTTGTTCAAGTACCCGATAATGGACTGAATGGATCGAAATGTCACCGCACGACCCAACCCGGTAGGAATAATAAAATCCGCCCGGCGACGTTTTTCATAATCAGGCACCTGTTTTTGTAAAATTCCGGTGAATTTCTGTTCGTTCATACCCTCCCGACGCAACACACGCTGGCGTTGAATAAACGCCGGCGCCGATACGACCGCCACATGGTCACAGTTTTTGTCACCACCGGTTTCAAATAATAACGGAACATCCAGCACAACCAGCGCATATCCCACCCGCCGACAATTGCGAATAAAGGCATCGCGTTTGGCACGAATTAACGGGTGCAAAATTCCTTCAAGCCGGGTTAATGCATCGGCATTGCCAAAAACATGTCCCCCCAAAAGATGCCGGTTAATTTTACCCCCCACAATCACATCAGGAAATAAACTGGCGATCTCGTCAAATGCTGCGCCACCTGGCATTGTTAAATTATGGGCATTGGCATCGGCGTCATAAACCGGCACCCCAAGATAGCGAAACATGCCCGCTGCCGTCGATTTTCCCATACCGATTGATCCGGTCAGGCCAAGAATAACCATTTTGGAAATATCCTTTGTTCTTAAACCGGCGAAAGAACGAATTCGCGCAATTCTGGCGTCACAACAGGATCAATGCCAAACCATTTATGAAATCCCGGCCGCGCCTGATGCAATAACATGCCCAGGCCATCCACCACTCTGTTGCCACGGGCCTCGGCCTGTAACAGAAGGTCCGTTTTCAATGGCGCATAAACGATATCGGTCACCACAGCATTTTGTCCCAAACCATCCAGGTCAATGTTCAATGCCGGTTGCCCGACCATGCCCAAACTGGTGGTGTTTACCAGCAAGGCAGCATCACAAAGGGTTTCCTTGCCAATTGGCCAATCCACCACAGTGACACGATCATCACCAATTTCACGGGCCAAATCATGGGCACGGCTGGCAGTTCGATTAGCCAGGCGAATTTGCGGGCAATTTTCATCCAATAACGACACAATAATTGCCCGCGATGCGCCCCCTGCACCCAATACAACCGCCGGGCCGGATGAAAAATCGATATCAGGCACATGCTGACGCAAATTTTCGATAAACCCGAAACCATCGGTATTATCGCCGTGAATTTTACCGTCGGCTAAAAATGTAACAGTATTTACCGCGCCAATGCGTTTCGCCCGATCGGTTAATTCATCACAAACGGCAAAAACAGCCTGCTTATGGGGAATGGTTACATTAACCCCGGCAAACCCCAAATCCCGCAGGGATTTAACCGATACCGCAAAATTTTCCGGGGCAACAGGCAATGGCATATATGTGCCATCAATACCGTATTGTGCCAGCCAATAGCCCTGTAACCGCGGCGATTTTGAATGGGAAACAGGCCATCCCATAACACCGGCCAGCCGGGATGTACCAGTTAATGTCTGTATAGATACCGGGTTATTCATTTATCGTTTTCCGCTTCTTTGGGCAAATTCGGGTTGTCAGGATCAAAAGGATCAAATCTATGCTTTTAAAATTCCATGATCGCGTAAAAACCCGATCAGAGGCAAAAGCGGCATCCCCAGAACGGTAAAATAATCGCCCCTTATCTCGGTAAATAACTGTGCGCCCAAACCTTCAAGTTGATAGCCGCCAACACATTGAAAAATGTCTTCACCAGCAGCATCAAGATACCATTCCAGCCATTCATCACTGAAATTGCGCATGGTTAAATGGGCGGTATCAATTTTGCCCCAAATCCGCGAACCTTCCTTATAAACCACAGCCGCTGACACCAGTTGATGGCGCTTGTTACGCAGGGCTCGCAATTGTGCTCTTGTCTGATCACGATCGGTTGGTTTGTCAAACCACACCCCGTTGCATTCCAGCATTTGATCAGCAGCAATCACAATTGCGTCGGGTCGCTGGCGGTACATCCGCAAGGCTTTCATTTCTGCCAGGGTTTCGGCGGCTTCCATCGCCGATGCGCCTTCGGCTTTCATCGCCTGCTTATAACCATCTTCGTCAATCATCGACGCAACGGCTTCACAATCTACCCCGGCATTTTGCAACATTTGCTGCCGGGCCTTGCTGCTTGATGCCAAAACAAGACGGTTCATTCATTTTCCTCCCGGCGGTCGTTTAATGTCGCCATAATCATTGCTGCTGTTTCTTCAATGGATCGGCGGGTTACATTGATAATCTTCCAGCTGCGTTCGGTAAAATAACGCCGTGCCTGAAAAACTTCGGCACGAACAGCAACCGGATCAACATAATCACCGCCCTCGCCCCGTTCGATTTGGCGTAAACGGTTTTTACGAATGGAAACCAGTTGATCCACATCCTTGATCAGGCCGATAACCAGCGGGTTTTTCAACTGGTCAAGCTCTGGTGGTAACGGACAACCCGGCACAAACGGAATATTTGCCGTTTTGATCCCGCGATTGGCCAAATAAACCGATGTTGGTGTTTTTGATGTACGTGATACGCCAACAATCACCACATCAGCTTCTTCCAGGTCCCAGGTGGCCTGCCCGTCATCATGGCTCAGAGCATAATCAATCGCTTCAATGCGATTAAAATAATCCTCGTCCATTTTATGAAGGGCACCAATGCGCCCACGTGATTGCTGACCCAAATATCCAGCCATCATGGTGATGGTTGTATCAAGAACATGACTATGAGGTACCTGCATTCGACGGCAGCCTTCCTCCAGCTTGCGGCGAATTTCACTGTTAAAAACTGTATAAAGAACAATCCCGGGATGACGTTCAATATCGGCAAGAACCCGGGCAAGTTGGGCATCGGTTCTGATCAGGGGCCAAACATGTTCATGGGCCTGAACATCGGGAAATTGCGCTACACAGGCACGGGCGACCCCGTCCACGGTTTCACCTGTTGAGTCAGAAACAAGGTGCAGATGAAAAATGCTGGTTTGGTCGCTCATATCTGCTCCATCGCGAATGCCTGTTTTTTACGCACTAAAAAATCGCTTTTTCCAGAATCGGAGTCGGGCCTGTGGATAAATGTGCATAACGGGTGCGACTCCGGCAAAATTCATCAGACGAATTTTATCCTCAACCCTTTACAATTTTCCTCAAACCAGTTGTCCCGCTATGGATAACCGGAAAATTTTTTACCTGATAGCAGGGATAACGGGCACAAAACCAGTTTAATCCCCACTATCCCCATTATTCAAAATTGTCTTTTCCCAAGGTAGAGCCTGAGAGTCGTTCGGAGTCGTCCCCAGTTTTCCCCAAGATTGATTGCGACGGATCAATTTATCCGAGTCGCAATGTGGATAAGATGTGAACCAAATTTAATCCCGGTTATCCACAGGCATCCACTAACAAACAACATCCTTTTTTATTTAAAGTGGTTTTGTTAGAGAGACGGTGGAAAAAACGCATGGATAGGCCACGACCCATTTCGGGCATCGTGGACCGGGGATCGAAAAACAGGAACTGGACAGACATATGCCTAACCAAAAAAAACTGTTTCTGCGTGCGTTAGCCGGCGAAACACTGCCAACGCCACCTATCTGGCTTATGCGTCAGGCAGGACGTTATTTACCCGAATATCGCGCTACCCGCAGCGAAGCAGGCTCGTTCCTCGATCTATGCTATAACCCCGATCTGGCCTGCGAGGTTACATTACAACCTTTGCGCCGATATGACTTTGATGCTGCCATTCTGTTTTCCGACATTTTGGTCATCCCACAGGCGCTAGGTCAGCATTTGGCCTTCAAGCAGGGGGAAGGCCCCCAATTGGACCCTATTCGTGACCAGGCAGGCCTTATACGCCTGAATATCGATGGTATTCACGATGTGCTGGGTCCCATTTACGAAACAGTTGCCAAATTATCTTCTGCCATTCCCGATCATACCACACTTATCGGCTTTGCCGGTGCCCCCTGGACTGTTGCGACCTATATGGTTGAAGGTAAAGGCAGCAAGGATTTTGCCAATATTCGCCGGTTTGCCTATGGCGACCCTGACGGTTTTTCAAAACTGATCGACATTCTGGTCGAAGCAACCACCCAGTATCTGTTAGCTCAGATCAAGGCGGGGGCTGAAACCATCCAGCTATTTGAAACCTGGGGCGGAGTGTTATCAGAAAACGGCTTTCATCGCTGGGTGATCGAACCAACTTGTAAAATCGTGCAAAGCATCAAGGCTGAATATCCGGATATGCCGATCATTGGCTTTCCAAGGGGAGCCGGTTTGCATTTACTGGATTTCAAAAACCTGACTGGTGTTGATGCGGTTGGCCTTGATAGTGGCGTTCCCCTTAAATGGGTGGCAGAAAACCTGCAAAAACTGGGTCCGGTTCAGGGTAACCTTGACCCGATGTATCTGATTACCGGGGGCGATGAAATGCTGGCCGAAACCCGCCGTATTTTAACAACCCTGGGCAAGGGTCCGTTCATTTTTAATCTTGGTCACGGCATTACCCCGGAAACATCGCCGGAAAATGTTGGAAAGCTGGTGGATTTCATCCGCAAGGGCGCATGATTTCTTTAATCAATGAAATCCATTGAAAAAATCAATTCGTAATCAAAGCAGACTTGATTGCTTTTAGGAATTGTACCCGTCATCCTTCGTGCCGGATGACGGGAGGGATTTTATAAATTAAGGATTTACACCTGTTTTCCGGTTTTCTGGAACGCCAGAAGGATTTTTCGATGCCTGATCATGCTCAAAAAAAACGCGCCATCATTCTGTTTAATCTGGGTGGTCCCGACAGCCCCGAAGCTGTAAAGCCGTTTTTGTTCAATCTGTTCAATGACCCGGCAATTATCAGCTTGCCTAATCCGTTTCGTTATTTGCTGGCAAAATTGATTTCATCGCGCAGGGCCCCGGTTGCCCAGGAAATTTATGCGCATCTGGGCGGGAAATCTCCTTTGCTGGAACTTACACAGGACCAGGCCAATGCATTGCAAACCAGTTTGAATGACAGTGATAACGGTTTTGAAAACCGTTGTTTTATTGCCATGCGATATTGGAAACCATTTGCCAGTGAGACTGTAAAACAGGTGAAAGACTGGGGCGCAGACGAAATGATTTTGCTGCCGCTCTATCCGCAGTTTTCTACTACCACCAGCGGATCATCTGTAAAGGACTGGAAAGAAGCCTGTAAAACGGCAGGCCTTGCCATTCCAATGAGAACAGCCTGTTGTTACCCAACCAATTCGGGTTTTGTTAATGCAACAGCCGATATGGTCAAGGAAGGGTACGAACGCGCACGGGATCAGAACAAAGGTGTGCCACGTTTGTTATTTTCGGCGCATGGTGTGCCCAAAGCCGTTATTACAAGGCGCAACGATCCTTATCAGTCGCAAATTGAAAAATCGGCACAGGCCGTGGTTGATAAAATGGCTATTCCCGATCTGGACTGGCTGGTGTGTTATCAAAGCCGGGTGGGGCCAATGGAATGGATTGGTCCTTCGACCGAAGATGAAATTAAACGCGCTGGCAAGGACGGTGTGCCATTGGTGATTGTTCCAATCGCTTTTGTGACCGAACATTCCGAAACTTTGGTCGAACTTGATATTGAATATCGCGAAATTGCCGATCATTTGAAAATTCCGGTCTATGAACGGGTAAGAACCGTATGTTCGCATTCAAAATTTATTGCCGGTCTCGTAAACGTGATCGATGAAACGCAAATGGCTCTCGACCAGAACGGTATTGATAATGATAGTGCTCAAACCCGTGGTTGGTGGTGCCCTGATGATCATGTTTGTGCAACTGCACAACAGCCAGGGGCACATCGCTAGTCCGTTTGAATTTTAAGAATCATAACCGAGAGATCGATGGATTTATTTAGCATTATCAAATCATTACACGTCATCAGCGTTATTGCCTGGATGGCGGGAATGCTATATTTGCCCCGGCTTTATGTTTATCATTGCGACGTAACCCCTGGTTCCGAGGCAGATGAAAAGTTCAAAATCATGGAACGGCGTTTGCTTCGCGCCATTATGAACCCGGCGATGATCGCGACCTGGATTTTTGGGGGCTATCTGATTAGCGCAACCGGTGCCATGACCGAAGGCTGGTTTCACGTGAAACTTCTTTGCGTGGTCCTGATGACGATTGTGCATATGGTTTTGTCGAAATATCGCCGTGTTTTTGCTGCTGGTGCCAATACCAAATCCCCAAAATTCTATCGTATTTTAAACGAAGTTCCGACGATTCTGATGATTGTAATTGTGTTTATGGTTATCGGAAAACCTTTCTGATTTTGAAAAAATCGACAAATACGATTTTTCGGCAAGGATCAAACATAAAAAACCCCGCTAGTCTTTAGCGGGGTTTTTGCGCATTAGATTATTCATCTATGCTTAAATTCCGATAATCCTGATTAATCAGGCATTGCCAGCCGGGGTGCTTTCAGCAGCCTGGGCATATTTTTTACGGAACAGGTCGGCAAAATCGATCGGATGCATCATCAGCGGCGGGAAACCACCATCTGCGGTCAGATCAGCAACAATTTTGCGGGCATATGGGAACAGAAGACGCGGCACTTCGATCAACAATACCGGCAGGCGATGTTCATCAGGAACATTCAGGGTAACAACCGCACCATATTGCAAATCGATCACAAAGGCTGTTTTGTCAGCAATTTCAGCTTTGACATCAATTTTCAAAACAACTTCATGCAAACGCTGGTCTTCGGTTGTCCGGGCCTGAACATCAACATCAATGTTGATCTTGGGCTGCTGTTGCAGGGCAACGCTTTCCGGTGCGTTCGGATTTTCAAACGACAAATCCTTGGTATACTGGGCATGAATGGTGATCGGATTGCCAGCTTGCTGTTGTGCTGCGTCCGTGCCTTCTGCACCGGTGGTATTTTCAGCCATTAAAAGATAACTCCCTAATATCTTGGAATTTGGTCAGGAAAAAACCGTTCAACCCTGACGAAACCAGTTGCCGACGGCCGGTTTATTTCCGACGGGGCACACTGTAATTTTGGCTGAAGGCGGCTTTTTTCTAACACCGTGAGGTTCGGTTCCCGGGTTTTGACAACACGAAAATAACGCCTGATGGCCTAGCATGTCTGGAACAGGTGGGCAAGATCAAGGCAGGCTGTTATGTGGTTTTTAGCAGCACGGGGACATATCCCCTGGCCGGGCCGGGGCAAAGGTTAAGGCAAATTTTTTGACAGGCTGGATTTTAGGGGTTTGACAGAAAAAAGCCGGGCAAAGTGCACCCGGCTTTTGAATTTTTCATGATCAAACGACGTTAAAATATGCCTGTCAGACGACAATGGCAGCTTCTTTAGCCGCGTGGTGGCAAATTCTGTTTTGTATAGGTGTCGTCCTTGTCATCAGGATCATTGGCTGATGTGTCTTTTTGTTGATCAAGGTTTTCGTAATCGCCATCAATAACAGGGCCGCCGCCAGGGCCACGTTGCCGGTGCGATCCGCCGGCACTGTTGGTACCGGCTCCGCCAAACGGGTCGTTCTGACGATAAGCCCGGCCACTTGACCCGGCACCAAAAGACATGCGCATTTTTCCCGATTTCATCATTTTCAGGATCAATCCGGCGCCAATTACCCGGCGTAGCGGTGGGATGAGTAATAAAAAGCCCATCGTGTCGGTGACAAAACCGGGTGTTAGCAGCAAAATGCCTGCAATCAAAATGCAGACCCCGTCAAACAGCGGGCCGAGGGGCATTTCGCCCTGGTCAAGTTCCTGCTGTGCTTTGGCCAGGGTTTGTAACCCCTGGACCCGCATTAACGATGTGCCCAGAATGGCGGTTAACACGACAATTGCAATGGTCGGCCACAAACCGATCAGTTCGCCCGCCTGAATAAAAACGGCGATTTCGACGATCGGCATTACGACAAAAATGCCAAAAAGAATAAAGCCCATAATTGCTCCGTCTGGCGCTGGCTATTTGTAAATAAACAGAACTCACCAAAAGGCGAAATTCTGCATTAAATGATAACAGATGATAAATCCACGCTGGTGCGATACCGACATAACTGGACGAAAATGCGGCAGCGTGCCAGCCACGCTATGTCGTTTTAGCATGTTTGAAGCTGTTCTGGTGAAGTTGATCACATTTTTCCAAGTTCGATAGTTGCCCTTGCATTCAGATAAGGTCATACCATTTCACGAACACAGGCTGTATGATGGCGGTTGCCGTCCGTCGACACCCCAAAAGCAAGAGTTCGGAATTGCAATATTTTGATATTATTCTTTTTGCGCTGATCGCCATCTTTCTGATTTTGCGCCTGCGTAGTGTGCTGGGCCGTAAAACCGGCAATGAAAAACAGGGACCGACCGATGTTTTCGGGCGGCGTACCCACGAAGATGCCGCTGGACAAAACCAGAAAGACGGCAATGCTCCGTCGGGTGAAGACAATGTGTATCGTTTACCTGATACCAGCCGAAATTCCGAAACGGAAAATCAGGTATCCAACCCTGCCCTCACCCAGATCCAGCTTGCCGACAGGTCTTTTACCCAGCAGGATTTCCTGAATGGGGCGCGCATGGCGTTTGAAATGATTGTCGAAAGTTTTGCCAAGGGCGACAAGGAGACGTTGAAATCATTGTTGTCGCCGGAAGTTTATAAAAACTTCGCTACAGCAATTGATGATCGTGCCTCCAGTGACGAACATGAAGAAACAACCCTGGTTGGAATTAAGTCCGCCGTTATCCACGATGCCAATGTGGAAGGCCGCACAGCTTATATCACTATTAAATTTGTATCCGAGGAAGTGTCGATTGTTCGGAACAAGGCAGGTGATGTGATTTCAGGTGATCCAAATAACGTGATCGAAGCCGAAGATTTGTGGACATTTGCCCGCAATATGGAAAGTTCCGATCCAAACTGGCAGCTTGTTGCGACCGAAACCCCCGATGATGAAAACTGATATCGGTTTTCCGGGGTTTTAATGATGCAAAGGCGGTTTCCCGAAAGGCGAAGCCGCCTTTTTGATATTTGGTGTTCTTTTTATTGGCCGACATGGCTGGCGCTTTTGGTTTTTTAACCGTTTCCACCGACACTGTGCAGATCTGAATTTTGGTTCCGGTTTGTTTAATGGCGGCCTTTTTGATTAAAAAACGATCCCCCTTGCTGTTTGGTGTTTTGCTGGCATTTATGACGATCATCCTTGTTGGCAGTGCTGTCTGGTTTTTTTGGCCCCGGATTGTCGAATATGTCACACCGCCCGAAAAGCCGGACCATTTAACCCTGTCTCCGGCCCGTTTTAGCGACCTGGATGGCTGGCAAACCGATAACATGCAACCAGCCCTGATTGCCTTTCAACGCTCGTGTGAGCGGATATTAAGGCGGGCAGACGACAAGGATATTGGCCCCGACCCCCGTGTGGGGACGGTGGCGCAATGGCGGCCGGCTTGCGAAACAGCACTGGAAATTAATGCCCAAACTGTACGCAGCGAAGATTTGCGCGTTTTTTTCCAAACTGCGTTCAAACCCTGGCGGGCGGGCAATAATAACGACCCCGTAGGATTATTTACCGGTTATTACGAGCCGGAATTGCGCGGCAGTTTAACCCGGCATGACCAGTTTCAAATTCCGCTTTATTTAAAGCCGGATGATATGGTCGATATTGATCTTGGTGCCTTTCGTACGGACCTGAAAGGCCAAAAGGTTGTGGGCCGTGTGACCGGCAAAAAAGTGGTGCCTTATTATAACCGTACCGACATCGAGGCCGGTGCCCTGGCAGATCGTGGTCTTGAACTGGTTTGGGTGGATGACGCGGTTGATGCGTTTTTCCTGCAAATTCAGGGATCCGGCCGGGTGGTGCTTGATGATGGCAATATTTTAAAAGTGGGATATGCCGCTACCAACGGGCAGGCCTATTTTGCTATCGGTCGGGAATTGATCAAACGTGGCGCGTTAACGCCGAAAACCGTGTCGTTGCAAACCATTCGTCAATGGTTGCATGATAACCTCGATCAGGCCGATGACGTGATGAACCTGAACGCATCCTATGTGTTTTTTCGTCAATTGCCCGGGGATCCTGATGTCGGTCCGATCGGGGCGCAAGGGGTGCCGTTGGAAACGGAACGATCCCTGGCCGTTGACCGGCGCTTTCATGCCATGGGGGTACCGATCTGGCTTGAAACCCGTGATGCAATGAATGCTGATCGTAAGTTTCACCAGCTTATGATTGCGCAGGATACCGGCGGGGCCATACGCGGGCCGGTGCGGGGTGATATCTTTTTTGGCCCCGGTGAAAAGGCCGCCCTGCATGCCGGGCATATGAACCGGCAGGGGCAAACGTATCTTTTGTTACCGGCCGGTATTTCGATTGATGAATCCCCGTTAAACCGTCAGGATTAACCAGGGAAATTTCAATAAAATAGCAGGCAGGAATCAATGTGATGATTCGTCATATTGTTTTGGTACAGGTGCCCTATCATGCCGACCCGGTTGAAACAGCGGCGGTGTTTTCCGGCATGAAAGAAATTGCCGAAAATGTTGAAGGGATGCTTGGTTTTGTCGGCGGGCGAAACCTTGATAAAGATGGCCTGCATCAGGGTTTCACCCATGCCTTTACCATCGATTTTGTCGATATTGCCGCCCGCGATGCCTATGTGGTCGGGCTTGATGAAAAACAGATCGGTCATCGTCTGACCAAACTGGCGCAAGGCGGGTTGGGTGGCATTATGGTGATGAATACCGCCATAAACAGCACATCGGTAACCGGGCCTAAACGTCCGCGTAAACTTGAAGCCAGTTGGAGTTAAAACGAATAATTTTTATATAGGTATAATTAATGATATCTAATTTTAAATTATATTGGATTAATATCCGATTTTACCTTGGTTAAGGAACATCGGCATCACCCTGGTTTTTTAGCGAAACGCCGATTTTACGTAACATTCGTAGTGGATCGCGCAGGGAACTGCCCAGTTCCGTCAGGCTGTATTCTACTTTGGGCGGGATCTCCGGGTAAATATGACGGCTGATAAATCCGTCCTGTTCCAGTTCCCGCAATTGCTGTGCCAGCATTTTTTGCGAAATTCCGCCAATATTGCGTTCCAGTTCCGAATAACGGCACGGCTGATACGCAAACAATGAAAACAGGATTTCAACCTTCCAGCGGCCAGCCAGCGCGGAAAGGGCATCCGATACATGTTCTGCCGACCCTCCGGCACTAAAACAGGGGCCCTTACCTTTTGGTAAGTTACTGTGAATATTGTGCGTTCTTCCCAATTTCTACCAATCCTTCTATGTGTCAAACCATCATGACACGCGGAGAAGGTTGATGAAATATCGATTATTGGGGCGCAATACCGGTGTTGCGGTGTCGCAACTCGCCCTGGGTACGGCGCGAATGGGCCGCCTTGAAAATGGTAAAAGTGACCCGGGCGAATCGCAAAAAATTCTGCATCATTTTGCTCATGCTGGCGGCAATTTTATTGATACTTCCAGTGCCTATCAGGGTGGGTTTTCCGAACAGATGGTGGGGGATTTTTTAAACGCATCATCCCGCGATGATTTTGTGATCGCCTCGAAATATTGCCGGACACCTTTAAATCAACCAGGTGCCGCCACCCATGGCAACCATCGCAAAGCGATGATAGCCGAGGTCGAAGGCAGCCTGAAGCGGCTTAAAACTGATTATATCGACGTTTATTTCGTGCATTTTGACGATAGTATTACACCGATTGCAGAAATGATGCGCGGGCTTGATGATCTGGTACGTGCAGGCAAGGTTTTATATATCGGCCTGTCAAATATGCCGATGTGGCGCCTGGCATCGGCCAACATGCTGACACAATGGCGTGGTTTGAGCCCGGTTAGTGTGATGCAGATGCAATATAACCTGCTTGAACGGGCCATTGAACGGGAATATATGCCCTTTGCCGAAGCAACCGGAATGGCTGTTATGGCATGGTCGCCACTTTTTGGGGGTGTTTTGGCAAAAAAGGATACAGAACATCCTGAACATGCCGCTTCATTGCAAGCGTTGGGTCACATTGCCGATCAACTGCAAAAAAGCCCGGCTGAAATTGCCCTGGCCTGGCTTTTGGCAAAAAATACATTTCCGGTATTGGGGCCACGCACCCTTGATCAGCTATCAAGTGGGATAAAGGCGCTAGATGTTGTTTTGTCTGCTGCCGATATCGCGGCACTTGATCAGGCTTTTGCCTTTGCGACCGGATATCCCTATGATTTGTTGTCAGCCACCCAAACTAAAGCGGGATATGACGTGTTACGTCCTGACTATCCGGTTTTGTAACGGGTTATTTTGATAAAAACGGGCAGGAACTACGCCCTGCCCGTCGATATTGGCTGGTATTTCAGTGTTGGTTGGCCGGTAAATTTATCGGGTATTACTGGGCAGCAACCGTGTCGCTATTGGTGGTATCGCTATGGCAGGCCCGCGCCTTGCGCAGGCGCTGGCTTTCGGATTTAAGCTGACCACAGGCTGCCAGAATATCGCGGCCGCGGGGCCAGCGGATTGGTGCCTCATAGCCACATTCATTCAGGGTATTGGCAAATTTCTTGATGCCAGCCGTTGGCGTGCATTCATAATCCGAACCCGGCCATTTGTTAAACGGGATCAGGTTAAATTTGCAATTTACCCCTTGTACCAGCTTGGCCAGCGCACGGGCATGTTCGGGTTGGTCATTCACCCCTTTTAACATCACATATTCCATGGTGATGGGGCGCGAATTGGACATGCCGGGATAGTGGCGGCAGGCATTCATCAATTCTTTAAGCGGGTATTTTTTATTGATCGGCATGATTTCATTGCGCAAATCATCGTCCGGGGCATGCAGCGAAATCGCCAGGCCAACGCCCAGTTCTTCACCTGCGCGGACAATTTCCGGCACTACGCCCGATGTTGAAAGCGTAATGCGACGCCGCGAAATCGAAATGCCTTCGCCGTCCATGGCAATGCGCAGGGCATCGCGCACATTTTCATAGTTAAATAACGGTTCGCCCATGCCCATCATAACGATATTGGACAGGCGACGAATGCCATTGGCCGGGGTCGGCCATTCGCCGTAACTGTCGCGTGCGACCATGAACTGGCTAATAATTTCGCCCGGTGTCAGGTTACGCACCAAAAGCTGGGTGCCGGTGTGGCAAAACTTGCAGGTCAGTGTACAGCCCACCTGGGAGGATACACACACAGCGCCCCGGTCTTCGTGCCGGTCGGGAATATAAACGGCTTCGGCTTCGTTACCATCGCCAAAGCGCATCAGCCATTTGTGGGTATCGTCTGAGCTTTTTTGATCCGCGGTCAAAACCGGGCGGCCAATGACGTAATCCTGGCTGAGCCTTTCGCGCAGCTTGACCGAAATATTGGTCATGCCGTCGATGCTGGTCACACCCCGGTTATACATCCAGTTCCACAGCTGTTTGACGCGAAACTTGCTTTCCCCCATGCCCGAAAGAACTTCGGTCAGTTCCTCGCGCGACATGCCGATCAAATCCTTGCGGCCATCCGCTGTCAGCCCACCTTTGGCACGGGCGACAAAATCAGACAGGCCCGGCTGGCTTGCAGCGGCAGGTGCGGCAGGCATGGTATGGTTTTCGTCTTGGGTACCGGAATTTTCCACATCCATGCGGGTTCCCTGATCAGCATTTTGGTGCTGCGGGGTTATGTCGCTTTTAGATGCGTGTAAGACATCGCTGTCGGTCATTCCGGTCTCTCTCTTGTCTGGCAAGGGGTATTTTGATGTTTTGGTCTGGCATGTGCAGGGTGCCCGTGGCAGCCAGCCATAACATATTCAATTCACCGGTCATATGGTCATGACATTTGAGAATGCAAATGCCGCCGGAATTGCCATGTTGCGGTTTTGGCTAAAACAGGTGTTTCGCGGGTATCGTAACTGGCACGCCAGCATGAATTAAAAAACCAATCGCCCCGCATATAGCGGAGCGATGGTTAATTATAAACGATAAAATTCACATTGCAGCTATCAACCGGAAACAGGGGGAATTTTGAATTCCGGTCGAGATCGTGTTTTGCAATGGTTTCGCAAGGCTTTAATCAACGGGCTTGGTACCACAAGCCTTTGAAATTGCATTATAGGCGTCGGTAAAACCGGAAAGTGAATAGGTGTCGGTGGTTTTCGTGTCTCGCGATGAAAAACCAACGACCGACATTTTGATACCGGCTTTCATGGCCTTGACCAGCTTGCGGTCTTCTTCGCTGTTCACGGCCCAGGCTGAATCGTCATAGGTAAAGAGTTTAAAACGATTCGAATCGACCCGGACATCAACCTCGCTGTTTTTCTTGTAGGTGTAGCCGGTGATAAAGCTGACTTCGTTAAACAGTTTCAGGGCGGGGCGATGGGTTACCATCACATAGATTTTCCCACGCTTGCTGTAGTCACCTTTGGCCGAGGTCGGCTGGCTGCCCATATAGCAAACTTTTTTGCCTTTTTCCGTATAGGTATAGGCTTCCCACTTATTATAGACGTCGATCAATTCCGGGGAATTTTGCGCAAAGGCTGAACTGCTGCCGGTCACCGACACCATCAGGGCAATTGCGCCGAGAAGAGTGCTTTTGACGAGACGATGTACTGCTTTTTCCATGGTATCCGCGTAACTAATCTGTGGTTATCAGGATCTTGGTGCCGGCATTTTGGGCCGACAAAGGCATATCATGCGATTAAAACAACGGACCAAACCGGAAAATCCCGTGTCAGACGCCTTTGTTTTCATCACATCATAAACCGAAGAAATTATTACCCATCAATGTGGCGTGGAAAGGTAAAGATTCGACCAAGGAATGGCAGGTTATTCGGTATTTATAGATGTATCTGCACAGGTGAAATTCATCCCTTGTGCGATTGCTTGTCTTTTACCACTTCGTCAAGGCAGTCCTGTAACGCAATTTCGCCGTTTCCGTCACGCAATCGTGCCAGCATATGAACCAGCACAGGCTGCTTTTTGCCCCCTTGCGGATAGAAAAAAACATCCAGAGCGCAACGATCAGACCGGTATTGCCAAACTTTGGCTGAGCCCTCGCCGCGCTGCATTTCCGGTTTGCCAAGTTTGGCCTCAATTGCTTTGCTATCAAGGTTGGCAAGGCTGGCGGCCTTGATTTGAACAAACGGGATTGCGGCGGTTTTTTTCGGTTTTACATCGGGTCTGATCGGCGGTTTACGGGCCGCCAGGGATGCGGCCTGGTTATTTGGCACGGTATTATCGGTTTTTTTTGTCGCATTGCGCGCCGGTGCTTGCGCCATGCCGTCGCTATAGGATGCGCCGTTCAGGGTATTTTTGCCGTAATTTGTGTTGGTTACCCCGGGGCCAACCGCATTACCGGCACAGGCTGCCAGTAACCCCGATAACAATGTTACCGATATAATCGCGCCAAGCCGTTTCCGGGCGCTGCCTGGCAGCGCACCGGTAAAGTCGGGCATGAATTTTAAACAAATTGCGGCGCGCACGGATCAGGAATCGTCGCTTTTACGTGGAATGGTAATGGCAGCCGACGGTGCCTGGCGGCTCGACGGGTCATCATTGCCTTCGATATAATCAAGGCTGCCCTTGATCCGCGCGCCATTTTCAATTTGCAGGCTGCCGTAATTAATGGCGCCCTTGATATCGGCCGTACCCAGAATGGATACACGACGGGCATTAAGTTCGCCCTGGAAATTGCCGCTGATTTCAGCTTCATCAACTTTGACTGTGCCGACAAAGGTGCCGCCGTCGCAAATTTCGATGCGCTGGCAATCGTTGATCTGGGCTTCAACATGGCCTTCAACGACCAGAATGTCGCAAGACCCGATTTCACCTGACAAACGAATATCCCGGCCAACAGTCAGCTTTTTGCCCTCGGTATTTGATACCGGGGTGCTGGGACGGTTGGCACTGCCACGGGTCGGAATTTCCAACGGACGTTTCGGAATTTCCGGGCGGAAGTTGGTGGAATGGGGTTTGCTGGACATTGCGGGTTCATCCTTGGTGCGCGTCTGGGTAAACAGGCGCGGCTCACTACGTTTTTCAGGTGTATCTTCCGGTTTTTCTACCGGTGACGGTCCGGTCTTTACCTCGGGCCGGTTCGGCGTATCTTCCGTCTTCCCGGCAACTGCGGGTTCCAAAGATGTATCCGACGAAGCGGGTCTGCTGTCGACTGTTTTGTTGGCTTTTTTCTTACCGAACATGGGATTGGTCAATCCTTGTCTTGCAGTTTCCGGCGCGAGGTAACGCCATAGGGTTGGTTTTGCGAAATAATCAGGTCAAATTAAAAATTGTCAGGCATCCACACCGGGCTGGAAGGCGCCAAGACGAATGCAGTAATGAACCATGAAAGCCGTTGCAATAATCGGGGCGATCAGATTAACGAAAGGCACTGTCATTAAAAATGTCAGTGCGACACCGGCAATCCACAGTTTCATCTGGCGGCGCTTACGAAAGGCCGTCATGGTTTGCACATCATAACGACGTGCCGCAACCAGTTCAAAATATTCACGCGACAGCAAATAACCGTTCATCGCGTAAAAAGCCACGATGTAAACCGGCCCCGTGATGAGCAAGGGCAGGATCAGAATATTAAGCAGCAATGCCGTCAGGGCAAATTTAAGGCCGTTGATCAGCGCTTCAAAAAACGGTTGATGCCGGGGTTGGGGCAAATGCGGGTAATGTTTGTTTTCAACCGCTTCGGCCACCTGGTCCAGCAACAGACTGCTGATCAAAACCGTCATTGACGGGAACAGCAGCAAGACCAAAACAGCCAGACCAACACCAAGCAACCAGTCGGCCGCGGTTTCCATCCAGCCGCCATCGGTGAAAAAAGTTACCGAATTCAGGCCAAAACCGATTAGTCCCCACAATGCCAGAATGGTCAGGATGGCACCGCCAACCCCGATCAGGACCACACGCCGAAACCGGGGGTCCGAAAACTGGGCCAGTGATTTCATGAAGTCGTTGATCATTTCTCTGGTCGGGTCCTGTTCTGGTACCATTTGTCATTTAGCATCATGCCCGATCCTGTCGACCGGCTCGGGCATGCAATTTTCAACATGCATCATACTTGATAGGCAATGAAAATTAACAGCGGGTGAAGCTGTTGCTCTGCTTTTGTCAAAATCGTTAAGAAAGATGAAAAAAATTATTCTTTGGTCGCAAAGTCACCCGAAATTCGGGCTTTGATCAACATTCAGGGCCTGAAAATATCGGTATTTTTACTGGGAAGGGTATATTGCGGACAAAAAAGAGGCGTCCGGCCAGGGGGGTAACCGGACGCCAGCGCTCCAATATTCTGGAGTGTCGAGGAAACGGTAGGGGAAACCGCATCCTCACACCGGCTTTCCTGAAAATAAGGAAGCCTTGTGACAAGTGATGATATGGGAACGTGATGCGCTGTTTACCAGTCTTGCTAAGGACATGGCGGCTATAAATTTAATGCATGGCAGCGGGGGTTTTTCCGATTTTGGGCCAGGCAAAAAATTACCGGCCAAAACGCACATCAGGTTTTGGCCGGCGGAAAATTTGTATTGTTTTGAATTTGCAGCGATTTTTAAAAAATCACGCCAGCTTTGCAATCATTCGAGCCTTATCAGCCCTAGTTGCCGTTGCCAATCCAGATACGTTTAAATTCAAACAATTTTTGATCCAGTTTCATGCCTTCTTCGGCATTAAACAGGGTAACTGTGGTTTCAATACCTGTGGCATCCTCGACAACCCACTGGCGCAACTGCATTGGATTATCCTGAAATACCAGGGTGACATTGCCAGCACCGGGGTCGGATTTGCGCACCAGCTTGACCCGGATGGTTTCGGCCGTACGGCGAAAATCAATGATTTTAACATCACGGCTCAGCGAGACATTCTCAGCCAAAATCAACCCGGCAGGGGTTTCGTCGATGTCAAAATAGGTCGGCGCGTTGATTTCCTTGTCGTAATAAATGAAATCATGGCCAGTCGCGACCAGCAGAATTTGGGAAGGCGGTGCATACTCAAACCGCATCTTGCCCGGGCGCTGCATATAAACAGTGCCCTTGGCGGCCCCGCCATCCGACGAGATTTGTACAAAATCGGCTTTCAGGGTGGTGATTGCGTTTAGATAGTCTTCAATCCGGGCAACATCCTGCTTGTCCTGGGCGTCAAGCGTTGCGGCGGCATCCGCAGCGTGTGCAATTCGTGCCCCCATAAGCGTTGTCGCCGTAAATGGCACAATCGTGATCGCGGCACCGGCCAGCATGGTCGATGTTGCAAGCGGGCGAATGAAGGTAGCAAGTTTTCTGGCAATACTGGCGAAGCGCAAATCTGAACCCATTTATGTAGCCTGTTTATCAAATCTGCTTCGCGCAATGGCGATTGCGAAAGACAGATGGCAGATGATAGTAATTTCATCAAACATTTAACATATCGCATCATTTGGAGCACAAGGCCAGTCTGGTCAAGCTGTGCCTGCAAATGATCACAATTGGCGGAAAATTGCCCGAATTGGCACCCGCGACAAGGAGATACCCGGAAGATGAGCCGTATTGTCGCCATCCAGATGGACCCGGTTGAAGATATCAATATCAAGGGTGATTCGACCTTTGTAATGGGTCTTGAAGCACTTGAACGTGGTTATCAGCTTTATCACTATCACCCCGATGACATGTTTTATGATCAGGGCCGGGTCAAGGCACAGGTCCGCCCGCTGGTCCTGCGCAATGAAGCAGGCAATCATTATGACTTGGGCGATGCAAAGATCATTGATCTGGCGCGTGAAACCGATGTGATCCTGATGCGTCAGGACCCGCCCTTTGACATGAACTATATCACTGCCAGCCATTTGCTTGAGGCAATCCACCCGGAAACCTTTGTGGTTAACCATCCCGGTCATGTGCGCAATGCACCGGAAAAGCTGTTTGTTACCGAATTTCCCGATCTGATGCCGCCCACCATGATCACACGGTCGCTTGAACGGATCAGGGATTTCCGCAAACAGCATAAAGACCTGATCGTAAAGCCGTTATTTGGCAATGGCGGGGCAGGTGTCTTTCATATCAAACCTGATGATGAAAACCTGGCATCCCTTGTGGAACTGTTTGCGGTGCAGTCACGCGAACCTTTGATGGTGCAGGCTTATGTTCCTGCCGTGCGCAAGGGTGATAAACGCATCATTCTGGTTGATGGCAAACCGGTGGGTGCGATTAACCGCGTGCCCGCCGATGGCGAAGCCCGGTCAAATATGCATGTGGGCGGTGTTGCTGAAAAATCGATGCTGACCGATCGTGAAAAGGAAATTTGTGACCGCATCGGGCCGGAACTTAAAAAACGCGATCTGATTTTTGTTGGTATCGATGTGATTGGCGATTATCTGACTGAAATTAACGTTACTTCGCCCACCGGTCTGCAGGAGATTAACCGGTTTGACGGATCAAAACTTGAAGCATTGATCTGGGATGCGATTGAAACCCGCCTGCCCTGATCAACGACAGTTTGATCAGGGATTATAGGCCCGGTTTATGATGAGGCCTGTTTTCACAGTTTGATCGCCGGTTGATCGCCGATTTCGACACCCCCTTGGGCCGATGATGGACCAAGGGGGTTTTATTTTGTGGTTTTATCGGGCCGATATAACCGTAACATTTTGTTTAATTGCCATTTTAACCAAAATATTTGCCACGAAGTCGTCACAGCAAGCAGGCAGGGTAGCTGTACCAAATCAATGATATTGCTGATTTTACGGAACTTATTGCAGCGCCACGGCGTATCACCTGTTCTGGGCATGACATGTAACCGGTTAAAAAAGGCAGCGATATGAACGAAGCGCAGCACGACGAAACATCTGATTGCTGGCTGGCGGGGCCGTTTTTGTTTGGCCGTGGCTGCCATGCCGGGGCCGTGAAAATCGCAGCGTTGCTTATTACCCGTCATGATGATGCGCCACCGGTTTTGTCACCAATGGGGGAAGGCAGCATCACACCGGTTAAACTGGCCGAAAAGTTTGATCGCAGTTATTGGCGTTATGATTTTACCCTGCCCCGGCAAGCCGGTGCCTGGTATGCAATTGGCGATAATCATTTCCCTGTTTCTACCGATTTTGGTGACAATCTTGATCTGGCTTTTGTGTCTTGCAATGGGCAGGAACAAGACGATCTTGACCGGCCGATAGACCAGCGCAATGCCTTATGGGCGGATTTATGTGATCGCCACGACTTGCAACCGTTTTCCCTGTTATTGCATGGTGGCGATCAGATTTATGCCGATAATGTCTGGCAATGCCACCCCGATATCACCGCATGGCAAAAGGCACCCAATCGCCAGAAAAAAGAAACGGCCTACACCGATGATATGGCTGATGCGGTTCTGAAATTTTATCTTGATCATTATATTACCGTTTATTGCCTGCCCCAGATTGCCTATCTGATGGCGCGGGTGCCGTCGGTTATGATGTGGGATGACCACGATATTTTTGACGGCTGGGGCAGCCATCCTGGTGGATTTCAGGACATGGCGGCGGCACGGGGCATGTTTGACGCTGCCCGTTATGCTTTTATGCTGATGCAATTATGTATTGCCCCCGACGGCAGTGATTTGCCCGATAGCATATATGACCCGACTGCCCGTTCTCTGGGCTGGCGCTATGATTATCCCGGTATGAGCATCATTGCCCCTGATTTGCGATCCGAACGGCGGCGGGATGCCTTGATGGGGGATGTCGGCTGGGCCATGCTGGAAAAAATGGTGCGTGACGTGCCAAAATCCAGCCGGATTTTGCTGATGTCGAGCGTTCCGGCCATTGGCCCGCGCCTGTCGGTGGTCGAGGCGATTTTATCTTTGATGCCAAAATCGCAAAAATACGAGGATGACCTGCGTGATCAATGGCAAAGCCGGGCACATCGCCGGGAATGGCGCCGTTTTCTGGAATTGATTGAAGACATCGCCACCACCGATGATCACGATGTGACAATTCTTTCAGGTGAAATCCATCTGGCGACGCGGGGTGTTTTTGAAACCCGGTCGCGTGTTGTTCATCAACTGGTGGCATCGGGCATTGCCCATAATGCTCCGCCAAATGCCTTTGCCCGGTGTTTGGGCTTTTTGGCGTGGCTGGGCGATAATCCTTTGCCGGGGCGGCCTACCCGGCTGCGTCCGCTGCCCGGTCAATCCTCCATTTATGTTGCTGAACGTAATTACCTTACATTAACGCGGCATAAATCGTCATGGCATGCCAACTGGCGTCTCGAACAGTCGGGTCTAAGCCCGGACATAAAAATTTAATTGGGATCAGGCGATACATTCCAAACTGTTGCTGCTGCCTCAATGCCCTTTCCCTTTGATGATCAGGATAAACGATGCGTTTGTTTTTTGCTTCAACGTCGCCTTTTGCGCGCAAGGTTCGTATTTGTGCCCGGGAGCTTGGCCTTGGCGCCGATATCGAAGAAATTTTGATCAACCCCTGGACCGACGAAAAGTTGCGCGCGATTAACCCGCTGGCCAAAGTGCCGACATTGCTGGCGGATGATGGCCAGGTTCTTTTTGAATCCGGGGTAATTTGCGATTTTCTTGACGAGTTGGCACGAAACACGGGCAAAACAGATCGGCGCCTGTTTCCCATCGCCGGGCCAAGTCGCTGGCACGCCCTGCAGCTTCAGGCACTGGCCGACGGTATCATGGCCGCAACCGGGCGCCTGTTTGCCGATCAGCAACGCCCCGCGGGCGAACGGTCGGATTTTGTGATGAAACGTCAGGCTGATGCTGTGGTTTCCGGCTTAAATGCCCTTGATCGGCAAGTTGACACCCTGAATGGCACCTTACCGGGCATTGGCGAAATTGCAGTGGCATCGGCGCTGGAATATCTGGCGTTTCGCTGGCCCGATGAACATCAGTTTCCCATGCCGGCGACATTGGCGGCGTGGCGGGCCGAATTTGGAAAACGTCCTGCCATGGTTGAAACCTGTTTTTATCTGCCAGAATAACGGTGCTGAAAGGCATTTTACCCAACAGGCAGCATCAGGATATGATGCGATAAAGGATATCTCCCGATAATCGCCCTGTCGTATTTTTTAAAATCGTCTATACAGGGCGCCTATCTTCCCGCCATGCCGTATTTAATGATCAGGATGACATGACCCCAATTTCCAAAGCTGTTCGTGAACGTGCCTGGGCGCGGGCGCGTAAAATCAAGGGGGAAAACCCCGACGAAGTTCGTGTGCATAAGGCCAGCGGCATTACCATGAAACGTGAAAGTTTCGGCAAAATGCGCAATTTTGGCTGGACCGTGGTAGAAGGCAAAGCCGTTCCCTGCCGCAAGGAATTTCTGGTGCCACGTGAAGACGGCGCTGTTGCGAGTGAAAGTGACAGCGAGGTTGAAGATGAAAATGATGACGACATCGAAGATGGTGACGTTGTTAATGCCGATATTGCCGCAGACAATAACAAAAACAGCCGCGAATAATAAAATCATCTATAATAATCATATAAGATCATATTATTGATTTTGAATGGTAAATTATTCGGTTTTATTGGCCATCTGCACCTGTTTTTGACGGTTACGCATCTTTAAATACCCGTTTTTCAGATGGTCTTTGCCACGGGTCTGTGTTTGATCCGGGCATGTATTGGTAAATTTGCACGTGCTGGTTGCCTGTTTTTCCGTTTAGCGCCAAAGTGATGGCCTTGGGGATTACACAGGCTTCATCATGACTGCACATGTATCGACCGTGGCCTTTTCCGGCATTAACACCATTGTGGTGGATGTGCAGGTGCAAATGGCCAGCGGCCTGCCTGCCTTTACTGTTGTTGGCCTGCCGGACAAAGCGGTATCGGAGGCCCGCGAACGGGTGCGTTCCGCGTTATCGGCGATGGGTCTGTCCCTGCCACCCAAACGCATTACCATCAACCTTGCCCCGGCCGATTTGCAAAAGGAAGGATCTCATTTTGATCTGCCGATTGCGCTGGGCTTGCTGGCGGTGATGGATGTCATCAGTTTTGAAGATGTATCATCGTGGGTGGTTTTGGGGGAATTGGGGCTGGATGGCTCGATCTCGGCGGTGGGTGGTGTGTTGCCTGCCGCGATGGAGGCTGCAGGTCGTGATTTTGGCATTATTTGTCCCAAAGCCAATGGTAACGAGGCATTGTGGGCGGGCGAGCTGGACATTCTGGCAGCACCCAGCCTGATATCGTTGATCAATCATTTTAAAGGTAGCCAGATTTTACCGCGCCCGGTGTCAGTGAAAGCGCTTTCACCCACGTCGGATCAACCTGATTTGCGTGATATCAAAGGGCAGGAAAGTGCGAAGCGGGCATTGGAAATTGCTGCTGCAGGTGGGCATAATTTATTGATGAACGGTCCGCCGGGATCGGGGAAATCAATGTTGGCGGCGCGCCTGCCCGGCCTGCTGCCCGATCTTTCCCCGGCCGAGGCTTTGGAAAGCACGGTTATTCATTCGGTATCGGGGATTTTGCCCGAAGGCGGGCTGGTGCGTGCACGGCCTTACCGGTCGCCACATCATTCGGCCAGTATGCCGGCCCTGGTTGGCGGGGGGCATCGGGTACGGCCTGGTGAAATTTCATTGGCCCATCATGGGGTATTGTTTTTAGACGAGTTGCCGGAATTTAATCGCAATGTTCTGGATGCCTTGCGCCAGCCCCTGGAAACCGGCGAGGTATCGGTGGCGCGCGCTAATGCCCATGTTACCTATCCGGCCCGTGTGCAGTTAATTGCTGCAATGAATCCGTGCCGCTGCGGGTATCTGGGGGATGAACATGCTGCATGCAGCCGCGCCCCGCGGTGCGGCGAGGATTATCAGTCCAGGTTGTCCGGCCCGTTAATTGACCGCTTTGATATTCAAATAGATGTGCCTGCCGTGACCCCCGACGAACTTGATGCGCCGGCCAATGGTGAAACCACCGCGATTGTTCGGGAACGGGTTTTGGCGGCCCGTGCCCGCCAGATTATCCGTTATGGCCCGGACAACAAGGTAAGCTGCAATGCGCTGGCTGATGGTGACCTTTTAACGCGCTACGCCACCCCCGACCCGGAAGGCCGCGAATTATTACAGGATGCCACCCGGCGCATGAAACTTTCGGCACGCGGATATCATCGTGTTTTGCGTGTTGCCCGTACCATTGCTGATCTTGGCAATAGCGATACCGTTACACGTGGCCACATTGCCGAAGCATTGATGTATCGGCAAATGGTCTATCGTCGCAAATAACCAATAACCAGCCTTACAGGCCAGATGTTGCGGCAATGGGGATATAAAATGACATGGTTAAGTCAGATGAGGGGCATATCGGGGAAGGAATTTGACGAAGGAGAAGGCAGGAAAGGGCGGGGTTAAATTTTTATGGATTCAGGCATAATGCTGGGGTTGCTGGTTGTTGTCGCCAAACCAGTCGCTATCGTCGCTGCGTGACAGGCGATAGACGCTTGAGGGTGGAACATTGCGTATGGTGTGGCCGACACGGGTGGCTTTCAGCCCTAACCGGTTAAGGATATTGGCGTGAACCGGGCACCGTGGACCATAGGTGAACTGGTAAAAATACCCGCCGGGCCGAATATAGCGAAAAGCACCTGTCAGAACCCCCATTACCTGGCGGGGATTCATTGAAAGCAGCGGTAAGCCACTTATAACAGTACCAAGGTTTTGGTCAGGGTAAAGGTTGGCTTTGGCCAACCGGGTGGCATCCATGCACATCACCCGTGTCCCGGGAAACCGCCCGGATAAGGCATGGGCAAAATCCTTGCCGGCTTCGATCAGGGTCAGGTCGTGGGGGTCAAGGCCGCGGGCCAGAAGGGCGCGGGTAAAAACACCCGTGCCAGGGCCAAGTTCCAATACCGGGCCGTCCTGGGGGTTTACTTCACGGGTCATCAGTTCAGTCAGGGCTGGCCCGGACGGGCTGATTGCGGCAACACGCCTGGGGTCACTAACCCAGGCGCGTAAAAACGGCAACAAATCGGACATCGAATTTTCCATCTCTCCGGCGGCGTTTAACCACACTGCTTTCGTTATGACGCGCCCTTATATGTTCGCTAGAAGGTGGTGATTTTGCGGCAAAATTTCTATTTTAAAAATGAATTTTTACCGCCTTTGTCATCGCTTACTCCAATATCCTGGCCGGGCCGCAGGCATGACGACAGGTTTTTGCAACCTGTTGTGATGTTGCCAGATGTTGCCTCTAGTGACGATGAAGCAACTGATCAATGATTTTTGCCTTGGCCGGATCAGCATAAAAACCTGCCGGTACAATCAGGGTACCTTTGCTGCCGTCGCTGGCTTCGATCATGTAAATTGTGGCGTCATCACCGGGGTCAGTGCCGGTATCAACACTGTTGCTATGCACGATGCGAAGATCCGAGACCGGGTATACCGGCCCGTCGCCATCCCGTTTGACACCGCTTTCGGTGCAAACAAAACTATGGGTGAAGCCATGTTCGACTGCATTGTCTTGTAACTCTGACAGGTTCATCATGCTCTCCTTGGTCTGATGCGATGTGCTTTTAAAACGTAGCAGCATCGCGTCTGTTCCCGGCTTTATTGCCGGGGTCCCGGCCCTACCGGGGTGCATTGCGCAAAAACGGCACTGCAAACTAACCCGTTATCAGGGGCCAACTGGCAAGCTATGGTGTGGATACCCGGCCTTTGATATCAGCTGCAACTAGGTACATTTCCACCTGATCCGGCCTTGCGAAGTTTTTTCGCCAGACCTTGATACAGGCTGACATCCTGCACCTGAATTGTGGCAATGCTCTGCCAGTGTATTGGATGCCTGCAAGGTAAACCGGGTTTTGGGGAAGCAAGAACAGGAACCGGCCGGATTGGCACAGGGTTTAAAGCTCGCGTTTCATGCCTTCGTGGCTGGCGACAAATCCAAGGCGTTGATAAAACCGGTGGGCGTCGGCGCGGGTTTTATCGGTGGTAAACTGCATTAGCGATGCGCCAAGGTCGCGGGCGATATTAACGGCATGTAAAATCATGGCCTCGCCAATTTTTTGCCCACGATAATTTGACGATACTCGCACCCCTTCAATCTGCGCCCGTAACCGGCCCTGACGGGACAAGCCGGGGATCAGGGTCAGTTGCAGACATCCCACAATTTGTTCGTCCATAATTGCCAGTAAATACTTGTTGGGCAAGGCATCGGTACTGGTGGCTTCCATGGCATCAAAGGCATTGCCATAAACATCGGGCAACGGATTGGTAAAGTTTTCGCGGGTTTTTCCTTTTTCATCATCAGCAAGCAACGCGACGATGGCGGGTAAATCGGCGCGGATGGCATAACGAAAAACCGGTAATGCTGATTGTGGTGATTGTGACATGGAAAACCCCTGTAAATATTGGCGATTAGATGTGTTTTACGAAAAATCGGGGTATTCCGCCACATGGAAACGGGGGGCGATTTTAATACAAAAAACCCCGCAACCAGCGTGGTTGCAGGGTGAAATCAGCATTTCTTCGGGTATTTATCGGCTTTAAGGCCTTTTCCCAATAGTCCTGTTTGCCATGCCGGATATGGCAGGGGACAAAGGCAGAATAGGGAAAATCCCCAGGAAACCGGATGAACCGGGCCACGCCCGACCAAACAGGGATTTTTAATAACCGATATTCAGATCTACCAGCCCAATCGGGGTTTCCCCCTTGTCGATGCGACTAATATTTTCGGCAATCTGGTCCACTGCCGGGCCAATGCGGGTGGCGGCAGCGATATGAGGTGTCAGGCGAATTTTGGGGTGATTCCAGAACGGATGGCTTGACGGCAGGGGTTCGTTGACGGCCACATCCAGAAAGGCCCCGCGCAAATGCCCGGTATCAAGCAGACGCAAAAGGTCTTCTTCCACAATCATCGCCCCGCGCGAGGCATTGATGATGGCGGCATTGGCGGGCAATTTTGACAGGCGCGCACTATCAAGCAACCCTTCGGTTTGCCCGGTGCGTGGCAACAGACAAATCAGGATGTCGGTCTGGCCCAAAAACTCATCCAGGGTTTCAGCCCCGGCAAAGGTTGTTACCCCTTCAATGGCTTTCATCCGCCGGCTCCAGCCTGAAACGGCAAACCCCATATTGGAAAGATGGGTGGCAACGGTTGCACCAAGGGCACCCAACCCCATCACACCCACACGGAAATGTCCAATTTCGGCAACATCGCGGGGGTGCCAGTCGCCATTATTTTGCGAGCGCATATAATGGTCAAAATCACGCACGAAATGCAGGGCGGCATATGTGTGATATTCTACCATCTGCTGTGCCATGCCTGCATCTTCAAGGCGGACGATGGGCACATTTTTGGGCAGAAACGGGGCGGATAACACATGTTCAACACCGGCACCCAGCGAGAAAATACCGCGCACATTGGCAAGGCTTTTCATCATGCCCTGTGGCTGTTTCCAAAGCATGGCAAAATCAATTTCGGCCGGGTCGTAATTTTCATCCTGCGTATAAATGGTGGCGTCTGGCAGCCGGGCGGTCATCGCCTCTTTCCAACGTTGTTCCTCGCCTTGGGCGGCAATCAGGATTTTGTAGGGGGCGGACGCAGGCATTGCTGCTCTCCTTGTTTGTTTTTAATTTGTTAGTTGTTTCGGGTGTCAATTTATAACGCATGCCAGATGGCGGCGTTCCCCAAACATGCAGCTTTTGGCAATTTATCTGTTTTGCGGTGGTTATCTTTGGGCAGAATACAGGCGATGGCACCGTCGCGCCATGCCCTCACCGGTTTAAAATATTGATATCGTTTTACATCCGCGTGTAACCCGGTCTGGTGTTTAACCGGGGCCAGGAATGCACGGCATCAACCCTGTGCTAAAAGCAGCTTTAATCCGGCTGTGACCGGCTATTGGGCAGGATGGTCACAGCCGGGCATGTTTGTTAATGGGCAAAAATCATGGCCGGATCGCGGAATGTCTTAAATTCCAGCCCGTTTCCGGCGGGATCGGTGACAAAAAACGTGCCCTGCTCGCCGGGTTCACCCACAAAGCGGATTTTCGGGTCCAGCAAGAATGTTATCCCGGCATTTTTTAACCGGTCTGCCAGATCATGCCATTGTTGCCATTCCAGAACTGCCCCGAAATGCGGGATTGGTACGGCGTCGCCATCGACTGTGCCGGTTCCTGCATTTTGCCCGGCTTCGGGGCGGACATGGGCGGAAAGCTGATGGCCGAAAAAGTCAAAATCGATCCAGTTTTCGGTCGATCTTCCTTCATCACAGCCCAGAATATCGATGTAAAAAGTGCGGGTATCAGCAATGGATTTAATTGGAAATGCCAAATGAAACGGCGGAATTTGCATGGGTTTAATTTCCAGAAAAATTAACGGTAATCGCTGGTCATGACTGTAAATCAGAATGATAATGGCTAAAAAGTCAGAAGTTCTGATTATATCAATAGGAAAACTATCGTTATGGCTTTGCGCCCTGCCACCCCGTCGTTAAATGCCTTGCGCGCGTTTGAGGCCGCAGCAAGACATGGCAGTTTTGCCCGTGCGGCAACGGAACTGGCCGTGACACCCGGTGCAATCAGCCAGCAGGTTGCCAATCTGGAAGCACGGCTGGGCATATCCCTGTTTGATCGCAACGGGCCGCAACTGGTGTTGCGTGATGCCGGTCGGGCCTATTTACCGGCTTTGCAAAAAGCGTTTGACGAAATTGAAGCCGCCACATTGGACCTTTTGACCCACGGTGGTGCGGATCGCAAACTGGTCATCGGCGCTTTGCCAACATTGGCAACTGTGTGGTTGATCCCGCGTTTGGCCCGGTTTCAAACCGCCTTTCCCCATATCCGGCCTGTCATTGAAACCCTGTCGCTGAACTTTGCCACGCCAAACCGCATGCCGGATCTGGGGGTGCATCAAATGGATGTGGGGCTATATTTCGGGAATGGGCACTGGCCGGGATTTGCCAGTTTTAAAATACTCGAAGAACAACAGATTGTAGTTGCCGCCCCCGGCCTGATCGCCCAAAAAGACCTATCCGATGCCGTGGACAGCGCAACGTTGCTGGCGCGCTATCCGCGGCTGGTACATACCACCCGGCCCCGTGCGTGGCATCAGTGGGGCCTGGCCAATGATGTGGTCATTCACGGCGAACCGGGGTTGGGGTTCGAGCATTTTTTTATGCTGATCGAAGCGGCCAAAAGCGGCATGGGCATTGCCCTGTTGCCGCGTATTTTAATTGAAACAGCATTGGCAAAGGGCGATCTGGAAATTGTTGCAAAGGGCAGTTTGCAGGCAAGTGACGCCTATTACCTGATTTGCGATGAAACCCGGCAAAATGACCCTGAAATAACGGCATTTCGCCAATGGTTATTGAGCGAGGCCACATTGGCGCAGACGGCTGGCACCAACACCGGGGTTAACGTCCCCTAATCCTGTTTGGGTGCCCGGTGATAAAGGGTATGAAGTTCATAATCCTTTTTCGGGCCAACCACTTTAATTCTGGTTTCGAAATGATCTGCATGGTGCCAGAACATGCGGTGATGATACATGTCCTCCCCGCAAGGATGGTGGTCTTGTGCGGCAAGTACGTCATTGTCAGAAATATTGTTAAAATCGAGCAAAACATAGCGGTTGCCAAAACTGACGGGATCACGAAACAGCATTTCAATCGCCTGCCCGCGCAAGACGAAATCATATTCGCGGTAGCCCTCAAAACGTTGCCCGTCAAAACGCTGTAGCATTCCTTCTTCACGGTAACGCAGGCTGTTTTTTGGGCTATCAGGGGCGGCAAAGAACCGGGCTGTTCCGGCAAAAGTACCCATTTCGCCCATTGCCCGGCGCAGGGTCCAATCCCCGGTCAGGCTGGTAAAAATGCGTTGCGCGGCGATTTCAGGTTTAACCGACATTTCGGGGTTTCATCATTCGGGGCATCGGCAGGGGGAAATGGCATATTTGGAAAAGTGATTTAAAATCAATCGGTTTTCCCCAGATCGATTTGACAATATCGTGGTTTTTACCGTGTTATCCGGGTTTTCCACAGGATTGGTTGATTTTTGTTTTGATTTCGAAATGTTGTAAGGGTTTGATGCGGAGCGAAACCCGCATATCGCCTTACCCGATGTGAGAGCAGACTTAACTGGCGTGCTATAGGCACGCCAGCATGTGCCGGTTAGTCCTGGGGCAGCATCAGGCCCAGTTTTTTACCACCGATGATATGAACATGCAGATGCGGTACATCCTGACGGCCATGCTCGCGGGTGTTCGAGATCAGGCGATAGCCATCTTCAACCACACCGGCAGCGGCCGAAATTTTGCCAATCGCGCGGGTAAAGGCCAGAATTTCTTCGTCGGATGCATTCATCGCGAAGTCGTCATAGCTGGTGTAAGCGCCCTTGGGGATCACCAGAATATGGGTTGGCGCCTGCGGGGCGATGTCGTGAAAGGCAAGGACGTGGTCATCTTCAAAAATCTTGTTGCACGGAATGTCACCGCGCAGGATTTTGGCGAAAATGTTTTCGGAATCATATTCTTTAACGGCCATCGGAAGGCTCCTGATATCAGACGGGATGTAACCGGATTATTCGCTACGCGATGCCTTTTCGGCAATACCTGAAATGCCCTGGCGTTTTGCCAGAATTTCCCAGACCTGTTCGGGTTTTACGCCGCGATCAGCCCATAGCACCAGCAAATGATACAGCAGGTCGGCACTTTCGGATGCGACATTTTCCGGCCCTTCGGCAAGGGCGGCAATCACGGTTTCGACCCCTTCTTCCCCCACTTTCTGGGCGATTTTGCGGGTACCCTTGCTAAACAGCCTGGCGGTATAGCTTTCTTCGGGGTCGGCACCCTTGCGGGCGGCAACTGTAACGTACAGCCGGTCAAGAATTTCGCCGTCCAGTGCTTTGGTCATTTTCCCGTCCTGCCCTTTGGCAAACATTGGCAAACAGTGAATAAACTACACTATTTCGAAAAACGTTATGTTTTCGAAATATTATGCGTCGCGAACCGGAAGGCCGGCTGCTTTCATATGGTTTTTAACATCGCGAATGCGATAAGTACCAAAATGAAAGATCGATGCCGCCAGCACAGCCGAGGCATGGCCTTCGGTAACCCCTTGAACCATATGGTCTAAAGTACCAACACCACCTGATGCAATGACCGGAACAGATACCGCATCGGCAATGGTGCGGGTCAGCGGAATGTTAAAGCCGGACTTGGTGCCATCACGGTCCATCGAGGTGACCAGCAATTCACCTGCCCCATATTCGGTCATTTGTTTTGCAAACGAAACAGCATCTATTCCGGTTTCGTTACGACCACCATGGGTGAAAATTTCAAACTTGTCCGGCCTGGTGGATTTTGCATCAATCGACACCACAATACATTGTGAGCCAAACTTGCGCGCCGCTTCGCGTACAAAGTCCGGGTTGTTCACGGCTGCTGTGTTGATCGATACCTTATCGGCCCCGGCCAGCAGCAATTTGCGGATATCTTCCAGGGTCCGCACCCCGCCGCCGACGGTGACAGGCATAAAGCAGGCTTCTGCAGTGCGGGCCACGACATCAAATATGGTATCGCGGTTATCGCTTGATGCCGTGATGTCAAGAAAGCAAAGCTCGTCGGCCCCTTCGGCATCATAGATGCGGGCCTGTTCGACCGGGTCGCCAGCATCAATCAGATCGACAAAATTCACACCCTTGACCACGCGACCGTCTTTGACGTCCAGGCAGGGTATCACACGGGTTTTCAGCATGTCGGCTTCCTGTCGTTATGCCAGCGCGGCAATGGCTTGTGCCAGCTCGATGCGGCCATCATAAAGTGCGCGGCCCGAAATGGCGCCATCGATGCCGGCATCGGCCTCGGCTTTTACGGCCAGCAAATCCTCAAGCGAGGAAACCCCGCCCGATACAATGACCGGGGTGGAAATGGCACGGGCCAGGGCAACGGTCGATTCAATATTCGGTCCGCCCATGGCGCCATCGCGGTCAATATCGGTAAAGATGATGGCTGATACGCCACAATCTTCAAATTTTTGCGCCAGTTCCAGTGCGGTAATTTCCGATGTTTCGGCCCAGCCTTCAACGGCAACAAAACCATTTCGCGCATCAATGCCAACGGCAATGCGGCCCGGCCATTTGGCACAGGCTTCCTTGACCAGGTCGGGGTTGCGCAAGGCCACTGTGCCTAAAATCACGCGGTGAACGCCTTTGTTTAACCAGTAATCCACGGTGTCCATGGTGCGGATACCGCCACCCAGTTGAACCTTGGCACGTTCGCCAACAGCGGCCAGAATGGAATCAACCGCAGCGCCATTGACCGGTTCGCCGGCAAAGGCCCCGTTCAGGTCAACCACATGAACCCAATGGCACCCCTTGGCAACAAACTCGCCCGCCTGATTGCCAGGGTCGTTGTTAAACACGGTGGCCTTGTCCATATCGCCGCGCAGCAGGCGCACACAGGCACCATCTTTCAAATCGATTGCCGGATAAAGGTTCACTGCTCGGTTTCCTGTATTTTTTTGGTGTAGTAATAGCCCTCGACCATCTTGCCGTCGATCATGGCGTAATAGGGGTTAATGCCCCAGCGGACATAGCCCATGCTATGATAAAGGGCGATGGCAGCGGTTTGCGTTTCGCGCAAATCCAGCTTTAAAACGCTGTAGCCCTGCTGGCGGGCGAAATATTCAATCGCCCGGACAATTGCCTTGCCATTGCCGCGCCCGCGTGCCCACGGGGCGACAAAATGGCCGGTAATTTGCGCCGAATGGCGTTGGGCTTCCAGGTTTGAAGGCGTTTCCAAAAGCTGGGCCGCGCCGGAAATAACCCCGTCCACGCGCGAGACAAACAAATGCCGGCCGGGCATGATCAAAACGCCGCGCCAGTATTTTTCCATTTCCGGGCGGCCAGGTGGTGTTAACCAGCCAAATCCGCCGCCTTCGACAATTGCCTGAATGCAGGCATCAACAATGTCGGATAAATCGCCGGCCGAAAGTTCGGTCACGTGTTCGGCAAAGACGCTGGGGTTCATGGTGACGCTGGGTCCGCTCATGGTTTCCATCCCAGGAAATTCCCGATCAGGGTCAATCCGGTTTTTTGGCTTTTTTCAGGGTGAAACTGGGTGCCGACCATGTTGTCGCGCCCGACCACGGCGGTAATGTCGGTGCCATAATCCACGTAAGCCAGCCGTTGTGACGGGGTGGCGATTTTCATGTGAAAACTATGAACAAAATAGGCATGGTCGCCGCTGGCAATGCCATTCAATACCGGGTGACTGGCACCGGCATCGTCCAGAACCAGTTCATTCCACCCCATATGGGGAATTTTAAGTGACGGGTCATTGGGCTCAATGGCAACCACTTCGCCGTCAATCCAGCCAAGGCCATCGGTATTGGCAAATTCGCGGCCTACCTTTGCCATCAGCTGCATGCCGACGCATATGCCCATAAAAGGTTTGCCGTCGTTAACGACCTGTTGTTCGAGCATCTCGACCATGCCGCCAACAGCATCCAGCCCGGCCCGGCAATCGGCAAAGGCCCCGACGCCGGGCAACACGATATGGCTGGCAGCCTTAACCTGATGCGGATCATTGGTGACCACCACATCAAGGGCAAGGTTGTTTTCGCGGGCGGCGCGTTCAAATGCCTTGGCGCATGAACGCAGATTGCCCGAACCATAATCAATAATCGCGACGGTCATGGGGTGGGGATGCTCCCGTTATAGGACGAATGATAGGATGAAACAGCGCCGGGGGTTATTTTCGGGGCGGTGACTGCTGTGCTGATAAAGCGGTGCAGGGCGCCGGCTTCATTGGGGCTGGCAATGATATCGACCATTTTCCAGCCCTGACGGGCCAGTTTGCGGCGGCGCAAATCATTGGCGATCAGGCCAAAGCCGATGCCGGTGACAAGGGCCAGTAAAAAGTCCATTTCCGGGCCGCCATTGGCCAGTTCTACCGCAATATTGCATAGCATCGACACCACCAGCAGGCCGATAAATGCCAGCCATTGCCGGTGATACAGCGCCCACAGGCCGGACAAGATAAATGCCCAGAAATTGAAACCTTCACGGATCAGCACAGCATCCTCAAGCGGATCAGCATGGCCGGGGTGGATATGGACGGTATAAACCTTCATCGAAATTCAGACTTTCGTCCCAAAACCGTATCAAGGGCATTGGGCTATTGTGGCCTGATGATCAGGCCCAAAATACACAGGTCGGGTTATAATGATCCGCCCAGAACGCCCTTGGTCGACGGAATGGCATCGGCCTTGCGCGCATCAATTTCGATGGCTTCGCGCAGGGACCGGGCCAAAGCCTTAAAGCAGCTTTCGATAATATGGTGGTTATTTTCACCATACAGGTTTTCTACATGCAGCGTAATCCCGGCGGCCTGGGCAAAGCCCTGAAACCATTCGCGAAACAGTTCGGTATCCATATCGCCGATTTTGTCGCGGCTAAACGTGACATTCCAGATCAGGTAAGGCCGGCTGGAAATATCCAGTGCCACACGGGTCAGGGCCTCGTCCATTGGCAACAGGCAACTGCCATATCGGCAGATGCCTTTTTTATCGCCCAGCGCCTTGGCAAAGGCCTGGCCAATCGCAATGCCGGCATCTTCGGTGGTATGGTGAAAATCGATATGCAGGTCGCCTTTGGCACGAACGGTCAGGTCCATCAGGCTATGGCGTGAAAGCTGTTCAAGCATGTGATCCAGAAAACCCACACCGGTCTGCACATCATAGATGCCAGTGCCGTCAAGATTAACCTCGGCGGTGATTTGGGTTTCGTTGGTGTTGCGCTCTACGCGGGCCTTGCGCATGCAAAGGCTCCTTTCCTGCAAAATCAATGCGTCTGTTAGGTGGTTATTTAGCAACATCGCACCGCAATTGCCAGTTTAACCGCATACCCAATGGCCGCAAAAATCATAAAGGGTTAAAAACAACACACTGTTAGCGCCGGGCCTTGCCCTGCCCCTTGACCCTGACTTTCTACGTGCTAACTCTTGATCGGATAAGTTAAGGCCAATTTCAGGAAGTTTTTATGAGCGATCAATCGCAGCAAAGCTGGCACGGCACGACGATTCTTTCCGTTCGCAAGGGCAATCAGGTGGTGATTGCCGGGGATGGCCAGGTGTCGCTGGGCCAGACCGTGATCAAGGGCAACGCCCGCAAGGTGCGCCGCATTGGGGCAAAGCAGGACATTATTGTCGGCTTTGCCGGGGCCACCGCCGATGCCTTTACCCTGCTTGAACGGCTGGAAGCCAAACTGGAACGCCACCCCGGCCAAACCATGCGTGCCTGTGTTGAACTGGCCAAGGACTGGCGCACGGATCGTTACCTGCGCCGCCTTGAAGCGATGATGGCGGTGGTAGACCGTGATATTTCGCTGGTTCTGACCGGCATGGGGGATGTGCTTGAGCCTGAAGACGGCATTATCGCCATTGGCTCGGGCGGGAATTATGCCCTGTCGGCGGCCCGTGCCCTGATCGATCAGGACATGGATGCCGAGGAAATCGCCCGTCGGGCCATGAAAATTGCCGGTGAAATTTGTGTTTACACCAATGGCAATGTCACGCTTGAAAAAATCGATGAGGCAAAGGACGTCGCCTAGCCCCTGACCCTGGGACGTTCATCATTTTTCGCAATGATTGCTCATTACGGGGATCATTGCGGTACAAAAACCGGACCGGAAATACATGACACAGCAATTCAGCCCGCGCGAGATTGTTTCAGAACTTGATCGCCACATTATTGGACAAAAAGACGCCAAGCGCGCCGTTGCGGTGGCGTTGCGTAACCGTTGGCGTCGCCAACAGCTTGAAGAACCGATGCGCGGCGAAGTCCTGCCGAAAAATATTCTTATGATCGGCCCGACCGGGGTGGGTAAAACCGAAATCGCCCGCCGCCTTGCCAAACTGGCCGATGCGCCGTTTTTAAAGGTCGAGGCGACCAAATTTACCGAAGTCGGCTATGTTGGCCGCGATGTGGAACAGATCATTCGTGATTTGCTGGAAGTTTCCATCGACCTGACCCGCACGACCATGAAACGCAAGGTTACCGCCAAGGCCGAATTGCAGGCCGAAGAACGGATCCTTGATAGTCTGGTTGGCGACAATGCTTCGGCGGAAACCCGGCAGAAATTCCGCAAAAAGCTGCGCGAAGGCGAATTGCAGGACAAGGAAATCGAGATTCAGGTACAGGAAAGTGCCTCGACCTCGATGCCGACCATTGATGTGCCAGGCATGCCGGGCGCACAAATGGGAATGCTGAACCTGTCGGACATGTTTGGTAAAGCCTTTGGCGGCCAGACCAAACCCAAACGCATGAGTGTTGCCGAAGCCTTTGAGCGCCTGATCGAGGAAGAATCTGACAAACTTCTCGATATGGACAAGGTGACCGCTGAAGCGATTGAGAATGTTGAACAGAACGGCATTGTCTTTCTTGACGAGATCGACAAGATCACCGCGCGGTCCGAACGCAGTGGCGATGTCTCACGCGAAGGCGTGCAGCGTGATTTGCTGCCTCTGATCGAAGGCACATCGGTTGCCACCAAACACGGCACCGTTAAAACCGACCATGTGCTGTTTATTTGCTCGGGCGCGTTTCATCTGTCCAAACCATCCGATCTGCTGCCGGAATTGCAGGGCCGTTTGCCGATCCGGGTTGAGTTAAAAGCCCTGACTGAAGCCGATTTCCGCTGCATCCTGCTTGAACCTGAAGCCTCCCTGATCAAGCAATATATTGCCTTGATGGGAACCGAAGCTGTCACGCTGGAATTTAGCGATGATGCGATTGACGAAATCGCCCATATTTCGGCCAGTGTGAATGAAACGGTTGAAAATATCGGTGCGCGCCGCTTGCATACGGTTCTGGAAAAGCTGCTTGATGAAATCAGTTTCACCGCAACCGACCGCTCGGGTGAAACCGTTAAGATTGATGCCCAATATGTGCGCGATCAGGTCGAGGAGCTTTCGAAAAACACCGATCTGTCGAAATTCATTTTGTGATTGGCGGGGTAACTTGCCATCCGTGATCGACCGTAAAAGGCCGGGGCAGCATATGCTCCGGCCTTTTGGTTTATATCAGTTCTCTGTGAGGAAGACTTATGGGGAGCTGGTTAGGCGCGACGGCGCCGCCCGCCGACTTATTAGAGGCGGGATTACCAGCTTGCATTTCTGGTAAATCTTGATGATCAGGTGGCATTTTGCTACCTTTTGTATCGTAAGAGCAGGAGGTGACTATGGCTCAATCCGTGAAACTTGCCGACGACATCATGGCACTTGTCCGCCACGAGGCGGATATTCACAGCCGCTCTGTTGCAGGCCAGATCACTCATTGGCTGAAGCTTGGGCGCGCGATTGAGCATTCTGGTAGGTTTGATCATGCCAGGATCACTGCGGTTCTTGAAGGCAAACTGGATACGACGGAGCTTGGCGCGGAAGAAGAAGTCGCCTGGCTTGATGCTTTCAGCACCAAAATGGCTCAACCATCGGAGCATGAAAAAACTTTCTTCGCAAAGCGCAGAAGGTTGGGGCTGGGTGTTGGCCTCGATGCCGGTGGCAATTTATGCTACGCGAAGGATGATGACGCCTTATGAGACCCAGCCTTGTTCTATTGGCCGGTCCAAATGGCGCGGGTAAATCGACGCTTTATCACACCCGTGTTGCCCCAAGTTTTGCAGGGCCCTTCGTCAACGCGGGCCTTATCCAGCATGATATCCTCAAGGACGCGTCGATGAAGGCATCCTACAAAGCAGCCGAAATAGCTCGCGATCGTCGCTCCGCGATGCGCGCTACTGGAAAAAGCTTTGTAACCGAGACTGTCTTCTCCCATCCTTCGAAACTTGAAATCATCGAGAATGCGCAGGCGCGTGGTTATATCGTCATTGTTATGCATGTCGGTGTGAATAGTCCCGATCTTTCGGTTACGCGCGTTAAAGAACGTACCTTGGAAGGGGGACATGATGTTCCGGAAGAAAAGGTCCGTGCGCGCTATGATCGTGGGCAACCATTGATCCGAGAAGCTGTGCTGCGTGCTGACCGTGGCATGGTTTATGACAACTCGAAACTTAACCAGCCACCGCAACAGGTTGTTGTCTTTGCCAGCGGACGCCTGATACAGGCGAACGCGGTCCTGCCCAAGTGGGTTTTACAGGTTTATGGCGACGACCTCGCCATTTGAGTATTCCCCCGTCAGCGGACATTTTATTACGCCCGATAAAGCTTATGCACATTATCGGCAGTTTGGGCGGGCAAATAGACTGTGAAGACCGAGCCCTTGCCGACTTCGCTGTCAATGATCATGGTGCCGCGGTGGCGTTGCACCAGATGTTTGACAATTGCCAGACCAAGGCCGGTGCCGCCGACTGCGCGTGATCGTGCAGTATCGACGCGATAAAAACGTTCGGTCAGGCGGGGTAAATGTTCGCGGGCAATACCGTCGGACTGATCACATACCGAAACGGCCATGATGCGGTTGTGACGATAGCGCGCAAGTGCTGCTGGCGGGTTTGTTACCAGGCCGATTTTGACATCGACCGTGCTGTCCTGATGGCCGTATTTGATGGCGTTTTCGATCAGATTCTGGAAAACCTGAACCAGTTCCTTTTCCTCGCCAATCGTTGTTGTCTGGTCCAGCGTCGATGTGACGCGGATATTCATGTTTTTGGCGTCGGCCTTTACCTTCAAACCTGCGGCAACCTTGTCAATGATGGTGGCAACATCACAATCATTTGACGGTGGTGTATGTTCGTTCAGCTCGATCCGGGCCAGGGACAGCAAATCCTCGACCAGACTTTGCATGCGCTGGGCCTGGTCGCGCATCACGGGCAAAAACTGGCCCAAAGCATCGGGGTCGTCCTTGGCCGGGCCTTCAAGGGTTTCGATAAACCCGAGCAAAACCGATAATGGTGTGCGCAATTCATGCCCGGCATCGGCGGCAAAATCGGCGCGCATCTGTTCAACCTTGCGCAGTTCGGTAAGATCGCTAAACGATAAAACAAAATTCCGATTGCCGGTTCCGGCGGGTAAATGGGCGGTTAGCACATCAAAATGGCGCTGGGCGTCGCTGGCAACGACAAATTCGGTATGTTGCAGGGTACGGCGGCCCGATGACACCATATCAAAAGCATCAAGCAAAATGGGATCACGGATAAAGCGCGTCAGGTCGTGTCCGGTTTCCAGATTATGAAACAGCGACTTTGCCGCCTGGTTAAACCCGGTAACAGTGCGCTGGCGGTTTACCATCACCACCGGATTTGGCAAATGATCCAGAATTTCGGCATCGGTGCTGGTTTGGGCTTCCAGGGTCAGGATGCGTTCGCGAAAGGCCGCCGTGATCTGGCTGTAAAGCGATGAAAGTTCGGAGGCTGCCTCGAACGAGAGGTGCTGGGGCGGGGTGCCGCGAAAATGGTCGCGCAGGGTCGCAGCATAGCGCGCCACACTGCGCAGATCCTTGAAATAAATTCGCAAAATGCCAATGACACCGGCATAGGCGGCCACAGCGCACACCACAGCGATACCCCAGGTGATCTGATCCGTTGCCGCCAGTAATATCATAATGGCAGAAGGGGGCACGTTCAGTGCGAATGCGGTTGCAAGCAATTGCCGGAAGCCCAAGCGATTCTCCAGATCATAATGGCGGCAGAAATTTGCCTGATATACGAATAATTTTGCCTAACATGATGATGTCTTCGCGAATATCAAATCAACTTTAAATGACAGTTTTCAATTCGTTGAAATGTTTCGTGTTTTTCATATGAAAAAACCGCCCCGCGCAAAAACGGGGCGGTTTGAAGCGGAGTCGCCGATGTTTTTGGCCTAAATGATGCTGGCCCCGTCATTAAATGCCAGGCGCGGGCTGCGATCAAACAGTTTCGATGCGTCGCCATAACCGATATTGACCATGAAATTGGTTTTGATTGTTGTGCCAGCGAAAAATTCGCCATCCACACCATCGGCATCAAAGCCGGACATCGGCCCGCAATCCAGCCCAAGGCTGCGCAAGGCCAGAATCAGATAGGCGCCTTGCAAACTGCCATTACGAAAGGCGGTGGCTTTGATCAAACCGTCGTTTCCGGCAAACCACGACCGGGCATCAGCATGGGGGAAAAGCTGCGGCAGTTTTTCGTAAAATGCCATATCCATGCCGATAATGGCCGTTACCGGCGCGGCCATGGTTTTGGCGGCGTTGCCTTCGGACATAAACGGTTTGAGGCGGGCCTTGGCGGCGTCGCTTTGTACAAACACCACACGCATCGGTTCACAATTGGCACTGGTCGGCCCCATTACGGCCAGGTCCCACGCCTTGTGCAGAAGGTCCGTATCCACCTTTTTGTCCAGCCAGCCATTGTGGGTCCGGGCCTTGTTAAACAGAACATCAAGGGCTTTTTGATCAATCATGACGAGGTTTCCTTAAAGCGTTTTAGTTGCAATGGACCTAGCCTAGGTAATTAAAACGGCAATGAGAAGGCCGGAATTATGATCTTTGCCCTGTGTGGACCGTTTGCCGGTGCCCGGTATTCAGATTGCCCGGGATCATGATGCCCGTCGGTGCGTTATGACAGGGTGGTATAGGGCGGCGGGGTTTCAGAAGCATCCGTATAATGTATCGCCGAAACGACAGAATGAACATTGTGCCTTGCCACAATATCGCGACAATGGGGCTGTTGAATATCACCGACAGCGATGCACACATCATTGAATGGCATGGATATTTAGATGCAGACTGATAAAATTATCCCCGCTTGCGGTACTTCGGGCAAAGACGGGATGAAAGGGCATTATATGCGTGGCGCGCTTTTGACAGCAGCGACCGCACTGGCCTTTATTCTGGCGGCGCCGGCACAGGCGCAAAATGCGCAAACGCCACAAACCGGACAAACCGCGCCAGCCAGCGACACCCGGAATACAGCACCGGCCAAATCGACGGCGGAATCTGCATCGGCTGTCGTGTTTATGTATCACCGCTTTGACGAAGGTGAATATCCCTCGACCAATACACGGGTGGACCAGCTATCGGCGCATATCGCCGAACTGGGCAAAGCCAAATATCATGTAATGGATACGGGTGAGATTGTGTCGGCTATTGCCAATGGCACAGCCCTGCCTGACCGGACCATCGGTATTACGGTCGATGATGCCTATCGTACTTTTTATAATGTCGCGTGGCCGATGTTTAAAAAGGCGGGTTTGCCGGTGACGGTTTTTGTATCCACAAGCCAGCTTGATGCCGGTTATGACAGCTATATGACCTGGGACATGCTGCGCGACCTGGTGAAGCAGGGGGTCAAAGTGGGCGGTCATAGTGACAGCCATGCCCATTTATCATCGGTGCCAATTGCGCAAACCAAAGCCGAACTGGAAAAATCTGCCAAACGTTTCAAACAGGAATTGGGTTTTGTACCGGATCTGTTTGCATATCCTTACGGCGAAGCGGATACCGACGTGCAGCAGGCTGTGCGTGATGCCGGGTATAAGGCAGCGTTTGGTCAGCAAAGCGGCGGGTTTGATAAATCCGCTGATATGTTCTATTTGCCGCGTTTTGCCCTGAACGAACATTATGGATCGCTTGACCGGTTTGAACTGGCGGCAAATTCATTGCCACTTGATGTAAGCGACCTGACACCGGCCAATTATACCCTACAGCGAAACCCGCCCGCCTTTGGCTTTACCTTGCTAAAGCCAGCCAATGATGTGAAATGTTATCCGTCCGAAGGAACCGCCACCATGAGCCGACTTGGCGATGAGCGGGTGGAAGTGCGCCTTGACGGCCCTGTTTCACCGGGGCGCTGGCGGATTAATTGCACGGCTGGCGGGCCTGATGGCCGGTGGCGCTGGCTGGGAATGCTTTATACCGTGCCCAAAGATATCAAGACATCTGGCTGATTTGGCATAAATGCCTTTCTACGGTTATATTTCGTTTTTTTCTGTTAAATAACGGCTATTGCGTGTTGAACCGCAACGCGCTAGGTTATCCACACTTCGATAACGTAGATAATGGCTAACCACAGTGCTGACAGGAAAAAACATACTTTTGATCATCTCGGGCGGTATTGCCGCCTATAAGGTGTTGGAAGTCATCCGTCGTTTGCGCGATCAGGGGGCATCGATTCGTGCCATTCTGACCAAGGGTGGAGCCGAATTTGTCACTCCGCTGTCGGTGGCGGCGTTAACCGAAAACAAGGTTTACCAGGATCTTTTTTCCCTGACAGATGAAGCCGAGATGGGCCATATCCGCTTGTCGCGCGAGGCTGATCTGGTTTTGGTGGCCCCCGCCAGCGCCGATTTACTGGCAAAAATGGCGGCAGGTATGGCCAATGATCTGGCAACCACCGCCCTTTTGGCAACCAACAAGCCGGTGCTGGTTGCACCCACCATGAATGTCGAAATGTGGAACCACGCCGCGACGCAGGCCAATATTGCCACGCTGGAAAGCCGGGGCATTTTGCGCATTGGCCCGGCGGGTGGCGATCTGGCGTGCGGCGAAACCGGTACCGGGCGTTTGGCCGAACCTGCCGAAATTATTGCCGCTGTTCAAAATTTCTTTGCTCAGCAAGACGGCCCCAAACCCCTGGCGGGCAAAAAAGCCGTGGTCACCAGTGGCCCGACACATGAACCGATTGATCCGGTGCGCTTTATTGCCAATCGATCCTCGGGCAAACAGGGCCATGCCATTGCCGCCGAACTGGCCCGCGCCGGCGCCGATGTCACACTGGTTAGTGGCCCGGTAACATTGGCTGACCCGGCCGGGGTTCGCATGGTACGGGTGGAAACAGCACAGGAAATGCTGACTGCCGTTCAGGGCCAGTTACCTGTCGATATTGCGGTCTGCGCTGCGGCGGTGGCCGATTGGCGGGTTTTGCATCAGGCGGATCAGAAACTTAAAAAATCTGGCGATGGTGTTATCCCCGCCCTGCAATTTGCCGAAAATCCCGATATTCTGGCAACCATCAGTCAAGACGGGCCAAATCGCCCGTCACTGGTGGTGGGCTTTGCCGCCGAAACCGAAAAAGTGGTCGATCATGCCCGTGCCAAACGTGACCGCAAGGGATGTGACTGGATATTGGCCAATAATGTCGCCCCCGAAATGGGCACCTTTGGGGGGGATGACAACGAAATTCATTTGATTGGCGGTTCTGACCCGGCCCGCGACGAAGTTTGGCCCCGGCAAAGCAAAACCGGTGTCGCCCGATCGCTGGTGGCGCGGATTACCCGCCATTTTAACCCTTAAAACCAACCGGCCCGGAATGTCGTGTGTGGCAAACGGGGCGGATAAACAGATGCGATACAGGATACATAAATGACCGGCTTATCTGTGGATTTAAAAGTACTGGATCACGGGCAGGATTTGCCCCTGCCCGCTTATGCGACCGCACAGGCTGCTGCGGTTGATCTGGTTGCCGCCATTGAAGATGTGCTGGTAATTGAACCAGGTAAACGGGCCATGGTTGAAACCGGCATTGCCATTGCCCTGCCCGCCGGGTTTGAAGCCCAGGTGCGGCCCCGTTCCGGGCTGGCGGCAAAAAACGGTGTCACGGTTTTAAACAGCCCGGGCACGATTGATGCCGATTATCGCGGTGAGATCAAAGTCATTCTGGTTAATTTTGGTGATGTGGCATTTCGCATTGAACGCGGTATGCGTATTGCGCAAATGGTGATCGCACCGGTCAGCCAGGTGGGCTGGAATGTGGTGGCGGATTTGGATGCAACCGACCGTGGTGAAGGCGGTTTCGGGTCCACCGGCGTTGCATGACCTAGCTGTAATTTGGTGATCAACGCGGTTTTCGGGCTGCGATGACAGACATAATCGAGGGGAGCAAACGAGAGACGATGCTTAAACTTTCAAAGAAGATGTTGTTTGCCATCGAAGCCGTGGTGGACATTGCCTATAATGCCGCGGGTGAACCGGTGCAAAGCCGCGATATTACCGCGCGCCAGGGCATTCCCAAACGCTATCTGGAACAGACCCTGCAGCAATTGGTGCGGGCGGATATTTTGACCGGTGTGCGGGGGCCGCGTGGTGGTTATCGGTTGGCGCGTGAACGTCGCCGTATTACCCTTGCCGATATTGTTTCGGTGATCCGGTCGATGGAAACATCGGATGACCCGATCGAGGATCCGGCAGGCTCGCCATTGGGCAAGGAAGTGGTTCGGCCCTTGTGGCGGGAATTGCAAGATACCATGATGCAGCAGCTTGAACTTATTACGGTCGAAGATTTGTGTAATCGTGCCCGCGATGCCGGGTTACGCAGCGGGATTGAAGAATCGCCAGATTTTATCATCTGAATTTTTCATCCCGGTCTGGCTGTGCGATATTTTCAAACCACAGAAAATTTTCGCATATCAGTTTGATTGCACATTTACGAAATTGCACCCCGGTGCAGAAAAACCGTAAATATTCCTTGTCGACCCTTTGACTTGCGGTAAACTCGGAATAAATACAAATACAATATGTGTTGATTTGTAATGCACACAAAAATGCGAGGAAATCATGACTGAATTTCGCGGCAAGATTTATGACAGCATCATCGACACCGTCGGTGCAACGCCGCTGGTTCGCCTTTCGCGGATTGCGGATGCCGAAGGTGCGAAAGGCGAGATTCTGGGCAAACTGGAATTTTTCAACCCGCTGGCTTCGGTCAAGGATCGCATTGGCCTGGCAATGATCAATGCTGCCGAAAAAGACGGCAAAATCAAACCGGGTGCCACCCTTGTTGAACCGACATCGGGCAATACCGGCATTGCGCTGGCATTTGTTGCTGCGGCCAAGGGCTATAAGCTGATTTTGACCATGCCTGAAAGCATGTCGCTGGAACGGCGCAAAATGTTGATGTTGCTGGGCGCACAGATTGACCTGACCCCGGCAGCCAAAGGCATGAAGGGGGCTGTTGCCCGGGCCGAGGAACTGGTTGCTGAAATTGACGGTGCCGTTATGCTGCAACAGTTTGACAACCCGGCCAACCCGGAAATTCACCGCAACACCACTGCCCAGGAAATTTTGAAAGATACCGACGGCAAGGTTGACATTTTTGTTGCCGGTGTAGGCACGGGCGGCACGCTGACCGGTGTTGCCGATGTGTTGAAAAAACATAATCCCGATGTGCAGATCATTGCTGTTGAACCCGAAGACAGCCCGGTTATTTCCGGGGGTGCACCCGGCCCGCATAAAATTCAGGGCATTGGGGCAGGTTTTATTCCCGGTAACCTTGATACCAAACTGATTGATCGGGTCATGACAATCGGCAATGAAACCGCGTTTTCGACGGCGCGAAAACTGGCCGCCCTTGAAGGCCTGCCGACCGGCATTTCCTCGGGCGCTGCGGTAGCCGCTGCCATCGAACTGGGCCAGATGCCGGAAAACGAAGGCAAGCGGATTGTTGTTATCATCCCGTCCTTCGCCGAACGTTACCTGTCGACCCCGCTGTTTGAAGGGCTGTAAGCCAGCCTTTTGCCCGTTGATATGATTAAATAATACAAGGCTCGGAAACCTCGATGTTTCCGGGCCTTGTCATTTTTGTGTCCGCTTTTATGTCCGGCAAATCGTTGCTGAGATATTGTTATATTACAATATGTTGTGTGAAATGGCGGCCCCTGGCATGTCCGGGTAAATGTTTGCTTGGCGGGCATGTTAATAAAACAGCGGGCATGCAAGTTTGTGGTTGAGCAACAACGGCCTGCACCCTATCTGTAGGGCGGTAACCAGTGAGGCCTGAATATGGATTTTGACTTTAGCGACAGCGAAATACAGCGTTATGCGCGCCATATCGTTTTAAAGGATGTGGGCGGGACCGGGCAGATGAAGCTGAAGCACGGGCGTGTGCTGGTGGTCGGTGCTGGCGGTTTGGGCTCGCCGCTGGCGATGTATCTGGCGGCGGCCGGTGTGGGCACGATTGGTATTGTTGATGACGATGTGGTCGAACTTTCCAACCTGCAACGTCAGATCGCCCATGGCATGGGCGACATTGGCACCCCCAAGGTCGACAGTGCGCGCGCGACGATGTTGAACATGAATCCGGATGTCACGGTTCAGACGCATCAGATGCGTCTGAACGCCAAAAATGTTCAGGACCTGATCGCGCAATATGATGTGATTGCCGATGGATCAGATAATTTTGAAACCCGGTTTTTGCTAAACGATGCCTGCTATTTTGCGGGGAAAACCCTGGTTAGTGGTGCGGCGTTGCGCTTTGACGGGCAGGTTTCAACTTTTAAGGCGCATTTGGGTGCGCCGCATCCGTGCTATCGCTGTATTTATCATGCACCACCCCCGGCTGATGCTATTCCTTCTTGCTCGCAAGGGGGTGTTTTGGGTGCGGTGGTGGGTACCATTGGCGGTATGCAGGCAACCGAAGTGCTTAAGGAATTGATGGGAATTGGCGACAGTTTGTCGGGACAATTGGTGATTGTAGATGCGCTTTCGGCCAGTTTTCGCAAAATTCGCGTCCCGCGTGATCCTGGCTGCCCACTTTGTTCTGAATCCGCAACAATTAAGGATTTAAGCTGCCATGAGCATTAATAATTCCACCAATCCCGATGCTGCGGGCGTTGAAAAACTGTCGCTGGTGGTTTTTTCCGGCAGCTTTGAAAAAGTTCATTACGCCTTGGTAATGGCAAGTGCGGCTTTGGCCACCGGGCGGGCAGTTACTTTGTTTTTCACAATGGAGGCCAGCCGGGCATTGCTGGCCCCGTCCGGTTGGCGCCATTTGCGCCCCGATGCTCAAGGGGCCACCGCCACCAGTCTTGATTTTGGCTATGCCGAACGCGGTGTGGCAACTTTTGAAGAATTGCTATCGGCCTGTGCCGATTTGGGGGCGAAATTCATGGTTTGTGAAATGGGGTTGCGCGCCCTGGGGCTGGAGCATGAAAAACGCCGGGCAGAGCTGACCATCGAGGTTGGCGGTGTGGTGACATTTTTAAACGATGCCCGTAAAAACGGCGAGATGCTGTTTATTTAAACGAAGGCACAAACGGTATTTGGGAGTGCAGGTGCGGGTTTTATCCGTTTGCCAGAATTTTGATGCCTAGCCCGGCCAGACACACCCCGACCCCGCGTTCGATCCAGACCCGTGCCTTGGCAATTTTTGCCTGTATTGCGGGCAAGGTCAGGGCGGCGGCAACAATGGCGAACCACACCATATGGCAGAGGGCAATAAACACACCATAACCAAGCTGCATTGCGGCACTGGTGTCGGCCGAAATAACCTGGCTGAACAGCGAGACAATAAACAACATTGCCTTTGGGTTTAAGGCATTACAAATAAAACCGGCCCAGAAAGAGGACGCGTTTTTCCGGGTTTCGGGTGCGTTTGGGGTGATCAGGGTATTTGTACTTTTTGAATTAGAAAGGGCTGCTTTGGCGGACCGGATGCCAAGGCGTAATTTCAACCTTTGCCATATGTCGGGTAAAAATGCGCTGATTCCAAGCCAGATCAGATAGGACGCGCCGAGAATACGGATGGTGTTTAACACCCAGATATTATGGGCAAAAATCACACCCAGCCCGATCATGGTGTAAGCGATATGCACCGAAATGCCGCTGCCAATGCCAATGGCGCATAAAATTCCGGCTTTGCGCCCCCGGGCAATGGCGATGCGGGTGACCATGGCAAAATCCGGGCCGGGGCTGATGACGGCCAGCACCGTAATAATGCCAACAGCCATAATTTCAACCGAGATGCCATCGGGCATTTTGATTTTCCTTAATTTGTGAGAAAATCCAGTATCAGGGATAACTTTTCCCCGGAAAAACGAAATAAAATAGGAATTATGGTGAATAATATTCACATAAAGCGCGGGTTCTTACCGCTTGCTCCCCTGCCCGCGTTTGAGGCCGCAGCCCGCCATCAAAGTTTTTCCCGCGCAGCCGAGGAACTGAACCTGACCCACGGCGCGATTAGCCGCGCTGTTGCCCAGATTGAAGAACGGCTGGGGGTGGATTTGTTTGTGCGGCGAAACCGGCGGGTTTATTTAACGCGCGCGGGTGAAAGGTTGCTGCGCACCGCCGAAACGGTGCTGCATGACCTTGATCGTGCGGTAGAGGATATTCACCGCCATGATGCGCAGTCGCCGATTTTGTCGGTATCATGCGAACCCAGTTTGGCAATGCGCTGGTTAATGCCACGTTTGGGACGTTTTCGCGAAGAGAACCCCGATTTGAATGTGGAAATGCACATGGCAGGTGGGCCGATTGATTTGCTGGCTTCGGGCAATGATATTGCCATTCGCCGCCGTGATTTTGGCCTGCCCGATGACTATTTTGTCACCCCGCTTTGGGCAGAGATGGCCGGGCCGGTGTGTGACCCCGATTGTTGGCAAAACATATTGGCCTGCGATTTAAGCAATGCCCGCTGGTTACATAGCCGCACCCGGTCTGATGCCTGGGATATCTGGAAAAAAGCCAGCGGCTTTAAGGGCCGCCCGGCCAGCGAGCAATATTTTGATCATTTCTTTTTTGCCCTGCAAGCGGCAGTGAATAGGCTGGGCACGGCGATTGGATCCTTGCCGCTGGTGATTGATGATCTTGCTGCGGGGCGTTTGTGTGCGCCCCTGGGCATGGCGCCAACCGGGGTGGATTATGTGATGCTGAGCCTTGATGATCCGAAAAAAGATCGCCGGATTACCCGTTTCGCCGATTGGCTGGCAACAGAAGCACAGGCAACCGAAACATGCGCGCAAGAGGTCATTGGGTAATGTCTGATGACTAAAATGGATTTTCGCGCCGGGCAGTGAAAGCGTTTTCACTGCCCGTTTTTTGCTGCCGTTTATTGCATCTGTATTGAAATTCGGGTGACGGTGATGACTGCAGGTTTGTCGTGATCTGTCTTGCTGAATGGTCCGGTTTTGTTCCGCCTTCGACAAATGGCTAACCCTTGGCGGGCAAGCCAAGGTGGCCAGGTTTAATCGGGATGCTGTTTTTGAGTATTTTTTATGTTGTTCAGACCGTTTTTAGCGTTTTTAGCACCTTGCCGGTGAAATGCCATTTGCAGCGGTGTGGAACATAGAGGCAACAGGCGCGTTACAGGACGTAACCCAACAATTGCGGAAAAACCGGCATGTTTGAGCTGCCCTATTTTACCACGGCCAGTCAGTATTTTGACATCGAATTGATTGACGTGATTTTACGGCTGCTTGCTGCGACCGTAATTGGCATGGTGATCGGGCTGAACCGCGACATTAACGATAAACCGACCGGAATGCGCACGCTGGCCCTGGTGTCGCTTGGCGCGGCAGTGGTTTCGGTGGTTGCTGTTCATTTCGAAGATCTGATCGACCATCCCGATGCGTTATCACGCGTGGTACAGGGGATTTTACAAGGTGTTTTAACCGGTATCGGTTTTATTGGTGCGGGTGTGATTATGCGCCAGCCAAAGGACAAAACGGTTACCGGCCTGACAACTGCGGCCACGGTCTGGATTACCGCGGCCCTTGGTATTGCCTGTGCGTTGGCGGCATGGCAAATCGTGCTGGTGGCCAGCGTTCTAACCTTTTTTGTTCTGGTTGTTTTAAAACCGGTCGAACTTTTTCTGGTGCGTTTGTTTGGTGGCGACCCCGAGGCCGTTCGCGAAGACAAAAACTGATTTCACGGTATTTTTGTGCGCTGATGGGGCGACACCGATCCGCGATGATATTGCCGGAACACATCTGTGATTGATGTGCTCCGGCTGTTTTGGTTTGGGCTGCTTTTAATTAAGCCTGGGCCGGGATACGGGCGATTACCTTGATTTCAAAGTCAAACCCGGCCAGCCAGGTGACACCCACTGCCGTCCAGTTGGGATAGGGGGGCTGGGGGAAAATCCGGTTTTTGACCTCCATGATGGTGTCAAACTGGTTTTCCGGATCGGTATGAAAAGTGGTGACATCAATCAGGTCATCAAAGCTGGCACCCGCTGCACTTAACGTCGCTTTCAGATTGTCAAATGCCCGTTCGACCTGGCTTTTAAAATCCGGTTCGGGGGTGCCATCTTCGCGGCTGCCGACCTGACCCGAGACGAATAACAGATCGCCTGATCGAATGGCGGCAGAATAGCCGTGGGCATCATAAAGGGCATGGCGGTTTTGATTTTTGGGAAAAATTGCTTCACGTTGTGTCATGAAAGTCAGTCCTTTGGTGTTTTTGCGACAGGCCGGTTGCCAATGTGCTGGTTTTTTGCCGGCCTGTGTTTTACATACGGTATGTATGTTAAATATACAGATACGCTTCGTATGTCAATTGATATACGTTCCGTATGTGAGTGGAGAAATGGCATGGCAGCCAAAAAACGAACAGAAATGATGGCGGAAAATCGGGCCAGGTTGATTGCTGCTGCCCGAAAAGCCTTTGCCCAAAAGGGCTTTGCCGCCGCATCAATGGATGATCTGACGGCTGCTGCGGGCCTGACACGCGGTGCGCTTTACCATAATTTTGGTGATAAACGCGGTTTGCTGGCTGCCGTGGTCAACCAGATTGATGGTGAAATGGCAGCACAGGCCCACAAAACCGGTGCACAGCAAGCCGACCCGTGGGACGGGCTGCTGGCCGAGGGTGTTGCCTATATTGAAATGGCCCTAAACCCGGAGGTGCAGCGCATTGTGCTGCTTGATGGTCCGGCTGTGCTGGGGGACCCGTCGCAATGGCCCAGCCAGAACCAGTGTTTGATCGAAACCCGCAATATGGTTGCGCAATTGATTGATCAGGGTGTTTTAAAACCGGTCGACGCCGATGCCGCCGCCCGGTTGTTAAGCGGGGCGGCGTTAAATGCGGCCCTCTGGATTGCCGCAAGCGACACCCCGGAAGATGTTTTACCCAAAGCGTTAGAGGCGTTTCGTGCCCTTGCCAGCGGCTTGCGGCTTGGCTCGTCATGATTTGCAGCAAAATGAAAGTTTAGGGCATATTTGTTTTAATAAGGCCCATTTTGCCTGTGCTTTAACCCATCATGGCAACCGGAAGGGCGCTGTCGGAAAAGAGTGGATACCGGCTTCGCGCATTGGGCAATTGATAATGCCACCATTCGTGATCGTAAAATTCGAACCCGGCGCTGACCATGATGCCCAACAGCAATAGGCGATTGGATTCGGCAGCTTGCGAAAGGCCCTCTGCCCCGTGATAGGATTTAATATCCATTTCATCAAAGCCGGTTCCCATATCCAGTTCCTTGCCGTTTTCGTCTAACAGCGTTAGATCAATGGCGACACCGCGGCCATGCGGTGATCCGAAATCGGGATTGGCGACGAAATCGGCATTCGGGGTGTGGTTCCAAAGAGCGCGCTGAGCTTCTTGCGGGCGGAACGCATCTAACAGGCGAAATTTAACGCCTTGCCGTCTGGCGATCAGGCTTGCCTTTTTCAGGCAGACTGCCGCATCCTGATGCAGATAACATGCTGGCCGCGAATAAATTGGTGCCCCGGTAAAATTGCGATCGGTGGCATAAACAATGTCGATTTCGACATCATATTCTTGCGGCGTAATTTCGACCAGCGCCATTGGCGGAGGCTCCCTGTTCTTGACGTTTACCGACTACATCAAAAAGATGCTGACCGGGCAGATGGTTAAATCATCGCATAGCGCAGATCTTAATTCTGCGCAAATCCCTGACGTCGGTATTTCCGACCAAAAACCGTTTGGGCCAACCTTGCTGGCAATTGATACGGCGTCGACCTCGCTGGCAACCGCGGTGCTGGTTAATGGCGAGGTTAAGGGCGAGCTGTTTGAAAATATGGAGCGCGGCCAGGCCGAGCATCTTTTGCCCTTTATTATGAAAAGCCTGCGCGAAGCCGGGCTTGATTTTGCCGATATTGACGGCATTGCCGTCACCGTTGGGCCGGGTGCCTTTACCGGGATGCGTATTGGTTTGTCAACGGCACGGGGCCTGGGGCTGGCGCGGAAAATTCCGGTTCTCGGGGTCAGTTCGCTTGAGGCGGTGGCTTATGGTGTGAGCGAGCGGGACCATCAGGGCCGCAATATACTGGTTGCCCTTGATAGCAAACGAAACGAAATTTTTGCCCAGGCCTTTGACGCCCGCAAAAACCCGATCAGCTCGCCCGAATGCCTGGGGCCGCGCCAGGCGTTACTGCTGACCCCGCCGGGCCCGACGATATTGGTGGGTGATGCGACAGCCCGCTTGTTAACTGCTGCCGCCAATGGTGGAGACGATTTTTTCACCGGAACAGCACCTGGTTTGCCGCGTGCAGGCAATGTTGCCCGGATTGCAGCACAACGCTGGGCAAAAGGTGAAAATCTGTCACCGGTGCCGCTTTATTTGCGTGCGCCCGATGCCAAACGCATGGATGAACTGGCCGCTGAAAAACGGGCAAAGTTGCAAAATGACGACGCGGACGGGGACTAAATGTTCGGGACGGGTTTTTGACCGGCCATCATGGTTATTCTTTTTGAAGGATATAGGATGCGTTCGGGTGAATTTTGAACCGTCAGATGCTTTGGTTTTAAGACATTATCGGGATACCCCTTCCCTTTGTGATGACAGGTTTATGCTGTGCAAAGGATAATGACGTGACAGCACAGGATGATACAGCGCAGGTGGATGTTATTGCCCTGACCCCGGCCTTTGCGGCGGTGGCGGCAGCCCTGCATCAAACGGGGTTTGATGAATGCTGGGATGAAAATGCCTTGTGCGATTTGCTGGCCGTGCCAGGGGCATTCGGGTTGCTGGCCTTTACCCCGGGGCTTGATCAGCAGGGCGATGGTGTATTGGAAGACGATATTCCGCTGGGTTTTGTGCTGGTGCAAACGGTTCTGGATGAGGCGGAAATCAATACGATTGTTGTGGGGCCACAGGCGCGACGACGCGGTGTTGGCCAGGCCTTGATGGAAAATGTGCTGTTATATCTGCAAAAGCAGGGCGTTAACCGGCTGTTGCTGGAAGTGGCTTGCGACAATGAAGCGGCCATTGCCCTTTATCGAAAACTGGGTTTTGCCGAAATTGGCCGACGGCGTGAATATTATCGGCGCAAGGCGGGGCCAAGGGTTGATGCGCTGGTGATGGAACGGCTATGACAGCCCGTTACCAGGATGATTTGAATTTTACAAAATAATCTAATAACCGATTGAATTTAAATGTGAAATAAACCACATAAAGGGTGTGGTCTTGATCTTGAAATTGTTATAATATTCTGGTCATCAACCATGGTTTGGCGGCCTTTGCCTGTGAAGAACGCCCGACCGCTTAGTTTTTTCGGATTGTCAGCCGGTACGTATCGGTTTCATCAGCCATTTTTGTCAGGTCCAGAACGTCGTCGCCCATATCGGTTACTGAACGCGGTACATTTTTAAGCGGTTCGCCGTCTTTAAGGATGACCTGCAGAATTTGACCCGGTGTCATTTTTTCAAGTTTCAGGCGCGTTTTGACGAAAGTCATGGGACAGACATCGTTTGTGATATCTATTGTGATATCGGGCGTCGGGATTTGGCTGTTGTTAGGCATTCCATCCTCGTGATCGGTACTTCTGATGACGAGGTAACCATATATAATGAAAACGGCAAGGTGCCCGGGTTATTTTCGTGAAATCGGTCTTGCGACCGGGCAAAGATTTCTCGATATTTAAGCGATCAGAGCGTATGTAGCCTGCGGGCCTTGGGGACAGGCGGAACCGGAAACGAGAACAAGAGTATGTTGGCAGAATCAACCATCGAGCAAAAATGCATTGACGCGGGCCTGAAAATGACCGGTCAGCGTCGCGTTATCGCCAGAGTATTGTCCGAGTCCGAAGATCACCCGGATGTTGAACTGGTTTATCGTCGCGCCACCGAAATTGACCCAAAAATTTCGATCGCCACCGTTTACCGGACGGTACGTCTGTTTGAAGAAGCAGATATTCTTGAGAAACATGATTTTGGTGACGGTCGTGCGCGCTACGAAGAACTGACCGAAGAACATCATGATCATTTGATCGATATGCGTTCGGGGCGGGTGATTGAATTTTCGAACGAAAAGATCGAAAAATTGCAGGAAGAGATCGCTCGCGAGCTGGGTTACGAGCTGGTCGGTCATCGCCTGGAACTTTATGGCGTTCCTGTTAAAGACGGGAAATGACAGTTCTCTAACTGTTTACGCTCAATAGGTGTATATAAAAGCCATCCGTGCTACAGTGCGGATGGCTTTTCATATTTTTGTTACGTGTTCTTAACAAAGCCTTCACTCGCTCTTGGTGTTAATCTTGCGCAAGATTAATGTAACTGAACGAAAGGGAGTTGCGATGAGCGACGTTCGACAGCAGGGACTGGAAGTTCGCCTTGCAGAAAGCGAAGCGGAAATTCTGGCCAGCCAGCGTTTGCGCTATAAGGTTTTTTACGAAGAGCGTGGTGCGCAAGCAACTGCTGAGATGATGGAAGCGAAACGCGATTTCGATCATTACGATCCGATTTGCGACCATCTTCTGGTGATCGACCATAGCCGCGGCGAAGGTGCCGATGGTGTTGTTGGCACCTATCGTTTGCTGCGCCAGTCTGTTGCCAATAAAAATGGCGGCTTTTACAGTGCAGATGAATATCAGATCGACTCGATGCTTTCGACGATCAAGTCAGGCGAGATCATGGAACTGGGCCGCTCCTGTGTTGAGGAAGGCTATCGCACGATGCCAACCTTGCAACTGTTGTGGCAAGGCATCGCCAAATACGTGTTTGAACATGATATCAAACTGATGTTTGGCTGTGCATCGTTTCACGGTACCGACCCTGATGCCTTTAGCGATGTTCTGACCTATTTGCATCATCATCACCTTGCCCCGGAAGCCATGCGTCCGCGTGCGGTTGCCGAGCGGTATGAAAGCATGGCGCGCGCCAGCATTGACGGGATTGATGCCCGCCAGGCCCTGCGCGACCTGCCGCCGCTGATCAAGGGATATTTGCGTTTGGGCGGCTATGTTGGCGACGGTGCGGTGGTGGACCATCAGTTTAACACCACCGATATCTGCATTGTCCTGCCGACTGAAAAAGTAACCGAGCGTTATTACAAGCATTATGAACGGACCGCGAGGGTATCGTGAGCTGCTATCCCTGTGCTGCCATCAGGCTGCTGATCTATGCATTGCTGACATTGACGCTGCTGCCGGTTCAAATGGTGGCGGTTGCCCTGCGTTTGAAGCTGGCGGATGACCTGCCACGATTTTATCATGGCCTGTGTCTGAAAATCATGCATATCGATGTGCAATATTCAGGTGAGCCGTTACTGGAAGGTGGCGGGATCATTGTTGCCAATCATGCGTCCTATCTTGATATTCCTGTTTTGGGCGCGATGACCAAGGGCAGTTTTATTGCCAAAAAGGAAGTGGCGAACTGGCCGGTCTTTGGTCTTTTGGCGAAGTTGCAGCGTTGCACCTTTATTGAACGTCGCCCGGTTCGGGCCCGCGAGCAAACCATCGAGATCAGTCAGCGGCTGGCCAACGGGCACAAGCTGATTTTGTTTCCCGAAGGAACCAGCAATGACGGCAACCGTGTCTTGCCGTTTAAGTCGACCCTGTTTGGTGTGGCTGAAACAGTTTTGCCCGATGGATCGCAGGTAAAAGTGCAGCCGGTTTCAATTGCGGCCACCCGCCTTGACGGTGCGCCAATGGGCCGGGATTTGCGGGCATTTTATTCGTGGTACGGGGATATGGACTTGGCGCCGCATTTGTGGCAGTTTCTCGCCCTCGGCAAGGTTACGGTGGAAGTAGTTGTTCATCCGCCAATGACGCTGGCACAGGCAGGATCGCGCAAGGATATGTCCCGTATTTGCGAGTCGCTGGTTGTTCAGGGGCATCAGGCTGCATTAACGGGCGCCAAGCAGGGTGCCGGTGTGTCGCTTCCTGACACCAGGCGGTCGGGTGATTTGATTGGATGTACCCCGTTGGCGGTTGTTTTTGAAGATTTTCGCCTGTTTGGCTAGAATTTCCAGCGCATCGCGATGATGGCTTTTTTTCCGTTTCGCCGAAAAACGGGTTGCACGAACGTAAAATTGTGCCACCTGATCTCAGATATCAAAGATGTTCGACAGGCGGTGTGAATTTCACGCCGCTTTCGACGTATGAAACGAGCGGAACGGATCATTAAAGTGAGCGCGACGAAAAAGCTTTTTGTTAAGACCTATGGCTGCCAGATGAATGTCTATGACAGCCAGCGGATGCAGGATGTTCTGGCACCGCTGGGTTATGAGCCGGTCGATGAGGCAGCCGGTGCGGATATGGTTATTCTTAATACCTGCCACATTCGCGAAAAGGCCGCCGAAAAGGTTTTTTCCGATCTGGGCCGGATCCGCAAACATAAAAAAGCCAAGGAAGAAAACGGAATCGATAAAATGATCGTCGCCGTCGCCGGGTGTGTTGCCCAGGCCGAGGGTGCCGAACTGATGCGCCGCGAACCGATTGTCGATATGGTTTTTGGTCCGCAAACCTATCATCGTCTGCCTGAAATGGTGGCGCGCGCCAACCGTGCCATTGGCAATGACCGCATCATTGATACCGACTTCCCGGTTGAGGAAAAGTTCGATCATTTGCCTGCGCAGGTGTCGCAGCAGGGATATTCCGCCTTTATCGCCATTCAGGAAGGGTGTGATAAATTTTGCACCTTTTGTGTGGTGCCTTATACCCGTGGTGCCGAATATTCGCGCCCCGGCATGGATATCATCACTGAAACCCGGCAGATTGTTGCCCATGGCACGCGTGAAATTACCCTTTTGGGCCAAAATGTGAATGCCTATCACGGGGCAGGCCCTGATGGCGATGAATGGACATTAGGTCGGTTGTTGCGCGAATTATCCGACATCGAAGGGCTGGAACGCATCCGTTATATTACATCGCATCCGCGTGATGTGGATGACGATCTGATTTTTGCCCATCGCGATTTGCCCAAGGTGATGCCGTTTTTGCATTTGCCGGTTCAGTCCGGCTCTGACCGTGTGTTGCAGGCGATGAATCGCAAGCATGACCGTGAAACCTATTTTGATATTGTCAAACGTCTGCGCGCGGCCCAGCCCGACCTGGCATTGTCGTCTGACTTTATTGTCGGTTTTCCTGGTGAGTCGGAAAAAGACTTTGAAGATACGCTGGATCTGGTGCGTCAGGTTGGCTTCATTCAGACCTTCAGCTTTAAATACAGCCCGCGCCCCGGCACCCCGGCATCTGCCATGGAATTGCAGGTTCCCGAGGAAGTAAAGGCCGAGCGTCTGGCCCGGCTGCAAGACTTGCTGGCTGAACAGCAAATGGTTTTTAACCAAAGTTGTGTCGGTCGTGAAATGGATGTGTTGCTGGACCGGACAGGCAAGTTTGAAGGCCAGCTTGTGGGACGCAGCCCGTACATGCAGCCGGTCCATGTGAGTGGCCTGACCGAGGCAGATTTGGGCCGCATTGTGCGTTTGAAAATTACAGCTGCCAAACCGTTCTCTCTGGCGGGTGAACTGGTTGAAAGTGGCAGTTCGGAAAGGAATGTTGCGTGAGCGCTACCACTGAAAAGGCAAAAAGCCCGATCAAAAAACAAAAACAGACGCCACTTGATACGGATCAGATAGAATTTAACGATAATGCCTTGTCGCAGTTGCTTTATGGGCCCCAGGCGCAAAATTTATTGCGGCTGGCCGAAGGCACGGGCACGGAAATTTCCAGCCGGGGTTCTATCGTTGTTGTGCGCGGCGCGCCGCAAAAGGTTAGCCAGGCAAAGACGGTTCTGTCACAGCTTTATGCGCGGTTGCGCGATCAGGAAATTGACCGGGTTGACGTTGAAACGGTGGATGCCGCCATTCGTTTGTCTGAACCTGATGAAGGCAACCCGTGGGATGATCCGGCGGCCCCGAAAACCGGTATGTTTGGTGGATCGGAACTGGTGATCCAGACCAAAAAGCGCCGGATTTCGCCGCGATCGAAGCGCCAGAAAGATTATGTGAAGGCAATGCTGGAACATGAACTGGTGTTTGGTGTTGGCCCGGCGGGCACAGGCAAGACCTATCTTGCTGTGGCGATGGCTGTGCAGATGTTAACGCAAGGCCAGGTCGACCGGATTGTGTTGTCACGCCCGGCCGTTGAAGCCGGCGAGCATCTGGGCTTTTTGCCAGGTGATTTGAAAGATAAAGTCGATCCTTACCTGCGCCCGCTTTATGACGCGTTGCACGACACCTTGCCGGGTGACGTTGTGATCAAGCGTATGGAACGCGGTGAAATTGAAGTGGCTCCGCTGGCCTTTATGCGGGGGCGTACTCTTTCGCATGCGTTTGTTATTCTTGATGAGGCGCAAAACACCACACCGATGCAGATGAAAATGTTTCTGACCCGGCTGGGCGAAGGTTCGCGGATGGTGGTGACGGGTGACATTACCCAGATCGATTTGCCCTCCGGGGTGAAGTCGGGCCTGCGTGATGCGATGGAAACACTTGATAAGGTTGAAGGTGTTGGCCGGGTTAAGTTTGACCAGCGCGATGTGGTGCGCCATGCCATGGTAACCCGTATTGTGCAGGCCTATGACGAAGCTGACGCCCTGCGTGAACGCATTGGCAAAAGTTATAGCCAGGGGCACGGGGATCGCAAAGTACGAGAGAAAGCCGGTGATGACAGCGCAGCTTGATCTCGACGTTGTGATCGAGGCCGGTGACTGGCGCGATGACGAGCTGGTCGCGATTCGTTCTGCAGTTGAAGCGGCATTAAATGCTGCGGCACATGATGGTGCGCTGTGGGACGAGGATGACGAAAAATCGCTGTTAGATCAGGTGACGGTGATTGAAATCAGCGTTACCTTGTCTGATGATGCCAGTGTGCGTGTGCTTAATCGTGATTATCGGGGCAAGGATGCGCCGACCAATGTGCTGTCGTTTGCGGCACTGGAAAGCGACGAAGGTGCCAGCGAATTTGATCTGGCACCTGATATGCCCTTGATGCTGGGCGACATTATTATCGCCCGGGAAACCTGCCAGCGCGAAGCAGACGACCAAAAAAAGCCGCTTTTGCACCATCTGTTACATTTATCGGTGCATGGCACACTTCATCTTGTCGGTTATGACCATATGGTTGATGATGAAGCCGAACATATGGAGCAACTGGAGCGCCATATTCTTGCCGGGATGGGAATAGATGATCCCTATGCCCCAATTGAAGATCAGGATGTCGAAACGGGACAATGAACGACCTCAGTGAACGCGACGAAGACAAGGACAGTATCACGCCCCGCCTTGGTGGGGAGTTACATGAAGAGGCAGATGGTGCCTCGTTTTGGGGGAATGTTGCCTCTGCCATGGGATTGCGCAAAACACGATCACGCAATGGCGAAGCATCCCTGAGCGATACTTTGGAAGAACTGGCCGAGCGGACCGAGGAAGACGACGAGCCGGTATCTTTGCATGAACGTTCCCTGTTTGAAAATATCATCGCCTTGCGCGATATGACCGCCGAGGATGTGATGATCCCGCGGACAGACATTGTGGCTGTACCCAAAAAAATATCCCTGCCCGATCTGGTGAGTGAAATGGTGACCAAAGCCCATTCACGCCTGCCGGTTTATGGTGATACGCTCGATGATGTTGCCGGGATGGTTCATATCAAGGATGTGCTGGCCTGCCATGCAGCAGGACGGGAATACCGGCTTAGCGCCCTTTTACGACGGGTTCTGTTTGTATCGCCAGCCATTCGGGTTCTGGATTTACTGTCAGAAATGCGGTTGTCGCGCACGCACATGGCGCTGGTCGTTGATGAATTTGGCGGTATTGATGGTTTGATCACCATCGAGGATCTGGTCGAGGAAATTGTGGGCGAGATCGATGATGAACATGATGTTGACCAAACGCCGAAATTGATTCGCCTTTCCGATGGCTGTTTTGTTGCCGATGCCCGCTATGAGATTGAAGACCTGGAAGAAAAGCTGGGTTTTGGTCTGCTTGATGATGAAGAAGATGAGGACATTGATACGCTTGGCGGATTGGTGTTTTCCTTGGCGGGTCGGGTTCCGGCCCGTGGCGAGCTGATCGAACATCCTCTGGGGTTGCAGTTTGAAGTTCTTGATGCCGATCCGCGCCGGGTGCGCCGGTTGCGCATTCATTTACACCGTACAGATCCTTCCCTGCCGGGCGGGGAAATTGCGCAGGAAATGCCTAAATGATTGATCGCTTGGCCGGGCGTCTGGCCACCATGGATGGCTGGCCGCGCCGGTTGGTGTGGCTTTTATCGGGGGCGGCGGCCGTTCTGGCTTTGCCGCCTTTGTTTTTTATTCCTGCATTGCCATTCGGCTTTGCCGTTCTGCTTTGGACGCTGGATGGCGTTAAAAGCCGCAAAAGCGCGCTTGCCGCAGGCTGGTGGTTTGGTACCGGGCATTTTGCCGCCGGGTTTTACTGGATCGCGCATGCGTTTCTGGTGCAGCCGGAAATTTATGGCTGGATGATCCCCTTTGCCATTCTGGGCCTTGGCGGAGGTCTGGCGATTTTTCCGATGATTGCAGTCTGGGCCAGCTGGCGGTTGGGCAGCGGGCGGATTTCCCGTGCCTTTTTACTGGCAGCATTCTGGGCAATTGCCGAATTTGCCCGCGGCCATGTGCTAACCGGATTTCCATGGAACCTGTTGGGTCATGTCTGGGCGATTGATCCGGCCCCGATGCAATTGGCATCCGTGATTGGCGTGTATGGCCTTAGTGCTGTTACAGCACTTTTTGCGACCCTTCCCTCACTTTGGGTGGCCGGGCGCACGGGGCGCTTGGTTTCGATCGGGGGTTTGCTGATTGCGGTGGTTCTGTGGGTGGGGGGGGCTGCGCATTTGGCAGGATTGCCAGCTGCCGATGTTGCGGTTGCCGATGCGCCGGCCGATGCACCGGTCCTGCAAATTGTTCAACCCAACATTCCCCAGTCTGAAAAATGGGATAAATCGCTTCAGGACCAGCATTTTCGCCAGTTGCTTGCCATGTCGCGCCGCCCGGCAGATTTACCGGCGGGGCGCAAACGGGTTGTTATCTGGCCTGAAACGGCAGCGACCTTTTTTCTTGAAACCGATCCGGGCCGCCGGGCAATGATGGCGGATGTTTTAGCGCCGGGTGATGTGTTGATTACCGGGGCACCGCGCACCTTTCCGCGCGATAGCGATGACTTTCAGGTGTGGAATTCGGTCGAGGTTATTAATGATGAAGGCCGCATTGTTGCCAGCTTCGATAAATTTCATCTGGTGCCGTTTGGGGAATATGTTCCGTTTCGCTCTATCCTGCCATTTCCCAAGCTGACGGCGGGGCGAACCGACTTTTCATCCGGTCATGGTCCGGCAACTTTACATGTAAAAAACTTGCCGCCCTTTTCGCCGTTGATATGTTATGAAATTATCTTTCCCGGTGCCGTTACCGATGACCACGACAGGCCGGAATGGTTGCTGAATGTGACCAATGACGGCTGGTTCGGGCATAGTGCCGGTCCCTATCAGCATTTGGCAGCTGCACGTTTTCGGGCAGTGGAGGAAGGGTTACCGTTGGTCCGCGCAGCCTATACGGGCGTATCGGCTGTTTTCGATTCTTATGGCCGAAACCAGAAGTCCCTATCCCTAACCAAACAGGGAATCCTGGTATCCCCCCTTTTGGGTGATAAAAACCATACCACAGTATATTATTTGTGGCGCAATATACCATTTTACGGTATTGTGACACTAATCATCGTTCTCGTATTGGGATATCAGCGGTTTCGTAAATCCCCTGGAACGAAAAAATAGTTTACCGGACCGCCCAAAAAGTGTCCCCCATAAGAACAGGGCGGCAGGTCGGAGTGTGAGAAGGACAAGACGATGTCGCCGAAGGATGACAGTGTGATGATTGTAAAGAATACACGCGGTCGTGGCCGTGGCCGTACGGCCACAGGAAAACCGAACCCTGTGGATATCCATGTTGGTGCCCGTGTGCGTTTGCGCCGGACCCTGCTGGGTATGAGCCAGGAAAAGCTGGGTGAGGCCATTGGCCTGACTTTTCAGCAGGTTCAGAAATATGAACGGGGTGCAAACCGTGTGGGTGCATCGCGTCTGTATGATTTGTCCCGTGTACTTGAAGTGCCGGTTTCGTTCTTTTTTGATGATATGCCGGACGAGATTTCAGCGAAATCTGTTCATGAACGCCGCGAAATGTCGGAAAGCCCGGATCCGTTTGATAACGATCCGATGAACCGTCGCGAAACCCTGGAACTGGTGCGGGCTTATTATCGCATCACGGATCCGGTTCAGCGCAAACGTGTTTTTGAACTGGTCAAGGCAATGGGTGTTTTGCCGGCTGCCGATGGCAGTGACAGCAAATAACAAGTTTAGCGTGACGTAACTACGTCTGGCGACGTTGAAACCTGCAATATTTTGAACGCATTCGGTGCCTGGCCCGAATGCGTTTTTTTGTCTGGGTAATGTGACTTAATAGCTTGGCGCTAAAGGTAACTTTACCCTTTTTTGTTTCTCGTCATATGCAGGGTGAAGTTTTTTCCAGTCACTTGACGTAAAAAGCTTGGGTCATTTTCCCTGATGGGATATGACATGTTGATGACGTGGACGGATTTGGACCGCTTGCCACCACGCAAAAAAAGGCTAAGTGGGCGCTGATCGATACGTTCGTATCACGGCCCTCCGGTCCAGTTTTTGGAAACTCCCTTTTCACCGGAGAAGGTTTATATGTCTCATAAAGAATATCTCTTCACCAGCGAGTCTGTGTCAGAAGGTCATCCTGACAAGGTTTGTGATCGCATTTCCGACTCGATCGTTGATGCATTTCTGGCCGCCGATCCTGATGCCCGCGTGGCGGTGGAAACCCTGGCGACGACCAATCGCGTGGTTCTGGCGGGTGAAGTTCGTGGTCCGTCCAGTGTCGCCAATGACGAAACCATGATCGAAGCAGCGCGCGAAGCCATTCGGGCGATTGGTTACGATCAGGAAGGTTTCAGCTGGAAAACTGCCGATATTTCGTGCCATGTGCATGAGCAGTCAGTCGATATTGCCCAGGGTGTTGATTCCAAGGACAACAAAGACCTTGGCGCTGGCGACCAGGGCATTATGTTCGGTTATGCCTGTGATGAAACCGACGAATTGATGCCGGCTCCGATCCAGTTTTCACACCGGATTTTGCGCCACATGGCCGAAGACCGCCATTCAGGCAAATCTGACATCTTTGGTCCGGATGCCAAAAGCCAGGTGACCCTGCGTTATGTCGATGGCAAGCCGGTTGGGGCGACATCTGTTGTGGTTTCGACCCAGCATAATGAAGGTTTTAGCCAGGACGATGTGCGTGCAGCCGTGCTGCCTTATATCGCCCAGGCCCTTCCCGAAGGCTGGCTGCCGCCGGAAGATGAAATTTACATCAACCCGACGGGCCGCTTTGTCATTGGCGGACCGGACGGCGATGCCGGTGTAACCGGTCGCAAGATCATTGTGGATACCTATGGCGGGGCTGCCCCGCATGGTGGCGGTGCTTTTTCGGGCAAAGATCCGACGAAGGTTGACCGTTCGGCGGCGTATGCGGCGCGCTATCTGGCGAAAAACGTTGTGGCGGCTGGGCTTGCCAGCAAATGCACATTGCAGGTTGCCTATGCGATTGGCGTGTCAAAGCCGCTGGCACTGTATGTTAACACGCACGAAACCGGTGACGTTGACGAAGTGAAACTGGGCAAGGTTCTGCGTGAATTGATGGACCTGAGCCCGCGTGGCATTCGCGAACACCTTAATCTGTGTGCCCCGATTTATACGCCGACATCGGCTTATGGTCATTTTGGCCGCCAGCCGGAAGAAGGCGGGTTTTTCTCGTGGGAACAGACCGATCTGGTCGGCGAGCTTAAATCGGCCTTTGGTGCGTAAACTTGCCACAGTAGCCGGATAGGTGATTTGCCAAAGTCACCAGACATGTTATGAGGCGGGCGGCCCGGAAAGGCCGCCCGTTTTGCATTTTCAATTGCCAGATAAGTCATGCGTAGCAACAGACCGATTCCAACCCCAGACCGCCCGAATTTTTATGGCCGCCGTGGCAGCCGTCCGCCAAAGGCATCGCGTCAGACGTTGATGGATGATTTGTTGCCAAAACTGGCGATCGACTATCCAGAGCAGGGCGGTGTTGATCCGCAGTCATATTTCACCCCGGATCGATCACAATTATGGCTGGAAATCGGTTTTGGGGGCGGCGAACATCTGGCGGGACAGGCCGAAGCCAACCCAGATGTTGGAATTATCGGCTGTGAACCTTATATGGATGGCGTTGGCAGCCTGATTCGGCATATTAGCGATCGTAACTTGCAAAATGTGCGCGTGGTACCCGATGATTCACGCCCGCTTTTGTATAAATTGCGCGATGCCTGTTTTGACCGGGTGTTTTTGCTGTTTCCGGATCCGTGGCCCAAAAAACGCCATGCTGAACGCCGGTTTGTCGGCCCTAAAAACCTGGCGTTGCTGGCGCGTCTGTTAAAGGATGGCGGTGAGTTTCGGGTTGCCAGTGATGATATGCAATATATTTCCTGGACCCTCCAGCATTTGCACAATCACCCCGATTTTGTATGGCTGGCAGAAACCCCGGATGACTGGCGCATTCCGCCGGAGGACTGGGTGAAAACCCGGTATGAGCAAAAGGCGCTACGCCAGGGCAAAAAGTGTAATTATTTGCGCTTTCGTCGTAAAAATCGCGTCTGATACATTCGGACGAAGCGTCCCGTGGGGCCACTTTAATATCGCAGCCTTGTGCAAGGCCCTTTGTCATGGACAGAGGGCCTTTTGGCTTTTGAGGGCATGTGCGATGTAGATCCGGTTTCGGGGCAATCATTGCCGAAGGCTGCGAAAACGGTGGGGTTTTTTGCGGAAAAACAACATTCCCGCATAGGCAGGATCAAGTTTTTATTGAGAATGAGTTTCATATGCGATATCTGTTTTGTATTGCTGATATGACATTACCGCGTTGTTCCGGATTATAAAGCCGGAACGTTTGAACGTGGGTTCGTTTCAAAGGTCAGGCTTGTGACCCATTGGGATATCAACCAACTGTTTCGACAATATCAGGTGCGTTTGCGGCATTTTGTGCAGAAACGCAAGCTGGCCTGGTACACGGCAGATGACATTGTTCAGGACACGTTCCTGCGTGTTGTGACCACCCCGTCTTTGCCCGATGTTAAATATGCGCAGGCCTATTTGTATCGCACGGCGCAAAATCTGGTGATTGATCATTTCCGTCGCGAACGGATTTTACGCTTTGTTCCTGATTCTGAAAAAAGTCTGGAATTTGTTGCCAGCGATGCTCCCCTGCCCGACCAGATCGCGTGGTCGCGTCAGGAGTTGCGCCAATTACAAAAAACCCTGAATGCCTTGCCGCCCCCCTTGCGCGACGTTTTTATCCTCGCCCGGCTTGAGGGGAAAACCTATGTCGAGATCGGCGAGAAACTGGGTATTCCACCGCAAACAGCCTTTAGCCGCATGGTTCGTGCCTTAACCCTGATTAAGGAAGCGACGGATATGGGCGAAAAAAACTGATTTTTTGATCAGATATCAGAGCAATCAGTTCGTCCTATAAAAAGGCCTGCTGCAGTTATGTGTCTGCACGGGAATTTCAGGCGTTTATTTTGCAAAACGGAACAGCCAAATAATGGATTCAGGTGGCCCCATCGCGGAAAATCAATATGGGAGCAGTGCAGCCGAACAGGCAATTTACTGGTTCGCGCTGTTGCTTGATGGTACCGAGTCCGAGCATGATCGTGCGAATTTTGCACACTGGCTTGCCGCTGATCCGGCGCATCACCGTGCGTTTATGGAAATAGAGCATCTGTGGACCGGAACCTCCAGTCTGAATTTAGGCAATTTAAATTTGGATGGGCAGGGCAAGTCAGGGCGTCGGGCTTTTCTGGGGGCGGGGCTGGCTGCTGTCCTTGTCGGGGCAGCGGGCTGGTATGGGGATGTCATTCCCCATCACCCATTTGCCGATTTTCGAACGGTAAAAGGGGTACGTCGCAAAATCACATTGCTGGACGGGGTACAGGCCGAACTGGCAAGCCAGTCTTCTTTGTCAGTGATTACCGACGACAAAGGGGCAACCGGCATTGCCCTGCATAAAGGCGAGGTATTTTTTCAGCATGATGGTCGCCAGCGGGACTTTTTTGTCCGTGCAGCTAATGGCTTTGTCCGCCCGGTTGCCGCGGCCCGGTTTGATGTTACCTGTTATGATGGACAAAGCGAAATCATCACGCAAACCGGTTCCGTTGATGTTGAAACGGCTTTAAACACGCGTAATGTGACCCGCGGCGAGGGTGTTTCCTGTGATAATGGCGTGTTGGGCACACCTTATGATGTTGATCTGGCAATGCGGCTGGCGTGGCGTAAAGGCCGGTTGGTTTTCGTCGGCGATCCGCTGGAAAAAGTTGCGAATGTACTTCAGCGCTGGCATCCAGGGCGGATCATTGTTTTGGGCGATGCCTTAAAACAACGGCCGGTGACGCTGGTGGTTAACTTGAACCGTACGTCCGATGTCTTGCCCCTTGTGGGCAAGGTGCTGTCGATCAATGTTGATCAGATTGGTGGTTATCTGACCATTTTGCGTGATGCCTGATTGACCGGCAAGGCTGATGGATGAAGGTTTTGGCCATATTATTTTCATGAGAATAAAAATTATTCGCAAAAATTAATAAAGCCATCGGATATCCCCACTTCAAACCCGTCTTACTGAGTAGATCGCGATAATGCGATGCATTTGCATGATTTGCCTGGGAGACAACGAGAATGGATTTTGTGGGGGCCGGAGCAGTGCCGTCTTTATCTGGGGTAAAGGGCGTGGGCCGGAAAAAACAGTTTTCCTCAACCTGGATAGCAGCAACGGCTTTATCCGGATGTTTGATGGTTATGGCGCCAGCACCAGTGCAGGCGGGGTCAAATGAGGACGCTTTCGGAAACAAGCTGGTTGAGCTGGCACAAAGTGGTGATTTGGGCCGTGTTTATTATTTTGATATTCCGGCAGAAAATCTGGCGTCCGCGCTGGTCAAATATTCCCAGATTTCCGGGATTGATGTGGTGGTGGATGGCAGTTTGCCTACCGCTCACGTCATTGGTGCTGTTAAGGGTGAAATGACAGCCACTGACGCGCTTGATCTGATGTTTGCCGGAAGTGAGCTGAGCTGGCAGCCCCTTGATGGTAAAACCGTTTCCATCGTTGCAGCAAGAACCGATGAGTCTTCAACCGACGTTACAACCGCCCCCATCACGATTATTTCCCGAGCGAACGACAATATTGGATATGAGGGCAATCCCGACTGGGTTTATGAGACGCCGGGTTCGGTATCGGTCATTAGCCAGGAAAGCATGCGGAAAACACCGGGACGAGATGCTTCGGATATTTTCAACCCGATAACGGGTGTCGATGTTGCGGGTAATCGGCAGCAGCCGGGATTGTCTGTAAACGTGCGCGGGCAGCAAGATCAGGGGCGGGTTAATATGAATATTGATGGCGCGCGCCAGAACTTCAGTCAGTCAGGTCACGGTGTCGTTAACAGAATGTATGTTGATACCGCATTACTTGCGGATGTCACTGTTGAAAAAAGCGACATGTCTGGCGTGGGTGGAGCCGGAACATCCGGGGGGATTGTAACCATGCGAACCCTGAATACAGACGATATCCTTGATGCAGACGAAAAGGTCGGCGGGAAAGTCAATTTGTCGCGCGGGACCAACGCCTATAGTTTTGCTGGGGATGCAGCCATTGCTGCCAGGATCTCGCCGAAATTGGATGTCGCAGCGGCCTTTAGTCGAAAGCTGGTTGGTGAATACAAGGGCGGAAAGAATAATCCCGGATTGTATATTGATAATTCGGATGACCTTGTTGAAGCGAATGGCCAAAATCAACAATATACAGGTCAACGGCAATCCTCCGGCCTGTTAAAAGCAAATCTCGCCCTTTCAGAAGATCAGGAATTAAATCTTGGTTATGTCGGCTTTACGACGAAATTTGGCAAAGCAACTGGCGAAGACGCCCAGTACAATGACTTTGATGAAGCGACTTCTCATACAGTAACGGCAAAACATTCCTGGAATCCGGATACGGACCTGATTGATTTGAAAACCGGTCTTTGGTGGACGCAGACCGAGAATAAGCAATTTCGGCCGGCACGTTACTCCTCCAGTGGCAATGTCACGACTGATGCGTTTAACACTAAATACAAGATAGATACCTATGGCTTTGATACTGCAAACAAAAGTTCATTTTATCTTGATGAACTGATGAAGCAGGCCAGTATCTTCAGCCTTGATTACGGGGTTGAGACCTTCCAGGACAAAACTAAAACCCAATCTAAAACGCTGGGCCTTGGTGGCAAGGGGGCCGGGTTTGAGCTTGAAGGGTCGACGCCAAGTGGCAAACGCGATGTTCAAGGAGCGTTTTTAGACGGAACATTTGATTGGGGTGATTTGGTCCAGCTGAAAGGTGGGATCAGATATGACCGTTTCCAGCTCGATGGCGATTCATATTGGTGTGAGCAATATAACGCGGCCAATAAGTGTGAAGATGGAGGGACGCCGCTCGACATTGACCTTTCTGGACATAAAATCTCCCCTTCAGTAAGTCTGGGGGTGTCACCACTCAATGGAATTCAGTTTTTTGGTTCCTATCGTCAGGCTTATCGGCCTCCGACAATTATGGAGGGCATGGTCAAGGGGCGGCATGTTGCTGGTGTACCTGTTCCGTTTTATGCAAATCCTGATCTTGAACCTGAGGAATCTTTTACGACGGAGTTTGGTGTCAATTTCAAATTTGATGATGTGTTGACGAAGAACGATGGATTCCGGGCAAAGCTCTCTCATTATCGGACAAAAATTGACAATTATATTGTTTCGGCAGCTGTTGCGCAGCCGACACCCCAACCTCTTGGCCCACCGGGTTGGACGCTTGCAGCACAGGCAGAGTCTTATGTGAATTTGCAGGATCCGGTTTACATTTCCGGCACCGAACTGGAATTGGGATATGACGCCGAGAAATTCTACATTTCCGGGGCAATGTCATTCACCGATACTGACCTCGAAGGAAATTACGATCCTATTATTCATCCATTGGCAGCTGTGCCGTCCTCTCCGACCAATGGAACTGGATTACCTGCTAGCTGGGGTAAGGCAGGCGGGTTAATGACTGTTTATACATTGCCCAAGCGAAAATATACGCTCGATAGTGGGGTCCGGTTGTTTGATCAGGATTTGATCCTGGGCGTACGGGCGACATTTGTATATCCGGAAGATAATATTACGGGAACGTCGGGTGATGACGCACAAAGTGTCCTCCGCTATCGCACATACGATCTGTACAGTTCGTACGAACTTAATCGGAATCTCAAATTCAGATTTGCAGTTAATAACGTGACCGATGAAGCATATGTCGACGCGCTTGGGGGCCTTACTTTGGCGCCGGGGCGGACTGCGATAATGACTTTAAGTGGTAATTTCTAATTTAAAATCGCCATTGCCAAGTCTTGTGTCAGGCTGGGAGAAATCCCGGCCCGGCATGCTATTTTTCATTTAAGTATATGATTTTAAACAAATTTTTTATTTGACTCGTAGTGATATTAATAGTCATTATCGAATTGTTGCCTCGCTGGTTGAGGCAAAAATGCAAATGGAGAATTGTACAATGACGATCACGATTGACTTAACCGCAGATAGTTCCGGCAACGGCGTTGATCTTCATGGTTTTCTTGAAGATTTTGACAACAACTTCTCAAGTGGAACTGGTAATTACGGGGCGTTCCTGGGTGGCACGTCGCCAACAGAAATGGGAAATCAGTTCTGGCTTGAAGATCAGGATACCGGGAGTTCCTATACCGGTGCATTTCTGGCAACAACCGGAACCGGCATGTTCGAATATGATATGTCCGACCACACCGTTGGTGGCAATCTTGATGATGTTTCCTTTGGTAGCACTCTGGGTTTCGACTCTGATTCAGGGCTTGCTGAATTCACCGATTCGTCGGTTGATATTTCCGGACTGAATCTTGGCGATGCCGATACCAACTCTGTTCTTGCCGAATTGCGCACGGGCGATGTGTCTACTCTGGAAAGTACTTTTGCCGATCAGGGCGTTGCCATTAACGGCAGTGCTGGTGCAGATGTGATTGGTGGCTGGGCCGGTGATGACGTTCTGACCGGCAATGGCGGTGCGGACGTGTTTGAATTTGATGCCAGCGCCAGCTTTGGCAATGACACGATCACTGATTTTACCGATGGCAGCGATCTGATCGATCTTGATTACAATGATGTCACCATTGCCGATGACGGGGCTGGCAATGCCCTGATTACGCATGCCAACGGCACCGTGACCCTGACCGGCGTTGATTTTGCCGATATTGACCAGAACGATTTTGTCTAAGGCAAAAAACGGCCCGTTCCGAGAGGGCTAATCGCGGAACGGGCGCATGGTCTTATTCCGGGTGCCGCAGCATTTTTCACATAATGCGGCACCCACCCTATTCTAGCGACAAACCAGCGGATAACCAATAGTCATGCTGTGGCGTGCCAGTGCTTCTGCGTATTCATCTTCCTTATCCCCGGCTTCGTCCCCTGCCTCGCTTGGCGGTGTTATTGCATCGTTGCGCAAGGTGTTTGGCATTGTTGCTGCCCTAAGTGGTGTGTCCAATATCCTGATGCTGACGGGGCCGCTTTTTATGCTTCAGGTCTATGACCGGGTACTGGCCAGCCGCAGTGTACCGACATTGCTGGCGCTGACCGGGCTGGTGCTGGGGCTTTATTTATTTTTGGGCACAGTTGATGCCTTGCGCGCCCGAATGCTGGTGCGCATGGGCTGGCGAGTGGACGAACAAACCGGGCCGGTGGTGCTGCGCAGTGCTGTGTCGCTGCCGCTTGATCAACCCGGATCAGATGCACGCCCGATGAATGACCTGGACCAGATCCGGCAGTTTCTGGGCAGTGCCGGGCCGGTGGCGATTTGTGATTTGCCGTGGATGCCGCTGTTTTTGGGCATTGTGTTTTTGTTGCATCCGTGGCTGGGGATGCTGGCATTAACGGGCGGGCTGGTGTTAGTGATTCTGACATTGATTAGCGAAACGTTGTCGCGCCGCCATGTTTCGCGCATGAACCGGCAGGCGGTACGGCGCACTTCCTTGCTTGATGCCGGGCGGCGCAATGCTGAAGTATTGCGCGCCATGGGTATGGTCCCGGCCTTTGCCGGGCGCTGGGCCATGGTCAATGATCGTTATTTGCAAACCAATACCACGGCGGGCGATGTTACCTCTACCTTTTCAGCCTATATCAAGGTCATTCGCCTGGCCATGCAGTCGGGGGTTTTGGCCCTTGGTGCCTATTTGGCGATTTTGCAGGAAGTTTCGCCCGGGGCAATGGTGGCGGCATCGATATTAACCGCCCGCGCCTTGTCACCGGTTGAACAGGCAATTGGCAACTGGCGCGGGTTTGTTGCCGCGCGCCAGGCCTATGCCCGTTTGCGCCGGTTGCCTGATGCGGATGTTATGAATGTGCCCTCCCGGTCTTCGCCCCGGCTGGTGCTGCCTGCGCCGTGCCAGAATATGACGGTGCAATCACTTGTGGTGCAAACCATGCCGCACCGTGCGCCGGGCCATCCTCATCGGCCCACTGCCAGGCCGGCATCAGGGCGGACATTGTTGAAAATCGCCCAGCTTGAATTGCGTGCGGGCGATGGCCTGGGGGTGATTGGCCCCAGCGGGTCGGGAAAATCGACCTTTGCCCGTGCCCTGGTTGGTATTGGTCATTATGCGCAAGGAAGCATTCGCCTGGACGGGGCCGAACTTTCGCATTGGTCGCGCGATGATCTGGGCCAGTATGTGGGGTATTTACCGCAGGATGTGGAACTGTTTGACGATACAGTTGCGCGCAATATTGCCCGGCTTCAGGCAAGGCCCGATGCGAAAAAGGTGATCGCAGCGGCAAAACAGGCCGGAGTCCACGACCTGATTCAGTCCCTTCCTGGCGGGTATGATACGCAAATTGGTCCCGGTGGTGTGGTATTATCGGGCGGGCAGCGTCAGCGTATTGGTCTGGCCCGGGCAATGTTTGATGATCCGTTTCTGGTGGTTCTTGATGAACCGAATGCCAGCCTGGATAGCGATGGCGAACAGGCCCTGCTAAAGGCCGTCGCTGGTTTGCGTGAACGCGGGGCAATCGTGGTTATGATCGCGCACCGGCCCAATATTCTTGCCTGTGTGAACCGGGCGATGGTTATTCAGAACGGGCAGCAGGTTGCCCTGGGATCGCGGGACGATATTTTGCGCAAAACCCTGCGTCAGGTCGGAGAAAGCGCATGATCAACCCGTTGGAAAAACTTGCTTTGGCGGGGCATTCTGTTGTGCCATCCGCCGGCCCGGATGAGGCAGATAATATGCAGGGCAGTCTAGCCCTGCACTCGCTTCGGCGGCATATTCTGTTTGGCGCGGTAACGGTTCTGGTGTTGTTTGGTGCTATGGCAGGGTGGCTGGCTTTTGCCAGTTTATCGGGCGCGGTGGTGGCCAGTGGCACCATGGTGGTCGAAAGTAATGCCAAGGTGGTGCAGCACCCTGATGGCGGTATCGTTGGCAAAATTTTTGTCCGCGATGGGGACCATGTTCATGCGGGCGATATGCTGGTGCAGCTTGATGCGACACAGGCACGTGCCAGCCTGGGTATAGTTGAAAGCCAGATTGATGCCTTAAGTGCCACCGAAATGCGGCTGGTTGCCGAACGTGATGACGCGGCTGCGCCCGTGTTGCCGCAAAATTTGGCGGCGCGGATTAGTCAGCCCGATATTGCCGCCCTGATTCATGCGCAAAACCGGTTGTTTACCGCCCGTCAAACCAGCCTGATTGGTGAAAAACAGCAATTGGCGCAAAAACGCAGCCAGTTGCATGAACGCGTTGGCGGGTTAAACGCACAAAAAACTGCCAATGTTGCACAGCACCGTCATATCATAGACGAATTGACCGGGCTGGAAATGCTGTTTGCCAAGCAACTGGTGCCAATTACACGGGTTGCAGCCCTGCGCCGGGAAAAGGCCCGCCTTGAAGGACAGCGCGGCGAGTTAAGTGCCGAAATTGCCGCGGCGCAAATGCAAATTGCCGAAACAGAAATGGCGATATTGCAGCTCGAACGCGATCGCCAGACCGAGGTGCTTACCGATCTTGCCGATATTGACCGCCAATTGGCCGAATTGAAACAAAAACAGATCGCACTGGTGGACCAGCTGCGCCGTACCGAGATCCGAGCCCCTTATGATGGCACCATTTATCAGATGCAGGTGCACAGCGAAGGCGGCGTGATTGGTGCGGGTGAGAAAATTATGGGAATTGTCCCCGATCAGGATGCGCTGGTGATTGAGGCACGTATCCGCCCCGAGGATGTGGATAAAATACATCCCGGACAAAAGGCCGCTTTGCGTTTTACAGCCTTTAACCGCCGGACCACCCCGGAACTGGCGGGGACGGTTGATTTTGTGGCGGCTGATTTGTCACGGGACGAGGTGACGGGGGAAAATTTTTATCCGGTGCGGATGCATATTACCCAGGGCGAGCTTTCGCGGCTGGGGGAGCACGCGTTAATCCCCGGTATGCCCGTCGAAACCTTTATCGCCACGGGTGAACGCACAGCCCTGAGCTATTTTGCCAAACCGCTGAGCGACCAGTTTGCCCGCGCCTTTCGCGAGGAATAGTGCGAAAACAGCCATCAATGCCAGATTAATTGGGCAGGGTTTCGGATATTGCATGGGCTGGTTCGTACTGAATAACAAAGGGGCACATGCGATGTGCCCGCAGGAAAAGTTTCAGGACCATATATATAAGGGTGCCCTACAATGACATCGGATACCGCAACGCGGACAGCACAGGAAACACCGACCCGGCTGGAGCGGATAAAGGCAAATACCCGTGATGATCATCAGCAGATTGACGATATGGTCATGGCAATGAAGCCGTTTGACAACCGGGAAAATTATGGTCGTTTTCTGGCTTTGCAATATTGCTTTCATGCCGTGATGAAGCCGCTTTACCATGCTGATGACCTTAATGCGCTTATCCCCGGTCTGGCAGACCGCAGCCGGTTTGACAGCGTTTGTGCCGATCTTGGTGATTTGGGTTTGCCGCTTCCTGCCCATGAGGGGGCGGTAACGGCACCGCAAAGTGGCCCGGCGCGGCTGGGATGGCTTTATGTGTGCGAGGGGTCAAATCTGGGGGCGGCCTTTTTGTTAAAGGCAGCGGCGCGGCTTGATCTGAATGAAGGGTTTGGTGCCCGGCATTTGCGCGCCCATGACGACGGACGAGGCAAGCACTGGCGGCAATTTGTGACGCAGCTTAACAGTTTGGTGCTTGGCGCGGAGGATGAAATTGCCCTGCAACAGGGTGCCCATGACGCGTTTGACTTTTTTCACAATCTTCTCATTGCAGATCGCAAGCTGGCAGCCTAGGCGGGCAAAACGGCCTATCCCTTGGTTGAATGCGGTTTGCAGGCAGGATCGTGACTTGATTTCTGCTTAAACTGGCGTTATAAAGCGCGCAAGCTTTTTGTAAAACGTAACAAAGAGTGGGCCTCGGCCCGCTCTTTTGTGCATTCTGGGGTATGGCATTCTATATGGCTGAACTGATCGGACAGCAGTTGAAAGACCCGCTTTTGTCGCGGATCGCGGAAATTATTGCACCGTCGATAGAGGCACTGGGGTTTGAACTGGTACGTGTGTCCATGATGGGCAAGGACAGCCAGATCCTGCAGATTATGGCGGATCGCCCCGAAGGAAACGGCAGTATTACCGTTGAGAACTGTGTTGAAATCAGTCGGACTGTTTCAGCGCTGCTTGACGTTGATGACCCCATTTCCGGAGCTTATCATCTTGAAGTCAGTTCGCCCGGCATTGACCGGCCGCTGACCCGGCGCAAGGATTTTGATATTTGGCGCAGTTTTGATGCCAAGGTCGAATTGGTGGTGGCTGTTGCCGGTCGCCGCCGTTTCAGCGGAAAGCTGGATGGACTCGAAGACGATGCGGTCGCCCTGATAGTGGATGGCGAACGTGAATTGTTGCCGTTAGCCGATATCGCAAAGGCGAAACTCGTGCTGACGGATGAATTGATCGCGCATGTCACCGGCCAGCGCCGGTCTGACGACAACGCAGAATAGAGGTTGGATATGGAAGCAACTTCGGGAATGCCGCGGCCAGAGCTTTTGCAGGTCGCTGATGCTGTCGCCCGCGAAAAAGGCATTGATCGTGACGAGGTTCTTGGCGCGATGGAGCAGGCCATTCAAAAGGCTGGTCGCTCCCGTTATGGCCATGAACATGACATTCGGGCCCATATCGACCGCAAAACCGGCGAAATCCGGCTGGCGCGTTTTATTGAAGTCACCGATGACATCGAAAATGATTTTACCCAGATGTCACTGGAACAGGCCCGGATTCGTGACGAGAATATCGAGCTTGGCGAATTTCTGATTGATCCGCTGCCACCAATTGATTTTGGCCGTATTGCCGCACAGACCGCAAAGCAGGTTATTGTCCAGAAGGTGCGTGATGCTGAACGGGAACGTCAGTATAACGAATATCAGGATCGTATGGGCGAAGTGGTTAACGGAGCCGTCAAACGGGTTGAATTTGGTAATGTTCTGGTCGATCTGGGCCGGACTGAAGCCATTTTGCGCCGTGAAGAACTGATCCCGCGTGAAACCATGCGCCAGGGCGACCGTGTTCGTGCCCTGATCCTGGATGTGCGTCGGGAACAGCGCGGCCCGCAGATTTTTCTGTCGCGTACCCATCCGACCTTCATGGCAAAGCTGTTTGCCCAGGAAGTGCCGGAAATTTACGACAACATTATCGAGATTAAATCGGTTGCCCGTGACCCCGGGTCGCGCGCAAAAATTTCGGTGCAGTCTTCGGACAGCTCGATTGACCCGGTTGGGGCCTGTGTCGGTATGCGCGGTTCGCGTGTTCAGGCTGTTGTCGCCGAATTGCAGGGCGAAAAAATCGATATCATTCAGTGGTCTGAAGACCCGGCAACCTTTGTTGTGAATGCTTTGGCTCCGGCTGAAGTTACCAAGGTTGTGATTGATGAAGAATCGAACCGCATTGAAGTGGTTGTTCCTGATGACCAGTTAAGTCTGGCAATTGGCCGTCGTGGCCAGAATGTACGGCTTGCATCGCAGTTAACCGGGTGGGATATTGATATCCTGACCGAGGAAGACGAAAGCGAACGTCGTCAGGAAGAAGGGCGCAAGCGGGCAGAAATGTTCATCAAGGCCCTTGATGTCGATGAAGTTATCGCCCATCTCCTTGTCGCGGAAGGTTTCACCTCTATTGAGGAAGTCGGTTATGTGCCTTTGGCCGAACTGGCGGAAATCGAAGGATTCGGAGAAGAGCTTGCTGAAGAACTTCGGGGACGTGCGCGGAGCTTCCTTGCGGAAGAAGCCGACCGTCTTCAGGCGCGTCGTGATGAACTTGGCGTTGCTGATGATTTGATTGAATTCCCGGGGATTTCTTTGGCAGTTGCCGTGCAGCTTGGCGAGAATGGCGTTAAAAATCTTGAAGATTTTGCCGATCTGGCCAGTGACGAACTGATTGAATTTGCCGGTGCAACTGAAACTATTACCCTTGATCAGGCAAACGACATGATCATGGAAGCCCGCCGTCGTCTGGGTTGGTTTGATGACCTGGAAGAAGAAACCGGCGATGCCGGGGCGGAAGGCGAAGACGCCTGATCGCTGATCGGAGGGGACCATGTCGCATCGCAAAGGCGGCAAGGAACGAGAAGTTCCGGAGCGCCGGTGCATTGTCACCGGCGAGGTCCGGGAGAAGGAAGATCTTATAAGATTTGTGATCGGCCCGGATAACAGTGTCGTTCCAGATCTTGATGAACGGTTGCCCGGACGGGGATTATGGTTGTGCCCGTCGCGGGATGTGGTAAATACCGCCTGTGCAAAAAATGCCTTTGCCCGGGCGGCCCGACAAAAAGTCGTGGTGGATCCGGCGCTGGCAGACAGAATCGAGGCTATGCTGTCTCAAAAATGCGTCGATCTACTGTCGCTGGCGCGTCGTGCCGGACAGGCTGTTGCCGGGTTTGAGAAAGTTCGCGCCCAGATTGATGACGGCGCAGAACTGATTTTGGCGGCACGTGACGGTGCTGCGGACGGAAAAGCACGGATCGCGGCAAAAGCCGCCGATCTTCAGGTTTTTTCCGTTCTGAATGCTGCCGAGATTGCCGCGGCTTTTGGCCGCGATCACGCAGTACATGCGGCAGTTGCGCCAGGTGGTCTGGCGCAACGCCTAAGCCGGGCACTACAGCGGCTTGAAGGATTCCGCGCAGCCTGAAGGCAGGCCGCGCCGTACGGAAGAACAGGATTGGCCGCCAGGCGACTGATCCCGCAGGAAATGAGGAAGTTGGACGGATAATGAGTGATCGCGATCAGGAGAAGAAGCCGCTAAGCCTTAATCGATCAAAGCTTGAATTACGCAAGACGGTCGAGGCTGGGCAGGTGCGTCAAAGCTTCTCGCACGGACGGTCCAAATCTGTGGCCGTCGAGGTGCGCAAGAAGCGTACTTTTGAACAGAACGAATCCGGCCGCTTCCGCGAAGTGAACAAGGATAAAGTTGCCGAGGGCGAAAATGCTGCCCCGGCGGCACCTGCCGCACCCGCAGCTTCGGCCCCGGCAGCAGCGCCGGCCCCGACCCCGAAAAAACCGGCCCCGGCCCCGTCAAAGCCCGCCCCGGCCCAGCGCCACAAGCCGAAGCCTGCACAGCAGCGCCCGCGCGCCAATGAGGAACAGGGCAACCTGACCCAGGGCGAACGTGCTGTTCGTATGGCGGCATTGAAAGCTGCCGAGGAACGCCGCAAGCAGGAAGAAGCTGCCGCCGCCGAGCAGGCCCGTAAGGATGCTGCGCGCAAGGTCGAGGAAGAAGCTGCACGCAAAAAAGCTGAAGCCGAAGAAGCGGCACGCGTTGCCAAAGAACAGGCTGAAGCGGCGGCCTCTGCCGCTGCTGCACCGGCATCTGCGCCTGCTGACAAGGCAAAAACCGCGGATGCCGAACCTGCCCGTGATGCAAATGCACCGCGTGCGAAATTGCAGCCGCGTCCGAAACCGGAGGTTCGTAAAAAGGCCGCCGAGGAAATTACCCCCGGTGCCCCGGCTGAGCCGCTGGTCCCCGAGGAACGTCGCCGTTCTGCGCCTTCGGCCTCCAAGCCGAAAAGCCGCAAGGAACTCGACGAGGAAGAAGTGCGTTCAGCTGCTGCACGCAAGCGGGCTGAAGAAGCCGAAGCTGCGGGCCGTGGTGCGCGGACGAAAACCGAAGATAGCAGCCGTCGCCGTGGCAAACTGTCGATCAACACCGCAATGACCGGTGATGAAGGTGGCCGTCGTCGTTCGATGGCTTCAATCAAGCGCCAGCAGGCCAAAGCCAAAGCCCGTAATCAGGGCCAGCAGAAGCCGAAAGAAAAGATCATTCGGGAAGTTATCGTTCCGGACGTTATTACCGTTCAGGAACTGGCGAACCGTATGGCCGAACGTGCGGCTGACGTGATTAAATCGCTGATGGGTATGGGCGTTATGGCCACCATCAACCAGAGCCTTGACCCCGATACCGCCCAGCTGGTGGTTGAAGAATTCGGTCATAACATGAAGCGTGTTTCTGACGCCGATGTTGAAGAAGCCCTGGTTGTGGCCGATGACACCGACGAACAGCTGATTTCGCGTCCGCCCGTCGTGACCGTTATGGGCCACGTTGACCATGGTAAAACATCCCTGCTTGATGCGTTGCGTAAAACCGACGTGGTCAGTGGTGAAGCCGGTGGTATTACCCAGCATATCGGCGCCTATCAGGTGACGATGGCAAACGGGTCCAAGATCACCTTTATCGATACCCCGGGCCACGCGGCATTTACTGAAATGCGTTCACGCGGTGCCAAGGTAACCGATATTGTGGTTCTGGTGGTTGCAGCTGACGACTCGGTCATGCCGCAAACGATCGAAGCCATCAATCATGCCAAGGCTGCCAATGTCCCCATGATCGTTGCGATCAATAAAATGGACAAGCCGGGTGCCGATGCAAACCGGGTTAAAACTGCCCTTCTGCAATACGAAGTTGTTGTTGAAGAAATGGGTGGTGATGTTCAGACCATCGAAGTTTCGGCGAAGGCCGGAACCGGTTTGACCGACCTTGAAGAAGCAATTCTGCTGCAGGCCGAAGTTCTGGACCTTAAAGCCAACCCCAACCGTGTTGCTGATGGCGTTGTCGTTGAAGCACGTATGGAAAAGGGCCGTGGCCCGGTGGCGACTGTTCTGGTTCAGCGCGGTACGCTCAATACCGGTGATATCTTTGTGACCGGCCCTGAATGGGGTCGTGTCCGGGCCCTGATCGACGATCACGGATCGCGTATCCAGACCGCCCTTCCGGGGATGCCGGTTGAGGTCAACGGCCTTAACGGTGTTCCGTCGGCCGGTGATGACTTTGTTGTTGTCGAAACCGAAGCCAAGGCCCGTGAAGTTTCTGATTTCCGTCAGCGTCGCATCCGCGAAACGCAGGCGGCAGCGATGAAAAAATCGGCGCTTGAAAACATGTTCACCACCAATGGCGGCAGCAAGGAATTGCCGATCGTTATCAAGGGTGACGTGCAGGGCTCGGTCGAAGCACTAATTGGTACCTTGCAGAAACTGGGCAATGAAGAAGTCAGCGTCCGTGTGTTGCATAGTGGTGTTGGCGGGATTAACGAATCCGACGTTACGCTGGCGCGTGCCTCGAATGCGCTGATCATTGGCTTTAACGTGCGTGCCAACCAGCAGGCCCGTGACCAGGCCCGTCGTGACAATGTCGATATTCGTTACTATTCGATTATTTACGATGTTGCCGACGATACCAAGGCAATGCTCAGCGGTATGCTGTCACCCGAAGTTCGCGAAAAATTCCTGGGTTACGCCCAGATCCGCGAAGTCTTTACCATTTCGGGCAACAAGATTGCGGGCTGCATGATCACCGAAGGGACCGTGAAACGCGGTGCCGGTGTTCGTTTGCTGCGCGACAACGTGGTTATTCATACCGGCGAACTTTCGACGCTGCGTCGCTTCAAGGACGAAGTCAAGGAAGTGCGTGAAGGGTACGAATGCGGGATGTCATTTGCGAAATACAATGACATTGTCGCAGGCGACGTTATCGAATGCTTCGAGCAGGAGGAAATCGCCGTCCAGCTTTAAGGAGGCGATGAAACGATATGCCGAAGCAACCTGCCAAAGGACCAAGTCAGCGACAGTTACGCGTGGCGGAGGAAATCCGCCAGGCGTTGTCGCGCGCTCTTGAACGTGGTGACATTTACGACCCGGAACTGACCCGCCGCCCGGTTACTGTGACCAAGGTGGATTTAAGCCCGGATATGCGGAATGCGATGGTGTCGGTAACACCCCTTGGCGGGGGTGATGCCAAACCGACCCTGGATGCGTTAAAACGCCAAAAGGGTGTTTTGCGCAGCCATGTTGCCAATAGCGTACATATGAAATATGTCCCGGCATTGCGGTTCCTCGAAGATACCAGCTTTGATATTGCTGATAATATTGGCGCTTTGTTGCGCGATCCGCATGTGGCCCAGGACCTGTCGTCTGATGAAGACGCGGACGATTACGATAAAGAGGACGACTGATGGCGCGTCGGCGTCGCGGCAAAATTATCAGCGGCTGGCTTGCCGTCGACAAACCCCTTGAGATCACGTCGTCAACCGTGGTTAATCAGGTGCGTCGTCTGCTTGATGCAGCCAAAGCCGGGCATGGCGGGACATTGGACCCGCTGGCAACCGGCGTTCTGCCCATTGCATTTGGCGAAGCGACCAAAACGGTTGCCTATGTCATGGATGGCAGCAAAAGTTATCGCGTTACCCTGAAATTCGGGGAAGCACGCAGCACCGATGATGCCGAAGGCGAGGTTGTTGCCACGTCGGACCATCGGCCAAGCCCGGCGGAAATCGAGGCTGTGCTGGGTGAATTTACCGGTGAAATTCAGCAGGTACCGCCAAAATTTTCGGCGATCAAGGTAAATGGCAAGCGTGCCTATGATCTTGCCCGCCGCGATGAAGACGTGGTTTTAAAAGCGCGTCCGATTTTGATAAAAGATCTTCGACTGGTTGACATGCCTGACCGCGACCATGCCGTGTTCGATGTAATATCGGGCAAAGGGGCATATATGCGGTCATTGGCGCGCGATATTGCGTTGCGCCTTGGCTCTGTCGGCCACATTTCCGCGCTCCGCCGGACATCGGCGGGGCCTTTTGCAGAAGGGGATTCCATTCCGTTGCAAACCTTGCTCGAAATGGACCCCGAGGCGGTAATGGAAAAACTGCTTCCGGTCGAGACCGCGCTGGACGACATCCCGGCGCTGGCCCTGACCGAAGTCGAGGCGCAACGACTTGCCAGTGGGCAGCCTGTCGGGCTGCTGGCTGTTGCCAAGCGGAGCGATCTCGGAACTCCCGTCGCCCAGGACGGAATCGTCTGTGCCATGCTTAACGACCGCGCTGTTGCGCTGGCCGAGATTCATGGCGGCGAAATCCGCCCGGTGCGTGTATTTAATCTTTAAAGGCGAAAGGATGCCTGATGTCGATTACTGCTGAACGTAAAACTGACCTGATCAAAGAATTCGGCCAGAAAGAAGGCGATACCGGTTCCCCCGAGGTCCAGGTTGCTATTCTGACCGAACGGATCAAAAACCTGACCGAACACATGAAAGAGCACAAACACGACTTCCATAGCCGTCGTGGTCTTTTGATGATGGTTGGTCAGCGTCGTCGGTTGCTGAAATACTTGCAGCGCAAAAATACTGAACGTTATGAAGCGATTATCGCTACTCTCGGTATTCGCCGCTAATTTTGACGTGCGGCGGAGTGGTTTTGCCCTCCGCCGTCGTTTTTTATTGTCCCGCGGATCGGGATATACGGGAGGGCCCGCCAGAAAGGCTGGTTATGCTCGGATTGTCCGGACCCATTAATTATGCCGCTTGACTTAAAAGCCTCATAATTAATGTGTTCGGATCTCGTGTAAAAATTACTTGGTCCGCAAGTAGGTTTGGAAGGAAGTAAAATGTTTAATGTCGTCCGTAAGGAAATGCAGTGGGGTAATGCCAAGCTGGTTTTGGAAACCGGCAAGGTTGCCCGCCAGGCAGATGGCGCGGTTATGGTCACCTATGGTGAAACCGTGGTTCTGTGTACTGCTGTCGGCGCCAAGTCGCCGCGCCCGGACATCGATTTTTTCCCGCTGACTGTGAATTACCAGGAAAAGGCATTTGCCGCTGGTAAAATTCCGGGTGGTTTTTTCAAGCGTGAAGGCCGTCCGTCAGAAAAGGAAACTCTGGTTTCCCGCCTGATCGACCGTCCGATCCGCCCGCTGTTTCATCCGCAATATCGCAATGAAACCCAGGTTGTTTGTACCGTTCTGTCGCATGACATGGAAAACGATCCTGACGTTGTTGCCATGATCGGTGCATCGGCTGCTCTGACCATTTCGGGCCTGCCGTTCCTCGGCCCGATCGGTGCAGCCCGCGTTGGTTACAACGATGGCGAATATGTTCTGAACCCGGCCACCGAAACCGTTAAGGGTTCGGCTTTGGACCTGGTGGTTGCCGGTACACGCGAAGGCGTGATGATGGTTGAATCCGAAGCATCAGAGCTGTCGGAAGAAATCATGCTCGGCGCTGTTAAATTTGGCCATGAACAATTCCAGGCCGTGATCGACTTGATCATTGATCTTGCCGAAGACGCTGCCAAAGACCCCCGTGACATTGCCGGCCTGCCGGAAGGTTATGATGCGCTGGTCGAAAAAATTGCAGCACTTGGCACCGATAGCCTGACCGCTGCTTATGGCCATGTTGTCAAACAGGACCGTTCAGCTGCTGTTTCAGCTGCCAAGGAAGAAATCCTTGCGAAGCTGGCAGAAGAAGAAATCGCCGATGCCCTGAAGGGCAAGGTTTCCTCGATCCTGAAAAATCTGGAAAAAGACATCGTTCGTGGTGCCATTCTGAAAACCGGCAAGCGTATCGATGGCCGTAGCGGTTCTGACGTTCGTCCGATTTTGGGTGAAGTTTCGGTTCTGCCGCGCGCACACGGTTCGGCCCTGTTTACCCGTGGCGAAACCCAGGCGCTGGCAGTTGCCACCCTTGGTACCGGCCAGGACGAACAGATTGTTGATGCCCTGGACGGTGAATACCGTGAAGGCTTCATGCTGCATTACAACTTCCCGCCCTACTCGGTTGGTGAAGCTGGCCGCATGGGCTCGCCGGGACGTCGTGAAATCGGTCATGGTAAACTGGCATGGCGCGCCATTCATCCGTTGATGCCGGCCAAGGATGCGTTTCCTTATACCGTGCGTATCGTTTCGGAAGTGACCGAATCGAACGGTTCGTCCTCGATGGCGACTGTTTGCGCAACCTCCCTTGCGATGATGGATGGTGGTGTTCCGCTGGTACGCCCTGTTGCCGGTATCGCAATGGGCCTGATCAAGGAAGCCGACGAATTTGCCATTCTGTCCGACATCATGGGTGATGAAGATCACCTTGGTGACATGGACTTCAAGGTTGCCGGTACCGAAGTTGGTATTACATCCTTGCAGATGGACATCAAGATTACCTCTGTGACCGCAGAAATCATGCAGATCGCCCTGGGCCAGGCCCGTGATGGCCGTTTGCATATTCTTGGTGAAATGTCCAAGGCCCTGCCGGAAGCCCGTGGTGAAGTTTCGGGCAATGCCCCGACCATCACCCAGTTCAGCATTCCGCGCGACAAGATCCGCGACGTTATCGGTTCTGGCGGTAAGGTTATTCGTGAAATTTGCGAAGAAACCGGCGCCAAGGTTGATATCGAAGACGATGGCTCGATCACTGTTGCACATACCGATGGTGCAAAAGGCAAGCAGGCTGTCGACTGGATCAAATCGATTGTTGCAGAACCTGAATTGAACCATATCTATGATGGTAAGGTTGTTAAGGCTGTCGATTTCGGCGCATTCGTGAACTTCTTTGGTGCGCGTGACGGCCTGGTTCACATTTCGGAACTGGCACAGGAACGTGTCAAACAGGTTTCCGATGTGGTGAAAGAAGGCGATCAGGTCAAGGTCAAGGTCATTGGTTTCGATGACCGCGGCAAGATCAAGTTGTCGATGAAGCGCGTCGATCAGGAAACCGGCGCGGACCTTGACGCTGCTGAAGCCTGATTAAAGGTATGTGAGAGCGGGCGGCAATAATAATAATATGCTGCCGCCCCTTCTTCACATGCATTCGGATGACCCGCTCATCTGAAAAGCCGAATGGGAGAGACGAATTTGAAAGCCCTTAAACCGCTCGTCATGTCGGGAAAAGAGGTTCTACCTTTGGTCGAAGGTGGAAAAGGCATCTCTGTTTCGACAGGTCAAAGCTCAGGCGCATGGGCCGCGGCCGGTGGTATTGGCACTTTTTCTGCTGTCAACGCCGACACATTTGATGCGGACGGCAATGTTGTGCCGATGACATATGAAGGCAAAACCCGTGGTGACCGCCACCACGAGCTTGTTTCATATGGTATTGCGGGTGGTATCGCCCAGGCCCAGATCGCCCATGAAACCCGCAACGGCGAAGGCCGTTTGCACATGAATGTGCTGTGGGAAATGGGGGGCGCTGAAGAAATTCTTGAAGGTGTCCTTGAGGGCACAAAGGGCCTGGTTCATGGCGTTACCTGTGGTGCAGGCATGCCCTACCGGGTTTCAACAATTGCGGCATCGTTCGGGGTTTATTATTACCCGATCGTGTCTTCTGCCCGGGCGTTTCGCGCGCTTTGGCTGCGGGCCTATAAAAAGGTTCCCGAATGGCTGGGTGGCGTGGTTTATGAAGACCCGTGGCTTGCGGGTGGTCATAACGGTTTGTCAAATTCCGAAGACCCGCTGATCCCCGAAGATCCGTTTCCACGTGTTCGTGCCTTGCGTGAATTCATGAATTCCGTTGGTCTTAATGATGTTCCGATCATTATGGCAGGCGGGGTCTGGTATCTGCGTGATTACGAAGACTGGATCGATAATCCTGAAGTGGCTCCGGTGGCGTTTCAGTATGGTACACGCCCGCTTCTGACCCAGGAAAGCCCGATTTCCGACGAATGGAAAAAGCGGCTTGTTACTTTGCAGAACGGCGACGTATCGCTGCATAAATTTAGCCCGACCGGCTTCTACAGCTCGGCTGTGCGTAATGCGTTTCTTGAAGACCTGCATCAGCGTTCGGATCGTCAGGTTCGCTATTCGCGAACTGCCGAGGCCGATTTGCATGTGGGGATTCCGCTGGGGCGTCGCGGGCGACCGATTTATGTGCGTGAAGACGATGCCGACAAGGTGCGCAGCTGGCTTGCTGCCGGTTATAGCGAAGGCATGCCAACCCCGGATGACACCATGGTTTTTGTCACTCCGGAAAGCGCGCTTGAAATCAAGAAAGACCAGATCGATTGCATGGGCTGTCTGTCCCAGTGTCAGTTTTCCAACTGGCAGCAGGGCGAAGGCACGACTGGAAAACGCGCCGATCCACGGTCTTTTTGCATTCAGAAAACCCTGCAAAATATTGCACATGGGTCACCTGTCGAGCATGAATTGATGTTTGCTGGCCACAATGCCTATAAATTTGGTCAGGATCCGTTTTATGCCAACGGTTTTGTTCCGACGGTCAAACAGCTTGTTGATCGCATTGCGACCGGCGACTAACCCGGTTTGCACGGAGCAACCCCGCGTTGCATATTAAAATGAAAGGGCTGGTCATTGACCGGCCCTTTTTTTATGCGTTATTGCCGTTAATGATCCTAACAATGATTATAGTTGATCAAAATCAAAGAAAACGCCTTTAAGGTTCGCCTAATATAGCCTCGAAATCAAAGGGCAGTTGTCTTTCAACCGCCGGTTCGAAACTTCATCGAAGGGGCACCATCATGACCATCCAGCGGCCTTATACCCACGCGCTGAACCGCCTTAAAGAAGCCGGTCTGCGTCCGACCCGCCAGCGCCTTGCACTGGCCCGTTTCCTGTTTGACGCTGGTCCCCGGCATGTGACCGCCGAACAGCTTCATTCCGAAGCCATGGCACAGCATGTGAAGGTTTCACTGGCCACGGTCTATAACACCCTGCATCAGTTCACCGATGCCGGGTTGATCCGTGAAATCATTGTTGATTCCGGCCGGTCCTATTTCGATACCAATGTTGCCCCGCATTACCATTTTTATTGCGAAGACGATGGCAGCCTGGTCGATATTCCCGCCGATGCTGTGCATTTGGCGCGTATTCCCAATATGCCACGTGGCACTGAATTATCATCGGTTGATCTGGTGTTTCGTCTGCGTCGCCAGCAGGAACGTCACGTCGCGGCCTAACGCCCTGCCAAATGCGGTGACACCGGGTTTTCATCCCTGATGCGAAGCCGATGGTTATCTGGCGATGTAATGACCTGATCCGGGCGGCATGTTATTTGCCGCTCAAGCCGGGTTGTTGCTGTGACAGGGGGATGAAAATGAACCGGCGCGTTGCCAAACGCCCCTTTGGTTCTTGACGCGCATCGATATTGGCACAAATAGAAGGACGGCAATGCGGGTTTCGCGTGCCGTCCTTTTCTGGTTTTGAACCCATTGATGTGATCGGCGGGTAATTTACGACAACGATCACGTTTTCGGGTGCGATCCTGATCCTACGTTCTAGTTCAATAAGAAACAGGGGGCCCATGTGGCGCTAAAGGGAACACGTACCGAGGAAAACCTGCGCGAAGCCTTTGCGGCCGAGGCAGCAGGGAACCGGCGTTATCTTTATTTTGCCCAGCAGGCGGATATTGAAGGGTTGACCCAGCTTGCCGAGCTGTTTCGTAGTGCGGCCGAAGCAGAAACTGGCCATGCCTTTGGTCATCTGGAATTTCTGGAGCAATGCGGCGACCCGCAAACCGGTTTGCCAATTGGCAATAGCCGTAAAAACCTGCGCGCGGCCCTGATGGCGGAACGTGACGAGGGTGAAAACTCCTATCCGGCAATGGCACAGATCGCCCGTGACGAGGGTCTTGACGATATTGCCGCGTGGTTTGAAACGTTGGGGCGGGTTGAAAACCAGCATGCAAGCAGGTTTGAACGCGCACTGCGCGAACTGGGCGAAACGATTGAGGATGATGACACAATAACCGGCGCAACAAAGACGACAGACCCGGCCTGAGATAAATTCGATTGGTACGGGTTAAATTTAACCGCGTTACGCAGCCCATTTCCGGATAATTTTGCAAATGTTCATTGTAAACCTGACTTATCTTGTCGATCTGGCAAAAGTTGATGCTGTTCTCGCTGATCATGTCGAGTGGCTAAAGCAATGTTACGGCACAGGCATTTTCATCGCATCAGGCCCCAAAAAGCCACGCGATGGCGGGGTTATTGTTGCCCGTGGTCCCCGTGAAAAACTTGACGACTGCCTGCAAGCTGACCCCTTTTGGCAAAAGGGATATGCCCGTTACGACATCATTGAATTTGAACCGGCCATGATGGCCAGCGGGTTTGAAAAACTGCTGGCAAAATAGCTTTCAAAGCCGCTTTTGACACTGCCAACGTTTCAACCTTGGCCAGTGTTTTACGAGGCCCGGTGGGCGATGGCGATTAATTCGGGGCTGTTGTCGCGCACCGGTTCGCCGTCCCAGTTGCCCCGCCATGTGACGGTGCTAAAACCTGCATTGGCAAGCAAGTTTGCGATGCTTTCCTGATTTTGGAAACGCAATGTGCTTTGATTGATCAGGGGCGAGGCTGTTGATGTCCCGGGGAAATAATGCCGGGTTTCAAATGTGACATATTCCCCCTGCACCGATTGCAGGTCGTGCTCAACAGTTACATCGCCAATATTGGTAATCGAAACTGTTTTCCGGGTTTTTTCCGGTATCCAGTTTTTCCAGCCACAAACTTTGGGGTTTCGGCTGTCAAATACCAGTTTCCCACCGGGGCAAAGATGATTAAAGGCTGTGGTAAGGGCGGCCTGGGCATCTTCATTGCTTTGAAACACCTGAAACACATGCCCGGTCATGATCACCAGGTCAAATTTGCGACCAAGCTGTAAGCTGGTGGCATCGTTCTGGTGCCAGGTTACCAGTTCTCCTGCCGGGCGCTGGCGGGCAATGGCAAGCATCTCAGCAGCCGGGTCTATGCCGGTTACATCTTTGCCCTGTTGGGCCAAACGCGCGGTTAGCAGGCCGGTGCCGCAGCCGATATCCAGTACCGATCGGGCATCTTTGGCCATATTTTCATAAAATGCGGTGTCGGCACCCGCCGGGTTAAGGGCGTCATAGAGGGCAACAAGATCGCGGTTCTGATAAATGGCATCAAGTTTCATGGACGGACTTTCGCGTAGAAAGTTTTACAAGAATGTTGTGGTGTTAAAGGTGCAAGGCTATCATTTCAAACGATAAGCCCAACCATTTCAAGGCGGAAATATGAAACGCCATCATCTTGTTCTACAGGCTATTACATCCCGTGACCGCCATCTTGTCGCGCGTCAGATACAGGATACCCTGACCCTTGCGCAGGGTTGGGTGGATGATGCCCGTTTTTATTCAAACAAAATGACCACGATTAGCTTCACCCTTGTTGCGCCCGAAGCGTACCTGTTTTCATAGCCAAATTACACGAATACGGCCTGACGATAGACGATATGACCCGTGATGGCGCCGGGATCGAGACGGTATCGACACAAGGCGATGCCGAGATTTCAGGCTCGATCCAGATTACCTTTCTTCATCGTGAGCCTGATCTGAAGCAGGTTATTCCGGCTGTGCCGGGGTAAGGTTTGCGGGCTTTATTTACCAGATCTGGCACATTTCAGAATGGTCAGGCACGATAAAAGCCATTTACAGCGCCGATCGCTGTCGCGGTTCATTCAGGTGGCATTGGCACTTGCGGCCATTCATGGGTAACATCTGCCTGAACCGGTCGTTCAAGATATGTCGATAACACGACATAGCTTTTTGTTCCTCTAACGCCAGGAAGAACGTAAAGCTGCGAAAGGAATTGCTCCATCGCTTGGGCGCTGGCGGTTCTAACCTTCAAGATCACACAGGTATCCCCGGCTACGGAGTGCATTTCCTCGACTTCGGGAAATGCCTGCAACCGGATCATGCGTTGGCTTTTACCCCAGCCGTTTGCGTCGACATGGACAAACGCAAGAAATGGTTTGCCCACCAGTGCTCCGTCCAGTGTCGCTTGCATTCCCTTTAGCGTTCCGGAGGCCCGGAGCCTTTTGACGCGCTCATGCACTGCTGGCGCAGATAATCCTGCTGCTTCTCCTGTTTCCGCGTAGGACAAGCGTGCATCCTGAACAAGCGACCTTAATATTTTTCGGTCAAAAGCATCCAAAGGACGAGACGGTCGATCATTCTGCGGAACATCTTCTGTTTCTTTATTCATTCGATAAAATCCTGTTTTTCGGAATATTATTCCGTGATTTTATCTTCTTGCAAAAGGAGATTCAACATGCAGATGACACCGCGAAATCCTGACAAAGGCATTTACCCTGCCACACCCGATTACGTGCATGCGATGGAAGTGACAGGCGCTGCCCGCTTCTTGTTCGTGAGTGGAACCATGGGTCTTGATGGTGATGGCAGGGCGCCTGATGACCTTGGCGATCAGCTGTCATTACTATGGTCCAATATTCGCCGCATTCTGGCAGAGGCCGATATGACGCCTGAAAATATCGTCCGCGTCACAAGCTATTTGTCAGACGTATCTTTTGTCGAGGCGAACCAGAATGCCCGTCTTCATATCCTCGGAGAACGACGCGTTCCGACCACGGCGATTGTTGTCCAGACACTGATGCCGGAATGGCTGGTGGAGATTGAAATTGTGGCAGCGGCATAATGACGGAAACCGCAATACAAACTGACATTGAGCTTTCCGGTGCAACCCGGATGCCCTTTCTTCATCGTGATCCTGATGTGAAACAGGTTATTCCGGCTGAGCCGAAGTAAGGTTCGCGGGTAATTCGGCGGGATCGGCCGGTATGGCCTGCGTCGGTTTTGTGGTGTTGGCCGTTGCCAATTTGCGAAATCCGGCGCGGGCCAGGATCGCCCGGCTTTTTTCCCGGGCGCTGATCACCGGGATAGGGGCAATAGCGGGTTCGGGAAGGGCAAGTTGCGCTGTTTTGTTTTCGCGCGCATTGGCCATTTCTAATGGTGGCGATGAAACCGGCAGTTCGGCCTGATCGGCCCTGGCAACAAATTCCATCACCAGATCAACAGCACCGGCGATGTCTTCGTTTAAAATGCCGTGGCGGTCAGATGGCAGCATTTTTACGGTTTTATTTTGCGTGCCTGTTAAACGCCGGGCAATCATATTGGCACTGGCCGGGTCAACAACCTGATCATTATCGGCCTGCATGACCAGCACCGGCACATCAATATGGGCCAGTTTTTCGTTCATTTCGGCAACGGCGCGGCGCAAATGATACAGGCCATTAATGGGAATATGCCGGTAGTTGGTTTCGGGATGTTCAGACTGGTTGGGGCGGAACCCCAGCATTTCGCCCGCATTTGGCACCCAGCCCATTAATTTGTTGGCCCCGTAAAGCAGCGGCACAAACATCAGGTTGCGATTGCGAAATTTTAACGGCGAACTGGCCATGACCATGCCCGCCAGCCTTTCAGGGTGGCGGGCCGCGTAAATAGCGCCAAGTGCCGCCCCGGTTGAAAAGCCAACTATCACAACCTTGTCGCAAAAGGCCGAAAGGATGTCATAGCCGCGCTCCACCGATGCCAGCCAGTCCTGCCAGCTACGGGTTTGCAAGTCATGCGGCGATGTTCCGTGCCCGGACAAGCGCACACCCAGCACCGCATGGCCTTTGGCGGCAAGGGCGTCGCCTACATTGCGAAGCTCCGCCGGAGAGGCTAAAAACCCATGCACCATCAAAATCCCGGTTTTGCTGTGTCGGGCGGGTTGAGGTAAATGCAAATAGGGTTCGCCCGACAGCGATGCCGTTTCCTGATCGTTGATGGTGGCAAATTGCGGACGGTGAAACTTTTGCCAGTTCCACTTCCAGATGCGTATTTCATCGTCAAACCGCAGGCGGGCATAGTCGGCAGGCTGATTTTTGTCGATTTGTTTGCGCGCGGCTTTCAGGGCATCCCATGCAGGTTGGATCGGGGCCATTTCATTGGCATAGACCATGACCGGGTTGTCCATACGGATTTGGTCAAAGCCGGCTTCGGCCTGCAATTTGGGTAAAAAGCAGTATTTGCCATCACACCGTTCGATCAGGCCCAATTGCACCGCACTGTCAATAAACTGGCGGATTTGCGGACAGTTGAGGTTGAAGATGCCGATATAGGTCGATGGATTGCGAATGCCGCGATGCAAATGGACATTGGCAGCCTGCTGTACATTTTTGATCGCCAGATAAATGATTTTATCAAACCGGTCGATATCAACACTGGTTTCCCCGTCGGCCAGCATCATTTTCATTAACCGTGCAGCCAGATGGCTGACATTCAGGGTGATGTTGGAATACATCACCGCCATGCACTGGTCGCGTAACGGATGCACATGCCGGGTTATGGTATTTTGAATAACCCGGTCGCCCAGACGAGGCAGGTCCTTTGCCGGGCGAAAAAGATCGTCGATGGTTTTGGCATGGCGTACGACACGCGCCAGCAAACGATGATCCAGCCAGTTAAACCTGTCATGGGGGGAAACCGGTGCCCCAAGGCGAATATCCATGTCGGTTTCCCTAAGGATCAGGTTGCCCTCGATAATCAGTTCCTCGGCCATTTTCGGGCTTAACCCGCCTGTAAACATTTCTGCTCCGCGCGCCAGCAAGTTCTGATCTACGCGTAGCGGGTGAAAGGTAATATTGGCGGGGAACATCAGGGTGGGTTTAATGATGGCAGCGTGAAGCTGTTCGGGGGTAACGCCGATAATATCGGCCCAGCGGACGGCCTCGTCGGGGCAGCCATGATTAATCAGCCAGTTTAACCCGGTTTTAAAGCCATCAAGGCCCAATGCCAGCACGGCAGCGCCAGTATGGTGGGCGCGACGTTGATCGGCCGAGCGCGAATAAATGCTGTAGTCGGGTTTGCGGCCAATATAAGGGCTATCATCGGTCATGACACGGCGGTCCTTGACCATACCCCCTTCGGGGAAAATGACCACTTTGCCGCCCCGTAATATTTCTTCGGCCAGAAACGGCAATAACCGGGCATAATTGTTGGGCACCCCGCCCAGCGCACGCAGATATTTTGACAGCGCGTTATCTTCGACAAAAAATTCGGCCGATGCCACCGAGCGGCAATAAATCCCGGTTTCAAGAGCAATCAGATATTGCGGAATAAAGGTTTCGAACCGGGCGAAATGGTTGAACATGAAAATGTCGCCCTGGGCGATATGGTCACGATCACCATGCAGCTTGATATTGATGTCCACCCGGTTGCGCAGCACGCTCATGGCGCGCATCGTCCATTCGCAGGCTGCGGGATGAATGGCGAACTGTTCGCGTTCAAGCTGGTTGAAATCGGGTGTCATGCAGGGTGGTTCCTTGCGGTTTGGTTGCACAAGGCGGCAAGATATAAATCTGATGTTATCCTTAATATGTGGGGAAAACATGGCGTTGCCAAGGACCGCTGCCCGACAATCGGGATGGCAACCGGTGCCGGTCATGGTTATAGTGTTTTTGCTGACCGGTTATCGGGCCTTTGCCCCCGTATTTACAGCCCTGTTTCCTGCCAGCGTTGTGTATACCGCCCCGTGATGTCGGCATTTTTGCCCTTTTATTGCCCGACATCAGCCACCTCACTGGAACCATTTTGACCGCGCACGCCCCCGGCCCGTCCATTTTTCGCGACCGAAATTTTATACTGTTCCTGACGGGACAGGCGATTAGCACGCAAGGTTTATGGATCGAAAAAATAGCCATGTCCTGGCTGGCCTGGTCTTTAACCGGGTCGGCCTTTTGGACAGGATTAATTGCCGCGCTGCATTTTGCCCCTGCGTTTTTTTTTCGGACCGGTTTTTGGTGTGATTACCGACCGGGTTGATTTGCGTCGGGCCGCCATTTTTTTAAATTTACTGATGGCCTGCACGTCGTTTTTTCTGATGGGATTGTCTTATAGCGGGCATGTCACGCTGGGCTGGATGGTGGTGATTGCGACCTGTAACGGCATTTTGGCCAGTGCGACAACACCGGTACGTTTGTCTTTGGTGCCTGCAATTGTGCCGCGCGAATATATGAGCCGGGCCGTAACATATGCGGCGATGAATTTTAACCTGTCCCGTCTGGTCGGACCGGCCATTGGCGGGCTGGTGATCGCATGGTTTGATGTCGGGACGGCGTTTTTGCTTAATGCCATCAGTTATCTGCCCTTCATTGTCGCGATGATGCTGGTTCGTATTAACAGCGTAAGCGGGGCACAAATACCTCATCGCCGAATCTGGGCTGCCTTAATCGATGGTGCGCGTTATGCGATCGGTGATCCGCGCCATGCTTTTGCTGTCCTGTGTAATTGCAATTGTTGGTCGCGGGATGCTGGAACTGATGCCGGTTTTTGCCGAAGCCGCCTATGATAGTGGTGTTACCGGGCTGGGTGTTTTGTCGTCTGCCGGGGGCTTGGGTGCGGTTATTTCCACATTTATTTTGTCGCGCACCAAATCAGACCCGCAAAGTTTTCAAAGGGTTGCCGTTTTAGGCGCTTTTTTATCCGGGGCGGCCATGCTGGCATTATGCTTTTGCCCGTGGTTTGAACTGGCCGTCTTTCTGGTCGGGGTGGCCGGGTTTGGTCTTACGGCGGTGGGGGTGGGGTCGCAAACGGCATTGCAATTGACTGTCGACAACACCCTGCGAGGCCGTGTAATGAGCTTCTGGAGCGCCACCAGTTTTGGTGGCGTTGCGTTGGGTGGCACCGTTCTGGGGGCGATCTCGCAATGGACCGACATCCGTGTAACTGCGGGTGGGGCCGGTTTGTTGATTATGCTGGTGGCATTGGTGGCGATCTGGCGGTTAGGCCGGGCGGCTTCGCCAGAAATGTCGGCGGCGGAATAACTTAATTCTGTATCATAAGGTTGATGCAGAAGTGACTGTGTAAACACTTGTTTAAACATCGATAGGGTATGGTGGAATGCAGTTATTTGGGGGTCGTGGAATGCGTCAGCTTGCGATTGTCTGTCTGAGTTTGGTTTTAGCCGGGTGTTTTTCTACCGCCAATAGTGCGACCGGTGTGTCCGTTCAGCCCGATTTGGATCGCGATGCGCGTGTTACCCAGGTTGCCCATGTATCTTTGCCATCAGCACGGTTAAACAGTTTCCCCCCTACCGACGAATTTTTGCAATGTGTGCCCTATGCCCGGGCGGTTTCGGGCATTGAAATTTATGGCGATGCCTGGACCTGGTGGGGTAAAGCCAAAAACCAGTTCAAACGTGGCAATACGCCGGTTGTCGGGTCGGTTCTGGCGTTCAAAAAAACCAAACGCTTGCGATATGGTCATGTTGCTGTGGTTGCTGCTGTTCTTGATAAACGTCATATTCTGGTTAACCAGGCCAATTGGGGCAGTGATTCCCGTACGCGCGGCAAAGTGCATTTGCGCCAGCCGGTCGAGGATGTTTCGCCCAAAAACGACTGGACCCAGTTACGCCTGATGAACACGATTGGCACATTTGGCCGAATTTACCCGTCGCACGGGTTTATCTATCAGCCCAGTGAAACAGCCGAGGCCAACTAGATTACTGCCGTTCCATTCGGCCTCTTTGCCTGGTCTTTACCTTGAATACGCTATCGCCCGCCTGTGTTTTATCATTGGCGGGTTTTGTGTTTTAAGGGTGCAGTTGCTGTTGCTTGCGGGTTTAACGGGCGGTGTGCTGTGCCATTTGGTGTCGGCTGATCTCACTTCATTTTGTCGGCCCCCGTCCGATCTGCTCTCGGATCAGTCTGCTTGCCGGCCCTGGCTCCGCCTCGCCCGCCCCGTCTGATTTTAAAGTCATTTCGCCCTGCTTAACCCGACTTGGCGCTTATAATAAGGGGTTAGATTCTGCTGAAAATTGCCCGTGATTTTGCTGAAAGAAGGTCAAATTTGATGTGTTTTTCTGTTTGCAGATTATGATCATAAAAAAGACCAAATAACAGGTGCTTATATAAATTTCTGCATGATTTACTTCAAAAATTGAAATAATTTCGGGTACACGCAAACAATACCGCTCAGCTTTTTCCTGCTATGATTTTTGTCAGAAATTGACTTTTTCAGAACAACGAATCCGACGTAAAAAATTTGTAGCTGACTGAAAGCATCGCCCTTGATATAGGAAAATTATACTTTTTTATCAAAATACTATCCTATTGGTCTGATTTGATGCTTTAACATTTTTAAATTGATTTAAAAGTTAAAGTAATTTCTGAGTTTTTTCAGATAGCGATCTGGCATGGATTTGCCCGTATCCCCGAATTGGACAACGTGTTGCGGGATTGTTTTGATAAAATTTGCACCTGAAGGCTGTTTCATCGTTTTTTGCGTACTGCCCGTTGGTTTTTCGAACGTTTTGGTGAGAAAAAGGGTTCAATTTTCATCGTATTTTCAAAGCACTGATCCTGATTTTTAATCAATTGGATTTTAAAATTTCCCCGTGACGTTTGATTTCTCTCAAAGTTTTATCTGCGGGTGGGGCGCATAGTTCTGCCTTCGATCTGTTGTTTACGGAAACCATGCCATGTCAGATGATCTGGAAGGGCGGGACAACAATCACTCTCGCCATCGTGCTACTCCCTCCTCTGCTCATGCCCCGATACCGCCAAAAAAGTCTTCCTCCGCTTCTGGCCCTGGCACTTCTGCCTCATCCGGGCCGCTTGAAAACCCGACCGATATTCAGACCGGCCTTGCCACGGCGGATGCCCAAAACCGCCTTGCCAGCGATGGCCCCAATGTTATTGCCGAACAGACACAAAATGTCTGGTGGAAGCTGTTGTCTTATTTTTGGGGGCCGATCCCGTGGATGATCGAGGTTGCGGCCATTTTATCGGCTGCGGTTCAGCATTGGGCCGACTTCGCCATTATCCTGATCATGCTTTTGTTAAATGCGGGTGTCGGCTTTTGGCAGGAATTCAAGGCGGATAATGCCATTGCGGCATTGAAAAACCAGTTGGCTCTGAATGCCCGTGTGTTGCGTGATGGCAAATGGCGGGAAATTCCGGCGCGTGATCTGGTGTGCGGTGATATCGTTTCGCTGCGACTGGGCAATATTATTCCTGCCGATGCCCGCCTGGTGGACGGTGATTATCTGGCTGTGGATCAGTCCGCGCTAACGGGGGAATCGTTGCCGGTTGATAAAAAAGCCGGCGACGATGTCTATTCAGGTTCGATTGCGAAAATGGGCGAAATGACAGCCCAGGTTACGGCGACGGGCATGAATACCTATTTTGGCAAAACCGCAAGGCTGGTGCAAAACGCCGGCAATATTTCGCATTTTCAAAAAGCGGTGATGCGGATTGGCAATTTTTTGATTTTGTCGACCCTTGGCCTTGTTGCCATCATTTTAACCGTGGCACTGTTTCGCGGTGACCCGTGGTTTGAAACCGTTTTGTTTGCCTTGATCCTGACAGTGGCGGCGATCCCGGTTGCCCTGCCGGCTGTATTGTCGGTCACTATGGCGGTGGGTGCGGAAAAACTGGCTCGTCTTAAAGCCATTGTGTCGCGCCTTGTTGCGATCGAGGAACTTGCCGGGATCGACATTTTATGTTCGGATAAAACCGGCACCCTTACCCAGAACCGGTTAACCCTGGGGGAGCCGATAATATTGGCAGCAAAAGACAGGGATGATCTTTTGCTGGCGGCGGCATTGGCCTCGCGTCCCGAAGGGGGCGATGCGATTGATCAGGCGGTGATAGGCGGCCTTAACGGTCAGGCGATTTCGTCTTCCTGTCAAACGACCGCTTTTCATCCGTTTGATCCGGTATCCAAACGTGCAGAAGCAACTGTTATCTGTGACGGAAAGCCGTTTCAGGTCGCCAAGGGGGCGCCACAGGTTATTTTAAAGCTGGTTTCGCCAGATGCCGCCATTGTTAAAACAGTGAGTGATGCGGTTGATGATATGGCGGCACGCGGGTATCGCACCATTGGTGTGGCACGTCGTGTGGTGGCAGAAACATCAACAGGGATGGATGCGAAAGATGCCGGGGCATGGCAATTTTTGGGCCTGTTGCCCTTGTTTGACCCGCCCCGCGAGGATGCCGCCCAAACCGTGCGGGAAGCCGCAGCGATGGGGGTGGATATTAAAATGGTTACCGGCGACCACGAAGCCATCGCCCGGCAAATTGCCACTTCTTTGGGTATGGGACACAATATCCTGCCTGCGGATCAGGCCTTTGGCGACGGCATACCGGCAATTAGTGCTGCTGCCATTGAACAGGCAGATGGCTATGCCCGGGTATTTCCCGAACATAAATACGCCATCGTCAAGGAATTGCAGGATCGTGGGCATATTATTGGTATGACCGGTGATGGCGTCAATGATGCCCCTGCCCTAAAGCAGGCCGATGTTGGCATTGCGGTAAGTGGTGCCACCGACGCGGCACGGGCGGCAGCTGATCTGGTGTTAACGGCACCGGGCCTGTCGGTGATTACCACCGCAATAGAAGAAGCACGGCGGATATTTGAACGCATGGGCAGTTATGCCACCTATCGGATATCGGAGACGATCCGGGTGTTGCTGTTCATGACGATATCGATTTTGGTGTTTAATTTCTACCCCGTGACTGCCGTCATGATCGTGTTGCTGGCCCTGCTAAACGATTTTCCGATCATGATGATTGCCTATGATAATGCGCCGGTATCCCCCCGTCCGGTTCGGTGGGATATGGCGACGACGCTGACCATGTCGTGCATGTTGGGTGTTTTGGGCGTTGTGGCATCGTTCCTGTTGTTCTGGATTTGTGAACAATATCTGCATCTTGACCGTGGGTTAATTCAGTCGCTGATTTTCCTGAAATTGCTGGTGGCTGGCCATTTAACGATTTATCTGACCCGTAACAAAGGTGCTATCTGGCATAAACCGTGGCCTAGCCTGAAGCTGTTTATCGCCACCGAAATTACCCAGATTGTTGGCACACTGGCGGCCGTCTATGGCTGGTTCATTACCCCGGTTGGCTGGAAATATGCCTTGTTGATCTGGGCTTATGCGCTGATCTGGTTTGTGATCAATAGTGGCTTTAAAATTATGGCTTATCGCTTGCTGGCGTATCGTGAAGCCCGTCAGGCCCGCCATATTGCCCGTATGACCGATGTGTTTCATTCACATTGATGCGGCCTGACCAAACATAACAAAAAGCGACCCGGATTTTCACGGGCCGCTTTTTTTCCGGGCCATCGTCGGATGTGGAAAAATGGCGAAGGCCTGCTGGCAGGCACTTCGCCAGAATGAACCTTGCGCGGGTGGGGTGCGCAGGTTCGGGGGAGTGAGTGATGATCAGGCCATTGTAACCGACACCGGAACAGGGCCGAGAGCAGCAAAAAGGGCCGTATCGCAATCTTCTTCCGGGTTTGGTGTGGTCAGAAGTTTTTCACCGTAAAACACCGAATTAGCCCCGGCCATCAGGCACATGATTTGGGCCTCGCGACCAAGATCAGTCCGCCCTGCCGACAGGCGCAGGGTGGATTTTGGCATGGTGATGCGCGCGGTTGCGATCATGCGGACCAGTTCCAGGGCATCGACGGGCGCGCGATGGGCGAGTGGCGTTCCCGCCACGGGGACCAGCGCGTTAATCGGCACACTTTCGGGATGGGGGGCAAACCCGGCCAGAACATGGAGCATCGATGCCCGGTCACGGATACTTTCGCCCATGCCGATGATGCCGCCACAGCAAAGATCAATACCGGCGCCGCGTACGGCGGCAAGGGTATCAAGCCGGTCCTGATAGGTTCGGGTCGAGATGATCTGGCTGTAATATTCCGGGCTGGTATCGAGATTATGGTTATAGGCCGTTAATCCCGCCCCGGCGAGGCGTTCGGCGTGCCGGGTTTCAAGCATGCCAAGGGTCACGCAGGCTTCCATGCCAAGATCGCGCACACCGCGAACCATGTCGATTACCGCGTCAAAAGCGGCCCCGTCGCGCACGCGGCGCCACGCGGCCCCCATGCAAAAACGGTCCGCTCCGGCGGCTTTGGCGCGGGCTGCCATTTTTAAAACGATCCCGGGGTCCATTAATTGTTCCTTGCCCAGTTTGACCTCGCGGTGGTGGGCCGATTGCGGGCAATAGGCGCAATCTTCGGGGCAGCCGCCGGTTTTGATCGACAGCAGGCTGGCCTTTTGCACGGCATTCGGGTCGTGATGGGCCCGATGGACCGCGCTGGCGCGGCCCATCAGTTCCAGCAGGGGCAGGCGACAGATCGCCTCGATCTCGTCCACGCTCCAGTCATGGCGGATGGTTTGATCGATTGCCGGGTTTTGGGTGGGATGGCTGTACATTATGCGTTGCCATCCTGATTGCGGTTGGCAAAGCGGGTGCAGGCCGCACTGCCAAAGGCAACAAGAGCAATTTTCAGGGTGTCGCCGAGAATGAAGGGGGTGAAGCCGTATTGGGCAACCTTTTCAAGCGGAACGAAAACCGCAAGCCATGCCAGACCCAGAACATAGACCGGGATCATGCCGACCATCATGATGCCAAAACGGGCCAATGTGCCGCGCCCCTGTGCAAGACTTCCGACCAGCCATGATGCCATCAGGTAACCCAACAGATAGCCGCCGGTTGGCCCGACAATATAGGAAAGCCCGATACCGCGTTCCGGTGTGCCGGCAAAAACAGGCAAACCAACGGCCCCCGCAGCTAGATAAGCAAGAAAGGTTGCGCTGGCAACGCGGGGTCCGGTCGCCAGCGCAATTGCCATAACCGCCATGGTTTGCAGGGTCATCGGCACCGGCCAGAAAGGAACGGTTATTTTGGCACTTGCGGTCAGCACGGCGATACCGGCCAGAATCATCAGGCTGTATTTCAGGCCCGTTTTTGTTTCCGGTTTTGATTCTGTTGCGATGCGGGTTTCTGCCGGTTTGGACACGGTGTTGTTCATGGTGATTTGGTCCTTCTGTGGAGCGTTCTTAAAATTATAGATAAAAACGAATCTGATCTATTAATTACGCCGTGCCAGAAGGGTAAAATCAATCGAAAAATAGATAATGAGGGTATGTGTGTGGATTTTTATGAGTGTTTCTATCTATATAGCTGATTTAATTAATTTATTTTTATCTATAAAATAACAGGCGGGCGCACAAATACGCACCTGCAAGGCTCAAAGGCAGGCAGGTTTGTCATCCGGGACAGAATTTCAGGGGCAAAAAAACATTCAGGAAAGGGTTTTCAGGCGGGGTTTGGCACCCGGCTTGGCGCCAATCCATTTGACGTGACGGGCAAGGGTGGCGGCGGCGACGTCAAATTGCCGGTCGCGCAGGGCTTTCAGGATGGCGCGGTGATCCTGATCGGTCGGGGCCCCCCATTCCATGCGAAAGCCGGAAAACAGGAAGCGGGCACTGGCGGCGTGCAGGTCGTCAATCGTTGTTAGCAAACGTGGCATGCCACACGGGGTCAGGATCAGGCGGTGAAAGGCGCGATTGGTTTCTTCCCATGCCCGGACATTAGCGGCATTTTCCCCGGCGCGGTTAATTGCCTCGGCCTCGTCCAGAATGGCGGTGGTTAAATGCGGGGCTGCATGGCGCAGGGCCAGAACTTCAAGCGATGCGCGCATTTCGGCGACTTCGCGAACTTCGGCAATATCAAAACTTGCCACCCGAACACCCCGGCGTGGTTCACTTACCACCAGTCCCTGTGCTTCGAGGCGGCGAAAGGCTTCGCGCACGGGGACATGGCTTGCGCCGAATTCCTCGGCGAAGTGATCCTGCCTTAATTTGCTGCCCGGTGCGATATGCCCGGCGATGATCCGGTCGGCCAATGCGCGCGTGATCTTGCCGGTAATCGTATTGTCTTTGTCGTTTGTCATAATTTTATAGATAATTTGCGCGCCCGAACTTGTCGAGCGCGCATATCGCTATCGGGTAAATTAGGTCATTTTCGAATGATATGTTTAACAATCCGGTGCGCAATGTTCGTCAGGCATATCGGAGAATGCCTTGCGCAGCGCCTGGGACCAGGCATCAGACAGTGCTTTGAAACCGGTATCTTCGGCTTCGATGCGACGCCGTTCGGAAAATGCACATTTACCTTCGGGTAACACTGCCAGATCCAGCGGCATTCCGACCGATAAATTGGACCGCAGGGTCGAATCCATCGATAAAAGGGCAGCTTTCACGCCCTCTTCGATCGGTGTTTCCTGGGTAATCACCCGGTCGAGAATGGGTTTGCCATATTTGTGTTCGCCAATTTGCAGGTAAGGCGTGTCTTCAGTGGCTTCGATAAAGTTGCCCGCAGCATAAATCAGAAACAGGCGTTGTGCGCCGCCTGCCCGTTGGCCGCCCAATATAATACTGGCACCGGAGCTTTCCTTGCGTTGTTCCAGTGTGTCCTGGTATTTGTGCTGAACCGACTGCATGGCTTCACCCACCAGTTCGGCCACGCGAAACATGGTCGGTGCAGTCAGTAAATTATCGCCTTCGGGCGTATCGGGGTCGTCGATGGCTTCGCGCAAAACGCTGACGACGGCTTGTGTGATGGCAAGGTTTCCTGCCGTCAGCATCACAATGGCGCGTTCACCAGGAACTTCCCAGGTAAACATTTTGCGATAGCGCGAAATATTATCAAGGCCTGCATTGGTGCGGGTGTCAGACAGGAAAACCAGCCCTTCATCAAGCATCAGGCCCACGCAATAGGTCATTTTTTCTTACGTCCAGCTATTGTTGTGACTGCGCGACGATGACGGTTACATCCAGATCCTCGTCGGCACCACCAGAATGTATGCCACGTATAGGTGAGGCGTCTCTGGCGTCAAGTCCAGACCCCAGGCGAACATAAAAATCTGTTGGGCAACAGCGATTGGCAGGATCAAACCCGACCCAGCCAATATCATTAATGTAAAGTTCGGCCCAGGCGTGGGCGGCCTCGTGCGGGACTCCTTCGGAATCGGCAAACAGATAACCCGATACATAACGGGCCGGAATATCCATAAGGCGGGCTGCAGTCAGCAAAACATGGGCGTGGTCCTGGCAAACTCCCTGCCCGGCAGCCAGGGCATCGGCCGCAGTCGTATGGGCGTGGGTGGAGCCAGGGACGTAGTCAATCTCGTCGCGCACGGCGGCGGCCAGGGCATGGGCCGTTTCAAGCAGGCTTGCTGTGTCGCCAACTGATTTTGCCACCGATTTTGTCAGTTTGCGAATGGCAGCGCTGGGTTTGGTAATGGCAGTGGCGCGTAAAAATACCTGTGGCGATGCTTTTTCACGATGATTAACAAGTACCCCGGCCATATCGGTCGTTTCGATCAGACCGCGCACTATAATTTCAACTTCATCGACAGGGCCATTGCAGGTAAGCGTGCTGACGGTGTCGCCGTAACCATCAACAAATTCTGACGTGATGGCACAGTTTTCTGCCGTGATCGACCAGTCGACAATGCGTTGCCCGTCAAACAGGGATGGGGTCAGTTTCAGGCTTTGGGTGACGTAGCGTGCAGAAGGCGCATAACGATAGCGGGTTCTGTGTTCAATTGTCAGGCGCATGTTACTGCCCCCCGAAATAATAGGTTTCGGCAATTGCCGAGGACAAAGCCTGATAACGCCGCAGGCAGTCGCTTAAAAATTCGTGCAGGCCGTGGCTGAAGATTTCGTCCATGTCTCCCTGTGTCAGGATGGCATAGGTATCGACCGCCAGACTGTGAACCGCCTGACGCTGGCCATATTGGCGGGCCAACCGTTCGAGGTGGCTGGTGATATTTTCCACACAATGGGCCAGCGATCGGGGGCTGAACGGGTTGAGGATCAGGAAATGGGCAATGCGCCACGGTGAATAATCATCACGGTAAACCCAGTGAAAAGCCCGCATCGAGGATGCTGCCCGTAAAACCGTGGTCCATTGATAGTTATCAACCCCGTCGCCGACCATGCTGGTTTCGGGTAGCAGCACGTAATATTTCACATCAAGCAGACGGGCGGTGTTATCGGCCCGTTCCAGGAATGTGCCCAGACGGATAAAATCATAGCCGTCATTCCGTAAAATGGTCGAGTCGGTGGCACCGCGAAACAGCGCGCCCTGGCTTTTGACCCAGTCTATAAACCCGGGCAGGTCGGTTTTTGCCAGGTTGTGCATCGGGGTACGGCGTAGTTCCATTAATGCACCATTAAGTGCTTCCCACATTTCCTGGGTAATGGCGGTGCGCATGGCACGGGCATTGGCCCGGGCATATTCAAAACAATTAATGATCGATGACGGATTATCGCGGTTAAAAATCAAATAATCCGACACAGAGGCCTGGGTCAGTTCTGTATTGTCTGCGCTGTTGGCATCAAACCCTTCGGCACAGCCAGCCGCAGAGAGAACCGATCGCCATTCCGACCTGTTACCATCTCCCGCGGCGGGCATCAGGGCCATGCGATAGCCCATTTCCAACAGGCGAGCCATGTTTTCCGCACGTTCCACATAGCGCGACAGCCAGAACAGATTTTCAGCAGTACGACTTAGCATGTTCTGTCTTCCTGTTTTATTCCGCCATGATCCAGGTGTCTTTAACACCCCCGCCCTGCGATGAATTCACCACCAGCGATCCTTCCCGTAACGCAACCCGTGTCAGTCCGCCCGGTGTCAGGCGAATGTCATCGCCGACCAGGCAGAAAGGCCGAAAATCGACATGGCGCGGGGCGATCCCGCTATCGACAAAGGTTGGACAGGCCGAAAGGGACAGAGTGGGCTGGGCAATGAAGTCCGACGGGTTGGCTTTAATGCGTTCGGCATAGGTTGCGCATTCTTCTTTGGTTGAGGCCGGACCAACGAGCATGCCGTATCCGCCAGACCCGTGCACTTCCTTGACCACCAGTTCAGGGAGATGCTCCAGCACATATTTCAGGTCGTCCTGGCGGGCGCATTTCCAGGTGGGAACATTATTCAGGATCGGTTCCTGACCCAGATAAAACCGGATCATGTCGGGGACATAGGTGTAAATCGCCTTGTCATCGGCCACACCGGCCCCCGGTGCCGAACAAATGGCAACCCCGCCGGAACGATACACATTCATCAGGCCTGGCACCCCCAGAACCGAGTCGGGGCGGAAGCAAAGCGGGTCGATAAAATCGTCATCAATGCGGCGATAGATAACGTCTACCCGTGCTGGTCCGCGGGTTGTGCGCATGTAAACCCGGCCTTCAGAGACAAAAAGATCCTGTCCTTCAACCAGTTCAACCCCCATCTGGTCGGCCAGAAAGGAATGTTCGTAATAGGCGCTGTTCATGGCACCAGGGGTGAGCACGACAATATTGGGGTCGTTTTCACATTTGCGCGGCGCAATGCTTTTTAACGTTTTTAAAAGCTGATCGGGGTAACTGTCGACCGGTTCGATCCGCAATTTGGAAAACAGTTCGGGAAACATCCGCATCATGATTTCGCGGTTTTCCAACATATAGGAAACGCCCGATGGTGTACGGCAGTTATCTTCCAGCACATAAAATTCATCGGGGCCTACACGCACCACATCCACGCCCACAATGTGGCTATAGACCCGGCGGGGCGGGTCAATGCCGATGACGGCGGGTTCAAAGGCGGCGTTGCGGTAAACCAGATCGGCGGGGACGATTCCGGCACGAATGATTTCGGCATTGTGGTAAACGTCATATAAAAATGTATTGAGCGCCCGCGCCCGTTGTTTGACACCGCGTTCAAGCTTGCGCCATTCGGCGGCGGTAAAAATGCGCGGGATCAAATCAAACGGAATAAGTCGTTCGGGGTCGCCGCCTTCGCCGTAAACGGCAAAGGTAATGCCGATTTTGCGAAACAGCGTTTCGGCTTCCAGCCGTTTTTGGGCCAGTGTTTCAGGCCCCGTGGCATCCATCCAGTCAACCAGTGCGCGATAGGGTTCGCGCACCTGATCGTTCATTTTCATCTCGTTGAACATGCGCCATTCCCTTCCTTTTCGGGTCGTTTTCCGACCTTGGTATAGATTAAAGGCAGCGGAACCGGCGGGGGTCAAGGATGTTTGGGTGGATAATGAATGTTTTTTATGCGTTTTGACTGGTTGATGAAAAAATATGCTGCAACTGCGAAAAGTCTGGGCAGAAACCGGCAGTTACTATTTGACCGACGGTTTTTTTGGGCGCAGCACATGATGATGGTCGGCGGCATAAAGCCGGGAATCGGTAAAATCGCGGCGACCGAACACCTCGCCCACCATGATCAGGGCGGTGCGGGTAATGCCGCTGCCTTTTATCTTGGCGCGAATATCGCCCAGCGTTCCGTAAAGGTAACGGGCATCGGGCCATGTGGCGCGATAGGCAATGACAACCGGGCAATCTTCGCCGTAATGTGGCATCAGGTCGCGTACCACATTTGCCAGATTGTTAATTGATAAATGAACCGCCAGTGTCGCACGCGATTTGCCCAGTTCCGCCAGGCTTTCACCATCCGGCATAGACGAGGACCGCATTGCGGTACGGGTCAGAATGACGGTTTGCGAAATATCTGGCAGGGTTAGTTCCGCGCCGATTTCGGCGGCAACGGCCGCATAGGCCGACACACCCGGCGTGATGTCATAGGGAATATCAAGGTCTTCAAGGCGGCGGATCTGTTCGGCAATCGCCCCGTAAATGGAGGGATCGCCCGAATGCACCCGGGCCACATCCTGCCCGGCTTTGTGTGCGGTTTTCATTTCGGCGATGATTTCATCCAAATTCATCGGGGCGGTATCTATCACCCGGGCATCGGCTGGTGCACTCGTCACAATTTCCTCGGGCACCAGCGACCCGGCATAAAGGCAAACCGGGCATTTTTCGATCAGGCGTAAGCCGCGGACCGTGATCAGGTCGGGGGCACCGGGACCAGCCCCAATGAAATGAACCGTCATGATTTAGTCTTTCTTTGTCGTCGTGCTTGGGGCGGAATGGCTGCTATGAACCGGGGCCTTGGCGGCATCGGCCCCTTTTTTGGCATAGCCACGCGGGGTGTAAACCCATTCGCCCATGCCCCGGATGATATGTTTGCTGTTGCTGGACCCGACCAGAACGGTGGTCAGCATATCGACCATATCGACCTCAAGTTTCGATAGCGGAACGACCGTAATTTCCTGATCCGGGCGGCCTAACTGGCGGCCCAGCACCACCGGCGTATCCGCCGGGCGGTTATCAAGCAGCACGTCACGCGCGGTTGCCAGCAAATCGCGGCGACGTTTGGATACCGGGTTATAAAACGCAATGACAAAATCGCCCGCCGCGGCGGCGGCAATACGGCGCAAAATATCTTCACGCGGGGTGAGCAGGTCGGACAGGGAAATGGCGCAAAAATCATGGCCCAGCGGCGCGCCAATGCGTGCGGCGGCGGCTTGCAGGGCTGAAATACCGGGTGATACCTGTATGGCAACCCGGTTCCAGGCGGCCTTGTCTTCGCGGTCCAGCAATTCAAATACCAGGGTTGCCAGGGCATAAATGCCAGCATCGCCCGACCCGATCAGGGCGACATCGCGCCCTTCGGCGGCCAGTTCCAGCGCGTGGCGGGCGCGGGCCTCTTCGGCCCCCAGGTCGGAATGGTGTAATTCCTTACCGGTAATCAGGTCGCCCAACAGGTCCAGATACATCTGATAGCCAACAATATCGCTGGCCTGCGCGATCAGGGTGCTGGCTTCGGGGCTGCGCCAGCTTGCCTGGCCCGGCCCGATGCCCACAATTGATAAACGCCCCTGCCCGCGCCCGGTTTTTTGCGGCGAAATATCCGCTGGCGACAGGCCAATGGCACAGGTGGCGCGTTTTGATTTCTGTTTCGCAACGATCAATGTGCCATCGCTGCCAACACTGGCAAGGGCCGCCCCCTCGGCCACTCCGTGGCAGCCGGTTTCGGCAAAGACGATGTCTGATGGGGTTTGCAGGCGTGGGGCCTGTTCTTCCAGTTCGTTTGCGGTAAAAAAGCGGGCCGGAACGCCCAAATGTGTTGCCAGGGCATGAACGGCAGGTTCGTCGGCCTTAAGGTCGATCGAGGTGACACAGGCAACGGCCTTGGCACTTAACCCGGCATCGGCCAGGGTTTTTTCGGCAAGCGCGATCAGCTCGGCTGGGTCGCAATTGCGTTCGCACCCGACGCCCAGCGCCAGCACAGGCGGGTGGAACGTGACGGGGGCCAGATCGCCGCTTTGATCGGCGAGAATGCCGGTTTCGGCGCGCGCGGTAACATGCAGGGCCACGGTGCCGTGCTCATCCTGGGGGATGGCACTGTTGGTCAGCCAGGCGGCCGAGCCGGCATCGATGGTGATTTTGGCACTGGCCCCGGCCAACAGGGCAGCGGTGGCGGGTTTGACGGCGGCTTTATCCGCCAGTTTCCAGCCCGCAGGCGGTTCGTCCAGCGCCAGGCCCAGGGCGGCATCGCCCGGTGTGGTAATGGCGGCACGCGCGCCCAGCTTTTTGGCCAGATCACGCGCCAGTTTGTTGCCCCCATGATGCCCGCCCAACAGCGGAATAAAGGTTTCACCGGCTTCATCAACCGCGATCACGGCGGCATCCTGCCATTTACCGGCCAAAAGCGGGGCCAGCGCGCGGATTAGGATGCCACTGGCGCAGACACCGATAATCACATGGTCGGCGGCAAAGGTTTGTTGCAGATGCGCAATGGTATCATCAAACGCGACATCCACTTCACGGATGGAAACCCGGGTGCGCAACCCGTGCAGGCTGGCCCCTTGCAGGGATGATGCAATGCGCTTTGCCGTGGGCAGGGCGCGCTGGGTTAAGCAAATAACCGCGATGGGGGCAATCGGATCGGTTGGCAGGGGGGATGGGATGGGGCTGTTCATTTCCATGCGTCTCCGCGACGGTGGATCAGGATCATTGAAAAATAAGGTGCGGTGGCATCATCGGGCAAGTCTGCCAGTGGCACCATTTTTTGGCTGTCCAGTGTTGCCCGTTCGATATAGCGCGCCCGGTCCGTCAGGCCCAGTTCGTTAATCACCTGTCGTACCTTGGCAAAATGGCGGCCCAGCTTGATGATGGCGGCGGCATCGGTATCGGCCAGTTGTGTTTTCAGGCGGTCGGCAGGCAAGGGGCCGGGAATGACCTGCAAAACATCGTTTTTGGCGGCTAGCGGTGCGCCCAGTTGTGCGGCACAGGCCATCATGGAGCTAACGCCTGGAACTGTGTGCACCGGAAAGCCTGCTTCGGCCAGGCGGCCATATAAATACATAAAGCTGCCATAGAAAAACGGGTCGCCTTCACACAAAACCGCCACCGTGCGCCCGGCGCGCAAATGTTCGCCAATCTCAAGGGCGGCGGCATCGTAAATACGATCGGCCGGTTGGCCCATGGGAATGCGAATGGCAATTTCGGTGCGGCCTTCCGGCATATGCGGGGCGATAATTTGCCGGGCCAAACTGGCACCGTCTTCCAGTGCCGGATAGGCAATGACGTCGGCTTCCTGCAAAATTTTATAGGCTTTTAGCGTGATCAGGTCGGCTTCGCCCGGCCCAATGCCCAACCCATAGGCGGTGCCTTTGCGTGTGACGGTCGCATTTGTGTTTGCGCTCGCGGTCATGATTTAACTCCGACATAGTGGGTGACCGGGGCCAGATTGTGCCAGCCGGTAAAATTGCCACGTGCGGCCAAACGTGAAACCGTTAACCGTGATAGCGTGCCGCCAAATTTATTATAAAATCGAAACAATTCCTGTTCGCCTTCCAGCGTCACCGTATTTGCCACCAGTCGCCCGTGGGTCGATAACAGGTTCCAGCAGTGTTCCATCAGGTTGGGTGTGGTGATGCCTCCGCCAATAAAAATGGCATCAGGTGCCGGGAAGCGATGTGGATCAGAGGCTGTTTTTGCCATATCCAGGGCATGGTCGATGCTGGCATGATGCAAAATTAAATCCGGGGTGCCCAGCCGGGTGGCATTTTTACCGATCATGTCACAGCGTTTGCCATCGCGTTCAATGGCAACGGCACATCCGCCCAGGCGCATCCATTCGATGGAAATGCTGCCGCACCCTGCCCCGATATCCCACAACACGGCCCCTTTCCACGGACCAAGCGAGGATATGGTTTGGGCGCGTATTTCGGATTTCGTGATCATGCCGTCATGAATAAAGGCATCGTCGGGCAGGCCGGGGCCAAGCGGCAAGATGGATGCGGTGACATCGGCAACCAGATCGATCAGGATAACGTTAAGCGGGTCGATCAAATTATCGGGATCATGGCCTACGGCCTTATGTTGCCATTCGCGCGCAGTTTTGGTGGTGATTTTTTCGTGTTCGCCGCCCAGCCGTTCGCAAACCGTGATGTTGCTGTCGCCATATCCGGCATCATAAAGCATTACGGCGGCCAGGGCCGGAGTGGTGGCATCATGTGACAGGGCAATAATTCTGCCGCGCGGTCGTAAACAGGCGCGCAAATTTTCAGGGCGGCGGCCATGTAACGTGATCACATCGCACTCTGCCAGCGGCCAGCCCGTGCGGGCACATGCAAGGTTGATCGACGAGGGCGCGGGAAAAATCGATATGTTTTCGAAGCCGAAATGATCAGCCAGCGTGTTGCCAACGCCAAAATACATCGGGTCGCCACTGGCAAGGATAACCGGGTTTTGCGCCAATGCATCGGCGATGAGGGGCATATTGTCGTAAAACGGGCTGATCCACGGGGATTGCCGGGCTGCAATATCGTCAGGCAGCATTGCCAAATGCCGTTTGCCGCCAAAAATTATGCTGGCCTGTTTTATGACCTGGCAGGCGGCAGGGGACAGGCCTGAAAACCCGTCTTCGCCAATGCCGATAACCGTGATTTTGCCGTTTTGCGCCGGGATTTTATCGGTGTGTGCGGGGGGGGTAGCGCTGTGTGCAGGTTCAGTCATGGGCGATTTTTCCGTCCTTGGTCATGACGGGTGTGGTGCCATCGGCGTTTTCGGCGGGTTTGGCGATGCGGGCCAACGCATTTACCGTGGCTGCAGTAACGGCGCTGCCGCCAAAGCGCCCGCGCAGGGTGACAAAGGGAATACCGGCATCCTGTGCATGATTGATCAGGGCTTCCTTGCTTTCAGCTGCGCCGACAAATCCCACCGGCATGCCAATGATCAGGGCGGGTTTGGGCAAGTGGCCCGATATGACGGCATCAAGAACATGAAACAGGGCGGTTGGGGCATTGCCAATAGCGATAACTGCGCCGGCGATGTCGTTGGTCCAGGTTTCAACGGCGGCGGCCGACCGGGTGGTCCCGGTCATGGCGGCAAGGGCGGGAATGTTATCGTCATTTAATCGGCAAATGACCGTGTTTTGCGCCGGAAGCAAGCGCGTAATAATGCCATTTCGGACCATTTCGGCATCAACCAGTATCGGCTTGCCCGCCAGCAAGGCCCTGGTGCCTGCATTGATGGCGTCGGGACCAAAAACAATGTTGTCGGCCATTTCAACCATGCCGCAGGCATGAATGATACGTATGGCAACGGGCCGTTCTTCCGGCGAAAAACGGGCGAGGTTGGCTTCGGCTTCGATGGTGGCGAAACTTTGCCGGTATATGGCCTGCGGATCGCGCAGATAATCAAACATAACCCCGCCCTTTGTCGCTTGTTCTGGCAGCTTTATTTGCCGGTTTTGTCTATGGCGCTGTGGTCATGATTATGATCGTGATGATGGTCATGTGTGTGTGAATGACCGTGATCATGGCTGTGACCGTGCGAATGCCCGTGGCTATGACCATGACCATGGGAATGTCCGTGGCTGTGCCCGTCGGTGCCAATACCCATCACATGGTGATGGTGTCCGACCTGCGGGGTGGCAACATCGCCTTCATACCCAATGATCTGTTCGCGGTATTTGCACAGCTGACAGTTCATGTTGTTGTCGCCGGTATCAATTTCGGCCAGCCGTTCGGCAAAACTTTCCAGAACCAGCGGGTGATCAGCCAGATACGACGCCTTGATAAATTTGATATCGGGGAACTCGGCGGAAACTTCGTCAGTATGGGCATAAATACGGTCGATCAGAATGCCGACAAACAGGAAATACGGGAAGACAACAACCCGTTTATAACCCAGTTTCATTGCTTCGCGCAGTCCGGCATTCACACGCGGATGGGCGACCCCGGAATAGCTGACTTCTACCCGGCCAAACCCCATGCCTTCTTGCAGCATGCGCGCCACTTTATAGACATTGGAATTGGCGTCGGGGTCGTTGGTACCACGACCAACCACCATTAACAGGGTATCTTTGCGCGCAACACTGTGATCAGCGGTTGCCAGTGCTTCTTCGATGCGGTCTGCGCTGGCACGCAGTAATTTCGGGTCAATCGCCAGATCGCGGCCGAATTTTACCGTAATATCGGGGTTTTCATGGTCAAAATTATTGACCTCGCTGGGCAGGTCATTTTTGACATGACCCGCAGCAAACAACATGCCTGGCAGCGCGTAGATCTTTTTGTGGCCCAGGGCTTTCAGCTTTTCAAACCCGTCTCGTAAAATCGGATGGGCGAATTCCAGAAAGCCGCTTTCGACATCGTAATCGGCGAAATGGGTCTGTTTCATCTGTTCAACCATGTTGTTGAACTGTGAAACGGCACGTTCGTCGCGTGAACCGTGACCGCAAATCATGACCGCACCTTTGGGGGACATAAAGGCTGCTCCTTTTTCTCTCTCTCGCCAATGCGGTCTGAACCTGTCCTTATGGACATGGTGCCGCTCGATGTTCCTCACGTTTTCCCTGATTGAACACCCGATTGCAAGCAGCAGCTTTGGAAATTGTACTTTTGACTGTGCAGGCCTGTTACAGGATGTTGGCTAAGTTATGAAGAATATTGAAAAATTATGAAAATGGTTAAAGGTGTGATCAGCAAAGTCATATTGACGTGATCTCGCAAGCGCCGCATCTTGCGGTGATGGAACAGGCATTTTTCGATTTTTTTGTCCCGATACCGGGCATTTATGGCTTTGGCGTTGCCGTGATCATTCTGGGTTTGGCTCTGGATGGGGTTGCGGGCGATATGCCGTGGCTGTTTTCGCGCATTTCGCATCCGGTAGTCTGGATCGGCAAGCTGATTTCCTTTTTTGAAAAACGCCTGAACCGTCCTGAACGCAGTGACGGGGACCGGTTGTTTCGCGGTGTCATTACCGTATTGATCGTGTTGGCTGTTGCGGGATGCACGGGGGGGCTGGTGCAGTTCTGGGCACAACAGGCCCCCTCGGGCATTGTGGCGGAAATTTTCCTGCTGGGTGTGCTGATTGCGCAAAAAGGTTTGTATCAGCATGTCGCAATCGTCGCTGACACGCTGGAGCATGACGGGCTTGCGGCCGGGCGCACCGCAGTTTCCATGATTGTCGGGCGCGACCCGGCCAGTCTGGACCATGCAGGGGTCAGCCGGGCAGCGATTGAAAGCTGTTCGGAAAATTTTTCCGACGGGGTGGTGGCACCATTGTTCTGGTTTGCCGTTGCCGGGCCGATTGGTCTTTGTCTTTACAAGGCGATTAATACCCTGGATTCCATGATCGGCCATCGTAACCGGCGTTATCTTTATTTTGGCCGTTTCGCTGCCCGGCTTGATGATGTGGTTAATTTTATTCCCGCCCGGCTGGCCGGTGGGCTTGTGTGTTTGGCGGTGCTGATTTCACAAGGGGTGATAGCAGGTGCACGTGCCTGGCACACCATGTGGCGCGATGCACGCAAACATAAATCGCCCAATGCCGGTTGGCAGGAAGCGGCAATGGCGGGGGGATTGGGCCTGTCGCTGGCCGGTCCACGCCAATATGGCCGTGAAATTGTCCATGATCCCTATATTGGGGACGGACGGCGCAATGCCTCGCCCGATGACATTCGCGCGGCTTTGCGGGTGTTTGTGCTGGCGTGCGTGCTAAACGGCTTGTGGCCGGTTCTGGTTTGGATGGCCCTGAACCGTTAGGTTTCGTCACGGGAGGCGGTGGCAAAATGCAGGATATTGAAACCCGTTTTTTGGCAATGGTACGCCAGAACCCGCATAATGATGCGATTCTGAACCGGATGGCGATATTTGGGTTGGCAGACTGGTGGTTAACCGCTGGCTGCCTGGCGCAAACGGTGTGGAATCTTCAGGCCGGGTTTGCAGTCGATGCCCATATTGCCGACTATGACCTGTTTTATTTCGATAGTGATACATCGTTTGAGGCAGAAGACCGGATGATTGCGCAAATCGCTGATGTGTTTGACGATTTACCGGTTCGGGTTGAAGTTCGCAATCAGGCGCGGGTACCGATCTGGTACGAACCAAAATTTGGCTTTCCCTATGGGCCGGTTACGTGTGCCGCCGATGGCATTGGCCGTTTTGCCTATCAAACCACGGCAATTGGCGTGGCGCAAAATCCGGCTGGCGATTGTTGTGTTCATGCGCCATTCGGTTTGGAAAATGTGATGGCGGGGCGGGTTGTGCCTAATCCTGTATTGCCGGTTGGCGATGTTTACCGCCAGAAAACCGAACGCTGGCGCAAAATCTGGCCGCAACTTTCCATTCTGCCATGGCCGGATGACGCGCCGTTAAATTGATTTGATTTCGAAATAACCCTGTTTCAACCGGGTTTTTGGTTCATACGTGCGATGGTTGATGTGGTTGAAAATCCATCGGCCAGCTGGGCCAAAAACACCTTGCCGCCATAGCCCTGAACAATATCGGCCCCAACCACGGTTTCGATGGTGTAATCCGCCCCTTTGACCAGAATATCGGGTTTTAAGGCTGAAATAACGTCGCGCGGGGTATCTTCATCAAAAATAACCACGCCGCTGACGGTTTCAAGTGAGCCCAGAACGGCTGCACGGGCCGCTTCGGACTGAACCGGGCGGGTTTCACCCTTCAGGCGTTTGACCGAGGCATCGGAATTCAGGCCAATCACCAGCCGGTCGCATTGCGAGCGCGCCTGTTGCAACAGGCTGATATGGCCCGGATGAAGCAAATCAAAGCAGCCATTGGTAAAGCCAACCTTGTATCCCTTGCGGCGCCAGCGTTCGACCCGATCGACCATGCGGTCCAGTTTCATCAGTTTGGCTTCACCGATCATAAGGTCATGGTGATGCAACAATGTGATCAGTTCGTCGGGGTAAACAATGGCGGTGCCGATTTTACCGACCACAATACCGGCGGCAACATTGGCAATGCGGGCCGCATCGGCGATGCTGCTACCTGCGGCAATGCTGGCGGCAAGGCAGGCAACCACGGTGTCACCGGCACCCGAAACGTCATAAACTTCGCGGGCTTCGGTGGGTAAATGAAGCACATCGCCGTTCGACGATACCAGCGTCATGCCATCCTGGCTGCGGGTCAGCAAAACATTTTCAATGTCGCAATTTTCAATGATATGGCGTGCTGCGCGTACTGCATCGTCATCACTATTTACAGCAATGCCGGTGGCGGCTTCTGCTTCGGCCCGGTTGGGCGTTACCAGTGTTGCCCCGCGATAGCGGCTGTAATCATTGCCTTTGGGATCAACAATAACGGTTTTGCCGGCGGCACGGGCGGCGGCAATGGTCGCGCTGACGATATGGGCATCCACAAGGCCCTTGCCGTAATCTGACAGAACAATGGCGTTTACATCGGGTGTTAGCTGTGCGGCGAGTTCGCCCACATGGGTCAGAGTGATCGCAGACGGGGGTAATGTGGTTTCGTTGTCGGATCGTAATAATTGCTGACCGCCCGCGATAAAGCGGGTTTTAATCGTGGTCGGGCGGTTACGTTCGATCTGGATATAGGGTTCAACCAGTTTATCGCCCGCAACATATTCCATGACCTCGCGTCCGGGCAAATCATCGCCAACCATTGATAAAAATTTGACGGCTGCACCAAGAGCAGTGGCATTGCGCACCACATTGCCAGCCCCACCCAGCATTGCGCTTTCGCGTTGTACCCGAATAACCGGAATGGGGGCTTCGGGCGAAATGCGTGTGACAGACCCATAAACAAACCGGTCCAGCATGACATCGCCAATACAAAGGATTTTGGCATTGCCTAAATCTTCAACCAAACGGGCAAGGTGGCTAAGGTCGGTCATCGGCGGCACTTTCGGGTTTAGGGGCTGTTGGGTGTGGCAGGCAATGCAGGCAATAGTTGTGGCAGGGTAAAACTAGTCGCGCAGGCCCAGCCGGTATTCCAGAATACCCACCAGCATCTGGCCCAGCATGATGTGCATTTCCTGAATGCGGGCGGTGGTCTGGCTGGGGACGATCATTACCGGGTCACACAAGGCGGCCATGTCGCCGCCCGAACGCCCGGTCCAGCCGGTGGCAACCAGGCCCATTTCTGTGGCTTTTTTCAGTGCCAGATTAACATTTTTGCTGTTACCTGACGTTGAAATGCCAATGGCGATATCACCGGCTTTGCCCAGGGCTTCGATCTGGCGTTCAAACAAATGATCAAAGCCGAAATCATTGCCAATGGCCGTCAGAGCTGAACTGTCGGTGGTTAATGCAATAGCAGGCAGGGCACGGCGGTTATGGACATAGCGAACCGTGAATTCAGTGGCGATATGCTGCGCATCGCCTGCAGAACCACCATTGCCAAAAAACAGCAATTTGTTGCCGGCGTTAAAGGCGTCAGCGCACAGGTCAACCAGCTTGATAAACGGGTCGCGGGTGGCCTCGCGGGTTTTGTTGACCAGATCAAAATGCTCGTCAAATTCGGCATCAAAAAACGTGTTAATGTCCATTTTTCGGCTCATATCTTAATTTTTGAAAGTGTCAGCCACATCACGCGATCAGGGCACGGAAACAGTGGAAAGTGAGTTTGGCGATCGGGGTGATCATAGCGGTCGTCTTACAGGGCCTGTGTCACGCCATGCCAGGAATTTCGATCGGGCCGGTTATCAGGGTGCGATAGCGTCGCCATATATCAATCCACAATCTTTCACGGTAATGATCGCGGCGAAACTAGCACTTTGGTTTGTGTGTGGCTACGGCTTATCAGACTGAAAGTAATGGAAGCATTCAAGAAAATATTCGACAATTGTTGGGTGTTGGATACATATGCTGTTAACGATAGGACGTTATATTATTCTTGAATCCGTATTTTCGGATTAAATGTGCAAATAACCGGGTAAACATGTCTGACAATTCATTACCCTCACCCGAGGCATTTCTGGTTGATTATGTCCGGCGGCTGGAACGTCGCAGGCAGGGTGTGGGTGCTGTCCATGTGCATATCTCGAAATTGCAAAACTATAACCGTCGCGAACATCATATTCGCACCTGCCTGACAGCGTTTGAAGACCTGGTGCCCGTTGTTACCGGGCGATTGTTTTTTCTGACCAATCAGGACATTATCTTTATCTATGAGCAAAAATACGTCGACGAAGTAAATGCGGCCATTTTTCGCCTGAAATTCCTGTTTAATGATGACCCGTTATTAAGCGAGGGTAAGGGGCCCGATGGTCTGCCGGGCAGCTTCACCGATTTTTTTGATGTCGATAAGGAATACAAGGATTTCCTGCATTTAACCCAGCGTCTGGTGCGCAGCAATGCAGGCCGGGAAAAAACCGTTAGCGAAGCCGCCCAGCGCCATAATGACGTTCCTGACCAAAATCAGGACGGGGCACCGTTAACGCCAAAAATTCTTAGCCGGATTGACGAGGCCCTGCGCCGTGCCGATCTGTCGAACCTGATGCGACGTCAGGCAATTTGCGCCGTGGTCGGTGGGGCCCAGCCCACCCCGGTTTTTCACGAACTGTTTATTTCGATCCGCGATTTGCAGCATACCTTGTTGCCCGATATCAATGTGACATCCAATCGCTGGCTGTTTCAGCATCTGACCGAAATTCTGGATCGCCGGATGCTGGCCTTGCTGTCACGCACCAATGACACCAGTGTTTCAGGTTCTGTCAGCATTAATTTGAATGTATCAACCCTGCTGTCGCCCGAATTTCTGACCTTTGACAGTAATGTAAAGGCCGGGCAGCGCGGAACGATTGTGCTGGAACTACAAAAGATCGATATTTTTGCCGATCTCGGGGCTTATTTCTTTGCCCGCGATTTTTGCCGGGACCGGGGTTATCGCATTAGCATTGATGGCATCAGCCACCTTTCCCTGCCCTATATCAATCGCAATAAACTGGGTGTTGATACCATCAAATTGATGTGGTCACCGGAAATGAGCGAGCTTTCGGCAGAGAAGGTGGATGAAATTCGCGAGGCCATTAATGTGGCGGGCGATACCCGTGTAATCATGTGCCGTTGTGATGACCAGACAGCGATTGATTTTGGCCATTCGGTGAATATCACCATGTTTCAGGGGCGCTATGTTGAACAGCTTTTGAACGAATATGCGCGGGCCAAAAAATAAAGCCTGATCCGAAGATCAAGACATTTAGTGCAGCTGAAAACCGAAACACCGCCAGAAAATGTACTGGCGGTGTTGCAATTTTCAGGGATGACTACGAAACTGGTTCGGGTTGGTCATCAGTTAAGTGATCTTCGTTATCAGGGTGTTTCACGGGTGCTGACATGGGCGGTTTCAAATGTTGCCATACCGTTATGACATTCGGCTGCAGCGCGCAGCAATGGTAATGTCAATGCTGCCCCTGACCCCTCGCCCAGGCGCATGTTGAAGTCCAGCAATGGTTTTTTGCCCAGTTTCTCGATCAGGTTTTTGTGGCCCGGTTCAGCAGACATATGCCCGATCAGACAATGATCCAGGGCATCTTCGCGCATTTTAAATAAAATGGCGGCTGCTGCACAGGATACATAGCCGTCAAGCACCACCGGAACCCGCAGGAACCGTGCCGCCAGAATGGCGCCAGCCATTGCCGCAATTTCACGTCCGCCCACACAGCGCAAAACACCCAGGGCATCGGCCATCTGGTTGCGATGTAATATGACGGCATCGCCGACCACCCGGGTTTTGCGGGCCAGTGTTGTGTCATCGATGCCGGTTCCACGACCGGTCCAGTCGGCGGGAGTACCACCAAACAGGGCATGGGCAATGGCAGCGGCGGCGGTGGTGTTGCCAATGCCCATTTCACCGGGCACAAAAATATCAATGCCAGGTTCAACCGCGCTCATGCCAAAGGCCATGGCTTCGGCGCAATCTTCGTCCAGCATGGCGGCTTCGCGGCTGAAGTCATTGGTGGGAATTTCAAGGGCCACTTCCATGACCCGCAATTCGGCGTCTACCGCCTTGCAAATCTGGTTGATCGCGGCACCGCCATTGATAAAGTTTTCCACCATCTGCTGGTTTACACTGGCAGGAAAGGCGGAAACACCTTGTTCACATACGCCATGGCTGCCGGCAAAAATGGTAACACGCGGGCGGCTTGCGCGGGGCCGCGCACTTCCTTGCCAGCTTGCCAGCCACAGGCTGATCTCTTCCAGCCGCCCAAGCGAGCCTTCAGGCTTGGTCAATTGCGGTTCGCGCGCCAGAACAGCATCGCGGGCCGTTGCGTCGGCGGCGGGAAGATCGGCCATAAGGGCACGGATATCATCCAGATTTTGCGGCGGATGTTTGGGATCGAACATGAATTTGGTCTCCGGGCGGCAGGAAGTGCCAAGGGCAATGGAGCTTGGCTTTGGTGCGCACCATGATTAGTCTGCCCATAGTGAAATTGCCAGTTTGAAAATGGGAAATTGCCGGTGCAACAAAATCAGCCGCCTTTTAATGCCCGGCCAGTGCAGGGTGTCGTGCCGGAAAAAACAGCGGATGAAAAAACAGATGATCGCGACGCACAAGATATGACAGATGCACAAAATCGCGATGATACGGGCTTTTACAGCATGGTTTGCGGTGATTTTGGCCGGGCAGTGATGCTGTTGTCGCGTATACCGTGGCCTGCAGATGTTCAGTTTCGGCCAACTTTGATTGCCCGTTCGGTCTGGTGTTGGCCTTTGGCCGGGTTGTTTCTGGCCGGGCTGGCGGTTTTACCTGCCCTGGCCCTGTTATGGTTAAGCGGTAATAACGGGCTTGCTGCTGTTTTTGCCATTCTGACAATGGTGGTTTTAACTGGCGCCCTGCACGAGGATGGCCTGGCGGATTGCGCAGATGGTTTCGGTGGCGGAATAACACGTGATCGCAAACTTGAAATCATGCGCGATAGCCGAATTGGCAGTTACGGTGTCGTTGCACTGGTTCTGGCGTTTGCGGCGCGTTTTTTTATCGCCATGCAGGCGTTTGATCTGGGCATTTTCATCACGGCGACGATCATAACGGCAATGTTTTCGCGCCTGGCGATGCCGGTTTTGATGATGGGTCTATCCCCGGCACGGTCCGATGGTTTGGGGCATGGGGCCGGACGACCGGGGGTAATTCCATTTTTGATTGCGCTATTAAGCGTGCTGCTGGTTACCATCATTCTTGGCGGTGCGGTGATGATGCTGGCCGGGTTATTGGCACTGGCTTGTGCCTGTCTGGTTGTCGGGTTTGTTGCCAAATGGCAAATCGGTGGTCATAGCGGTGATATTTTGGGAAGTGCACAGATGATCGCGGAAATTTTTGTTGCGATTGCGATCCTCTCTGTCGCTGTGCGGGGAATGTGATGAGTGGCTTTGCCGTTACGCGCTGGTGGTTGGTCCGCCATGCCCCGGTCAATAATCCGGATGGCGTTATTTATGGTCGTACTGATTTGCCAGCCATTTTTGAAGATGACGGTTTGCTAAAACGGGTTAGCGCAGCCTTGCCAGACGATGCGATCCGGGTGGCGAGTAATTTGGCACGCAGTATTGATACGTTAAAACGCCTTAGCCTTGTGCAGCGCGACCAGCTTGACATCAAGGTGATACCAGCCCTGGCCGAACAGGATTTCGGGGTTTGGGAAGGACAAAGATGGGCCGATATCCCCGCCGAGCAGGCCCGTATGTTTTGGGATGATTATGCCAGTTCCGTGCCGCCAGGGGGGGAAAGCTTCAATCAGCTTGCAGGTCGGGTTGGCGAGGCCTTTCATGCCCTGACGACGGAATATGCAGGGCGAAATATTGTGGCTGTTTTACATGGCGGTTCAATACGTGCCATTCTGGCATCTATATTAGGTACGCCGCCTGCGGCATCATTGTCATTTGATGTCGCCCCGCTTGCCATCACCCGGGTTGATTATCTTGATGCACCAGATAATCCCGGTTGGCGTATTGGCAGTGTTAATCTGGTGGTATAAGGCGCGTTTTTGCCGATAGCCGAATTTCCCGGTTGATACTATTGTTTGTTTTGCATCCGGTATGATGTCTTCGGGCACAGTCCAACGGCGTTAGTTGCCTGTTTTTCCCTTGCTGCTATCCCGGCCATTACCTGAAATTATGGTAATGGCCAAAACGGCGCTGATCCCCTGATCAGGCCGATTGACGGTTTTCGTTTTCATCACTATTGGCGGTAAATTCGGATAAAAACCGGTCCAGATTGTCGTGGGCGATATTGTATTTAACGGCAAGATCGTTCAGATCAGAAAGATATGCCTTGTAATATTCAAGCGGCCGGCTACGGGACTTGCCGCGCAAGCGATTGGTCCGGGGGAAATCCTCGGTAAATTCGCTGCTTTCAATCACGCCCGAAATCGAATCATCAAGGATCGCTGCTGGGATACCTTCATACATTTTACCGCAGGCAGACAGCATTTTGCTGGCCGTCGGAACAGAGATTCCCGGCTGTCCCAACAAATGATTCAGGCCATTATCGTCAAAGCTGTCGCATTCAAACAAGGTCACCAGAGTTGGCAAGTCGCGCACCAGCAACGATAATGCGTTTACACGAATACCCCGTGCGTGGGCCCAGATGATTGCTGCAACCATACCCAGTTCACGGTCGGCCTTGTAAAGGGCGCGCACCTGGCGGCGACGCAGAACGACTTCATGGTCGTCTGCATGCTGTTCCAGAAAACTGGAAAAGTGGGGCGCGTCATTTTGCAGCCGGTCCAGCAATTTTGTCCACATATCGCGACGCGAGGTGGTTTGCCAGATCAACAGTTCCTGGGTCCGGATCTTTTCGACATAGTTTTCTATAGCCATTGGGATAAACAATTTTGTTGTTATCTGGAATGATGGTTAGCAGACAGCGCTCGGTTCCCATACACCCGGGTTTTCCCGGTGTGTTCGATATCAGCAAGTTCCATTCCGTATTTTTATTGTTTTCATGTTCTCTCAAAGGATTCCCCGTCTCAACATATCAATTCTTACAAATACTGACCTTTAGTCTAGTAGCGGTTTATGCATTAAGGAGGGGGCGGGAAATTATAAGGGGGGAATTTTGCCATATGGTTATGCTTAAGCCCGGAAATCTGCGGTGGGGCGGTTCGGCTTTTATATGGCAGCGCCTGTTTAATTTCTGTTTTGCAGGACTGTTTTTCAGCTAGCAGCAAAGTGATCTCAACAGTCTGATTTTATTGATATTTGCAACCAATACGGTTCGGTTGAATCTGCAATGCGCCTATTGGGGGAAATCTGAAAGGGCGACGCGGCCTCTTCTATTAACGAGTCTTTTGGGCTAGGGTGCGTCGCTGTTTGGTAATGGGAAATCCGGTGCAAGGCCGGTGCTGCCCCCGCAACTGTATCGGGATGGGTTATTTACGGCAGGTACGCCCTGTCACCCACTTAAGGATTGGTTTGAAAGTCCTTTGGGAAGGGAAATAACTGACATGCCCGAAGCCAGGAAACCTGCCAAAAGCGATCCGCGTGCAAGTGTGCCTGATCTATGCAACCGGGTCTCGGGTGGAGACCATAGCGCAAGGAACCGACGGGCCATGGCCCCAACTGTAATTGAAAGCGGCGTTCACCTGATATTGGGGGGGGCGCGTTCCGGCAAAAGCAAATTTGCCGAAGACATGGTCATTGCTGCCGGCGGGGGCACCTATATTGCCACCGGTCGCGCGTGGGATGACGAAATGCGCGATCGTATCAGCCATCATAAACAACGCCGTGGCCCGCTTTGGGCCACGATAGAGGAACCGCATGACTTATGCGGGGTTTTGTCGCGATTAGATCAGCACAGCGAAGGACCGGTTCTGGTCGATTGTCTGACCCTGTGGATCACCAATCTTATGATCAATGAAGACAATATTGATCAGGAAATTGATCAACTGTGTGATCTGTTGCCCCGGCTGGCTTTGCCGGTATTGCTGGTGTCAAACGAGGTTGGCTTTGGCATTGTCCCCGAAAACGCGATGGCACGGGCCTTTCGTGATCATGCCGGGCGCTTGCATCAGCGTATTGCCGCCCTTGCCCGGCGCGTGACCCTGGTGGTTGCGGGCATTCCGATGACGGTTAAATAATTTCATATCCGATGTTTGAACATCCGATTTTATCAAGGATTTAAAGACTATGGCGCATTTGGGTAAAATCCCCGCTACTGTGATTACCGGCTTTTTGGGTGCGGGCAAAACCACCATGATTCGCAACATGCTGCAAAATGCCGGGGGCAAGCGTATTGCCCTGATTATCAATGAATTTGGTGATGTCGGCGTTGATATGGAAGTCATCAATGGCTGTGGCATTGAAGGCTGTGCGGAAGAAGATGTGGTTGAGCTGGCCAATGGCTGCATTTGCTGCACGGTCGCAGATGATTTTGTCCCGACCATGCAAAAATTGCTGGATCGCGAGACACCGCCAGATCATATCGTTATCGAAACTTCTGGTTTGGCTTTGCCCAAACCACTGGTCAAGGCGTTTAACTGGCCGGAAATCCGCTCGCGCGTGACGGTGGATGGTGTTGTTGCCGTGCTGGATGCCGCGGCCCTGCGCGACGGGTTATTTGCCCACGACCATGCCGCCGTGCAGGCCCTGCGCGAAGCAGATGATAATCTGGACCACGAAAGCCCGCTTGAGGAACTGTTTGAAGAACAGCTTCATTGTGCCGATATGGTGGTTCTTAATAAAACTGACCTGTTAAGCAGCGATGAACTGGTTAAGGTTGAGGCCGACATTCGGGCGGAGCTGAAACGCCCGTCGGTCAAGATCATTTCAACTGAGCATGCACGCATTGAAAATGCTGTGTTGCTGGGTCTGGGTGCTGCCGCCGAGGATGATTTGGAAAGCCGCCCGTCCCATCATGATGACGGGCATGAGCATGACCATGACGATTTTGAAAGTTTTGTCGTGACACTGGATGATGTTAACGATCCGGCAGCACTGGAACAACGCCTGATTGCGGTGGTGCGTGACTTTGACGTGTTGCGTATCAAGGGCTTTGTTAATGTGCCGGGCAAGGCCATGCGCCATGTGGTGCAGGGCGTTGGGGAACGGTTTCAGCGTTATTTTGACCGGCCGTGGCAAGAAGGCGAAAGCCGCCAGTCGCGTTTGGTGGTGATTGGCTTGCATGATATGGACCAGGCCGCGATTGCCAAGGCCATTTTGGCCGCCTGAAAAAGTCAGAACGGGCGGGGAAATGCCATTGCATAACCCCGCCCGGTTTTTTGATCGGCAGGGTTATGCCCTGCCGATATTTCTGCGCTCATTTTACCAGACAGGTTCTGTTTATGCACTTACTTGCCGCACAGCCGGGCACGATCACCGATGGTAGCGAAGCCGTCGATCTGGGGCAAAACCCCGGCGATGTTGTTATTCTTTCGGCGGCAGAATCCGAACTGGCCTGTCTGGCATCGGCGCAAACCGGTTTAGATGCGGAGTTTGATGGCGCTATTCCGTCGCTGCGTCTGGCCAGTTTGTTACAGCTCGGCCATAACATGTCGGTTGATTTGTATCTGGATGATGTGGTGTCCCATGCCCGTTTTATCATTGTGCGGGTGCTGGGGGGGCGTGGTTATTGGGAATATGGCGTTGAACAACTGGTTGCTCATGCGCGCGACAACGATGTTCCGCTGGTTTTGTTGCCCGGCGATGATCAGCCCGACGGGGAAATGCTGTCGCTTTCAACCCTGAAAGGTCAGGCGTGGCAACAAATATGGCGCTATCTGGTCGAAGGTGGGCCGGGCAATGCAGGAAATTTGTTACGATATGTTTATGAATATTTGACCCCGGATACCGACTGGCACTGGCAACCTCCGGTCCCATTGGTTAAGGCCGGTCTCTATTGGCCCGGCACAACGGGAATGTCGCTGGCCCAAATTGGGGCCAAATGGCACGCAGATCGCCCGGTCGCGGCAATTGTGTTTTACCGTGCGCTGGTTCAGGCGGGTAACCTTGACGTGATTGACGCCCTGATTGGCGCGCTCGATAAAGCCGGGATCAACGCCCTGCCAGTTTTTGTGTCCAGCCTGAAAGACCCGGTGGCCGCTGCCCTGGTGGCAGAATGGCTGGCGCAATCGCGATCAGATCTGATTTTAAATACCACTGGTTTTGCCCTTGCCGTGCCGGGTGCCGTGCGCGGCGAAAGCCCGTTTGACGCGGTGGATGCACCGGTGATGCAGGTGGTGTTATCGGGCGGTAGTGCTGCGGCATGGCGCGACGGGGTTAACGGGCTGGCTGCACGCGACATCGCCATGAATGTCGCCCTGCCCGAGGTGGATGGGCGGATATTTTCCCGTGCTATTTCGTTTAAGGGATCTGCCGGGCGTGATGCGCTAACGCAAATTGACCTGGTTAAATATATCCCGGTGGCTGATCGGGTGGGTTTTGTCGCCCAACTGGCGGCAAACTGGGTGCGATTGCGCCAAACCCCGGTGGCCGAAAAACGGGTGGCAATGGTGATGGCAAATTACCCCAACCGCGATGCCCGCCTTGGCAACGGGGTGGGCCTTGATACGCCCGCTGGTATGATGGAAACCCTGCACGCCATGCAGGCCGCGGGCTATGACATATGCGACATGCCCGATGATGGCGCGGATTTGATTGCCCGGGTCAAGGCGGGGCCAACCAACGATTATAAGTCGCTTGATCAGCGTGTTGTGCGCGTTACCCTGCCCGTCGCCGATTATCGTGCTGCATTTGCGGCCCTGCCCGCGTCTATTCGTACGCAGGTGACAGATCGTTGGGGCGCACCGGAAACAGACCCGTTTTATCGCGCGTCGCCGGGCGGGTTTGTTTTATCAATTGTGCCCATGGGCAATGTTGTGATCGGGCTGCAACCGGCGCGCGGCTATAATATTGACCCGCTCGAAAGTTATCATTCCCCCGATCTGGTGCCACCGCACAGCTATTTTGCCTTTTATATCTGGCTGCGGCACAGCTTTGATGCCCATGCCATTATTCATTTTGGCAAACACGGCAATATGGAATGGCTGCCGGGCAAATCGCTGGCTTTGTCCGAAAATTGCTTTCCCGAGGCCATTTTTGGCCCCACCCCGCATTTATACCCGTTTATCGTCAACGACCCCGGCGAAGGTACACAGGCGAAACGCCGCGCCCAGGCCGTGATTATCGACCACCTGACCCCGCCTTTAACCCGTGCCGAAAGTTACGGTCCGCTGAAGGATATGGAGGCTTTGGTTGATGAATATTACGATGCTGCTGCCGTTGATCCGCGCCGGCTAAAGCTGCTCAAGCGTGATATTCTGGAACTGGCCGTGCGCATTGGGCTGGACCGCGATTGCGGAATCGCACCGGGCGAAGACGAAGAATCTGCCCTGGCAAAACTCGACAATTATTTGTGCGAGCTGAAAGAACTGCAAATTCGTGATGGTTTGCATATTTTTGGCAAGGCCCCGGAAGGCCGCCTTTTGACCGATTTGCTGGTGGCTCTTGCGCGCCTGCCGCGCGGCAAGGATGCCGGGGCAACGGCGTCACTGCACCGTGCGCTGGTGCGCGATTTGCTGCCAGACCTTGAAACGGCGTTTGACCCGCTTGATTGTGTGATGGGCGATGTGTGGCAAGGCGACCGCCCGCAGGCCTTGCGCGATTATGACGCGGTTTGCGGCGCTTGGCGCACCCATGGCGATACGGTGGAACGGCTGGAATTACTGGCGATGGATCTGGTGGCGGGGAAAAAAGCCGCCCCAGATGACTGGGTTCAGACCAAGGATGTTCTTTGCGATATCGAAACATCCCTGCGCCCGGCGATAACCCGATGCGGTACTGCCGAGATTAACGGGCTTTTGCGTGGGCTGGCGGGCAAGTTTGTCGAACCGGGGCCATCGGGTGCCCCGACACGCGGCAGACCCGACGTTTTACCGACTGGGCGAAATTTTTATTCGGTCGATACCCGAACCGTCCCAACCCCGGCGGCATGGCAACTGGGGTGGAAGTCGGCCGAATTGTTGCTGGAACGCCATGTGCAGGAACATGGCGAATGGCCAGCGGCCCTTGGCCTGTCGGTATGGGGGACCAGCAACATGCGCACAGGCGGCGATGACATTGCCCAGGCAATGGCGATGATGGGGGTCAAACCAACATGGGATTCCGCATCGCGCCGGGTGACCGGGTTTGAAATTATTCCGATCACGTTATTGGGCCGACCGCGCATCGACATTACCCTGCGCATTTCCGGGTTTTTCCGCGATGCTTTTCCCGGATTGATCGATTTGTTTGACAGTGCCGTGCGCGCGGTGGCCGCCCTGCGCGATGAACCGGCTGATATGAATCCGATTGCCCGGCGGGTTCGCGCCGAAACAGCCAAGCTGACAGCCGACGGTGTTGATGCCGTTTTGGCAGAGAGACAGGCGGCGTTTCGTGTTTTTGGTTCCAAACCGGGGGCCTATGGGGCCGGTTTGCAGGCAATGATCGATGAAAAATTGTGGGAGAACGAAGCCGACCTTGCCGATGCCTATCTGGCGTGGGGCAGTTATGCCTATGGTAACGGGGCCAGCGGCGAAGCGGCCCGCGATGTTTTTGAAACCCGGCTGGGGGCGGTGGATGCCATCGTTCATAATCAGGATAACCGCGAGCATGATTTGCTCGATTCTGACGATTATTATCAATTCGAAGGTGGAATGACATCGGCGGTGCGTCATATATCGGGCCAGCAGCCGGTTATTTACCATAACGACCATTCCCGCCCTGAAAGCCCGAAAATACGTACCCTGGACGAAGAAATCGCCCGGGTGGTGCGGGCGCGCGTGGTGAATCCCAAATGGATCAACGGGGTTATGCGACACGGTTATAAAGGGGCGTTTGAAATGGCGGCAACGGTGGATTACCTGTTTGCTTTTGCCGCAACCGCACGCTGTGTTGCCAACCATCATTTTGATCTGGTTTATGATGCCTATCTGGGTGACGACGCGGTGCGCGATTTTATCGCCACCCATAACCCCGATGCCCTGAAAGACATTCGCGACCGGCTGGCCGAGGCCATTGACCGCGGATTATGGCAACCAAAGCGTAATAGTGTGGCTGCCGATTTAATGGAGGGGCGCAATGAAGCCCGGTAAAGCGATGTGGCTGGAAAAAATTGCCTTTTTTGCAAGGTCTTGCCTGATTTTATCACCCCCGCTTCTGATGTTGCCAGCAATTGCCACGGCCACCCCCCAAAAGGCAGCGGCAACGTGGTTACCGGTCCCCAACGGGGCGCTGCATTGGCAATTGCAGGGCGATGTCGTGCCCGCACCGGGAACAAAGGTTATTGACAGCGATTTATTCGATACACCGGCCAAACAGGTGAAAAAATGGCGCGATCAGGGGCTTTATCCTGTGTGCTATGTCAATGTGGGGGCCTTTGAGGACTGGCGTGACGATGCATCTGATTTTCCCGACGATGTGATCGGGGCGGTTTATGATGGCTGGCAAGGTGAAAGATGGCTGGATGTTCATCACTTTACCAAATTTGCATCGATCATTGAAGCGCGGCTGGATTTATGTGCCCGCAAAGGTTTTTTGGCTGTCGAGCCTGATAATATTGATGGTTATGATAATAAAACCGGGTTCGATATAACCCGCGATGACCAAGTGACCTATCTGCATTGGCTGATCGATCAGGCCCACAAACGCCAATTGGCAATCGGGCAAAAAAATGCCCCCGATTTGATCGATGAACTGGTGGGGGACATGGATTTTGCCCTGCTTGAATCCGCGTGGCGGGATGATTCTTTATCGGATTACATACCGTACCGTCGACAAAACAAGCCGGTTTTTGCCGTGGAATACCGTGAAGACGGCGCCTCTCTGGCCGCTATATGCCCGGATATAAAGCAATATGGGTTTGTCGGAATGGTGGCAAATTATGATCTGGCTGGCCAGGTTGAAACCTGTCCCTGAGACTGCCTGATTTTGAAAATACGGGTCGGTTTACGGGGGTGGCATTTGCGCAATTTGGCAACCTATACGCAACCGGGCGGGTTTTAATTTTATTTTTGAATCGATATAGAAACAATTATTTTTATCTGTATATTGTGGCAAATCTGCCGCGATACCCCAAAAAGTGGAATTTCGGAACATTTGGGTAAAGTTTAACGTTTCGAAACTGGGTGATTTATGCGTTAATAGATTATTAACCCTTGGTTGGGCGAAGAGTCACCCCATTAGGGGCCGGGACGCAGCGGCGAACACAGCCGGTTAAAATGCGCCAGGCCCAAGGCAGGAGGCCGCAATGGAGACTTTGAAACAGGTTCGTTTGCCCCATTATGTGCAAACACCGCCCCCCGCCCATGGCGGGCATGCGGAAATTATTGATTTCCTATTATCCGGGCAGGATGTGCCCCAATGGCTGCGCGATGATTTGCATGGCACGGGCACGGTGCGCCCGGCGCGCGGTGCCATTGGCGCGGTTTTGGCTTTGCGGGACCATTTTGACCAATGCCATGAACCGGTTAGCCAAAAACAGTTCCACGACGGGTTATGCGAACTGGGCGGCCATTTTCCCTTGCCTGAACATCAAAAAATATCGTCGCGCGAACGCATTTACTGGCGGTATTTGCAAGGTGTTGAAAAACCGGTGTGGCAGGCGACGGTGTCACTGGCCCATATTCGGCAAAAAACATTTCCAGTGGTGCGCGATTTACGCAGCCTGATTGCCGATGTGGTTGCCAGCCGCAACTGGGCCGAACACCGCCTGGAGCTGGTGGAACAAAGTTTTCAAAAACCGGCAGCTGCCCCGAATGCCGTTATGGCAAAGGCGTTGGTACGGCTGCGCCAAATGTCCCCCGGTGATCGGCTGCAACTGTTTAACAAGGCCAGGATGCGTCGCCCTGAACTGGCGAATACCGACATGCGCGAACCGGCCAAATGGGCTGATCTGGTTGCATCCGATCTGGGTCTTGTTTCGCGCTAGGGACAGGGCAACAGACTCTGAGCGAATTATATGGAAACGGTACGCTATGGTGTCATGGCGTGCCGTTTTGCGTTTGCACTGACTGACAACAGGAATGACGGCAACTGGCCCCTGGATGGGAAAATTGACAATCCTCCTTGATTGTCATCGGGCTTTGGCCGAGTTTGGCAGGATAAAAATGGTGCATACGCGCAAATTTCAGCAATGATGGAAAAGCCAATGACGGACACCCCGCAAACCCCGGCAACCGGCCCGGCCCCGGATGATCAAAACGCACGCCACGATGAGAAAATGAAAAAGATCAAGGCCGCGCGCGACCGTATGATGGCCGAGAAGATTGACAAAAAAGGCCTGGTGATTGTCCATACCGGCAAGGGTAAAGGTAAATCATCCTCGGCTTTTGGCATGGCGATGCGCTGTGTGGGGCATGGCATGAAGGTGGGTGTGGTGCAGTTTATCAAGGGTGGCTGGGAAACCGGTGAGGCAAAATTGCTGGCACAATTTCCCGACCTGTGTGAATTCCACGCCATGGGGGCTGGATTTACCTGGGAAACGCAAAACCGTGCTCAGGATATTGCGCTCGCCCGTCAGGCATGGGAAAAAGCCCGCGAAATGATGCGCGATCCGTCTTATGCCATGGTGATACTCGACGAATTGAACATTGTTTTGCGTTATGATTTTTTACCGCTGGATGATGTTTTGGCAGCCCTTGTTGATAAACTGCCAGACCAGCATGTGGTGATTACCGGGCGCAATGCGCCTGAAAAGCTGATCGAAGCCGCCGATCTGGTTACTGAAATGACAATGATCAAACATCCATTTCGGGAACAGGGGATCAAGGCGCAGATCGGGGTCGAGTTTTAACTGGCCGTTTAATCGTGCTCATTGGGCCGTTTTGACCGGTTTGCAAGGAAAGTTTCGATTTTTTAATGAAATTGCCAGCGGTCAAAACCACCCCGGCCCTGATGTTGCAGGGGACGGGGTCGGATGTGGGGAAATCCTTGCTGGTGGCGGGCCTCTGCCGGGCGTTTGCCCGGCGGGGATTGCGGGTTCGCCCGTTTAAACCACAAAACATGTCCAATAACGCGGCTGTAACCGCCGATGGTGGTGAAATCGGCCGTGCGCAGGCTTTGCAGGCCCGTGCCTGCGGGGCGGAAGCCAGCGTGCATATGAACCCGGTTTTGCTTAAACCGCAAAGCGACATTGGCGCGCAGGTGGTGGTGCAAGGTCAGGTTTTAACCAATGCGCTGGCGCGTGATTACTATCGCCTGAAGCGGGATTTATTGCCCCGTGTGATTGAAAGTTTCGACATTGTTGCCAGTGACGCCGACCTTGTGATTGTCGAAGGGGCCGGGTCCCCGGCAGAGGTAAATTTGCGCGCCGCCGATATTGCCAATATGGGGTTTGCCGAGGCGACAAAAATGCCGGTGGTTCTGGTTGGTGATATTGACCGGGGCGGGGTGATTGCCTCTATCGTTGGAACCCATGTTTTATTATCCGATAGCGATCGGCAATGGTTGCGCGGTTATATCATCAACAAATTTCGCGGCGATGTGTCGCTGTTTGAACCCGCGCTTGATATTATTTTCGATCGCACCGGTCTTAAAAGTTTTGGTATCGCAACGTTTTGGCCGGGGGCCGCAAAATTACCCCCCGAAGATGGCGTGGCGTTGGGGCAGGTTGAACGTTATCGTCGGTCCCTTCGTATGTCGGGGTCCGCAATACAAAATCATAAAAATGACGGTGTGGCAGACCGCAAGCGCGATGTTGATACGCAACGTCATGATGAACCACACCGGCCCATCAATGCCGGTGCCGATGTAGATGCCGTTACCACTGCCGCAGAAAAAACCGGTGGAAGGGCTGCCGCTGGCGGGGAGGCCATATTGCCAAATGGTAGGGTGCCTGTTGTGCGGGTGGCCGTACCGCACTATCCCCAAATTGCCAATTTTGATGATCTGGACCCTTTGCTGGCCGAACCGGGTATTGACCTTGTTCTGGTAAAACCCGGTGAGGTGATGCCGGTGGATTGTGATCTGGTGGTATTGCCGGGCAGTAAGTCGACATTGGCTGATTTACGGTTTTTAAAGTCACAGGGCTGGGACATTGACATTAAAGCCCACTGGCGCAATGGCGGGCATGTGATGGGCATTTGTGGCGGGTATCAAATGCTGGGTACAATGGTATGTGATCCCGATGGGGTTGAAGGTGCGCCAGGTGACGAAGCAGGGCTGGGTTTATTAAACGTGGAAACCGTGATGGCGGGGCGTAAAACCCTGCGTACGGGCCATGCGGTTGTGGTGGGAAATGGCCGGTGCCCGGTGCCGGACGGCACGGTGTTGCGTGGATACGAAATTCACATGGGCCAAACTACCGGGCCGGACCGCAGGTTTGGCTGGGTGGCAACAGCGGGCAAGGCCGGGGCGGATACTGCCGCTGTTAATGATGCAGATGGCGCCATTGGTGGCGAAGGCCGGGTGATGGGGTGCTATTTGCATGGCATTTTTGCCAGCGATGATTTTCGCCGGGCATATCTGGCCGCCCTTACCGGGCAGGATGTTTGGGGGCAAACTATCGCGTTTGAGGCCGAAATTGATGCGACGCTGGACGGGTTGGCCGATCATCTGGAAAAATGCCTTGATCTTGATGCCTTGTGGGCGCTTGCCCAAACCCGCACCTGATAAAGGGCTGTGGTTGTTGATGCCGTTTGGGGCATGGTCGTTTTAAATGCTCTAGGGTTGTGTCTGCCGTGCCGGACGTCATGCTGCGCAAATCTATTCGGGCGGGTTTTCAAAACCTGTTCTTACGGAAACATTGTTATAATCCGATGATTTAATTCGTTTTGTTAACGATTAGGCGGCATAATGGGGCATGTTAAACCGACATGGCGGTCAGGCGAAGGGATGGCTTTACATCACCCCCTGGCACATGGTTTTTAAAACCATTGCAAATCGGTCCCAAACCGGGTCAAAAGCCGTCACTTTGTCACATCTTAATTCCTGATCGGTAAGCTGCTGACCATGCGTCAATTATATCACTTCTGGCTGTCCCCGTTTTCGCGTAAGGTCCGGCTGGTTCTTGCGGAAAAGAAACTGGATTTTCAATTGGTTGCTGAACCGGTATGGGAACGGCGCGAAGAATTTTTGCGCCTGAACCCGGCGGGTGAAGTGCCGGTTTTGCAAGAAGAAGATGGCACGATCATCGCAGACTCGACCGTGATTTGTGAATATATCGACGAAGTTTACAAAGATGATCCGCTTATGGGCAGTTCACCGGTGGAACGTGCCGAAATTCGCCGACTTGTGGCATGGTTTGATGGCAAGTTTAATACCGAAGTCACAGATAACCTGTTGGGTGAGAAATATCTGAAACGTTATTTCGCCAAGGGTTCCACACCTGATACCGGCTGCTTGCGGGCGGGTCGGGTGAATGTCGGGCATCATCTGGATTATCTGGGCTGGTTGTTTGAGCGTCGTAAATGGCTGGCGGGCGATCATTTGACGATGGCCGATATTGCTGCTGCCGCCCAAATTTCCGTTATCGACTATATGGGCGATATCAAATGGTCGCGTCATGAACGGGCCAAGGAATGGTATATGCGGATTAAAAGCCGCCCGTCGATGCGCGAAATCCTGGCTGATCGCCAGGTTGGTTTTCCGCCCGCGTCGCATTATGCCGATCTGGATTTTGAATGACCTTTGCCAACCCGCCAAAGCCGCCCGGATTTTATCCCGCTGGCGGGTTGAATGTTGCCAGTTATGATTTGCGCGCCGAACTGGACCGCAAACTGTTTGATGATCCCCTGCCCTTTTATCGCGACCTGGCGTTAAAGTCGGGTGGCCCGGTGTTGGAACTGGGCTGTGGTACCGGCCGTATCAGCGCCGAAATTGCCCAAAACGGCATTGAAGTTGAAGGGCTGGATTTATCCGACGCCATGCTTGCCATTGCCCGGCGCAAGCACCCTGCCCTGACTTTTCACCATGCCGATATGTGCGACTTTGATCTGGGCTGTCGGTTTGCCCTGATCATTATTCCGTTTCGCGGATTGCAGGAAATTGTGACCGCACAGGGCCAGCGTGCCGCCCTGGCGCGGGCATTTGCGCATTTAATACCGGGTGGCAGGCTGGTGTTTGATTTGATCGACCCTGATTTGCGGTATTGCCTGCCCGAAGGCGATGCGGAAATCGTCGCATTGCCGTTGTTTCCCATGCCTGAAAATCTCGGTTCTGTTGCGGGCAACAAATTACGTATTACCGCAATGGAACGTACCAATAACCCGCTGACCCAGCAATTTTCCGAACATTGGCGGTTTGAGGAAATCACCCCGAATGGAAAAGTTCTGCACCGCGAGGATAATTGGCATCACATGCGGTGGGTGCATCGGGCTGAAATGGCCCTGATGCTGGAGCTTTGCGGATTTGTTTCGATTTCGGAATATTCAGGGTTTAACTTTGAACTTCCTCGCTACGCGGCCAATCAGGTGTGGATGGCGCAACGTCCATTGTAATGTCTGCCGTTGTACAGGCATAAAAATGGCCCGCCACCGATTTTCGGGCAGGCCATTTATGACGTGATGGACGCGGCGATATATCCCGCGCCCGGCAATGATCAGTTTTTGATGAACTTCTGGGCTTCGGCCAGCGCATTGCTGCGTTCGCCTTCGGGCAGCGGCACAAGGCCGTTATCGACCAGCAAGCCTTCGTCACCAATAATCGCATCGGAAACATAGCTGGCAACAAACGGGGCCAGATCGGGCACCAGTTGGCGGTGGTCATCCTTGATATACAGGAACAGGGGCCGCGAACCGGGATAGCTGCCATCCAGAATGGTGTCGTAATCGGGCATTACACCGGCAATGGGAACGCCGCGAAGCGATACCATATTGCGTTCCAGATTGTTAAAACCCATCACGGCATAGGATGTCGGGTCTTTTTCCAGTTTGCTGATCAAAAGCCGGTCGTTTTCCCCCGCTTCGATATAGGCGCCATCTTCGCGCATGGTGCGGCATAACAGGCGAAAACTGTCGGGTTCACTGCTTTCCATGGCGCTGATATCGGGGAATGTTTTACACCCCCGGTCCATCAAAAGCTGGCCCAGCAGGTCGCGTGTGCCCGATGTGGGCGGCGGGCCATAAACACGAATGGCAAGGTCGGGCAAGGACGCGTCAATATCTGACCACTTCTGATAGGGGTTGGGGACGCTGGCCCCCTGCACCGGCACGGTCCGTGCCAATGCCAGATAAAGCTGCCGCGGGCTGAGCTTCATTTCCGGGGCCTGTTTGGACCCAATCAGAACAATGCCGTCATAGCCAATGCGGATTTCCGAAATATTGCGCACAGAATTGGCGGCACAAACCGCACGTTCGCTGCCGGTAATCTGGCGCGAAGCATCGACAATATCGGGAAATTCATCGCCGATGCCGCCGCAAAACAGCTTGAACCCGCCGCCCGACCCGGTGCTTTCGACAACGGGGGACGGTTTACCAGTGGTTTTGCCGTAATGTTCAGCAACCTTGGCAGTCAGGGGATACAGCGTTGACGACCCGACAATGCGTATCTGGTCGCGCGCCTGCGCCCCGTGGGCAGACAAACCAACACCACATGCCAGGGCAATAAGGGCAGAATAAACGGAACGGCGCATCTTATCCCCCGATGCAAACACACAATAACAGGATCCGATTCACAATCAGATTTGCTTGCACCTTAGTTCTTCCTGGTTTTTTCTTCCATCTTCTTATCGTTACCGTTTTCGGACTCGACATCCATCTTTTCGATATTGTCGCGTGCGGCTTTTGCTGCCGGGGTGCCATCGCCCTGTTCAATCACGGCCAGCCAATCCTGGCGGGCTGCTTCTTTGTTGCCTGCAATCCGGTAAAGATTGCCGCTTTCAAGGCGGGCCTGCAGATGGTCTGGTTGCAATTCAAGGGCGCGGTCAATGTCGGCACGGGCAAGGTCATATGTTTCAAGCGCACGCCATGCACTGCCGCGATAAACCAGCGCATCGACATTTTTCGGGTCCAGGTCCAGCGCCTTGTTCAAATCATCAATTGCTTCCCAGTATTGCCCGGCCATGCCCAGGGTCACGGCACGGTCCACCCACAAGGACGGGTCCTTGTCGATCAGCTTTAACGCACGGGTTTGATCACGCCAGGCAAATTGCAGGTTGTTTACCATTGTCCATGCCTGTGCTGCCTGGCCCAGAAAACCTGCAACAATGTCAGCGGTAGATGCGCTGTTATCAGCCAGGTTATCAAGCTGGGTGGCAGCCTTGGTATAGTCGCCCAAACCAATCAGGGCGACGGCCGCGCAATGTTTGGCAGGTTCACCACCACCAAGATCAGCCCATTGGCTGGCACTGTCATAACCTTCCTGTGGTTTCAGACGGGCAAGTTTCAGGCAAGCCGCATATTGATGGGCGGCTTCGCTTTGGGGGCCTGCATTGGTTTCTGCTGTTTGCGCCATCACCGTTGCCGGAGCAACGACCAGGGTTCCGGTAAATGCCCCGATCATTCCGGCACTAACGGCTGTAAACAGGGACAGTCGGCGAAAACCGGAAAAAGGCGAAACGGTGCGTCCGGGCATGAAATCCTCATTGTGTGACATGGCGTTGATAAGGGCATCGTGTGCTGGCCAACTATAGCCGAAGTGCCGACATCCCATGCGATGAAAACGGCAACAAGATGATAGTGTTCCCGAAAAGACCGGTAATTTGGCAGTAATTCTTTTTTGAAGCAGTTTGAATTGTTAAAACTGTGACAAAAAATAACCGGGATCACCGAGAGGGCGTCGCGGGCTTTTAGTCGCGGGCTTTTAAGGGTGCCAAGGGCGCATAATGCCAAGAGTCTCCTTCTAATTGGCGGCAAAAAACCCTACTGTGCGGCAAAATCAGGTGAAAAATCCTGCCCGCATTCAATAAGGCCGTATTGGTATGAGCAACAAACTTTTCTGTTTTGGCACCGGTTTTAGTGCGCGCCTGGTCGCGCGCAAATTACAGGCCGAAGGTTGGGAAGTCGCCGGAACCACGCGCAGCACTGATAAATTTGATGCCCTGATTGCCGAAGGCATTACGCCCTGCCAATTTGCCGAAGGTTTGCCGGTGGCCAACATTGCCGATGCCTTGCGGGGCGTGACCCATGTGCTGGTTTCCGCGCCGCCGAGCGGCGATGGTGACCCGGTGTTAAACCTGCACCGGGGTGATCTGGCGTCATTACCGGCGCAAACCTGGATCGGTTATTTATCGACTACCGGGGTTTATGGCGACCGGAATGGCGGCAATGTCGATGAGGACAGCGAATTGCTGCCCAGTGGCAAGCGCGGTCGCCGCCGGGTGGCGGCGGAAAAGGCATGGTTTGATTTGGGCGCGCGTCATGATTTATGCGTGCAATCGTTTCGGCTGGCGGGCATTTACGGGCCGGGCCGCAATGCGCTGGAAACAGTACGATCCGGTCGGGCCCGGCGGATCGTGAAGCCCGGGCAGGTTTTTTCGCGCATCCATGTCGAAGACATCGCCCAAACCGTTCTGGCATCTATTGCGCGTCCCCATGCCGGGGCGGCCTATAATGTGTGCGATGATGACGCCGCCCCGCCCCAGGATGTGATTGCCTATGCCTGCGGGTTGCTGGGCATGGACCCGCCCGCCGAGGAAAATTTTGAAACCGCAGTGCTGAGCCCGATGGCGGCCAGTTTTTATGAAGATAACAAGCGGGTGGAAAATACCCGCATCAAGCGCGAACTGGGTGTTAATTTGCGCTATAATAGCTATCAGGCCGGGTTACAGGCGCTTTTGGACGACATTTTACGCAAAACCATGGGCGATCCCGGTGAAAATTGACAAAACCACATTGTTGACGGGGCTATTGCGTCGTATATAACCCTTCGACAGATGTATCAAAGTGGGCCGCATATCCATGACGGTGACCACCCCCCTGAATGGGCAGCCATCGGGCCGCCATCCCCTGGCACGCCATCAGCGCGGACCCAAGAGGCCGACGAGGAGAGAATTTACAATGGATCGTCGTATCATCACCGTATTTGGCGGCAGCGGCTTTGTTGGCCGTTATATCGTCAAGCGCCTGCTGGAAGCCGGGTACAATGTACGTGTCCCGACCCGTTATTTCGAGCGCACCAAAAAATTGAAACCGATGGGATATCTGGGCCAGATGGTTCCGGTTCATTGCGACATCAAGGATACGGATGCGATTCGTCGCGCTGTTGATGGCGCCGATGCGGTGATCAATTTGGTGGGTGTTCTGTATGAACGCGGTGCCAGCAGCTTTATGAACATGCATGTTCTGGCTGCCAAAAACATTGCCGAGGCATCAAAGGCCGCCGGGGTTAAAACCCTTGTGCATATGTCGGCACTGGGCGCGAACAAAAACCCGCACTCGCAATATGCCACCTCCAAACTGGCTGGTGAAAAAGCCGTGCGGTCGGCATTCCCCGAAGCCGTCATTTTCCGCCCGTCGGTTATTTTTGGCCCGGAAGACAACTTCCTGAACAAATTTGCCAGCATGTCGCGTTTTCTGCCGTTTATTCCGGTGGTGGGTACGCCTGCATTGCCGCATGTTGACCTTGGCAAGGGATCGGTTGATTTCTTTGGCGAAGGCGGCCCGAAATTCCAGCCGGTTTATGTAGGCGATGTTGCTGATGCTTTTGTAAAAGCTGTCGAAGACAAACATCTGGCCGGCGAAACCTTCGAACTGGGCGGACCGGAAGCATATAGCTTCTTGCAAGTACTGGAAGACATTCGTGAACTGACCCGTCAGCGCGTGTGCCTGTTGCCCGTGCCGTTCTGGATGGCGTCAATCATGGCGTTTTTCCTGCAATTCCTGCCCAAGCCACCTTTGACCCCCGATCAGGTACGGTTGCTGAAAACCGATAACGTTGTTTCTGCCGATGCCAAGGGCTTTGCCGATCTCGACATCGTGCCCAATTGCATTGAAACCGTCGCCCCGTCTTATCTGAAGCGTTTCCGTCCGCCGCTTAAAAGTGGCGAGTTCCGCCGTTTTAGCTAAACCGGTATGGCGGGTTTGTTGGCTGCACCTGTTTGGTTTGGTGCCGTCTGACAAAATGCCGTGATTCAAAAATGAAACACCTCGCCACAGAAATGTGGCGGGGTGTTTTTGTCTGGCTTGCGCCATCAAACGGGCGGGTTTTTTCGCCGTGTTTGCGCCGGCGGGATGCGGGCCTTATGGCTTGGTAAATCGGCTGGCGATTTGTGCGACACGCGCGCCATAGCTTTGTGCGGTTTCCATATCCCCCCTGGACATTTCATCGGGCGACGCATCGGCATCGGATTGTGCCATTGGCCCGATATAGGACCCCATCCGGTTGGGATCATCGCGTTTGGATGATTTCAGATTGGCCGGTTTGATTGCCAGGCTGACCCAGATGCCGCCATGCTGGCCGGCCAGAAGGGCAAAATATTGCAGGGTATTCAGCTTGTCGCCATTGATGCTGGCGCTGTTGGTGAAGCCGCCAAAGATTTTGTCTTTCCATTTTTCTTCAAACCACGGTTTTGAAGACGCATCGGCGAATTTTTTAAATTGCCAGCTTGGCCCGCCCATATAGGTTGGAGAACCGAAAATGATGGCATTTGCACGGTCGAGAATGGTCCATGCGTTATCAGGGATATTGCCATCGGTATCAATCGCGATCAGGGCGGTATTGCCAAGGGATTCTGCCCCTTTGGCGACGGCTTCGGCCTGACGCTGTGTGTGGCCGTAGCCCGAATGATAGACGATGGCGGTGGTGATTTCGGAATGGGTCATTGTGGTTTCCTGTTATGCGTCGCGTAAAGCGATAGAAAATCGGTGGCTTGGGGGAATGTGAATTGGTGTGGTGCTAGTGACATCCGAAACGAAACAGCCCGGCCGGTGGAAAGCGCATGGAATGTGCTAGCGGGTAAGGGGCAGAAGCGGATGCAGGCGGGGATCGCGCAGGTAAAGGCCACCCCAGGTTAAGACACCCAGCAAAGCCGAGGCGATTTCAGGGGCGGATCCCATTTCGCCCAGTCGGAAATGGGCGCAAATTGCCCCACCAAGAAACCCGGTGACCAGAATGGCCCCCAGGAAGCGCGTGGCAGGCAGGGCATATAAAAGGGCGCATCCCAGCATGATGCTGCCCAGTACCGGGGTTAAAGCCATGTCAAAGCCGGTTTCCTGCATCATGGCGGTGATGCTTGCCGGAGCAAGGAGCTGGGATGCGCCATCCAGTAGCAGAGCGATCACCACCAGCGCACTGGCGATCCGGCCAATCCATAGGGTGCGGTGTGTTGGAGAAATGTCGGGCATGAACCCTCCTTGAAGAATGCTTCAATTTGGGTGCGACGGTATAGTGTTTTATGAATGCAATAAATTATGCAAAAATGAACGCATTGTTATTTCATTGATAAACAATGGTGGTGCCGGATGCATAACCTGGAGCCGATCCTGATTTTCGTCAGGGTCGCGGAAATGGGCAGTTTTACCCAGGCTGCGGACTTTTTGGGGATTCAAAAAGGGCGGGCATCGACCGTTATTCGCAAGCTGGAAGAAGATGTTGGTGCGCGGCTTTTGCACCGGACGACGCGCAGCGTGCAATTGTCCGAAGATGGCAAAGCATTTTATGAACGGGCCTGTGCGTTGCTGACCGATATGGATGATCTGGAAACCATGTTTTCGGGCGAACATGTTGGTTTGCGCGGCAGGTTGCGGGTTGATGTGCCAACAGGGGTGGCCTGGAAGTCGATAATCCCTGCTTTGCCCGATTTCATGGCACGATACCCGGAACTGGAACTGGAGCTGTCGAGTACGGACCGCAAGGTAGACCTTGTTCAGGAGGGGTTTGATTGTGTACTGCGCATCGGCCCTATCGGTGATGACAGCCTGGTTGCCCGGCCATTGGGGCAAATGCGCATGATCAATGCGGCCAGTCCGACTTATCTTGCACGGGTGGGTACACCCCGAACTCTTGATGATTTGCGCAGTCAGGGGCACCGGGCGATTCATTACAGCCAGAATTTGGGGGCAAAACCCTATGGCTGGGAATATCCGTTAGAAGACGGTTCAGGCTATGCATCCATGTCAATGGCCGGTGCGCTGCATGTCAATAGCGTGCAGACATATGAGGCCGCTGGTCTGGCCGGGCTGGGCGTTATGCAAGCGGCCTATGCGGGGATAAGGCCGCATCTTGAAAGTGGCGAACTGGTTGAAATTCTGCCGGATTTGCGGCCATCACCGCTGGATGTGGCCCTTGTTGTGGCGCATCGGCGCAATTTATCGCGCCGTGTGCGGGCCTTTATGAACTGGGTTGAAGGGGTGATGACGCCCTATCTGGAATAGGGCGCTGAGATGTAACCGCAAGGGAGTACGGACTGCGGTCCGCAGGCTGAAAGTTGGGAACCGCGGAGCGATTTGACCTTACATCTCGCCCAGACCAAGGGCGCGGCCACGGGCATTGTCGAGGTGGCTGCGCAAGGCATTGACCGCGCGATCAGGGTCGCGGGATTCAAAACCGGCGATGATTTCCAGATGGTCATTCATCACGGTGGTCAGAAGTTTTTCGTTCAGACGGAACCGTTCCTGACGGATCAGGCGGATTTTGACCGAATTGACCCGGTAAACATTGGAAATGATCGCGTTATTAAGCGAGTCGACAATACAGTCATGCAATGACCAGTCAACGGCCTGTGCGCGTTCCAGCAATTCCGGGGTGATGCCTTTTTCTGCATCTTTCAGGACTTTTTCGTGGGCGGCGCGAATGTTGCCGATCATGTCATCGGTCGCGTTGATGGTAAAAAGGGCGGCGGCCTCAAGTTCCAGAAACATGCGCAGCTGAAACGCATTGCGCACCAGATCAAGGTCGATATGGGCGACCTGCATGCCACGCTGGGGAACGGTGGTGATCAGCCCGTCTGCTTCCAGACGGGGGACCAGTTCGCGAATCGCACCCAGTGGCATGCCGGTAATTTCGACCAGTTCACGTTGAGACAGAAATTGCCCGGGTAATATGTCGCGGGCCAGAAGCCGCTCGGTAAAGCTGTCATAGGCGCGGCTGCGAAGGCTGCGTTCTCCTCTGGGCCGGGCGGCTTCTGTCATGGTCTTACCTCGTTGGCGATGCGAACAGTTCGTCATAGCGTTGTGCAAGGGCTTGATACTGTGCCGGGGCCAGACGGGCAAGGGGGGCGCGGGCCGCCAGCCACGATTGATCGTTCCCAAGATGCCCGACCAAGGCCTTGACCGCCGGTGTTACCGGATATTGCAGCAGGGCCTCGACCAGTTCGGGCAGGCGGGCATCGGTGGGTTTACCAGCCAGAATGGCGGTTAAAAGGTCAGGGCGGAAATTGGCAACACCGCTGATGGCGCCAGCAGCACCCAGGGCAACGCCCTTTGCCAGCAGGCGTTCATCGCCAATCAGAATATCAAGGTCGGCAAAACGTTTAAGAAGTTCTTCGGTGTTTTCCCAGTTTCCTGCCGAATCTTTCACGCCGGTAATCAGGGTAGGGAAGTCTTTTTTCAGTTCTGCAACCATGTCCGGCGTGACCGGGGCGGCTGTAACCTGCGGGATATGGTACAAAATTACCTTCAGCCCGCTGGTGGCAATTTCATTAAGCAAGGTTCTGAACCACGCCAGTTGGCCATCATCGGCAACACCTTTGAAATAGAAGGGCGGGGCCAGCAAAATATGGCTGCTGCCCAGATCGGCCGCTTCGCGCGCACAGGCAACGGCATTGGGCAGCGACGATTCGATAATGGCAAACACGATTTTATCGGCCGGAATACCTGCCGCCGTCATGGCATTGTGCGCGCTGACTTTTTCAGCCTGCGACAAAGACGGACCTTCGCCGGTGGTGCCACCAAGCGTGACCGATGTACAGCCCTGTTCCAGCACATGCTGAACATGGCGCACCAAAAGGTCATTATTAACATTGCCGGCAGCGGTAAACGGGGTGGTTAGCGCGGCAGAAATGCCAAAGGGGCGGGTGGTGTCAAAAGTCATGGAGCGTTCCTGTCAGGCAATAGGCCTAAAATAGTGTTTGTTGTTGGTGGATTAACTGTTGTGTAGCACTAACATGTTAGTTATACAATATGTTTGTTGGTGCTATAAACCCGGTTGATTTTCCGGCGGGAGCCATCCAAAAAGAATAATAAATTAGAAAGATCAGGTAATTAGTCCACGGGAGGACCCTAAATGTTGAAGCATCTACCCAAATACACCGCCGGTATCGCGGCGGCCGCGTTGCTGGCACTGTCCGGTGTTGCGACCTCGGCGATGGCCGATCCGGTGAAATTGCGCATTTCGACCCCGGCGGTTGAAAGCGACTGGCATGCGAAAATGCTGACCGTTTTCAAGGATGAACTTGAAAAGAATGCGCCAGGCGAATTCGATGTTGAAATTCATCTGAATGCCAGCCTGTTCAAACAGGGAACCGAGCCTGCCGCGATGCAGCGCGGTAACCTTGATATGGCCATGATTTCCGCCCAGGACATTGCCAAGCAGATCCCGGCATGGTCGGTCTTTACGGCGGGTTACCTGATTCGCGATCCCGACCATCAGCGCCACGTTTTCCACAGCGACATCGGTAAGGAATTTTACCAGATGGTTGCTGATGACATGAACATTGAAATTCTTGACGTTGGCTATCTTGGTACGCGTCAGCTTGACATTCGTGGTGACAAGAAAATTGAAACCCCGGCTGACCTTGCAGGCATAAAACTGCGCATGCCCGGTTCGGATGCATGGCTGTTTTTGGGCAATGCCCTTGGTGCCAATGCAACCCCGCTGGCATTTGGCGAAGTTTACACCGGCCTGCAGACCGGCACGATTGATGCCCAGGATAACCCGCTGCCGACGGTTAAAGCTGCCAAGTTTTATGAAGTAACCAATCAGATTGTTTTGACCGGCCACCTGGTTGATGCCGTGTTTTTGTCGATGGCGAAGAAAACATATGACGGTCTGAGCGAAGAGCAGCAAAAAGTTGTTCGTGATGCCGCAGAAGTGGCAACGTTGTACAACAATGTGCACCGTATCCAGGACGAGGAAAAGCTGATCGAATTTTTCAAGGAACAGGGCCTGAAGGTTTACAAACCTGATGTTGCAGCATTCCGCAAAAAAGTTCAGCAGGACTATCTGGAATCCGACTTCGCCAAAGACTGGCCGGAAGGCATTGTCGAGCGCGTTAACGCAATTAAGTGAGCGTAGTTGTGCGATCCTATCGATCCATAATGAAAAAAGGTTGCGAGGGCGTCGCGGTGACATTGTTCATCGTGATGTTCGCAACCTTTCTTTTGCAGATCTTTTCCCGTTATGTCCTGAATGCTCCGTTGGGCTGGACGGTTGAGGTTTGCGTTATTTTGTACATTTGGCTGGTGTTCTGGACCTCGGCCTTTTTGCTGCGTGATAGCGAACATGTTTCGTTTAACATGCTGTTTTTAATGGCCAACCCGCGACAAAAACGCGTGATGGCCATTTTAGGCATATTTTGCATCGGGGCGGCGATGGCTGCTGGCCTGCCGGTAATTATCGATTATGTGCAGTTCATGCGCATCGAAAAGGCTCCGGTTACGCGCATTCCGCTTGATTACATCTATGCGATTTTTCCGGTTTTTATCATCGCGGTGGTGATCCGGTCGGTGGTGTCGCTGTACCGGTTGTTTACCCGGCGCTGGCAGGATGAAGTCGCTGCCATTGCCGGTGACGAAGAAGAACAAAGGGATCAGCCATGAGCATGGCTTTTATGTTTAGCCTTGGCGGGTTTTTGCTGCTGGGCGCGATTGGTATGCCAATTTCACTTGCTGCCTTTGCATCTTCGATTGCCTATCTGTTCATGACCGGGCAGGATGTGGGGCTGGTGGCTGAACAGTCGCTTAATGGCCTGTTTAACAGTTATGTCTTGCTGGCCGTGCCGTTGTTCATTCTGGCTGCCAATTTTATGAACGCTGGCACCATCAGCGACCGGTTGCTGAATTTTTGCGTTGCCATTGTCGGCCGGTTGCGCGGGGGCCTTGCCCATGTGAACGTGCTGGCCAGCCTGATTTTTTCGGGCATGTCGGGTTCCGCCATTGCCGACGCCGCGGGCATTGGCCGTGTCATTATCGACCTTATGTGTCGTGATAACCGCTATCCGCCGGGGTATGCTGCGGCCTTAACGGCGGCGTCCAGCGTGATCGGGCCGATTATTCCGCCTTCGATTCCGATGATTTTGTATGCGCTGATTTCAGATACCTCGATTGGGTTTCTGTTTTTAGGCGGGATTGTACCGGGCCTTTTGCTGGCCCTGGTCTTGATGATTTTAAATGCCATTACCGCACGTCGGCGCAATTTTGCCCGGGATGAAGCCGTACCTTTACGCGACATTCCCAAGCTGACCATGCGGGCGTTTCCGGCCCTGATGCTGCCGGTAATTTTGCTGTATGGCATTTACGGTGGTGTAACGACCCCGACCGAGGCCGCAGCCGTCGCCGCAGTTTATGCACTGGTTTTGTCGGTGCTTTTTTATCGGTCATTGTCCTGGAAAGATTTTTACAAGCTGGTGCTGGACGGGGCCCGGTCAACATCGGTGGTCGGCTTGATCATCGCATCAGCGCTGGTGCTTAATTATCTGGTTGCCAGTGAAAATGTGCCGTCAATGGTGGCAGGGCAGCTGGCCGGGCTGGAAATGTCGCCGGTGGTGTTTTTGCTGGGCGTTAACGTGCTGATCCTGCTTTTGGGTTGCCTGTTTGATGCAACGACCCTGCTGTTGATTGTTGTGCCGCTGTTTTTGCCCGCTGCCAAGATGCTGGGCATTGATCTGGTGCATTTTGGTGTGGTGATTACGGTCAATATCATGATTGGCCTGGTGACGCCGCCCTATGGCGTGGTGCTGTTTGTGCTGAATGGTGTAACCGGCATTCCGCTACGCGATATTATTCGTGAAATCTGGCCGTTTATCTTTGTGTTGTTGTTTGCCCTGTTGATGATGACCCTAATACCGTCGATTGTTTTGTGGTTGCCCCGCATGTTTGGGTATGCCGGATAAAACTGCGGTTAAATCAAAGATACCTGGGCCTTAAACAAACAACACCCGCGCAAGTGCATCTTGCGCGGGTGTTGTTTTAAAGGTGCCTTTTGGGGAATGCCCGAAATGTCCTGTGATGCCGAAAGTCCGCTTTTATTGCGCGGTGTGGTGTGCTGCGACCTTAAGCACAACATCCTCGATCGAACCGGCGTAATCCACGTCTTGCAGGTCGGGACGGTCTATCATGATGACTGGCAGGCCAAGGTCGCGGGCAGCGATTAGTTTGCCTTCGCTGGCATCACCACCGCTGTTTTTGGTGACCACAACATCAATTTCATAACGCTCCAGCAATTCCAGTTCGCGTTCGGGCGAAAAGGGCCCGCGCGCTGATAACCATTCGCCATTGGCAAGGTTAAACGGATGGTTGGGGGCCTCGATGGTGCGAACCAGCAGCCAGCAATCGTGCAGTTCGTTGAAATAGTGCAAGTTGCGCCGTCCAATGGCGATCAGGGCGCGGTGGCCCAGCGTTGGCAGTTTGGCAGCCGCAGCGGGAATATCGGGGACGGATACCCAGTTGTCGCCGGTTTGGGCCACCCAGGGCGGGCGGCGATACTGGATACATGGCACAGATACACTGTCGCATGCCTGTGCGATATGGTTGGAAATCTGGGTGGCATAAGGGTGGGTTGCATCAATAACCAAATCGATCCGGTCGGTTTTCAGGCTTTTGATGATACCATCCGGCCCGCCAAAACCGCCGATACGAACCGGGATGCCATCGGGAAGGTTGGGTGCACTGGTGCGCCCGGCAAGGGACAACTGCAAACGGATATGGGTGCCAAACCTGACCAGAAGTTCACTGGCAATGCGATTGGCATCGCCTGTACCCCCGAAAACAAGAACGTTTAACGGGGAAAGGTGCTTTTTCAGTCTCAGGTCAGGATCGGGCATCGGCAATCGGTTTCCATATATAGTGTTTGTCGGTATCAAATCAGCCTGATACCAAAATTGTGTTTTAGGTGGCAAACAGGCCGGATATGCAGGGCAAAGCATGTCGGATGACATTGCGATGGGCGGATCAGGCCTGATATGAACAAGGCCCGAATGTTTATAATTCTTGCCGGTCAAATTGCCCGGCCCGGCCAATCATTTCGCCCTGGCGGTCAAAGATAACCACCTCGATCGCGCAGGCACCATCAATGGTGGCCATTGCTGCTTCACGCGCCTGTCGGGCGATCACGCTGGCTATGGTAACGTTTTCGCGGGCACAAAGTTCCAGCACATGGCGGGCGGTATTGGCCGTTTTTATGGCTTCACACAGTTTTTCGCTGGCACCGTTGTTATGGGCTGTTTCGGCCAGTCTTGCCATATTAACCTGTGAGCGGCTGCTGTGAAGGTCCATATGGCCCTGTGCCAGCTTAACCAGCTTGGCAAAACCACCGGCAATCGTAACCTGCGCAACAGGGTTTTTACGCAAATATTTTAACATGCCGCCTGCGAAATCCCCCATATCAAGCATCGCTTCGTCGGGCAGGTCATACAGGGCCTGAATGGCACTTTCCGATGTTTTGCCGGTTGCCCCGGCCACGTGGGTGCGCCCTGTGGCACGTGCAACATCAATGCCGCGATGGATGGAATGGATCCAGGCCGAACAACTAAACGGGATAACAACGCCTGTGGTGCCCAGTACTGACAGACCACCAATAATACCCAAACGCGGATTCCAGGTTTTTTGGGCAATTTCAGCCCCGCCGGGAATGGATATTTCAATTTCCACATCCGCAGCAACGCCAAACCGTTCGGCCAGTTCCGTAATTTGCGCAACCATCATTTCGCGTGGCTTGGGGTTAATTGCCGGTTCGCCCACGGGCACGGGCAAGCCCGGTTTGGTAACTGTACCCACCCCCGGCCCGGCATGAAATGAAATGCCGTGGCCCGGTTTTGCCCGGCGCACTGTGGCAATAATTTCGGCCTGATGGGTAACATCGGGGTCGTCGCCTGCATCCTTGATGATGCTGGCCTGCGCCCAGTTTTCTCCGATTTCGTGTTTTACCAGGGCAAAACACGGGGTTTCGCCGCGTGGCAGCGTAATGCAAACCGGATCGGGAAATGTGCCATCCAGCAGGGCGTGCCAGGCCGCGCGGGTGGCGGCGGTGGCACAGGCCCCGGTTGTCCATCCTTTGCGAAGCGGGCCTTCTGGCTTGCGGGTCATGATTGTAAATCTGGTTCCTGTGGGTGGGCTATGGGATTACCCCGGTTAGAATTTTTGCCATGCTAGCGGTTTTGGTTGTGTGGGGCCATTGTGCCGTTTGCGGAAATTATAACATAAAATAATTGTTCTATTTTTGGTATTACCATAAATAATTGGATTTATCTGTTGCCCTGTGATGGTTATTCCTGTGTAAGATGGCTGGTAACGGCCCCTGCTGCAACGGGGATGCGCAGACAATGTTTCAGCAATATAGCCCCATAAATTCGGATAGTTTTGGCGTATGACAGCACTTGGTATTGATTTTCCGCTATTTGAAGCAGGCTGGGTGTGGCTGGTGGGGGCTGGCCCTGGTGATCCCGGTTTGCTGACCTTGCATGCCGTTAACGCCATGCAGCAGGCCGATATTGTGGTTTACGATGCACTGGTTGACGACCGGATTTTAAATTTGCTGCGCCCGGATACCAAACGGATTTATGCCGGAAAACGTGGGGGGCGGCCATCAGCCCGGCAAACCGATATTTCGTTGGAACTGGTGGATCTGGCCCGCCAGGGATTGCGGGTGTTGCGCCTGAAAGGTGGCGACCCGTTTGTGTTTGGCCGGGGCGGCGAAGAAGGCTTGACCCTGGTGGAACATGGTATTCCGTTTCGGGTGGTTCCCGGCATTACTGCCGGCATTGCCGGTGCGGCCTATGCCGGTATTCCGGCGACTCATCGCGATTGCAATTCGTCGGTTACATTTGTGACCGGACACGGGGCCAGCGGCGATGTGCCTGATAACATCAACTGGGCCGCATTGGCGCAAGGGTCGCAGGTGTTGATCATGTATATGGCGATGAAACATCTGGGCCGGATTGCAACGGAACTGATTGCGAACGGGCGTGCCCCGGATGAACCGGTTGCGGTGATTTGCCGGGCGACAACACCCCACCAGCAATTGCTGATTACGACGCTGGCCGATGCGGCACAGGATGTTGAAAAAGCCAATATGGAACCCCCGGCGATTTGCATTGTTGGCAAGGTGGTTAATTTGCGTGACCGGTTACAGTGGCTTTCTCCGCAGGATAATGTTTCGGCGGTGCGCCATGTTGCCTTTGACCAGATATTGGAATTAATAACGATGCCTGGCGACGATGGTAAAACAGCAACGGTATCTGCCACGGCATCCCCGACAGCGCCGGCATCTACGCCGGACGATCATTAATATCACCAACTGCTGATTACCAGCGACAGAGATTGATCTATATCGTTGTTCTTTGCCCGGCCCACCGTCACAATCGCGACCGGGCCGGGAAATGGCCGTTGCAACAGGTAGGCCAATGGACGAACAGCAAATTCTTATTCGCATTATCGAAAGCGGCTGGGCGCAGTGCAGTACTGCTGTGCGCCAGGATGGGGGCGTAATGGTTACCGCCCTATTGGCCGGGCTGGTGGGCAGTGCAACCCATTGTGTGGGCATGTGCGGGCCGTTTGTTGTAAGCCAGGTAACGGCGCGTATGGAAAAAATACCGCTTGAAAAAATGTCGGAATTTCGCCGGTTAACCGGGGCGGCCCTGTTTCCATATCATTTCGGTCGGTTAACGACATATATTTTCCTGGGTGTTCTGGCAGGGCTGTTTACTGACAGCATCACCGCTTTGGCGCAGGTTTGGTGGATAGCACCGATATTGCTGTTGTTTGCGGCGGTGTTTTTCCTGATTTATGGCATTTCGGGGCTGGTGCCCCATCTTGGTGGTTTGCTGCCCCCCAAAGCAGACGGAAAATCGCGTTTTCTTTCAGGCAATGTGTTGAAACGTGGTGGTTTGGGGCAATGGTGGCATCGCCATGTTGCGGGTCGTTTAAGCCCGTTTTTTAATGCTCCGTTCGGGGTGCGTGGTTATATTCTGGGATTGTTGCTGGGGTTTATTCCCTGTGGGTTGATTTATGGTGCGCTGGTTCTGGCGGCTGCAGGTGGATCGGCCTTTTCGGGCGGTATGGTGATGGCGGCCTTTGGGGTGGGGACGGTGCCAATGCTGTTTGCCACGGGGTGGATCGGACAATATGCCACCCGTAAATTTCGCAGTGTGATGGCGCCCGTCGGGCGTGGGTTGATGGTGGCAAATGCGGTTGTGCTGGCGTTGCTGGCTTATCACCAGATCGCCTAGGTGCCAGGGCTGTTAACCGGCTTTGGCCGCAAATGAATTGTCACAAATTGGTGTGGATAAAGGCGAAGGCTTGCAACCGGTAATGAGCGTTTTATAGTGCCGGTTGGTTTGGCCCCAGATGCAAGGGACGGGTAGCACGTGAATAGAAGAACCTGGCTGATTATTATTGCCATTATTGTGGTGCTGACATTTGGTTTTGGCTTTCGCCTTTATAATATGGGGCGCGATACGCAAGCTGGAAATGGCGGGCAAACCAGTTCGTCGGGCGTTGCCAGTATTGGCGGGCCGTTTAACCTGATTGATCAGAACGGCAAGGCGCGTACCGAACAGGATTTTCGCGGCGAATATATGCTGGTTTATTTTGGCTATACCTATTGCCCGGATGTGTGCCCGACCGAATTGCAGGCGATGTCCAACGCGATGGATATTTTGCCTGCTGATGTTGCCAAAAAAGTGCAGCCCATATTCATCTCTGTTGACCCGGAACGTGATACGGTGGCGGCAATGGCTGATTATGTACCGCATTTTCATCCGCGTTTGATCGGTCTGACCGGAAGCCTGGAACAAACCAGTGCAGCGGCAAAAGCATATCGGGTTTATTATTCCAAGGCGTTTGAAGAGGGCGAGCCGAAAGATTCGGACACGTATCTGGTTGATCATTCGTCCTTTATTTATCTGATGGGGCCAAACGGGGCCTATGTTCGCCATTTCAATTATGGTGAAACGCCGGAAAAAATTGCGGAAGGTATTGAAAAAGTTGTCGAAACCCAGGGATAAGCGCCTCCCTGTTTCGGGAATAATGATTGCGGCACCGGCCTCTAACAGCGGTAAAACCGTGGTGACGCTGGGCATATTGCGGGCGCTTGCCAATCGCGGTTTGAACATTGCAGCGGCCAAGGCCGGGCCGGATTATATTGACCCGGCCTTTCAGCATGCAGCCAGCCGAACCCCTTGCCTTAACCTTGACCCATGGGCAATGACACCAGATGCGATTTATGAACTGGCGCGCTGGCATGTCGATACGAAAGACAGCCCCTTTGTGATGTGTGAAGGGGTGATGGGCCTGTTTGATGGTGCGGCAGGCGGTGGTGGTTCATCGGCCGATTTGGCCGCGATGATGGGGTGGCCGGTGGTTCTGGTGGTGGATGTGCGTGGGCAGGCGGCATCGGCCGCCGCTGTTATTACCGGATTTTCCCGGTTTCGGCCCGATGTGAGGGTGGCCGGTGTTATTTTAAACAGGGTCGGCAGTGACCGGCACAAACAGCTGATTGTTGATGCCTGCGCGCAGGCGGTGCCCGACATCCCCATTATTGGCGCGGTGATGCGCAATGATGACCTTGTATTGCCTGTACGTCATTTGGGACTGGTGCAGGCCGGGGAACACCCGGCACTGGAACCGTTTCTTGACCGGGCAGCGGCGATTATGGCCCGCGATATTGACCTTGATGCATTGATTGACCTGGCAACAATACCGTTGCCCGATGGTTCGCCAGACCAAACCCGTACCAGGGCGGCAAGTGCAAGTATTGACATGGGTGATGTCGGAACGGGGAATTTTGCCGGCTTTTCTGACGGGACGCATGCGGACCAGGCTGTTGGCAGAAAGGGCTATGTACCATCGGGCGCGGGGGCGGGTGCTGCTGTGGCTCCGGTTACGATTGCGCCGTTGGGGCGTCATATTGCTGTGGCACGAGATGCGGCTTTTGCGTTTTGTTATCCACATATATTGGCAGGCTGGCAGGCTGCGGGGGCAACGATCAGTTTTTTTTCGCCTTTGGCCGATGAAGCCCCGGCGGCGGAATGCGATGCGGTATATTTGCCCGGCGGATACCCGGAGCTGCATGGCGGCATTTTGGCCGCAGCACAGACCTTTCAGCATGCCATGCAAGATGCCGCACGACGCCAGATCACCATATATGGCGAATGCGGGGGGTATATGATGCTAGGCGAAATTTTGGTTGATGCCAATGGTCTTGCGCACCAAATGACCGGGTTATTGTCGCTTGAAACCAGCTTTTATGATCGAAAGCTGCATCTTGGTTATCGACAGGTTGAAATACGCCAGGGATGCAAACTGGGGCCGCCGGGAACGCGTTTACGCGGCCACGAGTTTCATTATGCCACTACGGTACAGGCGGCAGGCGATGGCTGGTTATCGGCAAAAACAGCCGATGGTCGCGACCTTGGCCTTTGTGGTTTGCAAAATGGATCAGTGTTTGGATCTTTTTTTCATCTGATCTGTTAATGGGCGGATCTGCTTTCCACATCAGCACGTACAAATTCGTGATATGACCAGGCGCAAAGTGTAGGGTGCAGGCGCATAAATATGATTGTCCTTTGAACCGTCGGGATTTATCCGGTCTGCTTTGGCGCAAAACCTTGAAAGATATTCACCTTGCCGGGGTTTTGCTTCGTGCATTTGCACAAAACCGGACGATCATTTCGATCATATTTATGGGCAACCCCCTGATTGCGATCTAACACTGGATAAATGATGACTTTGCCTTTCTGGAAAACCAAGCGCCTTGAAGAAATGAACCGGGATGAATGGGAATCGGTTTGTGATGGTTGCGGTAAATGCTGTTTGCATAAGTTGCAGGACGAAGACACCGATGTTTTGTTTTATACATCGGTTGCATGTCGGCTGCTTGATTGTGATAGCTGCCTGTGCAGCGATTATCCCAATCGCCGAAAACATGTTCCCGATTGTGTAAAGCTGACCAGAAAGAATATTGCCGATATCGACTGGATGCCCTCAACCTGCGCGTACCGACTGTTACGTGACGGCGAAGACTTGCCTGAATGGCATCCTCTGATTACCGGTGATCCAAAATCAACTGTAAAAGCGGGAATGTCAGTCTCCGGGCGGGTTACGTCAGAGCTTGATGCAAACCCGAACCTTGAACTTTACATCGTTGATTGGCCCTCATGACGTAAACCGGGATGAGATAAATTTTCCCGGCGGAACAACTGGGGGTATTTTTTTCGCTATGTATATATACTAAGGTGTAGTATAGCTATCCCAAAGATCGAATTTCAAGTTGTTATAAGTTGAAGTTGTGGCTTATTTTCAGGTGACCCAAAATGGCATTTTCCCGGTTCTTTCAGTCGAAAAAAGCGCAGGAAGCGACCCAAATTCTTGAGGCGTTAAATCTGTCGATGGCGACGATCGAGTTCTCGCTTGATGGACGCATTCTGGACGCCAACGAGAACTTTCTGGCGATCAGCGGGTATTCGTTGTCCGAGATTGTCGGGAAATCGCATAGTATTTTTGTGCCGGCGGAAGAGTGTGATTCTGCGGAATATCGCGATTTCTGGAAGAAGTTGCGCGACGGAAAACACCAAAGTGCCGCGTTTCGCCGCGTCAATAAAAAAGGCGAGCAAATGTGGCTTGAGGCCAGCTATAACCCGGTGCTGGATAATACCGGTACGCCGGTTAAAGTGGTTAAATTTGCCACCGATATTACGGAACGCCGCAAGGAGCGGGCGGTTTTGCAAAGCGTATTTAATGCGATTAGCAAGTCACAGGCCGTTATCGAATTTGATCTGGACGGGAACATACTGACCGCCAACCAGAATTTTTTGTCGTTGTTTGGTTATCGCCTTGCTGACCTTGAAGGGCGGCACCACAGCATGCTTCTTGATGCCGGTGTTAAAGGCACGCGCGAATATAACGATTTCTGGCGGGCGTTGAAGCAGGGTGAATTTCAACAGGGCCAATACAAGCGCATCGGCAAAAACGGCAAGGTTATATGGATTGAAGCGTCGTATAATCCGGTGCTGGACCCGATGGGAAAACCGCTTAAAGTTATCAAGTTTGCCACCGACGTTACCGAGCAGGTTAACCTGTTGATTGAGCTTAAGTCGATGATTGATAACAATTTTTCCGACATTGATATCAATATTAACATCCTTGGAACAACAGCAACAGATGCGGTAAGTGCCGCTGAGAATACATCTGAAACGGTGCATACCGTTGCGGCCAGTGCCGAACAGCTGGCAGCATCGATTGCCGAAATTTCACGCAGTATGGCGCAGTCGCGTGCCGCGACCGAACAGGTGTTTGACCAGACGGTTGCCGCTGATTCATCGACCCAGCGGATGTCGGAAGTTGTTGCGGCGATGGGTAACATTGTTGAGGTTATTCAGGATATTGCCGGGCAGATTAACCTTTTGGCCCTCAATGCGACCATTGAATCGGCCCGGGCGGGCGATGCTGGCAAGGGGTTTGCCGTGGTGGCCAACGAGGTGAAAAACCTGGCCAATCAGGCCGCGCGGGCAACCGATCAGATTGCGGATGAAATTTCGGGTATTCAGTCGATTACCATCGAGGTGGTTGACGCCTTGGGGACAATTCGCAACTCAGTAGAAATGGTACGCGATAGCGTGACCAATATTTCATCTGCTGTTGAAGAACAAAGCTCGGTTACCGATGGTGTGTCGCAAAATATCCAGTCGATGCGCCATACAGTAGAGGCCGTGTCGCGCAATATTGGCGATATTCAGAAATCGGCTGATTCGGTTGCGACATCGGTTAATCGCACCCGCGAGGCCGCAGAGGTTTTGGCGCGTTAAAACTGATTGCCATATCCTGAGTTACTTTTGCAGGCGGGTTTGGCAATATTAAATACGAAAAAGGCAGCCCGGGTTCAGGGCTGCCTTTTTGTGTTTTTGATCCGGTTATTTACCGGACAAGCCTGTGTTAGTGAACCGAACGCGGTTCCATATCGTGTTGGCGGATGGCGGCATAGGCCACGGCATAGCTTTCAAACGAGGCAATATGGGTGCCATCGGCAGTGAATACACCATAAATCCGGGCCGCTTCGGCATCTTCGGGGTTTCGCATTTTGCGGACATAGGCAAAATCCTCAATCCCCAGCATGGCGAAATCGCCTGACGACAGCATATGCAGATCCTGCTCGGCCGGGATGACGCCTTCTGCGTCGTCATGGTCTGAGATGCGATTGCTCATATGAACCACTCCTTTAACTGGCCTTGCGGCTTTTTAGACATTTGTTTCATTATCGTCGTCATCTACCTTCATGTCGATGGTGCGCGACGGGATATTTTTTTTGCGGTTCGAATTGATGGCAATTTCACGCACAACCGGTTCGGGAACCGGCCGGTTAAGGTCAATATGCAGCAATCCGTTATCAAGATGGGCACCGATCACTTCGATGCCTTCGGCAAGAACGAATGAACGCTGGAACTGCCGGGAAGCGATGCCGCGATGGATATAGACGCGGTTGCTTTCATCTTCCTGGTGTTTGCCCCGAATGATCAGCTGGTTGTCTTCGGTGGTGACAGCAAGGTCATCATCGGAAAACCCTGCGACAGCAACCGTGATACGGATGTGATTGTCACCAATCTGTTCGATATTATAAGGCGGGTAGCCTTCGGCTTTGGTTTTTGAAACCTGATCAAGAACGCGTTCGATCTGATCGAAACCAAGGAGCAGGGGGCTGTTAAACATTGAAATACGCGACATGGCGATTACTTTCACCTCCTCTGAATGAGCGAGCGTGCAACGGATCAGATCCTTTCGGCATCTGTCTGCCCTGGCCCGGCTACCCGGCACCAAAGACGCACTTTCCTTATAATTACATGTTATTTTGTTACCGGTAGTCAAGCCCCAACCATTGCCGTTACGCAACTGGCTGCCCTGTTAACGTTCATTCAGCCCTCGTCATAGTCCATTTTGTCACGGTCTATTGTGCCTTTTGGCTGGCTGTTGTGCCCTTTGCTGCGGTTTTTTCAGTATGTGACGAAATGGTGGGCAAGGTGGTCAGGGCGTAATATTCCACCTCGCGGTCCTTACCGCGTAACGCTTCGCGGTGTATTTTTGTTCCTTCGGGGATGTGCAATTTTCCACGCGTGATGATATCGCGCGAGATAATCAGCGGCACACCATGTTCCTTGCATTTGGATTCGAGCCGGGCAGTCGTATTAATGCTATCGCCAATCGCACTGATTTGTTCACGCTGGGGGGGGCCCATTTCGCCAACAATGGCATCCCCGATATGAATGCCCAGGCCGATGCGCAAATCGAATGGCAGTTCCGATTTTAGATGGTCGTTTAGTTTGTCGATTCGGGCCAGCATTTCGGCAGCACCACGCATGGCATTTTCGATTGCCCGACGGATATTACGGTCTTCCAGGCCGTAAAGCGCCATCAGGCCATCGCCGGTAAACTGGGCATAATGCCCCCCGGTTGCCCTTAATGCTTCGGTCATTTCGGCAAAAAACTGGTTGAGGATAAACAAAACATCGTAGGGCATTTTGGTTTCGCCCAGTTTTGTTGAATCGCGCAAATCGGTGAAAATAACCACAACTTGCCGTTCGCTGCCCGTTAGGCCACCGGGGCGACGGCCATCGCTGGCGGTGGCGTTGGCGGGCAAAAGCGGGGTAATGGCGAGATTGGCCGTGGGGCGAATTTGGCAGGCAAGGCGCCAGTCTTCCGGGGCATTTATGCTGCGCAGGGCCGCACTTTCGACGGGATTTGGGCCGGGTAAATCGGTCAGGCCACTCCGGCAATGCAGGCGGCATGTGGTGCAGCGCCCACGCCCGCCGCATACCGATGCAATGGGGACTTTCGCCTCGCGCAGGGCCTCAAGTGCAGTGGCACCGGGCGCAACCCGGACTGTTTTACCATTGGGGAGCTGCAAGGTGTGGGCACGGCGCACGCGGTCCAGAATCAGACGTAAGGGGCGCAGGGCGAACGGGCTTATTGCCAGCAGCAGGGTAATGATCAGAAAATATTCTGACATGCGGCTATAGAAGGCAAAGGATTGTGCCGTTCGCCCCGCTTCATTGATGATATGTGCAAGATAGGGGGTTCCGCCGGTGGCGGCACGTTGTAGCACGGTGCTGGCAGCCGCTGTATACCCGGCAAGCGCCAGTGTTGGCACGGCAACGGCCAACCCGCCCAGGACAGCACGGTAACGCGGATAAAACGGTTTTACTGCCAGCCAGTAATGAATACCGATGCAGCCGTGGGTCCAGACCACAATCAGGCCGATGGCCTGCAATATGCCGATACGGGGGCTGAAAACGGCCAGATCGACTAACACTCGTTCATAAAAGGGATCAACTTGCCAGGCGATTTCGGCAACCCGCGTGCCAAGTATATGTTGAAATAGCAAAACCGGGATAAGCAGCCCCAAAACGATTTGCAGCCATTCCTTGGGTTTTAACCGCAGGGACCGACGGCGTACCAGCCGCCCGGTTGCCAGCAAAAAATGGAGGATGATGGCAAGCATCAGCAATTGTTCAAAGGGCGGGTATTTCCACGGTGTAGTCAGAAAAAAATCGGCGCGTTCCATTGCTTCGGGCGAGATAAGACCAAAGGCATGGTTGCAGAAATGCATAAATACATAAGTAAAAAGCAACAGCCCGGAATACAGGCGCAAGGAGGGAGCACGTGCCGCCAGTTTTGCAAGGAAAGGTTTGGCAGTAGGGGCTGTTGTCATGAGGCGGCCAATTGTTGAAATAAAGTTATACTCTATCGGTGGTTTGGCTGGCCCCAAAGCTGTGAATTAATGAAACACGTAAAATTTACGGCGACCGGGTGTTTTAGCCGGTCGCCGTCAAATGACGATTTGCGATTTGTTGCGTTGCGTTTGAGCAAGACGCGGTGGTCAGGCTGCCTTGCGGTTTTGGTTGCCTTGCAGGAAGGCGAGTAACCAAGTGGCAAAGCTGCCACCATCAACCGGATTCTCCAGTGATTTTTCTGCAATAACAGCCAGATCTTCGGCAATGATATCGCCCCGGCGTGATTGCAGCAGGGCATTTTCATAATCGTGCGAAAATTCGGGATGGGGCTGAATTGATGCGGCGTTATCGCCGTAACTTAAACCGGCATAAGGACAAAAATCTGAACTGGCCCAGACCTTGGCATTTGCAGGCAATTGTACCACCTGGTCCTGATGAAAGGCATGCAATTTCATTGATGATGGCGCGTTATGAACCCATTGCGGGGCGTCATTTGCCAATGTGTATTCATGAACACCAATGCCCCAGCCCCGGTCCGACTTGACCACAGTGCCCCCCAGGGCGGCGGCCAGAATTTGATGCCCGAAACAAACACCAAAAACCGGTATGCCTGCGCCAACAATGTCGCGTAGCAGGGCCTGAAGACGCACCATCCAGGGAAGGTTTTCATATACCCCGTGTTTGGACCCGGTAATGATCCAGGCGTCGGCATCGTTGATGCTGGCGGGGAACTGATCGATCAGGACGGACCAGCTTTCAAATTGCAGGGACGGGTCCACTGCGCCCAACATTTTTTCAAACATTGCGGGATAGCTTTTGAACTCGCCCTGCATGTCTTCGGGGACGAAACCGGTTTCGAGGATGCCGATCTTCATGTTTTACCTTGTGAGGCTGCGGGAATGCTTTTTCACAGGTAGGCTAGACGGATTCCAAAGACAAGGTTTATGCGTGCATGTGACGGAATACCTGCCATGTTTGCGGCTGGCCCGAAAATTGATTGCCGGAATTAATGTGTGCTGCCATCGGGGCCGGATTTGATTATCGGACCCACAAGGTTTGAAAGATGCGTTGTAAAGCCATGCCGATCAGCATTGCCGCAACAAATAACAGCGATTTGGTTTGAAATTGCGACAGGGCCGAAATTGCCGGCCCAGGACATAACCCGGCCAGTCCCCAGCCAACCCCGAATAATAATGATCCGATCACCAGCGGGCGGTCTATTTTGCGTTTGACCGGTAAGGTGATGGTGCCACCCAAAAGGGCATTTTTCCGGGGCTTGGCCCAGACAAAAAACGGGATCGCCACGACCAGCCCCCCCAACATGACCAGTGCCAGGCTGGGGTCCCAGCTGTTACTGGCAATGGCTGCGATATCAAGAAATGCCAAAACTTTTTGCGGGTTGATCATGCCTGAAACCGCAAGCCCGGCACCAAACAATGTGCCGCAAAATAATGCACCTGTAATACGCATTTTAAAACCCCGCCCCATGACGCAACAAATAGGTCGTTACGATGCCACTACCCATAAAAGCCAGCGTCGCAACCAGGGACCGGGGCGAAAACCGTGCCAGCCCGCAAATGCCATGACCACTGGTGCAACCACTGCCCAGGCTGCTGCCAAACCCAACCAGAAGTCCTGCCATGACGAGAATGGGCAGGCTGGCATCAACAATGATTTGCGCGCGGTTGCCGGTTATCAGTGCCACCAGCAATGGCCCCAGGACCAGACCGGCCACAAAGGCTGATCGTTCCAGCCGCTGTTGCGATGTGCCTGTCGCAATATTGCTAATAATGCCACTTATGCCTGCAATCCTGCCATTCAGAATCAGAAACAGCCCCGCAGCAAGGCCGATCATGGCGCCACCGCCAAGCGCGCTAAACGGAGTGAAATTTTCCATAATGATGTCCTGCTTTTAATTAATTAATTTGTATATTGTAATGTATTAATTTAAATCAAGGGGAAATCGGATTTGTCCGTATGTTTTGTTCGTCTGACCTGTTGGAAGTAGCAATCGGGCATGTAAGGCCGCTGTTTTGCACAACGCAGATGGCCTATCGGTTTTGGAATTTGAATTTTAAATATTAAGTGTTTGTTTTTTAATGATTTAATCTGTCTTGCCAAAAGCGCGAAACAGGCAGATATAGCGTTTGGTTTTCCCGGCATCCTGTCGGGTGCATTTCCAGGATTTTTCACCCATGAGCAATGATCGGCTTTCAGCAAGTCGGCGCCTTGATGTTGCGCTGGCAATGGCGGAACGGGGCGATATTGATGCCGCCATCGAAGTGGCAACGGCGGCGCTGGAGGCAGACGCGGACTGGGACGAAGCCTATTTTGCCTTGGCCGAGATGCTTGAAAAGGCAGGTCGCAAAGACCCGGCAATTGATGCTTATCGCGAGTATCTGAAACGCGACGCCACCGACCGCATGGGGGCCGAAGTGCGCCTGATGTTGCTGGGGGCTGCGGCAATGCGTGACCGCTTGCCGCCCGAATATGTGCGAGCCCTGTTTGATGATTATGCCCCGCGGTTTGAACATTCCCTGCGCGACAAGCTGACTTATCGCGCCCCGGAACTGATGTTTGAAGCGGTTCGAACCTTGCTTGCCGATATGGCCCATCCGCTTGAAGTGCTGGATCTGGGATGTGGTACCGGGCTGGTTGCCGATGTTTTTGCCGGTAAAATTGATGTTCTTGACGGGGTAGACCTGTCGCCACGCATGTTGAATCGTGCGCGGGCCAAAGGCAGCTATCGTGATCTGGTCGTGGCCGACATTACCGCCATGCCCGATATGGCAACATCGCGCTATGGTATGGTGATTGCCGCCGATGTTTTGAATTATCTGGGCGACCTGGAACCGGTTCTGGCCATGATCCATTCCCGTTTGTTGCCAGGTGGTATTTTGGTGATGTCACTGGAAGAAGGGGACGTTTACCCGTTTGATCTGGGGCCGGGACAACGGTTTCGTCACCATCCTGATGTGATTGCCGACTGGTTTAAGCGGGCCGGACTTGAAATTATATCGGATCAGCAAGGTGCGTTGCGCCAGGAAAAAGGTGTAGCCGTGATTGGACGTATTGTGGTGGCACGGGCTGCTTCTGCCATTTTGGGTGTAACAACGGTGCCCGAATTGGCGGTTGCCGCTATTGACGGTGAATGCGGGGCACCGGTAATTTTGCATTAAGGTGCAATGTTACCGGTTCGTGGTTCTGTATGTGGTTCGACATGTTGATCAAAACAGACCAGCACCTGTGCCTTTCCACCATAGGCAGCACTGAATTCCCTATTGAAAAAGGCGTTTCCAGCCTGCCAGCACCCCTTTGACGTGTGACGTTTTGCATGCGAAAGCTTGCAGATGCCGGTGCGGCCTTTTTGATTGTACCCTAAGGGCCGTCAAGCAGCAGTTATTCGGCGGCACTGGCATGGTTTTGCTGCCGGCTTGGTCGCGCTGCCGCGCGTTTGGTTATTTTGCTGGCAAATGTAATGGCAATAATGGTGACCAGATAGGCAATGATTTGCGTTAGCGTCGGGCGGTCCATGTAACCAACCAGAGTATGCAGGGCTTTGCCCACAAGGCTTTCCTGGCTAAGCAACCATGAGCTATCCCAAAGAACCGGTCCGAGATTAAGGATATCTGCGGCCGATAGGAAATTCATTGCCTGTGCGGCCATCCCGGCCGCCAGAAGCGTGATCATGATGCTGGTGACGGAAAACAGATAACGGGTTGGAATACGCAGAAGGCCAAGATACATGCCTGCGCCAACAACAACCCCGGCCGCAAGGCCGATGCCACCGCCTGCCAGCGTATTGGACAAACCGCCTTCCGCTGTGGCCAGTCCGTACAGGAACAGAACAATTTCCGAGCCTTCACGCAACACTGCCACCCCGACAACAATAGCCAGTGCGGATAATGATTTTTTGCCATTGCGAACGGCATTACCGGCATCTCGCATTTCCATTGCCATTTCGCGGCCATGGACCGACATCCACGCGTTGTGCCAGCCCAGCATTAAAACCGCGACCAGCAGAATAGAGGCATTGAAAATTTCCTGACCATACCCGGCCAGCGCGCCGGCGATGGCACCTGCGAAATAGGCAACAAGGGCTGCCCCTGCGACACCACCGGCAATACCGGCGGCGATCCAGCGCCGCGCACCGCGCACACCATTTACTGCCGCCAGAACAATTCCGACAATCAGGGCAGCTTCCAGGACTTCGCGAAAGACAATGATCAGAGCAGCGGACATGGGATCAATCCCGTTTGTGGCAGAAAGAAATGAAAGGGCTGTCAGGAACAGGCATTTGATTGCCGGGGGCCGACGGACCGAAGACAGATATGCGGGGTGGCAAAAGACAGGGCGACGGTCAGCACAAGGCGGGCAGAATGGCTAATGCGTGGTCGAAATGCAGGGAAGTTACCGAAATGTAGCGATCAGATGTTGCGGATAACAGGGGCGAGCGAGGGTCAAATAGTGTGGTGACGGTTGTTATTGGACATGAACCTTGCCCTGGGCAGTGCTGGCGTGAAATTCCCCCATAAAGCTGTAATCACCGGGGCTAAGGCCATCAAGTTTGATTTTGGCAGTCATGCCCGGGGCGATGATTTTTTCACGGCGCAGATCGTGGCTGTCAAATTCCTCGACAGCGGTGTCGGCATTTTTGACCTGCAATATCACTGGTGTATTGGCCGGAATGGTAATTTCAGCCGGGCTGAATTTATGATCCTTGATCACCATGTCGATGGTTTGGGTATCGGCATGGGCGGCTGCCGATAGAACGGTGCCAGCTAAAATTACAGACAATGCAGCAAAGATTTTGGTCATAACGGAACCTGATGAAGCGGGCAGGGATTAGGATTCAGAACGGGCTGAACAGCCAAAGATGAAGGACGCAATTGCAACTGACTTGCGATTGCGTCCTTCATACGCCCGGAAGCAGGTCACGGTCAAGCCTGGAACAGGAAATGTAGGGTTTGTGCGATTGGCCCGGCAAATGCCAAGGGTGGCGCCAGCATGGTGCCTGACGTGAGGGCACTCATTTACTCGCACAGATATGGAAACAGGTTCACGCCCGTTCCAGACTGATCTCGATTATTCAGGTAATTCTGATAAGCGTTGCGCATGGGAGAAATATCGCCTGAATTATGGTGCAGCATTGCAAGCAGCATTACCGGCAATATGCGGAGGGTGCATTGGTGTGATCGTTTTACGTGCAGTAATGATTTTTTGTATATGACAAGAACTGCAATCCAGAGGTGATTTTATAGTAAATGGCAAATTTATTTTCCGGTTCATACCTTCTTTGATGACGCCGGTTACAACTTTAATGATGCGATTGTATCTATATTACCATTTTATTTTTTATCAAACGCCGATTCGACAATGTCGGGTTTAGCTAACCTATTTTAACGTGAAGTTTTGTTGGTGAAATACCAAGCCTGACGTGTGTTTTCCCTTAAGTCAGAAAATGTCAGATTTCAACTGCACGGATTTTTATTGCAACCGGAAAAGATTGATTATCCTTGAGCATAAAAAAATGAGTATACATAAGTAACTGTAAATAAGAGATTATTCGAAATTTTTTATATTCGGTTATCTTGAAAGATATTTCGTAAGTATAGTTTAATGTTGTATTAACCTTTTTCTATTGACTGATATCCATTTTTAAGTAGTCAAATTTTACCTTGCTAGTGGATAGTATTTTTCGAATATAGCCCTCGGATAGTAAACTTAAAATCACCGTCAATATATCTTTACGTATATATTGCGGGATGTTCGGGGTAGGGAATTATGACGAAACTGTATTTTTCGGCATTAGAGCCGCGCGTTCTGTTGGATGCGGCAGCCGTTGCAACAGTTGCATCAGAAGTCAGCCATCACGACCAGACAGAAACAAAGCATCAGAACGATGCTCAAAAGACTTCTGACAAACCGTCTGATTCCACCTCGCAATTTGATGCTGTGCTGGCAAGCATTAACCCCGAAACGGCAAGTGGCCGTGTTTTGGTCGTTATTGATAGCCGGGTTGAAGGGGCGCAGGAATTTGCCCAAAGCCTGGAAGGCAAAGCCGATGTGCTGATCGTTGATAGTGATCAGTCGGGCGCCAAGGCCATTGCGGATGCCTTGGCATCGGGGACTGATGTGTCAGGTTTGCACATCATATCGCACGGGGGGGATGGTAGCTTTGAACTGGGAAAAGACAGTGTAGATAGCGCCTCTCTTGACGGAGAAACCGGGGCTGAAATTTCATCATGGAGCAAACATTTATCGGCGGGAGCCGATATTTTGCTTTATGGCTGTAATATTGCCAAGGACGGCAGCGGAAAACAGTTTGTCGATGATCTGGCCAGTCTGACCGGGGCTGATGTTGCGGCATCCGATGACGTGACAGGCAATAGTGATCTGGGCGGGGACTGGGACCTTGAATATGCTACCGGCCAGATTTCGGCAACCTTGCCGGTCGACTCATCCGCCCTGCATTCGATATCGCAATTGCTTGACGCCCCTGTCGATCCGGTATTGGGCCATCAGCCTACGATTACGGTTTCTGATGCGGATGCGTCGGTTGAAGCAACCGAAGATACACCTGTGACCATTGGCGGTGTTTCGGTTGGTGACATTGACCACGACAGCAGCAATGTGGGCGATACCCTGACCGTGACAATTACCGTCACAGACGGGTCATCTGACCCGACGGGCGCAATTACATTAAATGATACTTCGGGTCTTGATGTCGTAACGGGCGATAATGGCAACACCATTACGCTGACCGGCAAGCAGGACGCAGTGAATGCGGCCTTGCACAATATGACGCTGACACCGTCAGATAATTTCAATGGCACCGCGACGATCCATTTATCCGTGGATGACGGCACATCAACCGGCACAGTGACCAAAGACATTTCGGTGGCATTTTCACCGGTTAATGATGCCCCCGATCTGACGCCATCGCCGGTGTCGGTGGATGAAGGCGGCTCTGTTGTTATCGGGTCAGATATATTTAACCTGATTGATCCGGAACTGGGGGTAAACCAGACTTCCAGTCAGGAAGTTTTCCAGGTCACCGCCTTGCCGACCGAAGGTGTTTTGAAGCTGAACGGCAATAACCTGCTGGTTGGCAGTACTTTTTCCCTTAAAGATGTGCTTGATGGCAAATTGACCTACAAGCATGACGGCACCGATATTGTTGTCGGCAATAACGACCTGGATGGATTTAAGGTAACCGTTAATGACGGTGGCGGTAGTGGCAATGTTGGCCCGTTTGACATCACCATCAATATTGCACCGGTTAACCAGGCCCCAACGGTGGAGGGTAGCCCGACCGTTCATGAAGGTGAAGGAAGTGAAGCCGTTTATAATGCGCCGGGAACTGTAACCCAGGCGGCAGAAATCGGCTCGCTTTTGACCATTTCGGGGGGGGATGCGGATGGTTCTGATGATCTTGCGAATATGGAGATCACGATTTCCGATGTCGATAATCAGGGGCATGGCATTCTGTTTATCGATACCAACGGGGATGGCATTTACAATGCGACGGATGACCAGACCATAACCGGTTCTGTCACCATTTCCGGGGCGGACCTGGCGAAACTTAAATTTGCCCATAACGGTACGGAACCGGACGGTAACAGCCCGACTTTCAAGATCACGGTCACGGATGGTGGCGGTGGTGCCGGTGATGCTGCCAAGCTAACGGTAAGCAAGACCATTACCATTGGTGTTATTGCCAATGATGATAACCCGGAAATTGCCAATAACAGCCCGCAAACCGTTGATGCGGGTGTGGTAACCACCCTGTCATCTGCCAATCTTAATGTTACCGATGTTGATGATACCAGCGGTGGCAAGCAGCTGGTTTACAAGGTTGTTTCCCTGCCTGTGTATGGTGAATTGCGCCTGAATGGCGTGATTTTGGGTGTTGGTGACCGTTTCAGCCAGGATGACCTTGATAATGGCCGGGTAACCTATTTCCAGACCGCCAAGGTTGAAGCAGCCGACCGTGTATCGGGCGAAAATTACGTTGCCGACAGCTTTAATTTTGAAGTCCGCGATTCTCAATTGCGGTCCTATAACGATGTCGGGGCCGAAGGTGGTGTTGTTGATACATCCACGGGCCTAATCAAAACCAACAGTTTTGCATTGCATATTACCGGCGACTGGACGGGCGATGGCGGGGAAACGCCTGATGGAGCCGTTTCCATCAAGGGCACACCGGTCAATAGCGGCCTGCAAGTAACCGAAGAAGACGGTGTGAGTGGCGGGGTTGATACCGGCACCATTACATCATCAATGCTTAACTATATTCTTCAGGCGACCAGCGGCGGATCGACCTATGATATCGCCGCGACCGATACGATTTACCGTCTGACTTCCCTTCCGACGAATGGCAAGCTGTATCTGAACGGTGTTGAACTGCATGTGTTCGATTCCTTCACCCAGGCTGATATCAATGCCGACAACGTTACCTTTGTGCAGGATGGCAGCGAAGACCATCAAAGCAACTTTGGTTTCTCGCTTTCGGTTGGTGTGAACGAAGTGGTCAAAACCACCTTTGCCCTGACAGCGATTGCAACCAACGATGCGCCCACGGTATCGGGTGGGACGGTTACCGTTGCTGAAGGTGCCAATGTTGGTCTGACGACAGGCGACCTTGGCATGTCGGATGCCGATACATCCAATGAACCGGGCGAACCGGCCGATGCCTCGGACGAGGCGCAGGCCGATGATCTTTATATTCAGATTACAACCTTGCCACAAAATGGCACCTTGCAATATCTGAGCAATGGTAACTGGATCGATGTTCAGACCGGCGACTGGATTTCGGCCAAACTTCTGACCGGAGATTCGGCCACAAGTGGTATTCGCTATGTGCAAACGGTAGATGCGGTCGCATCCGACAGTTTTGAATACCGTGTTCGCGATGATTTCAAAGATGACAGCACAATCGATAGCGACAATGTCCGGTCCGGCGTTGCCGACCCTGATTCCAGCCATGTTTCAGGCAATGGTACGGTTAGTCTGACGATTACATCGGTTGATAACCATGCCCCGTCGATTTCCGGGAACCCGAAAGCCTATGAAGGTCAGGGAAGCGAAAATCTTTATAACGATAATTCCACCAAAACCCAGGCTGCTGATATTGGTAGCCAGATTACAATTGGCGACTTTGACAGCTTTGACGATGCGGCACATTTAAGCGTCGATATCAGCAATGTGAATACGCACGGTGTGGGCACGCTGTTTCTTGATGTTGATGGCGACGGGTATTTCGGCTCTGGCGATACCGAAATTACCGATAATGTCAGCAATCTGACCATTGATCAGATCAAAACCCTGAAATTTGCCCATGACGGATCGGAACCGTCAGATGCGACGGATCCGTCCTTTACCCTGACCGTGACCGATAGCGGCGGTGGGTTTGGCAATGACAAAATCCTGTCGACCAGCAAAAACATCGTTATCGATATTTTGGCCAATGATGATTATTCATCGCTTGATACCAATACGACTGCCCAGATTGATGCCGGTCAGTCCTTTGTGATTGATACATCGTATCTGAGTGTTTCTGATGTTGATGACACCAGCAATGGCGCCCAGTTGGTTTATGAAGTCACCGATCTGCCTGATCATGGTGAATTGCGTTTAAACGGTGTGCGTCTTGAAGTTGGTGACCGGTTTAGCCAGGCGGATGTTGCGGCAGGTAAACTGGCATACGTTCAGAATGGCGCAGTTGACGATCCGGATGCCAAGCAGGCTGGAACAGCCTTTACCGCTGATAGCTTTAATTTCAAGGTTTATGATTCCCAGCAGCGTGTTTTTAACAATGCCGGTGCTGATGGTGGTGTGGTTGACCCTGATAACAACCACGAGATTGCGGTTAATACCTTTAATATCGAGATTCAGGGCGATTTTGCCGGGGATGGCGGGGACGCAACCTCGACGGACCCGGTCACAATTGTTGATGCTACCAATAACGGCCTTGATGTAGATGAAGGCGACGGTGTTTCAGGGGGCAGCGATACCCATGCCATTACGTCGGGTGAACTGAATTACGAATTGAAATACACCCAGGATGGCAACGAATATACGGTTCCGGCCAACGCCACGGTTTACCGTATCAGTGCCCTTCCGACCAACGGCACCCTGTATGTCGATGGCAAAGCCATTGACGGCCTTTATGATTCGTTCACCCAGGATGACATTGATAATGGCCGGGTGGTGTTTGTTCATGATGGCGGCGAAACCCATCAGGGCAATTTCCAGTTTACCATTTCCGTTGGCACAGCCCAGGCCGTTGCCGGGACCTTTGCCTTGCGCGCAACCGCGACCAACGATGCGCCAACGGCAACTGGCGGTACATTGGCCGATGTTACCAAAGGCACTACTGTTGGCATTACCACTGGCACGCTGGGTATGGCGGATGCTGATGTTTCCAACGAAACCGGCGAGCCGGGAAACAACCCTGAAGCGGTCAAAGATGACTTGTTCTTTAAGGTGACTGACCTGCCTGACGGGGGAAAACTGCAATATAACGACGGCAGTGGCTGGGTTGATATTGATGGGACACATTGGATTTCGGCCGATCTTTTGACCGGGGACAGTGCAACTACCAGTCTGCGTTACATCAATGATGATGGCAGTTCGCTAACAGCGGATAATTTTAAATTCATCGTCCGTGATGACCTTGTTCATGATGAAGGCAATGGTCAGCCGGCTATCCAGACGGCGGCGGATCCCGCTGGCGACCACGTTTCGGCCGAAAAACAGGTAAGCTGGAACATTGTGGCAGCCGTAAACCACGCGCCAACGATTGATGGCACGCCGAGCGTTTACGAAGGCCAGGGCACCGAGGATGTTTATAACGCGCCGGGTACCACAACGTCGGCTGCCGATATTGGCGGGCAAATCACCATTGGTGATGTTGATGCAACGGACAGTAGCAACCTGACTGTCGTGATTTCCAATATCGATACCCACGGATTGGGCACCCTGTTTCTCGATGCAAATAATGATGGTCAGATCGATAGCGGTGAAGAAATCACGGCGTCGTCCATGACATTGACCATGGACGAATTCAAGACCCTGAAATTTGCCCATAACGGTACTGAACCGGACGGAACGAAACCCGAATTCAAACTGACCGTGACAGATAATGGTGGCGAACCGGGTGCCGGCCATGAATTGAAGACAGAAAAAACCATTCAAATTAATGTCGTCGCCAATGATGACCATTCGGTTCTTGATACGAACAAAACGGCTACGGTTCAGGCCGGTGTTTCTACCGTTATTACACGCACATTTTTGCATGTTTCCGATGTGGATGACAGCAGCGGTGGCACGGAACTGGTGTTCCGTGTCGTATCCCTGCCGACCTATGGTGAATTGCGCCTGAACGGCAACCTTTTAACGGTTAACAGCACCTTTACGCAGGCTGATATTGACGCCGGGCGGGTAACATATGTTCAGACCAAAGCTGTTACCGATTCTGACAGCTCAACCGCGGGCACGGCCTTTACCGGTGACAGTTTTAATTTCCAGGTAACGGACTCGCACAGCCGCGTCTTTAACAATGCCGGTCAGGCGGGGGGTGTTGTTGATCCGGCTGACGGCACAATCGCGACCAATACCTTCAATCTGCAAATTCAGGGCAGTTACGACCCGGATGCCACGCCCAGTAGTGACCCGGTGGTGATTGACCAAAGTTCGGTCAATACCGGCATTGAAGTCACCGAAGGCGATGGCGAGCGCGGTGGGACCGATAATGATACGGTCACGATCACCAGTCAGAACCTGTCCTACACCCTTAAAGCGACGCAAGGAAGTTCGGCATATACCATTCCGGCAGAAGGCACGGTTTATCGACTGACATCCCTGCCGGAAAACGGAACGCTTTATCTGAATGGCAAGGTGCTGGGGGTTTATGACTCGTTCACCCAGGCTGACATTAACAATGGTCTGTTACAGTTCACCCATGACGGCGGCGAAACCCATCATGGCAGCTTTAACTTCTCGATCTCTATCGGGACCGGCAAGCTGGCCGATGACCGCGCCCAGGGCACATTCACCATTACCGCCATTCCGGTGAACGACGCGCCAACAGCAGGTGGTGGTAGCGTTCCGACCATCGGTGAAGGGGCGACGGTTAATATTACCACCGGCACCATGAAACTGGGTGATGTTGATAACCAGGCCGAAGCCGATGAACCCTATGGTGAAGCTAAACTTGATGATCTGTATTTTCAGGTTGTGGACCTGCCCGATAGTGGAACGCTGCAATATTACGATGGCGCAAACTGGGTTGATGTCGGGGTCGGTGACTGGCTTTCTGGCAGCCTGTTAACGGGTGACAAAACCACCACCCAATTACGCTATATCCATGATGGCACGGAACACTTTACCGATAGTTTCCAGTTCCGCGTGCGCGATGACCTTGATAGCGCAAATGGCATAAAACAAACGGCAGCAGATCCGGCCGCGATTAACACATCAAACACCGCGGCGGTCAATTTCACCATTGCCCCGTTAAATGATGCGCCGATTTCAGATCAAAATCCGGGTGCGGATACTGCAACAACTGAAAATGGCCGGACTACGGTTAACGATGTTCTTGAGGTTGCCGAGGGTGGCTCTGGAACAATTGATGCCAACCACCTGGTCTCGGTCGATGCGGATAACGCGCCGGAAACCCTGCAATATCGCATTACGTCGAATGTTACCTCGGGCATTTTATATTTGAACGGCAAACGTTTGGGGGTTGGTTCCGTCTTTACCCAGGCCGATATTGATGCAGGTAATCTGACTTACCTTCACAATGGCTCGGAAGTACGAAATGACAGCTTCCAGTACATTGTATCAGACAGTGTGAATGACCATACCTGGACCGAAGGTGGCACCAAGGCCGCATCGCAGTTCGATATCATCGTGCCGGCTTCAGGTTATGCCAACGACATCCCCAAAATTACCCGTGCAGGCACGGATTACGATGTTTATGGCACCAACACCTTTGATATGGACGGCAAATTTACCCTTAGCGATCCTGACCTTGTTCTCGTCGATAGCCCCGGTGAAACAGATTTCGTTTCCGTAACGGTTATCCTTAAGGACGCAGGCGGTAACGCGGTAGACCTTACGACGTCAGGTGATTTGTATCTTGCAGTCACAAGCGGCATCACCGTTACCTCGGATGTTGCCAGCACGGGCGCCATCACGTTTCAAGGGTCCCTTGCCGATGTGCAGGCTGCACTTGATGGTATGAATGTTATTTTGCCAGGTACAGACAACGACTCAACCTTTACGGTTGAAGTCAGCGTTGATGACCGTTTGCGCGATAGCAACGGCGACCTTACCGGCGGTGCCAATGGCTCGGAAAATGCGACCGAAAATCAGGATGGTTCAACGATTAATGGTGCCAATAACATCGTTAAAACGTCTGTTTTGCTGCGTTCATCAAGCACGAATACGCCGCCGACCATCACCGTTCCCAATCCTGGTGATGCACGGATAACCTATGAAGACACCACCAAAACTATTTCCGACATTACAATTGGCGATGCCGATGCCTTTGGCAAAGATGTTCAGGTAACCTTGTCTGTCACAAAGGGAACATTGTCTTTTGCTTCAACCGGTTTCGTTACGCTTTCGGGCAACAACACCGATACGGTTACCCTGACCGGGACAGTCGAAAATATCAATTCCCTGATGAGCATACTGACCTATGCTGGCACAAAAGACTATGTTGGCCCCGATGTCCTGTCTATTTCGGTAAACGATCTTGGTAATTCCGGCGGTGATGCACAACAGACCGATACAACGGTTGATATCACCGTTAAATCTGTCAATGACGCGCCTTCCGTTACCAACACCACGCCGGACACGCCAACAAATGTCGTGAATAACGAAACCTATGAGTTCGGTGATTCAGGCAACAGCTTCCTTATTCACGATACCGATCTGCTAAACGGTGCGGGGGAAGATGCCTTTGTCGTAACGGTACGTATTCTTGACCCGAACGGAAATCCGTTGTCGGCAAGTGACTATAGTGACAACACGATCATCATCGACAGTTCCGCAACCAGCAGCGGTGTTAGCGTTGATACGAGCTATGACGGGACCGGTTCTGCCCTGCGTATTTCCGGTACACGGGACCAAATCAATACCTACCTTAGGGGTCTTCAGGTTAATTTTGGCGGCTTTGGGGAAAAGAACCAAACCTATAAACTTCAGGTTATCGTTGATGACCGGATGCCAGGGGCCAATGGCACGCTTGAAAATACCGATATGGCCAATGGCGGACCCAACACGGACCATACGCCCTATGATAATGGCGACAATATTGAAGCCACCGAAATTGATCCTTATTCAACCGACATCTCGGATAGCAAGTTCCGTTACAACGTTGCTGCGAAAACGCGCGATGTCTTTCTGACGGCCTATAATACGCCTGCCGATGTCACCGGTAATAACTTCAACACCGATGAAGCCAATGGCGTGATTACCATTGATGGTTCAAACGCGAATTTGACCATCAATGATGTCGATGATCTTGGTCAGGACATGTCGGTAACACTGACGGTTTCAACCGGCAGTACGATCACGGGAATTGGCGGGCAGACGGTAGATGGTTCTGGCATATCCGGATTGAACAGCGATAGCATCACCCTGACCGGTTTTAACGAAGCCGAATTGAATGCCTTGTTGAAAAACATTACCGTTAAAGTCCCCGATGCGACAGGTGATAGCGCCAGCAATTCAAACTTCAATGGTGATATCACCCTTACGGTTGTTGTAAATGATCTGGGTAATTCAGGTTTGCGGCCCGATGCACTTACGGGTGATATCAACGATACCACAGCGAACCCGGGTGATTATGATTACGTCGATACCAGCGGCGGATCGACGGATGCGGCATTGAAAACAACCCGTACCATCACGATCACGGTTAACCCCACCAACGATGCCCCGGCCATTTCAACGGGAAATACAACGACTGACACGCATCACAGCGTCACAGAAAGTAATGTTGTTGGCACTGGCACGCCTGAAACTGCAATTGTTGAAAATGTCACCATTGGTGATATCGATCTGACAACGACAAGCGAACTTGACAGCACCGTTTTTGGTGCCGGGCAGATTGTTGTGCATCTTTCGGGTGCCCAAAGCGGTGAAGTGCTGTCGATTACCAATGATGCAATGGCGGGCATTGAAACAAGCGGCGTTGCTGGTGGTACAGGCGGTACAGATCTGACGATTAATCTGGCGCCGGATGCGACCCTGGCCCAGGTCAAGGCGATCGTCGAAGCCCTGCGTTATCAGTCGACCGGCGATATTGTGACGGGCGACCGCGACATCAGTATTACCCTTTATGATGCGCAAAATGCGGGTGCGGACGGGAATATTCAAAGCGGTGGTGATGCGGGGGCCGCGCGCCTTTCCAGTCAGATTGATGCGGTTGTAACCGTTACCGAACAAAACGATCCGCCTGCAATTTCCGGGTCGCCGTCGATCACGGCCAAAGAAGACATCGATTACACCTTTAAAGTCAGTGATTTTAATTACAGCCAGCCCGGCGGTGAAAGTGCCCTTGATACTGCCCTTGGAAAAATTACCATCAAAACCCTGCCCGATTCATCCCTGGGTAAACTTTATTATGATGCCGACGGTGACGGTACGTTCACCGAAGTAACCGGGGTTCAGGATGTTTCGGCAGATGATATTGCAGCAGGCAAACTGGTTTATCGCTCGGAACTGAATTTGAACGGTGCGGATGCTGCGACCAGCTTTATCTATTCCGTATGGGATAAGGGCCATGCCAGCAGCGGAAACACCCCGGCTGAATCTGCTACCGGGACCATGCAGGTTTCCGTGACCGAGCAAAACGATGCGCCGGTCCTTGGTGCAACCGATACGACGGCAAGTTCCACCGAAAGCTCGACAAGTGCGACGGGTACCGACCCGGTTCAGATTGTTTCCGGTGTTACCCTGTCTGATATCGATATTTCAACCACGGACGCATTTGGCGGAACGGGTGTTTTTGGTAAGGGCACCCTGACTGTTGATATTACCGGTGCCAATGCCAGCACCAAGGAATTCCTGACACTTGATGGCAGTTATAGTCTGCCAGCCGGCGTTAGTGTGCTTGATGCGGCAGGTAACCCGATCTCGGTAAGTGATACGGTTGGCGATCATAAGCTGGTTTTCAGCTTTGATGCCGATACGACGACGGCTGAAGTTCAAAGCCTGATGGAAGCCTTGCGTTACCATACGCAGTCCGACGTGCTAAGTGGCGATCGCACGGTTACCTTCACCATCAACGATGGCAACAACGAACAGACCAATGGAAAAACCGCCGGTGGCCCGACCAGCCTGCAAGATACACTCAGTGCCACGGTAACGATTACCGAAGTAAACGACCCGCCAATTGGTGGTGATCAGACGGTTACGACATTGGAAGATACACCTTATACGGTGAAGGTTTCGGACTTCAATTACAGCCAGCCCGGGGATGAAACCGATACCTTCAAGGCGGTGCGGATTGATACATTGCCTGTGAGTGGTACGCTTACACTGGACGGCGTTGCTGTTACCGCTGGTCAGGTAATTTCGGTCGCCGATGTCACCAAGGGTGATCTGGTTTATACCCCGGCAGAAAATGTGAACGGTGATGCAACCGCCAGCTTTACATTCTCGGTTCAGGATAGCCGGGATGGTTTTGACACAGCGCCTAATACGATCACGGTTGACGTGACCCCGCAAAACGATGCCCCGACCTTTAATGACAGTACGGGTGTGGTCACAACGGTTACCGAAAGCTCGGCGGTTAATACCGGGACGACACCAACAGCGATCATTACCGGGGCCAATATTGGCGATGTTGACCTTGATACAACCGATGCGCTGACCAGCGGCACATATGGCGAAGGTAAAATCACGGTTTCGGTTGGCAGTGCAACCAGTGCGGACCAACTGGCCTTGGCAGTGGGCGACCGCCCGAGCGGTGTGACGGTAACCGGTGGTACAAACGGTGCTGATCTGGTGATCACGCTGGATGCGGACACGACAGTTGCCGAAGTTAATTCGATCCTGAATGCAATCAAATATGCCAGTTCATCCGACACGCAGTCGGGCGAACGGGTGATTACAACCACGCTTAGCGATGGTCAGCAATCAACGGATGACGGTAATATTCAGTCCGGTGGAAATGCCGGTGGACCGGATGCAAAATCGGTGCAACTGGTTTCAAAAATCACCATTACCGAAGTAAACGACCCGCCTGCCTCGTCTGATAAAACGGTCACAACCCCTGAAGATACGGATTATGTGGTTAAGGCATCCGACTTTAACTATGTTCAGAATGGGGATGAAACCGATACCCTGGCCGGTGTTACCATTAATAGCATTTCTGGCACCGGTACGTTCAAACTTGATGGCGTTGCGGTCAGTACGCCGGTTTTTGTCACTATCGCCGATATCAATGCCAACAAGCTGGTTTATGATCCGGCAGATAATGAAAATGGTAACAGCCTGGCCGGGTTGAACTTTACCGTGCGTGACTCGCGTGGTTTGGATGCGACTTCAGCCAGCGATTTAACTGTAAATGTCACTCCACAAAACGATGCGCCGACCTTTAATGACAGTACGGGTGTCATCACAACGGTTACCGAAAGCTCGGCGGTTAATACCGGGACGACACCAACAGCGATCATTACCGGGGCCAATATTGGCGATGTTGACCTTGATACAACCGATGCGCTGACCAGCGGCACATATGGCGAAGGTAAAATCACGGTTTCGGTTGGCAGTGCAACCAGTGCGGACCAACTGACCTTGGCAGTGGGCGACCGCCCGAGCGGTGTGACGGTAACCGGTGGTACAAACGGTGCTGATCTGGTGATCACGCTGGATGCGGACACGACAGTTGCCGAAGTTAATTCGATCCTGAATGCAATCAAATATGCCAGTTCATCCGACACGCAGTCGGGCGAACGGGTGATTACAACCACGCTTAGCGATGGTCAGCAATCAACGGATGACGGTAATATTCAGTCCGGTGGAAATGCCGGTGGACCGGATGCAAAATCGGTACAACTGGTTTCAAAAATCACCATTACCGAAGTAAACGACCCGCCGGTTGGCGGTGATCAGACGGTGACGACGAAGGAAGACACGGGCTATGCGCTGAAGGAAGCGGACTTCCATTACAGTCAGCCAGGTGGGGAAACCGATAGCTTCAAGGCAGTGCGGATTGATACCCTTCCGGCCAGTG